>NZ_JASZYA010000003.1:0-1217387 GCF_030317215.1 Variovorax sp. J2P1-31
ATCAGACATCTACCGTCTTCTGCTTGCGTTCGCTGCGATCAGCGAAGCCTTGTAGTCTATCACGGTTTTTACAGAACCGTCAAACTTTTTTCGCTTTCTTTTTCTTCACCGCCTTGCTTCACTCGACTCTCGTCTTCCTGAAGCTCAACCGCGATTCGTTTTCAGCGCAGCCTTCGATTATGACTCGGTTTTGGTGACTTCGTCAAACCTTTCGGCTTTTTTCTTTGCTCATCAGAGTGAAGCCTTCCGACTCCACCCCGATCTGCTTTCGTACGTGACGTCTGCTGAGCGAAGCCCACGAGTATATGCCAAAGCGGAAGGATTTCGAAGCACTCAGGCAGAAAGTTGAAGAATCTGCACCGTTGCGGAGGCATGGCTCACTTCGAGGGGCGCGCGGATCGGGCGCCGCACGTTCCTGTGAGCTTTTCGCAGGGACGCACACCCAGGATGTGACCGTGCGACCTGGGCATGCGTTCTCAACGCAGGCGCGCGACAAAGCCGCTGGGCTGCGCGCGATGCGCATAGAGGCTCAGCGAGTTGCGCGCGCGGGTCATGCCCACATAGAAGAGGTTCTCCTCCTCCAGCGGCGTGCCCCGGTCACCGGGGAACTCGCCCTGCTTCAGGTAAGGCAAGGCCACATGCTCGAACTCCAGTCCCTTGACCGAGGCCACATCGGCCAGCAGCACCCCCGCCGAGGCATTGCGCAGCGTGCGCTGCTTGATCTCGGCATCGTTGAGGCTTTGGAAGAAGTCGGCCGGCGTGGCGAAGCGCTGGGCCGAATGCGCGAGGCCGCGCAGGTTGCCCTGCACTTCCGCGCGCCGCGCCTCCTGCACGAAGGCACCGGCCGCGAGCAGGTCCATGCGCAAGGCCGTCACCACGCGTTCGAGCAGTTGCGGGCCCGAGGCCGTCTGGGCGATCTGCACCGCGGCGCGCAGGCGCTGCGCCACCACGGGCGTGACACCCTTGAGCACCTGGTTCTCGAAGAAGAGCTTGAGGATCAGCGGGTTGTCCGTGACATAGCGGATCGCATCCTCGAGCAGCTCGCGCTGCGTGCGGTTCTCCTGCCCCGTCGAACTGATGCGCACGTCGCAGAAGAACACGAAGGCCTCGACCACGCGCCGCCGCGTCTGCGGATCGTCGATGCTGGTGAAGCGGTCGGCCGCCACGGCCAGCAGGCCGCGCACCAGCAGGATCTCGGGGCGCATCAGGTAGCTGTCGAAGCCGCGCGTCGTATAGGCGATGTCGGCCGCGAGCAGGGCGTTCTCCAGCTCGACCGACTGGTCCGGATGCCGCAGCAGCACCGCGAACGCAGGTTGCCGCTTGCGCCCCAGCTTGGCCTGCCGGATCTCCTCGACCAGCAGGTTTTCGCAGCTCTGCGCGCCGTCGTCGTCGTAGACCTGGGTCCGCACGGTGGTCGCGTGCGCGCTGGCCGATGCGCACTTCTTCTGCTTGAAGCGCGACACCGCCCGGGCCAGCGACGCGTCGTAGCGGAAGCTGGCCGTGAGCGCATAGCGCCGGATGCGGCGCGCGTTGGTGCGCTCGATCTCGTCGCCCAGGAAGCGTGCGTCCGCACCCGCCGCCGAATAGATGACCTGGTCCACGTCGCCCACGCCGCAGAAGAAGCGGTGCGTGCCCAGCAGCTTCGACAGGATCAGGTGCATCGCCTGGTTCATGTCGTGCATCTCGTCGACCATCACCATCTTCACGCGCTGCGGCCAGGCCGCGAGCGACTCGGGCAGTTCGCCCTCGAGGATGGCGCGGGCCAGGTCGTAGGTGGCGTCGAAGGGGCCGCGGAACACCGGATGGTCCGGGTGGCCGCCGCGCCGGATCCGCTCGTAGGCCTTGAAGATCTTGAGCAGCGTGTAGTCGCAGCCCAGCGAGGCGGCGAAGGCCGGGTCGGTCGCGCCCTCGTGCTCGCCCAGGTCCAGCAGCATGCGGCCCTTGAGGTTCAGGTCGACCTGCAGGAAGGCCTCGACGGTGGCGTTGTCGCCCATCGAGGGAATCACCAGCTCGCTGCGCCAGCGCTCCGATTCGTTGCCGGCGACGGTCTCGATGGCTTCCCACACCGCGCCCTTGAGCGCCTCGGCGTCGGGCCTGACCGGGACCAGCGCGCCGTCGAGTTCACGCAGCACCGAGCGCGAAAAGGATTCGAAGGTCTCGATGCCGAACTGCCGCACCACCGCCGCCGGCACGCCGATGCGGCCCAGCGCCAGGGTGAGCGCCTCGCGCGCCTCGTCGGTGTAGGTCAGCGCGAGGCAGTCCCGGGGCTGGACGCCGCGGGTCCACGATTCGGCCATGCGCAGCGCCAGCGTGGTGGTCTTGGCCGCGCCCGCATTGGCCTCGATGATGATCGTGTTCTCGGGCGCGATCTGGATCGCTGCCTGTTCCGCGGTGGGCACGATGCCCCGGACCACGAACTGGGCCGGTTGCGGCAGACGGGCCGGCGCCGTCGACGGCACGCTCAAAAGTCGCCGCCGCCGCCACCCATGGCCAGACTCTCGAACTTGGTGATCGACTTGAGGAAGGCCAGCTTGACCGTGCCCGTCGGGCCGTTCCGCTGCTTGCTGATGATCACCTCGGCCACGCCGGGCTCCTTGCTGTTCTTGTCGTAGTAGTCGTCGCGGTAGATGAACATGATCACGTCCGCGTCCTGCTCGATGGCGCCCGATTCGCGCAGGTCGCTCATCATGGGGCGCTTGTCGGTGCGCGATTCCACGCCGCGGCTGAGCTGCGACAGCGCGATCACCGGGCACTTCAGTTCCTTGGCCAGCATCTTCAGGCCGCGCGAGATTTCGCCCACGGCCGTCGCGCGGTTCTCGTCGTTCATCGAGGTCGACACGCTCATCAGCTGCAGGTAGTCGACCACGATCAGGCCCAGCTGCCCGCAGGTGCGCGCGAGCCGGCGCGAGTTCGCGCGCAGTTCGCTGGTGGTCAGGCCCGGCGTCTCGTCGATGTGCAGCGAGATGGTGCGCAGCTTCTCGATCGCTTCGGTCAGGCGCGGCCATTCCTCGTCGGTGAGCTTGCCGGTGCGCAGGTGGGTCTGGTCGATGCGGCCGATCGAGCCGACGATCCGCACCGCGAGCTGCGAGGCACCCATTTCCATCGAGAAGATGGCCACGGGCAGGCCTTCGTTGAGCGCCACGTTCTCGGCGATGTTGATGGCCAGCGCGGTCTTGCCCATCGAGGGGCGCGCGGCCAGCACGATCATGTCGCCGGCCTGGAAGCCCGAGGTCATGCGGTCGAGGTCGATGAAGCCGGTCGGCACGCCCGTGATGTCGGCCGGGTTGTCGGCCATCTCGGTCACGCGGTCGAGCAGCTCCAGCACCAGGGTGTCCATGCCCTGGAAGCCCTGCTTCGAGCGCGAGCCCTCTTCGCCGATGTTGAAGATCTTCTGCTCGGCCTCGTCGAGCAGCTTGTCGACCGCCTTGCCCTGCGGGTTGAAGGCCTCGGTCGAGATCTCGTCGGCGGCCGTCACCAGCTTGCGCAGGATCGAGCGCTCGCGCACGATCTCGGCATAGCGGCGGATGTTGCTTGCGCTCGGCACGTACTGCGCGAGCGAGTTGAGGTACAGCAGCCCGCCCACTTCGCCGGCCTTGCCGAGGTTCTCCAGGTGCTCGAACACGGTGATCACGTCGGCCGGCTTGGAGCCGTTGATCAGCGTGCCGATGGCGCCGTAGATCAGCTTGTGTTCGTAGCGGTAGAAGTCGGCGTCGACCAGCAGGTCGCCCATCCGGTCCCAGGCGCCGTTGTCGAGCAGCAGCCCGCCCAGTACGCTGGATTCGGCCTCGATGGAATGCGGTGGGATGCGTAGCTTCGCGACTTCGCGATCGCCCGACGAGTCATTGTCGGCATAGGAGAAAACGGCGGACATGGGCTTTCCTTGCAATCACCGATGCTACGGCGCGCGGCAGGGCTGCGCACGGGACAACACTGTGGATAAGGTGTGATCTTCCGGTGCAGCGACGAGGACAACCCGCGGCAGGGTCATCCGGAAAAACAAAAGCCGCCCGAAGGCGGCTTCTGCGACGCGCACGAAGCGCGAGCGACGATCAGGCGGTTTCGCCGTAGACCGACACGGTGATGTCGACCACCACGTCGGTGTGCAGCGCGACGCTGACGGTGCTGTCGCCGACGACCTTGATCTGGCCGTTGGGCATGCGCACTTGCGACTTCACGACCTTGTAGCCGAGCTTGTTCAGCTCTTCGGAGATGTCACCGTTGGTGACCGAACCGAACAGACGACCGTCGACGCCGGCCTTCTGCGTGATCTTGACTGCCGTGCCGGCGAGCTTCTCGCCTTGGGCTTGCGAATCGGCCAGCTTGGCGGCCGCAGCCTTTTCGAGCTCGACGCGCTTGGCTTCGAATTCGGCCTTGTTGGCTTCCGTGGCGCGGCGGGCGCGGCCCGACGGGATCAGGAAGTTGCGTGCGTAGCCGTCCTTGACCTTGACGATATCGCCCAGGGCGCCGACGTTGACGACCTTGTCCAGAAGAATGATCTGCATGTGTATTCCCCTTAGACGCGGTGCTGGTCGCTGTACGGGACCATGGCCAGGAAGCGCGCGCGCTTGATGGCGGTGTTGAGCTGACGCTGGTAGATCGCGCGCGTGCCGGTCAGGCGTGCGGGGATGATCTTGCCGTTTTCGCTGATGAAGTCACGCAGCGTGTCGATGTCCTTGTAGTCGATCTCTTCGACGCCAGCGACCGTGAAGCGGCAGAAACGCTTGCGCTTGAACAGCAGCGACTGGGTGTTGCGCTTGGGGCGCTTGTCTTTGTTGAATTTCTTGAACGTGGCCATTTCGGGACCTCTCTTCGAAAATTAATCTTGCTGAAAATCCTGGATGTGGAGCACCGGGTGCTTGGCCGAGCCGGGTGTCGCCAGAAAGCCCCTGAATCGCCAGAGACTTCCCAGCGCCTGCGTCGCGAACCGTTCGGCCACTGCGCCGAAGGCGACGGCCTTGAGGACCGCCTTGACCTGCCGGGGCCTTCCGACCTCTTGCACCGTCGACTCGTGTTCGAGCTTCAGGTCCAGGGCGGGCAGGCCCGCGGGGGTGAACCGCAGGGTACCGAGTTCGACGACGCGGGCCGTCAGCAGGAGCTGATTGACCGCGGCAGCCGGAGACACATCATCAGTTGTTGTTGGCAGCGTATTCGGCCTGCTGAGCCTTGCGGGCTTCTTCGCGTTCGACCGTCTTCATCATCGACGAAGGACCGGTGTCGGCCTTCTTCTTCTGGACGGTCAGGTGACGCAGCACGGCGTCGTTGAACTTGAACGCGTGTTCCAGCTCGGCCATCACGGCCTGTTCAGCCTCGATGTTGACGCACAGGTAGTGCGCCTTGTTGAGCTTGTTGATCTGGTACGCCAGCTGGCGACGGCCCCAGTCTTCGACGCGGTGGATCTTCCCGCCGCCGGTCGTGATCAGGCCCTTGTAGCGCTCCAGCATGGCCGGAACTTGCTCGCTCTGATCCGGATGGATCAGCAAAATGATTTCGTAATGACGCATGGCACTCCTTGTGGATCTTCCGTAGAAGGGTTAAAGCCACCCGCAGCGTCGGCGCAGTGTGGCAAGGCAAAGCCGGCGATTATAGCAACATGGCCGTGAAAGCCTAGGAATCGACGCCGAGGCCCAGCGCGCGGTCCAGCATTTCGGCCTTGTCCGGGCCGACGGCGGCCCGGATCTTTGGCGCCAGCGCCAGCAGTTCCTCATAGGAAGCCGTGCCCTCCACCGCCAGGTTGAGGCGGAAGCCGCGCAGGCCGAGCGCGCCGGTCAGTTGGGTGGCGACCGGGTAGGCGTCCTGGTAGCGCTGCTGGGGCGAGCGCGCAGCGTCGACGGGCGCGACGGGCGCCGGCGCCACTGCTGCAGCTGCTGCATCGCGGGGCGCCGCCACCGCCGCGCCCGGCTGGCCCAGCAGGCCCAGTTCGACCATCTGCTCGATGTCCTCGCGCGCGATACCCATGCCCGCGCCCAGCACGTCGTCGACCGAGCGCTGGCCGTCGAAAAGAATGAAGGCGGAACGCTGCCGCGGTGTCAGGCGGATCGAACGGTCCTTGAAGACCCGTTGGCCCGCTTCTGTCTTGAGAAGAATCATGGTGCCTTCCAAGCGTGTTGTCTCGAACAGCCAGTTTGACAGCAAAAAGTCTATTTGCTTCAAATTGCATCCGATGCAACAGGGTCGCGCCATTGCACGCGCGCGCCTGGAAGGACTCGCCATGGCGCGGGACCGGCCCGCGCCACGGTGCAGGCAACTCAGCGCTTGGCGAGCTGCTGCCAGGTGTCGATCACGCTGTCGGGGTTCAGCGAGATCGATTCGATGCCCTCGTTGGCCAGCCACAGCGCGAAGTCCGGGTGGTCGCTGGGGCCCTGGCCGCAGATGCCGACGTACTTGCCCTGCGCCTTGCAGGCCTTGATGGCGCGGCTCAGCATGGCCTTGACGGCCGGGTCGCGTTCGTCGAAGTCGGCCGCCAGCAGCTCCAGGCCGGAATCGCGGTCCAGGCCCAGCGTGAGCTGGGTCAGGTCGTTCGAGCCGATCGAGAAGCCGTCGAAGTACTGCAGGAACTCGTCGGCCAGGATGGCGTTGCTCGGCACCTCGCACATCATGATGATCTTGAGCTCGTTCTCGCCGCGCTTGAGGCCTTCGGCCGCCAGCAGGTCGGTCACGCGCTCGGCCTGCTTCAGGGTGCGCACGAAGGGCACCATGATCTGCACGTTGGTCAGGCCCATCTCGTTGCGCACGCGCTTGAGCGCCTCGCATTCCATCAGGAAGGCCTCGCGGAACTCGTCGCTGACGTAGCGCGCCGCGCCGCGGAAGCCCAGCATCGGGTTCTCTTCTTCCGGCTCGTAGCGGCTGCCGCCGATCAGCTTGCGGTACTCGTTGGACTTGAAGTCCGACAGGCGCACGATCACCGGCTTGGGCCAGAAGGCCGCGCCGATGGTGGCGATGCCTTCTGCCACCTTGTCGACGTAGAAGGCCCGCGGCGAGGCGTGGCCGCGCGCCACCGACTCGACCGCCTTCTTCAGGTCGGTGTCGACGTTCGGGTAGTCGAGGATCGCCTTCGGGTGCACGCCGATGTTGTTGTTGATGATGAACTCGAGCCGGGCCAGGCCCACGCCGTGGTTGGGCAGCTGCGCGAAGTCGAAGGCCAGCTGGGGGTTGCCCACGTTCATCATGATCTTCAGGTCGACCGGCGGCATCTCGCCGCGCTGGACCTCGGTCACCTCGGTCTCGAGCAGGCCGTCGTAGATGAAGCCGGTGTCGCCCTCGGCGCAGCTGACGGTGACCAGCGTGCCTTCCTTGAGCAGGTCGGTCGCGTCGCCGCAGCCCACCACGGCCGGAATGCCGAGTTCACGCGCGATGATGGCCGCATGGCAGGTGCGCCCGCCGCGGTTGGTCACGATGGCGGCGGCACGCTTCATCACCGGTTCCCAGTTGGGGTCGGTCATGTCGGTGACCAGCACGTCGCCGGCCTGCACCTTGTCCATCTCGCTGATGTTGTGCACCAGGCGCACCGGGCCGGTGCCGATCTTCTGGCCGATGGCACGGCCTTCGGCCAGCACCGCGCCGCGGCCCAGCAGCTTGTAGCGCTGCTCGGGCTTGCCCTGCTGCTGGCTCTTCACCGTTTCGGGACGCGCCTGCAGGATGTAGAGGTGGCCGTCGGTGCCGTCCTTGCCCCACTCGATGTCCATCGGGCGGCCGTAATGCTCCTCGATCACCAGCGCGTACTTGGCCAGCTGCTCGACGTCGGCGTCGCTCAGCGAATAGCGGTTGCGCTGCTCGGCCTTGACGTCGGTGGTCTTGACCAGCTTGCCGCTGGCCTTCTTCTCTTCCGGCGTGGCGAACTCCATCTGGATCAGCTTGGAGCCCAGGTTGCGGCGGATCACCGCGCGCTTGCCGGCCTTGAGGGTCGGCTTGTGCACGTAGAACTCGTCGGGGTTGACGGCGCCCTGCACCACCGTCTCGCCCAGGCCGTAGCTGGAGGTGATGAAGACCACGTCCTCGAAGCCCGACTCGGTGTCGATGGTGAACATCACGCCGGCCGCACCCAGGTCGGAGCGCACCATGCGCTGCACGCCGGCCGACAGCGCGACCACGTCGTGCGCGAAGCCCTTGTGCACCCGGTAGCTGATCGCACGGTCGTTGTAGAGCGAAGCGAACACTTCCTTCATCTTGTGCAGCACGTCGTCGATGCCGACCACGTTGAGGAAGGTCTCCTGCTGGCCCGCGAACGAAGCGTCGGGCAGGTCTTCGGCGGTGGCCGAGGAACGCACGGCGAACGAGGCGGCCGGGTTGCCCGCGCTCAGCGTGGCGAAGGCGTCGCCGATGGCTTTCTGCAGGTCGGCCGGGAAGGGCTGGGCCTCGACCATGGCGCGGATCTCGGCGCCGGCCACGGCCAGCGCGCGCACGTCCTCGGTGTCGAGCGCGGCCAGGCGCTTGCTGATCTTGTCGGCCAGGCCGTCGTGGGCCAGGAATTCGCGGAACGCATGGGCCGTGGTCGCGAAGCCCGTGGGCACGCGCACGCCTTGCGGCAGCTGGGAAATCATCTCGCCGAGACTGGCGTTTTTACCGCCGACCGACTCGACGTCGGTCATTCTCAGGTTTTCAAACGGAACGACCAAGGCGGTCGCGTCGAAAAGTGCAGACATGGGAAAGCTCCAGAAGTTGAAACCGGTGCCGCATGCGGACGGCGCTGCACGATCGTTGTCGTTGCTTTGGGTGCGGGCGCGGTGGACATGGGATGTAGATAGGGTGTCGAGAAAGTGACGTCCGGCCGGACGAAATCTCGATAATGGGCCGGATTGTAGGCGCGACCTCGCCGGTCGTGCAGAAGGACAAAACCGCCTCATCATGACCACACGCTCTGTCTTCTTCGTCTCCGATGGCACCGGCATCACCGCAGAAACCTTCGGCAACGCCGTGTTGGCGCAGTTCGAAATCAAGCCCAGGCACATCCGGCTGCCCTTCACCGACACGGTCGACAAGGCCCACCAGGCGGTGCGGCAGATCAACCACACGGCCGAAATCGAGGGTCAGCGCCCCATCGTCTTCACCACGCTGGCCAACATGGACGTGCTGGGCGTGATCGAAACCGGCTGCAAGGGCATGCTGCTCGACATGTTCGGCACCTTCGTGCGGCCGCTGGAGATCGAGCTGGCGATGAAGTCCAACCACCGGATCGGCCGCTTCAGCGACGTCAGCAAGAGCAAGGAATACACCGCGCGCATCGCGGCCATCGACTTCAGCCTGGCGCACGACGACGGCCAGAGCAACCGCGACCTGCAGGGCGCCGACGTGATCCTGGTGGGCGTGAGCCGCAGCGGCAAGACGCCGACCTCGCTCTACCTGGCGATGCAGCACGGCCTCAAGGCCGCCAACTACCCGCTGATCCCCGAGGATTTCGACCGCCGCCAGCTGCCGCCCGCGCTGATTCCGCATCGCAAGAAGATCTTCGGCCTCACGATCCAGCCCGAGCGCCTGAGCGAGATCCGCAACGAGCGCCGGCCGAACTCGCGCTATGCCAGCCTCGAGAACTGCCGCCACGAGGTCAGCGAGGCCGAGGCCATGATGCGGCGCGCGGGCATCCGCTGGCTCAGCACCACGACCAAGTCGATCGAGGAGATCGCCACGACGATCCTCCAGGAGCTGCAGCCGCAGCGGCTCACGTACTGAGCGTTCAGCCGAACAGGAACTGCGCCGTGCCGTCGGCGCTGGTCACCGGCTGGCAGGGCATGCGCCACACCCTTTCGATCAGCGCGGGCTGCAGCACCTCGGCGGCCGGCCCCTGGTGCACGCCGCCGGCGCCGTCCAGCACCAGCACGTCGTCGGCATAGCGGCGCGCCAGGTTCAGGTCGTGCAGCACGGCCACCACGCCGACGCCTTCGGCCGCCCGCGTCCGCAGCAGTTGCATGGCGGCGTGCTGGTGGGCCAGGTCGAGCGCGGCCGTGGGCTCGTCGAGCAGCAGCCAGCGCACCGCGCCATCGGGCCGCGGCGACCAGAGCTGGGCTAGCGCGCGCGCCAGGTGCACCCTCGCCTTCTCGCCACCCGACAAGGTGTTGAGCACCCGCGGCGCCAGCGCCGTCACATCGGTCAGCGCCATCGCGGCGGGCACGATCGCGTCCTCGTCCGCGCTCGGTGCGCGCCGGTGCGGATAGCGGCCCAGCGCCACGATGTCGACCGCGCTGAAATCGAAGGCCACCGCGCTCTCCTGCGGCATCACCGCGCGGCGCAGCGCCAGCGCGGCCGGGCCGTGCGCCGAGAGTGGGCGCTCATCCAGCAGCACCCGGCCCCGGGTGGGCGCGCGCTGGCCGCTCAGCAGCGACAGCAGCGTCGACTTGCCCGCGCCGTTGGGGCCGAGGATCGCGGCCACGCGGCCCGGCAGGAAGCGGGCGCTCGCGGGCGGCAGCAGCGTCTTGCCGCCGACGGCGACCGACACCTCGATGCAGGCCAGCGTCACAGCCGCCCCCGGAAACGCCGCAGCATCAGCAGGAACATCGGCACGCCGATCGCGGCCGTGAGCACGCCCAGCGGCAGCTCGGTGGGCGCCATGGCGGTGCGCGCCACCGTGTCGGCGGCCAGCACCAGCACCGCGCCCAGCAGGGCCGAGGCCGGCAGCACGATGCGGTGGTCGGGCCCGGCGATCAGCCGCACCCAGTGCGGCGCGATCAGGCCGACGAAGCCAATGATGCCGGTGGTGGCGGTCACGGCGCCGACCGCGAAGGCCGTGACCCAGATCGCGCGCCGCTTGATGCGCTCGACGTCGACGCCCAGCATCGCCGCCTGCGCCTCGCCCAGCGCGATGGCATTGAGCGGCCGCGCGAGCGTCATGCCCGCCGCGAGGGCGACCAGCACCACGGCCCCCACCAGCAGCACCGCGCTCCAGCGCGCGCCGCCCAGGCTGCCCAGCAGCCAGAACTGCAGGCTGCGCAGCTGCTCGTCGCTGGCCATCACGCTCAGGAAGCCCAGGCCGGCGCCGGCCAGCGCATTGATCGCGATGCCCGCGAGCAGCATCAGCGCCATGCGCGTGCCGCCCTCGCTCTGCGACAGGCTGTAGATCAGCAGCGTGACCGCGAAACCGCCGCCGAAGGCCGTGGCCACCAGCGTCCAGCTGCCCAGGCTGCGCGGCAGGTGCGGAAAGAAGGAGGCACCGAGCACGATGGTCACGCCCGCCGCCAGCGCGGCGCCGCTGCTGATGCCGATCAGGCCCGGGTCGGCCAGCGGATTGCGGAACAGCCCCTGCATCAGCGTGCCCGCCATGCCCAGGCCGGCACCGGCCACCAGGCCCAGGATCAACCGGGGCAGCCGGATGTTGACGAAGACCAGGTGCTCCGGCGAGGGCTGTTCGGTCCCCTGCCAGATGTCGCGCAGCACCCCGATCAGCTGCGCGCCGCTGATCGCATAGGCGCCCGAGGACGCGGCCACGACCAGCATCAGCGCGAGCAGCGCCGCGCCGGTGCCCAGCACCGTGCGCTCGGACCAGCGCGTGGTCATGCTTTGAGCAACTGCGTGTGCAACTCGCCGATGGCGCCCGGCAGCCGCGGCCCGAAGCCCAGAAGCAGCACCGCATCGTGCGCGATCAGTGCACGCTTCCTGAAGGCCGGCGTCAATGCCAGCTCCGGCCGTTGCCAGAACTTGTCGATGCCGCCGTGCGCCTCGAGGCTCTGGGTGGTGGTCAGGATCACGTCGGGCGCGGCGCTGGCCATGGCCTCGGCCGTCATCGGGCGGTAGCCCTGGAAGCCAGCGAGGCAGTTCACGCCGCCCGCGAAGCCGATCACCGCGTTCGCGGCGGTCTTCTCGCCCGACACCTGCGGGCTCGCGCTGTGCGAGAGCACGAAGAGCACGCGCGGCTTGCGCCCCGAGGCCGCGGCCACGCGCTGCTGCACCTGGGCCCACTCGGCGTCGAGCCTGGCCTGCAGTTCGCGGGCCTGCGCCTCGCGCGCGGCGGCGCGGCCCACGGCCTGCACCTTGCGCTGCACTTCGGCCCAGCTGTGGTCGGCCTCGACCAGTTCGAGCTTCACGCCGGCACCGCGCAACTGGTCGAGCACCACGGTCGGGCCGGACTCGGTGGTGGCGATCACCGCATCGGGCTTGAGCGACAGCAGGCCCTCGGCCGAAAGCTGGCGCATGTAGCCGACCTTGGGCGTCTTCAGTGCCGCCGCCGGGTAGATGCTGGTGGTGTCGGTGCCCACGAGCTGGGCTTCGGCGCCCAGCACATAGACCACTTCGGTGATCGCGCCGCTGATCGTGACCAGGCGCGGGGCCTTGGCCTGCGCCAGCGCGGGCAGCGCGAGCGCGCCGGCCGATGCCAGGGCCAGCCGCAGCGCCTCGCGCCGCGAATCGGAGAAGGACGGGATGTTCATGCGGTGCTCAGGCCTTGCGCGGGATGTTCTGCGCGATGCGCCAGCACACGCCGGCAGGATCGGTCAGCGTGAAGTCAATCATGGCCCAGGGCTGCTCGACCGGTGGCGTGATCCGCAGGTCGTAGCGCTCGACCACGCCGCTGGCCTGCACCTGCGCCCACCAGGCGTGCACGTCTTCCACCAGCAGGTGCATCGAGAGGTTCTCGGCCAGCGCCTGCACATAGAAGTCGCACAGCAGGAAGCTCGTGGAGCCGTGGTGGAAGTACGAGACGCCGCCGCCGTCCGAAGCCATCGTGAAGCCGAGGTCCCGGTAGAAGGCCTGCGACAGCGCGTAGTCCTTCGCGGGCACGAAGGCCTTGATCTCGACCGTCTTGAGGTTGCTCATGCCACCGCCTCCGCGCGCGCCAGCTTGCGCACCACCGCGCGCCAGTCTTCGCGCTCGGCGGCGCCGGGCTTGCGCGCGCCGAAGAACATGGCCATCAGCTGGCCGTCGCGGTCGAAGGCCTCGACCGAGGTCACGATGCCGTCGCTGGTCGGCTTCTCGACGATCCACACGGCCTCGATCAGGTCCTCGCGCAGGTGCAGGTTGAAGCCCGGGTCGAGCACGTTGAGCCACTGCATGCCGCGCATCTCCATCGGCTCGATGCGCACCACCGGACCGGTGTGGATCTGGATGCAGCCGGCGTTCGAGACGAACACCATGATCGGCACGCCCTCGAAGGCCGCCTCGTGCAGCAGCGCGCGGATCGCGGAGGTCGCCGCGCGTTGGGTGAAGCGCCCTTGCGTGAGCCGGAAGCTCTGCTGGCGCTCGACCTCGAAGGTGTTCAGCAGGCCGAAGAACTGGTGCGTGTCCTGCATCGCGGCCCAGGCCGCGCGCAGGCCTTCGGCATCGATCTGCGCATCGGGCCGCGGCGGCGCCTTGGGCGTGGGCGGCGTGAAGATCGGCGCCAGCGCCAGGTCGGTGTGCGCATCGATCACCGACTGCAGCGCCGCGCGGTCGGTCGCGTCGCGCGCGAAGATCTTGTGCACCGCCAGGCCGTGCGGATCGTAGAACTGCAGGCTCAGCGAGGGCGGCTGGTCGGCGTTGGCCGCGGCCTCGCTGACCGCGAAGCCCGCATGCCACTGGCTGAAGAACAGGCGCAGGTCGATGTCCTCGCCCAGCGCCAGCGCGACATGGCCGGAGCCCGAGAGCTTCTGGTAGATGCCGGTCTTCTCGTGCACCGTCGACGGGTTGCGCGTCAGCGCCAGCAGCGGGCCGCAGCGCTCCAGCGATTGCAGCAGCGCGAGCCAGGGCCCGCGCAGGGGCGTGGCGCGCAGCGCCTGCGCATGCTCGCCCGCGTGGGCGGCGATGGCCTCGCCTTCGCTGATCGACAGCGCCTCGGCCGCGTCCTTGTGGCGGCGGCCCTGTGCACGCAGCGCGGCGAACTGCGCACGGATCTCATGAACGTTCATCGTGTTCTTCTTTCTTCAGTCAGGCATGAATCAGAAATCGGCCACCAGCGACACGTTGAAGCTGCGGCCGGGCTGGGTGTAGGCGTCGCGGATGTTCGAGTTCGACGCCACACCGCGCACGTCGCTCCACATCCAGTACTTCTTGTCCGTCAGGTTGACCACCGACGCGTTCAAGCGCAAGTCCTTGCGGATGCGCCACTGCGCGCTCAGGTCCAGCGTGGTGGCCGAGGGCGTGACGAACTGCGTGGCGGCCGGGTTGCGCGTCGCCGCGACGATCTCGCTGTGGTCGACGTCGGCGCTCTTCTTGGCCGAATGGTGGACCGCATCGAGGCGCAGGCTCCACACCGGCGCCTGGTACTTGAGGCCGACGTAGAGCTTCTGCGGATCGACCGAGTTGAGCGGCGTGTTGGTCGTGCGGTCGCGCCCGCGCGTCTGGCCGTAGGCGAAGGGCAGCGAGAAGCCGTTACCGGAAGCGGTCCAGTCGACCTCGCCCTTGACCTCGAAACCGCTGATGCGCGCGCGCCCGATGTTCACCGACTGGTAGATCAGCGGATCGATGCGCGGAATGCCGCGGCCGCCGACCAGCCGGTCGTTCTCGATCAGGTCCCGGTAGTTGCCGGTGAAGGCGGCCACGTCGAAGTTCACGATGCCGGTGCGGCCGCGCAGGCCCAGCTCGAAGTTCTGGCTCTTCTCGGGCTTGAGGTTCGGGTTCGGGATGGTCTTGTAGCCCGAGGTGATGTTCTCGAAGAAGTTGTTGATCTGGAAGGCGTTGGGTGCCTTGAAGCCCGCGGCGTAGTTTCCGTAGACGCTCCACTGCGGCGCGGCGCGGAACAGCACGCCCAGCTTGGGCGACACGGCCGAATCCGACAGCGAGGCCGCGGTGGCGTTGAAGCCGGCCTGGTCGGCATCGATGGAGAAATGGTCGACGCGCACGCCCGGCGTGATGCTCCAGCGGTCGTGGATGAACTCGTCCTGCACATAGAAGGCGCTGGTGCGTTCCTTGGTGTCGGGGAAGCGCTTGAGCGGATAGCTCTCGCCGGCCGGCGGCACCAGGCCGGTCTGCAGGTTCTCGATCTTGGCCAGCGTGTAGTCGAAGCCGTAGGTGATGCGCTGCGCCCAGTCGCTGCCCATGCGGATCGTCTTGTCGGCCTGCAGGCCCAGCTGCAGCGTGTTCTCGTCGTAGGTGACGTCGCGGGTGCGGTCGGGGGAGGTGAAGCGGTCCTCGAAGATGAACTCTCGCGAGTTGGCCTTCTGGTAGCTCACCACGGCCTGCAGGTTGTCGGCCAGCGCCGAGTCCACGCGCAGGCGGCCGTCGTAGCTGAGGCGGTTGCGTTCCTGGTCGGTCTTGGCGTTCAGGCCGATAACCGAGGCCGCGGCATAGGGCGGCTTGGCGATGCCTGAGAGCAGGTCGTAGCGCGAAGTCTTCTCGACATGCTCGAAGGTGAAGCTGTGGCGCTGGTCGGCGTTGGGCGTGAGGATCACCTTGCCCAGCAGCGAATTGCCGCGGCTGCGCTCGGGGTTGGGCGTGGTGCGGTCGATGTTGGCCGCGTCGTTGTCGCCCATGTTGTCCAGTGCGTGCGCGCGGTTGAGGTTCGCCGACAGCAGCCACTGCACGGTGTCGCTGGGCTTGCCAGCCAGCGTGAGGCCGGTGTGCCAGCCCTTGTCGTCGCCGCTGTAGCCCACGCTCGCGCTGCCGCCGAAGGTCTTGCCCTCCTGCAGGAAGGAGGCCGGCTCGCGCGTGATGAAGTTGACCAGGCCCGCGAGGCCGTCGGAACCGTAGAGCGCCGACGCCGGGCCCTTGATGATCTCGATGCGCTCGACCAGGCCGATGTCGAAGTAGTCGCGGCCGAAGGCGTTGGCGCTGAAGACGTAGCTGCGCGGCGAGCGGATGCCGTCGGTCAGCAGCAGCACGCGGTTGCCGTCGAGCCCGCGGATGTTGAAGCCCGCATTGCCGTCGCGGCCGGTGTTGCCCGAGGCCAGGCCGAAGCGCGCCGGCGCCCGCTTGACCGACACGTTGGGCAGCTCGCGCACCGCGTCGCGGATGTCGTGGATCTGCTGCGCCTCGATCGCCTCGCGGTCGATCACCTCGACGCTGGCGGCCAGGTCGTCCTTCTTCTGTTCGGTGCGGGAGCCGCTCACCACGACCTCGCCCAGCGCGGCCGTGCGCAGGCCCGCGGCCTGCTGCGCCGAGGCCGGCGATGCCATGCCGAAGCCGATGGCGATCAGCGAGCAGAGGACGGAAAGACGATGGGGGGAAGGAAGGGAGGAGGCCAAAACGAAGGTCCAGGGAACAGTGGTTGAAACTGCTCGCTGGACCTGTGCGCGCACCTCGTGCGGCTCGTCTGGCTGGCGGTGGCCGGGCGGGATGCCCGGAGCGCCGAATTATATGAGAATAATTCTCATCTGAAGAAAAGACCTCAGGCGACAGCCAGGGCTTCCTCGGCCTTCTCCGCCGGTGCCGGCGTGCGGATCAGGTGGTCGAAGGCGCTCAGTGCAGCCTTCGCGCCGTCGCCGGCCGCGATGATGATCTGCTTGAACGGCACGGTCGTGGCATCGCCCGCGGCGAACACGCCCGGCACCGAGGTCTGGCCCCGCGCGTCGACCACGATCTCGCCGTGCTTCGACAGCTCGACCGTGCCCTTGAGCCAGTCGGTGTTGGGCACCAGGCCGATCTGGATGAACACGCCTTCGAGCGCCACGGTGCGCAGTTCGCCGCTCGCACGGTCCTTGTAGACCAGGCCGTTGACCGTCTGGTCGCCGGTGATCTCGGTGGTCTGCGCGTGGGTGAACACCTCCACGTTCTTCAGGCTGCGCAGCTTGCGCTGCAGCACCTCGTCGGCGCGCAACTGCTTGTCGAACTCGATCAGCGTGACATGGCCCACGATGCCGGCCAGGTCGATCGCGGCCTCTACACCCGAGTTGCCGCCGCCGATCACCGCCACGCGCTTGCCCTTGAACAGCGGGCCGTCGCAATGCGGGCAGTAGGCCACGCCCTTGTTCTTGAACTCGTGCTCGCCCGGCACGTTGATGTTGCGCCAGCGCGCGCCGGTCGAGAGGATCACGGTGCGGCTCCTGAGCGAGGCACCGCTCTCGAGCTTGATCTCGACGTAGTCGTCGCCCGGCACCAGCGCCGCGGCGCGCTGCAGGTTCATGATGTCGACCTCGTAGGCTCGGACATGCTCCTCGAGCGCCACCGCGAACTTCGGGCCGACCGTTTCCTTGACCGAGATGAAGTTCTCGATGCCCATGGTGTCGAGCACCTGGCCGCCGAAGCGCTCCGAGGCCACGCCGGTGCGGATGCCCTTGCGTGCGGCATACACGGCCGCGGCGGCGCCGGCCGGGCCACCACCCACGATCAGCACGTCGAACGGGGCCTTGGCATCGATCTTCTTCGCTTCGCGTTCGACGCCGCTGGTGTCGATCTTGGCGAGGATTTCCTCGAGGCTCATGCGGCCCTGGCCGAACTCGGTGCCGTTCAGGAACACCGTGGGCACGGCCATGATCTGGCGTTCCGCGACTTCGTCGGGGAAGGTGCCGCCTTCGATCATGGTGGTGCGGATGCGCGGGTTCTGCACCGCCATCAGGTTCAGCGCCTGGACCACGTCGGGGCAGTTGTGGCAGGTCAGCGAGACGTAGATCTCGAATTCGAAATCGCCGTCGAGCGCCTTGATCTGGTCGAGCACTTCCTGCTCGACCTTCGGGGGATAGCCGCCGATCTGGAGCAAGGCCAGGATCAGCGAGGTGAATTCATGGCCCATCGGCAGGCCGGCGAAGCGCGGGCCATGGTTTTCGCTCGGGCGGTTGACCGAGAACGAGGGCTTGCGGTGGTTGTCGTCGCGGCTTTCGCTGAGCTTGACCAGCGGCGACGATTCGGCGACGTCCTTCAGCAGCGACAGCAACTCGCCCGAGGCCTTGCTGTCGTCGAGCGAGGCGACGATCTCGATCGGCTGGGTGGCGCGTTCGAGGTAACTCTTCAATTGGGCTTTGGTGTTTGCGTCGAGCATGGAGGACTCACTTTCGATATCTTAAAACTATCAACTGGGGCCAAAAAGGCCCGGGGCCTCGTGAGCGCCCGGGCTTTTCCGCGCGGGGCGCTTAGATCTTGCCGACGAGGTCGAAGGACGGCGCGATGGTCTTGTCGCCTTCATTCCACTTGGCCGGGCAGACTTCGTTCGGGTGGGCGGCGGTGTACACGGCGGCCTTGAGCTTGCGCAGCGTTTCCTTCACGTCGCGGGCGATTTCGTTCGAGTGCACTTCGGCGGTCTTGATGATGCCGTCGGGGTTGATCACGAAGGTGCCGCGCAGTGCCAGGCCTTCTTCGGGGATGTGCACGCCGAAGGCGTTGGTCAGCGTGTGGGTCGGGTCGCCCACCAGCGGGAACTTGGCCTTGCCGACGGCCGGCGAGGTGTCGTGCCAGACCTTGTGCGAGAAGTGCGTGTCGGTGGTCACGATGTAGACCTCGGCACCCAGCTTCTGGAATTCGGGGTAGTTGTCGGCTGCGTCTTCGACTTCGGTCGGGCAGTTGAAGGTGAAGGCCGCGGGCATGAAGATCAGGACCGACCACTTGCCCTTGAGCGTCTCGTCGGACACGTCGATGAACTTGCCGTTGAGGTAGGCCTGGGTCTTGAAGGGTTGGACTGCGGTATTGATCAGGGACATGGTGATTCCTTGGAGACTGCGGGTGGACAAAATTTTGTGCGAGCCATGAGTATAGCTACCAATTAAGACAAATTCATAGCATTGAACTATCGACTGCATCGGCGGCCCCTATGAAAAACAAAGGCCGGCCGCGGCCCGCGACCGACCGAATACGAACGCCTATCACCCTCGTACGCATGCAGACCGGCAGCGCATGGGATTGCTTGCGCGGGCCCCGCGAGGACCGGGACAATCCCCTCTTTCAGAACAAGGAAAACGATCATGAAGGGCGACCCACAAGTCATAGAACATCTGCAGGCGCAGCTCAAGAACGAGCTGACCGCGATCAACCAGTACTTCCTGCACTACCGGATGCTCAAGCACTGGGGCCTGGACAAGCTGGCCAAGAAGGAATACGAAGAGTCGATCGGCGAGATGAAGCACGCCGACTGGCTCATGGACCGCATCTTCATGCTCGACGGCCTGCCCAACCTGCAGGACCTGGCCAAGCTGAACGTGGGTGAAGACGTGCCCGAACTGCTGGCCTGCGACCTCAAGGCCGAGTACGGCGCCCAGGCGACCATCAAGGCCGGCATCGCCCACTGCGAAACGGTGCGCGACTACGTCTCGCGCGACCTGCTGCAGAAGATCCTCGACGACACCGAAGAGCACATCGACTTCCTGGAAACCCAGATCGACCTGGTCGACCGCGTCGGCCTGCAGAACTACCTGCAGTCGCAGATGGGCGAGATCCAGTAAGCGGCCCGCCGCGCTTCGCCTTGCACAACGGGACTTCGGTCCCGTTTTTTCATGGGCGTGCCGGCCCTTTACGCAACTTCACACGCTATGGAATCCGGAGCATCGCCCCTCGGGCGCGCGGAGGATGCGGGCGCTTTTCTCCATCGGGCCACAAGGCCAAGAATGACATTCATTCTCATTTGAAGGGCTAGAATCCAGCCCTTCCAATGAAGACCGCCTCCGCTCCCGACAACCGCCGACGTGCCTACTGGCTCAAGACCCTGCACGAATGGCACTGGGTGAGTTCGGCGCTGTGCCTGATCGGGATGATCCTGTTCGCGGTCACCGGCTTCACGCTCAACCACGCCTCGCAGATCGAGTCCAAGCCCAGGATCACCACGCTGCGCGCGAGCGTCGATGCCGCCCAGCGCGAGCGGCTCGCGCAGCAGGCCGGCGAGATCGTGAAGACCCGCAAGGGCCGGGCTGAACTGCCCACCGAACTGCAGGCCTGGGCGAAGAAGAACTGGCAGCTCGACACGCCCGGCGAGGCCGAGTGGTCGGAAGCGGAGATCTACCTCTCGCTGCCCCGCCCCGGCGGCGACGCCTGGATGCGGCTCAACCTGGACGACGGCGAGGTCGAGTACGAGCGCACCGACCGCGGCTGGATCTCCTACCTCAACGACCTGCACAAGGGCCGCCACACCGGCGTGGCCTGGAGCTGGTTCATCGACGTCTTCGCCGGCGCCGCGCTGGTGTTCTCGATCACCGGCCTCTTCATCCTCAAGATGCACGCCGGCAACCGGCCCTTCACCTGGCCGATGGTCGGCATGGGCCTGGTCATCCCGGTGCTGCTGGCACTGCTGTTCATCCACTAGATCGTTCCTTCGACAGAAAGGCTTCTCCGTGCAAGTCCGCTACTCCCTGGCCGTGCCAGCGCTCGCCGCCCTGTTCGGCGCCCCCGTCTTCGCGGCCGGTCTCGGCGCCAGCATCGAGGTGCCGCGCATCAACGCCTCCGAATACCACCGGCCCTATGTGGCGGCCTGGATCGAACGCGCCGACAACAGCGTAGCCGCCACGGTCGCCGTCTGGTACGACGTGCGGACCAAGACCAACAACCCCGAGGGCGAGGGCACCAAGTGGCTCAAGGACCTGCGCCAGTGGTGGCGCCGCACCGGTCGCGAACTCGAGGTGCCGATCGACGGCGTGACCGGCGCGACCAAGCCGGCCGGCAAGCACCAGGTCGCCCTGGCCGATGCCGCGACCGCCAAGCTCGCACCGGGCGCCTACAAGTTCGTGGTCGAGGCCGCGCGCGAAGTCGGCGGCCGCGAGGTGGTGACGATTCCCTTCCAATGGCCGCCGGCCAAGACCGACCAGCAGAGCGCCAGCGGAAGCACGGAACTGGGCGAAATCAAACTCGAACTCAAGCCCTGAGCGTCACCGATCCCACCCCTTACCGGAACACCGACATGAACCTCTCGCTTCGCTCCATCGCCCTGGCCGCGACCCTGGCCGCCACGCTCGGCGCCGCCCATGCGCACAACGCCTGGCTGCTGCCCTCCTCCACCGTGCTGTCCAAGCCCGACACCATCTCGGTCGACGCCGCCATCTCGAACGACCTGTTCGTCGCCAACCACGCGGCCATGCGGCTCGAGAACCTGCAGATCACGGCGCCCGACGGCAGCGCGGTCAAGGCCGAGAGCGAGGCCAAGCTCAAGCACCGCAGCGTGTTCGACGTCAACGCGGCGCTGCCGGGCACCTACCGCATCGCGGTGGTGAACAACGGCGCCTTCGCCAGCTGGAAGGACAAGGCCACGGGCCAGGCCAAGCGCGCGCGCGGCACGGCCGAATCCATCGCCAAGGACGTCCCGGCCGACGCGCAGGACGTGGTCATCACCCAGTCGATCGGCCGCATCGAAACCTTCGTCTCGGTCGGCAAGCCCTCCGCGCCCAAGGCCATCGGCCAGGGCCTGGAACTGGTGGCGTCCAGCGGTGCGCTCACCGACCTGGCCAAGGGCGAGAAGTCCAGCTTCACGCTGCACGTCGACGGCCAGCCGGCCAAGGACCTCGAAGTCACGGTGACCGCCGGCAACACGCAGTACCGCGACGCGCTGGGCGAACTCAAGCTCAAGACCGACGCCAACGGCCAGTTCAGCGTGACCTGGCCCGCGGCCGGCATGTACTGGATCGATGCCAGCACCAAGGACGGCAAGACCACGCTGCCGCAGGCCAAGGAACGCCGCCTGAGCTACGCCGCCACCGTGGAAGTGATGCCCTGAGCCTGGCGGCCTCGAACGCAGCCGCCGTGACGCAGCGCCCTTCCTTCGCCACCTGGCGCGCCGGCGGCTACGCGAATGCGGCCGCGCCGCGCCGCGCCGATCCGGCCAGCCTGCAGAAGCTGGCCGGCCGGACGATGGGCACGACCTGGTCGCTGGTGTTCGACAACCCGGCGATGCGCGCGCTGGACGCCGTCGAGGCGTCCGTGCAGGCGGCGCTGGATCGCGTGATCGACCAGATGAGCACCTGGGAGAGCGGATCGCACATCAGCCGCTTCAACGCCGCCCCCGCCGGCAGCCGGCATGCGCTGCCGCCGGCCTTCGCCGAGGTGCTGGGCTGCGCCTTGCACTGGGCGCAGGCCAGCGAGGGCGCGATCGACCCGACCGTCGGCCCGCTGGTCGCGCTCTGGGGTTTCGGCGCGCACGCACAAGACGCATCCGGGATGGTGCAGACCCCCTCCCCCGCCGCACTGGCCGACGCGCGTTCGCGCACCGGCTGGCGGCGGCTCGATTTCGATGCCGCCGCAGGCCGCATCACCCAGCCCGGCGGACTCTCGCTCGACCTGTCCGGCGTGGCCAAGGGCTTCGCGGTCGATCAGGTGGCCGAAGCGCTGCAGGCGATCGGCCTGCAGGACATGCTGGTCGAGGTGGGCGGCGAGCTGCGCGGCCTGGGACGGCGCCCCGGCGGCGCGCCCTGGCGCGTGCGCGTCGATGCGGACGTTGAAGACCTGCCGCCGGTGGCGCTGACGGATCTCGCCATCGCCACCTCGGGCGATCGCTGGCATGCGCACGAACACGCCGGACGCCGCTGGTCGCACACCATCGATCCGCGCACGGGCGAGCCCGCCTCGGCCGCGCTGGCCTCGGTCACGGTGCTGCATGCGCGCTGCATGCAGGCCGATGCCCTGGCCACCGCGCTCACCGTGCTGGGGGTCGTCGACGGCCCGGCCTTCGCGCAGCGCCACGGCCTCGCCGCGCTCTTCGTCTGCCGCGACGGCAGCGCGCCGCGCGTGACGGCGACCGAGGCCTGGCGCGCACTGAACCCCTGAAGATGACCGAGCCTCTTGTGCGCGCCCTGGCCGCGGGCCTGATGGTGCTGGCCTATGCCGCGATGTGCCTGGCGATCTGGCGGCGCGAACGGCGCCGTCACGCGGCCGACGCGCGGGCGGCGCGCACGCTGGCGGGCGACGGCCAGCAGCCGCCCGTGCTCGTGCTGTTCGCCAGCCAGACCGGCCAGGCCGAAGCCATCGCCTGGCAGACCGGGCGCGCGCTGCACGCCCAGGGCACGCCGGCGCGCGTGATGTCGCTCAACGAGCTCGATGCGCCCACGCTGCACGCCGCGCAACAGGCGCTGTTCGTCGCCAGCACCTACGGCGAGGGCGACGCACCGGACGGCGCGAGCCTGTTCACCGAAACCCTGATGGGCACCGCGCAGGCCCTGCCCGCGCTGCGCTATGCGCTGCTGGCGCTGGGCGACCGCCAGTACGCCCACTTCTGCGGCTTCGCGCGCGCGCTCGACGGCTGGCTGCAGTCCTGCGGCGCCGTGCCGCTGGCGCCGCGCATCGAGGTCGACAACGGCGACCCGGCGGCGCTGGCCGAATGGCACGCGCGATGGGGCGGCGGCGCCCTCGAAGCCACGGAAGACGCGGCCTTCGCGCCCTGGCAGCTGGTCTCGCGCACACTGCTCAATGCGGGCAGCGAAGGCGGCCCGGTCTTCCACCTGGGCCTGCGGCCGCCGGCGGGCGTGGCGATGCAGTGGCAATCCGGCGACCTGGCGCAGGTCGCGCTGGCCGACGACCCCGGCCGGCCGCGCGACTATTCGATCGCCTCGCTGGCCACCGATGGCGAGCTGCAACTGCTGGTGCGCCAGGAATGCCATCCGGACGGCACGCTGGGCAAGGCCTCGGGCCTGCTCACCTCGACGCTGGCGCTGGGCGATTCGGTCGCGCTGCGCGTGCGCGCGCACCGCAACTTCCGGCTCGACGACAACGCCGGGCGCCCGCTGATCCTGATCGGCAACGGCACCGGCCTGGCCGGGCTGCGCGGCCACCTGCGGGCCCGCGCACGGGCCGGCCAGCACGACAACTGGCTGCTGTTCGGCGAGCGTCATGCGGCCCACGACCAGCTCTACCGCGACGAGCTCGAAGCCTGGCAGGCCGAAGGCGTGCTGCAGCGGCTGGACCGGGTGTTCTCGCGCGACCAGGCCGAGCGCCTCTACGTGCAGCACCGCCTGCTGCAGGCCAGCGATGCGGTGCAGGCCTGGCTGGCGCGCGGCGCGGCGGTCTACGTCTGCGGCAGCCTGCAGGGCATGGCCGGCGGCGTCGACGCGGCGCTGCGCCAGATCGCCGGCGACGCGACGGTGCGCGAACTCACGGCCAGCGGCCGCTACCGGCGCGACGTGTACTGACCCCGCGCGGCCTGTCGCCGCGCTTCGTTGCAGTTCAGCAACAACTTTTGCGCATTTCGTGACATGCAGTATTGATAGTCATTATCATTCGCACGCCTCACGCGCCGCCGTCCGGGGCACCTCCACCCAGCCAGTCTTCCGCCTGCCCGCGCCCGCGTGCAGCGCCTGATCCGCCAGTCGAGTTCTCATATTTTTCCCGTCTCTTACGGAGAACACCCATGGCCTATATCCAAAGTCGCAAGCACACCACAACACGCGCCATCGTCCCCCTGAGCGGCATCGCCGCCGCCACGCTCGCCGCCTTCGCGATGCCGGTGGCCGCGCAGACCGCCAACACGCTCAAGGAAGTGCGTGTGCAGGACTCCACCACCGCCGCCGACTACAAGGCCGACACTTCGGCCAACACCAAGTTCACGGCGCCGCTGGTCGACACGCCGCAGACCATCTCGGTGATCAAGGAACAGATCATTCGCGAACAGGGCGCGACCACGCTGTCGGAAGCCCTGCGCAACACGCCGGGCGCGAGCGCCTTCTACCTGGGCGAGAACGGCAACACCAGCACCGGCGACGCGATCTACATGCGCGGCTTCGACAGCTCCAGCAGCATCTTCGTGGACGGCGTGCGCGACCTGGGCTCGGTCTCGCGCGACGTGTTCAACATCGAGCAGGTCGAAGTGGTGAAGGGCCCGGCCGGCACCGACGTGGGCCGCACCTCGCCCACCGGCTACATCAACCTGATCACCAAGAAGCCCAAGCTCGAGGACAGCTTCACCGGCTCGGTCGGCCTGGGCACCGACAGCTACAAGCGCGGCAGCCTCGACTGGAACAAGGCGCTGAGCGGCGAGAACGGCGCGGGCGCGGCCTTCCGCCTGAACGTGATCGGCGAAGACGCCGACGTGCCCGGCCGCGACGTGGTGAAGAACAAGCGCTGGGGCGTCGCGCCCTCGCTGGCGCTGGGCCTCAACACGCCCACGCGCCTGTTCTTCGACTACGTGCACGTGCAGCAGGACAACATCCCCGACGGCGGCGTGCCCACCATCGGCCTGCCCGGCTACACCTCGCCGGACAGCCTGGCCTTCGCCGGCCGCCGCACCTTCCTGAACTCCGCCGCGCGCGTGAATTCGAGCAACTTCTACGGCACGAGCTCCGACTTCGACAAGGTCAAGTCGGACATGTTCACGGCCCGCGTCGAGCACGACATCACGCCGGACATGACGATCCGCAACACCACGCGCTACGGCAAGACCTCGCAGGACTACATGCTGACGGCCTTCATGGGCGGCGGCCTGCCGGCCAACGGCGCCCTGCCGGCCGCCACCGGATCGTTCCTCGCCACGCCCGTGCCCGGCAATCCCGCGACCTGGACGGTGACGCGCAACCTGCCGACCAACAAGCTGCAGGAAAACACGATCTTCGCCAACCAGACCAACCTGAACGCGAAGTTCAACACCGGTTCGATCGGCCACTCGGTGAGCGCCGGCGTCGAGCTGATGCGCGAGGAACAGAGCAGCCGCGGCTTCTTCGGCCCGGCCGCCACCTCCAACGGCCGCCCGGTCAACAACGGCTACTGGCCCGCGGCCAACCTCTACGCGCCCGACCCGAACGTGACGGGCTACCAGCGCATCCGCAGCGGCGCCGATAGCAAGGGCACGACCACCACCATCGGCCTCTACGCCTTCGACACGCTCAAGCTCAACGAGCAGTGGCAGATCACTGGCGGCCTGCGCTTCGACCACTACAGCACCGACTACACGGCCGCCACGCTGTCGACCGCCACCACGGCGCCGACGCTGCCGGTCGGCACGCTGATGCCCACCTCGCTCAAGCTGTCGGACAACCTGTTCACCGGCAAGATCGGCGTGGTCTACAAGCCGGCCGAGAACGGCAGCGTCTACGCGGCCTACGGCACCGCGGCCCAGCCGCCGGGCGGCGCCAACTTCGCGCTGAGCGCGGGCGGCACCGGCAACAGCGCGGCGCGCGTGGACTTCAACCCGCAGAAGGCCAAGACCGTGGAGTTCGGCACCAAGTGGGACGTGCTGAACAAGCGCCTGGCGCTGACGGCCGCGATCTACCGCACTGACGTGACGAACGAAGTGGTGCAGGACGCGGTCTCGCAGCTGTACTACCAGACCGGCAAGAAGCGCGTCCAGGGCATCGAGCTCGGCGCGGCCGGCGCCATCACCGACGCATGGGGCGTGAGCGCGGGCTTCACCACCATGGACACCAAGGTCGCCAGCGGCCCGGTGGTGCTGGCCGACGGCGGCACCGCGCTGGCCTACACGCCCAAGAACGCCTTCACCGCCTGGACCACCTACGTGCTGCCCTTCGGCCTGACCGTCGGTGGCGGCGCGCGCTACAACGGCAAGCTGCACCGCGGCACCGACGGCGCGGTCGGCACGCCGGCCACGGTCGACGCCTACTGGGTGTTCGACGCGATGGCCTCCTACCGCATCAACAAGAACATCGACCTGCAGTTCAACCTGTACAACGTGTTCGACAAGGACTACGTCGCGGCGATCAACAAGAGCGGCTACCGCTACACGCCGGGCGCCCCGCGCACCGCGCGCCTGACCGCCAACTTCGCCTTCTGACCTGCGTCAGCCCGTCGCATCCGCCCGGGTGCGACACTCCCAGCCTCGGCGTTCCCGCCGGGGCTTTTTTCATCGTGAGACTGCTGAAATGATGCTGCACATTCCCGAGGTGCTGAGCGCGGCCCAGGTCAACGAGATGCGCGCCGCGCTGGACGCGACCGACTGGGTCGACGGGCGCGAGACGGTGGGCGCGCAAGGCGCGCAGGTGAAGCGCAACCGGCAGTTGCCGGAACAGTCGCCGGTCACGGCCCGGCTCGGCGGCCTGGTGCTGGCCGCGCTGGCACGCAGCACCCTCTTCTTTTCCGCGGCACTGCCCCTGCGCTTCGTGCCGCCACTGTTCAACCGCTACGAGGGCGGCGAGCACTACGGCCTGCACGTCGACGGTTCGGTGCGCCGCACCGGCGCGGGCCAGCAACTGCGCACCGACCTGTCCTGCACGCTGTTCCTGGCCGAGCCGGAAGACTACGACGGCGGCGAACTCGAGGTGGTCGACACCTACGGCGTGCACGAGGTCAAGCTGCCGGCCGGCGACCTGATCCTGTACCCCGCCTCGAGCCTGCACCGCGTGATGCCGGTGACGCGCGGCGCCCGGGTGTGCTCCTTCTTCTGGCTGCAGAGCATGGTGCGCGACAACCAGCAGCGCGCCATGCTGTTCGAGCTCGACCAGACGATCCAGAAGCTGCGCGCGCGGCTGGGCGAATCCGAGGAAACGGTGGCGCTGACCGGCCAGTACCACAACCTGCTGCGCATGTGGTCGGAGGTCTGAAACGGGGGCACGGCGGTACCCCGGCCGGGGCCAGGGGATAGCCATTGCAAATGCGACGAATTCGTATTTATAATTGGCTTTCTTCAACCAGCCAGCCAAAGCGCCTTCACTGCCATGATCGTCTGCGTGTGCCGCCGAGTGTCCGACCGGGAAATCGCACGTCATGTGCGCGCCGGCATGACCTTCGACGAAGTGCAGTTCGAGCTGGGTGTCGCCACGCAATGTGGTCAATGCGAGGGCTGTGCCCGCGACGTGGTCGCGCAGTGCAGTGCTTCGCATCCTGTCGCCGCGCTCCACCGCGATGACGGGGTCCGGACCATCCAGCTTGCCACTTCCATCCAGGAAAGCAGCGCATGGAACTCTTCTCCGCACTCGCTGGCAGCCTGATCTTCGTCGCCGGCTCGGTCTGGTGGATTTTTCGCAAATAGACAGCGGTTTGTGCTGCACTAGGGTTTGCCTCCGGCAGATCCTGATCGATGGGTAAATCGTGTCCGACCGCTTTTCTTCGTCTTCTCCCACGGCGCTGGGCCTGTCCCGCAACGCCGTCATCGCGGGCAGCGTGGTGCTGTTCCATGTGGCCGCACTCTGGGCGCTGCAGAGCGGCCTGATCCGCAAAGCCGCCGAAGTGATCATTCCGGTGGAAATCATGAGCGAGTTCATCGAACCGCCCAAGCCCAAGGAACCGCCGCCGCCCCCCCCGCCTCCACCGACGCCGCAGCCCAAGCAGGTCAAGACACCGCCGCCGCCGCGGCCGATGGCGATCCGCACGCCCGCGCCGGCCCCCAACGCCCCGACCGGCGTGACCGAGCCGCAACCGCCGGCCCCGCCGCTCGCCGCACCGGCACCGCCGGCCCCGCCCGCGCCACCGGCCCCGCCGCCGGCCCCGCCCGCGCCGCCCTCGGTGCAGCTGCCGTCGAGCAATGCCGACTACCTGAATAACCCGAAACCGGTCTATCCCGCCATGAGCAAACGCTTGGGCGAGCAGGGCAAGACAATCGTCCGCGTGCTGATCGGTGTCGATGGCCTGCCCAAGAGCGCCAGCATCCGCGAGTCGAGCGGCTACGAACGCCTCGACGAAGCCGCGCGCACGGCCGTCCTGAGCTGGCGTTACGTGCCGGGCAAACGCAATGGGGTCGTTGAACCGATGGAGTTCAACGTGCCGATCAACTGGGTTCTCAACTAATTTTTCTGGAGCAGTTTCGTATGGATTCCCACTTTGGCCTGATGAACGTATGGAGTCAGGGCGACTTCGTCACGAAGTTCGTCGCCGTCCTGTTGATCGGCATGTCGCTGGCCTCCTGGATCGTCATCTTCATCAAGGCGCTCGACGTCATCAAGTACAAGCGCCTGGCACGCCACTCGCAGGACTTCTGGCACAGCGAGGACTTCGCCACCGCACTGAACAAACTGGGCAAGGACGAGAGCAACCCCTTCCGCGGCCTGGCCCTGGAAGGCCGCGAAGCCGCCGCCCACCACCGCAACACCAAGGCGCACCTGCATGACGCGCTGGATGTGAGCGACTGGATCACGCGCGCGCTGCGCAACGGCATCGACGAATTCACCGCCCGCCTGCAATCGGGCCTGGCGATCCTGGCTTCCGTGGGCTCGACCGCCCCCTTCATCGGCCTGTTCGGCACGGTGTGGGGCATCTACCACGCGCTGATGAGCATCGGCTCGGCCGGCCAGGCCACGATCGACAAGGTCGCGGGCCCGATCGGCGAAGCACTGATCATGACGGCGCTCGGCCTGGCCGTGGCCATCCCCGCGGTGCTGGGCTACAACGCCCTGGTGCGCGGCAACAAGTTCGTGCTGACCAAGCTCAACAGCTTCGCCCACGACCTGCACGCCTACTTCGTGACCGGCGCGCGCGTCCAGGCGACCGACGCGACCATCGTGCCGCTCAAGAAAGGCTGAGACCATGCGTCCCCAAGCTGAAACCCGTCGGGAGGCATGACCCATGGCCTTCGGAACCCAAGACGAACCCGATGAGGTGATGAACGAGATCAACATGACGCCGCTGGTCGACGTCATGCTGGTGCTCCTGATCATCTTCATCATCACGGTGCCCGTGATGAAGCACGCGGTGAACATCGACCTGCCCCAGGCGACCAGCGAGCCCGAGCAGACCAAGCCGCAGAACATCCTGTTCACGGTGGCCGCCGACGGCAGCTACTACTGGAACGAGAACAAGATCGAGGACAGCGCCCTGCCCCAGTTGCTCGCCGCCGAGGCCGCCAAGGACCCGCAGCCCGAGCTGCACATCCGCGGCGACAAGGCCGTGCGCTACGAACGCGTGGCGCAGGCCATGTCGGCGGCGCGTGAAGCCGGCGTGCGCAAGATCGGCTTCATCACCGAGCCGAACGCCGCCAAGTAAGAAGGGCCCCTCGAAACGACTGAAAAAAAGCGATCGCGGTGATTGACTAAATTATTGCGAATCATTATCATTCAGTCATCGTTTCGATAAAGGAACTCCAGATGCAAGCCAACCCCATCGCCTCCTCCGTCCTGAGCCACCCTTCGCTCGACCAAGCGGGCAGCGGCATGGTCTCCGTTCAGGCCACTCGGCCGACGCCGATGGTGGAAAGCACCGACCTGCTGCGTGGCAGCAAGACGGTCGGCATCATGCACAACGGCTCGCTGTACCGCCTGCAGGCCACCAAACTCGGCAAGCTGATCCTCACCAAGTAAGCGATCAGCCCGCCTCTCGCGCAAGTTTCATCGTGGGGCGACTCGAGGAGATCACTCTCCGAAGGGTCGTTTTTTGCTAGCCAACGGCTTGCCGACCAGCCAAGCTTTTTTTCCACCTTGACGCCACCCAAAAAAACGCCGACCCGAGGGTCGGCGTTTTGCTTGGCGGCTGGGCCCTCTTACAGGCCGAGCGCGGCGATGCCGGCCTTGGCGATCTGCGCATCCTCGTTCGACTTCACGCCGCTGACGCCGACGGCGCCGATGACCTGGCCGTCCTTCACGATCGGCACACCGCCTTCGAGCAGGCCCTGCACCAGCGGTGCGGTCAGGAAGGCCGTACGGCCGCCGTTGATGATGTCCTCGTAGACCTTGCTTTCGCGGCGGCCCAGCGCGGCCGTGTGGGCCTTGGCCGGTGCGATGTGGGCCGAGAGCGCGGCCGCGCCGTCCAGGCGCTGCAGCCACAGCAGGTTGCCGGCGTCGTCGGAGATCGCGATCGTCACGGCCCAGTTGTTCTTCAGGGCTTCGGCTTCGGCCGCTGCGGCGATGGTCTTGACGTCGGCGAGTTCGAGAAAGGACTTGGTCTTCATGGCGTATGGCTGGTTGAGTGAACCCGCAAGCATACCGTTTTGGCCCCCAAAACCCTGATCGCGGGAGGGCGGACCGTTGGACGGTTTTTGCCGTACCCTTGGGTCCGCGCCACCTAGAATGTGCCATCTGCAGTCCTGCAGCCAACCCTGGAGTTCCAGCAATGAACGACCGCGTCACCACCCTCGACACCACCGCCGGCTACGGCCAGGCGCTGCCGCAGGCCGAACGCCAGCGCGTCCTGCGCAATACCTACTGGCTGCTGGCGCTGAGCCTGCTGCCCACCGTTCTGGGCGCCTGGCTGGGCGTCTCCACCGGCATCACCCGCTCGCTCAGCGGCGGCTTCGGGCTGATGGTGTTCATGGTCGGCGCCTTCGGCTTCATGTTCGCGATCGAGAAGACCAAGAACTCGGCCGCCGGCGTGCCGGTGCTGCTGGCCTTCACCTTCTTCATGGGCCTGATGCTCTCGCGGCTGATCGCGATGGTGCTGGGCTTCAAGAACGGCTCCGAACTCATCATGACGGCCTTCGGCGGCACCGCCGGCGTGTTCTTCGTGATGGCCTCGCTGGCCACGGTCATCAAGCGCGACCTGTCGGGCATGGGCAAGTGGCTGTTCGTCGGCGCGATGGTGCTGATGATCGGCGCGGTCATCAACGTGTTCGTCGGCTCGAGCGCCGGCATGCTGGCGATCTCGGTCGCCGCCATCGGCATCTTCTCGGCCTTCATGCTGTACGACCTGAAGCAGATCATGGACGGCGGCGAGACCAACTACATCAGCGCCACGCTCGCGCTGTACCTCGACCTGTTCAACGTGTTCCAGAGCCTGCTGGCCCTGCTGGGCATCTTCGGCGGCGAGCGCGACTGAACGCGCTCCGGCACCTCATGAAAAAAGGCCCCGCGGGGCCTTTTTTCATGCGCGTTCGAACACCGCGATCGACTCGACGTGCGCCGTGTGCGGGAACATGTTCACCATGCCGGCGGCGGTGCAGCGGTAGCCCGCCTGGTGGACCAGCAGGCCGGCGTCGCGCGCCAGGGTCGACGGGTTGCAGCTCACGTAGACGATGCGCCGCGGCGGCGTCCAGCCGTCGCTGCGCTCGCCCTGCTGGTGCAGGTCGGCCAGCGCCTTGGCCAGCGCGAACGCGCCTTCGCGCGGTGGGTCGACCAGCCACTTGTCGGCCGCGCCGTCGGCCACCAGCATTTCGGGCGTCATCTCGAACAGGTCGCGGGCCACGAAGCGCGTGGCGGCCAGCGCGCCGCGCGCCGGCAGCGCCGGGCGGTTGCGCTGGAAGTTGTCGGTGGCGCGGGCCACCAGCGTGTCGCTGCCCTCGATGCCCAGCACCTCGCGCGCCCGCGTCGCCAGCGGCAGGGTGAAATTGCCCAGGCCGCAGAACCAGTCGATCACGCGCTCGTCGGGCTGCACGTCGAGCAGGCGCAGCGCGCGGCCCACCAGCACGCGGTTGATGTTGGGATTGACCTGGGTGAAGTCGGTCGGCTTGAAGGGCATGGTGACGCCGAACTCCGGCAGCCCGTAGGACAGCAGCGGGCCGCCCTCGTCGAGCAGCTTCACCGTGTCCGGGCCCTTGGGCTGCAGCCACCATTGCACGCCCTCGTTCTGCGCCGCGAAGTCGCGCAGGCGCTGCAGGTCGGTCGCCGACAGCGGCTGCAGGTGCCGCAGCACCAGCGCGATCACGCCCAGCTTGGTACTGCCGGGCGCATCGCCGCAGGCCAGTTCGATCTGCGGGCAGGTGTCGCGCGCGTCGAGCGAGCCGATCAGCGCGCGCAGCGGCATCAGCATCTCGCTGACCTGCGCCGGCAGCACCGGGCAGACCTCCATGTCGGCCAGGTAGCGGCTCTTGCGTTCGTGGAAGCCGATCAGCACCGTGCCCTTCTTGACCACATAGCGCACCGACAGCCGGGCTCGGTAGCGGTAGTGCCAGGTCGGGCCCGCGAGCGGCCGCAGCATGGTCTCGGGGCGCACCTTGCCCAGGTGCCAGAGGTTGTCCTCCAGCGCCCGCTGCTTGACCGCCACCTGGGCGGCCGCATCGAGGTGCTGCATCTTGCAGCCGCCGCAGGCACCGGTGTGCAGGCCGAAGTGCGGGCAGCCCGGGCGCACGCGCTGCGAGGACTCGCGCCGGATGGCGGTCACCGTGCCCTGGGCCCAGTTGTTCTTCTTGCGGTGCTGGTTGAACTTCACTTCCTCGAACGGCAGCGCGCCTTCGATGAAGACCACCATGCCGTCGGCCTTGTGGGCCACGCCCTGCGCGTCGAGGTCGAGCGACTCGACCTTGAGCCATTCATCTTCGTAGGGTGCGGGCACTGCGTCCGTCTTGTCTGCTGTCGTCGAATCCGTCATGGGGGAAATTTTCTCAGGCCGCGGATTGCGGCGTCACATAACGATGCGGCGGGGGGGGCGGGGGGGGGGGGGGCCCCCCCCCGCCGCACGGGAGGAGGAAAGGAAGAGGCTTAGCGCGAAGGCAGGTAGCGCGCGGGGTCGACCGGCTTGCCCTGGCGGCGGATCTCGAAATGCAGCTTCACGCGGTCGGCGTCGCTGTTGCCCATCTCGGCGATCTTCTGACCCTTCTGCACCGACTGGTCTTCCTTCACCAGCAGCGCCTGGTTGTGCGCATAGGCCGTGAGGTAGGTGTTGTTGTGCTTCAGGATGATCAGGTTGCCGTAGCCGCGCAGGCCGGCGCCGGCGTACACCACGCGGCCGTCCGCCGCGGCCAGCACCGCATCGCCGGCCTTGCCGCTGATGTCCAGGCCCTTGTTCTTGGCTTCGTCGAAGCCCGCGATCAGCGAGCCTTGCGCGGGCCAGATCCAGCCCAGGTCCTCGTCACCCGAGGCGGCCGCGGGCGGCGTCGCGGGCTTGGCCGGCGCGCTGGCGGCAGCGGCGGGCGCCGACGCGACGATCGCGGGCTGCGGCGTCACCGGCCGCGTGACCACGCCGTTGGGCTCGACGGTGGCCGCCGGTGCGGCGGTCGTCGCGGTCGGCGGCACCACGCGCAGCACCTGGCCCACCTCGATCAGGTCGGGGTTGTCCAGCGCGTTCCAGCGTGCGATGTTCTGCCAGGTCTGGCCGGTCTCGTTGGCGATGCGGCGAATGGTGTCGCCCGGCCGTACCGAGTAGTAGCCTGGCTTGCCGTAGTTCTCGATGCCCTGCAGGGGCTTGCCCGAGGCGTCCGTGGTGATGGGGGGGAGCCCCGTGCCCGGTGCGCTCGCTGTGCTGCGGGACATGGTGCCGCGGTCTTCGACCGGCACGGGACCACTGGGTGTGGAACAGCCCGCAATCACGAGCGTCGCCACCAGCGTCAAGCCGGTCCACCAGCTCCGATTGCCAAAACCCTGCATGTGTTCTTCCTTCAAGCAATCCCCGATTTTAGGGGGACAAAATGGACGGCCTCGAGAATGCCCCGCTGCAGTCCCTTGGCCGTCTTGTCAATCACGACCAGCGCCTGTCCGCCGCTGGCCGAATGCGTGGGGGCCACGATGCGGCCGCCCACGGCCAGTTGTTCGATCCAGGCCTCGGGCACGGCCTCGCCGCCGGCCGCGGCGATGATGCCCGCGTAGGGCCCGCCCTTGGCGTAGCCGATCATGCCGTCGCCCAGGATCAGGTGCAGCGTGGCCAGGCGGAAATGACGGATGTTGGTGCGGGCCCGCTCGTGCAGGCCGCGCAGACGTTCGATGCTGTACACCTCGCTGGCCACATGGCTCAGCACGGTCGCCTGGTAGCCGCAGCCGGTGCCGATCTCCAGCACCCGGCCCAGCTTGTCGTGGGGCTTGCCGGCCAGCGCGGGCGCGCCCAGCAGCAGCTCGATCATGCGGGCCACCACGTTGGGCTTGGAGATGGTCTGGCCCAGGCCGATCGGCAGGCTGGTGTCTTCGTAGGCCTGGTTGACCAGCGCGCTGTCGACGAAGCGGTGCCGCTCGACCGCGCCCATCGCGCGCAGCACGCGCGCATCGGACACGCCCTGCGCGGCCAGCCGCTGCACCATGCGCGCGCGCACCGCATCGGACGCCATCGAAGGCGTGGCCGACACCGACGGCGCCATCGGCACCGAGGGCTGGCGGCCGCGCGGCGCCCCTGGCGCGGCAGGCGTCAGGCGCACGGGAAAGCCGGGCCTTGCGGGCGGTGGGCTGGCCATCAGCAGGGTCCTGCGCCGCGCGCAGGCACCGTCAGGCCGGGCGATCGGAGGAAGGACTTCACCGCAGCAACCGCGCCACCGTCTCGCCCCATTGCCCGAGGTTGGCGTGGTCGGTCAGGTCGATCTGCAGGGGCGTGAGCGCCACATGGCCGGCGGCCGTGGCATGGAAGTCGGTGCCTTCGCCGCTGTCCTTGGCGCCGCCGGCGCCGGCGATCCAGTACATGGTCTCGCCGCGCGGGCTCTCCTGCGTGACGACCTTCTCGGAGGCATGGCGCCGGCCCAGGCGGCACACCTTGATCGGCTTGAGTTCCTCGAACGGCAGGTTGGGCACGTTGACGTTGAGCAGCCAGGCCGGCCCTTCGAGCATGCGTTCGCGTTCGATGCGCTCGACCAGGCGGCGGGCCACGCGGGCGGCCGCATCGACATGGGCCCAGCCCTTCTGGGTCTGCGAGAAGGCGATGGCCGGAATGCCGAACAGATAGGCCTCCATGGCCGCGCCCACGGTGCCCGAATAGATGGTGTCGTCGCCCATGTTGGCGCCGTTGTTGATGCCGGAGACCACCAGGTCGGGCCGGTAGTCGAGCACGCCCTTGAGCGCGATGTGCACGCAGTCGGCGGGCGTACCGGTCACGTAGCGGAAGCCGTTGTGGGCCTGGTGCACGTAGAGCGGCGCCTGCAGCGTCAGCGCGTTCGACTTGGCGCTGTTGTTGTGCTCGGGCGCGATGACCTCGACGTCGGCCACATCCTTGAGTGCATCGTGCAAGGCGACGAGGCCTGGAGCCTGGAAGCCGTCGTCGTTGGAAATGAGTATCTTCATGGCGTCTGGGAGTGGGCGCGATTGTAGGCGGCGGGCCGTCACGGCAGGGACAAGAGCGCCGGGGCGCGCGACCTATCATCGCCCCGAATCACCGTCCGAACGACCCTCGAAGGAGACATCTTCATGCATGCTTGGCTTTGCGAAAACCCCACCGGCGTCGACGCCCTCACCTGGACCGAGCAGCCCACTCCCGCACCCGGCCCGGGCCAGGTGCTGCTCGAGATCAAGGCCGCCAGCCTCAACTTTCCCGACCTGCTGATTGTCCAGAACAAGTACCAGATCAAGCCGCCGCTGCCCTTCGTGCCGGGCTCGGAATACGCGGGCGTGGTGCGCGCCGTGGGCGAAGGCGTCAACCACCTGAAGATCGGCCAGAACGTCGCCTGCCTCTCGGGCACCGGCGGCTTCGCCACCCACACGCTCGCCACCGCCGCGCTGTGCATGCCGCTGCCCGACGGTTTCAGCCATGTCGACGCGGCCGCTTTCATCATGACCTACGGCACCTCGTGGCATGCGCTCATGGACCGCGCCCAGCTCAAGGCCGGCGAGACCGTGCTGGTGCTCGGCGCGGCCGGCGGCGTGGGCACCGCCGCCATCCAGATTGCCAAGGCGGCCGGCGCGCGCGTCATTGCCGCGGCTTCCACCGACGAAAAATGCGCGCTTTGCGAATCGATCGGCGCCGATATCAGCATCAACTACAGCAAGCATGCATTGCCCGGCGGTTTCCGCGATGCCATCAAGGCCGCCACCGACGGCAAAGGCCCGGATGTCATCTATGACCCGGTGGGCGGCGATTTCGCCGAACCGGCGTTCCGCTCGATCGCCTGGCGCGGCCGCTATCTGGTGGTGGGATTCGCCGCCGGCGGCATTCCGGCGCTGCCCCTGAATTTGACGCTGCTCAAGGGCGCTTCGCTGGTCGGCGTGTTCTGGGGCGATTTCGCCAAGCGCGAACCGCAGGCCAACGCCCAAATGATGGGCGAATTGGCGCAATGGTATGCCCAGGGAAAGATCAAGCCCGTGATCGACCAGACCATGCCCATGGCCGAATTGAAGGCCGCCTACGCCTACATGGGCTCGCGCGGGGTCAAAGGCAAACTGGTCATGGTGAACTGAGGCGCTCCCGCCAATAAAAAAGGCCCGCAGATGCGGGCCTTTTCATTGGGAGAACAGAAGGCCGGGGCGCTTCGCCTCACCATCGGCTCACTTGATTTCGTAGTCGGACAGCGACTTGCCGGCGGCCAGCGCCTCGGTCACCCAGCGCGGCTTGCGGCCACGGCCACCCGACCAGGTTTCGCCCGTCGGGCCGCGGTACTTGGCAGCCGCCTTGACGGGCGCTGCCACCACGCTGCGCTTGCCTGCGGCGCGCGGCGCCAGCTTCAGGTCGCTGGCGGTCAGGCCGTATTCAGCAATCTTCTGGCGCAGTTCCTCGATCACACCGGCGCGCTCGTGATTGCGCAGCTCTTCCGCCTGCGCCCGCAATTGAGCGATGTGCTCTTCGTTCTTTTTGATCTGTGAATTGATGTCGGCAAGGGTGGAGGCCATCGGAGTTCTCATTCGGATTGAAAGGAAAAATTTTAATTCAGAATCCTATAGACGCAAGCGACGGTAACAAAAAATAGGTTCCGTCTTACAAGTTGGTTTGGCAACGCAATTTTGAACCTTCCGACTGACACCGACTCTGTAATCCTGCCCCTTTATCGGTTGCCGCCGTGGCGGCTGTTCGGCGCGTGCACCGTATAGGCGCGGACGCCCGGGTTCTTCTCACTGCCTCATCCAATTGAAACGGTGATGACCACTGGTAAAGCGAATTACAAAGAGAAAAACAGCGTGCCGGCACCCCCGGCATCTGCGTAGAATTCGGCTGTGTTGGGGGGGTAGCTCAGCTGGGAGAGCGCCGCGTTCGCAATGCGGAGGTCGGGAGTTCGATCCTCCTCCTCTCCACCAACCACCCATGAAAAAGCCCCGGCTTCGACCCCGGGGCTTTTTTTTCGGGCGCGCGATTTCGGTCGTGCGGGACCGAAGTGCTCAGGCGCCCAGCGCCAGATGCTGCCCATGCAGGGCCTGCGCGGCCGGCGAGGCCAGGAAGGCGATGGTCTGGGCCGCCACCGCGGTCGACACCCAGTCCGAAGGATTCGCATCCGGCATCGCCTGCCGGTTGGCCGGCGTGTCGAGCACGCTCGGCGCGATGCTGTTGACGCGGACGCCATGCGGCGCGAGTTCGGCCGCCATCGCCTCCACCAGCCGCTGCAGCGCGCTCTTGGAGGCGATGTAGGCGGACATCGCCGCCAGGCCGCGGCCCGCGACCTTCGCGCTCACCGCGATCACGCTGCCCTGGCCCCGCGCGATCATCAAGGGCGCGAAGGCCTGCGCGACGGCCACGAAGGACCAGGCGTTGACGTCCATCATCCGGTCCCAGCTCGCGCGGTCGAGCGCATCCACCGTCGGCCCCATCTCGAAGCCGCCCGCGGTGTGCACCACGGTGTCGACATGCTGGAACACCTGCGCGATGCGCGCGGCCGCGGCCTTCATGCTGGCGTCGGAACTCACGTCGGCCGCGACCAGCAGGTGCTGCGAGTTGTTGAGCCCCGGAAAGGCATCGACCAGCTGCTGCTCGTTGCGGCCGATGAGCGCGATGCGCGCGCCCTCGTCGAGGAATCGCTGCACCGTCGCGCGCCCCAGCGCGCCTGCCGCACCCGTGACGACGACGTGCGCCGGGGGTGTGGATGAGGGGGAAACAGGAGAGGTCATGAAGTTTTTTCCAAAGAAGTTGAGCGGATGGTACGACAGCGCTTTTTCTGTGGCTATAATCGCAGTCTTGCCTGATAGCAGCAATGCTTCTCAGGGGCTCTTAGCTCAGTTGGTAGAGCAGCGGACTCTTAATCCGTAGGTCGAGTGTTCGAGTCACTCAGGGCCCACCACCAACATCGCGTCACTGCTGACAAAGCCCGCTGTCGAAAGACAGCGGGCTTTTTTCATTGCCGCGGCCGACGGCTCACACGCCGATCTCCGCCTGCGCCAGTTCGAGGCAGAAGTCCCGCACCAGCTTCAACGCCGGCGGCTCGGTCCGTCCCTCGAGCGTGATGAACGCGAGCTGCACGCTCAGGCCGGCATCGGGCTTGAGCTTGAGTTCCACCACCTCCCCTTTCGCCAGCAGTTCCTGCGCCGATGCCAGCACGCCCAGAAAGATCGCATCGCTGTTCTGCACGGCGGTGATCAAGGCGCCGATCTCGTCCGACGAGATGTGAAGCCAGTGCTGCGGGTTGGCGTGGCGCCCGTAGCACTCGACCAGGATGCGTGCCACGTCGTCGCTCACGTTCGACGAGATCAGGGGGTACTGCGCGATGTCCTTGAAGCGCATCGCGCGGCGCCCCTCGGACAGCAAGGGATGGCCGCTGCGGCAGATGAAGCCGGAGCGCATGGTTGGCAGCAGCTCGATCTGCAGGTCCTCGCGCGGCACCACCGCCCGGTACGTCAGCACCACCGCATCCAGCGCGCGTGCGCGCAGCGCGGCCAGTTGCACGTCGGCGGCACCGCTGCGGATCTGCAGGCTCACCTTCGGATGCTTGCGCAGCATCTGCGTGAGCAGGGGTGCCGAGAACAGCGCACTGGACGCGCCCCCCAGGCCCAGCCGCACCACGCCGGCCTCGCCGTCGGCCAGCAGGGCAGCCGCGCGCTTCAGTTCGTGCACTTCCATCGAGATGCGCTTGGCGCGCGCCAGGGCCATGGCGCCGAAGGGCGTGAGCTCGTTGCGCTTGCCCACGCGATCGATCACCGGCATGCCCAGCTCCTGTTCGAGCATCTGGATGCTGCGGCTCAGCGCCGGCTGCGTGAGGTGGACCTTCTCCGAAGCACGGCTGAAGGAGCCGGTCTCGGCGAGGGCCAGAAGGTGATCGAGCTGCTGCAGGTTCATGGCATCTACCTCATGAGTACAGCTCATGGTAACCAGATAAACAATGCATTGGACTGGTAGTTGGCGAATTCCTAACATCCGACCGAACTACTCCCTACACAAGGATCCGGTCATGAAAAATTGGTCTCGATGGCTCTGCGTACCCGCCCTGCTCGCCCTGGGGACGCTGTCGATGGCGGAGTCGAAATACCCCTCCCGGGTGGTCTCGCTGATGGTCCCCTACGCCGCCGGCGCGGCCAGCGACATCACGGCGCGCGCGCTGAGCGGGCCGGTGGGCAAGGAGCTGGACGGCCAGCTCATCGTGGAGAACCTCGGCGGCGCCAGCGGCACCATCGCCGCCGGCAAGGTGCTGACGGCGCCGGCCGACGGCTACTACCTGTTCCAGGGCTCGCCCAGCGAACTGATCCTGCCAACCATCGTCAACAAGAGCACGCGCTACAAGCCGGAAGACTTCCAGTGGGTCGCGCCCGTCGCGACCTCGCCCATCATCGTGGTCGTCAGTTCGGCGCTGCCGGTCCAGTCGCTCGACGAACTGGTCGAGCTCGCACGGTCGCGCAAGAGCACGCCGCTGTCCTATGGCACGACGGGCGCGGGCACCTTGTACAACCTGCTCGGCGAGCTGTTCATCAAGCGCACCGGCGCCGAGATCACGCACGTGCCCTACAAGGGCGGCGCGCCGCTGATCCAGGACCTGATCGGCGGGCAGATCGACTTTGCCTTCATGCCCTACCAGGCCAGCTACGCGGAGTACGCGAAGCAGGGGCGCCTGCGCGTGGTCGGCGCGCTGGGCTCCGCCAAGAACCTGCCGCCGCAGTTCAGCGGCGTGCAGTCGAGCGCGGACAGCAAGGCCCTGAAGGACTTCAACTTCAGCATCTGGACCGGCTACGCCGTGAAGAAGGGGACGCCGCGCCCCATCGTCGAGCGGCTCAACGTGGCGATCAGCCATGCGCTCAAGGATCCGCAAGCGCGGGCCCTGCTCGAGCAGCAGGCCAAGACGATCTTCGAACCCATGAGCGTCGAGGCGGGCGAGAGCTTCTACGCCAAGGAAGTCGCGCGCTACCGCGAGCTGGTGAAGACCACCGGCTACGAACTGCCCTAAGCCACACGCCATTCCAGACCACGGAGACAACGACATGAAGCACACCCGATCGATAGGGCCCGCCCTCCTCGCCACGCTGGCGCTCGCGGCCTGCGGCGGCGGCGGCAATGGCGGCAGCGCCCCCACCGCACCACCGGACGCGCCCGCCGTCTCGGCGCCGCCCGCTGCGGCGCAGCCCGCCAACATCGCCCTCACGACCGAAGGCACGGTGGCCGGCGTCGCCGGCGCCGAGTCGGTCGCCTTCCTCGGCATTCCCTATGCGAAGCCGCCCGTGGGCGCGCTGCGTTGGGCACCACCGCAGCCACCGGCCGCGCGCGACGCCACGCTGCAGGCCACGGCCTTCGGCAGCGCCTGCCTCCAGGGCCCGGGCATCGAGACGAAGTCTTCGGAGGACTGCCTCTACCTCAACGTGTGGAAGCCCGCGGGCGCCAAGCCCGGCGACAAGCTGCCGACGCTCTTCTACATCCACGGCGGCGCCTTCACGATCGGCTCCGGCGCCCAGGGTCCGGGCGTGCTGGCCAGCCGCGGCATCGTGGTGGTCAGCATCAACTACCGGCTGGGCGCGCTCGGCTTCCTGGCCAACAAGGCGCTGCGCACCGCGAACAAAGACGGCAGCCTGGGCAACTTCGCGCTGATGGACGAGCTCGCCGCGCTCGACTGGACCCGGCGCAACATCGCGGCCTTCGGCGGTGATGCGGGCAACGTGACCGTGTGGGGCACCTCCGCGGGCGCCACGCAGAGCTTCTCGCTGCTGCAATCGCCCAAGGCCGCGGGACTGTTCCAGCGCGCGGTCATGCAGAGCGGCGGATCGGCCGAGTACTCGAACCCGTCAATGGACAGTTCGCTCGCCGTCGGCGACACCGCCGTCGCGAAGCTGGGCTGCGCCACCGCCGCGGACGTGGTGGCCTGCCTGCGCGCCGTGCCCACATCGGCACTGCTGGCACAAGGCGGCCTCAAGTGGCGGCCGACGGTGGACAACAAGATCCTCACGCAGACGCCCGCACGCGCCTTCGAGACCGGCAACTTCAACCAGGTGCCGGTGATGATCGGCGGCGTCTACGACGAGGGCACGATCTTCGCCGACACCACGGAGACCGCCGACAACTACGCGCTCTACCTGCACTCGCTGGCGCCCGCGGGCTTCGACACCAGCAAGATCGACGCGGCCTACCCGCCCTCGAACTTCGCGGTGCCGGCGCAGGGCTATGCGCGCGCCCAGGGCGATGCGTTGTATGCGTGCGGGAACAGCGCCCGCCGCACCTCGCTGTCGGCCTGGGTGCCGGTGTACGGCTACGAGTTCGTCGACCCGCAACTGTCGTTCCCGGCGGTCGCGCCGAAGAGCTTCTACTACGGCACCTCGCACGGCATGGACTCCTACTACCTGACCGGCACCGTCGATGCGCTGAAGAGCTACCCCTACTTCGACCAGGCCAGCGCGACGCCCGACGCCACCACCACCGCGCAACGCAAGGCGCTGTCGGAGCAGGCGATCGCCTACCTGCTGAACTTCGTGCGCAACGGCGATCCGAACGGCGACGGCCGCAACGTGCCCGCGCGCTGGCCGCGCTTCACCGGCCCCGCCGGCCGAACCATCCTGAGCCTGAGCTACCCCGCGGTCACAGCCACCACCGACACCTTCGAGCAGGCCCACCACTGCGACACGGTGTGGGGCCCCGGCGTGTTCCCCGCCCTCTACTGACCTGAAGACAACGCAAGAAACCACATCCGATGAACGAACAACCCGTGATCGACCACCTCCACGCGCGCCAGCCGGCGATCGTGGACTGGCTCAAGACCTTCCTGCGCATCCCCAGCGTGAGCGCCGACCCGGCCTTCGCACCCGACATGGCAGCGGCGCGCGAGCTGCTGCTGGCGCGGCTGCGCGAGATCGGCCTGAGCGACGTGCGCCTGCTCGACGGCGGCGGCGAGCCCGCGGTCTACGGCGAATGGAACGGCGCGCCCGGCAAGCCGACGCTGATGGTCTACGGCCACTACGACGTGCAGCCCGCCGACCCGGTCGCGCTGTGGCGCACGCCGCCCTTCGAACCCACCGAGATCGACGGCCGCCTCTATGCGCGCGGCACCTCCGACGTGAAGGGCTCGACCACCATCGCGCTCGAAGTCGTGGCCGCCTACCTCGCGGTGCAGGGCGGCTGCCCGGTCAACATCAAGGTGTTCCTCGAAGGCGAGGAAGAAACCGGCAGCCCGTCGCTGCGCACCATCGTCGAACGCCATCGCGCGCTGCTGGGCGCCGACGCGGTGCTGTCCGCCGACGGCGGCCGCGCCAGCGCCAGCGTGCCCACCATCAACACCGGCGCGCGCGGCAATGCGCAGCTCGAAGTGCGCCTGCGCAGCGCCGACAAGGACCTGCACTCCGGGCGCTACGGCGGCAGCGTGCGCAATGCGCTGCACGAGATGGCGCGCCTGGTCGCATCGCTGCACCTGGACGACGGCGGCGTGGCCGTCGACGGCTTCTACCGCGGGTCAGCGCCGCCCACGGCGAAGCAGCGCGCCGACACGGCCGCCTTCCCCTACGACGAAGCCGCATTCTTCTCGGACGTCGGCGGCAGCTCGCACGGCGAACACGGCTACACGCCGCGCGAGCGCGTCACCCTGCGCCCGGCCCTCGACGTCAACGGCCTGTGGGGCGGCTACACCGGCGACGGCGGCAAAACCATCGTGCCGTGCGAGGCCGGCGCCAAGCTCACGGTGCGCGTGGTCGAAGGCCAGGACCCGGTGGCGGTGCTCCAGGCCGTCCTGCAGCATCTGCGGCAACGCTGCCCCGCGGGTTGCACGCTCGAGGTGATCGCGATCAACGACGGCTCGCCCGCATCGAGCCTGGCCCCCGACCATCCGCTGGTGCGCGCCGCCGAGGCGGTGCTCGCGCGCGAATCGGGCCGGCAGGCCATCCACGTGCGGCTGGGTGCCACCGTGCCGATCACGGCCATCTTCAAGCAGACGCTGGGCATCGACACACTGATGTTCGGCTACAACCTGCCCGACGAGGACGTGCATGCACCCAACGAGTTCTTCCGGCTGAAGTCGATCCAGGAAGGGGCGCGCGCCTGGACCCAGTTGCTGGCCGAGCTGGGCCGGTGCGCGCCGGCGTCTTTTCATCGACAGGCGCACACCGCCTGAGCGTCCCGAATCCGAAGCGCACGCAGCGGCAGCGTGCGAGGGCCGACAGAGGGACGGCCCGGCTTCAACGCCTCGAGCAGCGGCCTCGGGGCTCTTCGACGTGCAGCCTCGACACAGGCGCACCGTCCACACGCCGCATCAGCTGCCGGCGACCCGCACCAGCGCACCCGCGTAGGCCATGAAGGCATCGAACTGCGAGGCCTTGTCGAACACCGCATCGGCGCCCTGCGAGATCGCGCGATGCTGCGATGCATCGGCATAGTTGGTGAGCACCACCACACGCTGATGCGGCATCCGCTGCGCACAGGCCTTGATCACCTCCATCCCCGAGCCCTCTTCGAGGAAGAGGTCGGTCACGATCAGGTCCCATCCCTGCCCGTTGCGGGAAAGCCAGCGCGTGGCCTCCGCTTGCGTGGGTGCGATGCCGACCACTTCGCAGTCGACGGAATCTTCCAGCAGCCCGACGAGAACATCACGAATGGAGGGGTTGTCTTCAACCAGGAAAACACGAAGCGTCATGGAGGGAAATGCGGTAGGTCGGCGCGACATCAAGGCACTTCGACGATGCGAAGGCGGAGCAGGTAAAAGCGCAACGCGCTCGACGCAAAAGACCGCGCCGATGGATGCATGTGGAAGTCTAGCGGCATCACGATTCACTGCCCGAGCGCGCCCCAAACAGGATCAGCGTTTGGCCTACAGACAAGCCGCTGCCTGCGTGGGCAAAAATGTGAATGCACAACGAAAGTCAGGGCAGCAAAGAAGTCACAATGCTAGATGCGCCGTCATGGAGCGCAACAGACAGAAGCGAACGATGAAATATGTAGTGATACCCGTCAGGGGCGGCCGCTGGGTCTGGGAATTGCGCGACGCGGAGGGTGTCGCGGTGTGCGGAAGCACGGCAAGTTTCGCGACGCGCGATGCCGCGTTGCAGGCCATCCATGCGGTGCGTGCCCTGACCCAGAAGGCCAAGATATTTGACCCGCTGGGGAATGTGCTGGAAGCCGGACCTCCGCCCAAGAAGGAAAACTGACGCCTTTTGCCCCTGCGCGCGGCATGGCGTCTGCGACAAACGCCGCTCCTCGTTGGGCGGCAGGTCAGGCATCCCCGCCGAACAGATCGCGCGTGTAGACCTTGCTCTCGACGTCGCCGAGATCCGGCGTCAGGCGGTTGGCGACGATGACGTCCGCGTGGGCCTTGAAGGCCTGGAGATCGACGTAGACCTTGGAACGGAAGAATTCCGCTTCCTTGAGCACGGGCTCATACACGATGACCTCGACACCCTTGGCCTTGAGCCGCTTCATGATGCCCTGCACCGACGACGCGCGGAAATTGTCCGAGCCGGCCTTCATCACGAGACGATAGATGCCAACGGTCTTGGGGTTGCGCTTGAGGATGTCGGTGGCGACGAAGTCCTTCCGGGTCGAGTTCGCATCCACGATCGCCCGGACCAGGCTTTGCGGCACGTTCTCGTAATTGGCCAGCAGTTGCTTCGTGTCCTTCGGCAGGCAGTAGCCCCCGTAGCCGAACGAGGGGTTGTTGTAGTGGCCGCCGATCCGCGGATCGAGGCTCACGCCCTGAATGATCTGGCGCGAGTCCAGCCCATGCACCGCGGCGTAGGTGTCCAACTCGTTGAAGAACGCCACCCGCATCGCCAGGTAGGTGTTCGCAAACAGCTTGATGGCCTCCGCTTCCGTGTTCTCGGTGAGCAGAACCTCGATGTCCTGTTTGATCGCCCCCTCGCGCAGCATGTCCGCGAACTGCTGCCCACGCGCGGACCGTTCACCGACGACGATGCGCGAGGGATGCAGGTTGTCGTAGAGCGCGCGGCCTTCGCGCAGGAATTCCGGCGAGAAGATCAGCGATTCGCAGCCGAACTCCCGCTTGATGCGCTCGGTGAAACCCACCGGGACCGTCGACTTGACGACCATCACCGCCTTCGGGTTGATGGCCAGAACATCGCGCACGACAGATTCGACCGAACGGGTGTTGAAGTAGTTGGTTTCGGGGTCGTAGTCGGTGGGCGTCGCGATGATGACGAAGGCGGCGTCCTCGTAGGCCTCATGCTTGTCCAGCGTGGCCCGCAGGTTCAGCGGCTTGTGCGCGAGGTAATCCTCGATCTCCTCGTCGTCGATGGGCGAACGCTTTTCGTTGAGCAAGGCGACCTTGGACGGATCGATGTCCAGCGCGACCACTTCGTGGTGCTGGGCGAGCAGGACAGCGTTCGACAGGCCAACATAGCCCGTCCCGGCAATAGCGATTTTTGTCATTCTGAGTGGTCAACCCATGGGGTATGTGTGTGAGACGGCCTGCTGAATACGCGCATTGCGATGGTGCGCCGGCGGCCCATGTGAGCGCCGAAGGCTAACAGCCTCAGATGACGAGGCTGGCGATCGGCGGCGCCACTGTAAACCACGGCGCCCCAGGCGTACTCAAGGCCCCCGAAAGAGGAAAACCATCTGATCGGCCAGGCTCGCAGGACCTAGCGACGCCCGGAGTTGCGTGTGAGAGACAAGACCGACCGGGTTCCCGCTCCAAGTTGAATACAAAGGTTTCTCATATTTCGTGACCTCCCGTTTTCATGGGAGGAATCGTCGCCAGACGGTCAAATTCCGTCATTGACCGTTGGCTACAATCGCAAACTGACGCTGCTTCGTCCCTGAAGTGCGCGCCGACTTTCAGTCTCACCGATGCCTTCTTCTGCGGCCACATGCAGTCGAACGTGCAACGGATTGACCGGCTATGCGTCATCACCGAGACAGTCAAGGAACAACCAGTTTTGAAGCGCTTTGCATCGAAAAATCCCGCACGAGGCGGGTGGATGATGGCCGTCTGTGCCAGTGTTCTCGCTCTGCAAGGCTGTGCAGTGGTCACGGCTCCGGGTTTCGGCTATGCCGACGCGGGGACGCGCACCAGTGTGCCGCTGGGCCAGTATGTGGCCGGCGACCCGGACAACCCCGCGCAGGGCGTGATCATCCCCATCACCAAGGACCTGATCCAGGCGCAAAGGCTCTCGCAGCCGCGCGACATCGCGCCGGAAGTCAAGGCGCTGTTCGGCACGCCGACGCCCTACACCATCGGCCCGAGCGATGTGATCGGCATCGTGGTGTACGACCATCCCGATCTGCTGCCTTCGGCCGGTGCCGTGATCAGCCAGCAGGTTGACCCCACCGGCATCAGCGCGGCGCCCGGCTTCATCGTGAGCGCCTCCGGTGAAATCACCTTTCCCTACATCGGCCGCACCAAGATCGCCGGGTACACGGAGATCGAAGCCAGCGACATGATCGCCAAGAAGCTGGCACCGTACATCCGCGATCCGCAGGTCACGATCCGCATCGCTTCCTTCCGCAGCCGCCGCGCCTTTGTCGAAGGTGAAGTGCGCGTGCCCGGCATGCAGATCTTCACCGACGTGCCCATGACCTTGCCGCAGGCCATCAGCCGCGCGGGCGGCATCACGGCCGCGGGCGATCGCACGATGGTCACGCTCACGCGCAACGACGTCACGACGCGCATCGACATGCCCCTGCTCGAGTCACTGGGAGTCAACGCGAACAAGATCCTGTTGCAGAGCGACGACCTGGTCTCGGTGCGCAGCCGCGAAGAGAACAAGGTGTATGTGATGGGCGAGGTCACGCGCCCCGCGGCGCTGCTCATGAACAACGGGCGCCTGAGCCTGAACCAGGCACTGGGCGAAGCCGGTGGCGCGAGCGTGCTCACGGCCAACACCTCGCAGATCTACGTGATCCGAAACAATGCCCAGGGCGACCCGGCGCTGTTCCATCTGAATGCAGCCTCGCCAGCAGCCCTGGCATTGGCCGAGAACTTCGCGCTCAAGCCGCGCGACGTGGTGTACATCGACCCCGTGCCGCTGGTGCAGTGGAACCGCATCATCAGCCTGATCCTGCCGAGCGCGCAGGTGGTGAACGTCGGCAGCGAGATCAGCGCCCGGTGAAGTCCGTCCTGGTCGTCTGCATCGGCAACATCTGCCGCAGCCCCATGGGTGAAGCCCTGCTGGCCGCCGCGCTGCCGCAGATCGCGGTGTCGTCCGCCGGCACCGGCGCGCTCATCGGCCACCCCGCCGACGACATCGCCAAGGCGCTGATGAGCGCGCGTGGCCTCGACATCGAGGCCCACCGCGCACGCCAGATCACGCAGCTGATGTGCCAGCAGGCCGACCTGATCCTCACCATGGACGAAGGCCAGCGCCGCCACATCGAAAGCCGCTACCCGCTCACGCGCGGCAAGGTGTTTCGCTTTGCCGAAAGCCTCAAGCAGGACGTGCCCGACCCCTATCGCCAGGGCCAGGACGCCTTTGAACACGCCCTGCAACTCATCGACGCCGGTGCCCAAGCCTGGGCCGAACGGATACAGAAATTCAAATGACCTCTTCCGCCGCCGCCCCGCTCCCGCCACAGAACCCTGCGGCACACGACGACGAGATCAATTTGTCGGAATACGCTGATATCTTGCTCGACCGCAAATGGCTGGTGGCCGGCGTCACTGCCGCGGCGGTGGCGCTCGGTGCGGCCTATGCGTTGCTATCTACCCCCGTCTACCAGTCGAACTTACTGGTCCAGGTAGAAGACTCAGCGCCAGATGCGAAAGGCTTTTTGGGCGATTCAGCGAGTTTGTTTGATGTAAAGACACCTGCCACTGGCGAAATACAGATTATCCGATCGCGCTTAGTGCTCGGAGCTGCGGTTGACCAGACAAAGCTCTACATCGATGCAACGCCGCGCTATCTGCCGTTCATCGGTCGCTGGATGGCAAATCGCTCGACCGCTCTGTCCACACCCGGCTTCCTTGGTATGGCAGGGTACGTGAGTGGAAAAGAACGTATCGAGGTTGCTAAGTTCGATGTACCCGTGACATTGGAAGACGGAAAGCCCTTTATCATTACCGCCTTGGGCGACGGTCGTTACACGCTAAGCAACGAAGATCTCGGCGAGGTTTTAACCGGTACCGTCGGCCAGCCGCTGGTACATAACAGCACAGATGGAATCATCACGCTCCTGATTGCTGAACTTGATGGCAAACCAGGCGCGCAGTTTCTCGTATCGCGCAATTCCCGGTTAGGTACGGTCGAAGGTTTGCAAAGGCGCCTACAACTCGCAGAGCAAGGCAAGCAGTCGAACGTGATCAGTGTGACGCTGGATGATAATGACCGGCCTCGCCTCGCACGTATCCTCAATGCCATTGGCGAGCAATATGTCCGGCAGAACGTCGAGCGCAAGGCCGCTGAGGCGCAGAAAACCTTGGGATTTCTCGATGAGCAGTTGCCAGCGTTCAAGCGCCAATTGGAAGCGTCCGAAGACGCCTACACGAAGTTCCGCAACAAAAATGGAACCGTCGCCTTCGATGAAGAAGCCAAGGGCGTGCTTAGCCAGTCAATCGAATTGCAGACAAAGCTGCTCGAGGCGCAGCAGCAGCGTCGCGCGTTGGCAGCCAAATACACCGACATCAATCCACGTATCAAGACCATTGATGGCCAGATCGGTGCGATAGAGAGCGAGCTTGGCACACTGAATAATCGCGTAAGCGGAATGCCAACTGTTCAGCGTGACGCACTGCGATTGGAGCGCGACGTTCGCGTCAATGGGGAGCTATACAAGTCGTTGCTTAACAGCGCATTGCAATTGCGTTTGGTGAAGGAAGGTAAAGTAGGAAACGTACGCCTGCTCGACAAGGCCGTTCAGCCGAAGCGAGCCATCAAGCCACAGAAATCGCTCATACTGGCGTTGGCTTTGGTGCTCGGCCTGCTGGCGGGCTCAGCGCTGGCCATCGTTCGCAGTCTTTTCATGGGCGGCATTCGCAATCCCGATGAGATCGAGGCGCACACGGGACTCAATGTCTATTCAGTAGTCCCCTTTACCGCAGAACAGGTTCCGGTAGACCAACGCAATGCCTCGAGCGTGCAGTTGCTGGCAGTACTTCACCCCGAAAGCCCCGCCATCGAAGCGCTGCGCAGTCTTCGCATCGCATTGCAATTCGCCACCCTGGAAGCGGGCAACAACCGCGTGATGATCACCGGCGCGACCCCTGGTGTCGGCAAGAGCTTCATCTCCGCCAACTTCGCCGCCATCATGGCCGCCGCGGGCAAGCGTGTGTTGCTGATCGACGCGGATATGCGGAAGGGCCATATCCACCAAGAGCTCGGGATGAAGCGCGAAAACGGATTGTCGGAACTACTAGCAGGCGTACTCACTCCTGCTCAAGCGATTCGCACCCAGGTGCTGCCGAACCTGGACGTGCTGACCACCGGCAAGCTGCCCTCGAACCCAGCAGACATGATGATGTCGGAGACCTTCAGCCGCCTGCTGGACACGCTGTCGGAACAGTACGAGCTGGTGATCATCGATACGCCGCCCGTGCTGGTGGCGGCGGATGCTGCGGCCGTGGCACCGCATGCCGGCGTCGTGCTGCTGGTGGCACGCGCCGACCAGACGCAATTGGGCGAGCTCAACGAAAGTGCCAAGCGCCTGGCCCATGCAGGCAAGACGGCGAGTGGCGTGCTGTTCAATGCGATGGACATGACCCGCCGTCATTACGGCAGCTATGGCTACAAGTACGGCGGCTATCGGTACACCGAGTACAAGTACAAGACTTGAGTGGTCGAGCGGGCCTCAGCGGCCTCCTCTACTGACTGAGAAATGCCTGCCAGGTGCTCTGCCTGGTGGGCATTTTTTATGGTGAGGCCCAGTGACGGTGCAGATGCCTACGACGATGGGACGTGCGACGCGTGCTTCCCCTCCTTCGGCGGAGTAAAGGTGGCCCCGGTCGCATGGGAGGCTGCGTGGGGGTTGAGGCTCGGAGCCCTCACCCCCGCCCTCTCCCGGAGGGAGAGGGAGTGAGACAGGCTTCGTTTGTGCGCGACGCATCGCTGCGCCACACAAGAGTTTCTCGCGCTCTCGCCTGCGTATGGCTCCATGAAAAATGCCCCGCTTGTACGGGGCATCGCTCATCAAGTCATGACGCTACTTGCTCGACATCTGCGTCGTGCCGAAGCGACCGAAGCACTCAAGCCGGTACGTCCAGCGGCTCCGGCTCCACCGGCAGCCACCCACTGTCGGCATAGGTCTGCAGGTTGCGACGGCGGTCGGCCAGCGAAGGCGCGGCGGGCGTGCGCTGGTGTTCCAGATGCACCCAGTCGACCACATCGGCATGCGGCTGGTAGCCCGGCAGCATCTGCTTGAGCACGGCCTTGAGGGCCGGCACGTCGTTCTTCGACAGCGCGGCATTCAGCAGGCCGAACAGCCGCGACAGCTCTTCCCAGGGCGGGCATTCTTCGTGCGCCTTCATCACGCGCGGGTGCATGGTGGGCATGGCGTTGTCGCCGATCAGCAGCTCTTCGTAGAGCTTCTCCCCGGGCCGCAGGCCGGCGATATGGAAGGCGATGTCGCCGTCGGGCGTGGCTTCGTCGCGCACGGTGCGGCCCGACAGTTCGACCAGGCGGCGGGCCAGGTCGATGATGCGCACCGGCTCACCCATGTCGAGCACGAACACATCGCCACCGACGGCCATCGTGCCCGCCTGGATCACCAGTTGCGCCGCCTCGGGGATGGTCATGAAGTAGCGCGTGATGTCGGCGTGCGTGAGCGTGATGGGCCCGCCCGCCTCGATCTGCTTGCGGAACAGCGGCACCACCGAGCCGCTCGAGCCCAGCACATTGCCGAAGCGCACCATCGAGAAACAGGTGCCCGATTGCCCTGACTGTTGCGCCAGCCCTTGCAGCGCCATCTCGGCCACGCGCTTGCTCGCGCCCATGATGTTGGTCGGCCGCACGGCCTTGTCGGTGCTGACCAGCACGAAGCGGCGCACCTGGCTGGCCATGGCGGCCTGCGCCGTGATCAGCGTGCCCAAGGCGTTGTTCTTCACGCCTTCGGCCGGGTTGTGCTCGACCATGGGCACGTGCTTGTAGGCGGCCGCATGGTAGACGGTGTCGGGCCGCCAGGTGCTCATGATCTCGCGCATGCGCGCCTCGTCGCGCACCGAAGCCAGCAGGGGCAGCACGCGCAGGCCCGGGGCTTGCGCCAACAGCTCTTGATGAATCGCGTAGAGCGCGTACTCGCTCAGCTCGACCAGCAGCAAGGTGCTGGGCGATTGCATCGCGATCTGCCGGCACAGCTCGCTGCCGATGGAACCGCCCGCGCCCGTGACCAGCACCACCTGCCCGCGGATCGGTCGCTGCAGCAGGTCGTCGACGGGCGCCACCGGGTCGCGACCCAGCAAGTCTTCGATGTCGACTTCATGCAGGTCCTGCACCTGCACACGGCCATGCGCGAGGTCGGCCATGGCGGGCAGCGTGCGCACATGCAGATGAAGCGGCAGCAGTTCACTGAGGATCTCGGCCCGGCGTTGATGGCTGGCCGAGGGCATGGCCAGAAGTACGTCGGTGATGCCCAGCGCAGCGCTGTTCAGCTTGAGCCAGCGCAGGGGCTGGATGCGCACGCCGTTGAGCGTGCTGCCCTGCAGGTGCTCGGCATCGTCGATGTAGGCCCGCACGACCATGTCCTGACTATGGGCCAGGGCCGCGGTGAGCTGCCGACCCGCACCGCCGGCGCCGTAGATCACGGCCTGCGGCAGTGTCTTGCGCCGCAGCGTGCTCACGTACAGGCCGCCCAGCCAATAGCGCGCCAGCAGGCGAGAGCCACCGACCGTCAAGAAGAGCAGCAACGGTGCGATCACGCCCACGGTGCGCGGGATGTTGGGCACCCCGACGACGCTGAACATCAGCACATAGCCCAGGGTGAACAGCACACACGCCTTCACCAAGGCCAGCAGCGCCGCGCCGCCCGCGTAGCGGAAGATGGCACGGTAGAAACCCGAGACGACGAACAGCGGAAGCGCCATCACAATGGCCATGGCGACCGCGAGCCACTGCACACCGTGCAAGGGGACCCACTGCTCGTAGCGAAGACTGAAGGCAAGCCAGACGCAGAGAACACACAGGCTGGCGTCGACAGCCAGCGCCAGCAGGCGCTTGGCAGCGCGCGGCAGACCGAGCAATGGCTCTGCCAAACGATTGATCAACGGAAGACTCCTAGCTCGAACACAATTTGGTCGACTGTTGCCCAATTGTGTCTCGATATGATGACGGCCGCGCTCCCCTCTTCATGGGACGGGTAGAAAAATACAGTGCCCTTCAGCCTTTAGTTTTCATTCTGGCGACATGCGGCGGCGCGTTAACAACACCGCGCCGGCCTTGCCGATCAGCAGCCCGACCCCATCGGCCAGCAGATCGCCCCACTCGGCCATGCGGTCGGGCGTGAAGGACTGCAACACTTCGATCAAGCCGCCGTAGGCCAGCAAGCCCAACAGCACGGCCCAGCTGCGCCCCGGCCACGCCGCATGGCCGAGCACGGCCAACACCGCGAAACCGAGCATGTGATTGCTCTTGTCCCACCCCGTGGAGGGCATGCTGGGTGACGGTGGCATCAGGCTCAGCACCAGCAGCACCAACATGGCAATGGCCAGCAGCCACCGCCATGTCGCGACGCTCGGCATGCGCCAGCGAAAACTCACGCGCTCGCCTGCGCCAGCACTTCGCGGATGGCGGCGCAGGTCTTGTCGATCTCGGCGGCCGTGAGCGTCGGGTGCACGAGGAACATCACGCTGGTGTCACCGAGTTCGCGTGCAACCTCGAAGCGCTCGGTCGGGCGCCAGCCCGTGTCGTCGAAAGCCTTCTCGAGGTAGACCTCGGAGCACGAACCCTGGAAGCAAGGCACGCCGAGCGCGTTGATGGCTTCGACGATGCGGTCGCGCGTCCAGCCCGGGGCGAGCTGGTCGGGCCGGGTGTAGACGTAGGCCTTGTACTGCGCATGCACGCTGCCCTCGGGCAGCACGGGCACACGCACCGCGCTGAACGGCTGTGCAGCCGCCGCGATGGCCTCGGCGTTGCGCGTGCGCTGCGCCGTCCAGTCGGCCATGCGACGCAACTGGATGCGTCCGATGACCGCCTGGATCTCGAGCATGCGCCAGTTGGTGCCGAAGCTCTCGATCACCCAGCGGAAACCCGGCGGGTGCTGACGCTCGTAGATCGCTTCGTAGCTCTTGCCGTGGTCCTTGTATTCCCACATCGCGCGCCACAGCGCCTCGTCGTTGGTCGTGACCATGCCGCCCTCGCCGCCCGTGGTCATGACCTTGTCCTGGCAGAAGGACCAGGCGCCGATGTGGCCGATCGACCCCACCGCCCGGCCCTTGTAGCGCGCGCCATGCGCCTGCGCGCAATCCTCGATGACCTTGAAGCCGTGCTCGGCGGCCAGGGCCATGATCGGATCCATGTCGCACGGCCAGCCGCCCAGGTGCACGCAGATCACAGCCTTGGTGCGGGGCGTGACGACCTTGGCAATCGTGGCCGCAGACAGGTTGCCGCTGTCGGCCTCGACCTCGGCGAACACCGGCGTGGCGCCGGCGGTGACCACGCAGGAAACACTGGCCATGAAGGTGCGCGGCGTGACGATGACTTCATCGCCCGGGCCGATGTTCAGCGCCTTGAGCGCCACGTCGAGCGCCAGCGTGCCGTTGGCCAAGGCAACCGCATGCGCAGCCTCGGACCAGCTCGCGAATTCCTTCTCGAACTCGCGGCATTCGGTGCCGGTCCAGTAGTTGACCTTGTTGGAGAGCAGCACGCGCTGCACGGCGTCGGCCTCTTCGGTGGTGAAGCTGGGCCAGGGGGAGAAAGGAGAGTTCAACACGGGATTCAGTCCTTGAGGAAGGGCTTGGCAGGATTTCCAACCACCGTGGTATCGGGTGGCACATCGCGGGTGACTACGGCCCCCATACCGACGACAGCGCCTCGCCCGATGACCAGGGGCTGGCCTGGCTTGCCCTGCTTGATGACGGCTCCCGTGCCGATGTAGGCATGGTCTTCGATCACAACGTTGCCGTTGCACTTCACACCCGGAGCGAAGGTGACGAAGTCACCGATCACGCAATCGTGAGCGACATAGCTGTAGATATTGGCTTGAAAATAACGACCGACGCGGATGGTGGAGGTGAGCATTGCAAAAGGACTGAGCACCGCGCCCTCTCCGAGCACCACGTCATCGAGTATCACAACGTTGGCGGCACTGACCGTCCAGGGCCGTACGTTATCCCCGGCGCACCGTGCGGCCAATTTCTCGCGCACCGCGCTGTTGGCAATCGCGAGCACGGCATGCCGAGCACTGGCCGCGGTCTCCAAGAACTCCGCGTAGTTCAACACACGATGGCCATTGAGGGTCTGCACCTCAGGCTGATCATCCACAAACACCAGTCGTTCATTTGGTATGCCTTGGCGTTGCAGTTGCTCGCGCGCAAGCGGCATCACCTCGCGCCCGTAGCCACTGGCGCCATAAACAGCAAAAAGAGGGAAAGTCACCTTTTGTCTCCAATTTGAGTACCAAGAAATCGCGACATCGTTGCTTCGCCCGCGGCACTGATGCCGTCGCGCACCAGCACCTTGCGCACAGTCAGGTAAAGGATCTTGAGGTCCAGCCACATCGTGTGGTTGTCGACATACCAGACATCGAGCTTGAATTTGTCTTCCCAGCTCAGAGCATTACGACCGTTGACTTGGGCCCAGCCGGTGATACCGGGGCGGACCTCATGCCTGCGCGCCTGCTCTGCGGAGTAAAGCGGCAGATAGTCGACAAGCAGAGGACGAGGACCAACCAGGCTCATGTCGCCCTTGAGCACGTTCCACAACCCGGGCAGCTCGTCAAGGCTGCTGGAGCGCAGAAAGCGGCCGAAGGGCGTCAGACGTTCCGCGTCGGGGAGCAACTGGCCATCCGGTCCGCGCGCCTCGTTCATGCTCCGCAGCTTGAGCATCCGGAAAGGCCGGCCATGCAGACCGGGCCGCAACTGACTGAAGAAGACCGGGCTCCCCAGCCTTCTTTTCACCAACCACATCAGCAGCAGCAAAGGCAAGGCAAGGCACAACAGCGCCGACGCCGAAACGATCAGATCGAAAAGTCTTTTCATGAAGCTGCCAGACGATGAAAGAGGCGGCCGAAGCGCTTGACGCCGACCTCCAACGCCAAATGTTCCCGGTAATAGCGACGGGCGTTCTCCCCCATCTCGGTCAAGGCTTCGGGTGCCATGGCCGCGAGGGATTGCGCTGCAGCGGCCAGGGCTTCGGCGTTTTCCGATGCCGCGACCACGCCGCCCGCCGAATCTCTGACCAGATCGGCCGCATCGCCGTCCACCGCCATCAGCAAAGGCTTGCCGACGGCCATGTAGGCCTGCGTCTTGGAAGGAATGGTGATCTTGAACAACGGGTCGGCACGAAGATGCACCAGCAATGCATCCGCCGCACCCAGCAAGGTGCCGACCTGCTGCATGGGCACCGGCGGCAGGAAGACGACATTGCGCAGCCCCAACTCCGATGCGCGTGCCTGCAGCCGCGTGACTTCCACGCCGCCGCCCAGCAGGACGAAGCAGACACGCGATTGCCGCTCCTGCAGCAGAAGCGCGGCATCCAGCACGGCGTCGAGCGCCTGCGCCTTGCCCATGTTCCCGGCGAAGACGATGCGGAATGCATCGGCCGCCGGAAATGCCGCCGGCACCGTGCCCGAAGGAGCGCTCAAGGAAGCCTCGTCGGCCCAGTTGTAGATGACCTCGACCTTGTCGGCGGGCACACCGCGCTGAACGAGAAGCGTCTTGAATCCGGGAGACAGCACAGCGATGTGGTCCATCCGCCGATAGACCCAGTTGCAGACGGCCGAGACGATGCGCAGCGCACGCTCGCTGTTGACCATGCCGGTGGCGCGGAGCGTGTCGGGCCACATGTCCTGGATGTCGTACACCACAGGAATGCGCCGGATCAGGCGGATGAGCCCCGCGACGATTCCCACCGTCAGTGGCGGATGGTAGGCATACATCACTGCAGGCCGGCGAGCGAAGAACAGTCCATAGACCAGGGCCGACGCACCGAAGCTGGCGTAGTTCGACACCCGCTTGATTGCAGACTGTCCATGGTCCGGATAGAGCGGCAAGCGAGTGATGTGAACGCCATCGATCACCTCGCGCTGCAACCACTTGATGCGGTAGCCCGGATACACCACGCCGCCCGGATAGTTCGGAAAGCCGGTCACCACCTCGACCTCGAAGCCCTGACGCACGAGTTCGCGGGCAAACACGATGCCCTTGAAAGTGGGCTCGGGGTCGAACCACTGCGTCAGCAGAAGCACACGCGTTGCCATGTGCTCAGTACTTCTTCCACACGACGCGATTCACGTAGTCCGTGTAGCTGTGGACGATGCGGACCACCTTGTCAGAGACGTTCGGCATGCTGTAGTCGGCCACCTGGCGCAGGCTGCGCTCCGCGCCGCGTGGCTGTGTCGCCAGCACGGCCAGCGCCTGCCGCACCCGCGCGACTTCCAGCCCGACCATCATCACGGCCGCTTCTTCCATGCCTTCGGGCCGCTCGTGGGCCTCACGCAGGTTGAGCGCCGGGAAGTTAAGGATCGACGACTCCTCGTTGATCGTGCCGCTGTCCGACAGCACCGCGCGTGCGCTCATCTGCAGCTTGACGTAGTCGTGGAACCCCAGCGGCTTGAGCAACTGCACATTGGCATGGAACTTCGCGCCCGTGGCATCGATGCGCTTCTGCGTGCGCGGATGGGTCGACACGATGACGGGAAGGCCATGGTCCTCCGCAACCGCATTGAGCACGTCGACCAGCTTGCCAAAGGACTGAGGCGACTCGATGTTCTCTTCACGGTGGGCGCTCACCACGAAGTACTGGCCGGCCGTGAGGTCCAGACGCTCGAGCACATTCGAAGCGTCGATGTTCGGGCGGTAGTGCGTCAGCACTTCGAACATCGGGCTGCCAGTCTTGATCACCAGGTCGGCCGACAGGCCTTCGCGCAGCAGGTAGTCGCGTGCGATGGTGCTGTAGGTGAGATTCACATCGGCCGTGTGGTCGACGATCCGACGGTTCGTCTCCTCGGGGACGCGCTGGTCGAAGCAGCGATTGCCAGCCTCCATGTGAAAGATCGGGATCTTCCGACGCTTGGCGGGGATGACCGAGAGGCAGCTGTTGGTGTCGCCCAGGACCAGCATCGCCTCCGGCTGTTCCTGTGCAAGCACCTGGTCCACCGCGATGATCAGGTTGCCGATGGTATGGGCGGCACCCGTGCTGCCCTCAGCACTGTTCAGGAAGTGATCGGGCTTGCGAACACCCAGGTCATCGAAGAAGACCTGGTTGAGTTCGTAGTCGTAGTTCTGGCCGGTGTGGACGAGCACATGCTCGCAATGTTCGTCGAGACGCGCCAACACACGCGACAGGCGAATGATCTCGGGCCGTGTGCCCACGACGGTGAGTACCTTGAGTTTTTTCATGGGGGGAAGAACTTGAAAGCGATCAGAGCGGGCAGGCGAAGGTGTCCGGCCGAGCCCTGTCGAAAATTTCATTGGCCCAGAGCATCACGACCATTTCGTCTGCTCCGACGTTGGTGATGTCGTGGGTCCAGCCGGGCACGGTTTCCACGACCTGCGGCGTTTCGCCATCCGTGAGAAATTCGTAGGTTTCGCCCGACTCCATGTGCCGGAACTTGAAGCGCGCCTGCCCTTTGATGACCAGGAACTTTTCAGTCTTGCTGTGGTGATAGTGACCGCCGCGGGTGATGCCCGCATGTGCGGTGAAGAACGAGAACTGCCCACAATCGGGCGTCTTCAGCATCTCGACGAACACTCCGCGCGCATCGCCGTGCTTCTGCACTGGGTATGCAAAAGATTCGACGGGCAGATAACTCACATACGTCGAATAGAGCGCTCGAACCAGGCCCGTGCCCACACGCTCGGTGACGAGGCTGGCGCGGCTGTCCTTGAACGCCTGGATCTGGCTCGCGAGTTCGCCTACGGTGGTGGTGTACTGCGGCGAGACCGAGGTGAAGCCGTTGGCGTCCGGTGCGGCATCGGAACCATCCATCAACTGCAGAAAGCGATCGACAACGTCGTCCACATAGACCAGCGTGACCGGCGACGAGGGGTTGTTGATCTGGATGGGCAGATCGCGCGCTATGTTGTGGCAGAACGTGGCCACCGCCGAGTTGTAGTTGGGCCTGCACCACTTGCCGAACACGTTCGGCAGCCTGAACACGTGTGCCTTGATCTTCCCGCTGCGAGCTGCGGCCAGCAAGACTTCTTCTGCGGCGCGCTTGCTGTCCCCATAAGGGTTCTGGTTCGCTGCCTGCGTCGATGAGGTGTAGAGGACGGAAACGGGTTTGCCACTCGGCGAGACGCTAGAGCCGATGGCATCGCAAAGCGCCTGCGTCAGATCGAGGTTGCCTGTGACGAACTCTTGCGGGTCCTGCGGACGGTTGATTCCCGCGAGGTGGAAGACGAAATCGACACCTTCGAGCAACGCAGGCAGTTCGGCAACGTCGTCGCCTCTCGCAAAGCACACGACCTCCACCGCTTTGCGCTCGGCCAGATGCAGCCGGAGGTTCTTGCCGATGAAGCCGTTGGCTCCCGTGATCAGGACTTTCACGACTCAGTCCTCGGCCAAGGCGTGCTCGCCACGTGCGATGCGTTGCATGAAGTCGAGTTTCAACAGCAGCTTCTTCATGCCCTCGACATCCAGGCGCGTGGTGTTGTGCGAGTTGTAGTCCTCGTTGTGCGAGCTACGGGTCAAGCGCTGCTCGCCCTCTTCCACGAACTTCGCGTAGTTCAAGTCGCGTCCATCTGGCGGCACGCGGAAATAGTCGCCCATGTCTTCGGCACAGGCCATCTCTTCGCGGCCGAGAAGAGCTTCGTAGAGCTTCTCTCCGTGGCGAGTGCCGATATCACGGACTTCGTGATCCTGTTTACCCATCAATTCCAAAATGGCCTGCGTAAGTATTCGCACCGTCGCAGCAGGAGCCTTTTGAACAAAAATATCGCCATTTTTTCCATGTTCGAATGCGAATAGCACCAAATCCACGGCATCTGAAAGCGTCATCATAAACCGCGTCATCTCAGGATCGGTGATCGTAATCGGTTTTCCCGCCAAGACCTGATTAACAAACAAGGGGATAACAGAGCCGCGCGACGCCATCACATTGCCATAACGCGTTCCGCAAATAACTGTGTTTGTACCTTCCAAGTTGCGACTCGAAGCAACCATCACCTTTTCCATCATTGCCTTGCTAATACCCATGGCATTGATTGGATATACAGCCTTATCGGTACTCAGACAAACCACGCGACTAACGCGAGCTGCGACCGCTGCCTCAAGAACATTTTCCGTTCCCAATACATTCGTGAGCACAGCCTGCATTGGATGAAACTCACATGAAGGAACTTGCTTTAAAGCTGCCGCATGAAAAACGTAGTCCACACCACGCATAGCTGCAGCCACGCTCGACCTATCACGCACATCACCAATATAGAATTTCAGCTTGGAATGACTGTAGCGCTTCCGCATGTCATCTTGTTTTTTTTCATCCCTACTAAAAATTCTGATCTCCGAAATATCAGAATCCAAAAATCGTCGCAGTACCGCGCCACCAAAAGAACCCGTCCCACCAGTAATCAATAAAGTCTTACCGATCATCATCATCCTTTGAAATTAAATTTATCAACTTACCCACTTGCACAGCAGGATTTTTTTTGGTCAGAACAAAATCTCTCGCCAACGCACCCCGTTCGTTCAGATCCTTCAATGGCATCGAGATACATCTCTCGATGCAATCAGAAAGATCAGAAACTTCGAAGCCAGCCGGCGAAAAGCAATACGAATAGTACTCAGATGGAATTCCATCTAATCTATACATAATCACGGGTCGTCCGGAGGAAAAGTATTCAATAACCTTGGATGGAAAAGAATATTTTGTAAACTCCCCCTCCGAAGATCGAGGATTAATTAGAAAGGTGGCCTTTCGCTGCATGGCGACAGCATCTTCTCGGCCAATTTGTCCAAAAAACTTTATCCGCCCATCCCGTGCCGCCGCATTTTCAACCTGGCGGTCAGCTCCACCCGCGCCACAGATCCACAACTCAACATTAGGATTCTCAATTGCGAGAAATGCATCAAGAAGCTTCAGCACACCATATCTCGGATCGAGAGTTCCCGTGTACAAGATGGATTTGGTTTGTCCGTATTCCTCGTACCCTTGGACGCCAAGAGAATCATTGGAAATTCCCTCAATAACAACTGAGCGACCGTCCTCCAAACCTAGCCTCGCCATCATATGGCGCGTCAGAAGAACCGAATACTCGACTTTTTTTATGAAAAAGTTGAACAGCGCCCGATCAATTCTCTTAAAAAAAGAAATCTTTCCACCACTGCCGGACATAAACTCCGGTAAATCCGGAACTATGACGCAAATTTTCGCCGCGAATAGCCGCCCAATCAAGAAAGCAGGAATTACAAAGGGCAAGTGCGCAGAATAAACAAGGATTACTTTTTTTTCGTTACGCCATTCCAAAGATCCCAGAGCAGAAATCAAATTCTTTGATACAGCCAATGCCCGCCAAAGCAACTTAACCCCGGAAAGATTAAGAAACCCAACCCCCAAAACACGTGCTCCCCCAAAGTTCCTCTCGCTCAAGCCAGGGAAAAAGACCCGCCTAAATCTCTTGGGATAAGAACCGACAAACGGCAGGTTTAATGCGAGTACATCGTTAGGAAGAATTGAACTCAGCCCCTTCAAGTACGCTAATTGAAGTGCATCGGCTGCATTTTGTATGACACCAAAGGAATTCCCTTCTACATACGGCCGCTGCTCCGGCATAAAGAAACCAGACAGGAATATTATTTTCATAGATGGTCACACGATAGCCTAATCAATACCATTAATTTCTTAGAACCACGCAACGCCTTAAAATCCACTCCCAACCCGCCCGGCAAATCTCACACGAATCCCCGCACACAACAGGACAATTATCAATGCACCAGATTGCAGCTTCCAGGTCAAAGGAGACAAAATTGCGCTCATGAAAAATATAGACGAAATAAAAATATATCGCATGCTCCATGAGATCAAGAATTTCCTCAACATCACTGCCGAGAGAGCGCCGAAAAATGATCCAAACAAGATTACGCCAGCAACACCAAAATCATAGTAAAAACTAAAAACGGCTGTATACAAAGCGTTGAAATCATTCCCCCCCCCGATGTCGATTTCATCCCCAAGCAATGCCCCCACCCTCCAGACCGCAGGATCTCCAGTTGCCCCAGCCATCTTGATCAGATACGAAAATATTTCGTCAAATCCACCTAAAGTTAACCTCCCAAACTGATATCCGATAACCGCATCATAATTTTGGTAGGCAAACTGAAAAGCCCGAAATGCGCCGACGCAATAAAGAATCGCTTGCTCAACAAAGGTATTGTTAGCAGCCAGGAAGCTAGAGAGATCAATTTCATTGGCAAGCGTCATGCGTGAGGCAGTCGCATAGACCGAAAGCAAGTAAAGAAAAGCCATTACCAAAAAAATCCACTTCCCGCTCCTTGCACCTTCACCAGAAAACTTTCTGATGGAGTTCAAGAAAATCATAATCACCGCAATCTCCACTGCGATATTTCTTCCAGCACCAAATGCCAGATATAAAACACATACGACCAAAGCGAGAAGCCAAGAAAAGCTCTTTACACGTCCAAAAACGACGCCGAAACTCAAAAGAAACTTAGCCCACCAGACAACTCCGACAACGAGATAGTTGAATGCAGCAAACTCAACTCCCGAAGTAAATATTTTCCCGATTTCGTACTTGGCGCTTCTAGACTCCCCAAGCCCGGAAATCTCAATGAAGTTAAAATACTTGATGCAGTAATAGCTCAAGATCGCAGCACTCACCAATAGAACCGACACCGTAACACGGCTATTCATCGTCGCATCATAAGATGTCAACAAGGATGCGATTTGCGGCTGTGCAACCGGCTTCCTACCGAAGGCACTTGAGAAAGCGATTACGTACGACGCAATAAATACAAAAAATAAAAAATACACCCCCCACTCAATCCCATTAATCCCAAAAGGATTAAGCGATGAGATACAGAGCAACAACGACCACCATATCGCAAATCTGGTCACCCAAGTACGAGCGACCCCTCTTTGCACCAATCGTGATGCGAAGAAACAGAATGGCGCCAATAAAAATACTATGAAAATTGTCGACAAGCGCAATCCCTATGACAGCAAATTCAATTGCCTAACAGTGCAACGTCTAGCCAGCAACTAGTCGCTTAGATAATTTGAGCCGCTTGACGATTGAGCCGAATTTATTAGCAAATCAACGTCAACAAATAATTTTGCATTCGCCTCGATCCAATTCATTGGCCTCGCCCACCAACGAATTTCAGCAAGGGACTTTATTTGACTCTCTGAAAATCTCATTTTTATCATCTTAGCTGGAACTCCACCCACGATGGAATAAGGAGGTACATCCCGAGTGACAACTGATCCAGCTGCAATAATGGCCCCATCCCCAATGCAAACCCCTCCCTTTATGAGAACGTGTGATCCGATCCAGACATCATTTCCAATCTTAGCGAATCTTCCATTCGACTGACTGCCTACGGTTAGGGCTTCAGTAAATAGTTGCTTTTCTACATAGCTAAATCCAGCCTGCTTTAGGGTGGAAAAAAATGCAGGGTGTGTAGACGCAAATATTTCCGAAGGATGACGATAAGGAAGGACCTCAACATTGCTCGAAATGGAACAAAATCGCCCAATCTCAACATTTGGCAATACGCTAAATTCTCCGATATAAGATGCGTACCCTATGCGAGACTGTGATGCCACAACTCCACGGTGAAGGGTATTTTTACCCTCCAACTCAGTTGAGAAATTAATCCTGGCCGTCAAAGAAATTCTAGAATCGCACCGGAATCGAATCCAGACAATGTAAAGACATCTAAGAAAAAATTTCATTTTTTGAATATTTTTCTTCTTATCGCCGCAATATACAAAGATAGCGCCGAGATAAGCATCAGATACTTTGCCGATGAGCGAACCTCATAAAGATATTTTCTCGCCATGAGGCGATTTTCCATTTTACGAAATTCTCCAACGCGTGAGCGATCGTATAGAAAAATATCGTTTCCAGCGATACCCAAAATTACATTCAAATCCATAGGCCGAAAATTACGTGAGAAGGATTTCACTACAGCGTAAGGATGAGATTCATCAGTCAACAAATACTTTTTCGTTGGGATTTTGTTTCCATACAACGAAACATCAACCATTTCGCTCGGCAATCCCAAGAAACGCGGCAACGCTTCATTCTCAAAGAACGCATCGTACCTAGAGATATCTTCAAATTTCTCAGATCTGCGATAGTCTCTTATTTCTCCCATTAGTAGGGGGACCTGATAAGCAGAAGATCCGAAAGCATGCTCGCCTACGTCAGAGAAATTTGTAGTTAGTGAAACTTTCGGATAGAGAAAGTATTTCCCAGTCTCCACCAAATATTTGTTGTGATATTTGAGCCAGGATTTGGCCGACCAATTAGCCACTTCGCTAGGAAATGAGTCAGAGTGCAACTCGCTTTCGTCTACCCCATCAAGCCAATCCACAAATTCTCGCCAACTCCCCCTACTCCATATCTGCCCCCAAGATGATGCAATTTGAAGCGCAAAGATGTCGCATCCGTCATCTATAGCAGAGAACGGCCGATCAACGTAGGGATTCCATTGATGAGAGTAAAGCGATATCCCGGCAATTTTGCGCTCTCCACCATATACGTCAAGCATTTGCAAGCCATACTCGTAGAAATACGGAGACACGTACAGGTCATCTTCAAGCACGCAAATATTTTCATACTGCTTCGTAAGATCGCCGCAAGCAAGAACATGTTTTTTGAGTCCTAGTCGTTCTTGATGGCAAATAATCGATTTCTCGCCATATGGCCAAACGACATCTTTGGCGCATCGCTCCACTGCATCATCGCCACTTTTATCAATGCTTATAATCAACGGAACATTGCCGACCTTATATTCCGCTTTCAAAAGACTTGAAATCAGGCGCTGCAAACTTGCAACCCTATTATAGGCAATAACCACAATGGCTAACGGACGATCTGTTCTCACGCTACTCCCCGAAATTCAAAAACCGTCACTCACTCAATGCCGCCAACGACTTTGCCAAGGCGGAAGAAATGAAACGAGGCTTTTGCATTGCATCCAAAATAGAACTCGCGTCCTTTTTATAAACGCATTGAAAAAGAAGCACGCCATCGCTTGTGAGATGACGGTTGCAACCGCTGCCCCCAACGCCCCAAATCGAGGAATCAAAACAAAATTTAGCGCGACGTTTAGCACAGCGCCTGCCAGCGTTCGATAGAAACTGAGTCTCTGCAAATTTTCTGCCAGAAACCATCTGCTTCCTGAAACCCCTAAAAAGACAAATACACAGGCCCAAATATGGATTCCAAAAATGGCGGATGCATCAGAATATTCCGCACCGTAGAAAGCAGACACGATCTGCTTCGATAGGAGGCTCAGAGGGAGCGCGATTGAAATAGCAACAATGGTTAACGCGTTAAAAAACTTCTGCAGACGATCGAGAAACTCTTTTTCTCCAATTTTTTTCGCCTTAATAATAGACGGAAATACTGCAGCCGAAATTACGATCGGAATAAAATAGAAAACTTCACTCAAACGGGTTGCCGCAGAAAACACTCCAACGGCCTCATCCCCAACAATTTGCCCAAGCATTATTTGGTCGATCCGCATGTAAACAGTGACCGCCAATCCAGAAAGAATTAAAGGCCAACTCGCATGAAGTAATTTTTTTGCCTGCTTGATTGTCCACGTCCAAGATCTGAACGAAGATCCAGATCGGCCATATATCGAGAAAAGCCCTAAGGTCATCAACGCCGATTCGACTAATCCAACCCAGACAAAAGCAAGCAAATTCGCATCGGATAGAAGAAGAAGGATTTTTAGGATGCTCGTTAAAATGAAGGCGCCATTGTCAACAAGAACAGAGTTACGCAAAGTGCTGCGCGCTTCGAACCAATATCGAATAACATCACCGGCTCTAAGTACTTGTCCGCCTCCAATTATCATCACCATCCATATCCCGAGGGTATCATCTGGGCGAACAAAATGAATAGCCGCAACCATTAGGAGCAAAGAAAAAATTCCCGAGATCACCTGCAAGGCAAATGCAGTTCCGAGAATTTCATCTTTATCATTTTGAAAATTTATGAGATCGCGAACTACAATGCTATTCAATCCAAGCGTGGCAATCACAGAGAATAGCCCGGCAAAAGCAGTTGCGTAATTTAGCTTTCCAAAATTATCAGGTCCAAGGTGCCGTGCAATCCAAACGCCAATGACAAGACCCCCGATCATTCGGAATATCTTCTCAAAGAACAACCACCCGATATTTCCCAAAACCAAGCGAAGGCCTGGTCTGTTTTTCGAGTATTCAGAGAGGGAATAGAGGACTGCCCTGACCCCCATCAATCAAAATTCCTCTTTAAAAAATTCATGAGGTATGTGGCCAATTTTATTTCGGTCATTCTTATATTTAATACCGCGCAGCACTTCTAATTCTCGGCATGTTGTCCTCAAAGTAATTCAAGCCCGCGCGATCGAAGTTGAACGTCCGATCCAGCATGGAGACATTAGCACCCACGCCTTGATTGGTACTCAGCACATTGGAACCCTCGCGTATGACGGTTTCAATGCCATACGACCACCTCGGATTTCCAGTCACCTGCACCGGGTAGGTCGGCGACATGTCCTTGCGTGGGGTGAGCGGAATCGACAGTTCGATACCCGCCGACGTACGTGACGCAGCAGCCCACTCAAACTTGGTGCGCCGCACATAAAGCGTGATCGCGACGTCGTCGAACCACTGCTTGATGCCAAAGCGCACACCGCGGTCGTTGTAGAGGAACTGCCCTGCCGTCACCTCTGCGTAGGTGCGCGTGGGTGTGTAGGCGTAGCGGTAGCTGGCCAGCGCGGTTCGCGAATGGATCGGCAGGTTGGCGTCGTAGAACTGAATGCGTTCGAAGCGCCCTGCTTCGGCATGCAGCCGATGACGTCCTTCGCCCGGTTCCCAGCGAACTTCGCCATAGGTGCCACGGTAGTTGGCATCGATGCGGCCAGCGGCCACATGGCCCGTCAGCGCGTTGGCGCCCCACAGCGCGGCCGTCTCGGCGTTGTCCTTGCCGAACAAACGTTCCACTGGCAGGCGGAACATCTGATGGACCATGTAGCGGTCGGTCTGGTTCACGAAGCGGCTGTTGCCGAAGACCTGGCCCTGCTTGTAGTCGTCGGAGTCGTGGATCGGCGTGTTGCCAGCCACCTCGGCCCAGGCGCCAGACCACAGCGGTTGCTGCAGCATGGCACGCAGGGCCAGCGAATGGTCGAACACCCCGTACTCGCTGGCAACAGCACTTCGCAGCACCGGTTGCAGGATGATGCGCGGCGTGGCCCAGCTGGGCGAGCGCCCGTCGACGACCCAGCTGGCGTCGGCCAGCAGTGCGTTGATCGCGGTGGTGCCGGGGGTGTAGAGCTGGCCCGCGGTGCAGCGCGCCGGGCCGAGCGCAATCCATTGCGCCAGGCAGTCGGCCTGGCCGGTCACGCCCACGATGTCGAGCTGGCGCTGCATCAGCACCAAGCGGTAGCCCGCGCGTTGCGCCGCAAGGTTGCGTGCGATCACGCCCAGCGCCACGCCCAGGCCGTCGGCCGTGTTGACGTTGTAGCTGGCGTTGTTCACGCGCACGGCGACAGCGCCGTCGGGCGCGCGGCCCACGCGGATGTCCTCGAAGCCCTTGGCGCGCAGCGCCTCGCCCAGTGCGACGAGTTGTTCGTCGGTCACTGGCGCGGGCGGCGGGGGCGCCGATGCGGCGGCGGCGTTGGCCGCCACCATGGCGCGGGTCTCTTCCGAAGCGGTGGGCGCCACGCTGAGCAATGCCGACGCCGGCGGGCGCGGGCTCACGTTGGGCGGCGACAGGTCCGGCTGCAAGGGCACGTCGGACACGCGCAGGCCGTCCTGCGAGAAGGCCTTGCGCTCGGCCGGCGGGGCCGGCGGCGTCGACGAAGACGGGAACACGGTGGCCGTGGTCGTCGTGGTGGTGATGGTCGACACGGCGGCGGGGCGGCTGTCGGGCACCTTGTACAGAGGCACGTTGAGGCCGACGCTCAACCAACTGCGCGCGGTGCGCTCGTCGCCGCGCAAGCGCACGTTGGCACCCACGTGGGCCGACCAACCGGCCGGCAGCCATTCCGAGGGTGCGTAGACGCGGGCGCCGGCCCAGGCCTGGCTGTCGACGTATTCGATGTGCGTCTGCAGCCAGGGCAAGGGACGGTAGGCCGCGCTGGCGAAGGGGCCGTCGAGCGGCGTGCTGACGTTGCGCGCGGTGCCGCGGCGCGCATAGCCCACGGTCAGGTCGAGCGGGTCGACGGGCGTGTACGTGAGCACGCCATACAGCGAGCGGAAATTGCCGGTCTCTCCGCCGACGTCGGTGCCGCCGGCTGCGATCTTCCAGCGGCCGTCGCGGTCGATCTGTGCGCCGGCCTTGAAATTGAAGGAGAGGTCGCGGATGCCGCAGTTGGCGGTGTAGCAGTTCGTGTTGAAGTTGCTGCTCGCAATGCGGCCGGAGATCTCCAGATTGGGCAGCAGGCCGAAGCCCGCGACCAAGTTGTGGCCACTGGTGCCGTAGCGGTTCGTGATCGGACCGCCTACCACTTCATTGTCATAGCCCAGCGACGCACTTCCCCAGGGCAGCAGCTGTGCCGTGGGGGTGACCGACAAACCGGTCGCACCGCTCGCGTTGAGCGACGGTGCAATTTGTGCGTGGGCTGGGGGCACCGCCGCCGCGCCCGCCAGACCGAGCAGCGCGAGGGCGGCGGCTAGGACTGGCGATTGCGGGTACGGTGCGCGATCAGCCTCCGGTGCCACCGGTGCCGCCGGTGCCGCCGGTACCACCCGTACCGCCCGTGCCGCCCGAACCCGGGGTCGGCAGCAGGTCGCCGGCAGCCTTTGCGATCGCCAGGATCGCGGCCTTCAAGCTGCCGTCAGCGTTTTGCAGCACCGATGCGGTGTTGTCGAGCACCTTGTCCAGCGGCGAGCCGATGGCGAAGGAGGTGGAGTCGAAGTTGCCGGCGGCGGCGATGATGGCATCGGCTTGCGCACTGGTCAGGCCCGAGCCGACGAGTTGGTCCTTGACCACCTTGAGCACCGAAGCGCGGTACGTGGCGACAGTGGTGGACGAGCTCACGTTCGCGGCGAAGGTGCTGTCCGAGCGGATCTTGGCGATGAACTGGTCCAGGGTCAGGCCAGTGCTGCCGCTTGCGGAAGCAGCGAGCACGGTCTCGACCAGCAGGTCGGTCAGGGGCGTGAAGTTCGAGATGTTGCCGCCGAACAGAATGCCGCGGTAGGTGAGCGTGCCGGCCTTGGCGGTGCCGATGCAGGGGTAGGTCAGAGCAACGCGGCTGCTGGCAAATGCGCCGTTGGCATCGGAAGTACTCGTGACACGGGCGCCATTGGCGCAGGTCATGTCGACGGTCGCATTGGCCAGCGCAGCGCCGCGAGCGGTCGTGCCGTTGACGGAGATTTCCGAGCCTGTACCGCTGCCGCCGCCACCACCGCCGCCGCCACATGCAGCCAGACCGAGAAGGGCTACGGCCGAAACCAGGAACTTGGCGCGTGCCGATTGCGTGAAGTTTGTCATCGAGTTTTCCGCTCTGTGAGGACTGGGGGAACCCGGTGCGCAAAGCGTGCCGGGCGCAATTGAAAACTGCACGAATTCATCTGTCGATCAAGTCGAAACAGAGGAATACGGCGAGGAAACACCAAATAACTCGCCATTTTGACGATTGTTAACGGTGGCGAGGGGAGTGTATCAGTCCAGAATCGGCACGCATCCCCCATTTATGCCATTCCGCAAGACGGTGAAACCCCGGGTCCAGAAAAGTAAATCGAAAGCAATAAAAAAGGCCGATCAATCGCTCAGCGAGCGATTGATCGGCCTTTAAATGCCTGAAATTGAATACTAATTAATTAGCGGCTGGGCTTGAATGCGCGCTTGGCTGCGTCGCGCGGAACAAACACTTTGCCGCCGCCGCCTGCGCCACGGGGAGCGAAGTTCTCGCCGCGGGGGGCAAAACCTTCGTTGCGCGGTGCGAAGCCTTCGCCACGCGAGGGGCCGCCGGCACCGCGCGGAGCGCTGTCGCCCCAGCCCGGCTTGCGGCCGTAGCCACCGCCGCCCTCGTCACGGCCGCCGCCGAAACCGGCGTTGTGGCCATGGTGCGGACGGGCACCCGGTGCCGCGCCGCGCGGGCCGCGGTCGTTGAAGCTGCTGGCGCCGGCATAGCTGCGCTCGTTGCCGCCGCGGTCGTTGCCGCCACCGAAGTTGCCGCCGCCGCCGAAGTTGCCACGCGGGCCGGCACCGGCACCACCGCCGAAGCGGCGTTCGCCACCACGCGAGTGGTTGTCGCGGCCGCGGCCGGCGAAGTCGCCTTGCGGACGCGATTGCGGCATGCGCTGCTGGGGTTCGAGGCCGGGGATGGTCTCGGCCTTGAACTGCTGGTGGCTGTAATGCTCGATGTCCATGATCTTGCGGCGATCGCGGAACTCGGCAAAGGTCACGGCGATGCCGTCGCGGCCGGCACGACCGGTACGGCCGATGCGGTGGGTGTAATCCTCGGCCTTCATCGGCAGGCCGAAGTTGAAGACGTGGGTGATCGTGGGCACGTCGATGCCGCGGGCGGCGACGTCGGTGGCCACCAGGATCTGCACCTGGCCCTGGCGCAGCGCCATCAGGCGGCGGTTGCGCAGGCCCTGGCTCAGGGCACCGTGCAGCGCCACGGCGCTGAAGCCGTCTTGCTGCAGGTCGTTGGCGAGGCCGTCGCACTCGACCTGGGTGCTGGCGAACACGATGGCCTGGTTGATGGTGGTGTCACGCAGCCAGTGGTCGAGCATCTTGCGCTTGTGCTGGACGTTGTCGGCCCAGAACAGCACCTGCTTGATGTTGGCGTGCTTCTCTTGCGGCGAATCGATCTGCACCTTCTGCGGCTGGCGCATCACGCGGGTGGCCAGTTGCTGGATGCGGGGCGCGAAGGTGGCGCTGAACATCATGGTCTGCTTGCGCGCCACGGTGAGCTGGTTGACTTCGGCCAGGTCGTCCGAGAAGCCCAGGTCGAGCATGCGGTCGGCTTCGTCGACGACCAGGAACTGCACCTGGTCGAGCTTGATCTGCATCGAGCGTTGCAGGTCGAGCAGGCGGCCGGGGGTGGCGACCACGAGGTTGGCGTTCTGCAGCTTGGCGATCTGCAGCTGGTAGGGCATGCCGCCCACCACGCTGGCCACGCGCAGGCCGCGGCAATGCTTGACCAGGTCGATGGCGTCGTGCGCGACCTGCTGCGCGAGTTCGCGCGTCGGGCACAGGATCAGGGCGCCGGGGGTGGCGGCCTTGAAGTTGCGGGTGTTGGTCGGGTCCTTGCGCTTGGCCTTCTTCGGGGGCGCTTCGCCACGGGCGGCGGCCTCGTCGGACAGGCGCTTGAATTCGGCCTTGGCGATGGCTTCGGCTTCGGCTTCCTGCTTGAGCAGGGTGTGCAGCACGGGCAGCAGGAAGGCGGCGGTCTTGCCGCTGCCGGTCTGGCTCGAGACCATCAGGTCGATGAAGCGGGCATTGCCCTCTTCCGAGCTGCTCAGGGCCAGGGGGATGACCTTGTCCTGCACGGCGGTGGGCTGGTCGAAGCCGAGGTCGGCCACGGCGGCGACGAGTTCGGCGGCCAGGCCGAGGCGCACGAAGCCGTTGGGCAGCTTGGGCGCTTCTTCGGCTTCGTTCACCGCAGCGGCTGCGACGGTGTCGGTCGGCTCGGCGGTCTCGGCCACGTCGTGCAGCACCTGCACGTCAGCGGTGTTGGATTCAATGACAACAGCGAAGTCGTCAGCGGATTGCACAGGCGCGGAATCGCCCTGCGCTTGGATGTAAGCGTCGGTCATGTAGATAGCTCATACGCGAGCGCTGCCGTAGGCGGCGCCCCGTCGGGTGGTTAAAAACATCAACCATCCAACGACATTCAGCAAGAACTACGACCGGAGGTCTGCCTTGGCTGCGGCCCGTTCATCGGGCGCGGTGTGCAAGATAGGGAGATGCGAGAAACGCTGCACTGTGCAGCGAAGCCCCCGATTATGACACATCCCTGGGGTTTTTACCTAATCAATCAGTCTTCCAGGCGAAGGAATGTGCTGCGGTAGTGCGCCAGTTCCTCGATGGACTCGTGCACGTCGGCCAGCGCCGTGTGGGCCTGCTGCTTCTTGAAGCTGGTGTAGGCCGCGGGCTTCCAGCGCTTGGCCAGTTCCTTGAGGGTGCTGACGTCGAGGTTGCGGTAGTGGAAGTAGGCCTCGAGCTTGGGCATGTACTTCACCAGGAAGCGGCGGTCCTGGCCGATGGTGTTGCCGCACATGGGCGAGCCCTGCTTGGGGATGTAGCGCGAGATGAACTCGAGCAGCTGCTTCTCGGCGGCGGCTTCGTCGATGGTCGAGGCCTTGACCTTGTCGATCAGGCCGCTGCGGCCGTGGGTGCCCTTGTTCCAGGCGTCCATGGCGTCGAGCACGGCGTCGCTCTGGTGGATGACCAGCACCGGGCCTTCGACGCGCGGCGTGAGGTCGGGGCCGGTGATCACCACGGCGATTTCGAGCAGGTGTTCCTTCTCGGGGTCGAGGCCGCTCATTTCGCAGTCGAGCCAGACCAGGTTCTGGTCGCTCTTCTTCAGCGTGGGGACGGGTGCGGCGGGGGTCGGAGCGGTGGATTCGGACATCGCCGGATTGTCGTCGATGGTGTACGGGCACCGCGTGGCGTCACGACCCGCGGGCTAAACTCGGCGACCCATGTCACAAGCACTCGGCTTCACCTGCGCCTTCGCCGCCGCACTCCTCGTCGGCCTCGCCGTGAAGTTCTGGCTCGCCACGCGCCAGATCCGCCACGTGGCGCGCCACCGCGACGCGGTGCCGGCCGTCTTCGCCCAGACCATGACGCTCGCGGCCCACCAGAAGGCGGCCGACTACACCATCGCCAAGACCCGCTTCGGCCTGCTCGAGATGGCCTGGGGCGCGGCGCTGCTGCTGGCCTGGACGCTGCTGGGCGGCCTGGACCTGCTCAACAAGGTGCTGCTAGTGTGGATCGGCGGCGGCATGGCGCAGCAATTGGCGCTGCTCGCGGCCTTCGCCCTGATCGGCGGGCTGCTCGACCTGCCCTTCACGCTGTGGCAGACCTTCAGGCTGGAAGAGCGCTTCGGCTTCAACAAGATGACCTTCAGGCTCTGGCTGGGCGACGCGCTCAAGGGCACGCTGCTGGGCGCGGTCATCGGCCTGCCGATCGCGGCGCTGATCCTCTGGCTCATGGGCGCGGCCGGCGAGCGCTGGTGGCTCTGGGCCTGGGCCGCCTGGACCGCCTTCAACCTGCTGCTGATGCTGGTCTACCCGACCTTCATCGCGCCGCTGTTCAACAAGTTCAAGCCGCTCGACGACGCCGGCCTCAAGGCCCGCGTGACGGCGCTGATGCAGCGCTGCGGCTTCGCGGCCAAGGGCCTGTTCGTGATGGACGGCAGCCGCCGCAGCGCGCACGCCAACGCCTACTTCACCGGCTTCGGAGCCAGCAAGCGCGTGGTGTTCTACGACACGCTGCTGCGCCAGCTCAACGCGGGCGAGGTCGAGGCGGTGCTGGCGCACGAGCTGGGCCACTTCAAGCACCGCCACATCGTCAAGCGCATGGTCACGATGTTCGCGCTGAGCCTGGCCGGCTTCGCGCTGCTGGGCTGGGTGTCGAGCCAGTCGTGGTTCTATGCGGGCCTGGGCGTACAGCCCAACATGGCCGCGCCCAACGACGCGCTGGCGCTGCTGCTGTTCATGCTGGCGGTGCCGGTGTTCGGCTTCTTCGTGGCGCCGCTGTCGGCCCGGATGTCGCGCAAGCACGAGTTCGAGGCCGACGCCTATGCGGTGGCCCAGACCAGCGGCGCCGACCTGGCCGCCGCGCTGCTCAAGCTCTACCAGGACAACGCGTCGACGCTCACGCCCGACCCGGTGTTCGTCAAGTTCTACTATTCGCACCCGCCGGCCTCGGAGCGCCTCGCGCGCATGGGCGCGGCCTGATGCCCTTCTTCTCCGGAGATCCCGCACCATGACCAGCATGCTCAACATCAAGGACTGGAAGAACACGCCGCCGCGGCGTGCCCAGAGCGCCACCGAGATCGTCAGCGCCCTCGCCCGCCTCGAGGGCTGGAAGCTCACCGGTGACGGCGCGGCGGTGGCGATCGAGAAGACCTATGCCTTCGCGAACTACTTCGAGACCATCGCCTTCGTGAACGCGCTGGCCCTGGTGGCGCACCGCTTCGACCACCACCCCGACCTGTCGGTGCACTACAACCGCTGCGTGGTGCGCTTCAACACCCACGACGTGGGTGGCATCTCGGCCACCGACTTCGAGTGCGCGGCCCAGGCCGACGCCCTGCTGGCGGCTGCATGAGCCTCGACCGTGGCTAAGCCACGCAGCGCCACGGCCGCCCCCCACGCCGCGACCCCCGCCGCCGCCCTGCACGACGGCCTGGTGATCGCGAGCCACGGCCGCCATTGCCTGGTCGAGACGCCCGAGGGCGAGCGCCGGATCTGCCATCCGCGCGGCAAGAAGAGCCAGGCCGTGGTCGGCGACCGCGTGAAGTGGCAGGCCAGCGAGGACGAGGGCACGATCGAGAAGGTGGTCGAGCGCAGGAACCTGTTCTACCGGCAGGACGAGATCCGCACCAAGTCCTTCGCGGCCAACCTCGACCAGGTGCTGATCCTGATCGCGGCGGAGCCCGAGTTCTCCGAACACCAGCTGGCGCGCGCGCTGATCGCGGCCGAGGCCGAGCGCATCACGCCGATCATCGCGCTCAACAAGCGCGACCTGGCCGTGCCCTTCGAGCGTGCCTGGGCGCGGCTCGAGCCCTACCGGCGCATGTACCCGGGCGTGCTGTCGCTGGCGCTCACTGCCACCGGCGCCGAAGACCGCGCGCTGCTGATGCAGCAGCTGGCCGGCAAGAGCACGCTGGTGCTCGGGCCTTCGGGCGCGGGCAAGAGCACGCTGATCAACCTGCTGGTGCCCAGCGCCTCGGCGCTGACCAACGAGATCTCCTACGCGCTCAACTCGGGCAAGCACACCACCACCAGCACCACCTGGTACTGGGTGGACGCCGAGCGCCGCACCGGCCTGATCGACTCGCCGGGCTTCCAGGAATTCGGGCTCAACCACATCGAGCCCATGCAGCTCGCCAAGCTCATGCCCGACATCGCCGCGCATGCCAACGACTGCAAGTTCTACAACTGCTCGCACCTGCACGAACCCGGCTGCGGCGTGATCGCCCAGGTCGACTCGCCCACCCATCCCGGCGAGATCCACGCCACGCGCTACCGCATCTACGGCGAGCTCTTTGCCGAGCTGAGCCAGACGCGCTACTGACACCCGACCGTCGGCCATGAAGGTCCTGCTGTACTCCCATGCCTTCCACCCCTCGGTGGGCGGCGTCGAAACCGTGTCGATGGCGCTGGCGCAGGGCTTCCTCGCCAGCGGCGGCATCGCGTGCCGGATCGTCACCCAGAGCCCGGCCGGCCCCGGCGCGCCCGTGGACTACGGCTTCGAGGTGTTCCGCAGCCCCGGCCCCGCGCAGCAGCGCGAACTCGTGCGCTGGGCCGACGTGGTGCTGTTCAACGGCGCCAGCCTGGCGCTGCAGCCCTGGGTGCTGCTGGCGCGCAAGCCCTTCGTCTGGGTCCACGTGGGCTACCAGGTGGGCTGCATCGACGGGCTGGGCTGGGTCGACAACGCGGGCGCGCCGCTCACGCCGCTCGCGTCGGTGCGCTTCCATGCGCGCCGCAGCGGCTGGCTCACGGCGCTGCGCCAGGGGCTCAAGCTGGGCGTGCGGCGCGCCGTCGCGCACCTCGCGGTCGACCGGCACGTGGCGATCACGCAGTGGATGCAGCAGGCGCTGCCGCTGCCGCGCCAGGTGCAGATCTACAACCCCTTCCCCATCGAGCAGTTCGCCGGCGCCGACACGCCCGACCCCGAGTTCGACTTCTTCTACATGGGCCGGCTGGTCCAGGAAAAAGGCGTGGACGTGCTGGTGCGGGCCTTCGCCGAGCTGCTGCGGCGCCACGGCCCGGGCCCGCGGTTGCTGCTGATCGGCGACGGCGCGGCCCGACCCGCCATCGAGCAGCTGGTGGCCGAACTGGGACTCGCGGACGCGGTGGTGTTCGCCGGCCGGCAATCCGGCGCCGCGCTGGTGGCGGCGGTGGGCCGCGGCGGCATCGGCATCATCCCCTCGGTCTGGTGCGAGCCCATGGGCGGCGTGGCGATCGAGCTCATGGCCGCGGGCAAGTGCCTGATCGTGTCGGCGCGGGGCGGCCTGGCCGAGTGCGTGGGTGACGCGGGCCTGACCTTTCCCAACGGCGACCCGACGGCGCTGGCCGAGCGCATGCAGCAGCTGCTGGCCGACCCGGTGCGCCGGGCCACGCTGTCGTCGATCGCGCGCACGCGCGCCAGGGAATTCCGGCCCGCGCGCTTCGTGGCCGAGTACGTCGCGCTGCTGCGGGAGGTGATCGCGCGGCGCCAGGCCTGAGGCAGCGCCGGGCGGCGAGGCCCCACCGAGGCGAGGTTCGGCGGGCCGTCGTTCGCCCGCACGCCCCACCCCACGCCGGCCCATCCGAAGAACTTTTGTTTTAAAAAGTCTTCTTGCATCGCGCATCGATCGATACACTCCGGCGGCCCGATCCACTCCCCCACCAGAGCCCGCCCCATGTCCAGCCGCATCGACGAAATCACGGGCCTCCGGTGCTTCGCGGTGGCGATGGTGGTGCTGACCCATGCCGAGCACACCGCGCCGAGCGGCTACACCGGCTGGCTCAGCCCGTTGAAGATGCTGGCGAACGGCAACCAGGGCATCCTGCTGTTCTTCGTGCTGAGCGGCTTCCTGATCACCGGGCTGCTGCAGCGCGAATTCGCGAACAGCGGCCGCATCGACTACCTCGCGTTCTACCGGCGCCGCACGCTGCGCATCTGGCCCGCGTCCTACTTCTACATCCTGGTGCTCATCGGCCTGACCATGGCCGGGTTCATGCGCATCGACTGGCGGGAGTTCCTGACGGCGGCAGCCCACATCTGGAACTACGGCGCGCTGCTGCACATCGCGCCCATCGAGGGCAGCCAGGGCGGGTGGTACTTCGGGCACTTCTGGACCCTGGCGCTCGAGGAGCAGTTCTATTGGATCTGGCCGCCGATCCTGATCTGCCTGCTGCGCCAGCGCGACGACCGCCTGCTGATGGCGCTGATCGTGGCCATTCCGCTGGTCCGGATCCTGTTCTACTTCGCGGCGCCCGCGCAGCGCGGCCAGCTGACCATGATGCTGCACACCGGGCTGGACCCGATGCTGATCGGCGGCCTGATGGCCCTGCGGCAGCAGCAGTTCGCCGCCGCCCTGACCCGCTGGCGCCACCGCCACGCCCTGCTCACGCTGGCGGTGGTGCTGTTCGTCGTTGTGACGCCCGCGATCGGCTCCATCCTCAAGGGCGCCTGGAACGTGACCTACGGCCAGACCATCGATGCGCTGCTCGCGGCCGTGATCATCCTGGGCATCGTGCACGTCAAGGACTTCTGGCTGAGCCGGCTCTGCAGGCAGCGGATCCCGGTGTTCATCGGCACCATCTCGTACAGCCTGTACCTCTGGCAGCAGCTCTTCCTGAACCACGACTTCGCCTATGCGCTGGCCTTTCCGTTCAACATCGTCCAGGCCTTCGCGGCCGCCTGCATCAGCTGCTTCTTCATCGAACGGCCGTTCCTGCGCATGAAGGACCGGCAGCGGGTGGATGGGGTGCCGGTGGCTTCGCGCGCGGGGTAGGTTCGGCAGGGAGATCGATGCGCGGCTGGCGGCGCCGCATGTCGATGACGTCCGATGCGCGCATCGAGCGGCGAAAAAAAAGCGACGCAGCCCCGTGGCACTGCGCCGCCTCCCCTCCACGACCGCGGCCTCGCGCGAGGCCGGGTCCTTCACGCCAAGCTCAGAACTTCCAGAGCAGGCTGGCCTTCACGCCATGGTCCTTCACACCGTCGCCGGCCTGGCCCGCATAGGACACGCCCAGCGTCAGGTCGCGCCGCAGGGCGAAGTCCAGGCCGGCTTCGATCACCGCCGCATCCTTGGCGATCGGCACGCCGGCCACCGTGAAGCCGGCGCCGCCCGCGAAAGCCAGGGTCGCGCGCTGTGCCACGTCGCCGAAGGCATGGCGCCAGCCCAGCAGACCGCGCAGCGTCGCGCCGGTCGCTTCAGCACCCACGCGGGTGCTGGCGCGCAGGCCCAGGGTGGTGAAGGTGGTGTCGGTGCTTTCGCCACGGCCGCGCAGCGCGGTGATGCCGCCCTGCTCGGTGAAACCGTCGGTCTTCAACCGGGCATGGGCCAGGTTGGCGAAGGGCTCGAGCGCGAACGGCCCGGCGTCGATGCGCCAGCCCAGTTCGCCGAACACCTGCAAGGTGCGCGCGTCGTAGCTGGCGTCGGTGCGGCCGGCCACGCCGGTGAAGCCCACGCTGCGGTGGGTATCGATGGCGTGGTGCGAGTAGCTGGCGCCGGTGCGCAGCGCCAGCGCGCCCCACTCGGTGCCGCCGTAGACGCCCAGGTGGTAGTTGTCGATCTTGGCCGACGAACGCCGAGCGTCCACATCCACGTCGCTGCGGCCCGCGCCGCCCATCACGCCGACGCGCCAGTTGCCCACGCGGCGGTCGGCGCCCACCAGCACGCCGCTCGTGTCGCGGTCGACCTTGGCGGCGTTGCCGTCGCCCTTGGTCTCGCCCCACGAACCGTAGATGCGGGCCCAGGCGCCGCCGTCCAGGCCTTCGACCGTCTTCAGGTCGGTGGCAGCACCCTGCGACTGGCGCAAGCGGTCGATGCCTGCTTCACGGATGAAGCGGCTGTCCTCCATCAGTGACGAGCGCACCGAGGCGTGCAGTTCGCCCGACAGCTGGTCGAAGGCCGAGCGTGCCGTCGGCGCATCGAGCTGCACCACCGCGTCGTAGAGCGCGCCGCCGCCCAGCGCTTCCAGGGCAGCGCCGCTGGAACGCTGGTTGAAGGTCTGGCCGACCGCCGGGAAGGGGATCGTGTTGCGGGTGAGCGTCAGCAGCACGTTGTTCGCTTCGTAGCTCAGCGCGGGGTCGAGGAAGGCAAAGTTGGAGCTCACGCCACCGAAGGTGCCCACGCGATTGCCCGAGGTGAGGATGGTGTAGCGGGTGGTGGTGCCCCAGTTGCCGTCGGCCGAGATCACGATGACGGAGGCTCCGCCAAGGGTGGCGGTGCCGGTCACGTCGATGCGGTCGCTCTGGCCCTGGGCGTTGGTCTCCACCTGGTAGAAGGCGCCGGGCGCGAAGCTCAGGTCGCCGTTGACGGTGAGCGTGCCGATCGAGTTGCCCGGTGCCACCGTGGCGCCGTTCGACAGGAAGGTGTTGCCGATCGTGCCGTTGCCCTTGAGCGTGGTGCCCGGGTCGACGGTGAGGGTGCCGCCCAGCGAGCCGGTCACGGACAGCGTGCCCTGCGCGACCTTCCAGCTGCCGGTATAGGCCGAGCCGTTGCCGGTGTAGAAGACGGTCGCCGCGCCGGTCTTGGTCAGGCTGCCGGTGCCGGAGAGGTCGTTGGCCAGGGTCGAGTTGGTGGCCTGGTCGATGACCAGCGCGCCATCGTTGGCGATCGGGCCGCTGCCGAAGCTGGACGTGCCGCCGACCAGCGTGCCGGCCGCGATGCGCGTGCCGCCCGCGTAGCTGTTCGCCGAGCCCAGGCGCAGCGTGCCCGCGCCGTCCTTCACCAGGCGGCCGGGACCGGAGACGGCGCCGTCCAGCGCCAGCGTGGTGCCGGCGTCGGTGGACACGGTGCTGGCCGGGCCGGCGAGCACGAGCTGGCGCGCGGTCGTGATGTCGGCCGTGGTGCGCAGGGTGCCGGCGCCGATCGTCAGCGCGCCGCTCTGCGCGCCCAGGCTGGCGTCCGAGGCGATCGACAGCGTGCCCTGGTCGATGGTCCAGGGCGTGACCGCGGCGGTGCTGCCGCCCAGCGTCCAGCTGCTCTCGTCGACCTTGCGGAAGACGCCGAAGCCGCGGTATTGGGCATCGGGGCCGATGGCCGCCACGTCGAAGCTGCCGTCGGCCTTGCCGCCCAGCGCGAAGGTGTCGGCGGCACTGAAGGCGCTGACCCTGCCGGCGATTTCGGACGTGGCATGCAGCGTGAGGCTGTTGACGCCGCCGGTGAAGGCGATGGCGTCAGCCTGCGTCAGGCCATCGCCGGAGAAGCCGCCGGCGATGGTGCCGGCGTTGATGATGGTCAGATCCGACCCGCTAATAGCCAGGTTGCCTGCTCCGGCCTTCGCATCCGCCACTGGCTCGCCGCGCGCGAAGCCGATGAACCCGCCGCCGCCCTGTCCGCCGTTGCCGCCCTGAATGACCGCGCCTCCCGCATTGAACACGCGGGTAGATGCCGCCATCAAGGCCACACCGCCGTTGCCACCCTTGCCGGCGATCTGCTCGCCCGGCTCGTAGACGCTCGGCTCCTGATAGTTGTTTACGTTGAAGTAGGCAAAAGCGGAACCGCCCCGGCCACCGCTGCCGCCTTGGATCGTGCCCTCGTTGACGATCGAACCGCCGGTGGTCACGACGGCATCGCCGCCACGTCCGCCGTCGCCACCGGTGGCCGAGGTGACGCCCGTGGCCGTGACGGCCGAGATCGAGGCATTCGGCGCGAACGTGGGCGCGTAGTTGTCGATGTAGACGGTGGCTTGCGCCGATGCGCCCATCCCGCCGCTGCCGCCCTGGATCCAGCCCTTGCCGGTGTTCGTGAGCTGGCCACCCTGACGCATGAGGATGCCCTCTCCGCCCTGGCCGCCCACGCTGCCGGTGGCCGTCGCCGTCAGCGTGCCGCTGTAGGCGGCGGCGTTGTTGGACAGGTAGATGTTGGCGGTGCTGCCGCCGCCACTGTCGCGCGTGGCGATGCGGTCGAAGCCGCCGCTGCCCGCACCGACGCCGCCGTTGATGCTGCCCGAGTTGGTGATGCTGGCCGCGCCGCCGAAATACACACCGGCGCCACCGGACGCTGCGTTTGTCGCGCCCTTGGCCGTGGCGCTCGCGTCGCCGCTGGGTGCATTGCCGCCGTTGTAGATGCTGGCATGGGTCGAGCCGGTGTTGCCGCCCTGGCCGCCCGCGATGCTGCCGGTGTTGTCCAGCGTGCCGCTGGCCAGGAACGCCACGCCCGCACCGGCCGCGCCGCCGTTGGCGACCGCAGTCGACTGGGCATTCAGCGGGGCCTCGATGTTGTTGCTGCCGCCTTGGCCGCCGTTCCCACCGCGCACATTCGCGTTGTTGACGGACTGCGCACCCTGCGCGGTCATCAGCACCCCGTGGCCGCCTGCGCCGCCCTGGCCGCCTTCGACGAGGACATCGACCGGATAGCCGTCACCGCTGGCGTAGCCGCCATAGCCGCCCTGGCCGCCCTCGATGCGACCGCTGTCGTTCACCAGCGCTTCCGTGGACGCACTGAGGACGCCGTGGCCGCCATTGCCGCCCGTGCCGCCGATCAAGGTGAAAGGCACGGCGATCGGCCGCGCAAAGGGTGGCGCGCTCAGGTTGTCGACCAACTCCGCAGCGCCGCCGCCGCCGCCTGCCCCGCCGCGGATGCTGCCCGCGTTGAGCACGGTACCGCCGGTCAACTCGACGCCATGGCCGCCGTTGCCGCCCGTCGCCCCTTTCACGGCGGTCGGACCGTTACCAATGTCCGCGAAGCTGTTGCCGCCTTGACCGCCGTTGCCGCCGAAGACCTCGCCGTTGGCTTCGACGGCCAGCTTGCCGCCGCTGACCTTGAGCGCGGTCAATCCGTTGCCACCGATGGCACCGACGCCATTGCCGGCACCGTCGCCGACCGTCTCGCCGTCGACGCCATAAGCGCCCTCGATGTAGGAAGCCCGGCTGCCGTCACCCACGCGCAGCGTGCCTTCGCGGATCTGCCCGGTGGGCGCGCCCCAGACGTTGCCGAGCATCGTCCAGGTCCCGCTGCCGGTCTTCTCGTAGCTTTCGAAGCCCTGGATGCTGCCATTCATGAAGGCGCCCAGCTCGAACTGGCCGTCCTGCGCACCGCCGAAGGCCAGCGTGTCGTTCTGGCCGTTGGCGATCACCCGGCCGTTGAGGGCCGAGCCCGCGTGGATCTCCAGCCGGTTGGTGCCGCCCGTGAACACGATGGCGCTGGCCTGCGTCTTGTCGGTGGCGTTGAAGCCGCCGCTGATCGTGCCGTTGTTGACGATGCTGATGTCCGCGCCAACGATGCCCACGCCGCCCACACCGGCGGTGTTCATCGAGCCGTTTCCGTTGTTGCCGCCGAAACCGCCGCTGCCGCCCGCGATCGAGCCGTTGTTGACGAGCGTCATGCCGCTGCCGAGCGCGACGCCCGCGCCGCCCGCACCGCCCTGGCCGCCGCCCGCCTTCGAACCGGTCACGGCCGAGCCGCCCTGGCCGCCCGCGCCGCCGAGCACCGACACACCGCTGCCGACCGCGATCGCGCCGCCCGAAGCCGCCACCAACCCGGCACCGCCCTGGCCGCCACCGCCGCCGCCGCCATAACCGCTGCCGTTGCCGGGCGCGCTGCTCACGTTCCCGCCATTGCCGCCGTTGCCACCGAAGGCGCCGACGGCCACCGTGCTTGCGGCCTCGCGGGTCGTGTAGATGCCGGCACCGCCGCCGCCGCCACCGCCGGCGCCGCCTTGGGGCTGGGCATTGGTCGCGCCCTGGGCGCCGTCCGCGCCCTTGCCGCCGTTGTCCAGCCCGCTCACCGCGCCGTCGGCAGCGACGCGGACACCCACCTCGCCGCCCGCGCCCCCGGCCGCGCCACCTGCACCGCCCACGCCACCCTGGGCGCCGTTGCCCAGTTCTCCGGCCGTGACAGGCGCGCCGCCGACGCCGCCGCTGCCACCAACCGTCACGCCGTCCGTGTAACCCGCACCGCCTTCGCCGGGTGCCGCCATGACCGCACCGGCGCTCAAGGCAGCCAGGGCCATGAGGCAGGCCGATGCGAGGCGCGACAGGGCCGGCCGCCCCGCCGCCGCGGTGCCCGCGCCACCGCGGGTACCGCCGTGCGCTCGGATGGCCACTTCAGAAACCACCTGGCACAGGCCCGTAGCGCGGTTGAAAACAAGGCGATGAATTCGATTCATGGGGATCCGTAACTAATAAGTGTTAACAAATGTTATTTGTAGATACAATTTTTACAGATTCATGCTCGCTCAGGTATTGAGCGCGCGCAGATTTCCCCAAGTTTTTTGACGCCGTTGTGACTGGGCTCGCAAAATTCACGCATTGCAGCGTTCATTTGTCTCAGTAGCTCTTTGGAATTACATCCAGCCCAATTCATCGCTTGACGTCAGGCGACAGGCGTTCGCGGCGCGGCGACGAGGCCCGGCCAGCCTCCCGCGGGCTCCCGACGCGGGAGCGCCTGAACTTGCAGGCGCAGGGCGGGTCCTACGGCACACCCATGCCCAAGCTCCCCTGCCTTCTGGTCGTTCCGCTGCTTCTCGCGACCGCGGCCTTGGCCCAGCCAGCACCCCCGGTCGACGAAGCCGCATGCCGGAACGAGGAGGCGACGCTCATGCAGGAGATGGAGACCGCCCAGGCCAGGGGCCGCATGCTGCAGCGACGGCAGCTGGCCGACCAGCTGGCGGCGGTCCAGGCGCGCTGCGGAACGCTGGCGCCGGTGCAAAGCCGTGAAGCCGGCATCGCGCGCCTTCAAAAGGAAATCGACGCGCTGCGCAAGGAGCTCGACCGCGCGGAAACCGAACTGCGGAAGTTGCGGCAGGGGCTTTGAGCCGCGGGAGAGGCCGGCGCGCGCGACCTAACGGAAGGTGACGCGAGGCCGGCGGTTCTTCTTCTGTTCGGCCTCGGGCACCGGCGCGATGACCAGGATCGCCTGCGTGGGCGTCGAGGTGCTGTCGCTGCTCGCGCAGGCCATGTGGTAGGCCTGAGCGCCGAGGTCGTGGGACACCCGGTACACGGTGTTCTTCTGCAAGCCGCCGAAGTCCGAAAAGCGGGTGTTCGGCACCGGCTGCACCGTGATCCGCTCGGGGCCTTCGACGGCCAGGCCCTCGACGATCGACGTTCGCCCATCGCGCCCCTGCCTCCACGTTGTAATGCACGCGTGCGAGAGTCTCGCATGCATAAAAACAAGAGGGCATTCCTCTGGCTTTTCATTTCCTTCCTGGCCTCGCCGGTGCATGCCCTCTCGCCAGCCAGAGTCGAGGCCCAACTGAAATTCGAGTTTGTCGAGCAAGGTGTAGCGCTGCAGGAGAACGAGCGCGCGCGCGTCCTCGAAATTGGCAGCAAGGCAATGACGTGGTGCACGCGACAACCCAGCTACATCGTGGGTCACGCCGTGGCCTCGGAAGGGCCGGCTGCACACCGCGCGCAGTTGGCGTCTGCCCGTGCTCGATATTTGGCCGAGCTGCTCAGGGCCGTGGGAATTCGTGGAGGGGAGATAAAAATCTCTTCGGACCCTGAACCCGTACGTGCCACCCCATCCGAGAAGAAGGATGACCCCAAACCTGCCCCTTACGCAACCCTGGCGCTTGCAGGCGTACCGAATTTCAAATTTTGCCCGGAGGACGACAGCGGATTTCCCACCGGCCTGAGGTAGCCGAATGAACAGCGCGCAGTCCCTTTTCAACCCGATGCTCGTGCGCATGAAAAACGCCACGAGAACCGAACGCGTCGCGTATGCCATCGTTGCCGCCACGATGCTGCTGAACTTTGCGGTGTGGCTCTTGACGCCGCATTACCTGGACGCAACGATTCTGGAGTCGATCGAGCCGAAACCGCTTCTTCATCCAGCCTTGAATCTGACACTGTGGCTGAGCCTGGCTGTGCTGGTGATCGCGCTCTGGGGGATTTTCGATGTGTCTGTCCAATGGCTTCTCATGGCTTTAGGCGCCGGGTATATCGCCGCATTCACTTGGGGGCTGCTGATCGAAATCAACACCTGGAAGGTGCATGGCCCGCGACAGACAGTCTCGGCGACGGTCTTTGCAATCGATAGAGAGAAGAGCGGGAGATATTCCAAACTCCACGTCAAGTCGACTTTCGTGGATCGGGACGGCGTCGAAAAGAAGCTATGGGTCCCCATGGCCACGCAGCTGCAATTCACCGCCGATCGGCGTGAGCTGACCGTCCCGTTGTGCGACGGCTGGCTGGGCACGCGATTCGTCTGTCTCAACGATCCCCTGTTCGACTGACCGTTGCGCGTCGTGCGCTGCACGGGTGGCGAACGGCCGCGCGGCAGGCTATCCGACGATCGCCGCCAGCGCGTCGACCAACTGCCCGCACTGCGCCCGTGTGCCGATGCTGATGCGCAGGTAGTCGGCGATGCGCGGCTGGGCGAAGTGGCGCACCAGCACCGCGCGCTCGCGCAGGGCGGCGGCCAGTGCGGCGGCGTCATGCGACGGATGCCGCGCGAACACGAAGTTGGCCTGCGAAGGCAGCACCTCGAAGCCGAAGTCCTCGAGCTGCAGCACCAGCCCTTCGCGCGTGTCGATGACGGCGTCGCGCGTCTGCGCGAACCAGGCTTCGTCCTGCATCGCGGCGATCGCGCCGGCCTGCGCCAGGCGGTCGAGCGGGTAGGAGTTGAAGCTGTTCTTCACGCGGGTCAGCGCGTCGATCAACGGCGCCTGGCCGCAGGCGAAGCCCACGCGCAGGCCGGCCAGCGAGCGCGACTTGGACAGCGTGTGCACCACCAGCAGGTTCGGATGGCGATCGACCAGCGCCAGCGCGCTCTCGCCGCCGAAATCGACGTACGCCTCGTCGACCAGCACCACGCGCGCCGGGCAGGCGCGCAGCAGGCGTTCGATGTCGGCCAGCGGCAGGCCGATGCCGGTGGGCGCGTTCGGGTTGGCGATCACCAGGCCGGCGCAGCCCCGGGCCGCGCGCGCGGCCAGCGCTTCGACGTCGATGCGCAGCGCCGCATCGACCGGCTGCAGCACGCAGTCGATGCCGTAGAGCTGCGCGTAGACACGGTAGAAGCTGTAGGTGACGTCGGGGAACAGCAGCGGCTCAGCCTGCTGGAAGAAGGCGAAGAAGGCGTGCGCCAGCACCTCGTCGGAACCGTTGCCGACGAACACCTGTTCGGCCCGCAGGCCGTGGCGCGTGGCGATGGCTTCGCGCAGCGCCTGCGATTCGGGGTCGGGGTAGCGCTCGAGGCCGTGGGCCGCCGCGGCCTGGATCGCGTCGAGCACGGCGGGCGACGGCGGGTACGGGTTCTCGTTGGTGTTGAGCTTCACCAGCCCGTCGATGCGCGGCTGCTCGCCGGGCACGTAGGGCTGGAGCGCGCCGATGCGCGGGCTCCAGAAGGAAGGGATGTCGGTCATTCGGGGGCGGGCTTCAACCCAGCAGGCGGGCCAGCGTGAGCAGCGCCAGCAGCACCATCCACATCACGACCGAGCGCCACACCAGGCCCACCACGCTGCGCAGGTGCGCGAGGTCGGGCTCGCGGCCGCCGGTGCTGCCGCTGTCGTGTTCGGGATCGGACCAGTTCGTGTCGCCGGCCTGCGCATGGGTGAGCGCATCGCCGGCCTCCAGCGGCCGCAGCGTGCCGCCGCCGAGGCGCACGTTCACGGCGCCCGAGGTGGCGGCCAGGATCACGCCGTCGTTGGGGTCGGGGAAGCGCTTGGCGTCGTTGCGCCAGCAATCGATCGCGTCCTCGAAGCTGCCGACCACCGCGAAGCCGAGCGCGGTGATGCGCGCGGGCAGCCAGTCGGTCAGGCCCCAGGCACGGCGCGCGGCCTGCTGCACCGAGACACTCGACGGCTGCACCGCGGCGCCGTCCTTGTGGGTCCAGTAGCGGGCCACGAATTCGCTCATGCGGTAGAACACCGCGCCGGCCGGGCCCAGGCCCAGGGCCGCGAGCACCGAGAACCAGGCCAGCACGCCGAACACATGGCGGTGCGCGGCGATGACCGAATGCTCGATCACGTGGCGCACGATCTCGCTGCGCGGCAGGTCGGCCGCATCGGCGTGCTGCCAGTGCGCGAGCAGCGAGCGCGCGAGCGGCTGGTCGCCGTCTTCCAGCGCATCGCGGATGCCGGTGAAGTGGTGGCTGAACTGGCGGAAACCGAGCGTGACGTAGAGCATCGCGACGCTCCACAGCACCGCGAAGGGCAGGCCCAGCGTGAGCACCAGCAGCCAGTGCACGCCCAGCGTGAGCAGCGTGGGCACGAACACCGCCAGCCCCCAGGCCACCCAGCCGTGGTGCGACTTGCCGGCATCGAAATTGCGGCTGGTCCAGCGCGTCCAGGCCAGCACCGCGGCATACACCGGGTTGTGCACGGTGAGCGGCCGCACCTGTTCGATCAACAAGGCGCACAGGATGGCAAAGAAGCTCATCGGCCGATGATAGCGAGTCGCTTTCGTGCATCGCAGGGGTGGACGCGGCAGATCCTCCCTGCCCGGCGGCTCTCACCCTGCGGTGACGACCCGGTTGCGTCCGGCGGCCTTGGCTTCGTACAGCGCCGCATCGGCGGCGTTGAGCCAGTCGAGCAGCGACGCATGGCGGCTATTCAACGCCGCCACACCGATGCTGCTGGTCACGCGCAGGTCGGCGAAATCACGGAAGCGGCTGGCCTGCACCTTCTCGCGGATGCGCTGCGCGAGCTGCGCGGCCTCCTCGGCCGACGCACCGGGCAGCACGACCGCGAACTCGTCACCGCCGTAGCGGCCCGCGCAGTCGCCCCCGCGCAGGCAGTCGCGCACGATGGCGGCCACCGCCCGGATCACCTCGTCGCCGGTGGTGTGGCCCCGCGAATCGTTCACCGCCTTGAACCGGTCGATGTCGAGCATCAGCAGACTGGCCGGCGCGCCGGTCGACAGGTGCCGGCGCAGCGCCTCCTGCGCCTGGAGCTCCCAGTGCGCGCGGTCGTAGAGCCCGGTGACGGCATCGATGCGCCGCAGCACCTCCAGCTCCTGGTTCTGGCGCGACACCTTGCGTATCAGCCGGTAGCTGACCACGCTCACCGACAGGGTGTGCAGCATCAGCACGGGCATGCAGGCGATCAGCACCGTCAAGGAGTTCTCCAGCACCACCGGCGCCCCCGTGACCAGGCCCACGGCCAGGCCCGCGCCCAGCATGCCCGGCACCGAGCGGGCCCACAGGCCCTTGATGCCGGTGGTGATCTTGTCGACCATGGTCAGGGTGCAGAGCAGCACGGAGGGCAGCAGGCCGTAGTGCATCAGCGGGACCCAGGCGCCGGTGATCGCCGAATCGATGAGCAGGTTGCGGATCTCGGCGCGGTAGGGATCGGCGCTGCGCCTGGCGAGCCAATAGGCCACGTGGGGCCAGACGAAGCCGGGCAGCAGCACGCCCAGCCAGGCGGCGAGCGATGCGTCGCGGCTTTGCAGCACCACCGCCGTGACCACGCCCCCCAGCCCCATGCCCAGCACCCGCAGCGGGTAGACGCGGCGTGGCATTTGGTGCAGATGGGTGGACATCAGGACGGCATGGAGGGCCGGCCGAGTCTAGGGCAGAGGGCGTCCGAAGGGCTGGCCTCGACGCCAGCCCTCCTGCATCGCCTACTTGTACTGCGAGAAGTTCTTCTTGTTCTTGCCGTGGATGTAGCCCGAGGCGGTGATCGGCGGGTACTTCTCGACGCCTTCGGGGAAGCCCAGGTCGGTGGGGTCGATCACGGCGTCGGGGGTCGGGTCGAAGAAGATCGCGATCGAATGGCGCTCGTTGCCCGAGCGGTTGATCACGCGGTGCAGGTTGGAGCTCAGCGTCTCGTTCGACCAGCGGTGGAGCAGGTCGCCGATGTTGCAGACCAGCGTGCCGGGGATCGGTTGCGCCGCGACCCACTCGCCTTCGCGGTTGCGCACCTGCAGGCCGCCGTTCGAATCCTGCAGCAGCAGCGTGAGCACGCCGAAGTCGGTGTGCGGGGCCGAGCCGAAGCGCTCTTCGCTCTCGTCCTTGGCGCTCGACACCGGGTAGTAGACGAGCTGGCCACGTGCCATCGGGCTGGTGTACTTGCTGGCGAAGAAGTCCGGGTCGCGCTTGAGCCCCAGCGCCACGGCCGACAGCAGCCGGTGGCCGATGCGGCAGACCGCGTCGTAGTAGGGCAGCAGGTCGGCGCGCAGCGCCGGGAACTCGGCGTCGGGCCAGACGTTGTCGGCGATCAGCGAGTCGGCGCCCTTCTGCGCGGCCAGGTGCTCCGACCACTGCTCGGGGCCCCAGAAGAAGATCTCCTTGAGGTCGTGCGTCTTCGAGCCTTCGAGGCGCGTCATGCCGGTGGCCATCCAGCCGCGCTGGCTGGTGTTGACCGGGTGCAGGCCCTTGACCTCGGGCGGCAGCGCGAAGTAGTCGCGCATCGCGCGGCTCGCGCCGTCGATCACGGCCTGCGGGATGCCGTGGCCCTGGATGTAGAAGAAGCCGATGCGCTGCGAGGCGTCCATGATGCGCGCGGCCACGTCTTCGAGCGCGCCGGGGCGGCCGTCGACCAGGCCGGAGATGTCGATCACGGGGATGTAGGCCTCATCGACCTTCCTGGCGTCGAAGTAGGTGGTGCTGGCGGTGGCGGGGGTGGGTTCCGACATGGCGAATCCTTGTCAACAAAGGGAGGGAGGTGGGAGACGATCAGGAGGTGGAGAGTTCGACGGCGCGGTCGCGCGCGGCGAGTGCGGCGCGTTCGATCAGCGTGCGCAGCGCGCCCTCTTCCTCGAACACCGCGATGGCGGCGGCGGTGGTGCCGTTGGGCGAGGTCACGGCCTGGCGCAGCGCGGCGAAGTCGGCCCCGGGCGCGTGCTGCAGCGCGGCCGCGCCCCAGGCGGTGTCGGCCGCGAGCTGGCGCGCCAGCGCGGCGTCCAGGCCCAGCGCGACGCCGGCCGCGGCCAGGGCTTCGCTGAACAGGTGGTAGTAGGCCGGGCCGCTGCCGCTGAGCGCGGTCACGGCGTCGAGCAGGGGCTCGGCATCGACCCAGTGGGCCGAGCCCACGGTGGCGAACAGGCGGTCGACGGTGGCGCGCAGCGCCGCATCGACGCTGGCGCCCGCGAACAGGCCGGTGCAGCCGGCATTGAGTATCACCGGCGTGTTGGGCATGGCGCGCACCACGGGCGTGCCCGAAGGCAACGCGGAGGACAAGGCGGCGATCGGCACGCCGGCCGCGATCGAGACCACGGCCGCACCCGCCAGCACCGCTGGCGGCAGCGCGCGCAGCGCATCGAGCGCCTTGGCCGGCTTGACCGCCAGCACGATCAGCGCGATGCCTTCGCCGGCACCGGCCGCGACCAGCGCGTCGACGCTCGGGTAGCGGTCGGGCTGATCGGGGGTGCTGGCCGGATCGACCGCCAGCACCTGCGTGGCGAGGCCGCTGCGCTTCCAGGCTTCGCCCAGTGCGCCACCCATGTGGCCGTAGCCCAGGAACAGGACTTTCATGCTTTGAACTCTTCTCTTGGTGATGTGGTGGAAGAAGGGATGGGCGGCGCGTGCGTCAGCCGACGCTCATGAGGCTGGCGTTGCCGCCCGCGGCCGCGGTGTTGACGCTCAGGCTGCGTTCGATCAGCAGGCGTTCGAGCACGATCTCGGTCTCGCCGGGCGCCAGGCCCTGCAGGTTGACGATCGGGCCGGCGCGCTGCGCCAGTTGCTCGCTCACGCCGCGCAGCTGGTCGGAGTCGCCGTGGTAGATCACGGCGCTGAAGTCGCCTTCGCTCTCGCCGCCGCGGGTCCAGTCGCTGTTCCAGCCGATCGCTTCGCGCACCGGCGCCGGCAGGCGCGCGGCCAGCGCGCGGGCCGCCGCGGTGTCGGGCCAGACCGGGCGCGCACCGACGGCCAGCACGGCCGCCAGCTGGCACAGCAGGTCGGCATCGGACGCGGCCAGGCACAGCACCGCTTCGCGCGCCGACAGCCGGTAGGCATTGCGCTCGCCGGTCGGCCCGTCGAGCAGCAGTTCGGTGCCGGCCAGCGACTGCGCCGCGTACTGCGCGCAGAGCGCGGCGAGTTCGGGTTGGGCCGGGTCGCGCCACTGCGCCAGCGCCGCGAGCAGCGGGCTGCGCGTGACATCGACCGCCTGGCCTTCGACCGCGGTGCCCGCGGCCGGGCGCAGGCTGGTCAGTGCCGCCTGCGCGGGCGCGCTCGACAGCAGGCGGTAGAGGTAGAGCGGGCCGCCCGCCTTGGGGCCGGTGCCCGACAGGCCTTCGCCGCCGAAGGGCTGCACGCCCACCACCGCGCCCACCATGTTGCGGTTGACGTAGAGGTTGCCGACCTTGGCCCGCGCCACGATCTTCTGGATGGTCTCGTCGATGCGTGAGTGCACGCCCAGCGTGAGGCCATAGCCGCTGGCGTTCACCTGCTCGAGCAGCGCGTCGAGCTCGTTGCGTGCGTAGCGCAGCACGTGCAGCACCGGGCCGAAGACCTCGCGCTCGAGCTCGTCGATGCGCTCGATCTCGATCAGCGTGGGCGTGACGAAGGTGCCGCGCGCCGCGTCGTCGCCATGGGCGCGCGCGACCTGGAACACCGGCCGGCCCTTGGCGCGCATGGCCTCGATGTGCTGCAGCAGCGACTGCTGCGCCTCGCGGTCGATCACCGGGCCGATGTCGACGCTGAAATGCTCGGGATTGCCCAGCGTGCATTCGCTCATCGCGCCCTGCAGCATCTCGATGGTGCGCTCGGCGATGTCCTCCTGCACGCACAGGATGCGCAGCGCCGAGCAGCGCTGGCCGGCGCTGTCGAAAGCCGAGGCGACCACGTCGGTCACGACCTGTTCGACCAGCGCGGACGAGTCCACGATCATCGCGTTCTGGCCGCCCGTCTCGGCGATCAGCGGGATCGGATGGCCCAGCGCGTCGAGGCGCCCGGCGATCACGCGCTGCAGGATGCGCGCGACCTGCGTCGAGCCGGTGAACAGCACCGCCTGCACCCGCGCATCGGCCACCAGCGCGGCGCCGACCGTCTCGCCCGTGCCCGGCAGCAGTTGCAGCACGCCGGGCGGCAGCCCGGCCGCGTGCAGGATCTGCACCGCCTGCGCCGCGATCAGCGGGGTCTGCTCGGCCGGCTTGGCCAGCACCGTGTTGCCGGCGGCCAGCGCCGCGGCGATCTGGCCGATGAAGATGGCCAGCGGGAAATTCCAGGGGCTGATGCAGACCACCGGGCCCAGCGGGCGGTGGGTCTTGTTGCTGAAGCCGGTGCGCACCTGGGCCGCGTAGTAGCGCAGAAAGTCGACCGCCTCGCGCACCTCGGCGATGGCGTTGGGCAGCGTCTTGCCGGACTCGCGCACCAGCAGGCCCAGCAGCGGCTGCATGCGGCCTTCGAGCATCTCGGCGCTGCGCTCGAGCATGTCGGCGCGCTCGATGGCGGGCGTGGCCTGCCAGATCTGGAAGGCGTCCTGCGCGGACTGCAGCGCGCGTTCCACGTCCTCGGCCGTGGCCTCCTGCACCTGGCCCACCACGTCGTCGTGGCGCGCCGGGTTGCGCACCGGCTGGCGCGCGGCGGGCGCCACGGGCTGCGCGAGCATCGGCTGCGCGAGCCAGTCGCCATTGGCCGTGTGCAGCAGCGCGCTCGAGAGCGAGGCCAGCCGCTGCTCGTTCGACAGGTCGAGTCCGGGTGCGTTGGCGCGGCCCGGGTAGAGGTCGCGCGGCAGCGGGATGCGCGGGTGCGGCAGGCCGGTGCGGCCCTCCTTGAGCCCCTGCGCCTCGACCGCCTTCACCGGGTCGGCGACCAGCGCCTCGATCGACAGGCTCTTGTCGGCGATGCGGTTGACGAAGGAGGTGTTGGCGCCGTTCTCCAGCAGCCGGCGCACCAGGTAGGCCAGCAGCGTCTGGTGGCTGCCCACGGGCGCGTAGATGCGGCACGGACGGCCGAGCTTGCCTTCGTCGAGCGGCCCCACCACCTGGTCGTAGAGCGGCTCGCCCATGCCGTGCAGGCACTGGAACTCGTACTGGCCTTCGTAGTAGTTCTGGCCCGCGAGGTGGTAGATGGCCGCCAGCGTGTGCGCGTTGTGGGTGGCGAACTGCGGGTACACCGCCTCGGGCGCGGCCAGCAGCTGACGTGCGCAGGCCAGGTAGGACACGTCGGTGTGCACCTTGCGCGTGTAGACCGGGTAGTCCTCGAGGCCGTCGATCTGGGCGCGCTTGATCTCGCTGTCCCAGTAGGCGCCCTTGACCAGCCGGATCATCAGGCGGTGGCGGCTGCGGCGTGCGAGGTCGATCAGGTAGGCGATCACGCCCGCGCAGCGCTTCTGGTAGGCCTGGATCACGAAGCCGATGCCGTTCCAGCCGGCCAGGCCGGGCTCGTGGCACAGGCGCTCGAGCAGGTCGAGCGAGAGCTCGAGCCGATCCGCTTCTTCGGCGTCGATGTTGAGGCCGATGTCGTACTTGCGCGCCAGCAGCGTGAGCGTGAGCAGGCGCGGGTAGAGCTCGTCCATCACGCGCGGGTACTGCGCGCGGCTGTAGCGCGGGTGCAGCGCCGACAGCTTGATCGAGATGCCCGGGCCGCGGTAGATGCCCGCGCCAGAGGCCGCCATGCCGATCGCGTGGATAGCCTGCTCGTAGGAGGCCATGTAGCGCAGCGCATCGGCGTCGGTGAGCGCGGCCTCGCCCAGCATGTCGTAGGAGTAGCGGAAGCCCCGCGCCTCGAGCTTGCCCGCGTTGGCCAGCGCCTTGCCGATGGTCTCGCCGGTGACGAACTGCTCGCCCATCAGGCGCATCGCCATGTCCACGCCCTTGCGCACCACCGGCTCGCCGCCGCGCGTGAGCACCCGGCCCAGCGAGTGGCTCAGGCCCGATTCGTTGTGCGTGGACACCAGCTTGCCGGTGAGCATCAGCCCCCAGGTCGCGGCGTTGACGAACAGCGAGGTGCTCTTGCCCAGGTGCGGCTGCCAGTTGCCGTTGCTGATCTTGTCGCGGATGAGCGCGTCGCGCGTGCCCTTGTCGGGGATGCGCAGCAGCGCCTCGGCCAGGCACATCAGCGCCACGCCCTCCTGCGAGGACAGCGAGAACTCCTGCAGCAGGTTCTGCACCACGCCCGCGCGGCCGCCGGCCTGGTGGCCGCGCAGCTTCTCGGACAGCTGGCAGGCCAGCCGGTGCGTGGCCGCGGCCATGTCTTCGGGCAGGCGCGCCTGCGGCAGCAGCATCGCGACCTGCTCGGCCTCGGGCCGGCGGTAGGCCGCGGTGATGGCGGCGCGCAGCACGCTCTGCGGCAGCACGTTCTCGGCGAAATCGAGGAAGGGCTGGTGCGCCGGCTCCGCGTCGTCGGCGGCGTACGGATGCTCCGCGCCGTTGAGCGCCGACGGGGCGGCACCGAAGACTTCGTCGAGCGGCAGGCCGCGCTCCAGCCGTTCGAGGTGCGCGTAGATGGACTGCTTGATCAGCCAGTGGGTGGTGCGGTCGACCTTGAGCGCGGCCTTCTTGAGGCGCTCACGCACGCTGTCGTCCAGCTTCACGCCGAGTGTGGTCAGGGACATTGAATCGCTTTGAGGCTAGGAGATTGAATTGCGGCGGATGTTAAATCAACCCCGAACGAGGCGCAACCGCTTTTCCGATAAAAAGGTGCAACCCATGAATCAATTCAGTTTTCGGTTGCACCTTGATCCGCAAGAGGTGGAAAACCTGGCCTGCTTATTGCACTCGGCATCGGTCATGACATCCATCGCATGCCCCTTCTTGCTGCCGCAACCGAGAGATGCACCATTCTTGTGCTTCCAATGGCGAAAATCGTCGAATCCGCACAACATTGGGACTGAACAATAGGTGCAACCCCTAGGTGGAAACGCCCAGGAAATAGTTGCAACCCAACACCCAACGTTTATGATCCACGGTCCGCCGTGACGGGCGACCACAGCCTTCCGCACTCTTTTATTCAATTCAATTCGGCTGAATTGCCGATGTGCTGCGCTGTTCCTTTTTCATTGGGACGCGCTCTCTTTAATTCGTCCCCGAAGGAGTTCTTCATGCAACGCAGAGCCATGTTCAACCAATTGGCCGTCGCCGGCGCCGCTGTCGCCGTCAGCGCGGCGACCGCCACCCAGGCCCTGGCCCAACCCGCGACCGTCTCGACCCCCGCGAGCGGCTCCACGCTGGAGAAGGTCCAGAAGAGCGGCGTGCTGCGCGTCGCCGTGATCCCCGGCCAGGAGCCCTACTTCCACAAGGACCTGGTGACCAACGCCTGGACCGGCGCCTGCATCGACATGGCGACCGACATCGCGACGCTGCTGCGCGCCAAGGTGGAAACGGTCGAGTCGAGCTGGGGCAACCAGATCCTGGACCTGCAGTCCGGCAAGGTGGACCTGGCCTTCGCCGTCAGCCCGACGCCGCAGCGCGCGCTGGTGATCGACTTCTCCACGCCCATCCTGGTGCACTCGTACACCGCGATCACGCGCAAGGGCTTCGCCAAGACCACCACCTGGGAAGAGCTCAACAAGCCCACCGTGAAGATCGCCGTGGACATCGGCTCCACCCACGAGACCATCGCCCGCCGCTACTGCCCCAAGGCCAACATCCTGGGCTTCAAGACGCGCGACGAGGCGGTGCTGGCCGTGGCCACGGGCCGCGCCGACTGCACCGTGGTGCTGGCCGTGCTGGCGATCTCGACCATGAAGAAGAATCCGACGCTGGGCACGCTGGTGATCCCCAAGCCCACGCTGACGATGCCGACCAACCTCGGCATCCGCATGGAAACCGATCCGCGCTTCAAGAACTTCCTGAGCGTGTGGGCCGACAACAACCGCTTCAGCGGCCAGACGCGCGAGTGGATGCTCAAGGGCTTCCAGGCGCTGAACATCAAGCCCGAAGACATCCCGAGCGAAATCCAGTTCTGAGCGCGACCGCATGGACAACGCTTCCTACGCCTGGGACTTCGGGTCCCTCGTTCCCTACCTGCCGCTGATCTGGCGCGGGCTGGGCGTGACGCTGGCCTTCACCGTGAGCACGGTGCTGGTCGGCCTCGTGCTGGGCCTGATCACCGGCGTGCTGCGCAACCCGACCATGACGCGCTGGGTCACGGTGCCGCTGCAGATCTGGACCGAGATCTTCCGCTGCACGCCGCTGCTGGTGCAGCTGGTCTGGGCCTACTACGCGCTGCCGGTGCTGATCGGCGTCGACATGTCGGCCACCACCGCCTGCTTCCTGGCCCTGTCCTTCTATGCGGGCGCGTTCTACAGCGAGATCTTCCGCGGCGGCATCGAGGCCGTGGACCGCGGCCAGTGGGAAGCCGGCCGCGCGATCGGCATGCGCCGCGGCAAGATCTTCCGCCGCATCATCCTGCCGCAGGCCTTCCCGCTGATGATCCCTTCGCTGATCAACCAGACCATCATGCAGCTCAAGAACACCTCGCTGGTGTCGGCCGTGGCGGTGGGCGACCTGCTCTACCAGGGCTCGGTCATCACCGGCGCGAGCTACCGGCCGCTCGAGGTCTACACCACCATCGCGGTGATCTACTTCGCCGTGCTGTTCCCGCTCACCCTGATCGCGACCCGCGTCGAGCGCCGCCTGGGAGCCTCCAAGTGATGCCGACCCCTCCAACCTCCTCTTCCTCCGCGCCGATCCTGCAGGCCACGGCGATCCACAAGTCCTTCGGCGACCACCATGTGCTCAAGGGCGTGTCGCTCGCGGTGCAGCCCGGCGAAGTGGTCACGCTGATCGGCGCCAGCGGCTCGGGCAAGTCGACCTTCCTGCGCTGCATGAACCTGCTCGAGATGCCCGAGGACGGGCAGCTCGAGGTGAGCGGCCACCGCTTCGCCTTCAGCGGCGGCGCCCGCCCGCCCAAGGACGACAAGCTGGCGGCGCTGCGCGCCAACATCGGCATGGTGTTCCAGCACTTCAACCTGTTCCCGCACATGACGGTGCTGCAGAACATCATCGAAGGCCCGGTGCAGGTGCAGGGCAAGAGCGTCGAAGAGGCCAAGGCCCTGGCGATGACGCTGCTGGGCAAGGTCGGCCTGGCCGAGAAGGCGCAGCAGCATCCGGCGCGCCTGTCGGGCGGACAGAAGCAGCGCGTGGCGATCGCCCGCGCGCTGGCGATGCAACCGGCCGTGATGCTGTTCGACGAACCGACCTCGGCGCTCGACCCCGAGCTGGTCGGCGAGGTGCTGTCGGTGATCCGCGAACTGGCGGCCGAGGGCATGACGATGGTGCTGGTCACGCACGAGATGGCCTTCGCGGCCAACGTGTCGGACCGCATCGGCTTCATGCGCGACGGCGTGATGGCGGAGATCGGCCCGGCCGAGGCCATCATGAACCGGCCGCAGGATGCGAAGCTGGTGTCGTTCCTCGAGCGCTTCCACCAGGCCAAACAAGGCTGACGGATTCACGCGGGCCTTCATGAGGTCCGCGTGCGCTTCCTTCTCAAGCCACGAGGAAGCGGTAGAGGTTGCGCAGCATCCCCGCCGTCGCACCCCAGACGAAGCGCTCCTGCGCACCGTCCTGGTAGGGCATCGAGAACCACTGGCGTGCGTTCAGGCCCTCGCCCACCATCGCATGGCGCCGGTGGTTGGCCGGGTTCATCAGGTGCGACAGCGGCACCTCGAAGGCATCAGCCACTTCCGACGGGCTCAGCGTGAGCTGGAAGCCCGGCCGCACCAGCGCGATCACCGGCGTGACGATGAACGAGGTGACGGTGGTGTAGGTTGGCAAGCTGCCCAGCACCTCGATGTAGTCGGCCGACAGGCCCACCTCTTCCCAGGCCTCGCGCAAGGCGGCGGCCGCGATGTTGGCGTCTTCCGGATCGACCCGGCCACCCGGAAACGCCACCTGGCCCGAGTGCGTGGACATCTGCGTCGCGCGCTCGGTCAGCAGCACCATGGGCTCCTTCTCGCGCATCACGATCGGCACCAGCACGGCCGCCTGCGCGGGCGCGCGGTTGCCCATGCGCGGCTCGCGGCGCAGTTCGGGCTCCCAGACCGGCGGGCGCGCGAAGCGTGCGCGCAGCGCCTGCGCCGTGAACCGCTCCGCCGCCACCGCCGGCAGATCGCGGTCGACGCGGATCACCGGCACATCGCGGGGCTCGAAGGCGGCCCGCGACACGGCATTGATCGGCTCGACGGGATCGACGGATTCCAGGGCGACAGAGGGAGGGGTCAAAAAGCTTCTCCGGGACGATACGAAAGAGGCGATGGTGGCATCCATCGAACATAGGCCATGCGCTGCACGCAAGCTGCGCGCCAACGCAAAAAGCCGCCAGTAACGGCGGCTTTTTTCACGACAAGGCGACTGCTTACTGTGCAGCAGCGGCCGGCGTGTTGCGCTTGCCCGGCAGCTTTTCCTTGATGCGTGCCGAACGACCGCTGCGCTCGCGCAGGTAGTACAGCTTCGCACGACGGACGTCACCGCGGCGCTTGACTTCGATGCCGGCGATCAGCGGGCTGTAGGTCTGGAAGGTACGTTCCACGCCTTCGCCGCTGGAGATCTTGCGCACCGTGAAGCCGCTGTTGAGGCCGCGATTGCGCTTGGCGATCACCACGCCTTCGTAGGCCTGCACGCGCTTGCGGCTGCCTTCGACGACGTTGACGCTGACGATGACCGTGTCACCGGGCATGAAGGAAGGGATGGTCTTGCCGAGGCGGGCAATCTCTTCCTGCTCGAGAGTTTCGATGAGGTTCATGATTTCCTGATAGTCGATCGTGTGGGCTGCACAAAAGGCGCTTTTGGCTGTCGCGGATTCACGAAGGAACCGGACGAATACCGAAGCGCGGCCAGACAGAGGATCGGGGAACCGCGGATTATAGCTTTTTTTGCAGCGCAGCCAAATCGGCCTTGGTCAGCCGGCCGGCATCGCGCGCCGCCTCGACCAGTTCGGGCCGCCGCGCGGCCGTGATGGCCAGCCGCTGGTCGCGCCGCCAGCGCTCGATCTGCACATGGTGGCCCGACAGCAGCGGGGCCGGCACGGCCTGGCCGTTCCAGTGCTCGGGCCGCGTGTAGTGCGGGCAGTCGAGCAGGCCGTCGAGCGCGGGGTTGAAGCTGTCCTGCACATGGCTGGCCTGGTCGCCCAGCACGCCCGGCTGCAGCCGCGTGACCGCATCGAGCAAGGCCATCGCGGCGATCTCGCCGCCCGAGAGCACGAAGTCGCCGAGGCTGATCTGGTGGGTGACACGGGTGTCGATGAAGCGCTGGTCGATGCCTTCGTAGCGGCCGCACACCAGCACCGCGCCCTCGCCCGCCGCCCAGGTCTCGACGGCCGCATGGCGCAGCGTCTCGCCGATGGGCGAGAACAGCACGACCGGCGCGGGCGCGCCGCGCGCGGCCAGCGCCGCATCGAGGCAGGCGGACAAAGGCTCGGCCATCATCACCATGCCCGGGCCGCCGCCGAAGGGGCGGTCGTCGACCCGGCGGTAGTTGCCTTCGGCGAAGTCGCGCGGGTTCCAGAACACCACCTCGACCTGCTTCGATTCGTAGGCGCGCCGCGTCACGCCGCTGGTGAGCAGCGGCGCGAACAGTTCAGGGAACAGCGTGAGGATGTCGAAGCGCATGGCGACGACGCACTCAGTAATCGGGCTGCCAGTCGACCGTGATCAGACGACCCGCCAGGTCGACCTTGTCGACGAAGGCGGAGACGAAAGGCACCATGCGCTCGACGGGCTTGCCGTCTTGCTCGTACCCGAGCACCAGCGTGGTCTGCGATCCGCCCGAGAGCAGTTCGCGCACCGTGCCCAGCGCCACGCCTTCGCGGTTGACCACGTTCAGGCCGATCAGGTCGACCCAGTAGTACTCGTCGTCGCCGGCCGAGGGAAAGCTCGAGCGCGGGACGAACACGCGCGCGCCGCGCAGCGCCTCGGCCGCATTGCGGTCGGGCACGTCGGGCGAAGTCGCGACGATGCAGTCGGAATGTTCCTTGGCCTCGCGGATCGCAAGACGGAAGGCGCCGGTGCGCGCAGGCGCATTCACCGGTCCGGAAGGCTGGATGAACCAGCGCTTCGAAGAGAAGAGCGCCTCGGGTTGGGCGCTGTGGGGCAGGACCTTGAACCAGCCCTTGATGCCCCAGGCATCGGCGATGCGTCCGACCTCGATCGCATCCGCCGGCAGATCGGCGGCTTCGAGTGTGGGCAGCATCGCCTTGGCTGGCAGCTTAGGCCGCAGCCTTGGGCGCCGCGGCAGCAGCTTGCTTGATCAGGCGGTCGACCGTCGGCGACGCTTGGGCGCCAACGCTCTTCCAGTACGTCAGGCGGTCCTGAGCGATACGGATGCTTTCTTCGTTTTCCTTCGCGGTCGGGTTGTAGAAACCCAGACGCTCGATGAAACGGCCATCGCGGCGAACGCGCTTGTCCGACACGACGATGTTGAAGAACGGACGGCCCTTGGAGCCGCCGCGGGAGAGTCGAATGACGACCATGATTTATCCTTCGGGTGGTGCAGCAAACCCGAAAGGGTCGCCCACAGAGTTCTTCCAGCGTCGAGACACGCGACATGGCCACCCGGCCAGCGACACGCTGAAAAGCCCACGATTATAGCGCGCAGGCTTTTTTCGCCGGCAGTTATCTGTGCCAATGGGCCGCAGTCAGGTGCTTTTGCGTATGCTTTCGCCCTTCCCGTCCCGTCCGCGCAACGCCTGCGCCGCCCCATGACCCTGATCCTCCGCCCCAGCCGCGACGAAGACGTCGCCGCCATCGCCGCCATCTACGCCCACCACGTGCTCACCGGCACCGGCACCTTCGAGACCGAAGCCCCGAGCGAGGCCGACATGGCCGCGCGCCGCGCCGACGTGCTGGCCAAGGGCCTGCCCTACCTGGTGGCCGAACGCGACGGCCAGGTGCTGGGCTTCGCCTACTGCAACTGGTTCAAGCCGCGTCCGGCCTACCGCTTCTCGGCCGAGGACTCGATCTACCTGGCCGAGGCCGCCCGCGGCCAGGGCGTGGGCTCGCAGTTGCTGACCGCGCTGTCGCAGGCGGCCGAGGCCGTGGGCGTGCGCAAGCTGATCGCGGTGATCGGCGACTCGGGCAACGCCGGCTCGGTCGGCGTGCACCGCGCGCAGGGCTTCACCCAGGTGGGCGTGCTCAAGGACTGTGGCTGGAAGTTCGGCCGCTGGCTGGACGTGGTGCTGATGGAAAAGTCGCTGGGCCTGGGCAGCAGCACCGCACCCGAATAAACGAAAGACCGAATGAAGAACAAGACCCTGGCCGCCTGGCTCGCCTTCCTGGGCGGGCCCTTCGGCCTGCACCGCTTCTACCTGCACGGGCTGGGCGACACCCTGGGCTGGCTGTTGCCGATCCCGACCGCGCTGGGCCTCTACGGCATCGAGCGGGCGCGCATGTACGGCCTGGACGACGGCCTGAGCTGGGCGCTGGTGCCCCTGCTGGGCTTCACCATTGCCGGCTGCGCGCTCACGGCCATCGTCTACGGCCTGACGACGCCGGAGAAGTGGAACGCCCGCTTCAACGCCTCGGCCCCGGCCGACGCCGCGCCCGGCCGCACCGGCTGGATCACCATCGGCGCGGTCGTGATCTCGCTGCTGATCGGCAGCACGGTGCTGATGGCGAGCATCGCCTTCAGCTTCCAGCGCTACTTCGAGCACCAGGTCGAAGAAGGCCGCAAGATCTCGCAGTAGTCGGGCTCGCCCCCAGGCTCCGCGCACTGGGTGTCGCTCCTCCCTCCCCCTACCGGGGGCGCTACGCGCGGCCCGGCGAAGCCGGTTCCGCGGTAGCCCTGGGCTTTTGTCTCGCGCACTGCGTGTCGCTTCGACCTCCTCTTTGCGTGGCGACGCCAACGCGGCAAGGCCGGTTCCGCGTTAGTCCTGGGCGGCCTCAGCGCCGCAGCGCGTCGTAGCGCATGTCGGCGGCCGAGTGGCGGGCAATCTCCGCCATCTGGTCCTGCTCGGCCTTGGCGTGCGCCGGGCGGGCCAGGATCGACTGCTGCCATGCGGCCAGCGCCGGCAGTTCGCCTAACAGGTCGAGCCTGCGGGCGATCTTGAGGATCGAGGCGAACATGAGATCGGCGACCGTGAACGCGTCGCCGACGAAGCACGCGCGTCCGTTTCGCGCCTTTTCCAGCATCGCGAGGCGCTCTTTCGCCAGCGCCACGACGACGGGTTTTCGGGCGGCCTTCGCGGCCTCGTCGTCCATGAAGTACTCGACCTCCGCGACGTTGAAGAGGAACGGCTCGACGGAGTTCAGGCCGGCGACGACCCATTGGATGGCCGCTGCCCGCTCCGGCGCTCCTTCGCCACCGATGCAGCGCCCGGAGCGCATGGCGACGTCGAGCACGATGGCGCCGCTCTCGAACATCGGCGGCCGACCGTCCTCTTCCAACACGGGCAGTTGTCCGAAGGGCTGCAGGCTGCCCAGGTAGGGCGGCGACTTCATCGTCGGTGCATCGACCAGCCGGACCTCGTAAGGCCAGCCGACCTCGTTCAGGATCCAGCGGACGCGGTGGTCGCGAACCTGGCCGGACGCGAAGGGCGGGGCCCACTTCATGGCGGTGACGGTGATCATGCGATCTCCTCCAAAGACATGTCGCAATGCAAATGCGTGTACGCATCTAGACCGACGGGCGGATTCCGCGTGGGTGCGCAGGCCGCTCGAAACGCTCCGGCGGGGCCAAGAGCACATGCGGCTTCGTGCAGACCTCCGCGCGCCCCTCGACCACGACGCCGACCGATATTTCACTCTACGGCAAGGCATCGAAGGCCGCAAGCACCATCAGGGCGACCGGGGGCGTGTGCGGCGCGCCGACGGCGGCAGCACCCATGCCGACTGCCGGGCGATCAGCGCGCCCGCCACGGTGCGCACCTCCTGCATCGCCTGCTGCGCGATGGCCGTCGGCGTGCCGGCACGGCGTGTGACGATGCCTACGGAGCGCACCGGCCCGTCGACGATCTCGCTGACGCGCAGGCCACGCAGGGTGAGCAGCGGCGTGGTGCCCAGATAGGGCAGCACCGCGATGCCCAGGCCCTGCTTGACGAAACCCGCGATGGTGCCCACCTGGTCGAACTGCATCTTCGGGCGGAACTCGATGCCGCGCTGCAGGTAGGCCGCGCTCATGTAGCGCATGGCGGTGCTGGAGTCGGTCATGCTGATCAGCGGCAACTCGACCAGGTCGTCCAGGTGCATGCGCTCGGCCACCCGCGCGTGCCACCGCGCCGACGACAGCAGCACGAAGCGGTCGCGCAGGATCTCCTCGTAGCGCACGTCGGGGTGCGAAGGCGCCACCGAAGCGACCGAGAAGTCGACCTGGCCGTTGATCAGCCGCTGGATCGACGCGGCGTTGGAGCAGTCGTGGATGGTGATCCGCGGGTCGCCGTAGCGCGTCTCCAGCGCGCTGCAGGCCGCGGGCAGCAGCACGTTGGCCAGCGAGGGCAGCGACGCGATCGCGAGCTGCTTCGACGCACGTTCGGCGCTGGTGCGCAGGCGCTCCAGCCCGGCGTCGAATTCCCCGATCACGCCGCGCGCCAACGCCGCCAGCCGCTCCCCGCTCTCGGTCAGCTTGACGCTGCGCGTGCTGCGCTCGAACAGACGCAGGCCCAGTTCCTCCTCGAGGTCGCGGATGGCCTTGCTCAGCGAAGGCTGGGTGACGAAGAACTGCTCGGCGGTGCGGCTGAAGTTCAGCGAGGCCGTGAGCGCGAGGAACATGCGCAGCTGCCGGGGGGAAACATTCATTCCTCCAGTCTATCAATCCATAGATCAAAAGAACTTCACAGATCAATTCTGCCTCCCTACGATGCCTCGAAGCACGGCACTGCCGCCGTGCCTTTCGACAAGGAGACGACGTGCTGGATCTGAAGAACAAGGTGGCCCTGGTGATGGGCTGCGGGGCCGTGGCCGAGGGCTGGGGCAACGGGCGCGCCACCGCGGTGCTGTTCGCGCGCCAGGGCGCGAAGGTGTTCGGCACCGACCTCAAGCTGGAGGCCGCCCAGGCCACACTGGACATCATCGAAGCCGAAGGCCACGAGGGCGTGGTGCAGCGCTGCGACGCCACCCGTTCGGACCAGGTCGCACAGGCCGTGGCCGACTGCATCGCGCGCTTCGGCCGCATCGACATCCTGGTCAACAACGTGGGCGTGTCGCAGCCGGGCGGGCCGGTCGACATGGACGAAGAGGTGTGGGACGCGCAGTTCCAGGTCAACCTCAAGGGCGCCTTCCTGGCCTGCAAGCACGTGATCCCGCACATGCAGCGCCAGGGCGGCGGCTCGATCGTCAGCATCTCCTCGGTGGCCGGCCTGCGCTACGTGGGCAAGCCGCAGGTCGGCTACGCGGCGGCCAAGGCGGCGCTGATGCACTTCACGCGCACCAGCGCGGTGATCCATGCGCCCGAGCGCATCCGCATGAACTGCGTGGTGCCGGGCCTGATGCACACGCCGCTGTTCGAGGGGCTGGCCGCCAAGTACGCCCAGGGCGATGCCGTGGGCTTCGCCGCGCACCGCGACAACCAGGTGCCGATGAAGCACATGGGCACCGGTTGGGACACGGCCCACGCCACGCTGTTCCTCGCGGCCGACGAGAGCCGCTACATCACCGGCACCGAGATCGTGGTGGACGGCGGCCTGGTGGCCGCCACGCGCTGAGCGACGCCGCCATCCATCCATCCAGAACAAGATCCAAGAGAGACAACACATGATCCACCGCAGACTGCTCATCGCCGGCGCCATGGCCGCCACCCTGGCCGCACCGCTCCCGGGCTGGGCGCAGGCGCCCTACCCCAGCCAGCCGATCCGGCTGATCGTGCCCTTCGCGCCGGGCGGTGCGGTCGACCAGACCGCGCGCACCATCAGCAACGCGCTGGGCGAGCGGCTCGGCCAGGCCATCGTGGTGGAGAACAAGCCGGGGGCCAGCGGCACGCTGGGCGCGGGAGAGCTCTACCGCGCCAAGCCCGACGGCTACACGCTGATGCTCGCGCTCGATTCGCAGGCGGTGAACCACCACACGGTGAAGAACCTGCCCTTCGACACCTTCAAGGACTTCGACTACCTGAGCCTGCTGGTGACCACGCCGCAGATCCTGGTCACGCGCAACGACCTGCCGCCCAAGACGCTGGAGGCCTTCGTCAACTACCTCAAGACCCATCCGGGCACGGCCTATGGTTCGGCGGGCACCGCTTCGGCCGGCCACGTCAACAGCGCCCAACTGTCGATCATCAAGCAGCTGCAGACCACGCACGTGCCCTACAAGGGCGCCGCGCCGCTGCTGACCGACCTGCTGGGCGGGCACATCGACTTCGCCTTCGCGGGCCTGTCGGTGATGCTGCCGCACGTCAAGGCGGGCAAGGTCAAGGCCATCGCGGTCAGCTCGCCGGGCCGATCGAAGCAGCTGCCCGAGGTGCCGGCGATGAACGAATCGATCCCGGGCTTCGAGTTCCCGACCTGGATCGGCCTGGTCGGCCCCAAAGGCCTGCCCGAGCCGGTGCGCGAGAAGATCCTCAAGGCCATGCGCGAGGTGATGCACGACCCGCAGGTGGAGCGCCGCTTCGCCGACAACGCCTTCGACATCGTCAACAGCAGCCCCGAGGTCTTCGCCGCGCGCGTGCGCAAGGACTCGGACATCATGGCCGACCTGGTCAAGCGCAAGATCGTCTCGGCAGACTGACCCCCCTCCACCGAAAGAACCCATGGCACGCATCCCCTACGCCGACACCGACAACGAGGCCACGCGCCCGCTGGCCCAGCGCATCGTGGCCGAGCGCGGCAGCATCCTCCACCTCTACCAGATGCTGCTGCACAGCCCGCCCGTGGCGCAAGGCTGGCTGGGCTACCTCACCGCGATCCGGCAGCAGTCGACGCTGTCGGGCGCGGTCCGCGAGATGGTCATCATCCGGGTGGCGCAGATCAACCGCGCACCCTACGAGGCCGAACAGCACATCCCGATCGCGCTGAAGGAAGGCGTGCCGGCCGAGAAGCTGGACGCGCTGGAGCACTGGGCCGACAGCACGCTGTTCGACGCCACCGAGCGCGCCGTGCTGGCCTACACCGACGCCATGACCCGCAATGTGCAGGTCGACGACGCGGTCTTCGCCAGCGTGGCCGAGGCCTACGCGCCGCAGCAGCTGGTGGAACTGACCGCGACCATCGCCGCCTACAACATGGTCTCGCGCTTCCTCGAGGCGTTGCAGATCCATTCGACGGACCACCGCTGAGCGCCCTGCCACGGCCGGGCACATGACAGATCAGCGGCCGGCATTCGGTGCCGCACTGAAGCTCTCTGCCACGATCGCCTCGATGCCGTGGATCACCTCGCGCCGCAAGTCGGCCAGCTCCGACGCGGTGCGACGGCGCTCGGGCATCTTGTTGCCGCGCTGCCGAATCCACTGGATCAGCAGATTGATGGTGCGGTTCGGCAGGTTATGGGCCTTCTCAATCCTACCGAAGGCCCAGCACGGCCACGAACGCGGGCATGCGCTCGACGCGGGTCACGGGTTGACCCGCGCAGGCTGCCGAGGTGCCGGCAGCCGGTCATGGGAAGCCAGAAAATCTTTTGGGAATGAAGATTGCCTTCCGAATCCCGTCTCTTGCGAAGATTTTTCTTGCTTCGCGGAACGCAAGGCCGGAGGCACGCACGGCGGCGCGCTCCGCCCACGGTCTCAAAAGATCTGCAGGCTCACCCAGTAAGCGATCGCCGCCACGAAGGCCGCCGCCGGGATCGTGAAGATCCAGGCCCAGACGATGTTGCCCGCCACGCCCCAGCGCACCGCGCTCGCGCGCTGCACCGAGCCCACGCCGACGATGGCGCCGGTGATGGTGTGGGTGGTCGACACCGGGATGCCCAGGCCGGTGGCCAGGAACAGCGTCAGCGCGCCGCCGGTCTCGGCGCAGAAGCCGCCCACGGGCTTGAGCTTGGTGATCTTCTGGCCCATGGTCTTCACGATGCGCCAGCCGCCGAACATGGTGCCCAACGCGATCGCCGCGTAGCAGCTGATGATGGTCCAGGTGGGCGGCGCGTCGGTGGACGAATGGCCGGTGGCGATCAGCAGCATCCAGATGATGCCGATGGTCTTCTGCGCGTCGTTGCCGCCGTGGCCCAGGCTGTAGGCACCGGCGGACACCAGCTGCAGCCGGCGGAACCAGCGGTCCACGCGCGAAGGCGTGGCGCGCCGGCAGACCCAGGCCACCACCACCATCATCAGCGAGCCGAGCAGGAAGCCCAGCAGCGGCGACACGAAGATGAAGGCCACGGTCTTCCAGATGCCGCCGGCCACCAGCGCGCTGGCGCCGGACTTGGCCATCACCGCGCCCACGATGCCGCCGATCAGCGCATGCGAGGAACTGCTGGGGATGCCGTAGTACCAGGTCACGAGGTTCCAGGTGATCGCGCCGATGAGCGCGCCGAACACCACGTGCACGTCGACGATGCCCGGCTGCACGATGCCCTTGCCGACGGTCGCCGCCACGCTCAGGTGGAAGACGAAGATCGCCAGCAGATTGAAGAAGGCGGCGAAAGCCACCGCCTGCGCGGGTTTGAGCACCCCGGTCGAAACCACGGTGGCGATCGAGTTCGCCGCGTCGTGGAAGCCGTTCATGAAGTCGAAGGCGATCGCCAGCAGCACCAGCAGCACCACGACCCACAGGCCTACCTGTACGGTTGCCATGAGCCCCCGCGTGTCAGGAGTTCTCGAGGACGATGCCCTCGATCACGTTGGCGACGTCCTCGCACTTGTCGGTGATGGTCTCGAGCAGCTCGTAGATGGCCTTGAGCTTGATGACCTCGCGCACGTCGGGCTCCTCGCGGAACAGCTTGCTCATGGCGCTGCGCATCACGCGGTCGGCATCGGACTCGAGGCGGTCGATCTCCTCGCAGGTCTTGAGCACGGCCTCGGCCACCGCCGGGTCGGCGATCTTGCCGAGGAACTTGACGGCGTCCTTGAGGCGGTCGCAGCACTTCACGCTCAGCGTGGTGAGGCGCACGATCTCGTCGGTCATGTGGCGCACGTCGTACAGCGCCATGGTCTCGGCCGAGTCCTGGATCAGGTCGGCCACGTCGTCCATCGTGTTGATGAGCTTGTGGATCTGCTCGCGGTCGATGGGCGTGATGAAGGTCTTGTGGATCAGCCGGTTGACGTCGTGCGTGACGCGGTCGGCCGCGCGCTCGGCGTTGTCCACGTCGCGGTTGTACTGCTCGCGCAGATGGACGTCGTTGTAGTTGGTGACCAGGTTCTCGAATGCACGCGCGGCCTCGACGATGCGCTCGGCGTGCTGGTTGAACATCTCAAAAAAATTGCCCTCTCGGGGCAGCAGCTTGCCGAACATGACGTTGGCTCCTTAAACAGTACGGATGTCACTGTGATGACGATTTTGTGACACCCGGGAGTGTAAGGGCCGCGCCGGGAGGCCTGTTGCAGGCGCACCGCAGGCTCAGGACTGGAGCACTTTGGACTTGACGAACAGGGCCGCCTTCTTGAAGTTCTGCAGCCTGCGCGCCAGGCTCACCGGCGGGATGTGCGCGCCGGTGCCGGGCACGTAGGCCATGCGCCAGGCCTGCCGCATGAAGGGCGCGTTCGCCCGCAGCAGGCCGCCGCGCTTGTTCTCCGCCGCCAGGTAGTTGCCGTTGTGGGAGCGCAGCATCAGCTCCGACGCGCTGACCGGAATGCTGTCGAACAGCGCATAGACGTCGGCCTTCTCGCTGAGCCGCACCGTCTGGTCGGCATCGGGGTCCACACGCAGGTAGCGGCCCTGGGCCGTGCGCAGTGCCACCTTGCCGCGGGGCCGCTGCTCGAGCACGAACTGGCTGCCGTCCGCGCCGGCGCTGCCGCCCGACCAGCTCAGCGTGGCCGTGTCCGCATCCTCGTAGTGCAGGAAGCGGCCGTTCTGGCCCTTGAGGCCGAAGGTGTCGGCGGCCGGCGAGGTCAGTTGCGGATCGTCGATCTCGTCGAGGCCCACGAAGCGGTAGCCCAGCGCCTGCAGCCGCGGGATCAACAGCCGCGTCAGCGCCAGCGTGCGGCTCTTGGCCGCGACGGTGTCCATGTCGGCCGTGCCGTCGTGCATCACGACCACGCCGCGGCCCTTCTGTTGGATGTCCGCCAGGTAGGCCTCGGCGGTTTCCTCCACCGATTTGCCCAGGTTCCAGTAGTGGCAGTCGATGCCGGCGATGTCCCAGTAGACGGGGCCCACGTGCCGGAACGAACTGCGGATGTCGACGTTGAGTTCCTTCGCCACCTCGGGCGACCATTTGCCGTAGGTGGCCCGGAAGTAGATCGGCTTGCCGGCGTTGTACTTTTGGATGACGGTGTTGGTGCGGATGATCTGGTCGCGCACGTCGCCGTTCACCGAGACGTAGTACGGCAGGTCGGGGTGCTCGTAGGTGTGGTTGCCGATCAGGTGGCCGTCGGCATGCAGACGGTCCAGGATCTCCGGGTGCTCGACCGCGAACTTGCCCACCACGAAGAAGGTCGCGCGGATGCCCCGCTCCTGCAGGAAGCGCCCGATCTCGGCGCTGTCGGGCCCGGGACCGTCGTCGTAGGTCAGGCACAACGTCTTCTCCGGCAGGCGGATGTCCTCGATGCTCTGGTGCGCAAACATGTTTCCGGGTCCCGGGTGAGGGCCAGCGCGGCGATGCCGCTCAGGCGAACAGGTTGAGGTACTTCTGCGCCACGGTCCGGGTGGAGCGGTCGCGCAGGTACGCCACCTTCGCGTTCGACATCGGGTCGCTGTCGCGCTCGTCGAGGGAACGCTGCAGCAGCTTGGTGAGCGCCTCGACGTCGCCCATCGGGAAGACCTCGCCGAAGCCGTCGACCGCCTCCGCCAGCCCGCCCGCATCGGCCACCACCATCTTGCAGCCGCAGGCCAGGCCCTCGAGCGCGACGATGCCGAAGCCTTCCGGCCCCATCGACGGCACGATCATCACGCGATGGCGGTTCATGGTCCGCGCCAGTTCCTCGTCCCGCATGAAGCCCAGGAAGCCGATGCTGTCGCCCAGGCCCAGGCGCTGGACCTTGGCGTTCAGCGCCTCGTACTCGAATCCATGGCCGACGATGTTCAGCCGGAAGGGCTTGCGCAGCCGGCTGCAGGCCTCGATCAGCATCTCGCAGCCCTTCTGCGAGACCAGGCGGCCCACGAACAGGAAGTCGATGTTCCGGGGCTCGTCAGGGTAGAGGCGGAACACCTCGTCCTTGTAGCAGTTGTAGACCACCGTCGAATCGACGGTCAGGGCGCGCGCCACGCTGTGGCTGACCGCGATGTTGGTCGCCGCGGCCTTGATCGCGATGTTCTTCAGGCGGGCCTTGGGGCCATGGGAGTTGATCAGGTGGAAGTCGTTGTGCGACACCACCCACTTCTTGAAGGGGTTGAACAGGAACAGCCAGACCCCCTTGAGGGTGATGTTGGGCATGTAGACCACGTCGCTCCAGAAGAAGAGCTTGAGTTGGGCCCACTTGCTGGAGGCATGCACGACCTCGATGCCCGGCAGCGGGGCATTCTTCTTCTGGACCTGTTCGGTGACCACCTTGACCTCGTGACCGGACTTCACGAACTCCTGGGCCAGCGACAGCGTGAGGTTCTCGATGCCGCCGATGGCCGGGTGGAACACCGAGCTGTAAATCAAGATCTTCATTCGACAGTTATTCCTGGTTGCCTGGCACCCCCGTACGCAACTGCTCGACAACTGTTTTAGGAATACTTCAATCAGGGGCGGGCCCTGACTGCCGATCGCGCGGTCTGTGGTTACTTATCTTAACGCTACCTGACCAACTTGCGAACTTTCGAACTAGAAAGTGGTGTAAGTCACTGTGCAGCTGTGCACGGACGAGCACGAAACGCTTCAGAGCCGCTGGATCGCCTGGTCGGCCACCCGGGCCAGCGCGGCCGCGCTGACCTGCCCGGGCGCCACCTCGGCCAGTGGCAGCAGCACGAAGGCGCGCTCTTCCAGGCGGGGATGCGGCAGCGTCAGCGTGGCGCTGTGCATCACGGTGTCGCCATGGCGCAGCAGGTCGAGGTCGAGCGTGCGCGGGGCGTTGCGGTAGGGGCGCTCGCGCCCGGCGCGCAACTCCAGCTGCTGGAGCGCGGCCAGCAGCGCCTCGGGCGCCAGGTCGGTGTCGAGCGCCACCACTGCATTGATGAAGTCCGGACCGCTCGCATCGACCGGCGCGCTGCGGTAGAGCGAGGAGCGGGCGCTCACACGGCTGTGCGGCAGGCCCGCGAGATCGGCCATCGCCTGGCGCACCGTGGCCTGCGCGTCGCCCAGGTTGGCACCGATGGCGACGAAGGCCAGGGTCATGCGTCGGCGGCGCCCGAGCCGCCTTCGCCCGCGCCGGCGGGACGCGGCTTGCGGCGGCGGCGGCGCTTGCGCGGCGCTTCGCCATCGGGCGGGACGGTCGAGCGCTCATCGGCCTCCGCCTCGTCGGCCTCCGGCGCCTCGCGCGGGGCCGGTGCATCGGCCGCGGCCGGCGCGCGGGCCCGCACGCGGGTGCGCACCGGCGCCTTGGCCTCCTCGCGCACCTGGTCGAGCAGGTCCTGGCGGCGCAGGTCGTCGGCGGTGCTGAATTCCTGCCACCACTCGGCAATCGCCTCGCTGACCTCGCCCACATCGGCGCGCAGCCGCATGAAGTCGAAGGCCGCACGGAAGCGCGCCTGCTCGACCAGGCTGTAGGGCGTGGAGCCCACGCGCTTGTCGAAGCGCGGCTGCATCATCCAGATCTCGCGCATGTCGCCGCCGAGCTTGCCGCGGCCCGAGACGTCGCCGATGCGGGTGTTGAACACGTCGTCGATCGCGTCCTGCAGCGCCGGGAAGGCCGGCTGGCCGCGCTGGCCGTGGCGGCCCTCGAGGCGCTGGGCCCAGCCGTCGCGCACGTCGGCCCACAGCACACAGGCCAGCAGGAAGCTGGGCGCCACCGGCTTGCCCTCGCCCACGCGGCGGTCGGTGTCGGCCAGGGCGGCCTTGACGAAGGGCTGGTCGGCACGCTCCACCACCACGTCGAGCAGCGGATAGATGCCGGTGGCCAGGCCCAGCTTGCGCAGTTGGGCGATGGTGGCGATGGCATGGCCGGTCTGCAGCAGCTTGAGCATCTCGTCGAACAGCCGGCTCTGCGGCACGTCGGCCAAGAGCTTGCTCGAGGCGATCAGCGGCGCGGCCGTCTTGGGTTCGATCTCGAAGCCCAGCGCGGCCAGCTTGGCCGAGAAGCGGATCGCGCGAATGATGCGCACCGGGTCTTCGCGGTAGCGCGTGACCGGGTCGCCGATCATGCGCAGCACCAGCTTCTTGGCGTCCTTGATGCCGTTGTGATAGTCGACCACGATCTGGCTGGCCGGGTCGTAGTACATGGCGTTCACGCTGAAGTCGCGGCGCGCCGCGTCTTCCTCCTGCGGGCCCCAGACGTTGTCGCGCAGCACGCGGCCGCTCGAATCGACCGCGTGGGTCATGCCCGCGAGCTCGCCCTTGCTGGTGCGCTCGTTGCCCTTGACCTGCTCGGCGGCCGCGTTGTCCATGTAGGCGCGGAAGGTCGAGACCTCGATCACCTCGTGCTCGCGCCCGCGGCCGTAGACCACGTGCACGATGCGGAAGCGCCGGCCGATGATGAAGGCGCGGCGGAACAGGCCCTTGACCTGTTCGGGCGTGGCGTTGGTCGCGACGTCGAAGTCCTTGGGCCGCAGGCCCAGCAGCAGGTCGCGCACCGCGCCGCCCACCACGTAGGCCTCGTAGCCGGCCTGCTGCAGCGTGGTGACCACGTTCTTGGCGCGCTCGTCGACCAGCGCCGGGTCGATGCCGTGCACGCTGGCCGGCACTTCCTGCCGCTTGCCGAAGCGCGACTTGGCGCTGGCGCCCGCGCCGGCCGACTTGCCCAGCAGTTTGTCGATGAATGTCTTGATCATTGGGAGAGGGTCCGGGCGCGGGATGGCGCCCCAGTTGGCTTCATTCGTTTTCGAGCATCGATCGGATCAACGGGATCGTCACCGCGCGCTGCGTCTGCAGCGCATAGCCGTCGAGATGATCGAGCAGCTCCATGAGGCTGCCCAGATCGCGGCTGAAGCGGTGCAGCATGTAATCCAGCACCTCGTCGTTCAGCAGCACGCCGCGCGCATCGGCCGCCTGGCGCAGCACGGAGCGGCGTTCGGCCTCGTCGAGCAGCTGCAAGTGGAACACGTGGCCCCAGCCGAGCCGGGTGCGCAGGTCCTCGCGCAGCGCCAGGTCGGCCGGCGGCAGCGCCCCGGCCGCCACCACGCCGCGCTGCAGGGACTGCGCATTGACGAACCAGTTGAAGGCCGCGTGCTGCTGCACCGCGGTGTAGAGGTGCACGTCGTCGAGCACCACCGCGCCCCAGCGCTCGTCGAATTCGGGCGGGTGCGGCGTGGACGCACTCATCCAGCCGACCAGCGCGCCCTGCTCGCGCAAGGCGCTGTGCACCGATTCGAGCAGATGGGTCTTGCCGCTGCCGCTTTCGCCCCACAGGTAGGTCGGCACCGGGGAATGCAGGGTCGGCACATGCGCCTCGCCAAGCCAGACACGCAGGTGACGCACGGCCGCCTCGTTCGGTCCGGCGAAGAAGCCGGACAGACTGGGGACGGTCGACAGACCGATGTCGAGCACGAGCTGCTTCATGCCTGGAGCGAAGCGGGCGGCAGCCGTGGCAAGGTGGGCACAAATAAGGGGTTCATGGCGAAGGGCGCGGCGGCCCTTAAAATCGTCATGAATTCTATCGGCCCGGCTGTTCCGGTCCCCGATGCCCTGCCTCCCTCCTCCCGCCCCCGTCTGTCAAGCCTCGCCTGCCCATGAACTCCACCTCGAACACCCCGCTCAGCTACAAGGACGCCGGCGTCGACATCGATGCCGGCGACGCGCTGGTCGACCGCATCAAGCCCCTGGCCAAGAAGACGATGCGCGAAGGCGTGCTGGCCGGCATCGGCGGCTTCGGCGCGCTGTTCGAAGTGCCCAAGCGCTACAAGGAACCGGTGCTGGTCAGCGGCACCGACGGCGTGGGCACCAAGCTCAAGCTGGCCTTCGAATGGCAGATGCACGACACGGTCGGCATCGACCTGGTCGCCATGAGCGTCAACGACGTGCTGGTGCAGGGCGCCGAGCCGCTGTTCTTCCTCGACTATTTCGCCTGCGGCAAGCTCGACGTGGACACCGCCGCGGCCGTGGTCGGCGGCATCGCCCGCGGCTGCGAGCTCTCGGGCTGCGCCCTGATCGGCGGCGAGACCGCCGAGATGCCCGGCATGTACCCGGCCGGCGAATACGACCTGGCGGGCTTCGCGGTCGGCGCGGTCGAGAAGTCGAAGATCCTCACCGGCCAGGACGTCAAGCCCGGCGACGTGGTGCTGGGCCTGGTCTCCAGCGGCGTGCACTCCAACGGTTTCAGCCTGGTGCGCAAGGTCATCGAGCGCGCCGGCGCCGACCTGCCCGCCACGCTCGACGGCAAGCCCTTCCGTGAAGCCATCATGGAACCCACGCACCTCTACGTGAAGCCGGTGCTCGAGGCGCTGGGCAAGCACCCGATCAAGGCGCTGGCCCACATCACCGGCGGCGGCCTGCTGGAGAACATCCCGCGCGTGCTGCCCGAAGGCACGGCCGCCCACCTGAAGAAGGGCAGCTGGCCGCAGACCGAGCTGTTCGCTTGGCTGCAGAAGGTGGCCGGCATCGACGACATCGAGATGAACCGCACCTTCAACAACGGCATCGGCATGGTGGTCGTCATCGACGCGGCCGAGGCCGCCGCCTGCGCCGCCACGCTGCGCGCCGCCGGCGAGACCGTGCACGAGATCGGCACCATCGCCGAACGCGGTACCGGCGCAGCCGTCGTCGTCGCCTGACCCGCCCCGACCGACGCGCCCCCGCCACGTGATCGAAGCCACCGCCGCCGACCGATCCCGTCCCGTGGTGATTGCCAGCTACGTGCTGATCGCCGCGGCCCTGTTGCTGGTCATGTGGCAGGGCCTGCTGCCCGGCCTGCTGTGCGTCTGCATCGGCTTCCTGGCCACGCGCTGGTTCGCGCGCGTGATCGATGCCGGCCTGCGGCGCAGCCGGCGCGTCAAGACCCCGCCGCGCATCGGTGCCCCCACCTCGCCGACCGCGCGCACCGTCGCGGCCACGCTGGTGATGCTGGCGCCCATCGCGCTGATGGCGCTGGCCTTCTCCGAGGCGCGCGACTTCGTGCTCAACGCCTCGGAGCAGTACCGTGAACTGCTCGACTACATCGCGCGCACCGTGCTCGAGCTGCGGCTCAAGCTGCCGCCCGAAGTGGCGATCTACCTGCCCGAGGGCGCGGCCGAGATCCAGCGCGTGATCGCCGGCTACCTGCGCGCCCAGGCCGGCGCGCTGGCGCTCACCGGACGCGCCTGGCTCGGCGGCCTGCTGTTCGCCTACGTGGGCCTGATCGTGGGCTCGCTCGCGGCCGTCGCGCACGCGGCCACGACGCGGCGCCCGCTGGCCCAGCAGCTGCACCGGCGCATCACGCTGTTCGGCGAGACCTTCGGCCAGATCGTCGCGGCCCAGTTCTGGATCGCGGCCTTCAACACCTTCCTGACCGGCATCTTCCTGCTGTTCCTGCTGCCGCTGTGGGACCTGCGCCTGCCCTACACGCCGGCGCTGATCACGCTGACCTTCGTCGCCGGCCTGGTGCCGATCGTGGGCAACCTGCTGTGCAACGTGGTGATCACGGTGGTCGGGCTCTCGGTGTCGCCGGTCACGGCGCTGGCCTGCCTGGGCTTCCTGATCCTGATCCATAAGGCCGAGTACGTGATCAACGCCAAGGTGGTGGGCAGCCGCACCCAGATGGCCGTGTGGGAGCTGCTGGCCGTGATGTTCGTGGCCGAGGCGGTGTTCGGGCCCGCGGGCCTGGTGGCGGCGCCGCTGTTCTACGCCTACCTCAAGAAGGAGCTTCAGGCCGCGCAACTGGTCTGAGCCTTCGCTTTCTTCTCCCTGTTCCCGCGATGGCGGACGGGTCTTGTCTGGACGCCGTCACTGCGCCTTGCTACGCTTTGTGGACGGCGTACACAAATAGCGCCGCATCCCATGCCCCACCCTCGCAAGGAGCCTCCATGTCTTCCTTCAATGCCTATCTTTTCTTCGACGGCACCGCGGCCCAGGCCATGCCCTTCTACAAGAGCGTGCTCGGCGGCAAGCTCGAGGTCATGACTTACGCTCAGATGCCCGGTGCCGAGGCGGACAAGCTGTCGGCCACCTCGGCGGCGCGCGTGATGCATGCCTGCCTGACCTTCGACCACGGCGTGCTGATGGCTTCCGACGACATGGAGGGCAAGCCCTACGACCCGATGAAGGGCTTCTCGCTCACGCTCAACTACGACGCGGTGCCCGAGGCCGAGCGCGTGTTCAACGCGCTGGCCGAAGGCGGCACCGTCACCATGCCGCTCGCGAAGACCTTCTGGGCCGAGCGCTTCGGCATGTGCACGGACCGCTTCGGCACGCCCTGGATGGTCAACGCCGGCATGTCGAAGCCCGCGTGACGCCGCCGATCCACCTGCTGCTGCGCTGGCACTTCCACACCACGAGGAGAACTCCCATGGCCCGCTATGTCGATGGTTTCGTCGTTCCCGTCCCCAAGGACAAGCTGCCGGCCTATCGGCGCATGGCGCAGAAGGCCGGCAAGATCTGGCGCGAGCACGGCGCGCTGGAATACATCGAGTGCGTGGCCGACGACGTGAAGCCGGGCAAGAGCACCTCCTTCCCGCAGAGCGTCAAGCTGCAGGAGGACGAAGTGGTGGTGTTCTCGTGGATCGCGTTCACCTCGCGCAAGCAGCGCGATGCGATCAACGCCAAGGTGATGGCCGATCCACGCCTGAAATCGATGATGGACCCGAAGGCCATGCCCTTCGACGCCCAGCGCATGTTCTTCGGCGGCTTCAAGACGCTGGTCGAGCTCTGATGTCCTGAATTGATCGACACAGGTCCGGCATGGCTCGGACGGCGGGCTTGCCGCCCTGAAGAATAGGGCGCACCATCCCACCACGCCTTGTGCACCCTGCCATGAAAACCTGTCTCATAGTGATCGACGCCCAGGAGTCGTTCCGCCACCGCCCCTACAGCACCGAGCGCGACATGGGCCCCTACCTGGCGGCCCAGAACGCGCTCATCGACGGCTGCCGCGCGGCCGGCGTGCCGATCCTGCGCGTGTTCCACGTCGACGGGCCGGAGCGCAGCGACAACCCCTTCGCGATCGCATCGGGCCACGTCCGGCCGCTCGAGGGCCTGGCCGACTTCCAGCCGGCGGCGAGCGTCACCAAGCACCGGCACAGCGCGCTGGTCAACACCGGGCTCGATGTCTGGCTCACGCAGAACGGCATCGGCCGGATCATCGTCAGCGGCATCCGCACCGAGCAATGCTGCGAGACCACGGCCCGCCACGCCTCCGACCTGGGCTGGCAGATCGACTATGTGCTCGACGCCACGCTGACCTTCGACATGACCCAGCCCGACGGCCGGCCGCTGCCCGCCGCCGACATCAAGGCCCGCACGGCAACGGTACTGCAGGACCGCTTCGCCAACGTCTGCAGCGTGGCGCAGGCGCTCGAACGCGCCGTGGCCTGAGGCCGCGCGCGGCACGCACGGCCTGGCCATGGACCCGATCCGCGTCGTCTTCGTGCTGCTGCCCGACAGCCTGGTGCTCGACTGGGCCGGCCCGGCCGAGGCGCTGCGCATCGCCAACCAGCTGCTGCGCGCCGCGGGCCAGCCCGCGCGCTTCGAGATCGCGTTCGCGAGCCCGCGGCCGACCTCGGTGGGCTCGGTCGGCATCACGCTGGCCGGGCTGTCCGCGCTGCCGCCACCCAGCGAACAGCCGGGCTGGATCGTGCTGGTCGGCCTGCCCGGCGGCACCCTGGTCGTCGACACGCCCGAGACGCAAGAAGTGCTGCACTGGCTGCGCGGCCAGCGCTTCGAGCGCGGCAAGCTGGAGCTGGTCACGATCTGCGCCGGCGCCGTGCTGGCCGCGCATGCGGGTGTGCTCGCGGGCCGGCGTGCCACCACCCACCATCACCACCTCGATGAGTTGCGGGCCGTGGAGCCGCGCTGCGAGGTGGTGGCCAACCGCGTGTTCGTGCTCGATCCGCCCCTCTACAGCAGCGCGGGCGTGACCACCGGCATCGACCTGGTGCTGCACCGCATCGGCGAACTCTGCGGCGAAGCCCTGGCGGCGCAGGTCGCGCAGACCATGGTGGTCGCGCTGCGGCGCGGGCCGCAGGATCCCGAGCTCTCGCCCTTTCTCGCGCACCGCCACCACCTGCACGCCGCGCTGCATCGGGTGCAGGATGCGGTGAGCGCCCAACCGCAGATCGACTGGACCGTGCCGCGCATGGCCGAGGTGGCCCACACCTCGCCGCGCCACCTCACACGGCTCTTCATGGCGCATGCGGGCGTCGCGCCGCTGGTCTACCTGCGGCGCCTGCGGCTGGCCTCGGCCCAGCTCGCGCTGCAATCCGGGGCCAACGTCACGCGCGCGGCCGAACTCTCGGGTTTCGGCTCCGACACCCAGCTGCGCCGCGCCTGGCGCCAGTTCGGCCTGGCCGGCTCGCCGTCGACGGCGGGCACGCGGACCCACTGAGCGACGGCAGGCTCAGCGCGTGCCGCCGCTGCCTTCGGTCGCGATGGGTGCCGGGCCGGGCGCTGGCGCCGCGGCCGCGCGCAGCCATTCCTCGGTGTGCGCGCCCAGCGCATCGATCTGCAGCGCGATCAGGCCCAGCTGCGTGCGCACCAGCGCGACGGCCTCGTCGGCATCGGGTGCGACCGCCAGTGCCAGCGCCTCGCGCACCGGCTGGCCGGCCGCGGCGGCGCCGGCTTCCGGCACGCCGCGCTCGAAAGCCGACGCCAGCCCGTCGAGCGCCACCGCGCCGCCCTCGATGCTCTGCTGCAGGGCGGCGGCCGAATGCGCCTGCGCCAGCGCGATGCGGTGCGCGCCCAGCGCCGACACATAGCTCAGCAGCGTGTGCGAGCGGATCAGGAAGCGCAGCGCCACGCCCGCGTGCGGCCGCACCACGCCGGGTTCGCGGAACATGTCGCTCACCGCGGTCGACAGCGCCGCATCGGCGTTGTGGGCGTTGCGCCGCGCGAGCCGGTAGGCCAGGTCGTCGCGCGCGCCCGAGCGGTACTGGTCGCCGATCTGACGCAGGTAGGCCGCATGGGCGCGCATCGCGTCCGCCGCCAGCGCGTTGATGCGGCGCGCGGCCCAGTGCGGCAGCACCAGCACCATGGCCAGGCCCGCGAGCGCGCTGCCGATGGCGGTGTCGATCAGCCGCGGCCACAACAGCAGGCCGCTGTCGCCGACCTGGTTGAAGAACATCAGCACCAGCAGCGTGATCGCGGCGGTCGCGAGCAGGTAACGGCGGGCGCGCGCCGCGAAGAAGAACACGCCGGCCGCCACCGCCATCAGCGACTGCAGCCAGGGCAGCGGGAACAGCGTGAGCACGGCCCAGCCCAGCACCACGCCCAGGGCCGTGCCCGCCACGCGCTGGCCCATGCGCGCCATGGTCTCGCCGTAGGTCTGCTGGCAGACGAAGAGCGTGGTCAGCAGGATCCAGTAGCCCTGCGCCGGGTGGATCCACTGCATCAGGCCGTAGCCCGCCACCAGCGCCACCGCGAGCCGCACCGCATGCCGGAACAGCGGCGTGCGCGGTGTGAGCTGGCGCCGCACGCGCTCGGCCGCATCGCGTCCGCTGCGCGGCGAGCGGTCGTAGAGGTCCATGTCGGTGCGGCCGGCCTGGGCCGCGGGCTGGCTCGCGCCGGCGAGCTGGCCGTCGAGCAGCGCCAGGTTGCGTGCCAGCGCCTCGACCGAGGCCAGCAGCGCGCGCCGCTGCGGCGTGGGGTCGCGCGCGCGTTCGTGCGCGATGGCGCTGCGCAGGTCGGACAGCGCCTGCACGGTCGCGCCGCCCACCACGAAGGGCTCGCGCCGCGCGATCGACAGCGCCAGCCGCTGGCAGGCCTCGCCCTGCAGCGCCAGCACGCGCTGGCAGCGGTAGAGCACGTCGCTGTGGAAGAAGGCGTCGGCCAGCGCGTTGTAGTCGTCGTGCGAGGAGCTGGCGCGCTCGTGCACGTCCTGCGCGATCAGGTAGAGCCCGCGGTAGCGCGTGATGCGGCCGGTCGGCACGCGGGTGCCGACGCGCCGGAAGATGCTCTCCTTGGCGGCGTTGAGCTCGGCCACCACGCGGCTGTTGAGCTGCGCCAGCGACAGCCGCTTGCGCTCGATGTCGACACCGCGCAGCGGCTCGAACAGCGAGGCCTTGAAGCGCACATAGCCGCCCAGTGCATCGAACAGCCGCACCAGCAGCGCCTGCACCGGCTCGGCCGGGAACAGCGCGGCCCAGCCCACCGACCAGGCGCCGTACCAGGCCGCGCCGGCCAGCAGCAGCGCCACCTCGTGCCAGCGCGGCTCGGTGGCGGTCGCATGGTCCAGGCTCAGCGTGGTGTACATCGCGAGGATCAGCGTGGCATGGCCGATGGCCTTGAAGCGCGCCTCGATCGCGCCCAGCATGGTCAGCGCGAAGGCCGAGAAGGCCAGGCCGATGATGAACAGCCAGGGCCGGCCGAACAGCGCCTCGATCGTGAAGGCCATGGCGGCGAAGCAGACCAGCGTGAGCGCCTGCGCGCGCCAGCGGCCCTGCCAGCTGTCGTCGGTCTCGGCCAGTGCGCTGGCGATGGTGCCCAGCGCCAGCGGGATCAGCGCATGCGACAGGCCCGAGAGCACGCAGAAGAGCATCAGGCTGCCCAGCGCCAGCAGCACCCGCAGCGGCTGGCCACCGGCGGCGAACAGCCAGCGGCGGGGCGACAGGGTGAGGGCGTGGTCGGTCATGGTGTCCTGCAGCAGGATGCGTGCCTGCCGCGCCGTGGCGCGTGGGCGCTCAGAGGTAGCCGCAGAAGCGCAGCACGTGGCCGTCGGGCTCGCGGATCGCGAACTCGCGCAAGCCCCAGGGCTGCGAGGTGGGCGGCTCGATGACGTCGACGCCGCGCTTCAGGTAGGCCGCATGCAGGCCGTCGAGGTCGTGGCCCACGTGGATCACGATCTCGCCGCGCCAGGGCCGGGCCTCGCGCGTGTTGCATTGCCACAGGCGGATGTAGACGGGGTCGCCGTAGCTGCGGTCGCCCTTCTTGACCCGCGCGTAGCTGGGCGGTTCGCCGGCGATGAAATCGAGCTCGAAGCCCAGGACTTCGCTGAAATAGCGCGCCGAACGCGCCGCATCGGCCACCGGCAGCACCGGCTGCACGCCATGGAACTGGTGCCGGGTCCCGAGGTCGGCGGCCATCAGCTTCTCGCGCGGCGCAGCACCGCGACCTGCTCGGCCACGGCATCGATGTCGAGCGCCTCCTCGGCGTGCTGGAGGTAGGTCTCGAGGTCGCGCACCGCCAGCGCCGTGTGGCCCTGCGCGGCGTGGGCCAGGCCGCGGTCGCGGTGTTCGGCCCAGGCGTCGGGCAGCAGCGCCACGAGGCGGTCCTGCACCGCGATCACGCGTTGCCAGTCCTCCTGCGCGCGGTGCACTTCCTTGAGGTTGCGCAGCATGCGCGCGATGATCTCGCGCGGCTCGGCGGGCTGCAGGTACAGGCCCAACGGGATGTCGAAGTCGCCGACCAGGCCGTTGCTGCGCTTGTAGGGCTCGAGGCGCTCGCTGAGTTCCTCGCGCGACAGCGACTTGCCATTGAAGGGGTCGATCACCACCTGCCCCTTGGGCAGCGTGACCTTGATCATGAAATGGCCCGGAAAGGCCACGCCGCGCGCCTGCAGGCCCAGGCCCTGGGCCAGCTCCATCCACAGCACCGCCAGCGAGATCGGGATGCCGCGCCGGGTGCGCAGCACCGCGTTGAGGTAGCTGTTGTCCGGGTCGTAATAGTCGTTGACGTTGCCGCCGAAGCTCAGGTCATGGAAGAAGAACTGGTTGAGCGCGCGCAGCCGGGCCAGCGGTGCCGCGTCGGCCGGCAGCCGGCGCTTGAGACGGGCCAGCAATTGGTCGATGTCGCCCAGCACCTGCTGCACGTCGAGTTCGGGGTATTCGTCCTGGGCGAGTGCGGCCGCGGCTTCGAGCAACGGGAACTGATCGTCGCTCTTGACGAGCGAATCGAAGTATTCGAGGGCGGTCGGCGCCGAGAAGCTGAACGTCATGTGGCTTTGTAGAGGAGCATGAAGGGAGCGTCAAGGCGACAACACCCCGTCGCGCGGGCTATCGCTTGATGAAACTGCGCAGCTTGATGCCCAGCAGGGCCAGCGTCGAGAAATACAGCAGGGCCGCGGCCGCGATCAGCGCGGCCAGCAGGCCGATGCGCTGCAGCTTTACGGCCCGCAGCGCGACCCAGTCGAAATGGTGCGCGCCCCAGTACAGCAGCAGGCCCAAAAGCGCCGAGGCCACCACCACCTGGAGCACGAAGCGCAGCCACCCCGGCTCGGGCCGGTAGCTGCCGCGCCGCATCAGGCCCCACAGCAGCCACAGCGCATTGACCACGGCGCCGATCGCGATGGTGAGCGTGAGCGCCGCGTGCTGCAGGATCGGCACCAGCAGCAGGTTGAGCAGCTGGGTCAGCACCAGCACGGCCACGGCGATCCGCATCGGCGAGCGCATGTCGTGCTTGGCGTAGTAGCCGGGCGCCAGCACCTTGATCGCGACGATGCCGACCAGGCCCGCGCCGTAGCCCGCCAGCGCCAGCGCGATGCGCGGCACGTCGGCGTCCTTGAGCGCACCGTAGTGGAACAGCACCGCCACCAGCGGCCCCGAGAACACCAGCAGCGCGACCGCGCAGGGCACCGACAGCAGCACGACCAGGCGCAGGCCCCAGTCGAGCAGCGAGGAATAGCGGGCATCGTCCTTGGCCGCGCGGGCCCCGGCCAGCTGGGGCATCAGCACCACGCCCAGCGCCACGCCCAGCATGGCGGTCGGGAATTCCATCAGCCGGTCGGCGTAGCTGACCCAGGTCACGCTGCCGGGGGCGAGGTGCGAGGCGATCTGCGTGTTGATCAGCAGCGAGATCTGCGCCACGCTCACGCCGATCAGCGCCGGCAGCATGAGCCTGACGATCTTGCGCGTGGTCGGGTCGGCCCAGGCCGCGCGCACCGCGCGCCAGCGCACGCCCACGCGCGGCAGCATGCCGATGCGCCGCAGCGCCGGCAGCTGGATGCCCAGCTGCAGCAGGCCGCCGACCATCACGCCGATGCACTGCGCATAGATCGGCTCGATCCCCCAGCGCCGGAACAGCGGCGCGCCGATCAGGATCGACAGGATCAGCGCCACGTTGAGCAGCACCGGCGAAGCCGCCGGCACCGCGAACTTGCGCCAGGTGTTGAGCACGCCCCCGGCCAGCGCCACCAGCGACATGAAGCCGATGTAGGGGAACATCCAGCGCGTCATGAAGATGGCCGCCTCGTAGCCCTGGGCCGTCTGCTGCAGCCCGCTGGCCATGCCCCAGACCATCAGCGGCGCACCCAGCACCCCGGCGATGCACAGCAGCACCAGCGTCCAGGTCAGCAGCGTCGCCACATGGTCCACCAGCACCCGCGCCCCCGCGTCACCCTGCTCGGTGCGCGTGGCCGCCAGCACCGGCACGAAGGCCTGGCTGAACGCGCCCTCCCCCAGCACCCGGCGGAAGAGGTTGGGAATGCGGAACGCGACATTGAAGGCATCGGTCAGCGCACTCACGCCGAACACCGAAGCCATCAACAGATCACGGACCAGGCCCGCGACCCGCGAAGCGAGGGTCAGGAGCGAAACGGTGGAGGCGGATTTGAGCAGGGACACGGCGCGGAAGTGTAGGCTCCCCCCACCCCGCGCCCGGCCCGCAGGCCAGAAAAGGGCGCCGAACCGAGCCCCGGAGCATCCGGCAAGCACCCCCGCCGATACGGCAAAAATCCCCCTAGCGAAAGCCCAGGGACACCGCGGAACCGGCTTCGCCGGGCCGCTGGTGTCGCCCCCCGGTAGGGGGGAGGGAGGCTACACGAAGTGAGCAAGCCTGGGGGGCGAGGTATAATCTTTGGCTTTGCTGCATCATCCCCAGACACAAGGAACCTAATAATGGCATCCGCAAAACCCAAAAAGAAGAACCCGCGCCTGGCGTCGGGCCGCAAGCGCGTCCGCCAGGACGTCAAGCTCAACGCTGCGAACACCTCGCTGCGCTCCAAATACCGTACCGCGGTCAAGAACGTCGAGAAGGCCGTGCTGGCCGGCGACAAGACCAAGGCCACCGAACTCTTCGCGAAGGCCCAGAGCATCGTCGACACCGTCGCCGACAAGGGCATCTTCCACAAGAACAAGGCTGCTCGCGACAAGAGCCGCCTGTCGGCCAAGGTCAAGGCACTCGCCCTGGCCGCACCGGCGACCGCCGCCTGACCCTGTCAGGCCAAGCCCGGACTGGTTTCCAGTCCGCCGTTTGACAGGGGTGCGCTGCAGCAAAGTGCAAAAAGTGAAAAACCGCCTTCGGGCGGTTTTTTCATTTCTGCCTTCCCCACCGACGATCAGAAGACCAGCTTGTCCCCCGCCGCGGCCCGGATCCGGGTGGCCGAGGCCTGGGCCCGCTGGCGGATCTGCGCCAGGTTGTAGGCCGTGAGCCGGCCGTTGCGCTTGAGGATGCGGCCGTCGACCAGCACGGTGTCGACGTTGCTGCTCGTCCCGCCCTGCACGATCGCGGTCTCGATGTTGCCCACCGGCCACATGTTCAGGTCCCGGGTCCGCACCAGGATGATGTCGGCGCGCTTGCCTTCGGTGAGCGAACCGGTGACCTCGGCCAGGCCCATGGCCTTGGCGCCGTTGATCGTCGCCATCTCGATCACCTCCCGCACGCCCACGGCCTGGGCCTTCTCGCTGGGCGTGCCGGTCCACGGCACGCCCAGGTTCCAGGTGAAGCGCATCATCTCGAACATGTCCGGCGGCGCGATCGAGGTGGCGTCGCTCGACAGCGAGATCGTCAGCCCGGCCGCGCGCATCGCGAACAGCGCGGCGCGTGCATCGCCGGTGCTGCTCAGGCGCAGCTCGGAGTGCGTGGCGAAGCTCAGCGGTGTCCGGGTGCGTGCCATGGCCGCCAGGTCGGCCGGCGTGGCCGGCACGTAGTGGGCGATCATGAAATCCGGCCCCAGGTAGCCGCGCCGCTCGTAATCGACCGCGTCGACGTTGTTGGGCGCCTCCTGCGGCGCGTGGATCGCCACCGGCAGCCCGCTGGCCTTGGCGAACTTCATCTCCTCGTGGAACACCGCATCGGTGCTCTGCTGCGGGCCGCGCAGGTTCAACCCCAGGTGCACCAGGCCGTCGAGCGGCGAGCGCTCGCCGAACCACTCGCGCTGCACGCGCGGCAGGTCCTGGTAGCGGTTGACCTCGTCGGCCGGCATCTGGTCGACGTGGCCGTAGGCGTAGCGGGCGCGCAGCAGCGCCTGCCGGTGGGCGCGCAGCTCGGCGTCGGCATGGGCCGGCGAGCGCGTGTTGTGCGACCAGTTGTGCACGGTGGTGGTGCCGCCGTTGGCCAGTTCGGCGCAGCCCAGCAGCACGCTGTTGTAGAAGTCCTCGGCCGAATACAGCACCGAGGTCGCGCCTTTGGCCGGGTAGTAGGAGAAGCCGCCCTCGCGCGCGGTGAAGCTGCGGCCGATGGCGCTCCACATGTGGTAGTGCGAATTGACGAAGCCCGGCATCACGATCATGTCGGTGGCATCGATGAGCTCGGCGCCCGGCGCGCGCAGGCCCGGCCCGACCTTCTCGATCACGCCGTCGCGCACCCACACGTCGGCGCGCGGCAGCACGCCCGTGGCGCGGTCGACCGTGATCACCGCGCCGTTGCGGATCAGATAGCTGCCGCGGCGCGCGGCCGCGGGCGCCGTGCGCGCCGAGGCCGTGCCGATCAGCGCCGGCGCACCGGTGGCCGCGACCGCCAGCGCGCCGGCCATGCGGATGAACGCTCTCTTGCTTGTTGTCATGTTCCGAGCCCCGTGATGGTGAAGAAGAAGAAAAAAGGGAGGCCCGCTCAGCGGACCTTGTAGAGGAAGGCCGCGGTCATCGCGAGGCCGGTGAGCACGACGAAGCCGCGCACCAAGTCGGGCCGCAGCCGCCGTGCGAGCGTGCCGCCGGCGTAGCCGCCGAGCGTGGCGAACAGCGCCATCCACAGCGCGTGCGACCAGACGATGGCACCGCTGGCCGCATAGAGCACGACCGCGATCAGCGTGAGGATGGCCGAGACGAAGTTCTTGATGCCGTTCATGCGGCCCATGTCGGTATGGCCCAGCGCGCCCAGCACCGCGAGCAGCAGGATGCCCAGGCCGCCGTTGAAGTAGCCGCCATAGACCGCGACGGCCACGATCCCCAGATCGGCGAGCCAGGGGCCGCGCGGTTTTGCATCGATGGAACGGCGCCGCACCAGCCCCGGGCCGATGGCGAACAGCAGCGTCGCGGCCAGCAGCAGCCAGGGCACGATGCGGGCGAAGGCCTGGTTCGAGGTCGACAGCAGCAGCGCCGCACCGGCCGCGCCGCCCAGCACCGACAGAACCGCCAGCCGCAACAGCGAGGGCGACATCGGCCCCGACAGCTCGCGCCGCATGGCCCAGGCGCCGGCCAGGTAGCCCGGCAGCAGCGCGGCGGTGCCGGTGGCGTTGGCCGACACCAGCGGCACGCCGACCATCGCCAGCGCCGGCAAGGTGAGGAAGCTGCCGCCGCCGGCCACCGCGTTGAGTGCACCGGCCAGCGCCGCGGCGCTGCCGAGCAGCGCCCAGTCGAGCAGCATCACGACGACGACTTCTTCGCGCGCGCCGGCAGCGCCATGCGGTCGGTGCGCAGCAGCAGCGTGAGCACGATCCCGAGCGCCGCCAGCAGCGTGATCTGCACGATGCCCGCCACGCTCCAGCCGAAGCGCGCCGCGATGCCGCCGATGATGAAGCCCGCGAAGGCGCCGGCACCGTAGAGCGTGGTCACGAACACGCCCGTGGCGCGGTTGGTGAGCGCGGCCCGCACGGCCTTGATGTGGTAGCCGGCCAGGTTCACGTACAACACGCCGCTCACCACGAAGCCCCAGGCGAAGGACAGCACCGACTGCACGCCGATGCCGGTCGGCCCGGAGAACATCAGGAAGCCCAGCAGGCCGGTGCCGAGAAAGCTCAGCGACAGCACGAGCTTGGGATGGAAGCGGTCGCCGAGCCAGCCGCCGAAGATCGAGGCGAACACGCCGAAGCCGAAGATGCTCATCACGCGGCCGGTGTCGGCCGGCGTGTAGTGCAGGTGCTCGCGCAGGAAGGTCGGGTACATGCCCAGGTAGCCGTAGATGCACAGCCCGCCGATCACGCTCATGCCGGTCAGCAGCACGGTGTTGCGGTTCCACATCGTCGTGGCGCCGCGTTCGTCGACGCGCGTGCCCGCGGCCGCCACCTTCTCGGTCATGCGCCGGCTCACGGTGAGCGCGATCAGCGCCATGGCGCCGAAGCCCGCGAGGCCGAAGGCCAGCAGCGGCAGGCGCCAGTCGCGCTCGACGCCGATCAGGTGGCCGCCCAGCAGCGGCCCGACGATGGCGCCGATGCCGAAGGAGAAGTTGATCGCGCCCACGGCGGTCGCCCGGTAGCGCGCGAAGTAGCTGGCGGCGATCGCGATCACCACCGTGAGCTGCATGGCCTCGCCGATGCCGGTGGCGGCGCGGTAGAGGATCATGTCGGCGAAGCCGTGCGAGTAGGCGGTCAAGAGCGTGCCGGCCGAGAAGATCGCGATGCCGATCTGCAGCACCGCCTTGCGCGAGAGCCGCGCCAGCAGGTAGCCGGTGGGCACGCCGGCCACCGCCATGCCCAGCGTGAAGATGGTCGACAGCAGGCCGGTGTCGGCCAGGCCGAAGCCGAACTCGCGGCGCACGTCGGCCGCGATCAGCGGGAAGATCTGCCGGTCCATCGCGTTGAGCGCGTACGAGGCCAGCAGCACAAGGAACATGCCGATCTCCAGTGCGGTGATGGGCGCCTCGCGGCGCGCATCGCCGACGACGGAGGGAATGGCCGAGGTCGAGGGTTGCACGTGTCGTCTCCTTCTCGCCGGGCGAGAAATGTGTCTGTTGTTCGTTCTTCTGCGTGTGACATCGCCGGCGCCGCCGCGCCGGCGAGGGGTTCAGGCCGCGTTGCGCGCGGCGCCGTACCAGTCGAGGATCTGCTCGCCGGTCAGGAAGGCCACGTCCTCATGCGCCTGGATGTGGGCCAGCGCCTCGCGGAAATAGCGCAGGCGGTGCGGCGCCCCCATGATGTAGGGGTGCACCACCAGCGCCATCACGCGCGCCGAATCCTTGGCGTCGGCGTAGAGCTGCTCGAACTGGTCGATCGCGCGGTCGCGGTACTCGCTGGCCTTGTGGTGCTGGATCAGCATCATCGCCACGTCGTTGCACTCCTGCGTGTAGGGCACGTTGACGATGGTGCCGCCGTTGCGCGTCCTGAGCTCCACCGGCTGGTCGTCGAGCACCCAGTCGCAGACGTACTCGTAGCCCTGCTCGGCCAGGATGTCGGGCGTGTGCCAGGTCTCGGTCAGGCCCGGGCCCAGCCAGCCGCGCGGTCGCTTGCCGGTGTAGGCGCGGATGGCCTCGGTGGTCTTGGCGATGTCCTCGACCTCGTCGGGCACCTTCTGCATGTTGCGCTGGCCGAAGCCGTGGCCGATGAACTCCCACTGGCGTTCCTTGGCCGCGCGCGCGATCGGTTCGTAGGCCGCGATGGCCGAGCCGTTGATGGCCAGCGTGGCGCCGATGCCCAGTTGGTCGATCACTTCCAGCATGCGCCAGAAGCCCACGCGGTTGCCGTACTCGTGCCAGGCCCAGTTCGGAATGTCGGGCATCGGCGAGCCGCCGGCCGGCGGCGTGAGCACCGTGCGGGGCATGGTCTCGTCGATGTTCCATTCCTCGACGTTGACGATGACCCAGACCGCCAGGCGCTTGCCGCCGGGCAGCTGGAGCGCGGGGCGGTCGGAAATCGCCGAGTACGAGATGCGTTCGAGTGGTTTCATGGTTGCTTGCTCCTGCTTTCGATGCGGTGACGGGGGCTCAGACGATCTCGACCTGCAAGGGCGCGAGGCCCTCGATGCGGCCGACCAGCCGGTCGCCGCGCTGCACCGGGCCCACGCCTTCGGGCGTGCCGGTGTAGATCAGGTCGCCGGGGAACAGCCGGTACTGTCTGGACAGCTCGCTGACGATCTCGTGCACGTTCCAGATCATCTTCTCGAGCACCGAATCCTGCCGCGCCGCGCCGTTGACCGCGAGGCTCAGCGCGCCCGAGCGGATGTGGCCGACCTGCGCCACCGGGTGGATGGGGCCGCAGGGCGCCGAGTGGTCGAAGGACTTGCCCTGCTCCCAGGGCAGGCCGCGCTTGTTGCATTCGCGCTGGCGGTCGCGCCGCGTCATGTCCAGGCCGGCCGCATAGCCGAACACGTGCGCAAGCGAAGCCTCGGGCGACACGTCCTGGGCTTCGCTGCCGATGGCCACCACCAGCTCGAACTCGAACTGGAAGTCGTCCGTCAGCACCGGGTAGGGCACGCGGCCGTCGGTCACGACCGAGTCGGCGGGCTTCTGGAAGAAGAAGGGCGGATCGCGCTCGTCGCCCTCCTTCATCTCGCGGATGTGGGCCAGGTAGTTGCGGCCCACACAGTAGACGCGGCGCACCGGGAAGCGCTGCTCGCTGCCCACGATGGCGATGGAGACGGGCTGGACCTGCAGGCCCTCGGGGGTCGGTGCGGGGGGATTTTTCGTGTCGACGGACATCAGGTTTGTCTCTCTGGAAGGATGGAAGAAGCGTTGCTAGAGTCTAGGAACGAGGCCCCCCGGCCTCAACGCACAGGCTTGCGCAAAGCTATGCAATCCTTGCGATCTTGCGACCGGCTCCTCCATGCAACCCCTGCCCTCTTCCCTCCTCGACCTCGCGCCGCCCCGTGCCGGTGCGGCGCGTGCCGCCATCAGCAACTACACGATGGCGGCGCGGGCGCAGCGTGCCTACTTCGGCATCCACGACCAGAGCAACTGCCTGCCGAACCCGGTACCGCACCGGCACGAGTACTTCCAGATCTACGTCAACACGCGCGGCGAGACCACGCACTACATCGGCGGCAGCCAGCGCCCCATCGCGGCGGGCACGGTGAGCTTCGTGCTGCCCTTCCTGGTGCACTACATCCCGAACGCGGCCGACGGCGTGTTCCATGTGATCAACATCAGCAAGGACTACCTGCTGCCCGCGCTGGACCTCGATGTGTTCGAACTCTCGGAGGTGCCGCTGTCGCGCGCGCCCGAGCTCGCGCCCTTCCGCTTCCAGCACTGCCTGGACTTCCGCTTCGACGCGCACGAAACCGAGCAACTGCAGGATCTGTGCGAGCGCATGGCGCAGGAGGCGCAGCGCCCGCCGGGCGAGGACACGGCCAGCCACCTGCTGATCCGCAGCCACCTGCTGCACCTGATCGGCATGGTGTGGCGCCGCTACGGCGAGGACTTTCGCGACTGCGAGGTGCGGGGCATGGCGCTGCAGTCGTACCGGCCGGCGGTGCTGCGTTGCATCCGCTACATCAGCCAGAACCTGGCGCAGGAACTCACGCTGGGCGACGCGGCACAGGCCAGCCACGTCTCGGCCACGCACCTGGCCCACCTGCTCAAGGGCGAGACCGGCAAGACCTTCCTGGAGCTGGTGACCGAACGCCGCATCGAGCGCGCCAAGACGCTGCTGGTGTTCACGGCCGCCTCGGCCGCGGAGATCGGCGAGAGCACGGGCTTCGGCGAGCCCGCGCACTTCGCGCGCCGCTTCCGGCAGATGGTGGGCTCGACGCCCTCGGCCTACCGGCGCAGCTTCCAGCAGGGCGGCACGCGCACCTGGGAGGAGTGAGCGCGGGCGCTTCGCCCTTCTCGCGCCCAGCCGGGCGCCGTCGTCTTCTTCCTCAGGGGAACGCGCCGGCCAGCCCGCCGCGGACGGTCGTCGTGCCTCCCGGGCCGATCTCCAGGTACGGCTCGGTGCCGCTCGCATAGGCCGGCCAGTCGATGGCCGCCGTGCCGGGCGAGCCGTGCTTCGCGAAGTGGGTCCAGAGGCTCATCGTCGCCGCGCTGACCGCCGCATCGTCGGGCCCCCAGCCGATCGACGCCGCGATGTCGGCGACATCGCCGGCCGTGCCGCTGACCCCGTTGCCGTTCAGGTCGGCGATCGGCGGCTTGCGGCCGTCGGGCGTCAGGACCAGTCCCATCGTGTAGTTGCTCACCAGGCCCAGCGGATGGTTGAACAGGTAGGGCAGCTCGCCGCTGTGCCCGCTCTGCACGCCCATACCGGCCCAGCCGTCCGGGATTCGGCTGAAGCGGTAGACGAACTGCGGCGAGCGGTAGCTCGGAGTGCGCTGCGCCATGAAGACCGGCAGCGCGGCGCGCAGCGAGGGGTAGTCGCCCGAGGTGGCGCCGACCATCAGCGGCACGTCGCTGGGCATGCCGTCCACCATGTTCTGGCCATAGGTCTTCGCCAGGTGGCGGAAGTCCACATTGGGCCGGTAGGTCTCGCGCGGGATGCCGGCGTCGAGGTCGGCCTGCGTGAAGGCCGTCCAGGGCAGCGCACGGGCCTCGGCCAGCGTGCGCACCGACACGCGATCGAACATCGCCTTGCCGATCGCCTCGCCACCGGCCAGCGAGGCGGCCGCCGTGCCCGAGGTCGCGATGGCGTTCGCCCCGCTCTGCACGATCGCCTTGTGGAACAGTCCGGCCGCTTCGGGTGCGTTCATGAGCGCGTAGACCTTGCCGCCCCCGCCCGACTGGCCAAAGATCGTCACGTTGCCCGGATCGCCGCCGAAGGCCGCGGCGTTGGCCTGGACCCATTGCAGCGCCATCACCAGGTCCATCTGGCCGTAGTTGCCCGAGCCGCCATGGCCGCTTTCCGCGGAGAGCAGCGGATGCGCGAGGTAGCCGAAGGGGCCAAGGCGGTGGTTGACGGTGACCAGCACGACGTCCTTCGACGGCAGGCCTTCGGGGTTGTTGTACTGCCTGGAGTTCGCGGTGAGGATCGCGAACGAACCGCCGTGGAACCAGACCATCACCGGCAGCTTCGAGGCGTTCTTGGGCGCCGTCACATGGAGGTAGAGCGAGTCCTCGCTCATGCCGCCTTCGCCCAGCGGCTCCAGCGTGGGATTCTGGGCCGACTGGTCCGGCCAGCCGGTCGCCTCGCGCGTGCCGTTCCAGGTCCCGGGCGCCTGCGGCGGACGCCACCGGAGCGCCCCCACCGGCGGTTGCGCGTAGGGGATGCCCAGGTACTGCCAGGTCGTGGGCGAGGCTTCGAAGCCGCGCAGCGCACCCCCTGTGGTCTGGACCTGATGACGCGCGCCGGTGGCACGCGCGAAGTGCTCCTGCGCAGCGGCAGCACCCTTCGCCGTGCGGGGCCGCGGGTCCAGGTCGGTGAAGGCCCTGGCCTCCTCAAGCGCCGCCAGCAGCGGCGCGAGGCTGGCGCGGAATGCCGCCGATGGCTGGCTGAAATCGATCGCCCGCGCGTGCTTCGAGACGATGTCCCGCACCGCATCGCTGAGCTGGATGCCGTTGTTCAAATCCCCGTCGACGTCCAGCGTCTGCAGCAGCACCAGCCGGTTGCTCGCCTCGGGCGCCGACGCGGTGCTCGCCTTGCCGAGCACCAGGGGCGAGAGCGCGTCGGCCGCAGGCGCCGAGCCCAGCGGCAGATCGCCGATCGCGAAGCTCAAGGTCTCGCCCGCGGCATAGCGGTAGCGGCCCTCGCCATCGGTCCGGCGCGCGCCGCTCACCGAACCGCTGTAGTCCAGGCCGATCACCGGGCCGCCGGCGAAGGTGCCCAAGAGCGATGCCGAGGTGTCCGGGGGCGTGGGCGCGACCGCCGGTGGTGGGTCGGCCAGCGTCACCCCGCTCCTTCCCCCGCCGCCGCAACCCAGCAGCAGGGCCGCGCTGGCCAGGGCGGCAAGGCACATCGTCGTGCCGCGAGGGCACCGGCTTGAAGCCATTCGTTCGATCATGAAGTCTCCGTTTTTTTGGCGCGGCGGGGCACGATGCCTCGCCGCAAGGCTCAGGAATGGGAATCAGGGGAAGACGGTGGACAGGCCCGACCTGACGATCGGCGATGCCCCGAGCTCCACATAGATGTCCGTCGACGGGACATAGGCGGGCCAGTCGACCAGGCCGGCTACGCTGGGGCTGCCTGACCTCGCGAACTGGGTCCAGATCGCCAGGCTGTTCTCGATGGCCTGCGCGTCGACGCCGTCGAAGCCGGCCGAGGTGAGGATGTCCTCGGTATCGCCCGCGGACCCGGTGACGCCATTGCCGTTCAGGTCGCCGATGGCCAGCTTCGAACCGGTGGCAGGGTCGGTCACCAGGTCCAGCAGATAGTGGGTGACGACGCTGTCCGGCGCATTGAACACATAGGGCAGTTCGCCCGCATGGTTGGTCTTCACGCCCCGGGCACGCCATCCGCCCGGCACCTGGCTGAAGAGCGCTGCGTAATGCTTGCTGGCGCTGAGTTGCGACATCCAGGGCAGCACGTTCCGGGCCGTCTCGATCGGGTCGGGCGTGTCGTTGGTGTTGACCACGAGCATGAACGGGACGTCGTTGTGCGTGCGCGATTCGAAGCTCACGCGCTCGCTGTGCGGCAGGTACCGGTTGTCGATGTTGGTGTATGGCACGAGCGTCGCGAAGGCCGCCACGATCTCGGTCCAGGGCCGCCCGCGCATCTCTTCGATGGACGCTGCGCCGAGGCGCTTCTGCAGCGCCAGGCCGATGGCCTCGGCCGAGGCCAGGGTCCGCGTGTCGCGGATCAGGGTGCCGCTCTGGCTGATCGCCTTGTGGAAAAGCCCCGCCGCGCTGGGCGATGCCATGAGCGACAGCACCTTGCGGCCGCCACCCGACTCGCCAAAGATCGTCACATTGTCTGGATCGCCACCGAAGGCCGCGATGTTGGCCTTGACCCACTTCAAGGCCATCACCAGGTCCATCTGGCCGTAGTTGCCCGATCCGCCATAGCCGCTTTCCACGCTCAGGGCCGGATGGGCGATGTAGCCGAAGGGACCGAGGCGATGGTTCACCGAGACCTGCACCACGCCCTTGCCGACCAGTGTGCCAGGGTTGTTGAAAGGCTTGGTGTTGCCGGTCAACGAGGTGAAGCCGCCGCCGTGGAACCACACCATCACGGGCAGCTTCGAGGCGCTCTTGGGCGCGGTCACGTGCAGATAGAGCGAGTCCTCGCTCATGCCCCCTTCGCCGAAACGCTCGAGCGCGCTGATCTGCGCGGACTGGTCGGGCCATCCCACCGCTTCGCGCACCCCGCTCCAGGCTTTCGCGGGCTGCGGCGCCCGCCAGCGCAGGTCACCCACGGGCGGTTGCGCGTAGGGGATGCCGAGGTACTGCCACGCCGCGGGACCGGCTTCGAAACCACGCAGGGCGCCCTCGGCGGTCATCACCACCTGGCGGGGCCGGGTGGCCCGCTGGAAATGCTCCTGCGCGGCGACAGCCCCCTTCGCCGTGCGGGGCCGCGGGTCCAGGTCGGTGAACACCCTGGCCTCCTCAAGCGCCGCCAGCAGCGGCGCGAGGCTGGCGCGGAACGCCGCCGATGGCTGGCTGAAATCGATCGCCCGCGCGTGCTTCGAAACGATGCCCCGCACCGCATCGCTGAGCTGGATGCCGTTGTTCAAATCCCCGTCAACGTCCAGCGTCTGCAGCAGCACCAGCCGGTTGCTCGCCTCGGGCGCCGACGCGGTGCTCGCCTTGCCGAGCGCCAGGGGCGAGAGCGCATCGGCCGCAGGCGCCGAGCCCAGCGGCAGATCGCCGATCGCGAAGCGCAAGGTCTCGCCCGCGGCATAGCGGTAGCGGCCCTCGCCATCGGTCCGGCGCGCGCCGCTCACCGAACCGCTGTAGTCCAGGCCGATCACCGGGCCGCCGGCGAAGGTGCCCGCGAGCGATGCGGAGGTGTCCGGCGGCGTGGGCGCGACCTCCGGTGGCGGGTCGGCCAGCGTGACCCCGCTCCTTCCCCCGCCGCCGCAACCCAACAGCATCGCGGCGCTGGCCAGCGCCGCGAGCCAGAACCTGGCGGGATGGCGTCGGTCGGCCGAGGCCGCGCGCTGATTCATGAGATGTCTCCTTGTTCTGTTCAGTTCATGCGGCCCTCGCTCGCGCACGGCCGGCGCCACCTGCGGATGGCACGGCGTGATAATTCCATTGAATTAATTCAGTTGAATTAGAGATAACCCTGGCTGGCGATGCGTAGACAATCGGCGACCCATGCGAACCCCTTCCGTTCCCGCGAGCGCCAAAGGCGACGAGGCCGCCAGCGCAGGCACCCGCGAGCGCCTCCTGCTCGAGGCCATGCGTCTGTTCGCGCAGGAGGGCATGAATGCGGTCTCCCTGCGCCGCATCGTCGCGGCCGCGGGCGCGGCCAACCTGTCCGCGCTGCACTACCACTTCGGCAACCGCGCACGGGTGGTGGAAGAGGTCACTCAGATGCTCAAACGCATCCTGGTGCCGCGCTGCTGCACCCGGCTGGAGGCGCTGGGCGAGCGCGAGCACAGCGTGCGCGACGTGCTGGACGCCGCCTTCGGCCCGATGATCGACATGCTCGGCGAGCCGGGCCTGGGTCGGGACGCCGTTTGCTTCATCGGCCGGCTGGGCTGGGATTTCGGTGAGGAGGGGCAGCGCTTCTCCGCCGAGATGCACCGCGAGGTGCTGGAGATGACATTGCGCCGGCTGCAGGCGCTGCTGCCCGGCACGCCGACGGAGGTGCTGCAGTTCCGGCTGCTGCTCACCATGAACTCGCTGTATTACGGGATTTCCTACCGCAGCTATGCGCTGCGTTCGCCCTTCGGGCCGCTGTCGATGGGGCGGCGCGGCAACGCGCAGCAGGAGCGCGCCCTCTTCATGGACTACCTCGAGGCCGGCATCCGCCACCCCTGAGGCGCCGTGCGCGCCGCGGCGCTGCGGCCCGCTACTTGGCCGCCGGCGGCGGCGTGTCCGGCACGAGGCAGGCCTCGGCGATCTGCAGGCCGTTGTCGCGGGCGAAGTTCATCACGAAGTCCCAGGCCATCACGTCGTGGGCGCGCAGGTCGGCATGGACGATCACGCACTTGACGCCGCCGATCGAGGTCGGCACGCACCAGGGCGAATAGCTCAGGTGGCTGCCCGGGGTCGCGCCGCCCGGTCGGAAGGGGCTCATCACCCCGGCCAGGCGCTCGGCCCAGTCGCTGGGACGGAACGTACGGCCATCGGCCGTGATGCCCTGGATGAAAACTTCTTTGGCGTTGGGAGAAATCATCTTGGGAGGAAAGCGGCTGGCAATGGTGCTGCAGCGCACAACGATTCTATCCGGCGGCCCGGCCGGCCGGATGCGGAACGACATTGCTGCGATGCGGAATCAGCAACAACCCGGTCAACACCGCGGCCTAGAATCCCCTTCCCTTTCCCGGAGAACCGCATGAGCGCCATTGCCGAACCCACGTCGCCCCACGTCATGAACACCTACGGCCGCCTGCCGATCGCGTTGTCGCACGGCCAGGGCTGCCGAGTCTGGGACACGAACGGCCGCGTCTACCTCGACGGGCTGGGCGGCATCGCCGTGAACACGCTGGGCCACAACCACCCCGAACTGGTGCCCGCGCTGCAGGACCAGGTCGCCAAGCTGATCCACAGCTCCAACTACTACCACGTGCCCGGCCAGGAGCAGCTGGCGGCCAAGCTGACCGAGCTGTCGGGCCTGACCAACGCCTTCTTCTGTTCCACCGGCCTCGAGGCCAACGAGGCGGCGCTCAAGCTGGCGCGCAAGTTCGGCCACGACAAGGGCATCGAACGCCCCGAGATCGTGGTCTACGAAGCCGCCTTCCACGGCCGCTCGATCGCCACGCTGTCGGCCACCGGCAACCCCAAGGTCCAGAAGGGCTTCGGCCCGCTGGTCGAGGGCTTCATCCGCGTGCCGCTCAACGACATCGAAGCCATCAGGAAGGCCACCGAAGGCAACCCCAACGTGGTGGCCGTGTTCTTCGAGACCATCCAGGGCGAAGGCGGCATCCACCCGATGCGCATCGAGTACCTCAAGCAGGTGCGCGCGCTGTGCGACGAGCGCGACTGGCTGCTGATGATCGACGAGGTGCAGTGCGGCATGGGCCGCACCGGCAAGTGGTTCGCCCACCAGTGGGCCGGCATCAAGCCCGATGTGATGCCGCTGGCCAAGGGCCTCGGCTCGGGCGTGCCGATCGGCGCGGTCGTGGCCGGCCCCAAGGCCGCCAACATCTTCGGCCCCGGCAACCACGGCACCACCTTCGGCGGCAACCCGCTGGCGATGCGTGCCGGTGTCGAGACCATCCGCATCATGGAAGAGCACAAGCTGCTCGAGAACGCAGCCACCGTCGGTGCCCACCTCAAGGCCGCGCTCGAGCGCGAGTTCGAAGGCCTGGCCGGCGTGAAGGAAGTGCGCGGCCAGGGCCTGATGCTGGGCATCGAGCTCGACCGTCCCTGCGGCGTGATCCTGAACCGCGCCTGCGAGGCCGGCCTGCTGCTCTCGGTCACGGCCGACAGCGTGATCCGCCTGGTGCCGCCGCTGATCCTCAGCGTGGCCGAGGCCGACGAGATCGTCGCCATCCTGGCGCCGCTGGTGAAGACTTTCCTCGCGGAGCCCAAGCCATGAGCACCTCGAGCCCCGCCGCAGCGCCGATCCGGCACTACCTGCAGTTCTCCGACCTCTCGGCCGAGGAGTACGGCTACCTGTTCGAGCGCGCCGCGCTGATCAAGAAGAAGTTCAAGGCCTACGAGCGCCACCAGCCGCTGGTCGACCGCACGCTGGCGATGATCTTCGAGAAGGCCTCGACGCGCACCCGCGTGAGCTTCGAGGCCGGCATGTACCAGCTGGGCGGCAGCGTGGTGAACCTCACCACCGGCGACAGCCAGCTGGGCCGCGCCGAACCGATCGAGGACAGCGCCAAGGTCATCAGCCGCATGGTCGACATCGTGATGATCCGCACCTTCGGCCAGGACAAGATCGACGCCTTCGCCGCCAACTCGCGCGTGCCGGTCATCAACGGCCTCACCAACGAGTTCCATCCCTGCCAGATCCTGGCCGACATCTTCACCTTCATCGAGCACCGCGGCTCGATCAAGGGCAAGACGGTGGCCTGGGTGGGCGACGGCAACAACATGGCCAACAGCTGGCTGCAGGCCAGCGAGATCCTGGGCTTCAAGGTGCACCTGAGCACGCCCAGCGGCTACGAGGTCGACCAGTCGATCGCGGGCATCCGCTCGGCCGAGAGCTACAAGGTCTTCAAGGACCCGATGGAAGCCTGCCGCGGCGCCGACCTGGTGACCACCGACGTCTGGACCAGCATGGGCTACGAGGCCGAGAACGACGCGCGCCGCACCGCCTTCGCCGACTGGTGCGTCGATGCCGAGATGATGCGCGTGGCCCAGCCCGACGCGCTGTTCATGCACTGCCTGCCCGCGCACCGCGGCGAGGAAGTCGAGGCCGAGGTGATCGACGGGCCGCAGTCGGTGGTCTGGGACGAGGCCGAGAACCGGCTGCACATGCAGAAGGCGCTGATGGAGTTCCTGCTGCTGGGCCGCCTGACGGCCTGACGGGAGCGCCGCGGCGCCCGTTCAGCGGCGCTGCAGCAACAGACGCTCGATCGCCGGCGGCAGCCCGGCGTTGGGCTTGAGCGGCGGCGGCGCGAAGCTGCCCCGGGTCGCCTTGCCGGGCGCCAGGGCCACCAGCGACTCGGCATGCCGCACCGCGCTCGACACGCCATCCACCACCGGCACCGGCAGCTCGCCGCGCAGCGTGCGCGCCAGGCCCGCCAGGGGCGCGCCGGCCAGCACGACGACCTCGGCACCGTCCTCCTCCACCGCGCGCAGGCACAGCGCGCGCAGCGCCTGCGCATGGTCGGTCTGCACGCTGCCGATGCCCGGCAGCGGCTGGTCGAGCGCGCGGATGCTCGCCAGCCGGCCGACCAGGCCGTTGGCCTCGACCACCTCGCGGTACCAGGCGCTGATGCGCTGCGAGATCGCGACGATCGAGAAGCGATGGCCCAGCAGGCAGGCGCTGGCCAGCGCCGACTCGGTGAGCCCGAGCACCGGCATCGGCAGCACCTCGCGCAGGCCGCCCAGGCCCGGGTCGCCGAAGGCCGCCACGATCACCGCGTCGTGGCCCTCGGCCTGCTCGGCCGCCACCTGCGCCACCGCATAGGCGCCGATCAGCGCCTCGAAGCGGGTCTCGATGTAGGCCACGCCGAAGGGCGCGGTCTTCATCGTGAGCTGCGTGTCGCTCGCCATGCTGCGGCGCGCCTCGGCCTCGATCAGCGCGGTGACGCTCTCGGAGATGTTGGGGTTGATGATCAGCAGGCGCATTGCATTCACCCCGCGCGCCGCGCCGGCAGCAGCGAGGGCCTGCCGCAGGCCAGCAGTTCGCCGCGCCCGCGCCGCGGATGGAATTCCTGCCCGTCCCACACCACCTCGCCGCGGCTGATCGTGAGCCCGGGCCAGGCCTTCAGGCGCATGCCCTCGTAGGGCGTGTAGTCGACCGCGTGGTGCAGCTTCGCGTTCTCGATCACCACCTCGCGCTCGTCCCACACCACCAGGTCCGCATCGGCGCCGATCGCGATCGTGCCCTTGCGCGGGTGCAGGCCGTAGGCCTTGGCCGGCCCGGTGGCTGTGAGGTCGACGAAGCGATTGGCCGTCATGCGGCCGGCCAGCACGCCCTCGGACCACAGCAGCGCCATGCGCGTCTCCAGGCCCGGGATGCCGTTGGGGATGTGGCGGAAGGCCACCTCCTCGCCGCCGGGCTTCTTGCCCTCGGGCGCGTCGTACTTGAAGGGCGCGTGGTCGGAAGAGAAGACGGTGAACAGCCCGTCGTTGAGCCCGTCCCAGATCACCTGCTGGTTGGCCTTGTCGCGCGGCGGCGGGCTGCAGACGCACTTGGCACCCTTGTAGCTGTCGTCGATGCCCAGGTCTTCCGCGGTGAGGAACAGGTACTGCGGGCAGGTCTCGGCGAACACGTTCAAGCCATGCGCGCGGGCCCAGCGGATCTGCTCGACCGCCTCGCGGCCCGACACGTGGACGATCAGGATCGGCACGTCGACCAGCTCGGCCAGCGCGATCGCGCGGTGCGTGGCCTCGCGCTCGACCAGCATCGGCCGCGCATGCGCATGGAAGCGCGGCGCGGTGCGGCCCGCGGCCTCGAGCCGGCGCGTGAGCCACTCGATGCAATCGGAGTTCTCGGCATGCAGCATCGCCATCGCGCCTTCCTGGCGCGCGACGTCGAGCACGTCGAGGATCTGGCCGTCGTCGAGCTTCATGTCGTCGTAGGTCATGTAGATCTTGAAGGAGGTGAAGCCCTCGCGGATCAGCGCGGGCAACTCGACCTTCAGCACCTCGGGCGTGGGGTCGCTCACGATCAGGTGGAAGGCGTAGTCCACATGCGCCTTGCCCTCGGCGCGCGCGCGGTAGTCCTCGACCGCCGCGCGCAGCGACTGCCCCTTGTGCTGGGCCGCGAAGGGGATCACGGTGGTGGTGCCACCGCAGGCCGCCGAGCGCGTGCCGCTGTCGAAGTCGTCGGCCATGCGCTGGGGCGGCGGCATCGGCTGGTCGAGGTGGCAGTGCGCATCGACGCCGCCGGGCGTGACGGTGCGGCCGGCCGCATCGATCTCGCGCGCGCCCGGCCCGAGGCCCGCGCCCAGTTGCACGATGCGGCCGGCGCGGATGCCGATGTCGCAGTCGAAGGTGTCGGAAGCGGTCACGGCGCGCGCGTTGCGGATGACGAGGTCGAAGTCGGACATGGGAGGTGTGCGGGGTGAGGGATATTCAGAGGGGATCGAAGGGCAGTCCGTGCCAGGGCACCCGCGGAACCGGCTTTGCCGGGCCGCCGGGTGCGCCCCCCTGAGGGGGGGATGGGACGGCCACACGCAGTGAGGCCGGTCAAACGGGGGTGGGTCATGCCGCCATCCAGCCGCCGTCGACCATCAACTCGGTGCCGGTGATGAAGCGCGCGTCGCTGCTGGCCAGGAACAGCACCGCGCGCGCCACGTCGTCGGGCCGGCCCAGCCGGGGCCAGGGCGTGCGGCGCTCGGCGCGTTCCATCACCACGGGGTCGATGGCCCGGCCGCCGGCGCCGGTCTGGATCTTGCCGGGGGCGACCGCGTTGCAGACGATCTGCTGCGCCGCGTAGTCGGCCGCGACCTGGCGCGTGAGGTAGGCGGTGCCGGCCTTGCTGGTGCCGTAGGCCAGGTCGCCCGGCGCGGCGATGAGGCCGTGCTGCGAGGACAGGTTCACGATGCGCCCGCGCACCTCGTCGACCGGCGCCTGCCGCACCATCTGGCGCACCGCCGCGCGGCAGCAGCGGTAGACGCCGCCCAGGTTCACGTCGAGCACGCGCAGCCAGTCGGCCTCCTCGAGTTCGAGCAAGGGCCGCGCATGGCGGATGCAGGCGTTGTTGACCAGCACGTCGAGCCGGCCGAAGCGCGCGACGGCCTGCTCGACCAACGCATCGACCTGCTCGGTGCGCGCCACGTCGGTTGCGATGAAGACGGCCTGGCCGCCTTCCGCCGCGATCACTTCCGCGGTCGGCGCGCCGCCTTCGATGACCTCGGTCGTGACGTCGGCCACCACCACCGTCGCGCCCTGCGCGGCCAGCGTGCGCGCGATCGCGCGGCCGATGCCCGAGGCGGCACCGGTGACGATGCAGACCTGGCCGGCCATGCGTTGGGAGGATGAGGAATCAGGCATGGGCAGGATGCGACAGGCGCCGCGTGCGAGGTGAAAGGCCTTGGCCGTCGCGCCAGGCCAGGAAGTCCTTGGCCGCGGCCGCGAGGTCGAAGCGCGGCGAGAAGCCGGTGTCGGCGCGCAGGTGGTCGATGGCCATGGGCGCACGGTCGTAAGGCGCGTAGTAGTCGACGTTGGCCGGCTCGCCCTCGCGCGCCAGCCGCCAGTCGAAGCCCGGATGGCGCGCGGCCACCGCGGCGCACCACTCGGTCATCGCGCCGCTGAAGCCCGCGGCCACGTTGTAGACGGCGCGGGGCAGGTGCGGACGGTCGAGCAGCGCGCTGATCGCGGCCGCCACGTCGCGCACGTAGAGCCAGTCGCGCTGGCCCGCGCGCGGCAGCACGACCGGCTCGCCGCGCTCGGCCAGGCGCAGGATCTGCAGCGGTGCGCTGAGCGTGTCGCGCACGCCGGTGTCGGCCTCCCAGGGCCCGAAGCAGGTGCCCAGCCGGCCCACCACCAGGTCGAGGCCGTGCAGCGCCGCCAGCCGCAGTGCCGCGCCCTCGGCCGCCTGCTTGGAGATGCCGTAGAGGCCTTCGGGCCGCAGCGGTGTCGTGTCTTCGCACAGCGCCTCGGCGCCCTCGCCGCTCGCGCCATAGACCGAGCCCGAGCTCGCATGCAGCACCCGCGTCACGCCGCAGGCCGCGGCGGCCGTGAGCGCCGCGATCACGCCGCCCACGTTGACGTCGAAGATCGCGCCCGGCGTGGCGCGCTCGCGCTGCGCATCGGCGGTGATCGCGGCCAGCGTCACCAGCCGCTGTGGCCGGTGCGCGGCCATGGCCTGCTGCAGCGCATCGGCATCGCGCACGTCGCCCAGTTCCATCGCGAAGCGCCCCGGCAGGCCCTCGAAGGCCCGCAGCGCGGCGGGCGGCGGCGCGGCGCGGTCGAAGCCGACCACGTCCTCCCCGCGCCACAGCAGGTGCTCGGTCAGCGCCAGGCCGACGAAGCCGCAGGCGCCGGTGACGAAGGTCGACACCTCAGGCCTCCGTGGCCACGGGCTCGGGGCGCAGCAGCGACAGGATGTGGCGCTTGGCGTCGTTGAACTCGGGGCTGGTCGGGTCGCGCGGGCGCGGCAGGTCGACGGTGATCATCTCGCGGATGCGGCCGGGCCGCGCCGACATCACGGCCACGTGCGTGCCCAGCGCCAGCGATTCGTCGATGCCGTGGGTCACGAAGACGATGGTGCTCTGGCTGTCGCGCCAGATGCGCACCAGCTCGGCATGCATCTCCATCTTGGTCTGCTCGTCGAGGGCGCCGAAGGGCTCGTCCATCAGGATCACCTCGGGGTTCATGAGCAGTGCGCGCGCGATGCCCACGCGCTGGTTCATGCCGCCCGAGAGCTCGCTCGGGAAGTGGTTCTCGAAGCCCTTGAGGTTGACCATCTCGATGAAGTGCTGCGCCTTCTTGCGCCGCAGTTCCTTGCCCACGCCCTGCATCGTGAGGTGGAAGGCCACGTTCTCCCAGACGCTGAGCCAGGGCATCAGCGTGGGCTGCTGGAACACCACGCCGCGGTCGGCGCCGGGCGCGCTCACGATCTGGCCGCCCACGCGCACCGTGCCCGAACTGGGCTTGTCGAAGCCCGCGATCAGGTTCAGCAGCGTCGACTTGCCGCAGCCGCTCGGGCCCAGCAGGCACAGGAACTCGTTGCGCGCCACGTGCAGGCTCACGTTGTCGAGCGCCTTGACCGAGCCCTTGCGCTTGGGGTCGTCGAACAGCCGCGTGGCGTTGTTGATTTCGATCAGGCTCATCTCAGGCCTCCTTGGTGGTGCCGCGCTGCCAACGCAGCACGCGGGCGGCGATCAGCTTGATCGCCAGGTCGCTCAGGAAGCCGAGCAGGCCGATGCTGACCATCGCGGCGATCACGATGTCGTAGCGCAGGAAGTAGTACGAATCCCAGAGCACATAGCCCACGCCGCTCTTCACCGCCACCATCTCGGCGGTGACGGTCAGCATCCAGGCCGAGCCGATCGCGATGCGCAGGCCCGAGAAGATGCTCGGCAGCGCGGCCGGGAACACGATGTAGCGCAGCAGCTTGCCCGGCGTGCCGCCGGTCATGGCGCCGGCGCGCAGCAGGTTGCGGTCGCAACTCTTCACGCCGTGGATGGTGCTCAGCAGCACCGGGAAGAAGGAGCCCAGGAAGACCAGGAAGATGGCGGGCTTGTCGGCGATGCCGAACCAGATGATGGCCAGCGGAATCCACGACACCGGCGGCACCGGCCGCAGGATCTGCAGCACCGGCTCGATCAGCCGCTCCACCGTGCGCGACCAGCCGATCGCCATGCCGATGCCCACGCCCAGCACGGTCGAGATCGCGAAGCCCGCGAACACCCGCAGCGCACTCGACGCCACGTCCTGGATCCAGTGCCCGCTGTAGGTCTGCGTGTTGCCATCGGTCGCGAACACCCAGTCGGCCCAGGCCACCAGCACCTGCGAAGGCGCCGGCAGCAGCGCAGGCGGCAACACCCCCGAGCGCGAGAAGATCTCCCAGCCCACGAGCAGCAGGACCGGCACGATCGCACGCTCGATGCGGCCATAGAGCCGCTTCCAGAGCGGCACGGCGGCCACCGGCGCCTGCGCCGCGGGGAGTGAAGTGGATAGCTGTGTCATCTGCAAAACCTTTTCTCTTTCAATGCGCAGTGCGCCCTTCCCTTTCCTCGGACCCCTTCGCGGGCACCCGCGGAACCGGCTTAGCCGGGCCGCCGGGTGCGCCCCCTCGAGGGGGAGCGGCTACACGCAGTGAGCCGATCGGGGGTGGTCCGGACCCCTTAGTGGGCACCCATGGATCCGGCTTTGCCGGGCCATCGGGTGCGCCCCCTTGAGGGGGGACCGGCTACACGCAGTGAGCCGTTCGGGGGTGGGTCAATACCCCAGGGCGGACTTGGGCTTGCCCGTGACCGCCTCCAGGAAGCGGTAGTCCATGTTCTTCTCCACCGCCGCGCTCACGTCGGTGTTGATGTACTTGAGGTCGCGCATCATCCTGGCGATGGCCACGGCCGAGGCGCGGTGCATCTCGTAGTCGGGGTAGAGGTTCGCGACCGCGCCGGTGGCGACGGCCTTGTCCAGGCCCGTGACCTTCTGGATGGTGTCGACGAACAGGGTCTTGTTGCTGCTCATCAGGTCGTTGACCTTGACGATGGAGCGCACCGTTTCTTCCACGCCCTTGGAACGCGAGGCGATCACGTCGGAGCGCGTCACGATCAGGTTGGTGAGCTTGCCCGCGGCCTGGTCGTAGGGGTAGGCGAAGAGCTTGGCGGCCTTGACTTCGCGGATCTGGGTGGCGAAGGGGTCGACCGAGCAGATCAGCTCGACCTCGCCGCGGCGCAGCGCCTGCACATGGTCCGAGGGGTTCGGGATGTTGACGAACTGCACGTCCTTGTTGATGTCGATGCCCTGCTTGGCGAAGGCGCCGCGCATGTGGATGTCCTGCGCATTGCCGCGCGAGGCCGCCACGCGGAAGGGCTTGCCCTGGGCCTTGTAGTCGGCGATCAGCTTCTTCAGGCCGGCCCAGTCGTTCTCGGCCAGCGGCAGGTCGTTGCCCACCAGGATCTGCGAGCCGCCGTTGATCTGGCCCGAGATCGCCACCACGTCGAAGCCCTTGTCAAGCGCGGTGGCGTAGTGCAGGTAGGTGACCTGGGCCACGTCGATGCTCTTGGACAGCAGCGCGGTCAGCACGTCGTTGCCGGTGTTGAAGGCGATGGCCTCGAGCTTCACGCCGGTGGCGTTCTCGGGCGTGAGCGCCAGCGGCGTGCAGTGCGCGCACTTGGCGTAGCCGAGCTTGATCGCGTCCTGGGCCTGGCTGGCCATCGGCAGCACCGCGGCCGCCAGGAAGAAGAGTTGGGCAATGAACTTGAACATGGGTTCCCCGGGATGGTGGATGGCACCGCGATGTCGGTGCCTGCCCTTGCTCAGCAAATGACGTGCCAGCTTTGTATCCAATCCATCCTATCGACCTTCTCCCCCGGGGAACACGGGGAATAGCGGCATTTCCTCTGGCCATCGAAGCCAATTCATCGCACAGATTGGATACAAAGTTCCCGCCGATGGTGCGCGATGCACCGCGGCTTCACTCCCAGTAGCGCCGCCCCTCGTCGCCCCACAGCGCGCGCGAGGCCGTCTCGGCCTCGGCGCAGACGGCCTCCATGTCGACCTTCGTCGGGCGCCCGTCCTCGACCAGCACCTCGCCCGCCACCACCACCATGCGCACGTCGCGGCCCTGGCCCGTGTGGACCAGGTTGCCCAGCGGGTTGACGTGCGGGCGCAGGTGCGGCCGGTTGGCGTCGAACACCACCAGGTCGGCCGCCTTGCCCACGGCCAGGCTGCCCAGCGTGTCGGCCATGCCCAGCGCCTTGGCGCCGCCCATGGTGGCCATGTGGAACACATGGTGCGGCTGCCAGCTGTCGTCGACCTTGCCCTCCTGCACCCGCGCCGTGACCAGCGCCCAGCGCATCAGCTCGACCATGTCGCCGTGCTGCGTGTCGGTGGCCAGCGCCATGTTCACGCCCGCGCGCTGCAGCATCGGCGTGGGCGCGAGCCGGCCCGAGGTGGCGTTGCACTTCGGGATGTGCACCGCGTGCGCGCCGGCCGCGGCCATCTTCTGCGCGTCCGATGGCGTGACGTAGATGCAATGCCCGCCCATCAGCCGCTCGTTGAGCAGGCCCACCTCCTCCAGCACCTCGACCTGGCTCTGGCCCAGGTGGGTGCTCACCGTGAGGCCGTGCAGCGCCGAGGCGGCCGCCACTTCCTTGAGGAAGCCGTCGGAGCAGGTGTCGACCGCGTGCGCCGCCAGGTTGACCCGCACGCGCGGATGGCCGGCCCAGCGTGCGTGCAGCGCGAGGCCGGCTTCGAGCGTCCGGCTGCCGATGGCCGGGTCGTGGTGCCAGTCGCCATGCGCCACGCGCGCGAAGTCCACGTCGTGGATGCGCCAGCTCGGGCACAGCCGCACGCCGAGTTCGACCACGGCCTCGGTGCTGACGTCGGCATGCACGAAGTTGTCGCCGATCACGGTCGAGCCGAACAGGAGCGCCTCCAGCGCGCCCAGCCGCGCGAGCGCGCGCGCCTGCGCGGGGTCGACTTGCGTGCCCTTGGGAATGCCCGGCGTGTACGAAGGCGCGAAGCCCAGGTCGGCCGCCACGCCGCGGACCATGGTCAGGATGCCGTGGGTGTGGACGTTGACGAAGCCGGGCGTGACGAAGTGGCCCGGCAGGCGCAGCGTGCGCGTGGCCTGGTAGTGCGCGGGCGGCTGCGCGTCGAGCCAGGTGATGCAGCCGTCGCGGATGCCGATGGCGCTGCCCCGGATTTCGGGGCGGGCGGGGTCCGCGGTCAGCGCGATGGCGTCGAGCAGCAACAGGTCGAAGAGGTGGGTGGCCGTGGGGTGTTCGGGGTGTTCCATGCCTTTGCCGAAGCAATGGGCATGCCGCGTTGTGTATCCAATCCTTTCGCGCGTCCCTGGACCGTGTCAGACCTGGCCCACCCCGCCGTCGTTCATCAGGTCCGCCCCCGTCATGTACGAGCTCTGGTCGGAGGCGAGGAACAGCGCCGCGTTCGCCATTTCCTCCGGCTGCGCGAGCCGGCCGTACGGAATCATGCGCAGGTACATGGCCACCAGCGCCTCGCGCTCGGCCGGGCTGGTTGCCTGAGAGTCCAGCATCGGGGTGTCGGTGACGCCCGGGCTCAGCGTGTTGACGCGGATGCCGCGGTCCTTGAACTCCGCGGCCCAGGTACGGGCGTAGGAGCGCAGGGCCGCCTTGGTCGCGGCGTAGGTGGTGTGGCCCGGAATGCCCATCAGGTGCATGGCCGAGGCGACCAGGATGATGGAGCCGCCGCCGGTCATCAGCGGCAGCAGCTTCTGCACCAGGAACACCGGCGCGCGGGCGTTGAGGTCGAAGGTCCGGTCGAAGTGCTCGGGCGTGACCGCCTCGAGCGGAACCTGCTCCACCAGGGCTGCGTTCGACACGATGACGTCGACCACGCCCCGCTGGACCTTGACCACCGAGGCGACGCGCTCGAGGTCCTCGAGCTTCGCCGCGTCGGCCTGGATCGCGGTGACGTTGCGCCCGATGCGTGCGGCCGCCTCGTCGAGCTGCGCCTGGCGGCGGCCGAAGATGACGACGTGCGCGCCTTCGGCGGCGAAGCGCTGGGCGATGGCCAGGCCGATGCCGCCCGTGCCGCCACTGATGACGGCGGTCTTTCCTGCGAGTGTGGACATGGAATACCTTTGAAAGAAAGAAAGAAAAAAACGGGGAATGAAGCGGGCAGGCAGCGGTGGCCTTGTCAGCCGTGCCGCACGAGGTTCTGCAGCACCAGCGGCCCGCCCTGGCCCGCGCCGCCGAAGGCGATCAGCCGCCCGCCTTCGTCGAGCTGGCCCAGCCCGATCGGCGCGAAGCCGAGTTCGCCGGCCAGGCCGGCGATGGCGGCCTCGGCCTCCGCGTCGTTGCTGGACACGAACATCACGCGGCGCCCGCCGTTCGCCGCCGGGTCCTGCGCCAGCAGGTGCGCCGGCAGCTGGTTGAAGGCCTTGACCACCTTCGCGCCCTTGAAGGCGGAGGCGACGACCTCGGTCGAAGGCCGGTCGCCCAGCTCCGCCGCCGTGATGCCGTAGGTGTTCATCGCGTCGACGACCACCTTGCCGTCCCAGCGCGGCAGCGCCGCCGCGATGCCAGCGTGCGCGCCGAAGGGCACGGCCAGGATGACGACGTCGGCCTGCAGCGCTTCCTGCAGCGTCAGCGGCACGACCGTGTCGCCATGCGCCTGCGCCGTGGCCGCGAGGGTGCCCGGCTGGCGGGTGTTCGCGATGCCCACGGCAATGCCGCTGCGGGCGAAGTGGCGGGCCAGCGCGGAGCCGACAGCGCCGGTGCCGATGATCGAGTAAGTCATGGGATTCCTTGGTGAGACAACCGTGCATGCAAGCGGCCATGCGAAGGGTCTCTTCGCGTCGTCGGCGTGTCTTGCAGCTTGAGATCGAATGGTGGGGATCCACGACACTTCTGAGAAGCCGATATATTGAGATTCAAACCATCTGTCTCAGAGATGGAAGGACATCCGCATGCTCGATGGCGTCTCCCTGGACCAGCTCCGCACCTTCATCAGCGCGGTGGACGAAGGCAGCTTCTCGGCCGCCGCGCGCAAGCTCAACCGCGTGCAGTCCGCGGTCAGCGGCTGGATCGGCGGGCTGGAAGGCCAGATCGGCGTCACGCTCTTCGACCGCTCGGGCCGCTTCCCCCAACTCACGGCGGAGGGCGCCTTGCTGCTCGCGGATGCGCGCGACATCGTGGCGGGCGTGGACGCGCTCAAGGCGCGGGCGCGGCTCATGACCTCGGGCGTCGAGGCCGAACTCGCGGTCGTGGTCGACGTGTTCTTCCCGACCGCCGTGGTCAGCGCGGTCGCGAAGGCCTTCGCGCGCCACTTCCCGCTGACGCCGCTGCGCCTCTTCGTCGAGGGCCTGGGCGCGGCCTACCAGCCCGTGCTCGACGGCCGCTGCAGCCTGGGCATCCTGCCGCCGCTGCCGCAGGCCTTCCCCTCGCTGGCGAGCGAGCGGCTGGGCGAGGTGCCGCTGCTGGCGGTGGCCGCGGCCGGCCATCCGCTGGCGCGCTTCGGCCGCCGCATCCCGCGGCGCGAGCTCGCCCGGCATGTGCAGCTGGTGCTGACCGACCGCTCCGATCTCACCGCCGGCCGCGAATTCGCCGTGGCCTCGCCATCGACCTGGCGCCTGGCGGACCTGTCGACCAAGCATGCCTTCCTCAAGGACGGCGTGGGTTGGGGCGGCATGCCCCTGCACATGGTGGCGCAGGACATCGCGGCCGGCGCCCTGGTCGTGCTGGACGTCGACGACATGCCGCGCTCGGGCTTCATCCTCCCGATGTCGGCCTGGCATCGCGCCGCGCAGCCGCCCGGGCCCGCGGGCCAGTGGTTCGTCGCGCAGCTGAAGACGCTGTGGGGGCAGGCCGATGCCCTGCCCGCAACCTAGGCCCCTTCAACCCAGCAGCGCCTCCGCCAGGTCGATCTCCGGCTCCTCCCGCTCGTGCAGGTTGAGCGAGCGCTCGATATGGTGCAGGTGCTCGGTCATGAGCGAGACCGCGGCCTTCTTCTGGCCGGCCTCGATGGCGTCGATCAGCAGCGCGTGCTCGTCGTTGGGACAGGCGGCCACCGTGGGCGCCTCGAAGGTCAGGATCGCGAGGCAGGTCAGCGGCGTGAGCTCGCGCATCATGCGCGCCATGATGCTGCTGCCCGAGAGCTGCGCGAGCTGCACGTGGAACTCGCCCGACAGCCGCACCGCCGCACGACGGTCGCCGCTGGCGTGGGCCTGCTGCTCGCGCTTGAGCAGCGCGCGCAGTTGCTTGACGGCGGTGGGCGCCTTGCCCTCGGCGATGCGGTCGATGAGCCGCAGCACGATCGCCGGCTCGAGCGTGCGCCGCACCTCGAGCACGTCGTGCGCCTCGTCGACGCTGGGCGTGGTGACGAAGGCGCCGCGGTTGGGGATCAGCGTGACCAGCTGCTCGACCGCCAGCCGCTGCAGCACGCCGCGCACCTGCGTGCGGCTGACCGCGAACAGCTCGGCCACGCGTTCCTCCGACAGCTTGGTGCCGGGCAGCAGCCGGTGCTCGACCACGGCCTCGTAGATGCGCTCGTAGATGTCGGCCTTGGACGCGGCCTTCGCGGCCGGCTTGGCCGCGCGCCGGGGGGTGGAAGAGGCCATGGTGTGGGCTTGCGTGCGAAAGGAAAAGCGGGGAACGCTCGGATGGTACCCAGAGGCGGACTGCTCCGTGCAGGCCTCAGTGCAGGCCATGCAGTTCGGTGAACAGGCTGCCCCAGCCCTCGACCCGCCGCGTGTCGACGCCGCACAGGCGCAGCGCCTTCCACACCGCGGTGCTGACCGTGTCGTACACAGGGATGCCGAGCTCGGCTTCGAGCGCCGGCACCAGCCGCGCCGCGCGCAGGTTGGTGCAGAAGGTGGAGATGCACTGCGGCGACGCGGTCGCGAGTTCGCGCACCATGGCGCGGATCTCCTCGGTCGTGACCTCGGCGAACTCGAAGTTCACGTGGCGGCCCAGGTGCCGCTCTGCGACACAGTCGTAGCCGCTGGCGCGGTAGTTGGCGACGATGCGCGCCTGCACATCGGCCAGGTAGGGCGTGGCGAGCGCGAAGCGCTTTCGGCCCGACATCGCCATCGCCTCGTTGAAGGCCAGCACCGAGGTGCAGGCCGGGATGCCCGTCTCGGCGGTGATGCGCGCGCACAGCGCCTCGTCGGTCTCGAAGCCGAGCCAGCCCGAGGACGTGCCGTTCCAGGCGATCACGTCGACGCGCGCATCGGCCAGCAGCCGCGCGGCCTCGAGGATCGGCGCGATGTCGAACTGGCCCAGCGCCTGGCTACGCAGCGAGATCTCGGTCACGCGGAAGCGCGCGAAGTGCGCCGACACCTCGGGCAGGCCCGCGACCATGGCCGAGGTCAGCGGCTCCAGCGCGGTGTTGGACGAGGGCGTGAGCATGCCCAGCAGTACACGCTTCATGCGGTCAGACTTTCACTTCGCGGTTGAAGCGGTCGATGTACTCGGCGCGGCGCGGGTTGAGCTTGGCCCAGTCGACGCCATTCATCGCTTCGATGTCGGCGGTGTTCTTCGCATAGGCCTGCAGCCCTTCGCTGAACACGGCCTTGGAACTCACGGGCGCCACGAAGTACGGTGCGGCGGCCATGCGGGTCTGCACCTCGGGGCTCAATGCGGCGTTGATGTACGCCGCGGCCAGGTCCGGGTTCTTGGTGTTCTTCACGATGTGCATCACGCTCTTGATGTGGATCCAGCCGGTGTCCGGCTTGGCCAGCGCGACGGGCACGCCCTTGCCCTGCAGGTCGCCCACGTTGTTGTTGTAGTGGACCGAGATGTCGATCTGGCCCTGCTGGAACAGCGTGGCGAGCGAGCCCGGGTTGCTGGCCACCGCGCTCACGTTGGGCATGAGCTTCTTGACGAAGGCGAAGGCCGGCTCGAGGTTCTCCTCGCTGCCGCCGTTGAGGCGCGCGATCTCGACCATCCAGGCCGACATCAGCGTCGAGCCCATGCCCGCCAGGCCCACGCGGCCCTTGTACTCGGGCTTGAGCAGGTCGTTCCACGAGCGCGGCGGGTTCTTGATCTTCTCGGTGTTGTAGGCGATGCCGATGATCTGGCCCGACACGAACACGCCCAGGCCGCGCGGGTCGACCAGCTTGGAAGGCACGTCCTTCAGGTAGGGCATCTTGTCGACCGGCACCTTCTCGAAGATGTCCTGCGACAGCGCGGCCAGGTAGGGGCCTTCGTCCAGGATGATCACGTCGTAGGGCGGGTTGGCCTTGGAGGCCACGAGCTTCGACACCGTGTCGACCGCCAGCGAGGACACCAGGTTGGTCGAGGCGCCCGTGGCCTTGGCGAAGGCCGGCAGCAGGATCGCGCGATGCGCCGACTCCCAGGCGCCGGGATAGGTGGTGGCCGAGATCGAACGCGATTGCGCATGCACGAGGCCGGTGTGGGCGGCCAGGTGGGCAGCGCCGAGGCCGGCCGCGCCTTGCAGCAGCTGGCGGCGGGACAAGGGGGTGCTGGAGGTGCTCATGGTGCGAATTCCTTGGGGTGGTGCGGCAACGCCTGCGATCCAGGCTCGGCACTGCAGCGCAATCTTTGTGCCACGCCGTGCCCTCCCCGGCCCGCGCCTGGCGCCGCATGCGCAACCCCCATGGCGGTGCGGCCGCATGCGCCAACATGGAACGAGGCGCACCATCTGTGCACAAGTTCTTCCGACATTGGCGCCAATTCTTAAAGCCTTTGTGGCCAGCACCGACCGCCATTGCGCCGGCACTGCATGGCACGCTTCTTGAGACGTGAACCGCATCGCGACGTCATTCCGACGTCGCACCAGCTGGCCTTCACCCGCATGCAAAGTCCCGTTCGCGCGCCCGGCGTCGATGTCGTCCTCGACCAGATCCATCACCGCTACGCCGGTGCCACCGCGGTCGAGTCGGTGTCGCTGGCCATTCCCGCGGGCGAACTGGTGGCGCTGCTGGGCCCCAGCGGCTGCGGCAAGACCACGCTGCTGCGGGTGGTGGCGGGCCTGCTGCGCCAGACCGGCGGCACGGTGCGCATCGGCACCGAGATCGTCGACGCATTGCCCACCAACGAGCGTGGCGCGGGCATCGTGTTCCAGAACTACGCGCTGTTCCCGCACATGACGGTGGAGGCCAATGTGGCCTACGGCCTGCGCGCACGCGGCGTCGATGCCGGGGCCGCGCGCGCCACGGCACGCGAGATGCTGGCGATGGTGCGCATGGCCGACTACGGCCAGCGCTACCCGCGCGAACTCTCGGGCGGCCAGCAGCAGCGCGTGGCGCTGGCCCGCACGCTGGCCGTGCGGCCGCGGGTGCTGCTGCTCGACGAGCCCTTCGCCGCGCTCGACAAGAACCTGCGGCTGGACATGCAGATCGAGATCAAGCGCATCCAGCGCGAGCTCGGCATCACCACCCTGCTGGTCACGCACGACCAGGACGAAGCGATGTCGATGGCCGACCGCATCGCGGTGATGCATGCCGGGCGCGTCGAGCAGTTCGACACGCCCGAGGCCATCTACGACCGGCCCGCCACCCTCTTCGTCGCGACCTTCATCGGCACCGCCAACCTGCTGGCGGGCCGCCTGGCCGCGGGCGAACAGGGCGGCTTCTCGGTGGCCTGCGAAGGCGGCGGCGCGCTGGCGCTCGAGCGCGCCGCGCCCTGCTCGCGCAGCGGCGCGGTGGTGGTCGCGGCCCGGCCCGAGCACCTGGCGCTGGCCGCGCCGTCCGAGGGCGCGCTGGCGGCCACGGTCGAGATGGTGCTGCCGCTGGGCCCCTCGCTGGTCTACGAGCTGCTGCTGGGCAATGGCCGCACGGTCAAGGTCACGCAGCCGCGCAATGCCGAACTGCACCGCTATGCGGCCGGCGACCGCGTGGGCCTGAGCCTGCGCCCGGGCTCGCCGGCCGGCGTCTTCGCGGGCTGACGCGATGGCTGCCAACGCCTCCACCGCGCGCTCGGCTTCCGCGCTGCCGCTGAGCCTGCCCCTGGGCCTTTTCTTCGTCGCCTTCGTGCTGGCGCCGATGCTGCTGCTGGCCTGGGTCAGCCTGCACAACGACCCCGAGATGACGCAGGCGGGCTTCGGCCAGTACGCCAAGTTCCTGGGCGACGGCTTCAACCTCGCGGTGCTGGGCAACACGCTGTGGCTGGGCCTCGAGGTCACGGTGCTGACGATCGTCATCGGCTTCCCGCTGGCCTACCTCTACACCCAGGCACCGGGCCGCTGGCAGGGCCCGCTGATGCTGCTGATCATCCTGCCGCTCCTGACCAGCTCGGTGGTGCGCACCTTCGCCTGGGTCGTGATCCTCGGGCGCCAGGGCATCCTCAACACCGCGCTGCTCGACCTGGGCCTGATCGCCGAGCCGATCAAGCTGCTCTACACACCCGGCGCGGTGGCGGTCGCGCTGGCGCAGATCGAGCTGCCGCTGATGGTGCTGCCGCTGATCACCGCACTGATGAACGTCGACGCCAACCTGCGGCAGGCCTCGCTCGCGCTGGGCGCGGGCCACTGGCGCACCTTCTGGCAGGTCACGCTGCCGCTGTCGATGCCGGGCCTGCTCGCGGGTTCGCTGCTGGTGTTCGCCTCCAGCGTGAGCGCCTTCGTCACGCAGACCCTGGTGGGCGGCGGGCAGCAGATGTTCATGCCCTACTACATGTACCAGCAGGCCATCCAGGCCAACAACTATCCGTTCGCGGCCGCCATCGCCATGCTGCTGCTGGTGTGCGTGCTGGCGGTGGTGGTCGCCATCAATGCGCTCGGTCGGCGCAGCAAGGGGTTCGTCCATGGCTGAAGCCTTCGTCTCGGGCACGCCGCGCGTGCCCTCCCTCACCCCGCGGGCCGCCGAATCGCTGCGCGGACTGGTCGAGCGGCGCTCCTTCTGGGCCGTGTTCGGCCTCTTGGGCCTGTTCGCGGGGGTGCTGCTGTTGGCACCCACGGTGGTGGTGCTGATCACCTCCTTCACCAGCGGCTACTCGCTCAAGTTTCCGCCGCCCGGCTACTCGAGCCGCTGGTATGCGGCGCTGTGGAACGAATCGCCAGAGCTCATCGACGCCTTCGTGCTGTCGCTCAAGCTCGCGGCCATCGCCACCGGCGTGTCGATCGTGCTGGCCGTGGCCGCGGCGCTGGCGCTGGCCCGCCGGCGCGAGGCCTGGGCGCGCGTGGCCGAGTCGGTGCTGCTGTCGCCGCTGATGCTGCCCGCGCTGGCCATCGGCCTGTCGCTGCTGATGCTGTTCAACCTGGCGGGCACCGGCCTGTCGTTCTGGACGCTGGTGATCGGCCACGTGGCCATCACCACGCCCTACATCCTGCGCACCACCTCGGCCAGCCTGCTGCAGATGGACGGCAGCCTGCTCGAGAGCGCGCATTCGCTGGGCGCCTCGCCGCTCTACGTGTTCCGCACCGTGACGCTGCCGCTGATCGCGCGCGGCATCGCGGCCGGCGCCTTCATCGGCTTCATGTACTCCTTCGACAACGTGGCGGTGTCGCTGTTCCTGTCGGACGCGCGCAGCGAGGTGCTGCCGATCCGCATGTGGCACATCATCGAATCCAACCTCGACGTGCGCGCCGCCGCGGTGTCGGGCGTGCTGATCGCGGCCACGCTGGTGCTGATGGTGGTGATGGAGCGCGTGGCGGGTATCTCGCGCCACTTCCGCTGATGCCTGCGATGTCAGGGCCGCACGCGGTCGCCGCCCCAGCGCAGCCGCAGCGCCAGGGACTCGGCCTCGCAGACGCCGTCGCGCAGCGCGAGCGCGAAACCGGTCAGGCGGCAGAAGGCCTCGATGCCGTAGTCGCCCAGGTCCGCGCGCTGCAGCCGCGCATGGCGCAGGCCCAGCACCAGCGTTTGCACGCCGCCCAGCTTGAGCGCGCCCGCGCACATCGGGCAGGGCTCCATCGTGCAGTAGAGCGTCGCGCCCTGCGCGGCCTCGGGGCCGTGCTGCGCGAAGGCATCGCGCAGGGCCTCGGGCTCGGCATGGGCCGTGACGTCGCCGCGCGTGACCTGCCGGTTCTGGCCGCGTCCGAGCAATCGACCGTCCTTCACCAGCACCGCGCCCGTGGGCCAGTCGCCGCGCGCATAAGCCTCGCGCGCCTCGTCCAGCGCCAGCTGCATCCAGCGCACATCGTCTTCGTTCGTCGTGTCGTTCATGGCGGTCGTCCGTTCACAGCAAATCCAGGAGCTTGTCCATGAGCAAGAAACGCACCCTTCTGCGCCACGCGCGCGCCCTGCTGGGCGACGCGCTGGCCTTCGACCCGCGCCCGCTCGACGTGATGGTCGAGGGCGACCGCATCGTCGCGATCGAGGCCGCCGGCACGCTGGCCGATGCCGACGACGCGATCGACCTGAGCGACCGCCTGCTGGTGCCCGGCCTGGTCAACGGCCACCAGCATTCGCACGAGCACTTCCAGCGCGGGCGCACCGAGAACCTGCCGCTGGAGCTGTGGATGCACCTGGTGCGCACCCGCACGCCCGTCGCGCTGACGCCGCGCCAGGTCTACCTGCGCACGATGATCGGCGCGATCGAGTCGCTGCGCACCGGCTGCACCACGCTGGTCGACGACACCGCCCTGGGCGGCGCGATCGACCGCGCGCGCATCGAGGCCGCGCTGCAGGCCTACGACGACGCCGGCATCCGCGCGCTGGTGGGCTTCGCGATGATGGACAAGCCCATCGTCGACAACTTCCCCTTCGTCGAGAAGCACTTTCCCGCCGAGCTCGCGGCCGAGCTGCGCGCGGCCGCGCGGCCCGCGCCCGAAGACCAGTTGGCGCTGGTGCGCGAACTCGCCCGCACGCGCCATCCGCAGTCGAAGCGCGTGGGCGTGCTGGTGTCGGCCTCGGCGCCGCAGCGCTGCACCGAGGGCTTCCTGCAGGCCGTGCGCGGCCTGGCCGACGACCTTGCGCTGCCGGTGATCACGCATGTGCAGGAGACGCGGCTGCAGGTGGTCACGGGCCAGCTCTTCTTCGGCTGCCCGATCGTCGAGTACCTGGACCGCATCGGCTTCCTGAAGCCGGCCACCAGCCTGATCCACGCGGTGTGGCTCAACCCGCGCGAGATCGACGCACTGGCCCGCAGCGGCGCCACCGCGCAGCACAACCCCTGGAGCAACCTGCTGCTGGGCTCGGGCGTGCAGCCGGTGCGCGAACTGCTCGACGCCGGCGTCAACGTGAGCCTGGGCTCCGACGGCAGCTGCTCGACCGTGACGGTGAACATGCTCAACGTGCTCGGCAGCGCAGCCGCGGTGTCGAAGCTGCGCGGCGACGACCACAGGCGCTGGCTGTCGGCGCACGAGGCGCTGCACGCCGGCACGCTCGCGGGCGGCCGCGCGCTGGGCTTCGGCGAGGCGCTGGGCTCGCTGCGCGTGGGCGCCATCGCCGACCTGGTGGCCTACCGCACCGACAGCGTCACGTTCACGCCCTTCAACGATCCGGTGCGCCAGCTGGTCTATGCCGAGCGCGGCGCGGGCCTGGACTTCTCGATGGTCGCAGGCGAAGTCGCGATCGAGGGCGGCCAGCTCACGCGTGTCGACGAGGCCGCGCTGCTGCGCGAGATCGAACGCGAGTTCCAGGACCTGGCGCCGCGCTACGCGCAGGCCGAGGCCCAGATGGCGCCGGTGCTCGCGGCGGTGGAGCGCATCCACCGCGAGGGCCTGGCCACGGCCATCGCGCCCGACACCTTCGCGGCGAGGCTCGCATGAGCACGTCGCGCGACTTCGCGGGCTACCGCGGGAACTACCCGGCCCTGCGGTGGCCCGGGGATGCGGGCCTGGCCGTGTCCTTCGTGCTCAACGTCGAAGAAGGCGCCGAGCTCGCGCTGAGCGCGGGCGATGCGCGCAACGAGAGCCGCCACGAGGTCAACCACGAGGTGGTGGGGGCACCCGACCTCTGCATGGAGAGCCAGTTCGAGTACGGCGCGCGCGTGGGCTACGGGCGCATCACGCGCATGCTGAGCGACGCCGGCGTGCCGCTCACGCTCAACGCCTGCGCGCGTGCGCTCGAGGCCACGCCCTGGATTGCGAGCGATGCCGCGCAGCAGGGCTTCGAGGTCTGTTGCCACGGCTGGCGCTGGGAATCGCATGCGGGCATGGCCGAGGTCGACGAGCGCGCGCTGATCGCGCGCTGCGTCGAGAGCATCCGCCGGCTGCACGGCCGCGCGCCCGTGGGCTGGCACACCAAGTCCTCGGCCTCGGTGAACACGCGCCGGCTGCTGGCCGAACACGGCGGCTTTCTCTATGACAGCGACGCCTACAACGACGACCTGCCCTACTACGTGCAGGCGGCCGGCCGGCCGCACCTGGTGCTGCCCTATGCCTTCGACACCAACGACATGCGCTTCTTCGACAACTTCGCCTATGTGCGCGGCAGCGACTTCGCCGACTACGCGATCGATGCCTTCGACTGCCTGCTGGCCGAGTCGCGGCACGCGCCGCGCATGCTGTCGATCGGCCTGCACACCCGCATCATCGGCCGGCCCGGTCGCATCAACGGCCTCGCCACGCTGCTCGCGCACATCGCGCAGCGCGGCGGCGCCTGGTGCGCCACGCGCGAGCAGATCGCGCGCCACTGGCTCGCGAACGTGCCCGCGGAGTCCGCGTGATGGAAGCGCCCCTGCACGAGATGGGCGCACGCGAGCTGGCGGTGCGCATCGGGGCCGGCGCGCTGCGAGCGACCGAGGTGGCGCGCCACTTCATCGATCGCGTCGAGCGGCTCAACCCCGCGCTCAACGCCATCGTGCAGTTCGATGCGCGGCAGGTGCTGGACGACGCGGCCGCGGTCGAGCGCCGCCACGCGTCCGGCGAGACGCTGCCGATGGCCGGCGTGCCCTTCACCGTCAAGGACAACCTCTGGGTCGAGGGCCGGCACATCGCGCAGGGCTCGCGGCTGTTCGAGGATTTCATCGCGCCGCGCGATGCCTGGGCCGTGGCGCGGCTGCGCGCGCGCGGCGCGGTGGTGCTGGGCATCACCAACTGCTCGGAGTTCGCCTGCAAGGGCGTGACCTCCAACCTGCTGTACGGCGCGACGCGGCACCCGATCGATCCGACGCTCACGCCCGGCGGCTCCTCGGGCGGCGCGGTGTCGGCGCTGGCCGCCGGCCTAGGCCTGCTCGCGCTGGGCACCGACGCGGGCGGCTCCACGCGCCGGCCCGCGGCGCATTGCGGGCTGGTGGGCTTCAAGCCCAGCCCCGGGCTGATCCCGCACCCCTGGGGTTTTGCCGAGCCCAACTACGGCCTGTCGGTGATCGGCGTGATGGCACGCAGCGTGGCCGACGGCGCCTGGCTCTACGACCAGCTGCTGGCCTACGACGCGGGCGACCCGGCGGGCGTGCCGATCGGCGTCGGCCTCGATGCCTCGCCGTCGCTCGACGCGCCGCTGCCCGAGGGCCTGCGCGTCGCCTGGAGCCCGCAGCTGGGTTGCGACTTCGCGATCGACGCCGACGTGTTGGCGGCACTCCAGTCGCGCATCGATGCCTTGCGCGCCGCGGGCTGGCGGATCGCCGATGCCGACCCGCCCTGGCCCCGCGAAGCGCGCGAGTACCCCTTGCTCGCGCTGCAGCAGGCCGGCCTGCACGCGCTCTACGGCCACCGGCTGGCCGAGGAACGCGAACGCATCGACCCGGTGCTGGTGCAGCAGATCGAGGCCGGCGCCCGGGTCACCTCGGCCGACGTGGCGCGCGCGCTGCGCCTGCGGCAGCGCATCGGCGCCAGCCTCGCGCGCTTCTTCGAATCCTTCGACGTGCTGCTGTGCCCCACCGCGCCGGTCACGGCCTGGCCGCTCGCCCTGCTGGGCCCGCCCACGATCGGCGGGAAACCCGCGGGGCCGCGCGGCCATGCGGCCTTCACGCCGCTGTTCAACTACTGCGGCGTGCCGGCCTGCTCGGTGCCGGCGGGCGAAGTGCGCGGCTTGCCGGTCGGGCTGCAGGTGGTGGCGCCCTGCTACGAGGACGCGCGCGTGCTGCAGTGCGCCCGGCGCATCGAGACGCTCCTTTGAGCAGGGTTTTTCGCTTCGCCTTTACCGCCCCTGCCGATATGTGTACTCTGTCCACAAACCTGGAGGCACGACCATGGCATACCCGGACATCGTCCCGCGCCCGACCTGGCAGGCGGCGCGCGACGAACTGCTCAAGGCGGAGAAGGAACTGACCCGCGCGCACGATGCGCTCAACGCGCGACGACGGCGCCTGCCGATGACCGAGATCACGCGCGACTACGTGTTCGCCTCGACCACGCGCTCCGACCTGCACCTGATCGACCTGTTCGAGGGCCGCGACCAGCTCATCGTCTATCACAACATGCTCACCGAGAGCCACATCTGCCCGGGCTGCTCCTTCGTCAGCGACAACCTGATGAACGACTTCTCTCACCTGCATGCGCGCGACACGAACTTCGTGATGGTGGCGCGCGCGGGCGTGGCGCGCATCGAAGCGGTCAAGGCGCGGCTGGGCTGGACCTTCCCCTGGGTGTCGTGCGAAGGCACGACCTTCCACGAGGACTTCGTGACCGCGCAGGACAACGCGGCTTTCGGCCTGTCGGTGTTCATGCGCCAGGGCCCGCGCGTGTTCCAGACCTGGTTCACTTCGGGGCGCGGCGTCGAGCAGGCCAGCAACACCTTCAACCTGCTCGACCTCACGCCCTGGGGCCGGCAGGAAAGCTGGGAGGTCTCGCCGCCCGGCTGGCCCCAGGACCCGACCTACAGCTGGCAGCGGCTGCACGACGAGTACCCGGCGCCGAGCGCAACGCTCTGACACGGCGCTTTTCGTTCAGCGTTGGAAATAACCGACACCACGACCCATCGCGCGGCGCTAACTTTGGCGCCCATGAGTCAAGCCAAAAGAATCTGGGACATCTCTCCCCCCGTGTACGAGGGCGCGCCGGTCTTTCCCGGCGACACGCCCTACCGCCAGCGCTGGGCCGCGCGCATCGGCCCGGGCTGCCCGGTCAACGTGAGCGAGATCGGCCTGTCGCCGCATGTCGGCGCGCATGCCGACGCCCCGCTGCACTACGACCCCGAGGGCGCCACCATCGGCCACGTCGACCTCGCGCCCTACCTGGGCCGCTGCCGCGTGATCCATGCGATCGCCCGGGGCCCGCTGATCGAATGGGCGCACCTCGAACACGCGCTGGCCGACCTGCCGCCGCGCGTGCTGGTGCGCACCTATGCGCGGGCACCGGTCGACCACTGGGACGGCGCCCTCGCCGCCTACGCGCCCGCCACCATCGAGCGCCTGGCCGCGCTGGGCGTGACGCTGGTGGGCATCGACACCGCCAGCATCGACCCGGCCGACAGCAAGACGCTGGACAGCCACCAGGTGATCCGCCGGCTCGACCTGCGCGTGCTCGAAAACCTCGTGCTCGACGCGGTGCCCGAGGGCGACTACGAACTCATCGCGCTGCCGCTCAAGCTGGTCAGCGCCGATGCCTCCCCTGTGCGCGCAGTCCTGCGCAGCCTCTGAACCCATGAAAACCTCCATGACCCTCGACGACTGCCGCGCCCTCGACCGCGCCGACCCGCTGCGCGAACTGCGCGCCCAATTCACGCTGCCCGCCGACGTGATCTACCTCGACGGCAACTCGCTGGGCGTGCTGCCCGCGGCCGCGCCCGCGCGCATCGCCGCGGTGGTGGCCGAGGAATGGGGCCAGGGCCTGATCCGCTCCTGGAACAGCGCCAGCTGGTTCGACCTGCCGCAGCGCCTGGGCGACAAGCTGGCCCGGCTGATCGGCGCCGCGCCCGGCGAGGTGGTGTGCACCGACAGCACCTCGATCAACCTCTACAAGGTGCTGTTCGCCGCCATGAGCCAGGTGCTCGAATATGGCGACGACGCGCGCCGCACCGTGGTCAGCGAACGCAGCAACTTCCCCACCGACCTCTACATCGCCGAGTCGCTGTGCCGCGAGCGCGGCTTCACGCTGCGCCTGATCGACAGCGTCGATGCGCTGCCCGCCGCGCTGACCTCCGAGGTCGCGGTGCTGATGCTCACGCACGTCAACTACCGCACCGGCGCGATGCACGACATGAAGGCCGTCACGGCCGCCGCGCATGCGGTGGGCGCGCTGACCGTCTGGGACCTGGCGCACAGCGCGGGCGCGGTGCCGGTCGCGCTCAACGACAGCGATGCCGACTACGCCATCGGCTGCGGCTACAAGTACTTGAACGGCGGCCCCGGCGCGCCGGCCTTCGTGTGGGTCCACACGCGGCACGCGGGCCGCTTCGAGCAGCCGCTGTCGGGTTGGTGGGGCCATGCCGCGCCCTTCGAATTCACGCCGCACTACCGGCCGGCGCCGGGCGTGGGCCGCTACCTGTGCGGCACGCAGCCCATCGTGAGCCTGTCGGCGCTCGAGTGCGGGCTCGACACCGTGCTGGCCGCCGAGGCCTTCGACGGCGAGGCGGGCGCGATGTCGGCGCTGCGCGCCAAGTCGCTGGCGCTGACCGATGCCTTCATCGCGCTGGTCGAGGCGCGCTGCCCCGGACGCTTCACGCTGGTCACGCCGCGCGCGCATGCACAGCGCGGCTCGCAGGTCTGCCTGGCGCTGCAGGACGCGAACAGCGCCAGCGCCTATGCGATCGTGCAGGCCCTGATCGCGCGCGGCGTGATCGGCGACTTCCGCGCCGGCGACGCCCAGGTGCCCGACATCCTGCGCTTCGGCTTCACGCCGCTGTACCTGCGCTTCGAGGACGTGTGGCAGGCGGTCGAGCATCTGGTGCAGGTGCTCGAGCAGGACGAGTGGCAACGCCCCGAGTTCAACCAGAAGAACGCGGTGACCTGATGACGAAGGGCACCGAAAAGATCGTCCACGAGGAAAAGGCGCAGCTCGATTTCAGCGCCTCGATGAGCTACGGCGACTACCTGCACCTCGACGAGATCCTGGGCGCGCAGCACCCGCTCTCGCCCGCGCACGACGAGATGCTGTTCATCGTGCAGCACCAGACCAGCGAGCTCTGGATGAAGCTCATGCTGCACGAGCTCAACGCGGCCACGCGCTGCATCGCCACCGAGCAGTTGGCCGATGCCTTCAAGATGCTGGCGCGCGTGAGCCGGATCATGGAACAGCTGGTCAGCGCCTGGACCGTGCTCTCGACCATGACGCCGCCCGAGTACACCGCGATGCGCCCGTACCTCGCGAACTCCAGCGGCTTCCAGAGCGCGCAGTACCGCTGCATCGAGTTCGCGCTGGGCAACAAGAACGCCGCCATGCTCAAGCCGCACGCCCACCGCGCCGACCTGCTGGCCCAGGTCGATGCGGCCTACCGCGCGCCGTCGCTCTACGACGAGTCGCTGCGCCTGCTCGCGCGGCGCGGCCTGCCGGTGCCGGCCGACCGCCTGGAACGCGACTGGACCCAGCCCTACGAGGCCAGCGAGGGTGTCGAAGCCGCCTGGCTCACCGTCTACCGCGCGCCGCACGATCACTGGGACCTCTACCAGCTGGGCGAGAAGCTCACCGACCTCGAGGACGCCTTCAGGCTCTGGCGCTTCCGCCACGTGACCACGGTCGAGCGCGTGATCGGCTTCAAGCGCGGCACCGGCGGCACCGGCGGCGTGAGCTACCTGCGCAAGATGCTCGACGTGGTGCTGTTTCCGGAGATCTGGCGCTTGCGCACGGAGCTGTGATCAACGCCATCGCGGCTCACGCGTCCTTCGCCTTGTCCTGGTAACGCGCCAGTTCCTGTTCGATCTGCTCGATGGTCGGCAGGCTCGTCTGCAGCTCCTTCGGCAGCGATTCGACCAGCTGGTATTCGGCAATGCCGATGGGCTTGTGGGAGTCACGCAGCGCATATTCGGCGACCACGCGATTTTTCGTCTTGCACAGGAGCAAGCCGATGGTCGCGGCATCCTGCTTCGATTTGAGTTGCGCGTCGACCGCCGTCAGGTAGAAACCGAGCTGGCCGGCATGCTCGGGCTTGAAGGCACCCGCTTTCAATTCGATGACCACGTAGCAATGCAGCTTCAGCTGATAGAAAAGAAGATCGATGAAGAAATCATCGCCGCCGACTTCGATGGGAACCTGTCGCCCGACGTATGCAAATCCAGCGCCCAGCTCCAGCAGGAAACGGGTGATGTGTTCGACCAACGCGGCCTCGATCTCGCGTTCCCCTGCTTCCTGGCCAATGCCCAGAAAATCGAAGACATAGGGATCCTTGAGCGCCTGCAGCGCGAGGTCCGAGCGTGGTGCAGGAAGGCGTTCAGAGAAGTTGGTCACGGCCTTCCCCTCCCGCTCCAGAAGCCGCGTTTCAATATGGACATTCAGCGCGTTGCGCGACCAGCCCTGCGCGATCGCTCGCTGTGCGTAGGCCAGGCGCAGCGGCGTCGTCTTGAGCTTGCTCAGCAATACGAGGTTGTGTCCCCAGGGCAAATGTCCAACAGCCTGTTAGACGATTTCCTCATCGGGCCATGCCTCGGCGAAAGCCCGCATGTACAAGAGGTTGGCGCGAGAGAACCCCTTCATCTCGGGAAAGGCCGTGCGCAGATCGTGGGCCAGCCGCTCGATCACCTTGGCGCCCCACCCTTGACTGGCCTGCTGCGCGAGGATGTCCCGTCCAATCTGCCAGTACAGCGCGACCAGTTCGCGGTTGGCGGCGGTTGCCGCACGCTGCCGGGCGCCCTGGACACGCGACTTCAGCTCAGCGAGCCATTCGGCGTAGCCGTCGGGCACATCCGTGAGCGAAGGAGGTCCTGAGCTGTTCATCGACACCGGATCCTGTGGCAGACATGGGGCTGGCGCAAGCACCCATGCAGCGCCGCAGAGAACTATTGACCGCTCCGAAATAGGGTGGGCATGGATTGCCCCGTCCGTACAAAACGCTACAGTTTTGCAACATACGGAGGTGCCTGCCATGAACGACATCCGGTTCACGTCCGACGAGCGCGCCGCGCTGCGCGCCCACGGCATCGTGCTGTTCGCCGAGCGCGTGATCTTCGACGCCCAGCCGCCGATGCCCGCCTCGCAGATCGCGGCCGTGCAGGCGCTGTGCGCCGGGCCGCTACCCGAGGCGCTGCTCGCGCTGTGGCAGCAGACGGCCGGCGGCCGGCTCGACTACGACCTGACGCTGGAGATGAACGGCAACATCGAGGCCGTGAGCTGGTCCGAGCTGTTCTGGAACGGCAGCGACGGCTACCGCGACCTGCAGGGCTGGATCGTGCACGAGCAGGAGCTGGCCGAGGAAGCGGCCGAGGACGGCGGCCCGCCCTGGCAGGGCACGCTCGCGCTGCTGCCCTTCGGCGGCTTCGAGTACTGCGACCGGATCTACGCGGTGGTCGAGCCCGGCGCCGACTACGGCCGGATCGTGGCCTGGAAGCAGGGCCTGCCGCCGGCCTGGACCCATGCGCTGCATGAAGACGGCCTGAGCGTGGTGGCAGCCGACCTGCCGGCCGCCTTCGCGGCGCTGCACCTCGACGACGACCCGCTGGCGCCCACCAGCGACTACTTCTCGGGCCAGACGCTGCTGGCCTACCTCGACGACCGGCACCAGGACCACGGCCTGGGCCTGGACCTGATGGACAAGCTGGTGGCCTTCTACCGACTGGCCATGCACGACTGGCGCACGCCGCTGGCCGAGGGCACGCTGCGCCACCAGCCGGCCCTCGCGCGCGCCGCCCTGCGCCATGCGGTGGCCACCGACGATGCCGCGCTGATCGTGGACCTGGCCGCGGCCGGCCTGCGCTTCGAGGGGCCGCTGCAGGGCAGCGCGCTGGCGACCGATGTCGCGCTGGCGCACGGCGCCTTCGTGGCCGCCGCGGCGCTGGTGCGCGCGGGCGCCCCGGTGGCGGCCGATGCGCTGCGCAACATCGACGGCCAGATCGGCCCCGAACTCACGGCCGCCCTGCTGGCCAACGGCGCCGAGCCCGACGTCGAAGCCATCGTCCAGTGCGCGGCCTGCGGCGCGCCCGCCAGCGCCCACCTGATCGCGGAGGCCTGCAGCGGCATCGGCATCGACGTGCCGACGGCTTTCGACGCCGACCGCGCTGCCAAGCTGCAAGAACTCGAGAGCGCGCTCGCGCAGCTGGCCGACGGCCACCATGGCCACTACCTGGGCCGCGAAGGCCTGGCCCAGCGCATCGAGCGCCTGCAGGGCTTCAGGCTCTGAAGCTTCAGCCCCCGTACAGCCAGGGCTGGTCGAGCAGCCGCGCTCCCAGCAACCGCATCGCCATGTCGCGGCCGAAGCGCACCGGCCCGGTGGCGTGGAAGACCTCGCCGTTGCGCCGCGCCCGGGCCTGCACCTGCGCATTGCGCTGCCAGCGGGCGTCGGCGTAGCGCGCGAGGGCGGCCGGGACCTGCGCGGTCTGCGCGCCCGCCAGCGCCTCGGCCAGCGCCAGCGCGTCCTCGATCGCCATGCCCGCGCCCTGCGCCATGTAGGGCAGCATGGGATGGGCGGCGTCGCCCAGCAGCGCGATGCGCTCGCCGGCCATCTGCTGCGGACCGCTCAGGGGCGCGCGGTCGCTGAGCGTCCAGCCGCGCCAGGCCGGCGCGGCCTCGAGCAAGGCCTGCAGCGCGGGGCCGCAGCGGCCCGTGGCGCGCTGCAGCGCGGCCAGGCTGGTGGCCTGGTCCCAGTCGCGGGCGTCGCCGGCGGGTGCGGACTCGGCCAGCACCACCAGGTTGAGCGCCTCGCCGCGGCGCACCGGGTAGGCCACCGCATGCAGCCGCGCGCCCAGCCACACGCGCACCTGCGTGCTGCGCAGCGCGGCCGGCAGCGTGGCCTGATCGAGCACCGTGCGCCAGGCCGTGTGGCCGGTGACATGCGGCGGCTCCGAGGCCTCCACCACCTTGGGGCGCACCGTGCTCCAGAGGCCGTCGGCGCCGACCAGCGCATCGCCCTCCCAGGCGCGCGCATCGGCGGTGCCGACCGCCACCGCGTCGTCGCAGACCTCGACCTGGGTGATGCGCGCGTCGGTGTTGAGCACCACCGCCTCGTGCGCGCCCGCGGCGGCCTGCAGCAGCGCATGCAGGTCGGCCCGGTGCACGCAGCAGTACGGCGCGCCGTAGCGCCGTTGCATGGCCTCGCCCAGCGGCAGACGGGCGAGTTCTGCATCGTCGTCGGCCGCGCGCACCACCAGCGCCTCGGGCCGGGCCGCGATGCCGTCGAGCGCGTCGGCCAGGCCCAGGGCCTGCAGGCGGCGGGTGGCGTTGGGGCCGAGCTGGATGCCGGCACCGACCTCGCCGAAGGCCGGCGCCTGTTCGAGCACTTCGATGCGGTGGCCGGCACGCGCCAGCGCCAGGGCACCCGCCAGTCCGCCGATGCCGCCGCCCGCGATCAGGAGCTGCAGGGGCATGCGGTCAGGGTGCGGGGCGTTGGGCGGGGGTGGAGGAAGACTTGTCGCCGGGCGTGGCACAGCTGCCGCAGCTGTCGCACGAACCGCAGCCCGAGCTCTTGGCCAGCGAGGCCGCCAGCGCCTCGGCGCGCTGCGCATCGACCAGCCCGGCCTTGTGCGAGCCGGCGGCCACGCGCGTGGCCGCGGCGCGGCGCCAGGCCGCGGGCATCCAGCGCCAGACCGCGTAAAACGCGGCGAAGGCGACGATCAATCCGACGATCAGGTTCTGTGTCATGTTGTGCTCAACCCCAGCCCAGTGCGAGCGCGATGCGGTAGGTGACGAAGCAGGCCGCGTAGGCCAGCGCGAACAGGTAGCCTGCCATGATCCAGACGTACTTCCAGGCATTGGTCTCGCGTTTCACCGCGGCCAGTGTGGAAATGCATTGCGGTGCGAACACGTACCAGACCAGCAGCGACAGCGCGGTGGCCAGCGACCAGCTGCCCGCGATCAGCGGCTCCAGCGCCGTGGCCGTGGCGTCTCCGGTGGCCGACAGCGCATACACCGTGCCCAGCGCGCCCACCGCGACCTCGCGCGCCGCCATGCCGGGCACCAGCGCGATCGAGATCTGCCAGTTGAAGCCGATGGGCGCGAAGATGTGCTCCAGCCCGCGGCCGATCATGCCGGCCAGGCTGTACTGGATGGCCGGTCCGGTCGCGCCTTCGGGCGGCGAGGGAAAGGTGGAGAGGAACCACAGCAGGATGGTCAGCGTGAGGATGATGGTGCCCACGCGTTGCAGGAAGATCCAGGCGCGCTCGTACAGGCCCAGCGCCAGGTTGCGCAGGTTGGGCCAGCGGTAGGCGGGCAGCTCCATCAACAGCGGGGAATGCGAGGCGTTGTCGCGGAAGCGCTTCATCACCCAGGCCACGGCCATCGCCGAGACGATGCCGAACACATAGAGCGCGAACAGCACGATGCCCTGCAGGTTGAACACGCCCGCCACCGTGCGCGCCGGGATGAAGGCCGCGATCAAGAGCGCATACACCGGCAGCCGCGCCGAACAGGTCATGAGCGGTGCGATCATGATGGTGGTGAGCCGGTCGCGCCAGTTGCTGATGGTGCGGGTGGCCATCACGCCGGGAATGGCGCAGGCGAAGCTCGACAGCAGCGGGATGAAGGAGCGGCCCGACAGGCCCACGGTGCCCATCACGCGGTCGAGCAGGAAGGCGGCGCGCGGCAGGTAGCCCGAATCTTCGAGCGCGAGGATGAACAGGAACAGGATCAGGATCTGCGGCAGGAACACGATCACGCCGCCCACGCCGGCCACGATGCCGTCGACCAGCAGGCTCTGCAGCAGGCCCTCGGGCACGACGGTCTTGACCGCCTCGCCCACCCACTCGGTGGCCGCCTTGATCGCGTCCATCGGCACGTTGGCCCAGCTGAACACCGCCTGGAACATCAGGAACAGCGTGACGGCCAGCACCGCCATGCCCCACAGCGGATGCAGCACCACGCGGTCGATGCGGTCGCTGGTGGCGAGGCTGCCGACCGGCTCGGTCACGGCCAGGCCGAGGATGCGCCGCACCTCGCGCTGGGTGGCGAGCACGTCGTCGAGCGCGGGCGCGACCCAGGGCGCGGCCACGGCGGCGGCGACCACCGGCGCGTCGAGCGCGGCCAGCAGGTCCTTGGCGCCGCCGGTGTGCACGCCCACGGTCTCGATCACCGGCATGCCGAGCTCGCGCGACAGCACGGCCACGTCGACCACGATGCCCTGCTTCCTGGCCATGTCGGTCATGTTGAGCGCCATCACCATCGGCAGGCCCAGCTTCTTGGCCTCCAGCACCAGCCGCAGGTTCAAGCGCAAATTGGTGGCGTCAGTCACGCTGACCAGCAGGTCGGGCGGCAGCTCCTTGCTGCGGCCGGTCACGACGTCGCGCGTCACGGCCTCGTCGGCCGACAGCGCATTGAGGCTGTAGGCGCCCGGCAGGTCGAGCACGAAGACCCGGCGGCCGGCGGCGGTGAGCAGCACGCCCTCCTTACGCTCGACCGTGACGCCGGCGTAGTTGGCCACCTTCTGGCGGCTGCCGGTCAGCAGGTTGAACAGCGCGGTCTTGCCGCAGTTCGGGTTGCCCAGCAGCGCGACGCGTTCGGGCGGCGCCGCCGCGGGTTTGGCCGCGCCGGGACGGAAGTCGATGGTCGCCTCAACCATGGTGGGCCGCGCCTCGCGTCACGTGGATGAAGGCCGCTTCGTGGCGGCGCAGCGCGAAGGTGGTGTGGCCCAGCCGCACCGCGATCGGCTCGCGGCCCGGCACGCCGGAGGCGACGATGCGCACCGCCTCGCCCGGCACGAAGCCGATCTCGGTCAGGCGCAGCACCAGTTCGCGGTCTTCCGCGCTGTCGGGCCGGGCCACGTCGAGCACGGTGGCCCATTGGTTGTCGGGAAGCTGGTCGAGACGCAGCGCGGCCGGGGCCGGCGCGGCGTCGAGGGGGTTGTTTGGCACGGTGAGAGGCGCCCGAGGCTCGGGCGCGCCATGAAGCGAAGCCTCAATGCTAGCAATTCTCACTCGCGACGGACAGACCGTGGTCAAACAACGCGCCCAGCGGGACACCAGGGACACCGCGGAACCGGCTTTGCCGGGCCGCTGGTGTCGCCCCCCTTGGGGGGGGAAGGCGAAGCGACACGCAGTGCGCAAAGCCCTCGGGGGGGGAGCCAAGTGCTACCGCGGAACCGGCTTTGCCGGGCCGCTGGTGTCGCCCCCTTGAGGGGGCGCGCAGTGCGCGAAGCCCGCGGGGGGTGGGCTAGTTCAAGCCCAGCATGCCGCGCAGCTTCGAGAGATCCTCAGCCAGCGTGTTCACCCGCCCGGCCAGCAACTTGCGATCCCGCTCGCTGAGCTTCGAGTAGGTCTCGAAGCCGCCGTCCGCGCTGCGGTACTTGGCCAGCGTGTCGAACACCGTCTTGAAGTTGGCGTCGGTCTTGTCCGAGAAGCTCTTGTTGTCCTTGACGATCAGCGGGCGCAGCAGCTCGACGATCTTGTAGGCGCCCTCGAAGTTGGCCTGGAAGTCCCACAGGTCGGTGTGGCTGTAGCGGTTCTCCTCGCCCGAGATCTTGGTCGCGGCCACTTCCTCCATCAGCACCGCGGCGCCGCCCACCACCTTCTCGGGCGGGAAGGTCAGGGCCACCAGGCGCTTCTGCAGCTCGAGCACGTCGGCCAGCAGCTTGTCGGCGGTCTTGTTGACCTCCTTGGTGCTCTTCTGCACCCACAGCGCGTACTCGATGCGGTGGAAGCCGCCGAAGGCCGGGTCCTTCTCGGCCTTCTCGTGGTCGTCGGCGCGCGAGTCGATGGCGCTGTCGAGGTCGCTGAAGAGTTCGGCGATGGGCTCGATCTTCTCGTAGCTGGTGCGCGTCGGCGCATAGAGCTTCTTGGCCTTCTCGATGTCACCGGCCTTCACCGCGGCCGTGAAGGCGCGCGTGTCGGTCGCCAGCTTGCGCACGTTCTCGGCCACGTAGATCTTGTAGTCGGCGATGGGCGCGACCAGTTCGAGCGGCGACACGGCGGCAAAGGAAGCGGCGGTGTACAGGCCGGCGGCACCGGCGACGAGGGTGGCGAGGAAGCGGCGACGGAAGTGCACGGACAGGGGTCTCCTTGAAGTAGGGGTGCGTGAAAAAAACGAATCGATGGCGCGGCCGTCTAGGCCTGCATCAGGGTGCGGCCCAGCCAGTCGCGCGCATCGCGCACGCCGGGCAGCGTGAAGAAGAAGCCACCGCCGATGGGCTTGATGTATTCCTCCAGCGGTTCGCCGTCGAGGCGCTTCTGTACCGCGATGAAGCCCTTCTCCAGGTCGGCCTGGTAGCAGATGAACAGCAGGCCCATCTCGAGCTGGCCCGACTTGGTGACGCCGTTGGAATAGTTGAAGGGGCGGCGCAGGATCAGGTTGGCGTCCGACGCATGGGTGCGCGGGTTGGCCAGGCGGATGTGGGCGTCCATCGGCGTGACCTTGCCTTCGGGGTCCTTGGCGTAGTCGGGCACGTCGTGCTCGGTGCGGCCGCCGTCGAGCGGCGCGCCGCTGGGCTTCACGCGGCCCATGATCAGTTCCTGCTCCTGCAGCGGCGTGCGGTCCCAGCGCTCGACGAAGTTGCGGATGATGCGCACCGCCTGGTAGGTGCCGTCGACGGCCCAGGCCGGCTCGCCCTTGTCGTCGGGGCCGATCCACACCAGCTTGTCCATCAAGGCCGCATCGCCGCCGTCGGGGTTGGCCGAGCCATCGCGGAAGCCCAGGAAGTTGCGCGCGCTCTCGGCCGGCTGGCCCGCGACCGCGGGGATCGGCGGCACCGAGCCTTCCTGCTTCCAGTGCAGCACCAGCAGGTCGGGCGTGTTCTTGATGATGTCGCGCAACGCGTGGATGTTGGTGTCGGGCGTGTTGGCGCAGAACTGGATCGACAGGTCGCCGTGGCACAGCGCCGCGTCGAGCGCGTCGTTGGGATGGCGCTGCATCTGGGTCAGCCGCAGCGGCTTGTGCCTGGCCAGGCCGAAGCGCTCGTCGAACAGCGAATGACCCACCGACACGGTGATGGTCAGCGCATCGGGCTGCACCACCGGGCCCAGGATGCCGGAGCCCGCGGGCGGCAGCTTGGGGTCGAGGTCGGGCTGGGCGCCGCCCTGGGTCAGGAAGGCGATGCGCGCGGTCAGCGTGCGGAACAGGCGCTCGAGGTCGGCGCGGTTCTCGGCCAGCACGAAGAAGGACGCGACCATGCCCGCGGTCGGCCGCGGCGTCACGATGCCGGCCTGGTGGCGGCCGGTGAAGGGCACGCGGTCCTGCGTGTGGGTGCTCTGCGGCGCATCGGTCACCTGTGCGCCGGCGCCCGGGCCTTCGGGCGGGCCGGACGGGGCAGGCGCAGCGGCGCGCGCGGCCGACAGGCCGGCCAGCGCGGCACCGGCCACGCCCAGGCCGCCGAGCATGCGGCGGCGCTCGGGCGAGGCGGGTCGAACGGATTCGGGGGAGAGAGGGTTCTGGTCTTTCATGTCGTCGTCGGGCGTTTATTCCAGTCCCAGCGCGGCATTGACCTGGCCGAAACCATCGGCCAGCGCGCGCACGGGTTCGGCCAGTGCCTTGCGCTGGGCCTCGTCGAGCGGCGCGGGCTTGAAGCCCTCGCCGTCGCGGTAGGGCGCGAGCGCGGCGCCGAAGGCCTCGAAGCGCTGGTCCAGGGTCTTCTGCAGCGCGGGCGCCGCCTTGGTCAGCAGCGGCGACAGCAGATCGGCGATCTTGTGGGTGCCGTCGAAGCTGCCTTGCAGGTTCACCAGTTCGCCGTGCCCGTAGTGGTCTTCGCCGCCGGCCGGCAGGTTGTCGGCCACGCGCCGCAGCAGCTTGGCGGCCGAGGCGGCCAGGCGCTCGGGCGGGATGGCCAGCGCGCGCAGCCGGGTCTTGAGCGTCTCGACGTCGGTCTGCAGCTGCGCGGCCACCGGCAGCGCGGCCTGGGTGTCGCTCTTGGCGAACAGCAGGTATTCGATCCGGTGGAAGCCGGTGAAGCCCGGATCGGCCTCGCGCTGCTCGAAGTAGTCGGCACGCGCGTTGAGGCGGGTGTCGAGATCGGAGAACAGCTCGGCCATCGGCTCGATGCGTTTGTAGGCCTGGTGCGCGGGCGCATAGAGCGCACGGGCCTGGGCCAGGTCGCCGGCCTTGAGGGCGTCGACCAGCGCCTGCGTGGCGTCTTCCAGCGTGCCGTTCTCGAGCGCCAGGAACACGCGGTACTCGGCCAGCGCGCCCACGTAGTTGACCAGCGAGGGCCGCGCGGCTTCCGCGTCGGACTCGGCCGAGGGCGTGACGTGCAGCTTGCCGCGCGGGTTGCTCAGCAGGCCGCAGGTGATGTCGTAGGTGCCGGGGTGCAGCTTGACCGCCATGGTCTGCGAGAAGCCGGGCGCGATGTTCTCGCGCTCCTCGACCACCATCACGCCATCGAGGATCTCCCATTCGAGCGCGCGCTGCGACTGGTTGACGATGGTGAAGGTGGTGCGGCCCGCGGGCACCGTGATGTCGTTGGGCTCGCAGGCGTTGCCCTGGATGGTCACCGTGACCGCATGGTCCGAGGCCTTGGGCGGCGCCTGGCGTGCCACGCCCGAGGCGTACCAGAAGGCCGCGAGGCCCGCGACCACCAGCAGCGCCGAGGCGCCGACGGCGACACGCATCAGCGTGGAAGAAGAAGAGGAGGAGGAAGGATCTTTGGGAGAGGCAGAGGACATCGTGATCTCAACGGGCAGCAGCGACCGGGCCCGGCACCGGCGCGGCCGGTCGGAAGAAAAAGAAGAGCGAGACGGCCAGGAAGGCCAGGTAGGCGATCACCTCGCCCACCACCGGCGCGGCCTGGTAGCCCAGCAGGCCCGAGAGCACGGCACCGACCGGGCTGTCCATCGGCAGCGCTTCGCTCATGTCGAAGACCACCGTCTGCAGGTGGTTCCAGACGCCGCCTTCGTGCAGCTTGCGCAGCACGCCGGCCAGTAGCCCGGCCGCGACCAGCAGGATGAAGACGCCGGTGTAGCGGAAGAAGCGCCGCAGATCGAGCCGCACGCCGCCGGCGTAGAGCCCGTAGCCCAGCACCACCGACACCGCGATGCCGGCCAGCGCGCCCACGGGGGCTTCCCAACCGCTGCTCTGCTGGAAGATCGCGAGCAGGAAGAACACCGACTCCAGCCCTTCGCGCGCCACGGCCAGGAAGACCATGCCGATCAGCGCCCAGGCCTGGCCGCCGCCGTTCTCGTGCACCAGCGCACGGTCGATCGAGGCATGCAGCTGCCCCTTGATCGAGCGCGCCGCCTTGCGCATCCAGAACACCATCGAGGTCAGCATGACCACGGCGATCAGCCCGACCACGCCTTCGAACAGCTCCTGCTGCTTCTGCGGGAATTCGGCGGCCACCAGCTGCAGGCCCGCGCCCACGAACAACGACAGCGCCGCGGCGAGCAAGACGCCCACCCAGACGGCGGGCATCAGCCGGCCACGGCCGCTCTGCTGGAGGTAACTGGCAACGATGCCGACGATGAGCGCGGCTTCGATGCCTTCGCGCAGCATGATGAGAAAGGGGATGAGCATCGGGATCGGGAAAAGGTCGGAACGCCCTGCGCCGCACCGTAACGGTGCAAGCAGCAGGAAACCCCCGAGCTTAGCCGATCAAATAAGAAGTGTTCTCATTTGATCGGAATGACCCCATGCAAAAGGACGCGCGCCGGCGTCCGTCAGCCCGCACTCAGTCGGGCCGTGCTGCGCTCAGGCCGCCGTGACCTGACGCAGCCGATGGAACGTGGCTTGCAGCGAAGTCCGGCCCGAGTTGCACCGCCGACATGTCGGCCGCCCTTTCTTGTCGACCCTGCGCATGCCATTGCACGTGCCATGGCGAGTGGGCCGGCGCGCTGAATTTGGACAGCGACATCTGACGCCTTGTCAGGGATTCCGGCCCAATGATTTGTTATTCAAATGCTAATCGCGTCCGGCAGCGATTTGTCATCGAAATGCCAATTAACCCGGCAGCGCCGCCCCAATAAAACAAAAGCTTCTTTTTATGAGCATGGAGGCGCCCAGACAAAAGCCGCGACTTCATGACGCTTTACGAAAACTCGGAAATGTGGCGCTCTATTGCATTGCCATTGCCACGACTTCAACCCTAGAATAAAGAAAATATTAGAAAACCTCAGGGGGGTTTCGATGTCTGATTCTTTCAGGGCGATTGCCATTGGCGATCGCGTGCCCGTCACTTCGCGTCGTTGTCATGCGATGGGTGATGGGCTTCAGCGTCTCGGCGGCACAGCCGCCCATTCGGCGTACAGCAGACGGCCCCGACGCCTGGCCGCCGCGTTGTCGCTGGCCCTCTTGATCACCCTCGCCGGCTGCGGTGCCCCGGCCCCCAAGGACTACGGCGGCTCCTGGGCCCCGGTGAACCGATTCCAGAGCACGTCGACCGAAATACCGCTGTCTCCCGCCTACACCTTCTACGCGTCGCCCATGGACGCCACGCTTCGCACCATGCTCGCCCGCTGGGCAACGGATAACGGCCTCCAGTTGTCTTATCGAATCGCTTCGGACTTCACGCTCCATCAACCCGTCGCGAAAGTCCGAACGCACGACATCCAATCCGCCGTGAATCAATTGAGCGCGATCTACGTGCCACAGGGCCTCTCCATCACGGCAGACAGTAGGCAGATTCTGGTTCAGGGCGCCAGCGCCGCTGCGCCTGTCGCATCCGGGCCGTACTGATGTTCAAGAAGAACCCATCGACCTCGAAGATCGACGAAGCCGTCGCGCAATCGGTCGACTTCGAGCTCACGGTGGCCGACATGGCGCGCCGCAGCGAACGGCGCGCTTGGTGGATTGCGGGCAGTGCCGTGGTCATGTCGCTGGTGCTGCTGGGCGGTTACTTCTACGTCTTGCCGCTCAAGGAGAAAGTGCCCTACCTGGTCATCGCGGACGCGTACACCGGCACCAGCACCGCCGCGCGCCTGACCGACGACGCCACCCTGCAGCGCGTCACCACCAGCGAAGCGATCAATCGCAGCAATGTCGCCCATTTCGTGCTGGCCCGCGAGGCCTACGACCTTGCGCTCACCAATCTGCGCGACTGGACCACGGTGCTCACCATGTCGGCCCCCCAGGTCGCCGGGGGGTTACACCAACCTGTATTCATCGCAGAACCCGGCCAACCCGTTCAAGCTGTATGGAAAGGACAGGGCCGTCCGGGTCCGCATCCTGAGCATCACCTTGGTCGGCGGCGACACGCCCAAAGGTGCCACGGTGCGTTTCCAGCGCAGCGTCTACGACAAGCAGAGCGGGGCCACCCAGCCGCTGGACAGCAAGATCGTGACCATGGCCTTCACCTACAAGGCCAATCTGAAGATGGACGAGCAGCAGCGGATCGAAAACCCGCTCGGCTTCCAGGTCACCGACTACCGCGTGGACACCGACTACGCATCGTCGCCCCCCGAAGAAGTACCGGCCAACGCCAAGCCTGCCGAAAGCATGCCGGCCATGCCTGGCACGGACGCACCACCGGGCACCGGTGCGCCCGCCGGGATCGCAGGCATGCCCGCGACAGGCCAGTCCGCGCAGCCCATGATGCCGCCCACGCCACCACCACCCAACCTCGGGATACCTGGCGCGACTGCGCCCGGCATGCCGGCCGCGCCGGTTGGCGGCCACCAGGGAGCACGTCGCAGATGACACCACCGTTCACTCACCGCCGATGGGTGCGGGCCACCGCTTGCGCATTCGTCATGTGCGCCGCGCCTCAAGCCTTTGCACAGCCCGTCCAGTCCTACGAATACCAGCCCGAGCGCATCTATACGGTACGCACCGGCCTGGGCATCACCACCCAGATCGAACTGAGCCCGGAGGAAAAGATCCTCGACTACAGCACGGGCTTCAGCAGCGGCTGGGACCTGAGCCGGCGCGACAACATCTTCTATCTGAAGCCGAAGAACGTCGACGTGGACACCAACATGATGATCCGCACCTCGACCAACTCCTACATCTTCGAACTGAAGGTGGTGGCCACCGATTGGCGGACCCTGGAGCAGGCGCGCAACGCAGGCGTCCAGTACCGGATCAAGTTCAGCTATCCCGCCGACACCAGTTTCTCCAGAGAAGCCAGGAAAGCTGCGGAAGCACCTGCGCTCAACACCACGCTGCTCAAGGATCGAAGCTACAACTTCGAATACGACTATGCCACCCGCAGTGCAGCCGCACCGTGGCTGGTTCCCGTCAACGTCTATGACGACGGCCGCTTCACCTATATCAGGATGAGCGACCTCTCGAAGTTTCCGACAGGCAACTTCCCGACGATCTACATGCGCCAGAACGAGCGCGAAGAGGACTCGGTGGTGAACACCACGGTCGAGGGCACCACCCTCATCGTTCACGGGACCTATCCCTACCTCGTCATCCGCCATGGCGACAACGTCGTGGGCCTTCGAAGGAACACCGTCAAGTGAACCCAAAGCCTCCTTCCCCCTTCGGCGATTTCCTGCAGGACGGTGACCGGCAAGACCCCGTAGAGGGCCACGGCCACCCCGCTTCGCAGGCCAACCCCTACGCCACGCAGTTCGAGCGACCGGCAACGCCCCCCGCCCCGGACCTCGATGCGGCCGCACCGGAGCTCAGGTCGAGCGACATGCAGCGCATGAACCGACGCGCCCTCGGGTTCGTGGCGGCGCTGGTGCTTCTGCTCGGCCTCGCCGCCATCTGGATGGTGGGCAACCTCACGCGCTCCGACACGGCGCAGAAGCCCAAGGAAGAGGTGGTCACGATTCCCGCAGCGCCCCAATTGCCGCCGCCACTGCCGCGCGCACCCACGCCACCGCCGGTCGCGCCGATCGCCCTGGCCCCGTCTGCGTTGCCGCCACTGCCACCGGGCCCACAGGCGCCCGCGGGTCCACAGAAGCCGACGCTCCTCGAGCGCCGCATCGCATCCAGCAGCAGCACCGTGGCGGTCAGTGAGGCAGAGGCGACGCAAGCGGCGCAGAGCCCCTCTACGGGCATGGCCCCCGGCATGGGAATGGGCATGCCAGGTGGAACCGATCCGGGCATGGCGCCGAACAATGCCTACCGCGCCAAGCCGCTGTCGCCTGTTTCGAACGCCCAGCCCCTGAGCCATGCCAACGTGCTCATGCTGCGCGGCACCTACATCCGCTGCGTGCTGGAGACCCACATCGTGAGCGACATCCCGGGCTTCACGTCCTGCGTCGTGACCGAACCGGTCTATGCCGTCAATGGACGGCGCCTGCTGCTGCCCAAGGGCTCCAAGGTGCTTGGCAGATACGACACCGAGCCCAACGGCCCGCGCATTGCCGTCGTCTGGGACCGCATCGTCACGCCCACCGGCATCGATGTGAGCATGGCCAGTCCCGGCGTGGACAACCTCGGCGGTGCCGGCCATCCCGGCTACCTCGACGAGCACTGGGGCCAGCGCATCAGCTCGGCCCTGATGGTCAGCCTGTTCGCCGACGCGTTCAAGTACGCCGCCGCGCAGAACGGCCCTGGTACGACCACCGTTTCGAACGGAGGGCTGGCGGTCCAGTCGCCCTATGAGAGCTACACGGCCCAGACCCTGCAGAACCTGGCCGGCCAGGCCGTTCGCCGCGGCGCGAACCGTCCCGACACGGTCACGATCAACCAGGGCACGGTCGTCAATGTCTACGTCGCCAAGGACGTGGATTTCAGCGCCGTGATCGCGGGCTCCTGAGGCAGGTGCTCTCCCATGACCGAAGAACTCGCCGCCGCCGTCTCGAACGAATTTCTGGACTACCAGTACCAGGTGCTGGGCATCCGCGAGCTCATGCTTTCACCCGACGTCACCGAGATCTGCATCAATCGCCCCGGCGAGATCTATCTCGAGAATCGTTCCGGCTGGCAACGGGTCGAGGTGCCGTCCCTCACATCGGCGCGCGCCCTGCAGTTCTGCACCACCGTGGTCAACGAAAGCAACACCGGGCAACGCATCACGGACGTCAATCCGGTCGTCTCACTGACCTTCCCGACGGGCCAGCGCGCCCAGTTCGTCATTCCCCCTGCGGTCGAGGCGGGCCAGGTCTCGATCACCATCCGTCTCCCCGCCAAGCAGACCCGCACTCTGGCTGCGTACCAGCAGGAGGGCTTCTTCGACGAACTGCTCGACGAAGCGCAGGGTCTCAGCACGCAGGACAAGGAACTGCTGGCGCTGCGTGCAGCGCATCGCTATGCGGACTTCTTCAGGCAAGCGGTCCTCCACAAGAAGAACATCGTGGTCTCGGGCGCGACCGGCAGCGGCAAGACCACCTTCATGAAGTCGCTCGTCCATCACATCCCACCCGACGAGCGCCTGGTCACCATCGAGGACGCACGCGAGCTCTTCATCGACCAGCCCAACGCCGTGCATCTGCTGTACTCCAAAGGAGGCCAGAGCACCGCAAACATCACGGCCAAAAGCTGCATGGAAGCGTGCCTGCGCATGAAGCCCGATCGGATCATCCTGGCGGAATTGCGCGGCGACGAGTCGTTCTATTTCATCCGCAACTGCGCCTCGGGCCACCCGGGCTCCATCACAAGTTGCCACGCGGGCAGCATCGAACAGACCTGGGACCAGTTGGCGCTCATGGTCAAGGCGTCGAGCGAAGGGGCGGGACTCGAATTCGCCACCATCAAGCGACTGCTGATGATGACCATCGACATCGTCGTGCACATCAAGTCCCATGCGGGCCGACGGTACATCACGGGCATCGACTACCACCCGGCCCGCCACGCGCCGGCCGGGGCCTCCTAAGGCCTGGCCGTGCACCTACCGACAAAGAGCCACACCGTGTTCCCAGGAATCGACGCCTTGGCCTGCCCCAACCTCGCCGTCCCGGCACAGGTCATGCGGCATGTCGTGCGCATCGAATCCAACGCCAACCCGTTCGCTATCGGTGTCGTCGGCGCACGGCTCGTGCGGCAGCCCAGGACGCTGGAGGAAGCGGTCGCCACCGCGCAGATGCTCGAATCCGGCGGCTACAACTATTCACTGGGCGCAGCGCAGGTCAACCGCGTCAACCTCCGGAAGTACGGACTCGACAACCACAGGAAAGCCTTCGACTTCTGCACCAACCTGGCGGCCGGCGCCAGCATCCTGGCCCATTGCTACGCCAGTGCCGACGGCGACTGGGGCAAGGCCTTCAGCTGCTACTACTCCGGCAATTTCGTGACCGGCTTTCGCAGCGGCTATGTGCAGAAGGTCTTCGACTCGATCAGCCGCGACCAGACCGTGGCGGAGGGCCGACTGGCCACCGGCCCGGTTCCGCCGCGCGCCGCAGCCTCGGTCTCAACGACGCCAACAGCACCCGCACCCAAGCCTCCCGAAGTCGAACAACCCACCGCCGCAGCCCCGCGGATCTCGATGCGTGCGGTCCCGCTGGGCGCCTCCGCGCCGCCGCCGCCAGCGGCGGTGGCACCGGGCCTGAGCTCTGCCCCGACTTCGCCGCCGTCAACGCCGCCCAGCGCGATCGCCAGGCCCGACGTTTTCGTACCGCAGGTAAGGCGGCCCGCCGCGGTCAACACACCAGCCCCACCCGCGCCGGCCAGTTCCCCTGGCAAACCTGGAGGCGACGACGCTTTCGTTTTCTGACCACCCATCCGCTTCATTGATTCAACAGAGAGGAAATCCACCATGCAACGTCAAGCCACCCCCTGCGCATCCATCGCCAACCGTGCCTCCGCGCACCAGCGCGCATTCCGCACCGCCGCCATGGCAGCCCTGATCATCGCCCCCTGCCTAGCCATGGCACAGGCCGGCGGCGCCGGCGACCTCACCAGTGCCACCTGCGGTGTGTTGGGCAAGGTCAAGACCTTGCTCAATGCCGTGTCGATCATCGTGGTCACCATCGCCGTCATCTTTTCGGGCTACCAGATCGCCTTTGCGCACAAGCGCATTGGCGACGTGGCGCCCGTGTTCATCGGCGGCCTGCTGATCGGTGCGGCCGGCCAGATCGCCAACATGCTCATCGCCACCAACACCAGCGATGCCGGCTCGGGCTGCACCAGCGCCAGCTTGGCGGTCGATCCCCTGACCCGCCTCGCCGATGTCGTTCAGGCATTGGGCCACTATGCATAAGAACGCGATGTTCCGCGGCTGCACCCGCCCACCCATGTTCATGGGCGTGCCCTATGTGCCCTTCTTCATGGGGGCGGGCGGCTGCATGTTGCTGGCCATGTACTTCGACTTGCTGTTCTTGGCGCTGATCCCCGTAGTGATCTTCATCATGCGAATGATGGCCAAGCGCGACGAGTTGATCTTCCGGCTGCTCGGCCTGCGCCTGCAGTTCCGTACCCGCGTGCGCAACCTCCAGCAGCATGAAGGCATGTGGGTGTTCACGCCCAACGTGTATCGCGGGCAGTCCAAGGACAGGGTTTGACAGTTCGGAACGCCTCCATGTCCACGCTGCCATTCCCTGCCGTCCACGCACGCGCCGTTCGCCGTGCGCGCCGTTCGCCGTGCGCGCACCAAGGGATGGCGGCCTCGGCTGCTTTGCGGCCCCCTCTCTGCGCGTGCCGCTTTCTGCCTCTCTGCAGCACCGCCCCATACAGGATGGGACCACGGCTGATCGCCTGGCATGAGCTCACTCGGAAAGCTTCATGAAACCGTTTAAGACCATTCCACGTTGCCTGGCGGCCGTTCGACTCGCTCTTGCCGTCGCCGCGTGCGCTTCGACCAATGCCTTCGCACAAGCAGGCGTCATCGTGAACGACCCGCAGTCCATGGGCAAACAAGTCGCCGAGTTTGCAAAGCAAGCCAAACGGTGGAGCGATACATTGGCGCAATATCAAAAGGAGATCGCGCACTACCAGCAGATGATCGCCACGGCAGTAAGCCTCAACTTCCAGAGTCAGCTGCCCACCGCTCAACTCCAGAAGATCACTGACACCTCCCTGCTCATACAGCAAGCCTGCCCGGGCTCCGGGAACCTCGTCGCCACGGTCATCGGCCGCATCACCCCCTTGAACCTGAACGGGCCCATCAAGGAGAACCAGGATCGCATCTGCCAGAACATCGTGCAGCTCCGGGCGACCAGCTACAACGAAACCGTGGACATGCTCGATCGACTGAACCAGTACAACGAGCTCTTCAAGAAGGTCGACGACTTGCGCAACTCACTCATGGGCAGCGCCAGTTCGCAGGGCGACATGCAAGCCAACACCAACGAAGCCGTGCGCAACGCCAACAAGCTGCAGAACGAGGTGAGCAACTGGCAGGCCCGCATGAACGTGTACGAGACAGCCATCAGGACCCTGGAAAGCCAGCAATCGATTCTTGCCCGCGTCGCTTTGAAGGGTGCGTCGACCTGGACGGGCAGAGCAATCCAGGCTGCCAGTTTTGCCGCTGCGTTCTCCTCGCACTGAACCCTTGACACCAAGGAGCTACGCCATGAGATCCGTACTGTCAACCAAGGTCCTCCGTCTATCGGAAGGCCCCGAATCAGCTTCGTCTTCCCCGGTTCGCTAGTCCACCGGATCGCACGCACCAACGCCACGAACCATCATGGAAGCCAACCCTGATTTCCTTTTTTTCACACTGATCTACCAATGGGTCAGCGAGGAGATTTCCTCATTCGGCAGCGACCTGATGGCCCGCTCCATGGTCTGGGTCAGCACCATCGCCTTGACTCTCATGACCCTGTGGATCCTCATCCAGGGCTATCGCATGGTCAGCGGACAATCTCGCGAATCGATGATGAGCCTCGTCCTCCAGATGAGTCGCAACGCCGTCATCGTGGCGGCCGCCACCACCATGGCGGTGGGCTCAGTGAATCTGCAGAAGCTCTTCACACAGGATCTGGCCCGCGGCATCAATCAGCTCGTTACAGGCAAGAACGAGTCGCCGGTCAAAGCGATCGACCAGAACCTGGCCTGGACGCAGGTGGCGATGGGCGCCATCGAGGGCGTGAAGACGCCCTCCAACGACATCGCCAACACGGCCGAGCAAGGCAAGGCGTCGCTCATGGCCATGCTGGGCGTGGCTGGCCCACCCATGACGGCCGGCGCGATGCCGCTGATGTACCAGATGGCCATGATGCTGTTCATTGGCCTGGGTCCCATCTTCATCCTGTGCCTGCTGTTCGGCAAGACAGCGCCGCTCTTTCAGAACTGGCTGAAGTACGGCATTGCCACCCTGTTCGCCATGGCCGTTTTGGACTTCACCACCTCCATCGTGATGAAGCTCATGCTGCGCGTGGCAGCAGCCATGTGGTCAACCAACATCATTGGCGCGCTCACGGGTGAGACCGTCGAGGGCCTGTCCAACACCGCGATGCAGCAAGGCGGCATTGGGCTGATCCTGACGTTGCTGATCATCTCTGCACCGCCCATGGCTGCGCAGTTCTTTGGCGGGACGTTGGGGCAGTTCCAGCCCTTCTCTCAATTGGGTGGAGCGGCGGGCCCGGGCCAGCAGGGGCCAGCAGGGCAGACACCAGGGACTTATGCACAGCAGGCGCGTCAAACAGAACAACCAACGCCCCCACCCATTCATCAAACTGGCGGTGGACTCGGTGGTCGTACCTCGCGCGCGCCGATTTCGTCTCCGGTCGATGAAGTGATACAGAGGAGATAACCATGCCGAAAAATCGATTGCGGATCATGGTCGTGCTCGGAATGTGGGCGCTATTGGTAGCGGGGGCATATGCTGAAGGAGGTTGTCCATCTGGCATGTATCCAAACAATCCTGGCAGCACGAGCGGAGTAAACGGCTGCAACCCGATCCCGGGATATGGACGCCGGCAGGATCAACCGCCATCACCCGAGGAATGGGAACGTCGATGGGGAGCAATATCGACCTCTGTTCCCGATGGAGTTCTCGGGTCTTCCACTGACCGAACGACCAAAAAAGAAGCATCTCAATTGTCAGTTCGAGATTGCCAGTCGAAAGGAGGCATGAACTGCAAGGTTGAAATTGCGTACGACAACCAGTGCGCTGCGGTAATCGTCGGAGATGGGGCCTACAACGCGCCAATCGCCGCGACAAAAGAGAAATCCATCGAAATTGGGATGAGAACATGCCGTGACAGCGGACTATCAAATTGTCACGTGTACTACTCTTCCTGCAGCTTTCCAGTGCGAGTTAGATGATTTTCATCCAACTCTCGGCTCTCAAGTGAACACCCTATCCAAGGGCGGAGTGAACTGCCGAATTGACGTCGCGTACGACAACCAGTGCGCCGTTCTTTTCGTTGGAGCGAATGGCTACAACACACCCAGTGCCGCCACCACAAAAAAGGCAACGGAGCTTGGCATGAAAACTTGCCACAACACAGGGAGTCCAGACTGCCGAGTTCTTTACTCTGCATGCAGCTGGCCTGTGCGCATCCGATAAGCATCATGCATTCGTCATCGACCACCGACCGGATTGCTTCAATGCGCGGCACCAGCGTCTTGCATCACGAACTGACGATGAGGAAGCTCAACCAGATCAGTCGTTCCATGGACAAGTCCAACCTCGATTCTCTGCGCCTCTCTGCAGTTTCAGAGCCAGCTCATATTTCAACCAGTTGCGTGCCATCATGAAGTTCACATCCTCATTGCTCGTCCTGACACTGGTCGGTGTTTGCGCTCATGTCTCCGCACAAGAGCCCGCCCCAGTCAGCTTGTGCGCAGCCAACGAAGAACCAATTTTCTCCTGCACATTGCAAGGCCCCAGCCGAAAAGTGGTGTCGTTGTGCGCGTCCACCCCTTCGAGTCCGCAAGGGAAGAGACGCTTCCACTACCTGTATGGACGGCCTTCGAAGATTGAGCTCCGGTATCCGTCCAACGACGACGGCGATGAGGCGTTCACGTTCACGCATCTGCACTTTTCCGGCGCCACGGCCGGATATGCCTACGCCTTCACGAACATGGGCTTCAAGTACATCATGTACTGGATCTCCGGTACGGGTTTTGAGCGTTCAGGCTTACTGGTGCAGCGTGAAGGCCAACTGCGTGCCGATCGCGATATGCATTGCAAGCCGTCAGCACCGACGGCGACCAAGAGCCACGAACTTTGGGATGCCACCTCCAAATGGAAGGTTGATCCGGACATCGACGCGCACAACCTTCCAAGCACCCACTGAAATTCGGTCACTCAGGGAGTATCACGATGTCCAATCGGCCTCAGCACACACCGCACCCAAACCTCGCTCACCACCCCGCTACACGCGCCAAGGAGAACGGCGACTTTCTGCTGCAGGCCGCGCAAACGGCGGGTATCACAGACAAATCGGAGTTGGCCAACTTCATGGGCCAGATGGAGGTGGAGTCGCAAGGCTTCACCAAAATGCAAGAGAGTCTGAAGTACTCGAGCGACCGCCTTCTCACCGTTCTTACAGACAGGCATGGGCACGTTCGCAACGACCTGAATCCAGAGGAAGTGCACGCCGCGGCCAAAGGCGGCCAGAAGACGACTGCCGCGGCGCTCTATGGAGGGGATTGGGGGAAAGCAATGGGCAACAGGCCGGACACTGATGACAGCTACACTTTCCGCGGTCGTGGCTTTGTTCAGTTGACCGGTCGCTACAACTATGAGCGCTATGGCAAGGTGCTTGGCCTCGATCTGGTGAACCACCCCGACTTGGCCGCCGAACCTGCCAACGCGGCCAAGATGGCCGTGCAGTATTGGAAGGAGACGGTAGCAAAACGAGGTCATCAGTCCGACGTGACTCGTGCGACAGAGGACATCAACGGCGGACACAACGGCCTCAAGGAACGCAAGACCGCTGCCGCCCAGTGGGAAAATAGACTTGCTCATGGCTACAAGCCGGGCGCCCCCGAGCCGGCCCAGCCTCTGCACGACAGCCTGTTGTTCAAACAAGCCCAGGTCGCCCTCCGGAGGATCGATGCTCAGTTCGACCGCAAGCCCGATCAACTGACAGACAACGCCGCCGCAGCGGTCGCAGTGGCGGCGCAAAGGGCTGGTCTGACACGCATTGATCATCTTGAGTTAGGTGGTCCAGGCAACGAAAAGATCTTCGCTATGCAAGGCAAACCGGGCACGGGGCACTCGAAGGTGATTGATGTGCCAACTGTGGACGCCGTGAAGACACCGATGGCGCAAAGCTCACTGGCATTCATGGCGGCGCAGCAAGTTCCACCGCCGCAGCAGGTGACTCAACCTGCCCCGCAGCAGGCGACGCCACCCCTTCCTCACTGAACGACACGCTCGTTTCCAAACCGAGAAGGTGCCATGAATAACGCATCGCCAGTCACCTATTCAACAACGCATGCCGCTGTACTCAGCGAACGACTCAGGTCGCACGAAGACGACATGGCCCTCCCGAAGGATTCAACAAGGGCGTTCGTTCCAGAACTCTCTTGGTTGTTCAAGGCACTTCGTTGGATCGCCAGCATCGCTGTGCAGTCGGCGACGCGGTTCGCTTTGCGTGGGTCCTCTTTGTGGGGGCTGGCATGAAACGTCGTACGACCACACTCTATATCCTCTCAACGCTCACTCTCCCCGCTTTCGGACAGTCCATGAAAAAACCCGACATCAAGCTCAATCCGCATCCCAGGATGCGTTACGAGATCACGTTGACTATCGCGGATGCACCTGGTCCCTTTGATGCCGTGGAAGGGTCTGCGGGTTACCAAGTCTCGAACGATCGCTGTGTGCCGCTGGCTCCTATCAGTGGCGCGCGACCGACTCCTCGGAAGAACGTTCCGATTGCGCTCACTCGTGTGAACGAAGCGATCTACAAAGGGTCGCTTTATGTCGACCTTTTGGTCGACGAAGACTACTTCGGGCTGGGTCTTTGCCGCTGGTCCATGCCTTTCGCCGACTTTGACCTGCAAATTGGAAACTTGGCGTTTGCACACTCCATTGCGCTTGAGGAAATTTTGGCCGGGAATTCAGTCACTCGATACTTCAACAAAATTTCTTATGTCAGCGAGGACGCCAGGTCGCCGAAAAATGATCACTCACGTGTGAGCAGCGGCAACGCGAGCCGTGCCGAGTTCAAGGATCCGGGAAACACATTTTCAATGACGCTCTCCGCTAAGGAGAAGCGCTCATGACGATCAACTCCATGGACTACGCGCTGCTGGCACAGGATTCGTACAAAGATCGTGAACCCAAGAAGGAATTCGTTCTTGGCGGTGTGAACTACAGGACACTGGATCACGCAGATAGCCCTATCACAGGCTTTCAGGCCACAGCGTATCAGCGGGTCGATACCGGAGAAGTCGTCATCGCATTTCGCGGAACCGAGTTCGATCGCGAACCAGCGCACGACGGCATCGTCGATACCGCCATGGCATTGGCTGGCGTCAACGCGCAGGCAGCCGATGCCAAAGCTTTCACGGCCAGGGTACTGACGCAGGTTAACGCCGATTCACACGAAGTCGGCAAAACCCTTCGTGTCGCCGTAACGGGTCACTCCCTGGGCGGGACCCTGGCCGAACTTCAAGCGCATAACTTCGGACTCAAAGGCGAAACCTTCAACGCCTACGGCGCCGCGGGGCTGCTGCATGGCGTTCCTGAAGGCGGCCACCAAGTCGTCAATCACGTTCGCGCGGGCGATGTGGTGAGCGCAGCCAGTGCACATTTTGGCGAGGTGCGAATCTACGCGGCCCAGCAGGACATCGACACGCTGAGCAAAGCCGGGTATCGCGACGATGGTGGCGCGTGGAGTACGCGCAATCCCGTCAAGGCAACGGATTTCAGTGCACATTCAATCGACAACTTTGTGCCTCACGGCGAAACGCTGGGTCACTCGATCATCGCCCCGGAGAACGAAGCGCGTTACCGTGCCCACCATGGCATGGTCGATCGCTACCGCAACGACATACACAATGCCCGTGCCGTCGCATCCGTTCCGCTGCAAACCGGGATGCAGGCCGGCCAAACCTTCGGCTACGGCGTGAAAGCAGTCGGTCATGCCGCTGGGCAGGCCTACGACGCGGCATGCGACAAGGTGGAGACAGGCGCCCGGCGTGCCGGCGAGGCACTGGAGCGGGCCGGCGAAGCACTGCGTGAAGGCTCCTTTCGGATCATCGACAAGGCCACTCACCCAGGTGCCTGGTTCCGCTCCAGCATGACAGGGCCGACGCCGATCCTGAACCGGCCGGAGCACCCCGGCCATGGGCTCTACCAACAGTCCCTGGCCGGAATGGAGAAGATCAACGCCGAGCGCGATATCCCTTCCGACGAGCGCACCTGCAACGCCGCCGGCACCTTGGCTGCAGCGGCTTGTCGATCAGGTCTCAAGCAGATCGACCATGTGGCACTGAGCGACAACGGCCACAAGCTCATTGCGGTACAGGGCACACCGGGCTCGGTGCATTCCAAGGTAGTCGATGTGCCGACCGTACAGGCCTTGAGCACTCCGTTGGAGGACAGTTCCATGGGCTACCTCCAGGCAATGCATAGGGCCGCGTCGCAACAAACGGCGCAGCAAGCTCGAGACCAACCACAGTTGCAGCCAACCCCATCGGTCTGACACGCGCGACTCGCACTCACAGTCCAGCACCCGCAGGGATTCATGCAGATGCAAATGCGTATCCTCTCCGCGACCATCGCAGCCGTCACCACGTTCATGGCAGTGGGCTCGGCGGACTTGTGGAGGCTCCTCGGACAAGACCGGCCCTGGGGCATCCATCAGCTGGCGACACGACAAGGCCACATCGTCATGATCTTGCTGCTGTTGATCATCTCCATAACTCCCACGGCTGCTCAGTTCTTGGAGGGACGTTGTGCCGGCATCTGCCACGCTCACAGTTGGCAGGACGGCGCGAGCACAGACTGTCCTGTCGACCGCAGCCAGCGGGTCCAAGACAGATCTTTTCGACACGATCTTTCGCCTCCGCATCCGCCGTAAGCAACACAACGACGTTCATTCCAATCAGTACCAGGGAGGTATTCATCATGAAAGTACGCACTTTTTCCGCCACGCTCGCGCTCGCCTCGGCTTTGGGGCTTGGTATAGGCATGCCATCCCCTGCGGAGGCTGCAGAGCCTTGCGAGGTCTTTCTGTGCATGGCCGGCGTGTCGGGCTACGGGAGCCCAGGCCCAGGCTGCACAACAGCGATCGCAGCCTTCCACGCCATCCAGATATGGAGCCCAAAGTTCAATGCGCCGGCGACTGCGTTGGCACGCAGGACGTATCTGATGGGCTGCCCAGGCGCAACCAGCCCGAATCAGGCCATCCTGGAAGCCATCATCGTGCAATGGGGCTACACGCCTTGAGCGACGGGGCATCTCCCATCGTCCGATCGATCTTCAAGATCATGAACTCATCGAGTTCCACCCTTTCGCAGTGCGATCGTTCTCTTGAGAAAAATCCGTCCTGCACTGCCTGCGCAGGTTGCTCGTTTCCGCATCTGCGTCAGGTCTTTTGGATGCCTCGACGCGATCAACCTGAGTGCACCGATTGAGAGCCGTAGATGAGGAGGTGGTCTTTTCCCGCGCTCTTGAGATGCAAGAAAAAAAATGTTCCCCGTACGCAACCCGCCACGGATCAATGGCACAGGCGGGCACTCTCCTCCGAGACTTTGCAGGCAAGCCGTCAAACATCTACGAAGACCTACGCCATGTCCAAGCCGCCTTTTTCCCCCGACACGCCCATCAGCGAGTTCATCCCGTTCTCCACGCACGTTTCACCCACCGTGCTAAAGACCACGGGAGGAGACTTTCTCCTGACCTGGCGGCTAGAGGGTTTGCCCTTCGTCGGGCGCGAAGAATGGGACATCGAGCACCGGCACAACGTCTTCAACCGCATGCTGCAGACGCTGCGCGCGCCAGACTTCACCAACGTGGCGTTCTGGGTGCACGACGTCCGCCGCCGCCGCCGCGTGAGCGATGCCAGCCGGTTTCAAGACGTCTTCAATCAATCGCTGTCCGACGCGTACTTCAAGGCACTCTCGGCACAGAAACTCATGCAGAACGAGTTGTACCTGACGATGATCTATCGCCCAGTAGTGACGGGCAAACGCTTCGTCGAGAAGTCCACCGACATCTCACGTCTTGCGTCCGAGCAGCAGCAGGCCATCGACAAGGTGCTGGAACTCGCCAGTAACATGGAGGCCGTGCTCAAGGACTACGCGCCAGCTCGCCTGCGCATGTACGAGGCGCCCAACGGCATCGTTTTCTCCGAAGTCCTCGAGTTCTTTGGCTACCTGCTCAACCGTGTCGATGAACCGGCACCGGTGCTGAAGGCGCCTGCTTGTCGTTACCTGCCCATCAGCCGACAGCGCTTTTCGGCCAAGACCGGCGACTACGTGCTCACCGCACCCGACGGCACCAACCACTTCGGCGCCGTGCTCAACATCAAGGAGTATCCCGATGGCACATACCCGGGCATTCTGAACGGGCTCAAGTACCTCGACTTCGAGTACGTCATGACCCACTCCTTCAGTCCCATGGGACGGCACGAAGCGCTCAAGGCCTTGGAACGCACCAAGGGCATGATGATTTCTTCCGGCGACAAGGCCGTGAGCCAGATCATCGAGCTCGATCAGGCCATGGATCACCTCACGTCCGGCAACTTCGTGCTCGGCGAGTACCACTTCACCATCGCCCTCTACGCGCCCGACCAGGCCACGCTCGCACAGCACATCGCTACGACACGCGCCGAACTGTCGAACGCCGGCTTCGTCTCGGTCAAGGAAGACCTCGCCGTCACCGCCGCGTTCTATGCGCAGTTCCCCGGCAACTGGAAGTACCGCACGCGGCTCGCGAACGTCAGTTCACTGAACTTTCTGGGACTGTCGCCGCTGCACAACTTCGCGAGCGGCAAACGCGACAACAACCCGTGGGGTGCTTGCGTCACCACGCTGCAGACCGTCAACGGGCAGCCCTACTACTTCAACTTCCACGCCACCCTGCCGGGCGAAAACTCGTTCGGCGAAAAGGCCATCGCCAACACCATGGTGATCGGCAAGTCCGGCACCGGCAAGACCGCGCTCATCAACTTTCTGCTCAGCCAGATCCAGAAGCTCGATCCTGCCCCGACCATCTTCTTCTTCGACAAGGACCGCGGCGCCGAGATCTTCGTACGCGCCTGTGGAGGCAACTACCTCTCACTCGAGAACGGTCAGCCCACGGGCTTCAACCCCTTCCATTGCGAGCGCACCGAAGCCAACCTTCATTTTCTGAGCGACCTCGTCAAGGTGCTTGCCGGCAAGGCGGTCTATACCTCCCGCGAGGAGGAAGAGATCTACCGCGCTGTCGAAGCCATGCTCGACACGCCCGAGCACCTGCGCAACATGACGAACTTCCAGAAGAGCCTGCCCAACATGGGCGACGATGGCCTCTTCATCCGCCTGCGCAAATGGACTAACGGCAACTCGCTGGGCTGGGTGTTCGACAACCCCAAAGACACGATCGACCTGCACAAGGCCAACATCATCGGCTTCGACTACACCGACGTTCTCGACAACCCGGAAGTGCGCGTCCCAGTGGTCAACTACCTGCTGCACCGCCTCGATGCCCTGATCGATGGTCGTCGACTCATCTACGTGATGGACGAGTTCTGGAAGATCCTGGATGGCGGCGGCGCCCTCAAGGACTTCGCCAAGAACAAGCAGAAGACCATTCGCAAACAGAACGGCATGGGCATCTTCGCCACGCAAAGCCCCGAAGACGCGCTGGGCAGTGACATCTCCGCCGCGCTCATCGAGCAGACAGCGACCATGATCCTGCTGCCCAATCCCAACGCCAGCCGCAAGGATTACATCGAAGGCCTCAAGCTCACCGAGTCCGAGTACCAGGTGGTGATCAGCCTGGACGAGCGCTCCCGCCGCTTCCTCGTCAAACAGGGCCACAGCTCCTCCGTATGCCAGCTCGACCTGCGCGGCATGGACGACGCGCTGGCAGTCATCTCCGCCTCTACCGACAACATCGAGATCCTGCACGACGTGCTGGACCAGAGCGCGCGGACCCGCGGCATCCCGGTCGACGAGCTACGGCCAGAGCACTGGCTTCAGGATTTCTATGACAACCGCAAGGGCAGCGGCAAGCGCGCGCACGCACCCGACGCAGGGCAACGGCCGAAGCGGCCGCGCCTGATCGCCTGACCGACCTCAGACCCCATCAACTATCGCGTCAACACTTTGGAGGTCTTCATGAGACTGCGCACCTCATTCGCCGCCCTCTCCGCCGTGCTGGGGATCGCCAGCATGGCGACGTCCGCACAGGCGCAGGTTCCGGACCCGTGCACGGTCTATCTGTGCATGGCCAGCAAGTCAGGTCAAGGCATCGCGCCCGCGAACTGCGCCCCCGCCTTCGCCTACTGGCACGCGCCCGCGCCCGCTGGCCTGGCGATTTATATCTATTGGAAGTTCAAGGCTCAGGCCTCTTACAACAACCGTAAGCAATACATGAACAGCTGCTCGGGCGCGACCAACACCCAGAACAACAACAACATCTCCGACACCATCATGAATCAATGGGGCCGCATCCCGTGAGAAGCACAACAACCGCACGCACCCAAGAAGCCGCCATGATCCGCCGCCCTCCTCTCGCCCTCGCCCAGCCTGCTCAAGCCCCGCTGCGCAAGACCTTGCCAAGAGCAGCACGTGCAGTCCGCGCAGCCTTCCTCGCCATCGCGGCCGCCGCGCTCTTCGGCGTCGCCTACGCTGACGTCGATGTCAGCGACTCGAAAGCGCAAGACAAACTGGATGACATCAAGAGCCGGATCGGGAGCGGAGATCTGAACAGGACAACCTCGGACGTCCTCAAGGAGATTCAGACCAGTGTCGCCAACTTGGGCTTTTCGGCCACGCTGACCCCCGGCAACCAGCTACAGAAGATTTCGGACACCTCTGGCTACGTGCAACAGGCTTGTCCCAGCCAGGGCGGCGCGCTGGGTGGGATCGCAGGGGCCGGCGGGACGAGCCAGAACGTCACCAGCCTTGCCACCATCAGTGCAGGCAACTCTTCTTCAGTCAAGCAGCAAATCTGTCAGCAACTCATTCAGCTGCGTGTGCAGGCCTACAACGACAGCATCGAGATGACGAACCGCTTCCAACAATACAGCGAGCAGCTCACGAGGATCGACAACAACCGCCGCTCAGCGGCGACCCAGGGCGATCTTTGGGCCAACACCAATGAATCGCTGCGCACCATCGGCAAGCTGCAAGCCGAGATGGGCTTCTGGCGCACCCGTCTGGCGGCTTACGAGGCGGCCATCAAATTCCACGAGGGCCAGCAAAACGCCCTCACCCACGCCGCGATCAAAGGCAGCGGCAGCCTGCCCACTGCAGGCCAGCTCATTCAAACGGGCGCCCTGGCGGCTGCGCTGGCCATTCATTGACCCCGCATGCCCCCTGCTGCCGATCACCCTATTACTGGCACCAATTCGTTATGGATTTCGTCTACTTTGCCCTGATCTACGCCTGGGTCGACAACAGGATCAACAGCTTCCGCGACCATCTCATGGGCAACACCATGGCCTGGGCCAGCGCCATCGGCCTGACGCTGCTCACGGTCTGGATCCTCGTGCAGGGTTTTCGCATTCTCACGGGCCAGTCGCGCGAGCCGATGATGGCGATGGTGGTCAACATGAGCCGCACCGCTGTCATCGTGGTCGCAGCCATGACCATGGCCGTGGGCGGCGCCAGCATCCAGACCTTCTTCACCGACAAGCTGGCACGGGGCATCAATGGCCTGGTCACGGGCGACAGCGTTTCGCCCGCTTCGGCCATCGACAAGAACCTGATCTACACGCAAGTGGCGATGGCCGCCATCGATGGCGCCCAGGGGCTCAATGGCGCCATCAGTGCCGACAACGTGAAGTCCGCGGGCAGCGCCTCGCTGATCGCCGCGCTTGGTGTAGCGGGCCCGCCGATGACGGCCGGTGCGATGCTGCTGATGTACAAGGTGGCGATCGCGCTGTTCATTGGCTTGGGACCCATCTTCATCCTGTGCCTGATCTTCAAGGCAACGGAGTCGATGTTCTGGCGCTGGCTCAACTACGGGCTGGGCACCTTGTTCTCGATGGCGGTGCTCAGTTTCATGATCTCGATGGTGCTGGACCTGACGCTGCGGGTCGCCGCCGCGCTGTGGGCGGCCAACGCCATCAACGACCTGTTCAACCTGCAAGGCGCCTCGGGCCTGACCAGCCAGGCGATGCAACAAGGCGGCATCGGGCTCTTGATGACCACGCTACTGATCACTGCGCCAGCGATGGCTGCTAGCTTCTTTGGGGGGACGCTGGGGCAGTTCATGACCTACTCTGGGGTCAATCCCGGTGGAGGTGTGAGCCAGCCGGGGCCCCAGGGGCAGCCGGCTGGGTCGTATGCCCCGCAGCCGACGAGTACGGGTAATACATCGCATCAGACAGGTGGCGGCCCCAACAACCCAAGCAGCACCCCACAAGCCCGAGTCGCGGGAGTTCCAGCTTCTCCCCCTAGTGACACGGTCAAAGTGATGCAATCACCATAGGCAGGCATGGAATATGTTCAAACGTTTGCTGCGTAGTTGGCTATTGGCGGGCACTGGCTTTCTATGGGGTTCCCTTGTCCATGCGGAAGGGGGCTGCTCCCCTGGCTCATATCCAATTGGAGGTCCGAACGTGGCGGCTTGCGCGCCTATCCCGGGATATGGCAATCAGAATGCGACGCAGCCGCCAGCACCGCAGTGGGAGTCTCGATGGGGTGCGATTGCGACGGACGGTAAGCAATGGGCGATGGGCGTAGCCGTCGGCAAACAAAGCAAGCTAGAAGCCTCGCAGGCGGCGATGGCTGAGTGCCAGTCAAAAGGCAGGGCAAATTGCAAAGTTGACGTTGCATTCGGCAACCAGTGCGCTGCGGTCGTTGCGGGTGATGGTGGCTACAACGTATCTCCAGCCCTCACAGTGGATGAAGCCGTTGCGATTGGCGTGAGGACCTGCACTGAAACAGGGGACAAGAACTGCCGCACCTACTACACCACATGCAGCCTGCCAGTACGGGTTCGGTAAGTGCTATGCCCGTCATCAATCGCAACCAATTCAGCTGCTCGCGCTCCGCTCATGCGCTTTGCAAGGCGGACTTCCAATGAAACGCCTCGTTGCCGCCATCCTCTTCATTTTTCTGACTTCTGCTCTACCCGCTTGCGGACCTTCCATGAAAAAACCAGACATCAAGCTCAACCCGCATCCCAAGATGCGCTATGAAATCACGTTGACCATTGAGGGCGCACCAGGGCCGTTCGATGCCGTGGAGGGGACCGCTGGCTATGAAGTGACGAACGGTAGTTGCGTACCGCTCACCCCCTTCAGCGGCGCCACGCTGACTCCTGAAAAAGATGTCCCGATGGCGCTGATCCGAGTGAGCGACAAGGTCTACAGGGGTGAACTCTATGTCGATCTGTTGACTGACGAAGACTACTTCGGACTGGGCCTTTGTCGCTGGTCCATGCCCTTAGCCAACTTCAGTCTGCGGGTGGGCAACTTGGTGTTCGGTCACCCCCTCGCCTTGAATGACATCCTGGAGAAAAAGCCCGTCACGCGCTATTTCTCCATGTTGTCGTACCGCGAAAGCACTCCTTCGAAGGACGGAGAGCGACCATGGGTCATCAGCGGAAATGCGCAGCGATCTGATTTCAAGGAGCCGAAGAGCACCTTTTCGATGACGCTCATTGCCAAGGAGAAATTCGAATGACCATCACGTCCACGGATTACGCACTGTTGGCACAGGATTCATACAAGGATCGCAAGCTTCAAGCAAGGGGTGTCACCCTGGGCGATGTAGCTTATCAACTCCTTGACCATGCCGACAACCCGAGCACGGGATTTCAGGCAACGGCCTACTGGCGGATCGACACTGGCGAGGTGATCATTGCCTTTCGCGGTACCGAGTTCGGCCGCGAGCCAGTGCAAGACGGTCTCGTCGATGCCGGCATGGCGTTGGCAGGCGTAAACGCCCAGGCGCGTGACGCGAATGCCTTCACGCAAAAGGTACTGGACAGGGCAAAGGCCGATGCAGAGAAGAGCAATCGGCCTTTCACCGTGACCGTCACCGGCCACTCGCTGGGCGGTACGCTAGCCCAATTGGAGGCTCATAGATTCGGCCTCAGGGGCGAGACCTTCAACGCCTACGGTGCCGCCGGACTGGTGCATAGCGTTCCGAAAGGCGGCCATCAGGTCATCAACCACATTCGCGCAGGCGATGCGGTAAGCGCAGCCAGTGCGCACTTTGGCGAGGTGCGGGTCTATGCGGTCCGGCAGGATATCGACACGCTGAGCAAAGGCGGATACCGCGACGATGGCGGCGCTCTGAGCGCGCGCAATCCCGCCAGGGCAACCGACTTCAGCGCGCATTTCGTCGACAACTTCGTGCCCGACGGAAAGACACTGGGTCGTTCGATCATCTCGCGGGAGAACGAGGCGCAGTATCGCGCCCATCACGGCATGATCGATCGCTATCGCAACGACGTACACAACGCCCGTGCCATCGCATCCCTTCCGCTGCAAACCGGGATGCAGGCGGGGCAAACGGCCGGCCAGGGCCTGAGGGATGTGGGTCACGCTGCAGGGCAGGCCTACGATGCAGTGCGCCACTCTGTGGAAACGGGTGCTCGGCAAGCGGGCGAGGCGTTGGAGCGAACCGGGGAAGCGGTGCGCGAAGGCGCTTCCCACGCCATCGACAAGCTCACCCGTCAAGGGTCTTGGTTCAGCAACCAGACAGCGCCGATACCGTTGTTAAACGATGGCCAGCATTCTGGCAACGGGCTCTACAAGCAGTCCCTGACGGGCCTGGAGAAGATCAACGCCGAGCGTGGTATTCCCTCCGATCAACGCACCTGCAATGCCGCAGGCACCTTGGCCGCAGCAGCTCGTCAGTCGGGGCTCAGGCAAATCGATCTTGTCGCCGTGAGCGACAACGGCAGCAAGCTCATCGCAGTGCAGGGTACGCCGGGCACGGCACATTCCAAGATGATCGATGTGGACACGACGGTGGCGCTGAACACGCCCCTTGCGCAAAGTTCGCACGCTTTCGCCGATGCGCACAACATGAAACGGAACCAGCAGTCCCAGCAGCCCGTGCATCGGCCGATTCAGACGCAAACCGGACCTGCTCCGGCTTAAGTTAAGTCCGCGTTTATCACTTTGTATTCATAAACAGCACCTCCGGTACAGGCCGTGAATACTTCGCCACAAACCGTCCATTCAATCGTGAAGGGTCTTCGCATCCTCACGGGCCGGTCGCGCGAGCCGATGATGGCGATAGCCGCCATTGATGGCGCCCAGGAGCTCAATGGCGCCATCAGTGTCGACAACGTGAAGTCTGCGGGCAGCGCCTCTCTGATCGTCACGCTGGGCTTAGCAAGCCCGCCGATGACACGCCACGCCCCGCTGGCGAATGACCTGCGCTGCTCGATCAATCCGCTCAGCGGGTCAGCACCATCTGCCGCGCCGCTAAGGCGAGTAAATGACATCGTGCTCCGTACACCGTCGATGCGATGGTTATTCAGATCACCCCTGCAGGGTCAGCGCGGGCCAGGCCACTCTGCGCGGACGGGCTCTCTCATGACCGCCACATGCAGCTCCCGCATGGCCATTCGCACTGTAGTGCGGCATCTCAAACCACTTATCAGTTTCATAGCACCATGCGCAAAACCATCTTCAAGCTTGCTGCAGTCGTTGTAGGCTTCGCGTGCCTACAAGCCTGGGCGCAAAAGACGCCCGCCGAAGCGCAAGACCAACTTGCGGTCACAACCATCGCGCCAGGTCACTACGCCACCGACCAGGGGTGGGGATGGTTAGTCATCGATCCGCAAAAAAAGAGCTCTGTTGGCTTCTCCGTCGAAACGCGATCCACGCTGACGGAAGGCTGCGAATTTGGCGGAGAACTCACCGGGCGGACCGGCGTTGCTCAACGCGGCAAGAGTTCCTGCACCATCACCTTCAAGCCGACCACCAAAGGGGTCGCGCTGAAGCTTGAGACCGCAGAGGCATGCAGGGAACTCTGCGGACTGAATGGCAGCTTCGAGGGCGAGTACTTGCGCGATGCGAATCCCTCGTGCATGCCAGCGGCGGTGGAGGATACGCGTGACCGCTTCAAGAGGCTGTATGACCACAGGGACTACCGCGGCGCGCTGGAGTTGCTGCAACCCGTACTGAGCAACTGCGCTGCCTTTCTGGATGCATTGACTCTCGGATCAATTCGCAACGATCTGGCCATCACGCAGTACAAGAATGGACAGCGGGCGGAATGTATTGCTACGTTGGAGCCTTATCAGAGAGATACGAAACGCGGTGACAAGGCCGTTCTGCAAAACTGGGGGCGGCCCGATGTGGCGGAGGCTTACCTCGCCATCATCAAGGCCGCACGAACCAACTTGCGGCTCTGCGGTCGGTAGCGAGAAACCTTGTTTTCAAGCACGGAGTAGTTTTCAGGGAGAAAACAAATGAACGAAAAGAATCAGCTGAGCAGCCACGAAACGCGCACCTTGGCCTACTTCGCGGTGGGTGTGAGTTCGGAGGGAAGTATCGGCGGACGCGATGTTTCAAACCATCTTTCGTTTGCTGGGAAAGAGCACGGTGGCACGCAATTGGAACCTGTTGGCAACAGCGGCTATTCGCTCGGCACCCTGCAGACAGACTTGGGTGCTCACCCCGAAGTGGCGCAAGCACTGGTGTTCTCCTTCCAGGCATGGGCCAGGAAGCAGCATCCGGACTGGGTACTTGACGAAAAACAGGTGCAACAGACAGCCGCGGACCTTGGCCGCAGCGGCAACACCATTCGAGCCGAAGCGGGCCGCCCGCTGGATCCCTCGGTCAAATCCCATCTCGATACGTTCTTGACCACGGATGCTGGCAGAACCTTTGTGCATGAACGCGACGAACGTCAGATCGACAGGCTGATGCGCCCCGATAGCACGTTTGCCAGATTGCAAGCCACGCCGCTTTACCAGGGTTCATCCCAGGAGGACCAAGCTCGACTCTCCACCATAGCCCTGAAGCTCGAGAACCAAACCGGAGGGGATGGGGAGCGATGGAAGAAAGGGGTCGTGGTACGGAGCGGTCTGCTTGAAAGCATCGACAAAGGCGGTCTCAAGAGCGTTGACGATGTCAGGAATTGGGTGCATGAGAACTTACCGAAATACGTAGGTAACGGCGTGGATCACGCCCTTCGTGGTACAGAAACCTTTCTGCGCCTGGAGCGCACCGACCCGCAAAGCAATCTGAATCGTGCATGGCAAAGCGTCAAAGTCAATGCGACGGTGAACCCTGCATCGCTCGACGCGAACTCCGACCAAGGCAAGTACTACGCGGCGGTGAAAGATCAGTTCCTTCATTCCGGCGCTCAGCATCTCGCGAAGCGCGGCGTACAAAGGGCCGACGTGGCGGAGTTGCAAACCAAACTAGCGAAGCTCGGCTACACCGGCTCTGATGGCAAGCCGCTCACAGCCGACGGGCACATGGGCCCCGGCACGCGACATGCTGTCAAAGCGTTTCAGCACGACAACCATCTCACAGAAGATGGCGTGGCAGGCCGAAACACCTTGAAGGTGCTCGACGTCAAGCTAAAGGAACAAGCATTGGCGCCACCCTTGCGGCAAGAGCCGGGAATTCAGAACAGCCCGTTGTTCAAGCAAGCTCAAAGCGCCCTTCAGAAAACCGACGCCCAGTTTGGCCGGAAGCCCGACCAGTTGACCGACAACGCCGCCGCTGCAGTCGCGGTGGCCGCGCAGAAGGCCGGCCTGACGCGTATCGACCACCTCGAGCTGGGCGGCCCAGACAACAGCAAGCTCTTCGCCGCACAGGGCAAGTTGGGAACCGTGCATTCGAAGGTCATCGACATGCCGACGGTGGAGGCCATGCACACACCCATCACGCAGAGCGCCAGAGCCTTCGAGGAGACGCGGCAGGCCCAGCAGCATGCGCCCGCTCAGCAGTCACCACAGGTGGCCCAGCCAGCACCGCAGCAAACGACGCCGGCCCTGTCTCGGTGATTTTTCGCGGTTCGGCTTCCTCGAACGCGCGGTACATCCCTCAATCAAGCCTGCCTGCTCTTTTCAATCAGGTGATGTTCGATGACCAACGCCAAGTGGGCCAGCGCAGCCCTGACCCTCGTCGCAGCGCTCTTGGCAGGTCTCTACCTGTCCGGTTGGCTCGCCCTCTTCCTGCTCAAACTGGACACGCAATCGCTGTCCTGGAACACCTATCTCGGCTATTGGCAGGCGCTCGACCTTCCTGCCTACCGCACCTATTCGCAGAAAATCCATCTGGCTGGCTATGTTGGCCTGGGCGTGCCGGTGCTGCTCTGGTTTGGCTTGCTGGCAATGCTCGCCAAATCGAAAGCCCCGTCGATCCACGGCGATGCGCGCTTCGGCAACGGCGCCGACCTGCGTCGGCTCGGCATGTTCAGGCCAGCGACCAACGGCATTCTGGTGGGCAAGTTCGGAGGCCAACTGGTTCGCCTGCCGGGTCAACAATTCGTCATCCTTGCGGCGCCGACGCGCTCGGGCAAAGGCGTGGGTATCGTCATCCCCAATCTGCTCGAGTACGGAGAATCGATGGTGGTGCTCGACATCAAGCAGGAGAACTACGAGCTCACCAGCGGATGGCGGGCGCAACAGGGCCAGGCGGTCTACCTTTTCAATCCCTTCGCCGAAGATCGAAAGACGCATCGCTGGAACCCGCTCACCTACGTTTCCACCGACCCGGCATTTCGCGTGTCCGACCTGATGAGCATCGCCGCCATGCTCTATCCGGACGGCGCTGACGAACAAAAATTCTGGGTCAGCCAGGCGCGCAACGCCTTCATGGCCTTCTCGCTCTATCTGTTCGAGAAATGGGACGACGAAGGCAAGCGCGGAGTGCCCGAGCAGTTCCGCACCGCTTGCACACTGGGGCAGATCTATCAGCTGTCTTCCGGCAACGGCACGGACCTGCGCAAGTTCTACCAGGAACTGGCGCTCTCACCGTTCCTGAGCGAGAACGCACAATCGGCGTTCTCGAACCTGCTGTCGCAGGCGGCAGAGACCTTCGCCTCGATCCTGGGCAGTTTCAAGGAGCCGCTCAACGCGTGGATCAACCCGGTGCTGGACGCAGCCACCAGCGCGGACGACTTCCTGCTCACCGATGTGCGCAAAAAGAAGATGACCATCTACATCGGCATCCAGCCCAACAAGCTCGCCGAAAGCCGTCTGATCGTCAACCTGTTCTTCAGCCAGCTCATCAATGTCAACACCAAGGAGCTGCCGCAGAACAACCCGCAGCTCAAGCACCAGTGCCTGCTGCTGATGGACGAATTCACCAGCATCGGCAAGGTGAACATCCTTGCCAGCTCGGTGAGCTATATGGCCGGCTACAACATGCGGCTGTTGCCCATCATCCAGAGCATGGCCCAGCTCGACGCCACCTACGGCAAGGAAGTGGCGCGCACGCTGATCACCAACCACGCCTTGCAGATCATCTATGCGCCGCGCGAGCAGCAGGACGCCAATGACTACTCCGACATGCTGGGCTACACCACCGTGCGCAAGCAGAACGTGACCCGGGGTCGGGAAACCAGCCGCAGCGAGTCGGAAGAGCGCCGCGCCCTGATGCTGCCCCAGGAGCTCAAGGCCATGGGGACGGACACGGAGATCTTCCTCTATGAAGGCATCCCGCACCCGGTGAAGTGCGACAAGATCCGCTACTACCAGGACAGGTACTTCACGCGCCGGCTCATGGACAAGGTGCCGATCCCTACCCTGTCGCTCTGAAGCCGGCGCCCCGCGCCCTCAGGCCGCCAGCAACTGCCGCAGCACGAACGGCAGGATGCCCCCGTGCTTGTAGTAGTCGACCTCGATCGGCGTGTCGATGCGCAGGCGCACCGTGGCTTCCTGGTGGGTGCCGTCGGGGCGGTGCACCACCAGCTTGACGTCCATCTGGGGCTTGAGGTCGCCTTCGATCACCACGTCGATCTTCTCGTGGCCGGTCAGGCCCAGGCTCTGCCACGAATCGGCGCCGCGGAACTGCAGCGGCAGCACGCCCATGCCGACCAGATTGGCGCGGTGGATGCGCTCGAAGCTGCGCGCCACCACGGCCTTGATGCCCAGCAGCTGCGTGCCCTTGGCGGCCCAGTCGCGCGAGGAGCCGGTGCCGTATTCCTCGCCGCCGAAGACCACGGTGGGCACTTCCTGCTCGATGTACTTCATCGCCGCGTCGTAGATGAACATCTTCTCGTTGCCCGGCTGGAACAGCGTGAGGCCGCCCTCTTCCTGCGTGCCCTTGTCGTCGGGCGGCAGCATGAGGTTCTTGATGCGCACGTTGGCGAAGGTGCCGCGCATCATGATCTCGTGGTTGCCGCGGCGCGAGCCGTAGCTGTTGAAGTCGGCCTTGGGCACGCCATGCGCCTTGAGCCACACGCCCGCGGGCGAGCTTTCCTTGATCGAGCCGGCCGGCGAGATGTGGTCGGTGGTGATCGAGTCGCCGAACAGCGCCATCACGCGCGCGCCCGAGAAGCCGGGGTTGGTGGCCGCCGGCTTCATCTTGAAGCCCTCGAAGAAGGGCGGCTCGGCGATGTAGGTCGAGGTGGGCCAGTCGTAGACCTGGCCGGTGGTGCCCTTGATGCTGCTCCAGAACTTGCCCGGATCGGTCTTGACCTTGTCGTAGTTCGCGCGGAAGGCCTTGGCGTTCATCGCGAAGCGCAGGTTGGCGTCGATCTCCTGCGGCGTGGGCCAGATGTCGCCCAGGTACACGTCCTTGCCGTGCTTGCCCTTGCCCACGGGTTCGGTCATGAGGTCGGTCATGACGTTGCCCGCGATCGCGAAAGCCACCACCAGCGGCGGCGAGGCCAGGAAGTTGGCCTTGAGGTTCGGGTGGATGCGCGCTTCGAAGTTGCGGTTGCCCGAGAGCACCGCGGCCGCCACCAGGTTGTTCTCGGTGATGACCTCGTTGATCTCGGCCGTCAGGTCGCCGGCGTTGCCGATGCAGGTGGTGCAGCCGTAGCCCGCGAGGTAGAAGCCCAGCTGCTCCAGGTAGGGCAGCAGGCCGGCCTTCTCCAGGTACTCGGTCACGATGCGCGAGCCGGGCGCGAGCGAGGTCTTGACGTGCGGCTTGACCGTCAGGCCCGCCTCCACCGCCTTCTTGGCCAGCAAGCCGGCCGCGAGCATCACGCTCGGGTTCGAGGTGTTGGTGCAGGAGGTGATGGCCGCGATCAGCACGTCGCCGTTGCCGATGGTGACCGCGCCCTTGGGCGCGACCGGCGCCGTGGCGCTCACATGCGCGGCGGCCTTGGTCGAACGGTTGGCCACCATCTCGACCACCTGGCGCGGCGCGCCCGCCGCGGGCGCGGGCGCCTCGCTGTCGTCGCCCTGGCCGTTCTTCGAGAGCGGGTAGCGGATCTTCAGCTTGTCGGCCGGCTGGTTGAAGCCATTGGCGTCGTTGGGCTTGCTGTAGAGCTCGGAGAACTTGGTCGACAGGTGGCCCAGGTCGATGCGGTCCTGCGGGCGCTTGGGGCCGGCCAGGCTGGGCGAGACCGTGCCCAGGTCGAGGCGCACGACCTTGGTGTAGTTGAGTTCGCCCGGCGCCGGCATGCCGAACAGGCCCTGGGCCTTGTAGTAGGCCTCGAAGCGCTCGATCTCCTTGTCGGTGCGGCCGGTGCCCTTGAAGTAGGCGACCGTCATCTCGTCGACCGGGAAGAAGCCCATGGTCGCGCCGTACTCGGGCGCCATGTTGCCGATGGTGGCGCGGTCGGGCACCGCGATCGATGCGGCGCCCGGCCCGAAGAACTCGACGAACTTGCCCACCACCTTCTCGGTGCGCAGGATGGCGGTCACGTAGAGCACCAGGTCGGTGGCGGTCACGCCTTCGCGCAGCTTGCCGGTGAGCTCGAAGCCCACCACGTCGGGCGTCAGCATGTAGACCGGCTGGCCCAGCATCGCGGCCTCGGCCTCGATGCCGCCCACGCCCCAGCCGACCACGCCGATGCCGTTGATCATGGTGGTGTGGCTGTCGGTGCCGACCAGCGAGTCGGGGTACCAGGTCGGCACCTTGGCATCGTCGTCGGCCGCCTTGTAGACACCGCGCGCGAAGTACTCGAGGTTCACCTGGTGCACGATGCCGAAGCCCGGCGGCACGACGCCGAAGGTGTCGAAGGCCTGCATGCCCCACTTCATGAACTGGTAGCGCTCGTTGTTGCGCTGGAACTCCAGCTTCATGTTCAGGTCGAGCGCCTTGGGCGTGCCGTAGTAATCGACCATCACCGAGTGGTCGACCACCAGGTCGACCGGCACCAGCGGCTCGATGGTCTTGGGCGACTTGCCCAGCTTGGCGGCCACGCTGCGCATGGCGGCCAGGTCGGCCAGCAGCGGCACGCCGGTGAAGTCCTGCAGCACCACGCGGGTCACGACGAAGGGGATTTCCTCGGTGCGCTCGGCGTTGGGCTGCCAGTTGGCGAGCTGTTCGACGTTCTCGACGCCGACCTTCTGGCCGTCGCAGTTGCGCAACACCGACTCGAGCACGATGCGGATCGAGACCGGGAGCTTCTCGATGTTGGGGTACTGCCTGGCGAGTTCCTTCAGCGACCAGTACTTGCCGGCCCCTCCCGACGCCGTCTTGAATGTCTTGAGCGCGGATGCGAAGGGGTGTGCCGGTGCCTTGGCCATTGAAAACTCCTGTGGTTCGTGGAAGCACCTCAAGGATAGCGAGGAACGATGGCAGTGGCTGTAGTCGGTCTTCTCCACCACGGCCTTTCCGCGGGCGGGGCGGCCGGGCCGCGCGGCGGCGGCGCGGTCCCGCGGCAAAACGGCCGGTGCGCGGGACGTGCACGAATTCCACAGTCAAAGCCGCCTGCCGTGCGCGAATTCAACAGGCCCAAATCGACGAACTGAATACAGTCTTCTTCAGCAGGAACCATTTGATGACACACCTAAAAATCAATGGATCCGATCGCCGGGCTCGCCCCGAAATCCGAAAAAACCGACATTCAATTCCCGGAAAGCGCCCATGCTCGACCCTTCCGAACTCCGCTCGTTCTTCCCCCTGGTCGTCACGCCGAGCCACGACGGCAAGTTCTTCCAGAACTACGTCGTGTCGATGATGAACTTCACCGTCGAGGCCGAGCGCGCGGGCATGCGCCTGCAGGCGCTGCTCCACCAGGGCGAGAGCCTGGTCACGCGTGCACGCAACAATTGCGTGGCGCAGTTCCTGGCCAACCCGCAGTGGACCCATCTGTTCTGGATCGATGCCGACATCGGTTTCTCGGCGGAGGCGGCCTTCCGCTTGCTGCAGTCGAACCACGACATCGCGGCCGGCGTGTATCCGCTCAAGCGCGAGGACTGGCCGGCCGAGGGGCTGGCCCAGGGCACGACGCGCCAGCAGTTCGAAGCCCTGTTCACGCGCTACACCATCAATTCCGAGGCGGCGGAAGGCCGCTCGGAGGTCGAGCTCGACATCCAGTCCGACGGCTTCATGCAGGTGACCGAAGCGCCGACCGGCTTCATGGTGATCAAGCGCGGCGTCTTCGAGCGGCTGATGGCGAGCTACCCCGATCTGCGCTACGCGCCCGACGGCATCGGCGACATCGACCGCGGCCTGCACTACCGCTTCTTCGACGTGATGGTCGACCCGCAGACCCGGCGCTACCTGTCGGAAGACTACGGCTTCTGCCGGCTGTGGTCGGGGCTGGGCGAGTCGATCCATGTCGATGCCAACTCCAACCTCTCGCACCAGGGCGCGAAGCTGTACCGCGGCAACCTCGCCCACTCGCTGCTGAACTCGCTGCCCCATGCGGTGGGCGGGCCGTCGGGCGCCGCCATGGTGCTCAAGGGCCAGGAACACCTGGCGCCGAACGCGCCGCCGCCCTAGTTCGGCAGGTGGCGCAGGCCGGGCGGCGCCACCGCGGCATCCCGGCGCGCCGAGGCCCGCAGGCCCATCCACTGCAGTTCCGCCAGCACCAGCACGACCACGGCCTGGGCCAGCACCCAGGCCACACCCAGGGCCGTGGGTGCGACCCCACCGCCCAGCAGCAGCAGCGCGGCGCAACCCGCGGCCCAGGCCAGGTTGCCGACGATGACCAGGCCGATCAGCCGGCGCGGCGGCACCGGGCGTCGCGCCATCCAGGCCGCCAGTGCGGCGTAGGCCAGCAGGAACACGCCGGTGCCGCCGAGCAGCGGCACCGGCAGGCCGGTCAGGCGGGCGAGCGTGTCGCCCAGGCCGAGCTGCAGCGCGGCGGTCGCGGCACAGGACAGCGCATCGGCGGCCATCACGCGGGGCAGGAAACGGGGGGAAGCGAAGATCGACATGGCGGAACTCCTTGCGGTGCGTCGAGAGAGGTCACGCCGCAGGCCCTTCCCGCGGCGTCGGGTCGATGATTCCGCCCCGAGGTCAGCGGGTCGATGACCCGGGAGGTCATGGCGATCACGCGCGGCGGGCCACAGAATCGATGCCATGAACCCTTCCTCGGCCTCCTCGTCCCCCGCCGCCCCGGGCGCGCGCGAGCCCTTCGGCGCCCATCTGCGCCACTGGCGCCAGCGCCGGCACCTGAGCCAGCTCGACCTGGCGCACGAGGCCGAGGTCTCGACCCGCCACCTCAGCTACGTCGAGACCGGCCGCGCCGCGCCCAGCCGCGAGATGGTGCTGCGCCTGGCCGAGCGGCTGGGTGTGCCGCTGCGCGAGCGCAATGCACTGCTGGTGGCGGCCGGCTTCGCGCCCATGTACCGCCAGCGCGCACTCGACGACCCCGCGCTGGCCGCCGCGCGCCAGGCGGTCGAGCTGGTGCTCAAGGGCCACGAGCCCTACCCGGCACTGGCCATCGACCGCCACTGGCAGCTGGTCGCGGCCAACCGCATCGTGCCGCTGCTGATGGCCGGCGCCGCGCCCGAACTGCTCAAGCCGCCCCTCAACGTGCTGCGCCTGAGCCTGCATCCGCAGGGCCTGGCGCCCCGCATCGTGAACCTCGCGCAGTGGCGCCTGCATCTGCTGGAGCGGCTGCAGCAGCAGGTCGCGGCCACCGGCGACGCCACCCTGCAGGCGCTGCACGACGAGCTGGCCGCCTATCCGGTGGCCGATGCGGGCCATGCGGCGCCGCCCGCGGGCGGCGAGCTGGCGGGCGTGGTCGTGCCCTTCCAGCTGGCGACGCCGGCCGGCGTGCTGAGCTTCATCAGCACCACCACGATCTTCGGCACGCCGGTCGACGTGACGCTGCAGGAGCTCGCGGTCGAGTCTTTCTTCCCGGCCGATGCCGCCACCGCCGCCGCGCTGGCCCGCCTGGGGGCATGACAGCGGCCGTCGGCGCCGGCCCACACCAACACGCGGCATTGGTCCCGGCCGCGGCATCGACAGCCTCCGTATGTTGAGGCGCTTGTAGACAACTCCTCAGGCGCATCACCATGACAACGACCACCAACGACCATCAGAAACTCTGGGAACTGATCAAGGACACCCGCTTCGGCATGTTCGTGCACCGCCACCACGACGGCATGCTGCACAGCCATCCGCTGACCACCCAGAACAAGCAGCTCGACGAAGGCGCCACGCTCTACTTCTTCGTGCCCAAGGATGGCGAGATCGCGCGCAACCTGCCGGCCGACGACGCGGTGAACGTGGCCTATGCCAACACCGACAAGGACAGCTATGTCTCGGTGTCCGGCCATGCCGCACTGCTCGAGGACCCGGCGAAGAAGGAAGAGCTCTTCAACCCGATGGCCAAGGCCTGGTTCCCCGCCGGCGTGACCGACCCCAACCTGGGCCTGCTCGCGGTGCGCATCGGCCATGCCGAGTTCTGGGACGTCGACGACAGCAAGATGGTGCAGATCTTCAAGATGATGAAGGCCGCCGTCACCGGCGAGACGCCCAAGAATCTGGGCGAGCACAAGAGCCTCCACATCGGCTGATCGCCGCACCGCCATGCTCGCTCCCCGCGCGGACCGGCGACTTCGCTCGCTGCTGGACGCCGCCGACGCACCGCTCACGCTGGGCGCGCTGGTCGATGGCTGCTTCGATCCCCTCCCCCTGCCCGGCACGGGCCGCACGCTCGAACGCTGGCAGATGCTGGCCGCCGTCGCGGCCCACGACCTGTCGCTGGTGAAGCTGTTCGAGGGCCACACCGATGCCCTCGCCATCCTTGCCGAGCTGGGCGCGCCTCCGGCCCCGCCGGGCAGCCGCTGGGGCACCTGGTGCGCCGAGCCGCCCGACGCGCGGGTCACGCTGAGCCTGCAGCCAGACGGCAGCTGCCGCCTGAGCGGCACCAAGGCCTGGTGCTCGGGCGCGCACGGCGTCACGCGTGCGGTGATCAGTGCCTGGAACGAGCAGGGTGAGCCCTGCCTGGCGGCCATCGAACTGGACCAGGCGCGCGTCACCGTCGGCGACCATGGCTGGCAGGCGGCCGGCATGGCCAACGCGCGCACCGTCGATGTGCACCTTGATGCCGCGGTGGCCACCCCGGTCGGCCGGCCCGGCGACTATGTGGCTCGGCCCGGCTTCTGGCAGGGTGGCGCGGGCATCGCGGCCTGCTGGTACGGCGGCGCCGCGGGCATCGCGGAGATGACACGCCAGCGCTGCGGTCCGCGCCCCGACGCCCATCGGCTGGCGCACCTGGGTGCCATCGACGTGGCCCTGGCCGGTGCGGCGGCGGTGCTGCGCGAGGCGGCGGCCTGGATCGACGCCTGTCCGCAGGCCAGCGCCCAGCTGCCCGCGCAGCGTGCGCGTCTGGTGGTCGAAGCCGCCGCCACCGAGGTGATGACCCATGCGGGCCGCGCCCTGGGTGCGGCGCCGCTGTGCCGCGATGCGCGTTTCGCGCAGGCCATGGTCGACCTGCCCATCTTTCTGCGCCAGAGCCACGCCGAGCGCGACCTGGCGGCGCTGGGCGGCGCCCTGCTGCCGCCCGCGGAGGCGCCATGGCCGCTGTAGCCGAACGGCGCATCGAAGGCCAGGGCACCACCGAGGCCGACTGGCTGCCCTGGCTCGCGCACCAGGCGATGGTGGAGACCAGCGCCACGAAGCTGGTGCCGCCCGGCCACCGCGCCGTGGTCGTCGCACCGCACCCCGATGACGAGGTGCTGTCCGTGGGCGGCCTGCTCGCGCAGCTGCGCGCGCTGTCGCAACCCATGCTGATCGTCGCCGCCACCGACGGCACGGCCAGCCATCCGGCGTCGAGCGTCTGGCCGCCGCACCGGCTGGCGCAGGAACGGCCGCTCGAAAGCCGGCGCGCGTGGCAGACGCTCGGCCTCGACGTGGACCGCACGGCCGAGACCCGCCGCCTCGGCTTCGACGACGGCGGCCTGATGCGCCAGCGCGGACCGCTGGCCCGCCAGGTCGCCGCGCTGCTGCGACCGCGTGACGTGCTCTTCACCACCTGGCGGCACGACGGCCACCCCGACCACGAAGCCACGGGCCAGGCCTGCGCCGCGGCCGCCGCCTGCGTGGGCGTGCGCCTGATCGAAGTGCCGGTCTGGGCCTGGCATTGGGCCGTGCCTGGCGACGCGCGCCTGCCCTGGGAACGCGCCCTGCGGCTGCGGCTCGACGCGGATGCCGCACGTGCCAAGCGCGAGGCGGTGAATGCCTTCACCAGCCAGCTCGAAAGCGATCCCTCGACCGGCGCGGGCCCGATCCTGCGCGGCACCACGGTGCAGCGCGCGCAGCGCCCCTTCGAGGTCTTCTTCTCATGAACACCGAGACGCCCGCCCGCCAGGCCCCGGGTGCGCCCGACCGCCTGGCCTACTTCGAGTCGCTCTATGGCGGCAGCGACGACCCCTACGGCCTGCGCACCCGCTGGTACGAGGAGCGCAAACGCGCGCTGCTGCTCGCCGCCCTGCCGCACCGGCGTTACCACAGCGTCTACGAGCCCGGTTGCGGCGCGGGCGAACTGACGGTGGCATTGGCCGCGCGCTGCGATCGCGTGCTGGCCAGCGACTTCAGCCCGCAGGCACGGGCGTCCGCACAGGCGCGGACCGCCGCACTGCCCAACGTCCGCATCGCGGCCCATGCCTTGCCGCAGGACTTCCCGCATGCCGACGGCCCCTTCGACCTGGTGGTGGTCAGCGAGCTCGGCTACTTCCTCGGCGAAGACGCGATGCAGGCGCTGGCGCGCGACTGCGCCGACGCGTTGGGCGAGGATGGCGTGCTCGTGGCCTGCAACTGGCGTCCCGATTTCGAGGCCCGCGTGCTGGCCACCGACGCGGTGCACCGCGCCTTCGGCGCCACCGGCCTCACGCGCACCGTGGCCCACACCGAGAGCGACTTCGTGCTCGACATCTGGTGCCGCGACCCGCGCTCGGTGGCCCAACGCGAAGGCATCCGGTGATCGGCGTCGTCGTTCCCGCGCACGACGAGGAAGCGAACATTGCCGACACCGTGGCCTGCCTGCGCGCCGCCAGCGTCCATCCGGCGCTGCAGGGCGAGGCGGTGCAGTTGCTGATCGTGCTCGACAGCTGCAGCGACGCCACCGGCGCCATCGCGCGCTGGCAGGGTGCGCGCACGATCGCCGTGTCGGCGCGCAACGTGGGCCAGGCCCGTGCCGTCGGCGCCCAGCAACTGCTCGACGAAGGCGCGCGCTGGCTGGCCTTCACCGACGCCGACACCCGCGTCTCGCCCGACTGGCTGGTGCGCCAGCTCGAGCTCGGTGCCGACGCGGTCTGCGGCTCGATCGGCGTGGACGACTGGAGCGTGCACGGCCACCACGCCGAATCGCTGCGCGAGCACTTCGCCCGCACCTACACCGACGCCGACGGCCACCGCCACATCCATGGCGCGAACCTGGGCGTCTCGGCCGCAGCCTATGTGCGCGCCGGCGGCTTCCGCGCGCTGGCCTGCAGCGAGGATGTGGCGTTGGTCGAGGCCCTGCAGGCCTCGGGCGCGCGCATCGCCTGGAGCGCCGCGCCGCGCGTGTCGACCAGCGCGCGTGCCGATGCACGGGCACGGGGCGGCTTCGGCGACACGCTGCTGGCCGTGATCGCGGCGGGGCTTGCCGCAGCCGTGGCGCCGGAGCTGGTCATCGAAGCCCCGGCCCCATGAAAAAGGCCCGCCGAAGCGGGCCTTGAACGGCAACAAGCGCTTGGATCAGGCGGCGACGCCGTCGGCAACGTTCTGGTATTCCTCGATCTTGTCGAAGTTCAGGTACTGGTAGATCTGGGTGCTGGACGCATCCAGCACGCCCACGCTCGCCATGTACTCTTCCTTGGTCGGAATGCGACCGAGACGCGAGCAGATCGCGGCCAGTTCGGCCGAGCCCAGGTACACGTTGGTGTTCTTGCCCAGGCGGTTGGGGAAGTTGCGCGTGCTGGTCGACATCACGGTCGCGCCTTCGCGCACCTGCGCCTGGTTGCCCATGCACAGCGAGCAGCCCGGCATTTCGGTGCGCGCGCCGGCATTGCCGAACACGCCGTAGTGGCCTTCCTCGGTGAGCTGCTGCGCGTCCATCTTGGTCGGCGGCGCGATCCACAGCTTGACCGGGATGTCGCGCTTGCCTTCGAGCAGCTTCGATGCGGCACGGAAGTGGCCGATGTTGGTCATGCACGAACCGATGAACACTTCGTCGATCTTCGCGCCGGCGACGTCGGACAGCGTCTTCACGTCGTCCGGGTCGTTGGGGCAGGCGCAGATCGGCTCGTGGATGTCGGCCAGGTCGATCTCGATCACGGCCGCGTAGTCGGCGTCGTCGTCGCCCTTGAGCAGCTGCGGGTCCTTGAGCCAGGCTTCCTGCGCGGCGATGCGGCGGGCCAGCGTGCGGGCATCGGCGTAGCCTTCGGCGATCATCCACTTCATCAGCGTGATGTTGCTGTTGATGTACTCGATGATCGGTTCCTTGTTCAGGTGCACCGTGCAACCGGCGGCCGAGCGTTCGGCCGAAGCGTCGCTGAGCTCGAACGCCTGTTCGACCTTGAGGTCGGGCAGGCCCTCGATTTCCAGGATGCGGCCCGAGAAGATGTTGACCTTGCCCTGCTTGGCGACGGTCAGCAGGCCGGCCTTGATGGCGTACAGCGGGATCGCGTTGACCAGGTCACGCAGGGTGACGCCGGGCTGCATCTGGCCCTTGAAGCGCACCAGTACCGATTCGGGCATGTCCAGCGGCATCACGCCGGTGGCGGCCGCGAAAGCCACCAGGCCGGAACCGGCCGGGAAGCTGATGCCGATGGGGAAGCGCGTGTGGCTGTCGCCGCCGGTGCCGACGGTGTCGGGCGTGAGCAGGCGGTTGAGCCAGCTGTGGATCACGCCGTCGCCCGGGCGCAGCGAGACGCCGCCGCGGTTGGCCATGAAGTCCGGCAGCTCGTGGTGCATCTTGACGTCGACCTTCTTCGGGTAGGCCGCCGTGTGGCAGAACGACTGCATGACGAGGTCGGCCGAGAAGCCCAGGCAGGCCAGGTCCTTGAGTTCGTCGCGCGTCATCGGGCCGGTGGTGTCCTGCGAGCCGACCGAGGTCATCTTGGGTTCGCAGTACGTGCCCGGGCGCACGCCCTGGCCTTCGGGCAGGCCGCAGGCGCGGCCGACCATCTTCTGCGCGAGCGAGAAGCCCTTCTTGGTGTCGACCGGGCTGGTCGGCAGGCGGAACAGCGTCGACACGGGCAGGCCCAGCGCTTCACGCGCCTTGGCCGTCAGGCCGCGGCCGATGATCAGCGGGATGCGGCCGCCGGCGCGCACTTCGTCGAACAGCACGTCGCTCTTGACCTGGAACTCGGCGATGACCTGGCCGTCCTTCAAGGCCTTGCCTTCGTAGGGACGCAGTTCGACCACGTCGCCCATGTTCATCTGCGTGACATCGAGCTCGATCGGCAGCGCGCCCGAGTCTTCCATCGTGTTGTAGAAGATCGGGGCGATCTTGCCGCCCAGGCAGACGCCGCCGAAGCGCTTGTTCGGCACGAAGGGGATGTCTTCGCCGGTGAACCACAGCACCGAGTTGGTCGCGCTCTTGCGCGAGGAACCCGTGCCGACCACGTCGCCGGCGTAGGCCACGAGGTGGCCGCGCGCGCGCAGGTCCTCGATGAACTTCACCGGGCCGCGCTTGCCGTCTTCCTCGGGCACGATGCCGGGGCGTGCGTTCTTGTGCATCGCCAGCGCGTGCATCGGGATGTCGGGACGGGTCGTCGCGTCGGGCGCGGGCGACAGGTCGTCGGTGTTGATCTCGCCGGCCACCTTGAAGATGCTGACCGTGATGCTCTGCGGCACTTCGGGGCGGCTGGTGAACCACTCGGCATCGGCCCAGCTCTGCAGCACGCTCTTGGCGTTGGCGTTGCCCTTGTCGGCCTTTTCCTTGACGTCGTGGAACTGGTCGAACATCAGCAGCGTCTTCTTCAGGCCCTCGGCCGCGACGGCGCCGACTTCGGCATCGTCGAGCAGGTCGATCATCGGGCTGATGTTGTAGCCGCCGAGCATGGTGCCGAGCAGTTCGGTGGCGCGCGCACGCGACAGCAGCAGGCTCTTCTCGGTGCCATGCGCCACGGCCGCCAGGTAGCTGGCCTTGACCTTGGCGGCATCGTCCACGCCGGCCGGCACGCGGTGCGTAAGCAGGTTGAGCAGGAACTCGCCGTCGTTCGCCGTGGCGGACTTCATCAGCTCGATCACTTCACCGGTCTGCTTGGCGGTGAGGGGCAGGGGCGGGATGCCGAGCGCGGCGCGCTCTGCGACATGGTCAACGTAGGCTTGCAACATCTTCTTGATTCTCCGGAAACGGGTACGACGGGGGCGGCTGCGGGGGACAGCCTTGGCCTTTGCTTTTTCTTACTTCTTGACGGCGCCGGTGGTCGGCGCGTCGGCACCCTCGAACAGGCTCTTCGGCGGGTTGATCTTGAGCTCCGCGGACATCGCGACCTGGGCCGGTGCCTGGCAGTCGTCGGCCAGACGCAGGCCCTGCTTCTGGTTCATGAGCATCGACTTGTTGCCCAGCTGGAGCCACATCGCGCCGGCGCGCGGGTCTTCGAGGCGGATCGCGCCGGTGCGGCTTTCGACCGGGTGCATGCGGTACTTGGCGCCCTTGGTCGAGACGGTGAAGAAGCCGGGCTTGCTCTCGTCGGCGGTCACGGTCACGTCGGCGCCCAGTTCGCACTGGATCTTGCCGGTGTGCACGCGACCGGCCACGGCCAGGTCGGCCTCGTTCAGCGTGACATCGGTGCTGGTGTCGATCGGCGTGACTTCCTCGACGGCCTTGGCGGCGCGGCGGGTCACCTGGGGCTTCTTCTTGGGCGCAGGCTTCGCGGCGGGCTTGGCCGCAGCCTTGGCCGCGGGCTTCGCGTCCGTGCTGCTCTGGGCGGTGGCGGCCAACGGGAGCGCCAGGATGGCGGCGGCAATCAGTGCGAGGGTCTTGGTCATCGGGTGTTCCTTGGAGGAGCTGTTGTCTTAGGTGTTCGGGGAAGAAGGCGAGAACCAGACCTGTGCCTCGGGGGGCAGCACACGGCCTGTGGCATGGGCGCGCTCGAGCACCTGCCAGAAATGGCGGTAGCTCGCACGATCATGGAGCGCGCCGTCGATGCTGACCGGCGCCCAGGACTGGCGCACCGCCGCATCGACGATGCGCGTGGCCTGTTCGATCTGGCCTTCCCCGGGCGCGAAGGCCTCGAGGATCGGTCGGATCTGGCTGGGATGGATGCTCCACATGCGGGTGTAGCCGAACTCGGCGGCAGCCCGCTTCGCCGCGGCACGCAGGGCCTCGACGTGGCTGAATTCGGTGACGACGCAGTGCGATGGCACCTTGCCGTGGGCGTGCGCGGCCGAGGCGATCTCGAGCTTGGCGCGCACCACCAGGGGATGGCTGAACTGCCCTTCGACGCCCATGCCTTCGGCCGGGATCGCACCGGCGTGGGCCGAGACGAAATCCATGAGGCCGAAGCTCAGCGACTGGACACGCGGATGGGCCGCGATGGCGAAGGCGTTGTGCACCGCCAGCGGCGACTCGATGAGCACGTGCAGCGGCAGCATCGACGCGCCGGCGGCGTCGAGCGCGGCCACGGCGCGGGTCACGTCGGCCAGCGACTCGACCTTGGGCACCATCAGGTGGCTCAGGCGCGCGCCCGCGCGACCGGCGATGGTGGCGATGTCGGCCTCGAAGGCGGCGTGGTCGACCGGGTGCACGCGCACGCCGACCCGCATCGCGGGGGCCGAGGCCAGGGCCAGTTCGGTGACGAGCTGCGCGTGATCGGCTTCGCCGCCCACTGGCGCGCCGTCCTCGCAGTCGAGGGTGACGTCGAACACGCAGGCCCCGAACTCCGCGGCCATCTCGGCCTGGAGCGCGAGGCTCTTCTTCATGCGTGCTTCGACGCCGCTGTAGTGGTCGCAGACCGGCAGCAGCACCGCGCCGGCCTGGGCGCCGAGCAGCACGTCGCGCGGATGCTGGGAGACAGCGGTCATGCAGTGATCAGGTCGGGCGCTTTGCGCGGCGCCCAGGTCGCGGTGTCGCTCGCGTCGAAGCGAGCCTGCGGGCAGCGACGGTCATCGAGCAGAGGATTACGGTCGGACATGGGGGATGGGGTTCCTGGCGCCGCCGAGGCACGACGCGCACGGCGCGCGAGGTGCCCGACGGCCGGGAGGTTTACAGCAGGTGGGCGACGCCGGCCTGCTCGTCGGTCAGTTCCTTGAGCGTCTTGTCGATGCGTTCCTGGCTGAAGGCGTCGATCTCCAGGCCTTCGACGATCTTGTATTCGCCGTTCTCGGTGGTGACCGGGAAGCCGAACATCACGTCCTTCGGAATGCCGTACTGGCCGTCCGACGGGATGCCCATCGTGACCCACTTGCCGTTGGTGCCCAGGGCCCAGTCGCGCATGTGGTCGATGGCGGCGTTGGCAGCCGAGGCCGCCGACGACAGGCCGCGCGCTTCGATGATCGCGGCACCGCGCTTGCCCACGGTGGGCAGGAAGGTGTCGGCGTTCCAGACCTGGTCGTTGATCAGGTCCTTGACGCTCTTGCCCGCCACGGTGGCGAAGCGGTAGTCGGCGTACATCGTGGGCGAGTGGTTGCCCCAGACGGTGAGCTTCTCGATGTCGGCCACGGCGGTGCCGGTCTTGGCGGCGATCTGGCTCAGCGCGCGGTTGTGGTCCAGACGCAGCATGGCGGTGAAGTTCTTGCGCGGCAGGTCCGGTGCGCTCTTCATCGCGATGTAGGCGTTGGTGTTCGCGGGGTTGCCCACCACCAGCACCTTGACGTTGCGGCTGGCGACGGCGTTGAGCGCCTTGCCTTGGGCGGTGAAGATCGCGCCGTTGACGGCCAGCAGCTCGGCACGTTCCATGCCCGGGCCGCGGGGACGCGAACCGACCAGCAGTGCGTAGTCGGCGTCCTTGAAGGCCACCAGCGGGTCGCCGGTCGGGATCACGCCGGCCAGCAGCGGGAAGGCGCAGTCTTCGAGCTCCATGATCACGCCCTTGAGTGCCTTCTGGGCCTTCTCGTCGGGGATCTCGAGCAGTTGCAGGATGACGGGCTGGTCCTTGCCGAGCATTTCGCCGGAAGCGATGCGGAACAACAGGGCGTAACCGATTTGGCCGGCGGCACCGGTGACGGCGACGCGAACAGGCTTTTTGCTCATGGGAAAGACTCCAGAAGATGGTGAAAACGGCGGCGGCAAGCTCGGGCGGCTGCCGAGGCCCCGCGGAAGGCAAAGCCGGGGGCGGAACCGGCGCACATTTTAAGCCGAATCGAGATTCGGAGCACGAACGTCTTATGTCTTATATAAGATACGGCCCCTGCGCAGACCGCGCAGCGCGCCCCACGCCATGAACACGCCCCTCCTCACCGACACGGCCACGCCGTCCTTCAGTCCGCTCTACCAGCAGATCAAGACCCTGATCCTGCAGAGCCTGCAGGCGGGCGAATGGAAGCCCGGCGAGCCGATCCCGAGCGAGATGGACCTGGCCGCGCGCTTCCGCGTGAGCCAGGGCACGGTGCGCAAGGCCATCGACGAACTGGCGGCCGAGAACCTGGTGGTGCGCCGCCAGGGCAAGGGCACCTTCGTCGCCACCCATGCCGAACAGCATGTGCAGTACCGCTTCCTGAAGCTGGTGCCCGACAGCGGCGACATCAACACCGAAGGGCCGGCCGAACGCACCATCGTCGATTGCCGCCGGCTGCGCGCCTCGGCCGACGTGGCGCGCGCGCTGGCGCTGCGTTCGGGCGATGCCGTGCTGCAGGTGCGGCGCGTGCTGGCCTACCGCGGCGTGCCCACCATTTTGGAAGACCTCTGGCTGCCCGGCCTGCCGTTCAAGGGCCTCACGGCCGAACGGCTGCGGGCCTCGCGCGGGCCGATGTACGCGATGTTCGAGACCGAATTCGGCGTGCGCATGGTGCGCGCCGAGGAGAAGATCCGCGCCGTGCTGCCCGACGCCGAACAGGCCGCGCTGCTGGCCGTCGCCGCGGGGACCCCGCTGCTGAGCGTCGAACGCCTGGCCCACACCTACCACGACACCCCGATGGAGTTGCGCCGGGGCCTCTACCGCACCGATACGCACCACTATCGCAACGAACTCGGATGAAAAAAACCGCCATGCAGTCCGTGGAAGCGCCATTCGACGCGGTCTTCCGGCCCTTCGCCGCCCGAGCATCCCACCAATCCAGTGCGATGACACGGAGTCGACTGCGGCCCGATGGTGCATTGCAATAGAATTTTGCGTTGTTTGCATTTCGCCAAAGAACAAGCCGTCCCCTCGAAAAAGCAACGAAAGCCCCCATGACCGAGCTTGCTAACTCATCCCGTCCGCCGCGACGCCAGTTCCGCAACATCAATGCCTTCACCGACCTGACCACCTATCGGCTGCCGCCGGCGGGCATCGTGTCGATCCTGCACCGCGTGAGCGGCGCATTGATGTTCCTGCTGCTGCCCTTCATCATCTGGATGTTCGACACCTCGGTGTCCTCCGAGATTTCCTTTGCCCGCTTCAAGGCCGTCTTCAACGTCGGCGTCGGCTTCGCGCCGGGCTGGTTCTTCAAGCTGGTGGCACTGGCCCTGATCTGGGCCTACCTGCACCACTTCATCGCCGGCCTGCGCCATCTGTGGATGGACGTGAGCCACGCCGCGGTGACCAAGGAATTCGGCAAGAGCTCGGCCATCGGCACGCTGGTGATCAGCATCGCGCTGACGCTGGTGCTCGGCGCCAAGCTGTTCGGCCTGTATTGAAAAGAGAGCTCCAAAAATGTCTGTGAACTACGGATCCAAGCGCATCGTCGTCGGCGCGCACTACGGACTTCGCGACTGGCTCAGCCAGCGCGTGACCGGCGGCCTGATGGCCCTCTTCACGATCATCCTGCTCGCGCAGGTGCTGTTCTCGCGCGGCCCGATCGGCTACGACACCTGGGCCGGCATCTTCTCGGCGCAGTGGATGAAGGTGCTCACCTTCGTCGTGATCGCCTCGATCCTCTACCACGTGTGGGTCGGCATGCGCGACATCTGGATGGACTACGTCCAGCCGGTCGCCATCCGCCTCGCCCTTCAAATCTTCACCATCGTCTGGCTTGTCGGTTGCGCGGGTTGGGCCATTCAAGTGCTCTGGAGGCTCTGAACTCAACATGACCGCATACACCAAAGACCAAATCACCAAGCGCAAGTTCGACGTCGTCATCGTGGGCGCCGGCGGCTCCGGCATGCGCGCCTCGCTGCAGCTCGCACGCGCCGGCCTCAACGTGGCCGTGCTCTCGAAGGTGTTCCCGACCCGCTCGCACACCGTCGCCGCCCAGGGTGGCGTGGGTGCCTCGCTCGGCAACATGAGCGAGGACAACTGGCACTACCACTTCTACGACACGATCAAGGGTTCCGACTGGCTCGGCGACCAGGACGCGATCGAGTTCATGTGCCGTGAAGCCCCGAAGGTCGTGTACGAGCTCGAGCACTTCGGCATGCCCTTCGACCGCAACCCCGACGGCACGATCTACCAGCGTCCCTTCGGCGGCCACACGGCCAACTACGGCGAGAAGCCGGTGCAGCGCGCCTGCGCCGCGGCCGACCGCACCGGCCACGCGATGCTGCACACGCTCTACCAGAAGAACGTCGAGGCCCGCACCCAGTTCTTCGTCGAATGGATGGCGCTGGACCTGATCCGCGACGCCGAAGGCGACGTGGTCGGCGTGACCGCGCTCGAGATGGAAACCGGCGACCTGCACATCCTGCAGGCCAAGACCGTACTGCTGGCCACCGGCGGTGCCGGCCGGATCTTCGGTGCTTCCACCAACGCCTTCATCAACACCGGCGACGGCCTGGGCATGGCCGCGCGTTCGGGCATCCCGCTGCAGGACATGGAGTTCTGGCAGTTCCACCCGACCGGCGTGGCCGGCGCGGGCGTGCTGCTGACCGAAGGCTGCCGCGGCGAAGGCGCGATCCTGCTCAACAGCAACGGCGAACGCTTCATGGAGCGCTATGCGCCCACGCTGAAGGACCTGGCACCGCGCGACTTCGTGTCGCGCTCGATGGACCAGGAAATCAAGGAAGGTCGCGGCTGCGGTCCCAACAAGGACTACATCCACATGAAGCTCGACCACCTGGGCGCGGAGACCATCCACAAGCGCCTGCCCTCGGTGTACGAGATCGGCATCAACTTCGCGAACGTCGACGTCACGAAGGAACCGATCCCCGTGGTGCCCACCATCCACTACCAGATGGGCGGCATCCCGACCAACATCAACGGCCAGGTCGTGATCCAGCGCGGCGAGGAACACAGCCTCGCGGTGAACGGTCTCTACGCCGTGGGCGAATGCTCCTGCGTGAGCGTGCACGGCGCCAACCGCCTGGGCACCAACTCGCTGCTCGACCTGCTGGTGTTCGGCCGCGCGGCCGGCAACCACATCGTGCAGTTCAACGACAAGCTGAAGGAACACAAGCCGCTGCCGGCCGATGCGGCCGACCGCACGCTGGAGCGCCTGAACCAGCTCGAAGCCTCGACCAGCGGCGAATACGCCCAGGACGTGGCCGGCGAGATCCGCGCCGTGATGCAGCAGCACGCGGCGGTGTTCCGCAAGCAGGCCTCGATGGACGAAGGCGTGGTCAAGATCGCCGCCGTGCGCGAGCGCGTCAAGGCGATCACGCTCAAGGACAAGTCGCGCGTGTTCAACACCGCGCGCATCGAAGCGCTGGAAGTCGACAACCTGATCGAAGTCGCGCAGGCCACCATGGTCTCGGCCGCGGCCCGCACCGAATGCCGCGGCGCCCACACGGTCGAGGACTACGAGCGCCCCGCCGACGACCCGGTCGCACCGCTGGGCCGCGACGACAAGAACTGGATGAAGCACACGCTGTGGCACAGCGAGAGCAACAGCCTCACCTACAAGCCGGTCCGGCTCAAACCCCTGACGGTCGACTCCGTGCCGCCCAAGGTCCGCACGTTCTAAGCGTGCAAGTACAGAACATCACAAGGTCATCACGATGAAGCGCACATTCCAGATCTACCGCTACGACCCGGACAAGGACGCCAAGCCGTACATGCAGACCATCGAGGTCGAACTCGACGGCCACGAGCGCATGCTGCTCGACGCGCTGATGAAGCTCAAGGCGCAGGACCCGACGCTGTCGTTCCGCCGCTCGTGCCGCGAAGGCGTCTGCGGCTCCGACGCGATGAACATCAACGGCAAGAACGGTCTGGCCTGCCTGACCAACATGAACACGCTCAAGGGCACCGTGGTGCTCAAGCCGCTGCCGGGCCTGCCGGTGATCCGCGACCTGATCGTGGACATGACGCAGTTCTTCAAGCAGTACAACTCGATCAAGCCGTACCTGCAGAACGACGACGTGCCGCCCGAGAAGGAACGCCTGCAGAGCCCCGAAGAGCGCGAAGAGCTCGACGGCCTCTACGAGTGCATCCTGTGCGCGAGCTGCTCGACCAGCTGCCCCAGCTTCTGGTGGAACCCCGACAAGTTCGTCGGCCCGGCCGGCCTGCTGCAGGCCTACCGCTTCATCGCCGACAGCCGCGACCAGGCCACGGCCGAGCGCCTGGACAACCTCGAAGACCCGTACCGCCTGTTCCGCTGCCACACGATCATGAACTGCGTCGACGTGTGCCCGAAGAACCTGAACCCCACCAAGGCCATCGGGAAGATCAAGGAACTGATGGTGCGCCGCGCCATCTGACCTGTTGGACACCCCGCCCGCCATGACACAGGTCGACGCACTCGATACACCGCTCGGCGAGCGCCACTTGAGCAAGCTCAAGTGGCGTTGCCGACGCGGCCTGCTGGAAAACGACCTGTTCATCGCGCGCTTCTTCGAGCGGCATGAATCTGGCATGACCGAGCGCCAGGCGCAGGCCATGGAAACCTTGATGGATCTGTCGGATCACGATCTGATGGATCTCTTCATGCGGCGCACCGAGCCCGACCCGGCCTGGGCCGACGCCGACGTGGTGGACCTGCTGCGACTGCTGCGCGTCTGAGCGCCGCGCCACAGGTTCATGCTTCCCCGAACATTCATCTTTTGAGAAAGAAAGTCGAAATGAAAGCTTCCGAGACCAAAGCCACCCTATCGTTCAGCAACGGCGGCAACAGCGTCGACTTGCCGGTGTACAAGGGCACCGTGGGTCCCGACGTGATCGACATCCGCAAGCTGTACGCACAGACCGGCATGTTCACGTACGACCCGGGCTTCATGTCGACCGCGGCCTGCCAGTCCTCGATCACCTACATCGACGGCGACAAGGGCGAACTGCTCTACCGCGGCTACCCCATCGAACAGCTCGCCACCAACTGCGACTTCCTGGAAACCTGCCATCTGCTGCTGTACGGAGAACTGCCGGACGCAACGAAGAAGGAAGAGTTCACCAAGCTCGTGACCAACCACACGATGGTCAACGAGCAGATGCAGTTCTTCCTGCGCGGCTTCCGCCGTGACGCCCACCCGATGGCCATCATGACTGGCCTGGTCGGCGCCCTGTCGGCCTTCTATCACGACAGCACGGACATCAACAATCCGAAGCACCGCGAGATCGCCGCGATCCGCCTGATCGCGAAGATGCCCACGCTGGTGGCCATGGCGTACAAGTACACGGTGGGCCAGCCCTACATGTACCCGAAGAACGACCTGAGCTACGCCGGCAACTTCCTGCACATGATGTTCGCCACGCCGTGCGAGGAGTACAAGGTGAACCCGGTGCTCGAGCGCGCGCTCGACCGGATCTTCATCCTGCACGCCGACCATGAGCAGAACGCCTCGACCTCGACCGTGCGCCTGTGCGGTTCGTCGGGCACCAACCCCTTCGCGGCGATCGCGGCCGGCGTGGCCTGCCTCTGGGGCCCGGCCCACGGCGGCGCCAACGAAGCGGCGCTCAACATGCTCTACGACATCCAGAAGGCTGGCGGCGTGGAGAAGATCGGCGACTTCATCAAGCAGGTCAAGGACAAGAACTCCAACGTCAAGCTGATGGGCTTCGGTCATCGGGTCTACAAGAACTACGATCCGCGCGCCAAGCTGATGCAGGAAACCTGCAAGGAAGTGCTGGCCGAGCTGGGCCTGGAAAACGACCCGCTGTTCAAGCTGGCCATGGCGCTCGAGAAGATCGCGCTGGAAGACGAATACTTCGTGTCGCGCAAGCTGTACCCGAACGTGGACTTCTACTCCGGCATCGTGCAACGCGCCATCGGCATCCCGGTGCCGCTGTTCACCGCGGTGTTCGCGCTGGCCCGCACGGTCGGCTGGATCGCCCAGCTCAACGAGATGATCGGCGACCCCGAGTACAAGATCGGCCGTCCGCGCCAGCTGTTCGAAGGCTCGGTCCAACGCGACGTGAAGCCCATCGCCCAACGCTGAGCCTGCGCTCGCGCCCTTGAAAAAGCTGCCTGCGGGCAGCTTTTTTGCGTCTTGGCTTACATGAAATTCTCCAGCGATTGTTAACTTAGGCCTCGGAGGGTGACTCCACGTTCGATCCCGTCAACAACCGCTCAACGCTCTATCCAAGGAGTTCTGTCATGAAGAAACTAGCCGCACTGCTCGCCGTCACGTTCGCTTTCGCTGTGCCCCTGGCCGGCTGCAACACCGTCAAGGGCGCAGGCCAGGACATCCAGAAGGGCGGCAACAAGATCGAGGACGCCGCGACGAAGCGCCAGTAAGCCGGCGACGCCGACTGACGCAAAGCGGGCCCGTGGCCCGCTTTTTTCATGGGCGCACGCATCGTGGGCAGGCACCCTGGCCATCTCGGATCGCGATGGCGGAGAAATTCTCCCTATAGGACAATAGCCCTCCCACCATCTTCCAGCACGATGCCCCCGCCGTGACCGCGTCCGAACGCACCTTTGCCCGCCGCATCGACCTCACCTCGCTCCAGCTCTTCGTGGCGGTGTGCGAGCTGGGCAGCATCGGCCGCGCGGCGGAGCGCGAGTTCATCGCGGCCTCGGCCATCAGCAAGCGGCTGTCGGACCTGGAGTCGGCGCTGGGCACGCCGCTGCTCTACCGCCACACGCGCGGCGTCGACCTGACGCCCGCGGGCGAGAGCCTGCTGCACCATGCCCGCTCGGTGCTCTACAGCCTGGAGAAGATGCAGGGCGAGCTCAGCGAATACGCCGACGGCGTGCGCGGCCATGTGCGGGTGCACGCCAACATCTCGGCCATCGTGCAGTTCCTGCCCGAGGACCTGGGCGCCTTCCGCCGCGACCATGAAGAGATCAAGATCGACCTCGAGGAGCACCTGAGCGCCGAGGTCCAGCGCGCAGTGCACGAAGGCGCGGCCGACCTGGGCATCTGCTACCTGTCCGACGGCGCGAGCGAACTCCAGAGCCTGTCGTACCGCCACGACCGCCTGGTGCTGATCGTGCCGCTGGGCCATGCGCTGGCCGAACGGGCCGAACTCGCTTTTGCCGATTCGCTGGAATACGACCACGTCGGCCTGCACACCAACAGCTCGATCTACGTCGCGACCCGCCAGGCCGCGCTGGACGCGGGCCGCAGCATCAAGCTGCGCATCCACGTGACCGGCCTCGACGCCATGTGCCGCATGATCGAGAACGGCCTGGGCATCGGCGTGATGCCCGGCCATGCCTTCGAACTCATGCGCGGCGGCATCGGGCGCCGGCTCACCAGCATCGCGCTGAGCGACCCCTGGGCGCGGCGCGAGATCCGGCTGGTGGCGCGCGACTTCTCCACCCTGCCGGTGGCCGCGCGCTCGCTGGTCGCGCACCTGCAGGCCTCGGGCGCGGCCAACGAAGGCCTCGCACTCGCGGCCTGACACCGCCCACGCACAGACAACAGCATCCCCCACGAAAGAAGACGACCATGGCACGCACGCTCTACGACAAGATCTGGGACGAACACGTCGTCCACACCGAGGACGACGGCACCGCGATCCTCTACATCGACCGCCACCTGGTGCACGAAGTGACCAGCCCGCAGGCCTTCGAAGGCCTGCGCGAGGCCGGCCGCAAGCTGTGGCGCATCAGCTCGGTGGTGGCCACGGCCGACCACAACACGCCCACCACCGGCTGGGAGCGCGGCTACGAAGGCATCGCCGACCCGACCAGCAAGGAGCAGGTCACCACGCTGGACCACAACATCGCCGAGTTCGGCGCGGCTGCCTTCTTCCCCTTCCTGAGCAAGCGCCAGGGCATCGTGCACGTGATCGGCCCGGAAAGCGGCGCGACGCTGCCGGGCATGACAGTGGTCTGCGGCGACTCGCACACCTCCACCCACGGCGCCTTCGGCGCACTGGCGCACGGCATCGGCACCAGCGAGGTCGAGCACGTGATGGCCACGCAGACCCTGCTGGGCAAGAAGGCGAAGAACATGCTGGTGAAGGTCGAGGGCAAGCTGCCGCTGGGCTGCACCGCCAAGGACATCGTGCTGGCCATCATCGGCAAGATCGGCACCGCCGGCGGCACCGGCTACACGATCGAGTTCGCGGGCTCGGCCATCCGCGACCTGAGCATGGAAGGCCGGATGACGGTCTGCAACATGGCCATCGAGGCCGGCGCGCGCGCCGGGCTGGTGGCGGTCGACGAGAAGACCATCGCCTACGTCAAGGGCCGCCCGCTCGCGCCCACGGGCGTGGAATGGGAGCATGCGGTGAGCTACTGGCGCACGCTGCAGTCCGACCCGGGCGCGAAGTTCGACGCCGTGGTCGAGCTCGACGCCGCGACCATCCCGCCGCAAGTGACCTGGGGCACCTCGCCCGAGATGGTGGTCGAGATCACCGGCCGCGTGCCCGATCCCGACAAGGAAAAAGATGCCAACAAGCGCGGCGCGATCGAGCGCGCGCTGGTCTACATGGGCCTGGAGCCCAACAAGGCCATGAACGACATCTTCATCGACAAGGTGTTCATCGGCTCGTGCACCAACAGCCGCATCGAGGACATGCGCGAGGCCGCGGCCGTGGTGAAAAAGCTGGGCCAGAAGGTCGCGAAGAACGTCAAGCTCGCGATGGTCGTGCCCGGCTCGGGCGTGGTGAAGGAACAGGCCGAGCGCGAAGGCCTGGACCTGATCTTCAAGGCCGCGGGCTTCGAATGGCGCGAGCCCGGCTGCTCGATGTGCCTGGCGATGAACGCCGACCGGCTCGAGCCCGGCGAGCGCTGCGCATCGACGTCCAACCGCAACTTCGAAGGCCGCCAGGGCGCCGGTGGCCGCACCCACCTGGTGAGCCCGGCCATGGCCGCGGCCGCCGCGGTGCACGGGCACTTCGTCGACGTGCGCACCTTCGCCTGAATTCAACTACAAACTTCCGGCCGCAGAGGACGCAAAGACTTCGCCAAGACGCCAAAAAGACGAAGAGAACTTCGAGAGTTTTCGTCTTCTGCGTTCTCCGCGAAACCTTCGCGACCTCTGCGTCCGGTATCCGAATTGGAGCCCCCCATGCAGAAATTCACCGTGCACCAAGGCCTCGTGGCCCCGATGGACCGCGAGAACGTCGACACCGACGCGATCATTCCCAAGCAGTTCCTCAAATCGATCCGCAAGACCGGCTTCGGCGTGAACCTGTTCGACGAATGGCGCTACCTCGACGCCGGCTTCCCCGGCCAGGACCCGGCCAGCCGCAAGCCCAACCCCGACTTCGTGCTGAACCAGCCGCGCTACGCAGGCGCCTCGGTGCTGCTGGCGCGCAAGAACTTCGGCTGCGGTTCGTCGCGCGAACACGCGCCCTGGGCGCTCGACCAGTACGGCTTCCGCGCCATCATCGCGCCCAGCTACGCCGACATCTTCTTCAACAACAGCTTCAAGAACGGCCTGCTGCCGATCGTGCTGCCCGAAGCCCAGGTGGCGCAGCTGTTCGACGAGGTCTTCGCCTTCCCCGGCTACCAGCTGACCATCGACCTGGAACGCCAGGTGGTGGTCAAGCCCGACGGCCAGGAGTTCGCCTTCGACGTGCAGGCCTTCCGCAAGTACTGCCTGGTCAACGGCCTGGACGACATCGGCCTCACGCTGCGCCACAAGGACAAGATCAAGGCCTTCGAGGCCGAACGCCTGGCGCAGAAGCCCTGGCTCGCGCACACCATGCTCCCCAACGCCTGAGCATCGCCCTCTTCATCTCTCCATCCAAAAGCAACAATCCATGAAAATCGCAGTTCTCCCAGGTGACGGCATCGGCACCGAAATCGTGGCGGAAGCCGTCAAGGTGCTCCACGCGCTCGACCTGAAGTTCGAGCTGGAAACGGCCCTCGTCGGCGGCGCCGCCTACGACGCGCACGGCCATCCGCTGCCCGACGCCACGCTCAAGCTCGCGAAGGAATCCGACGCGGTGCTGTTCGGCGCCGTGGGCGACTGGAAGTACGACACGCTCGAGCGCCAGTTCCGCCCCGAGCAGGCGATCCTGGGCCTGCGCAAGAACCTCGGCCTGTTCGCCAACTTCCGCCCGGCCATCTGCTACGAACAGCTGGTCGATGCCTCCAGCCTCAAGCCCGAGCTGATCGCGGGCCTGGACATCCTGATCATCCGCGAGCTGACCGGCGACATCTACTTCGGCCAGCCGCGCGGCCGCCGCACCGCCGTCGACGGCCACTTCCCGGGCGCCGACGAAGCCTTCGACACGATGCGCTACTCGCGCCCCGAGGTCGAGCGCATCGCGCGCGTCGCCTTCGAGGCCGCGCGCAAGCGCAGCAAGCGCGTGACCAGCGTCGACAAGGCCAACGTGCTCGAGACCTTCCAGTTCTGGAAGGACATCGTCACGGAAGTGGGCAAGGAGTACCCGGACGTCGAGCTCGACCACATGTACGTCGACAACGCGGCCATGCAGCTGGTCAAGGCGCCGAAGAAGTTCGACGTGGTGGTCACCGGCAACATGTTCGGCGACATCCTGTCGGACGAAGCGGCCATGCTCACCGGCTCGATCGGCATGCTGCCCTCGGCCTCGCTCAACGCGAGCAGCCAGGGCCTGTACGAACCCAGCCACGGCAGCGCACCTGACATCGCGGGCAAGGGCGTGGCCAACCCGCTGGCGACCATCCTGAGCGCCGCGATGATGCTGCGCTACTCGCTGAACCAGGAAGAAGCGGCCCAGCGCATCGAGGCGGCCGTGAAGAAGGTGCTGGCCCAGGGCCTGCGCACGCCCGACATCCACAGCGCCGGCACCACCAAGGTGGGCACGGTGGAGATGGGCAACGCGGTACTGAAGGCGCTGTAAGCCGCCGCGCGCCCTGCCGTGCGCCCCGCGGGCGCGTCGGCAGGGCCGCGTTCAGCCCGGAATCTCGGGCTCGACCAACTGGGCGAGCTGCGCCAGCGACTCCTGCCAGCCCAGGTAGCACATCTCCACCGGAATCACTTCCGGAATCCCTTCCTGCACGACGTGCAGCTCGGTGCCGCACAGCACGGCCTTGAGCGCCACCGTCACCTGCAGCTCGCCCGGCAGGTTCGGATCGTCGAAGCGGTCGGTGTAGCGCAGGCGTTCATTGGGCACCAGTTCCAGGTACTCGCCGCCGAAGCCGTGCGCATTGCCGGTGGAGAAATTCTGGAAGGACATCTTGAAGCGGCCGCCCACCTTCGGCTCGAACTGGTGGACCTTGCAGACGAAGCCATAGGGCGGCAGCCACTTGGCCATGGCGTCGGCGTCGAGGAAGGCGCGGTAGACCTTCTCGGGCTTGGCTTTGAGGATGCGGTGCAGACGGACGGTACCGGTGGGCATGGGCAGGTCTCCTGGCGGGATCGGGATGGGTGGCCATTCATACACCATCCGGCGCACATCCGCTACAATGCCCGCCATGTTTGCCGCCCGTCCGTTCACCCCGAACCCAGCATCCGCCGCCCCGGCCGATGTGGCCGTGCGCGCAATCATCATCAAAACCACGACCATTAAGGGCTGATCCAGCCTGGTTCGTCGTGCGCCCTCCCCCGGCCCTGACGAGCCGGGCCCCTCAGCCGTTGCTGACCGCGGGAATCTTTACTTTTTGAAGGGCGTTGACATGAGCAAGTTGGTGGGCCTCGTCGGCTGGCGCGGCATGGTGGGTTCGGTCCTGATGGACCGCATGGTGGCAGAGAAGGACTTCGACCTGATCGAGCCGGTCTTCTTCTCGACGTCCAACACCGGCGGCAAGGCCCCGGCGATGGCCAAGAACGAAACCACGCTCCAGGACGCGCACGACATCGACGCGCTGAAGAAGTGCGACATCGTCATCACCTGCCAGGGCGGCGACTACACCAGCGAGGTCTTCCCCAAGCTGCGCGCGGCCGGCTGGAACGGCCACTGGATCGACGCGGCCTCGACGCTGCGCATGAACGACGACGCGATCATCGTGCTGGACCCGGTCAACCTGCCCGTGATCCAGAACGCGCTCGCCAAGGGCGGCAGGAACTGGATCGGCGGCAACTGCACCGTGAGCTGCATGCTGATGGGCGTGGGCGCGCTGTACAAGGCCGGCCTGGTCGAGTGGATGACCAGCATGACCTACCAGGCGGCCTCGGGCGGCGGCGCGCAGCACATGCGCGAACTGCTGACCCAGTTCGGCACGCTCAACGCCGAAGTGCGCTCGCTGCTCGACGACCCCAAGTCGGCCATCCTCGAGATCGACCGCAAGGTGCTGCACAAGCAGCAGAACCTGTCGGCCGCCGAGACCGCCAACTTCGGCGCCCCGCTGGGCGGCTCGCTGATCCCCTGGATCGACAAGGACCTCGGCATCGGCAAGCGCCAGGACGACGCCGAGTGGGGCGTGTCCAAGGAAGAGTGGAAGGGCGGCGCCGAGACCAACAAGATCCTCGGCCAGGGCGCGGGCTTCGGCACCGCGGCCACGCCGGTCGACGGCTTCTGCGTGCGCATCGGCGCCATGCGCTGCCACAGCCAGGCCCTGACCTTCAAGCTCAAGAAGAACGTGCCGCTGGCCGACATCGAAGCGCTGATCGCCAACGACAACGCCTGGGCCAAGGTGGTGCCGAACACGCGCGAAGCGACCGTCAAGGACCTGACCCCCGTGGCCGTGACCGGCACCATGGACATCCCGGTGGGCCGCATCCGCAAGCTGGCGATGGGCCCCGAGTACGTCGGCGCCTTCACCATCGGCGACCAGCTGCTGTGGGGCGCCGCGGAGCCCCTGCGCCGCATGCTGCGGATCCTGCTGGAGGCATGATGCCGATGCGGGCCGCCCGGCCCGCATCGGGGTGCGTTGCTTCATCGCAACGACTCGGCGGCACCGAAGTTGGTACGCACTGGGTCGAACAGGCCTGTCGCCTTGTCAGTGCCTGATGATGGTGTTAACGTCCCCTTACACTTTCGGGCCGCGGTGCCCGCCTTAGCATGACAAGACTTCCGTTGCCTGCGGCCCGCGTTCTGGCCATCCGCCCGCCCCGGATGCTTCCGGGCCGGGCGCCGTTGTCCGCGCTCGGCGCGGCGATCGCACTGGCGCTGGGCGGCGTGGCATTCGATGCGGAGGCCTTGTCGCTGGGCCGGATCACGGTGCAGTCGGCGCTGGGCGAACCGCTGCGCGCGGAGATCGATGTCACCGAGATCAGCGCCGCCGAGGCCGAGGGGCTGCGGGTCAACATCGGATCGCCGGAGACCTTCCGCACCGCCGGCGTGCCCTACAACAGCGCGCTGTCGGACGTGCGCAGCACGCTGCAGCGGCGTGCCGACGGCCGCTACGTGGTGCGCCTGAGCAGCAACCGCTCGGTCTCCGACCCCTTCATCGATCTGGTGATCGAAGCCAACTGGGGCTCGGGCCGGATCACGCGCGACTACACCGTGTTGCTGGACCCGCCCAGCAGCCGCCCGTCCACCGCCATGGCCGCCATCGCGCCGACGCCAGCCCAGATCACACCGCCCGCCGCGGCGCCGCTCCCCGTGGCGCCGCGCCCGCGCCCGGCCACCGCGGCCGTGGCCGTCCCCCCGCCCCCGGCGCCCGCGCCGGCCGAGCCCGCCGCACGCGCTGCCGCGGCCACGGGCGGCGGTGGCCAGGTCACGGTGCGCACCGGCGACACCGCCAGCAAGATCGCCGGCGCCTACAAGCCGGCCGAGGTCTCGCTCGACCAGATGCTCGTGGCCCTGCTGCGCGCCAACCCCAACGCCTTCATCAACGGCAACGTGAACCGCGTGCGCGCGGGCGCGGTACTCGATCTGCCGAGTGCCGCGCAGGCCACGGCCACGCCCGCGGCCGAGGCACGCCGCACCGTGATCGCCCAGAGCCGCGACTTCGGCGACTACCGGCGCCGGCTGGCCGACAACGCACCGGGCACCCAGGTCGCGAGCGCCGATCGGCAGGCCACGGGCAAGCTGCAGGCCAACGTCCAGGACCGCAACGCCATCGCGGCGTCGCCCGACAAGCTGACCATCGCGCAGGCCCGCGCCGCCGACGACAAGCTGGCCCAGGCGCGCCAGGCGCAGGAAAGCAACGCCCGCCTGGCGGAGCTCTCCAAGAACATCAGCGAGTTGAACAAGCTGCAGAACGGCGGCGCGACGACGCCCGCACCGGCCGGCACGGCGGCGCCCGCCGGCGCACCCGCGGCCGCGACCGCGACAAGCCCCGCCGCGACGCCCGCGCCCCCGACGGCAGCCGCTGCCACGCCGGCAGCAGGCGCATCCGGCACCCTGCCCGCGGTCGTGGCACCCGCCGCGCTGGCGGCCGCCACGGCGGCGCCCACCGCGCCGGCGACACCGCCCGCGGCCGGCGCCTCCGCCGCGAGCCCGCAGACGCCCGCGGCCGCCGCGGCGCCCGCCGCCGAGCCCCATTTCCTCGACGATCTGCTGAGCAACCCGCTGATGCTGGGCGGCGGCGCGCTGATCCTGCTGCTGCTGGCCTTCCTGGCCTACCGCCTGACCCAGAGCCGGCGCCGCGACGCCGGCGAGAGCGTGTTCCTGGAAAGCCGGCTGCCCAAGGACTCCTTCTTCGCGGCCAGCGGCGGCGAATCGGTGGACACCAAGAACCGCAATTCCGTGGTGTCCTCGCTGTCGTACTCGCCCAGCCAGCTCGACACCGGCGACGTGGACCCGGTGGCCGAGGCCGACGTCTACCTGGCCTACGGCCGCGACCTGCAGGCCGAGGAGATCCTGCGCGAGGCGCTGCGCATCAACCCGGAGCGCGTGGCCATCCATCTCAAGCTGCTCGAGATCCACGCCAAGCGCCGCGACCTGCGCGCCTACGAAGCACTGGCCGCCGATGTCCACAAGCTCACCGGCGGCACCGGCAGCGACTGGAACCGCGTGGTCGACATGGGCAAGGAATTGGACCCGGGCAACCCGCTCTATGAAGCGGGCGTGCGCCCGGTGGCCGAAGCCGCCCTGCCGGTGGCCGCGGTCGCCGTGGCCGCCGCCGCCCTGACGCCGCCCCCGCCACCGCCCCCCGTGGCGGTGCCGCCGCCGCCGGCCTTCGTCTCCTCGGTCGCGCCGCTGGATTTCGACCTCGACCTCCAGACGCCCGACGCCTACCCCACGACCATGACGGCGCCGATCACCGAGCAGCCGGCGATCCAGGCCAACCTGCCCCACCCGACCAGCCCCGCGCCGACGCGCTTCGGCCGGACCCCGCAGGAGGCACCGCCGGCGCTGCCCGCCGAGCACGACGCATCGAACGACTTCGACACCGACTTCAACACCGCCCCCGGCGCCCTGGAGACACCCGGCCTGTCGCTGTCGCTGCCGGTCGACGAGCACACCCGCCCCGCGCCCCTGCGCGCCGAACCCAAGGACGACTCGGGCTTCATCGAGTTCGACATGAGCGCGCTGTCGGGCCTGAACGGCCGCGATTCGGGCCCCACGGAACCGGGCCGCCTCGAAGCGCTGGACGAGGGCGCCGACAACCCGCACGCCATCAAGCTGTCGCTGGCGCGCGAGCTGCAGGCGCTGGGCGACACCGAAGGCGCGCGTTCGCTGGTCGAAGAAGTCGAAGCCGAAAGCGTCGGCGACCTGAAGACCCAGGCGAGGCAGCTGCTCGCCGAGTGGGCTTGAACACGCGCGCCGCACCGACCGCGGCCCCCGTTTTCCCGTGAGGCTGGCCCTCGGCGTCCGCTACAACGGCCAGGCCTACCAGGGCTGGCAGAGCCAGCTCTCGGGCCAGACCGTGCAGGACAAGCTCGAAGCCGCCCTGGCGCGTTTCGCCGACCGGCCCATCTCCACGCTCTGCGCGGGCCGCACCGACACCGGCGTGCATGGGCTGAACCAGGTGGTGCACTTCGACACCGACATCGAACGCACGCCCTTTTCCTGGGTGCGCGGCACCAACCGCTACCTGCCGCCGGACATCGCGCTCCAGTGGGCCCACCCGGTGCCCGACGCCTTCCACTGCCGCGCCAGCGCGCTGGCGCGCCGCTACCGCTACGTGCTGTCGCAGTCGCCGGTGCGCCCCAGCCTCGATGCCGGCCGCGTCGGCTGGTCGATGTACCCGCTGGACGGCGACGCGATGCGTGCCGCGGCCGCGCTGCTGATCGGCCAGCACGACTTCAGCTCCTTTCGCGCCTCGGCCTGCCAGGCACGTTCGCCGGTCAAGACGCTGCGCCGCATCGCCATCACGCAGCACGACGCCTCGCCCGACGGCGAGCGCTGCCACTGGCACTTCGAGTTCGAGGCCGACGCCTTCCTGCACCACATGATCCGCAACCTCATGGGCTGCCTGGTGCGCGTCGGCCGCGGCGACGCGCGGCCCGAATGGATCGCCGAGGTGCTGGCCGCGCGCAGCCGCAAGGTCGCCGCGCCCACCTTCTCCGCCGACGGCCTCTACTTCGTCGGCCCGCTCTACGACGCGGCCTGGGGCCTCCCGCCGGAGTCGACCTGGCAGGCCGAGGGCGCTGCGTATGATGCTTCGCCATGACTTCCGCCTCGCGCATCCGCATCAAGGTCTGCGGCCTCACCCGTGAACAGGACGTCGACGCGGCCGTGGATGCCGGCGTCGACGCCGTCGGTTTCGTGCTCTACCCGGCCAGCCCGCGCGCCGTGAGCGCCGAGCGCGCCGCCGAACTCGCGTCGCGGCTGCCGCCCTTCGTCACGCCGGTGCTGCTGTTCGTCAACGAGACGCCGGAAAACACCGTGGCGGCGCTGGCCCGCGTGCCGGGGGCGATGGCCCAGTTCCATGGCGACGAGTCGCCCGCGCAGTGCTTGGCCGCCAGCGGCCGGGGCGCCCACCGCTTCCTGCGCGCGGCCCGTATTCCGCTGGGTCTGGCAGGGGCAGGCTTCAACCTCGTAAAATACGCTTCCGATTTCTCCCACGCCCAGGCCATCCTGCTCGACGCCCATGTCGACGGTTATGGCGGTGGCGGCAAGGCATTCGATTGGTCACTTCTTCCACCCGCCGTCGACGCTCACCTCGTCTTGAGTGGTGGACTCACACCTGCAAACGTGGCCGATGGCATTCGCCAGCTCCGGCCGCGCTGCCTGTCGCTGGCCGTTGACGTGAGTTCCGGCGTCGAGATGTCCAAGGGCATCAAGGACGCCGCCAAGATCCGCGATTTCGTCGCGGCCGTCAGGGCCGCCGAGCTCGCATCCTCCTGACCGCCGCACCGTCTCGTTTCCGACGGGCGCGGCCCATCGAATCGAGACCTATGACCTACCAGCAACCCGATGCCAGCGGCCATTTCGGCCCCTACGGCGGCAGCTTCGCGAGCGAGACGCTCACCCATGCCATCGCGGAACTGCGCGATGCCTACGCCAAGTTCAAGGACGACCCGGACTTCCTGGCCGAATTCCACTACGAGCTCAAGCACTTCGTGGGCCGGCCCTCGCCGATCTACCACGCGGCGCGCACCAGCCGGGAGGTCGGCGGCGCGCAGATCTATCTCAAGCGCGAGGACCTGAACCACACCGGCGCCCACAAGATCAACAACGTGATCGGCCAGGCCATGCTCGCGCGCCGCATGGGCAAGCCGCGCGTGATCGCCGAGACCGGCGCCGGCCAGCACGGCGTGGCCACCGCCACCATCTGCGCGCGCTACGGCCTCGAATGCGTGGTCTACATGGGCAGCCAGGACGTGCAGCGCCAGAGCCCCAACGTCTACCGCATGAACCTGCTGGGCGCCACGGTGGTGCCGGTGGAATCGGGCAGCAAGACGCTCAAGGACGCGCTCAACGAGGCGATGCGCGACTGGGTCACGAACGTGGAGAACACCTTCTACATCATCGGCACCGTGGCCGGCCCGCACCCCTACCCGACCATGGTGCGCGACTTTCAGAGCGTGATCGGCACCGAATGCATCGAACAGATGCCCTCGATGCTGGCGGCCCAGGGCCTGCTGGGCGACGGCCGCCAGCCCGACGCGGTGGTCGCCTGCGTGGGCGGCGGCAGCAACGCGATGGGCATCTTCCACCCCTACATTCCCTTCGCCGGCACCCGCCTGATCGGCGTCGAGGCCGCGGGCGAAGGCCTGGACAGCGGCAAGCATTCGGCCTCGATCCTGCGCGGCAGCTCGGGCGTGCTGCACGGCAACCGCACCTACCTGCTGCAGAACGAGGACGGCCAGGTGACCGAGACCCACAGCATCAGCGCCGGCCTCGACTACCCGGGCGTCGGCCCCGAGCACGCCTACCTGGCGGACATCGGCCGCGCCGAATACGTGGGCATCACCGACACCGAGGCGCTCGAAGCCTTCCACTACCTGTGCCGCACGGAGGGCATCATTCCCGCGCTCGAATCCAGCCACGCCGTGGCCCACGCGATGAAGCTCGCCAAGACCATGCGCACCGACCAGTCGATCCTGGTGAACCTCTCGGGCCGCGGCGACAAGGACATCGGCACCGTGGCCGACCTCTCGGGCGTCGATTTCTATGACCGGCCCTCGATGCGCGGCCTGAGCGTGAAGGGAGGCAAATGATGAAGTACCCCCACGCTCGCCACTTTGTGTTCTCGCTGCCCCCCGAGGGGGCGCGTGCCTCCCTAGAGGCGGCTCGTCAGGAGGCACCATGAGCCGCATCGCCGCCGCCTTCGAGGCACTGCAGAAAGACGGGCGCCGCGCGCTCGTGCCCTACGTCACCGCCGGCTTCCCCTATGCCGACATCACGCCCGAACTCATGCACGGCATGGTCGAGGCCGGTGCCGACGTGATCGAGCTGGGCGTGCCTTTTTCCGACCCCATGGCCGACGGCCCGGTGATCCAGAAGGCCGGCGAGGCCGCGCTGGCGCTGGGCGTGGGCACGAAGCAGGTGCTGGCCATGGTCGCGGCCTTCCGTGAGACCAACGACCACACGCCGGTCGTGCTGATGGGCTACGCCAACCCGGTCGAGCGCTACAACGGCGTGCACGGCGCGGGCAGCTTCATCCGCGACGCGGCCGCGGCCGGCGTCGACGGCCTGCTGGTGGTCGACTACCCGCCCGAGGAGTGCGAGGACTTCGCGGCCGAGCTGCGCGCGGCCGGCATCGACCTGATCTTCCTGCTGGCCCCCACCAGCACCGACGAGCGCATGGCGCAGGTCGGGCGCATCGCGACCGGCTATGTCTACTACGTGTCGCTCAAGGGCGTGACCGGCGCCGGCCACCTCGACACCGAGGCGGTCGGCCGCATGGTTCCGCGCATCCGCCAGCATGTGAGCGTGCCGGTGGGCGTGGGCTTCGGCATCCGCGACGCGGCCACGGCGCAGGCGGTCGGCTCGGCCGCCGACGCGGTGGTGATCGGCACCCGGATCATCCAGCTGATCGACGGCCAGCCGCGCGAGAAGGTGGTGCCGGCGGTGCGCGAATTCCTGGCCGGCATCCGCGACGCACTGGACGCCCTGCCCGCGGCTACCCCCAAGAACGCGGCTGGCAGATAATTGCCCGTTGCCTGACCCCAGCCCCTCTTTCACATGGTGGGAGAGGGGAGCAGATCGTCGCGCGGGCCCGCCCACGCGAAAACATAGGATTGCCCATGAGCTGGCTTGAAAAACTGCTACCCCCGAAGATCGCCCAGACCGACCCCAGCGAACGCCGCCAGATGCCCGAAGGCCTCTGGATCAAGTGCCCCAGCTGCGAGACCGTGCTCTACAAGACCGACCTCGAGCACAACCAGAACGTCTGCCCGAGCTGCAGCCACCACCACCGCATCGGCGCACGGGCACGGCTCGACGCCTTCCTCGACCCCGAAGGCCGCTACGAACTGGGCCAGGAAGTGCTGCCGGTCGACGCGCTCAAGTTCAAGGACAGCCGCAAGTACCCCGAGCGGCTCAAGGAAGCGCTGGAGAACACCGGCGAGACCGACGCGCTGATCGTCATGGGCGGCTCGGTCCACAGCATCAACGTGGTCGTGGCCTGCTTCGAATTCGAATTCATGGGCGGCAGCATGGGCAGCGTGGTGGGCGAGCGCTTCGTGCGCGGCGTCGAGACCGCGATCGAGCAGAAGGTGCCCTTCATCTGCTTCACCGCCACCGGCGGCGCGCGCATGCAGGAAGGCCTGCTGTCGCTGATGCAGATGGCCAAGACCAATTCCGCCCTCACGCACCTGGCGAAGAAGGGCCTGCCCTACATCAGCGTGCTGACCGACCCGACCATGGGCGGCGTGAGCGCCGGCTTCGCCTTCGTGGGCGACGTGGTGATCGCCGAGCCCAAGGCGCTGATCGGCTTCGCCGGCCCGCGCGTGATCGAATCCACCGTGCGCGTGACGCTGCCCGAAGGCTTCCAGCGCGCCGAGTTCCTGCAGACCAAGGGCGCGATCGACTTCATCAGCGACCGGCGCGAGCTGCGCAAGACGATTGCCAGCACCCTGGCGATGCTCTTGCGCCAGCCCGCCGACGCGATTCTTTGACCCCCCCGAGGGCTTCGCGCACTGCGTGTCGCTTTGCCTTCCCCCCAGGGGGCGACACCAGCGGCCCGGCAAAGCCGGTTCCGCGGTAGCACTTGGCTCTCCCCCGAGCCTCGCGCACTGCGTGTCGCCTCACCTTCCCCCTCTCTGGGGGCGACACCAGCGGCCCGGCAAAGCCGGTTCCGCGGTGTCTCTGGCATCGATGCCGGACTGAGCCCTAGGTTCAGATCATGAACACCCGCGCCATCAGGTTGCCCAGCACGATGGCCACGACCTGCAGCAGCACGATGGCGGCCAGGGGCGAGAGGTCGATGCCGCCGACCAGCGGAATGATGCGGCGCAGCGGGCGCACGATGGGCTCGGCCAGGCGCGACACCAGGTCGAGCAGCATGGCCGAGGCGCCGGGCACCCACGACAGCACCGCGTAGACCAGCAGCAGGGCCGTCAGGCCCGAGACCACCAGCTGCAGCAGGCCGATCAGCGAGACCAGCGGCAGGATCGCGATGCGGCCGAACTGGCCGACCAGCAGCAACAGCAGCAGGAACTTCACCATCACCAGCAGCCAGGCCGCCACGGCGCTGGCCAGGTCCCAGCGCTTGACCGAGGGCACGATGCGCCGCAGCGGCATCACGATCCAGTCGCTCACCGCGAACACGAAGCGGCCCAGCGGGTTGCCGAAGGGCACGCGGTGGTACTGCATGTACAGCCGCAGCAGGCAGGCGCCGCCCAGCAGGCCCACGATCACATCGAGCAGGAAAGAGGGGATCTGGTAGAGCATGGCGCGTGCGGCGTGAAGGGACAGGGATGATAGTCATGCGCGCCGCCGGCCAGGCGCTTCGACGCAGGAGTGCAAGGGTCTCTGACACGCGCCTGCGCATCTGCTACGGTGTGCCTTGCGCGAACTTGTCCTGCCGACACCATGCCGCCCTCCGCCCCGCTTCCTTCGCCGCTGCCGCTGTTCCCGCTGGGATCGGTGCTGTTTCCCGGCGGCTACCTGCCGCTGCGCATCTTCGAGGTGCGCTACCTGGACCTGATCGGCAAATGCCACAAACAGGGCCTGCCCTTCGGCGTGGTGAGCCTGACGGCCGGCGCCGAGGTGCGCGCGGCCGGCGCGGGCGTCGAACGTTTCTCCACCGTCGGCACGCTGGCCACCATCCGCAGCCTGCACAGCCCGCAGCCCGGCCTGTTCGAGATCGAATGCCTGGGCACGCAGCGCTTCGAGGTCCGCAGCAGCGAACTGCAGAAGCACGGCCTCTGGACCGCCGAGGTCGACGCGATGCCCGACGACGTCGCGCTCGGCATCCCGAGCGACCTGCAGCATGCGGCCGACGCGCTGCGCCGGCTGGTCGACACGCTGGAGCAGCGGCGCATCGCCGCGCAGGACGAAGACCTGCGCCTGCCGATCGCCGCGCCCTACCGCTTCGACGACTGCGGCTGGGTCGCCAACCGCTGGTCGGAGCTGCTGCCCATGCAGAACACGCTCAAGCAGCGGCTGATGGAGCTCGACAGCCCGCTGATGCGGCTGGAACTGGTGAGCGACCTGCTGGCGCGGCACAACATCGCCGGCTGATCGCACCGGCGCCCGCCAGGGGACGGCGGGCTAAAATCACGGGCTTCGCGCGGCACCGCTCGTGCCCTCCAGACCCTTGCCCATGACCGAACCTACGACCTCCCCCGCTCCCGCAATCGACGAAAACCAATTGATGGCCGAGCGGCGCGAGAAACTCAAGGCGCTGCGCGCCGGCCAGGGCGTCGCCTTCCCCAACGACTTCAAGCCTGCGCACCGCGCCGTGGGCCTGGCCGCCTCGCACGGCGAAGCCACGGCCGAGTCGCTAGAAGTCCAGCCCGTGACGGTCAGCGTCGCCGGCCGCATGATGCTCAAGCGCGTGATGGGCAAGGCCAGCTTCGCCTCGGTGCAGGACGCCACCGGCCGCATCCAGCTCTACGTGACGCGCGACGCGCTGGGCGAAGAGGTCTACGCCGACTTCAAGCGCTGGGACCTGGGCGACATCGTCGGCGCCGAAGGCACGCTGATGAAGACCAAGACCGGCGAGCTGTCGGTCAAGGTGACGTCGCTGCGCCTGCTCACCAAGAGCCTGCGCCCGCTGCCCGACAAGTTCCACGGCATGGCCGACCAGGAGCAGAAGTACCGCCAGCGCTACGTCGACCTGATCACCGACGAATCGGCACGCGACCGCTTCAAGGCGCGCAGCAAGGCCGTGAGCGCGCTGCGCGAGTTCATGGTGGCCAACGACTTCCTCGAGGTCGAGACGCCCATGCTGCACCCGATTCCGGGCGGCGCCAACGCCAAGCCCTTCAAGACGCACCACAACGCGCTCGACCAGGAGATGTTCCTGCGCATCGCGCCCGAGCTCTACCTCAAGCGCCTGATAGTGGGCGGCTTCGAACGCGTGTTCGAGATCAACCGGAGCTACCGCAACGAGGGCATCTCGGTGCGGCACAACCCCGAGTTCACGATGATGGAGTTCTACGCGGCCTACTGGAACTACCAGGACCTGATGGACTTCACCGAACTGATCATCCGCACGATCGCGAAGAAGACCACCGGCGGCGAGCAGCTGACTTACCAAGGCAAGGCCGTCGACCTGAGCCAGCCCTTCGAGCGGCTCACGATCCGCGAAGCCATCGTCAAGCACACCGACGCTGGCGAGAACGTCGACGACACGACCTGGCTGATCAACGCCCTGCGCAAGCTCGGCCTGAGCGAAGAGAAGGACAAGCTCTCGCAGCGCAGCCTGGCGAGCCTGCAGGTGCTGTACTTCGAGGAAACCGTCGAAGAGAAGCTCTGGCAGCCGACCTTCATCATGGAGCACCCGACCGAAATCTCGCCGCTGGCCCGCGCCAACGACGAGCGCCCCGAAGTCACCGAGCGCTTCGAGCTCTACATCACCGGCCGCGAGTTCGGCAACGGCTTCAGCGAGCTCAACGACGCCGAGGACCAGGCCGCGCGCTTCAACGCGCAGGTCGCGGCCAAGGATTCGGGCGACGACGAAGCCATGTTCTACGACCACGACTTCGTGCGCGCGCTCGAGTACGGCATGCCGCCCACCGGCGGCTGCGGCATCGGCATCGACCGCTTCATGATGCTGCTGACCGACTCGCCGAGCATCCGCGACGTGATCCTGTTCCCCGCACTGCGTCGAGAAGCTTGAACGCGACGAACGCCGGCATCGGCATCGATTTCGGCACCTCCAACTCCGCGATCGCCTGGGCGATCGATGGCGGCATCGCGGAAGCGCTGCCGCTCGAGGGCACGGCCACCACCATGCCGACCGCCCTGTTCTACAACGCCGAAGACCGCACGACCCACTTCGGCCGCGATGCCGTCGCCATGTACCTGGCCGGCGTCGAAGGCCGGCTGATGCGCTCGCTCAAGAGCCTGCTCGGCAGTTCGCTGATGCAGGAGACCACGGCCGTCTACGACGGGCTGATCAGCTTCCAGGACATCGTCGCGCGCTTCCTGCACGAGCTGGGCACGCGCGCCGAACAGACGCTGGGCCACCGGCCCGAGCGCGTGGTGCTCGGCCGGCCGGTGCATTTCGTCGACGACGACGCCAAGCGCGACCGCCAGGCCGAGGACAGCCTGCGCCTGGCCGCGCGCGCCGCGGGCTTCCGCGAGATCGCCTTCCAGTTCGAGCCGATCGCCGCGGCCTTCGACTACGAGCAGCGCGTGCGCAAGGAATCGGTGATCCTGATCGTCGACATCGGCGGCGGCACCTCCGACTTCACCGTGGTCCGGCTCGGCCCCGAGCGTGCGGTGCGCCCCGAGCGCAGCGACGACGTGCTGGCCACCAGCGGCGTGCACATCGGCGGCACCGACTTCGACCAGCGGCTGAACCTCGAGCGCGTGATGCCGCTGCTGGGCTTCCGACACCACGACGCGCGCGGGCGCGAGGTGCCGAGCAAGGTCTTCTTCGAGCTCTCGTCCTGGCACCTGATCAACTGGCTCTACGCGCCCAAGGCGGTGCGCCAGGCGCAGGAACTGCGCACCAGCTATGCCGACACGCGGTTGCACGCGCGGCTCATGACGGTGCTGGAAGAGCGCTACGGCCACCGCATCGCGAGCGAGGTCGAGCAGGCCAAGATCCAGAGCTCGATCGGCGACGAGGCCGTGACCATCGACCTGTCCTTTGCCGAGGCCGGCCTGGGCGCCTCGCTGACGCCGCAGGACATGGCCGAGCAGCTGGCCGATGCGCTGGGCAAGGTGGTGGCCAGCGCGCACGAATGCGTGCGCCGCGCCGGCCTGCGCAGCCACGACCTCGACGCGATCTACCTGACCGGCGGCTCCTCGGCGCTGCGGCCCTTCCAGGATGCGCTGCGGCGCAGCTTCGCCGGCGTCAAGCTGGTCGAGGGCGACCTGTTCGGCGGCGTGGCCGCGGGCCTGGCCTACGCGGCACGGGCCACGCGCAAGGCCGCCAGCACGGCGTGAAATACCTCGCGCACTACCCGCCTGCGCTGCAGGCGCAGGTGCGCGAGCTGATCGCCGCGCAGGGGCTGGCGCCCATGCTGCTCAAGCGTTATCCGGCGATGCACGCCGTGCGCACCGACCGCGCGCTGTACGACTACGTGACGGGGCTCAAGACCGAGTTCCTGCGCAACGCCGACCCGCTGTCCAAGGTGATGTTCGACAGCAAGCTGCACGTGATCCGCCACGCGCTGGGCACCCACACCACGGTCTCGCGCGTGCAGGGCAGCAAGCTCAAGGCCAAGCGCGAGATCCGCGTGGCCAGCCTGTTCAAGGCGGTGCCGCTCGAGTGGCTGCGGATGATCGTGGTGCACGAGCTCGCGCACATGAAGGAGCGCGAGCACGACAAGGCCTTCTATGCGCTGTGCACGCACATGGACCCCGACTACCACCAGCGCGAGTTCGACCTGCGGCTCTACCTGACGCACCTCGACACCGGTGGCGCGCGGCTGTGGGACGCCGAGCCGGACAACGCCGGGCCCTGAAGAGGGCTCAGCCGGGCAGCAGCGCCACTGCGCGCCGGTAGGCCGCGGACGCGGTCAGCGCCTCCCAGTCCAGCGCGGTGGAGGTCGGCAGCAAGGCACGGCGCCGGGCCTCGCCGGCCGCATCGGGCTGCCAGCGGCCATCGGCCGCGGCGACGCTGAAGCCTTCGAGCAATTCGTCCAGCGGCGCGCCCTCGCCCACGCTCTGGTTGCAGAGCAGCGCCAGGTCGCAGCCGGCCGCGAGCGCGGCCAGGGCGGCGTCGGTGTAGCTGAGCAGTTGGCCGTCGATGTAGCGGCCGGCCTCCATGCTCAGGTCGTCGCTGAAGATCGCACCCTCGAAGCCGAGCCGGCCGCGCAGGATGGCCTGCAGCCATCGGGCCGAGAAGCCCGCGGGGCGTGCATCCACCTTGGGATAGATCACATGGGCCGGCATCACCGCGGCCAGCGTGCCGCCGAGCCATTCGAAGGGGCGCGCGTCGTCGGCCAGGATGGCCTTGAGGCTGCGCCGGTCGACCGGGATCGCGACATGCGAGTCGGCCTTGACGAAGCCATGGCCGGGAAAGTGCTTGCCGCAGTTGGCCATGCCGGCCTGCAGCAGGCCGTGCATCAGGCTCTGGGCCAGCAGCGCGGCGACGCGCGGGTCGCGGTGGAAGCTGCGGTCGCCGATCACCGAACTCCCGCCATGGTCGAGGTCGAGCACCGGCGCGAAGCTGAAGTCGACGCCGACCGCGCGCAGCTCGCTCGCCAGCACGAAGCCGGCCGCGGTCGCGGCCTGCACGGCACGCATCGCGTCGTCCATCCACAGCGTGCCCAGCGTGCGCATCGAGGGCAGCCGGGTGAAGCCGTCGGTGCGGAAGCGCTGCACGCGCCCGCCTTCATGGTCGACGCAGACCAGGAGGTCGGGCCGGATCGCCTTGATCTCGGCATTGAGCGCCTGCATCTGCGCCCGGTCCTGCCAGTTGCGCGCGAAATGGATCACGCCGCCGACCTGCGGATGGGCAAGCCGGCGCCGGTCGGCGGGCGTGAGCGCGGTGCCGGCCACGTCGATCACGAGGGGCCGCTGGGTCGTCGTCGGGGAATTCATGGGCTCGGGTCCGTCTTCGGATGCTGCTCGACCACCACGAAGCTGGCCGCGTAATCGGTTTCGTCGGTCACGGTGACGTGGGCCGTGAGCCCGCGCGCCTCGAACCATTCCTTGAGCACGCCGTGCAGCACGATCACCGGCTTGCCGCTGCGCTCGTTGGCGATCTCGCAGAGCCGCCAGCTCATGGGCATGCGCATGCCCATGCCGACGGCCTTGCTGAAGGCCTCCTTGGCCGAGAAGCGCGTCGCCAGGTAGCTCAGGCCGCGCTTCGGCCAGCGCGCGCTGCGCGCCTGCCAGACCGCGAATTCGGCATCGCTGAGCACCTTGCGCGCAAAGCGCTCGCCCTGGCGCTCGAAGGTGGCGGCGACGCGGCGCACGTCGCAGATGTCGGTGCCGATGCCGTAGATCACGCGTTCACTTCGCGGTCTGCGCCTCGTCGATGCAGCGCAGGTAGTCGCGCGTGGTGGCGGCGTAGCCCAGCTCGAGCGCGTCGGCGACGAAGGCATGGCCGATCGAGACCTCCTTGACGGCCGGCACCGCGCGCAGGAAATCCGTGAGGTTGTCACGGCTCAGGTCGTGGCCGGCATTGACCTCCAGCCCCGCGGCCTGGGCCGCGCGCGCGGTCTCGGCATAGCGCGCGAGCACCTCGGGGGCCCTGGCAGAGCCGCGCGAGGCGGCGTAGCCCTCGGTGTAGAGCTCGACCCGGTCGGCGCCCACGGCCTTGACCGCGGCCATCATCTCGGGGATCGGGTCCATGAACAGGCTCACGCGCACGCCCAGCGCCTGGGTTTCGGCGATCAGCGGGCGCAGGCGCTCGGCATCCTGCGGAAAGCTCCAGCCGTGGTCGCTGGTGGACTGCGTCTCGCTGTCGGGCACGAAGGTGGCCTGGTGGGGCCGGCAGGCGCGCACAAAATCCATCAGGTTGTGGAAGGGGTTGCCCTCGATGTTGAACTCGACCTGCGGCCAGTCGCGCGACAGCAGGGCCGCGAGATCGTGCACGTCGTGCGCCCGGATGTGGCGCTCGTCGGGCCGCGGGTGCACCGTGATGCCCGTGGCGCCGGCTTCCAGGCACAGGGTCGCGGCGCGCAGCACGCTGGGGATGCCGAGATGGCGCGTGTTGCGCACCAGCGCGACCTTGTTCAGGTTGACCGAAAGGGCCGTGGGGGAGGAAGGCGTGGTCATGGGCGATCAGAGGGCTTGCAGATCCCGCATCATCTGCCGGGTCCGCAGGGTGGTAACGCCGCAATGGTAGTTCAGCAGCGTGCGCAACTGGCTGCGCAGGGCCGCATTGCTGCCGGCGCTGAGCAGGGCCACGCAGCGCAGCGTGGCCGAGAAAGGCGCGCGCTCCTCCAGCGCGTCCTGCAGCGCCAGCCAGTCGGCGCCGGCCAGCGCGGCGTCGGCCGGGGCCGCCTCGCGCAGCCCGGCCTCGGGCAGCAGCGCATAGCGCGCATCGTCGGCCAGCGGCGCGAGCGTCAGGGTTTCGGTGTCGAGCGTGGGCAGCAGGCCGACCTCGCGCAGCAGCAGCAGTTCGAAGGCCCGCAGCGCCGCCGCCTGCGTCGCGGCCTGGGCCGCGCCATGGTCGCTGGCCAGCACCTCGACCACGCCGGCATAGGCGTCGAACAGCGCCTCGTGCGCATCGTCGCGCGCCAGCAGCCGCAGCAGCAGCTCGTTGACGTAGTAGCCCGACAGCAGCGATTCGCCGGTGGGCATCACCAGGCCGCCCATCCATTCGGCGCTCTTGAGCGTGCGGATCTCGGCGTCGCCGCCGTAGTTGAGCTGCAGCGGCTGCAGCGGCAGCAGCACCGGCCGGAAGTTGGAGCTGGGCCGCTTCGCGCCCTTGGCCACGATGGCGACACGGCCGTGGTGGCGGGTGAAGACCTCCAGGATCACGCTCGACTCGCTCCAGTCGTAGCGGTGCAGCACGTAGGCGGGTTCGTGGGAGACGCGTTGGGTGGCCATGTCAGTGCGCGCTGGGCGTCGAGGCGGGCGCCCAACGGCGACGCGCAGCGCGCAGGTCCGGGGCTGTGCTTATTCGTAACCGAAGCTGCGCACGCGCGCTTCGTCGTCGGCCCAGCCGGAGCGCACTTTCACCCAGAGCTCGATGAACACCTTGGCGTCCATCAGCTTCTCGAGCTCGACCCGGGTCTCGGTGCCGATGCGCTTGATGCGGTCGCCCTTGTCGCCGATGACCATGGCCTTGTGCGTGTCGCGCTCGACCACGATGGTCGCGGCGATGCGCATCAGGCGCTTCTGGCCCTTCTTCTGCGGCGGCTCTTCCTCGAACTTGTCGATGATCACGGTCGAGGTGTAGGGCAGCTCGTCGCCGGTCAGGCGGAACAGCTTCTCGCGCACCATCTCGCCGGCCAGGAATTTCTCGCTGCGGTCGGTGAGCTCGTCCTCGGCATAGAACCAGGGCTGCTCGGGCAGGTACTTGGCGCAGATGGCGAACAGGCGCTCGACGTCCTTGGCGCTCTTGGCCGACATCGGCACGAGTTCGGCGAAGTCGTGCTTCTCGTGCATGGTCTGCAGCCAGGGCGCCACGTCGCCGCGGCGGTGGATGTTGTCCAGCTTGTTGGCCAGCAGCACCGTCGGGATCCCCTTGCCCAGCAGCTTGAGCACGCGTTCGTCGGCCGGCGTGAAGCTGCCGGCCTCGACCACGAACAGGATCAGGTCCACGTCGCCCACCGCGCCCAGCACGGTCTTGTTGAGCGACTTGTTGAGCGCGTTGGCGTGCAGCGTCTGGAAGCCCGGCGTGTCGACGAACACGAACTGCGTGGCCTCGCGGGTGCGCATGCCGGTGATGCGGTGGCGCGTGGTCTGCGCCTTGCGCGAGGTGATGCTGATCTTCTGGCCGACCAGCGCGTTGAGCAGCGTCGACTTGCCCACGTTGGGCTTGCCGACGATGGCGATCAGGCCGCAGTGCTGCGGTCCGTGGACCGAGGTGTCGGCGGCCGCCGCCCCGGGCATCGCGGGCATGGGTGGCATGCCGGGGACGGGCGGGATCAGCTTTTCGGGGGCGCCATCGGCGTCGGGGACATCGTGTGTAGGGGTCATGTTGCTTTCGTGCCGCGGGCCTTGAGTCGGATCAGCATCGCCGCGGCCGCGGCCTGCTCGCCGGCGCGTCGCGAACCGCCGATGCCGCGCTCGGTCAGCCCCAGTTCGGGCACCTCGCACTCGACATCGAAGGTCTGCTTGTGGGCTGCGCCGAGCGTGCCGCTGACGCGGTAGACCGGCAGTTTCATTTTGTGCCCCTGCAGCCATTCCTGCAATTCGGTCTTGGGGTCCTTGGCGGCGGCTTCCATGCGCGGCGTGATCTCGACCGACTCGTAGAGCCGGCGCACCAGCGCCTGCGCCGCGCCGTAGCCGGCATCGAGGTAGACGGCGCCGATCAGCGCCTCCAGCGCATCGGCCAGGATCGAGGGGCGGTTCGGGCCGCCCGAGCGGGCCTCGCCCTCGCCCAGCCGCAGCAGCGGCGAGATCGCCAGCTTGACCGCCAGCTGGTGCAGCGTGTCCTGCTTGACCAGGTTGGCGCGCACGCGCGACAGATCGCCTTCGGGCAGGTCCGCGAGCCGCTCGTAGAGCAGGTGCGAGACCGCCAGGCTCAGGACCGAGTCGCCGAGGAATTCGAGCCGCTCGTTGTGGTCGGCGGAAAAACTGCGGTGGGTGAGTGCGCGCTGGAGCAGCCGCGCGTCGGCGAAGTCATGCCGGAGGCGCGCCTGCAGCGCAACAAGAGCGCCTTCTGCCACGGTCAGCGGGACTGGCCCTGGCCCTTGTACTTGAGTACCAGGTAGGCCGGGCCGAACAGATGGATTTCGCGGTCGTAGGCATAGGACACGACGACCTTGTCGCCGACCTTCTGCACGTCGAGGTCCTTGCCGCTGACCGACTTGAAGTCGTCGATGGCCTGGGCGCGGTCGAAGATGGAACGCACCTCGGGCACCGTGCTGCCTTCGGCGGCCTTGGCGGCGGCCTTGTTGATGGCCTGGTACTCGATCAGCGTGGGAATGACCTGCGCCACCACCACGCCGACGCAGGCCAGCACGATGGCCACGAACAGCAGCCCGATGAAGGAGATGCCGCGCTGCCTCGACGCGGATGCCGACCGTTCAATGCTCTTTGCCATTGCTCTACCCTCGAATGATTGCTTTTATTGGAACGCGCCGATGCGCTTGAGATTGCCGAAATTCATCCAGACGAAGAACGCGCGCCCGACGATGTTCTGGTCGGGCACGAAGCCCCAGTAGCGCGAGTCGAGCGAGTTGTCGCGGTTGTCGCCCATCATGAAATAGTGGCCGGCCGGCACCTTGCAGACCACGCCTTCGACACTGTAACGACAATTATCCCGGTCCGGAAAGCTCATCACCTCGACGTCGGAGATGCCCGCGCGGCGGGTTTCGTCGTTGAGCAGCTTGTGCTGCGTGGTGCCCAGCGTCTCGGTGTACTGCTTGAGGTAGCGCATGGTCTCCTCGTCGAAATACTCGGGGATCGCGTCCTTGCTGACCGGCTGGCCGTTGATGGTCAGCTGCTTGTTCAGGTAGGCCACCTCGTCGCCGGGCACGCCGACCACGCGCTTGATGTAGTCGAGGCTGGGCTTGGGCGGGTAGCGGAACACCATCACGTCGCCGCGGGCCGGGGCCTTGCCTTCGGTGATCTTGGTGTTGAGCACCGGCAGGCGCAGGCCGTAGGTGAACTTGTTCACCAGGATCAGGTCGCCCGTGAGCAGCGTCGGCATCATCGAGCCCGAGGGGATCTTGAAGGGCTCGAACAGGAAGGAGCGCAGCAGGAACACCACCAGGATCACCGGGAACAGGCCGGCGGTCCAGTCCAGCCACCAGGGCTGCATGATGAGCCGCTCGCGTGCCTTGACGTCGACCCGGTCGACCTGCTCGATGCCCTGGCGCGCCAGTTCTTCGCGCCGCTGCGCGAGCGAGGCGTCGAGCCGCTCGGCCGCCTGGCGGCGCCGTGGCAGGAAGTAGAAGCGCTCGGCCAGCCAGTAGAGGCCGGTGACGACCGTCGCCACGAACAGCAGCAGCGCGAAGTTGCCTTCGACGGCACCGAAGTACCAGGCGCCGACGTAAGCGCCGAACGCGGCCAGGATGAGGGAGGTGAGAAGTGCCATCTTCGTTCTTTTAGATGCTGCAGGCGTCGGGAACAGCGCGGTCCCATGCCGGAGATGCCGCGGAACCGGCTGTGCCGGGCCGCCGGCATCGCCCGCTCGAGGGAGCGCTGCGAGGGTGGTTCATTCTTCAGTCTTCGACTTGCAGGATCGCGAGGAAGGCTTCTTGCGGCACCTCGACGGAGCCGATCTGCTTCATCCGCTTCTTGCCCGCCTTCTGCTTCTCGAGCAGCTTCTTCTTGCGGGAGATGTCGCCGCCGTAGCACTTGGCGAGCACGTTCTTGCGCAGCGCCTTGATTGTCTCACGCGCGATGATGGTGACCCCGATGGCCGCCTGGATCGCGACGTCGAACATCTGGCGCGAAATGATCTCGCGCATCTTCGACACCACCGCCCGGCCGCGGTACTGCGACTGGCTGCGGTGCACGATGATCGACAGCGCATCGACCTTCTCGCCGTTGAGCAGGATGTCGACCTTGACCACGTCGGACGCGCGGTACTCCTTGAACTCGTAGTCCATGGAGGCGTAGCCACGGCTCACCGACTTCAGCTTGTCGAAGAAGTCGAGCACGATCTCGCCCAGCGGCATCTCGTAGGTCAGCATGACCTGGCGACCGTGGTAGGCCATGTTCATCTGCACGCCGCGCTTCTGGTTGGCCAGCGTCATGACGACGCCGACGTATTCCTGCGGCATGTAGAGGTGCACGGTCACGATCGGCTCGCGGATCTCCGACATGCGGCCGACGTCGGGGATCTTGGAAGGGTTCTCCACCATGATCACTTCGCCGTCGCTGCGCACCACCTGGTAGACCACGCTGGGCGCGGTCGTGATCAGGTCCTGGTCGAATTCGCGCTCCAGCCGCTCCTGCACGATCTCCATGTGCAGCAGGCCCAGGAAGCCGCAGCGGAAGCCGAAGCCCAGCGCCTGGCTCACCTCGGGTTCGTAGCGCAGCGAGGAATCGTTGAGCTTGAGCTTCTCGAGCGCGTCGCGCAGCGAGTCGTACTCGCTGGCCTCGGTCGGGTAGAGGCCGGCGAACACCTGCGGCTGGATTTCCTTGAAGCCCGGCAGCGCCTCGGTGGCCGTGGCCGCTGCACCGCCGGTGCCCGGCTTGATCAGCGTGACCGTGTCGCCGACCTTGGCCGCCTGCAGCTCCTTGATGCCCGCGATGATGTAGCCCACCTCGCCCGCCTCGAGCGAAGCGCGCGGCTCGTTGGCCGGCGTGAACACGCCGACGCTGTCGGCGTTGTACATCGCGCCCGAGGCCATCATCTTGATGCGCTCGCCCTTCACGAGGCGGCCGTCGACCACACGCACCAGCATCACGACGCCGACGTAGGGGTCGAACCAGCTGTCGACGATCATCGCGCGCAGCGGGCCGTCGGGATTGCCGCGCGGTGCGGGCATCTTCGCGACGATGGCTTCGAGGATGTCGTCGATGCCCACGCCGGTCTTGGCCGAACATGGAATTGCATCGGTCGCGTCGATGCCGATCACGTCCTCGATCTCGGTGCGCGCGTTGTCCAGATCCGCGTTGGGCAGATCGATCTTGTTGAGCACGGGGATCACCTCGACGCCGAGGTCGAGCGCGGTGTAGCAGTTGGCCACCGTCTGCGCTTCCACGCCCTGCGATGCATCGACGACGAGCAGTGCGCCTTCGCATGCCGACAGCGAGCGGCTCACTTCATACGAGAAGTCCACGTGGCCCGGCGTGTCGATCAGATTGAGGTTGTAGACCTTGCCGTCGCGGGCCTTGTAATGCAGCGCAGCGGTCTGCGCCTTGATGGTTATCCCACGCTCTTTCTCGATGTCCATCGAGTCGAGAACCTGCGCTTCCATCTCGCGTTCCGCGAGGCCGCCGCAACGCTGGATCAGGCGGTCGGCAAGCGTCGACTTGCCGTGGTCGATGTGCGCAATGATCGAAAAATTTCTGATGTGATTCATCAACGGGAACGCTTAAGTACTTGAATTGCCTCGTGCGCAGAAGGCGACAGGCAAGAAAAAAGGGCGCGTCCGAAAGAGACGCGCCCTGAACCAACAAGCAATGGCAACTGCAGTAGTTGGGACTTCATTGTAGGCAAAAAGGGGAGCGCGTACATGTCGGGACCGGGTCAGGAAGGCTCGTTGCAGGTCAGCAACAGGATGGTTATTAACAGCTTATCAACAAAGGCAGTGAGCAACTGCCGGGACAACTTGTGGGTGATCTGTGGAGCAGCGGTGGACTGTCCTGGAACATACCGCATGGTGAATGCGTCCGCCGCCTTTATGCCCTCCGGGCAAGTCAATCGCCGCCCATTCTACTAAAACAAGTCGTTAGTCCCATGTTGATGTTTGCGATCACTAACTTATCGAGCCTCCAAAGCGATCGAAAAAATCTTCACGATGCGCCTTCGAAGCCCGTCCGAGCCCTGAAAAAAGGCCCCAAACCCGACTGCCGGGTGGGGCCACTTGACCGGCGCCCGAAGATCAGCGGGCCGGCCGGATCAGGGCGTACTGCGCCCACTCGCCCCGGCGGAACAGCACGCTCACGGGCTTGGACTTGTCGGCCTTGCCCAGGGCGGCGTCGAGTTCCTTGACGCTGGTCACCTCGGCATTGCCCAGCGCCAGGATCACGTCGCCTTCGCGCAGGCCGGCACGTGCAGCGGCGTCGGTGGCGGTGTCGATCTTCACGCCGCCGCGCACCTTCAGCGCCTTCTTCTGCGCTTCGGTCAGGTCGCTCACGGCGAGGCCCAGTGACTTGGCGGCCGCCGAAGCCGAGGACTTCGGCGCCGGCTCCTCGCGCTCCACCGCGGGACGCGCCGGCTTGTCGGGCTCGATCTCGGCGATGGTCACGTTGAGGTCGCGGAAGGCGCCGCGCCGGTACACGGTGATCGTGCTCTTGGTGCCCGGCTTGGTGTTGCCGACCAGCCGGGGCAGGTCGCGCGAGTTCTCGATCGCCTTGCCGTCGAACTTGGTGATGATGTCGCCCGCCTCGACGCCGGCCTTCTCGCCCGGCGAACCGGCCTCGACGCTGCGCACCAGCGCGCCCTGCGCCTTGCCCAGGCCGATCGACTCGGCGACGTCCTTGGTCACCTGGTCGATGCTCACGCCGATGCGGCCGCGCGAGACGCGGCCCGTGGCCCGCAGCTGCTCGCTCACGCGGATCGCCTCGTCGATCGGGATCGAGAAGGAGATGCCCATGAAGCCGCCCGAACGCGAGTAGATCTGGCTGTTGATGCCCACCACCTCGCCGCGCATGTTGATCAGCGGGCCGCCGGAATTGCCGGGGTTGATCGCGACGTCGGTCTGGATGAAGGGCAGGTAGTCGCCGGTGTCGCGCTGCTTGGCGCTCACGATGCCGGCGGTCACGGTGTTCTCGAGGCCGAAGGGCGAGCCGATGGCCATTACCCATTCACCCACGCGCAGCTTCGACACGTCGCCGACCTTGAGCGCCGGCAGGCCGGTGGCGTCGATCTTCACGACCGCCACGTCGGTGCGCTTGTCCGCGCCGATGATCTTGGCCTTGAACTCGCGCTTGTCGGGCAGCGTGACCAGCACCTCGGACGCGTCCTCGACCACGTGCGCGTTGGTCATCACGAAGCCGTCGGCACTCAGGATGAAGCCCGAGCCCACGCCACGCGGCCGGCTCTCTTCCTGCGGCTCCTGGGGCCGGTTCTGGCGCGGCCCCTGGCGCGGCGTGCCCGGCGCGGGCTGCCCGAAGAAGCGGCGGAAGAACTCCTGCATTTCCTCGTCCATCTCGCCGTTGGCGCCGCCGCCGCGCTGCGTCACCTTCTCGACGGTGCGGATGTTGACCACCGCCGGGCCGACCTGGTCGACCAGGTCGGTGAAGTCGGGCAGCGTGCGGGTCTGCGCCTGCGCGCTGGCCAGCGGCAGCAGGCCACCGGCCGCCGTCAGCACCAGCGCCGACGCCAGCAGGCACGAACGGAGTTTTCTTCCCTCGACTTTGAGCAGCATCATCGGATCTCTTTTCATGAAAGAACAGCGAACATCATCGCGCTATGAATCGGCAGCGGCCGTTTGGTTCAGCGCGCGGCGGGACGGCGCAAGCACCGGCCTAGCGCGTGCGCACAAGATTCTGAGCGAAAGCCTGCAGCGTGCGTGGCGGCACCTCGCCGACGATCGTGAGCCACCAGTCCCCGCCCTTGTCGGTCATGCGCCGGGTCAGGGTGTAGGTGGCGCCGAGCGCCAGCAGCGCTTCCTTCGACGGCCGCTGCGCATCGTAGGGCTCGACGAACAGCGAGACCGAGGCCAGGCCGTCGGAGAAGGTCCACTGCATGGTGCGTTCGGGCTTGGCCGCGCCGTCGAGCGCGCGCCGGTAGCAATTGACCGGCTTGAAGCCCGCCACCGGTTCGCGCAGCGACCAGCCTTCGGCGGCGGCCGTGGTGCGCTCCAGCTCCGACTTCTCGATGCGGTAGCCGGCGGTGTTGCCCATCATCTGGACCAGCGACTGCGGCTTCACCGGCGCATCGAACTGCAGCTCGGAGAAGGCCGACTGCTCGACCACGCGGCCGTCGCCGTCCACCGTCTGCAGCGCGACCACCAGGCCGGAGCGGCGTTCGCTCCAGACGCGGTAGCCGAAGCGCAGCGCATCGCGCGGCACGAGCTGCAGCACGTCGGCATCGAAACCCGCGACCCGGCCCTTGCCGAGCATCTGCACGTCGTAGAACTCGCCGATGGCCACGTCGGGCGCGCCACCCGGCAGGTTGGGGAAGAAATCCAGGTTCTCGCGCTTCTCGCTGCGCACGACCTTGTCCTCGGGCAGGAAGGTCATGACGTGGTCGTTGCGGCGGAAGGTCGAGCGCGGCGCGCCCGACAGCGCTTCGATGCGCTCCAGCAGCTGGTCGCCGTCGGCCACGTGCCAGATGCGCGAACTCGAGAGGTTGCCGCTGGTGGACGACACCACGAAGGTGCCGACATAGGTGCGCTGCCGCGACGCCGCATGCATGCGGCGCAGCCAATCGACCGTGCCCAGGCTCGACACTTCGCCGGCCACTGGCGGTGCGGCGCTCTTGGCCGCGGCCGCCGCGTGCCCGCGCGTCTGCGCGATCGCCAAGGGTGCCAGGCAGAGCGCGGAGAGCACCAGCATGGCGCGGCGGGCAGTCATGGGCATGGAGCGACGAAAGTCAGGTTGATCAGCGGGCATTCGGAGGCGTCAGCGCGCGGAGCTCTCGAAGGTCGCGTTGCGCAGGAAGCCCGAGGGCATCTGCGCCCCGCCGGCGGCCTGCCGGTGTGCTTCGAGCAATTGGTCCAGGCGCGGATCGCGCAGCATCACCTGCGGATTGCCGCTGCCGCTGCCGACCACCACGCGGGTCGGTCCCGACGGGCCGCCCTGCTGGGCCGCCGACAGCACCGAGCCGTCGGAGCTCGCCAGCTGCACCGCGGGCGCCGCCTGTTGCTGTTGCTGCTGTTGGGCCATCTGCGCGCCCGCGGGCGCGACGCCGCTGCCGACCCAGTTCCAGCCGATGGCCGCGGCCGCGACCAGCGAGGCCGCGCCGGCCACCAGCTTCCAGCGGAAGATCGGCTCGTTCGCGGCCTCGACCGGCAGCCGCGCCGCCACGGGCAGGGGCACCACCACGGGGGCGGCGACCACGGCCGCGCGCCGCACCGGCACCTCGTCGGCCAGCCGCTGCTGGAAACGCGCGAGGAACGCGCTGCTGTCGGTGCAGGGCGCAGGCCGAGGCGCCCGCAGCACGTCGCCGATCAGGTGGTAGGTCTGCCAGCTGGACTGCAGCTCGCCGTCGTGGGCGAGCAGGTCCATGGCTTCGCCGAAGGCGTCGCCCTGCAACCGATCGTCGGCCAAGGCGGAAATCTGCTCACGCACGGACTCGGGGGTATGTTTCATTTCATTCACCTGCTTACCAACGCTTGCCGGACTGGTTGTCGAGCATCGGCTTGACCCGCGCGGAAATGGCTTCGCGGGCCCGGAAAATCCGGGAGCGAACCGTGCCGATCGGGCAATTCATCAACTCAGCAATCTCTTCGTAGCTCATGCCCTCGATCTCGCGCAGCGTGACGGCCTGGCGCAATTCGGCCGGCAGGGCCTCCATCGCAGCCTCGACTGCGGCCGCGATCTCTTGCGCGGCCAGCACGGTTTCGGGGGTTTCGTCGCTGATTGGTTCGTTTCCAGGACGGTAAGTTTCATCCTCGTCCGACGAAGATGGCCGCAAGGCGCTTTCCGAGACCGTCGGATCGCGCTTCATGTCGACCAGCGCCTTCTTGGCGGTGTTGACCGCGATCCGGTAGAGCCAGGTGTAGAACTGGGCTTCGCCGCGGAACTGGTGCAGCGCGCGGTAGGCCCGGATGAAGGTTTCCTGCGCGATGTCCTCCACCAGGTCGACGTCACGCACCATGCGGCCGATCAGCCGCTCGATGCGCCGCTGGTACTTGATCACCAGCAGTTCGAAGGCCTTCTGGTCGCCCGCCACCGTGCGCTGCACGAGCTGGAAATCGACCTCGCCCGGACGCGGCTCGGCCACGTCGGTCGGACCGGCGTCCGGTGGCACGGGCGGGGGGGTGGCGGTCATGGAAGAGAGGAAGAAGGCGCCACGGGCAGCGTGGCATCGGCGGGCCGGCCCATCAGGGCCGGCGTCGGGGCGCGCGAATATACCGCACGACGCAAATCCGGCCAGCGCGAAGGCTGCGCGCGGCGTTCGAGCCAGAGCCAGCACCGCGGGCCCTCGGGCGCGACCAGGCGCAGCAGCAGCAGGAATTGCAGGTCCAGGCAGAGCTCGGCATGCGCCGCCGGCACCGGCTGCGCGCCGCTCAGCGACCACTGAAGACCGTCGAAGCGCAGTTCGCCGGAGCGGGCGCCGCGGCGAAACCACCACGTCGCCGCCCCCGCGCACGCCACGCCCAGCGCCAGCAGCGCCGCACGCCCGCCGAGCATGTCGTCGAGGTGCAGCACGGCGGCGCCCGCGCAGGCCGCGCCCAGGGCCCAGAGCCCGGACAACAGACGGCCCGCATCGCGCGAACGCCCCACCGGATAGCTCACCGCTGGGGCGCTGTGCATGGACGGTTTCGCTTCAAGCGCGCTTGAACACCAGCGTGCCGTTGGTGCCGCCGAAGCCGAAGTTGTTCTTCACCGCGACGTCGATCTTCAGGTCCCGCGCCTCGTTGGCGCAGTAGTCCAGGTCGCACTCCGGATCCTGGTTGAAGATGTTGATGGTGGGCGGGCTCTTCTGGTGATGCAGGGCCAGCACCGTGAACACCGACTCGATGCCGCCGGCGCCGCCCAGCAGGTGGCCGGTCATCGACTTGGTCGAGTTGACCACCAGCTTCTTCGCATGCGCGCCGAAGGTGTTCTTGATGGCGTTGGTCTCGTTGATGTCGCCGATCTGCGTCGAGGTGCCGTGCGCGTTCAGGTACTGGACGTCGTCGGCATTGACGCCGGCGTTGGCCAGGGCCGACGCCATCGAGCGGCGCGGGCCGTCGACGTTGGGCGCGGTCATGTGGAAGGCATCGGCGCTCATGCCGAAGCCCGAGACCTCGGCATAGATCTTGGCGCCGCGTGCCTTGGCATGCTCGTATTCCTCGAGCACCAGCACGCCCGCGCCCTCGCCCAGCACGAAGCCGTCGCGGTCCTTGTCCCAGGGGCGGGACGCGGTCTTGGGATCGTCGTTGCGGGTCGACAGCGCACGCGCTGCCGCGAAGCCGCCGATGCCCAGTGGCGACACGGTCGACTCGGAGCCGCCCGCGATCATCACGTCGGCGTCGCCGTACTCGATCATGCGTGCCGACAGGCCGATGGCATGCAGGCCGGTGGTGCAGGCGGTGACCACGGCGATGTTCGGGCCCTGGAAGCCGTACTTGATCGACACGTGGCCCGAGATCATGTTGATGATCGAGGCCGGCACGAAGAACGGCGACACGCGGCGCGGGCCGCGGCTCACCAGTTCGGCATGCGTGTTCTCGATCAGCGGCAGGCCGCCGATGCCCGAACCGATGTTGCAGCCGATGCGCGTGGCCTCTTCAGGCGAGAGCGCATCGTTGGTCTTGAGACCGCTGTCCTGCACCGCCTGCATGGCGGCAGCCATCCCGAGATGGATGAAGCGGTCCATGTGACGCGCTTCCTTCTCGGAAATGTATTGGGTGATGTCGAAGCCTTTGACCTCGCCTGCGAACTTGCAGGCGAAGGGACTGGCATCGAAGGCCTTGATGGTGTCAATGCCCGAATTGCCGGCCAACAGGTTGGACCAGGATTCGGCCACCGTGTTGCCAACAGGGGCGATGCAACCGAGCCCGGTCACGACGACGCGGCGTTTGGTCATGCCGGCAAACCTTTCTGGGGAAGCACGGAAGCCCTCTCGCGAGCCACGCGGCGACGATGCGCCGCGAGCCGGAACGGGTTTTCCACGCGCGGCCGATCAGGCCTTTTGATTCTTGGAAGCGTAGTCGACGGCGTTCTGCACCGTGGTGATCTTCTCTGCGTCTTCGTCGGGGATCTCGATGCCGAACTCGTCTTCGAGTGCCATCACCAGTTCCACCGTGTCCAGGGAGTCGGCACCCAGATCGGCCACGAAAGCCTTTTCGTTGGTGACTTGGGACTCTTCCACGCCGAGCTGCTCGGCGATGATTTTCTTGACACGTGCTTCGATATCGCTCATTTGGTTCCCTCTGGGGGTTTATAAAGAATCGGTGGATTTTAGCCGTCCGGGCCTGGGCCATTGCCTCACGGTCCGTACGGTAGGGAATTGCGCCAGACGGCTACATGTGCATGCCGCCGTTGACGTGGAGCTCCTGCCCCGTCACATAGCTCGCCTGCGGCGAGGCCAGGTACGCCACCGCATGCGCGATGTCGGCCGGCTTGCCCAGGTGACCCAGTGGAATTTGCGACAGCAACGCCTGCTGCTGCGCTTCGGGCAGGCTGGCGGTCATGTCGGTCTCGATGAAGCCCGGCGCCACGCAGTTGACCGTGATGTTGCGGCTGCCCAGTTCGCGGGCCAGCGCGCGCGTCATGCCGGCCACGCCGGCCTTGGCCGCCGCGTAGTTGGCCTGCCCCGCGTTGCCGGATGCACCGACCACGCTGGTGATGCTGATGATGCGGCCGTAGCGCTGCTTCATCATCGGACGGATCGCGGCGCGCGAGAGCCGGAACACGGCCTTGAGGTTGGTGTCGAGCACCGCATCCCAGTCGTCGTCCTTCAGCCGCATGGCCAGCATGTCGCGGGTGATGCCCGCGTTGTTGACCACCACGTGCAGGCCGCCGTAGGCCTTGACGATCTCGTCGACCAGCGCATCGAGCGCCGCGCCGTCGTTGACGTTGAGCGCACGGCCGCGGCCGTCGAAAGCGCCGAGGGCGGACGTGATCTTCTGGGCGCTCTCTTCGGTGGTGCCGGTGCCGATGACCTTGAGGCCGCGCTGGGCCAGTTCCAGCGCGATGGCCGCGCCGATGCCGCGCGATGCGCCGGTCACCAGGGCGACCTGGCCTTCGAATTTGGGGATGCTCATGGGGTGTTCAGCAGTTGCCGGGTTTCGGCGAGTGTCGCCGGATCGTAGACCGAGGCCGCGGCCAGGTCAGGCGCGATGCGCTTGGCCATGCCGGCCAGCACGCGGCCCGGGCCGCATTCGACCAGCGCCGAGACGCCGCGCGCCTGGAGCGCCTGCACGCTCTCGACCCAGCGCACCGGGCCCGCGGCCTGGCGCACCAGCGCGTCGCGGATGCGGTCGGCATCGGTCTCGACGGCCACGTCGATGTTGTTCAGCACGGGGATCTGCGGCGCGGCCAGTTCGACCGACGCCAGCTTCTCGCGCAGCGCCTCGGCCGCCGGCCGCATCAGGCTCGAATGGAAGGGTGCCGACACGGGCAGCGGCAGCGCGCGCTTGGCGCCCTTGGCCTTGAGCACTTCGCAGGCCTTGTCGACGGCGGCCTTGCTGCCGGCGATCACGGTCTGCATCGGATCGTTGAAGTTCACCGCCTCGACCACCTCGGCACTGTCGGCACCGAAGCCGGCCGTGACCTCGGCGCAGCCGGCGATCACCTGGTCGGCCGCCATGCCCAGCACTGCGGCCATCGCGCCCACACCCACCGGCACGGCCTGCTGCATGGCCTGCGCGCGGAAGCGCACCAGCGGCGCGGCCTGGGCCAGCGTGAGCACGCCCGAGGCCACCAGGGCCGAGTATTCGCCCAGCGAATGGCCGGCCACCACCGACGGCTTGGCGCCGCCTTCGGCCAGCCAGGCGCGCCAGGCGGCCACACCGGCCACCAGCATCACGGGCTGGGTGTTGGTGGTCAGCGCCAGCGCTTCCTTGGGGCCGTCGTGGATCAGCGCCGCGACGTCCTCGCCCAGGGCGTCGGAGGCTTCGCGCAGGGTCTCGGCGACGGCCGGGTGGTCGCCCCAGGCGTCGAGCATGCCGACGGCTTGCGAGCCCTGGCCGGGAAATACAAAAGCAAAGGATGTCATCGGTTGTCTCTTATGGTGTGGACGCCGGGCCGCCGAAGCCCGCGCGGCATCCGGCCTCTACAGGGTCAGGAGCACCGCGCCCCAGGTGAAACCGCCGCCCACGCCCTCGAGCATGACGGTGTCGCCCTTCTTGACCTTGCCGCTGCGCACCGCTTCGTCGAGCGCCAGCGGAATCGAGGCCGCCGAGGTGTTGCCGTGCTCGTGCACCGTCACCACCAGCTTGTCCAGCGGGAGCTTGAGCTTCTTCGCCGTGCCTTCCATGATCCGGATGTTGGCCTGATGGGGAATCAGCCAGTCGATGTCGGCCTCGTTCTTACCGGCCTTGGCCAGCGTGGTGCGGGCGGCTTCCTCGAGCACGCGCACCGCCAGCTTGAACACCGCCTGGCCGTCCATGTGCAGCAGCGGCGTGCCCAGCACATTGCCGCCGGACACATGGCCCGGCACGCAGAGGATGCCGACGTGCTTGCCGTCGGCGTGCAGGTCGCTGGCCAGGATGCCGGGCTCGTCGCTGGCTTCGAGCACCACGGCGCCGGCGCCGTCGCCGAACAGCACGCAGGTGGTGCGGTCGTTGAAATCGAGGATGCGGGAGAACACTTCGGCGCCGACGACCAGCGCGCAGCGGGCGCTGCCGGTCTTGATCATGGCGTCGGCCACGGTCAGGGCGTAGACGAAGCCGCTGCACACCGCCTGCACGTCGAAGGCCGGGCAGCCGGCGATGCCGAGCTTGTGCTGGAGGATCGCCGCCGACGAGGGAAAGACCATGTCGGGGGTCGAGGTCGCCACCACGATCAGGTCGACCTCGCTGGCCTGGCGGCCGGCGGCTTCGAGCGCGCGCCTGGAAGCCTCGAGGCCCAGGTCGCTGCTGGTCACGTCCGGCGCGGCGAAGTGCCGGGCCCGGATGCCGGTGCGCTCGACGATCCACTGGTCGGAGGTTTCGACGCCACGTTCGGCCAGTTCACGGGCCAGGTCGTCGTTGGTGACTCGGCGCGGCGGCAGGTAGCTGCCGGTGCCGGTGATACGAGAAAAGAGGGTCATCAGACGTGGAGCGAGGGCGCGTCGGCTGGCACCGCCGATTCCGGCCGCGCTAGCAGCGGCGCGGCACGGGCGATACGAGCCCGCACACGCTCGAGCAGGTTGTTGCGAGCGGCATCATAAGCGCGATCCAGCGCATAGCCGAAAGCCTCCTCGTCCGCCGAGCCGTGGCTCTTGAACACCAGCCCACGCAGGCCCAGCAAGGCCGCGCCGTTGTAGCGCCGGTGATCCAGGCGCTTTTTGAGCGCTTTTAGCACCGGATAGGAAACGATCGCAGCAAACTTGCTGAAGAGTCCGTTGGAATACTCGATTCGAAGGAAGTCCACGATCATCGAGGCCACGCCTTCGGAGGCCTTGAGCGTCACATTCCCGACAAAGCCGTCACACACGACGATGTCGGTCGTGCCCTTGAAGATGTCGTTGCCTTCCACGTTGCCGTAGAAGTTGAGATCCTTGGATTTGGCGGCAGCTCGCAGCAGAACGCTGGCTTTCTTGATCGTTTCGCTGCCTTTGATGGCTTCTTCGCCGACGTTGAGCAGTCCCACGCTGGGCGTCTCGTTGCCGGTGAGCGCCGAGACCAGCGCCGAACCGAGCACGGCGAACTGCAGCAGGTCTTCCGCGTCGCAGTCGACGTTGGCGCCCAGGTCGAGCACCGTGGTGGCGCCGCCGGTCCGGTTGGGCAGTTGCGGGGCGATGGCAGGCCGGTCGATGCCGTCCAGCGTCTTGAGCAGATAGCGTGCGATCGCCATCAATGCACCCGTGTTGCCGGCGGATACCGCAGCCTGGGCCGCACCATCCTTGACCTGCTGGATCGCCACCCGCATCGAAGAATCCTTCTTCTTGCGCAGGGCGATCTCGATGGGATCGTCCATCGCGACCACTTCGGTCGCGGGAATCACCTTGGCGCGGGCGTGCGAAAACCCGCTCAACGCGGCCGGCAAACCGACCACGAGCAGATGGGCCTCGGGGTGTCGCTCCAGGAATGCGCGGCACGCCACCAGCGTGACGCGGGGTCCGTGATCGCCACCCATGCAATCCACGGCAAGCGTGATTGCGGAAGGCGCTGGAGCTGAAATAGGAGAGATGACCATCAAAACAAAGGCCCGACGCTACAGCAAAAGTAGCTTCGGGCCTCGGCCTTGGGTTCGGAGATCAGGAGTCCGACTTGGTCTTCAGAACCTTGCGGCCACGGTAGAAGCCGTTCGGGCTGATGTGGTGGCGCAGGTGGATTTCGCCGGTGGTCGGCTCGACGGCGATACCGGGCACGACGAGTGCGTTGTGCGAACGGTGCATGCCGCGCTTGGAAGGCGACTTCTTGTTTTGCTGAACGGCCATGATGGCTCCTGGAATTCGGTTAGGTGAGCGGGCAAGCGGGGCGGCATCGACCTGGCGTCTTTTGCAGATCCTCCAGTGGAAACCCTGCAAAAAGGTCGACGGCGGCGCGCGCGAAGCCCTCGATTATAGCGCGGTCGATCCGGCTGCGCCAGATCACCCGCACCGGGCGCTATTCGCCCTTGGGTTTCTTGAGTCCGCCCAGCACCGCGAAGGGGTTGGGGCGGGCCTCGTTGGCCTGTTCGAAATCGGCATCTTCGGCCGACAACCGGACCGGTTCCGGGCATACGTCATGGCGCGGCGTGACCGGGATCTCCATGAGCAGCTCGTCCTCGATCAGACCCTTGAGGTCGAAGTCGCGCGCGGCCACCAGCACATCCTCTTCCGATTCCTCGTCCTCGATCGCGGCCGCCTCTTCGTCGGCCGCGAAGCGGAACCAGCGATCGACTTCGAGGTCGAGCGACACCGGCGCCAGGCAGCGCTGGCAGACGAAGGGCAGCGTGGCCTCGGCGTGCAGGTGCAGCCAGGACACCGGCGCGCCGTCGCTGCCGGTGCGGCTTTCGCCCTGGGCGGTCCAGGCCACCTGCACATCGGGGGCGGATTCGGCGAGTTCGGCGCTCAGGCGGGCGTAGCCCACGACCGGATCGCTGCCATGCAGGGTGGCGGCGGCCTCGGCGAAACCGGTCACATCGAGGCGGGTAGGCACAAATTCTCTGTTCATCCCGGCCAGTCTAAACCGCTCACGCACAATCACGCCCCATGCAACGTCCGCTGATCCTCGCCTCGACCTCGCGCTACCGCCGCGAGCTGCTCACCCGCCTCCAGCGCCCCTTCAGCGTCGAATCGCCCGAAGTGGACGAAACACCCTTGCCGGGCGAGACCTCGCTGGTGCTGGCCCAGCGCCTGGCGCTGGCCAAGGCCCAGGCCGTGGCGGCCCGTTTCCCGAGCGCCGTGGTGATCGGCTCCGACCAGGTGGCCGACCTCCACGGCGAGCCGCTGGGCAAGCCCGGCGACCACGCGCGCGCCACCGCGCAGCTGCAGCGCATGCGCGGCCAGACCATGGTGTTCCAGACCGCGGTGGCCGTGATCTGCGCCGAGAGCGGCTTCGTCGCCCACGACGTGGCCCCGGTGCGCGTGGTGTTCCGCGACCTGAGCGACGCGGCGATCGAGAACTACCTGCGCGCCGAGCAACCCTACGACTGCGCGGGCAGCGCCAAGAGCGAAGGCCTGGGCATCGCGCTGCTGGAATCGATCGACAGCGACGACCCGACCGCCCTCGTCGGCCTGCCGCTGATCCGCACCTGCCGCATGCTGCGCGCCGCCGGCGTCGACCTGCTGTGAGCCGCGGCAAGCTCTACCTCGTCCCGGCCCCGCTGGACTTCGGCTGCGACACCCAGGCCCCGCTGCAGGACGCCCTGCCGCTGGGCACGCTGCAGGCCGCGGCCGGCATCACCCACTGGATCTGCGAGAACGCCAAGACCGCGCGCGCCTACCTCAAGCGCATCGACGCCGTCGTGCCGCTGGCGCAGCCGCTGCAGGCGCAGCAGATCCAGGAGCTGCCGCGCGAGGTGCACAAGAAAGGCGACCATGCGGGCCAGTTCGACGCCCGCCCGCTGCTGGCGGCGGCGCTGGAGGGCCACGACATGGGCCTGATGAGCGAGGCCGGCATGCCGGCGGTGGCCGACCCGGGCTCGTCGGTGGCGCGCGCCGCGCACGACCTGGGGCTCGAGGTGGTGCCGCTGACCGGCCCGGTGTCGCTGCTGCTCGCGCTGGCCGCCAGCGGCCTCAACGGCCAGAACTTCGCCTTCGTCGGCTACTTGCCGCAGGACGCCGACGGCCGCGTGCAGCGCATCCGCGAACTCGAGGCGCTGGCCCTGAAGACCGGCCAGACCCAGCTCTTCATCGAGACGCCTTACCGCAACGCCGCGCTGCTGCAGTCGCTCACCCAGACCTTGCAGCACCACACGCGCCTGTCCGTGGCGCGCGGCCTCACGCTGGCCAACGCCAGCGTGCGCAGCGAAACCGTGAAGGCCTGGCGTGCCAGGCCGGCGGCCACCGAGGACCGCCTGCCGGCCGTGTTCGCCATCGGCCGCTGAGATGGGCGCGACCTCCCGCGGCAACCGCTGGGCCACCCGGACCCAGTTCTTCTGCTCCGGCTTCATCTTCGCGACCTGGGGCGTGCATGTGCCGACCATCAAGACCCACTACGGCCTCGACGAGGCGCAGCTGGGCTTCGCCATGCTGGCCGCGGGCGTGGGCGCGCTGTTCGGCATCACGCGCGCCAGCCGCTGGATCGGCCGCCATGGCGCGCGCCGGATCGCCGGCTGCGCGGGCACGGTCTACGCGCTGCTGATCGCCCTGCTGGTCCTGATGCCCGGCTATGCGGCGCTGCTCGGCCTGCTGGCCGCCTTCGGCCTGGTGACCAGCGTGTTCGACGTGGCCATCAACACCGACGCCGCGCAACTGGAAGCGCATGAAGGCGCGCACCTGATGAGCGGCATGCACGGCATGTTCAGCCTGGGCGGCATGGTGGGCGCGGTGAGCGGAGGCGCCGCGCTGGCCACCGGCATGGGCGTGCAGGCCCATCTGCTGGCCGTGGCCGCCGTGATGGCGCTCGCCATCGCGGGCTCGTCTACCCGCATGCTGCCCCGGCCCGCCGGCGTCGCGGCCGATGCCGACGCGGGCTTCCGCCTGCCGCGCGGCGCGCTGGTGGTGATGGGGGTGCTGGCGGCGCTGGGCCTGATCGCCGAAGGCGCGATCTACGACTGGAGCGTGCTCTACCTGAACCAGGAACTGGGAGCGCCCCAGCAGCAGGCTGCCTTGGCCTATGCGAGCTTCTCCGCCGCCATGGCCGCCGCGCGCTTCGGCGGCGATGCGCTGCGCGCCCGCTTTGCACCCGCGCAACTGCTGCGCGCCAGCGCGCTGCTGGCCGCCGCCTCGATGACCCTGGTGCTGCTGACCGACCTGCCCTGGCTCGCGCTGGCGGGCTTCGCCGGCGTGGGCGTGGGCTTTGCGAACGTGGTGCCGATCCTGTTCGCGGCCTCGGCCCAGGTGCCGGGCGTCGAACCCTCGCGCGGCATCGCGGCGGTGTCGGCCGCGGCCTACCTGGGCTTCATGGCCGGCCCGCCGGTGATCGGGCTGCTGGCGCGCGTCAGCTCGCTGACGATCGCGCTCTACACGGTGGTGGCTTTCGCGGTCGCGCTGGCCGCCTCGGCACGCTACGCGAACACGCGCTGAACGCGGTTCAGCGCAGCGCCGGCGCGCTGCGCAGCGCGCTCACCGAGGCACTGCCCATCGCGGCGCCGAACTTCTTGGCCAGTTTCTCCGCCACGTTGTCGCGGCGCGTGTAGTCGATCACGTCCTCGGCCTTGATCACCTCGCGCGCCACGTAGTCGACGTTGCCGAGGTGGTCGGCCAGCCCCATGTCCACGGCCTGCTGGCCGCTCCAGAACAGGCCGCTGAACAGGCCCGGCGTGTCGAGCTTGAGGCGGTCGCCGCGGCCGGCCTTGACCACGTTGATGAACTGGGTGTGGATCTGGTCGAGCATCTGCTGCGCATGGGCGCGCTGCGGCTCGCTCATCGGGCTGAACGGATCGAGGAAGCCCTTGTTCTCGCCCGCGGTCAGCAGGCGGCGCTCGACGCCGAGCTTTTCCATGGTGCCGGTGAAGCCGAAGCCGTCCATCAGCACGCCGATGCTGCCCACGATGCTGGCCTTGTCCACGTAGATCTGGTCGGCGGCGGCGGCGATGTAGTAGGCGGCCGAGGCGCAGGTCTCCTCGACCACCGCGTAGACCGGCTTGCCGTGCTTGGCCTTGAGGCGCTTGATCTCGTCGTTGATGATGCCGGCCTGCACCGGGCTGCCGCCGGGCGAATTGATCAGCAGCACCACGCCCTTGGCGCCCGCATCCTCGAAGGCGGTCTTCAGGGCCGCGACCACGAATTCGGCGCTGGCGTCGGAGCCGTTGGCGATCTCGCCCTTGATCTCCACCACCGCGGTGTGCGCCGTGGTCGCGGCGGTGCTGGTCGCGGTGCGCGACACCGCGAACCAGGCCAGGAAGATGAAGAAGGCCAGCCAGCCCAGGCGCACGAAGGTCTTCCAGCGGCGTGTCGCGCGCTGCTCGCGCAGGGCGGCGAAGGCGAGCTTCTCGAGCGTGGCCCGCTCCCAGCCGGGTTGTGAAGTGGGATCGTTCTTGGACATGGTGGGGGCGGCTTGCGCGGAGGAAAGCGGCGCGGGCCGCTCGAAGGGCTCGAAACCCTGGGGTTCCGTGCGGGTGGGTTCGGTCATGTGGGTGTGCGCAGCCTGCGGGCAAACGACAGCTGCGAGAGGAAAGGAAGGGAGGGCATCCTAGAAAACGAGCGGCAGCAGGTTCCAGTCAGTATGCCAGTGCACCACGCCGTCACGCTCGCTCAGGGTGATCTTCACCAGCCCGCCACGGCAGGGCCCGCCGGCGCAGTCGCCGGTGTCGGGCTGGTAGGCCGCGCCGTGCGTGGCGCACAGCAGCCACTGCCCGCTGTCGTCGAAGAAACGGTCGGGCTGGTAGTCCATCTCCATCGCCACGTGGGTGCAGCGGTTGAGGTAGGCGTGCGGCCGGCCCTCGAAGCGGATGGCGAAGGCGCGCAGGCTCTCGCCCTGGTGCACCACATCGAAGGACACGGCCCGCCCACCCTCGACCAGGTCGGCGGAATTGCACAGGGGAATGATGTCGCTCATGGCTGCTCGTCGATCAATCGATGCGTGGAGGTTGGCAGTCAGGCATTGTCCCGCAGCCAATCCGACAGTTCGGCGACAGAGTGGGCCACGTGCAACGGCGACAGCGCCTCGAAGCCGGCCACCTCGTGCGCGCCGTAGCCCACGCCCACGCCCGCGCAGCCGGCATTGACGGCCAGCTGCAGGTCGTGGGTGGTGTCGCCGATCATCAGCGTGCGCTCGGCCGGCACGTCGAGTTCTTCCATCAGTTCGAGCAGCATGCGCGGATGGGGCTTGCCGTGCGTCTCGTCGGCGGTGCGCGAGCCGTCGAAGCGGCCGCGCATGTCGCGCGCGGCCAGCGCCTCGTTGAGGCCGCGGCGCGACTTGCCGGTGGCGATGGCCAGCAGGTGGCCGCGGGCCTTGAGGGCGTCGAGCATGGGCAGCACGCCGTCGAACAGCATCACGTCGTCCTGGTGCTGCAGGTAGTGGTAGCGGTAGCGGGCGCCGAGCTCGGCGTACTTCTCGCGCGGCACGTCGGGCGCGGCGCGGGCCAGCGCCTCGGCCAGGCCCAGGCCGATGACCCAGGCGGCGTCGCGCTCGTTGGGCCGGGCGCCGCCGACGTCGACGACCGCCTCCTGGATGCAGCGCGCGATCAGGCGGGTGGAGTCGTAGAGGGTGCCGTCCCAGTCGAAGACGATCAGGTCGAAACGGCGGGCGGAAACAGCATCGGTCATGGGGAAGGCGCAGGCGAAGGTGGGGTGGCGAGCGAAGCCAGGGCTTCGGGTGGCAGGAAGGCCAGGAGTTCCGGCGGCAGGTCGGCCTGCAGCGAGATCCGCTGGCCGCCCGCCGGGTGATTGAACTGCAGCCGCCAAGCATGCAGGAACATGCGCTTGAGGCCGCGTTTTTGCAACTGGCGGTTGCGTTCGAAGTCGCCGTACTTGTCGTCGCCGGCGATCGCGTGGCCGGCCGAAGCCAGGTGCACCCGGATCTGGTGCGTGCGGCCGGTCTTGATGGTCACGGCCAGCAGCGAGGCGGGCGCGGCATCGCCGGGCAGGGCGAAACTCGCGAGCACGCGCACCAGCGTCACGGCGTGCATCGCGTCGGGATGGTCCTTGGCCACCACGCGCACCCGGCGTTCGCCGTCCGGCAGCAGGTACTTGGCCAGCGGCGCGTCCAGCACCTTGCGGTTGGCAGGCCACCGGCCCTCGACCAGCGCCAGGTAGGTCTTGCCGGTCTCGCGCTCGCGGAACTGGTCCTGCAGCGCCAGCAGCGCGCTGCGCTTCTTGGCCACCAGCAGGATGCCCGAGGTCTCGCGGTCGAGCCGGTGCACCAGTTCGAGGAACTTGGCGCCCGGGCGCGCGGTGCGCAGCTGTTCGATCACGCCGAAGCTCACGCCGCTGCCGCCGTGCACCGCCACGCCCGCGGGCTTGTCGATGGCGAGCACCGCGTCGTCCTCCAGCAGCGGCGGGAACTCGCGTGGCGGCGCCGGTGGCGCCCCGCCCTCCTCCGCGCGCGCCGAGATGCGCACCGGCGGCAGGCGCAGCACATCGCCCACCTCGATCCGGGTCTCGGCCTGCGCCCGCCCCTTGTTGATGCGCACCTCGCCCGACCGGATGATCCGGTAGACATGCGTCTTGGGAACGCCTTTCAGATGGCGGAACAGGAAATTGTCGAGTCGCTGCCCGGCCGATTCCTCATCGACCGTCAGAAAACGGACTTCGGCCGCTTCGGGGCCCGGCTTCGCACCTATAATGTTTTTCACCAGCGCGGTCTTGTAAGTGCTTGATTAAGCAGAAGTTTAGAGCACCACCGAAAGCGCTGTGAGGTCGATGCCGTTTGGGCGCCGAGTCCGCAAACCCCGCGCTGAAGCGCAAAGTGGCAGACAAGACGCCCCAGCCAAGCCGACGCCCACGAAACACCGATACGGAATACCCAGCCGGCAGGCTCCAAGCTGCCGGCGGATCGAAGCGAGCCCACTTGTGTTGATGCTGCTGATTCAAATTTGCCTGCGCCCGCTGATGCCAGCGGCCTCCGGCATGGAATTGTCCGCAGCGCGCGCCACCCCTGCGCAATCCGCCATGACATCCATGGCGACTCGACACCGTCGCGGGCTCGCCCCCATCCATGCGCCCCCTCGCCTGCTGCCGTTGAGCTGACGCTCGACAACGGCCGGCCGCGTTCGCGCGGCGGCCAGGCAGCCGGAGTGTTAGCGGCAATTCCCCCTCGTTTCGCGAAGCGTCGTCCGTGCATCGTTGGCCCGTCAGGGGCCGGTTCGAACGCATATATCTATTAAGGACAACGCATCATGAAGCGGATGTTGATCAACGCCACGCAGCCGGAAGAGCGCCGCCTGGCCATCGTCGACGGGCAGAAGCTCCTCGACTACGAAATCGAAATCGAAGGGCGCGAACAGCGCAAGGGCAACATCTACAAGGCCGTCGTGACCCGCGTCGAGCCCTCGCTCGAAGCCTGTTTCGTCGACTACGGCGAGGACCGCCACGGCTTCCTGCCCTTCAAGGAAATCTCCAAGCAGTACTTCGCCGAAGGCGTGTCGGCCAGCCAGGCCCGCATCCAGGACGCGATCCGCGAAGGCCAGGAACTGGTCGTGCAGGTCGAGAAGGAAGAGCGCGGCAACAAGGGCGCCGCCCTGACCACCTTCGTCTCGCTGGCCGGCCGCTACGTCGTGCTGATGCCCAACAACCCGCGCGGCGGTGGCGTCTCGCGCCGCATCGAGGGCGACGACCGGGCCGAGCTCAAGGAGGCGATGGACCAGCTCGAGTACCCGAAGGGCATGAGCATCATCGCGCGCACCGCCGGCATCGGCCGCTCGGCGCCCGAACTCCAGTGGGACCTGAACTACCTGCTCAAGCTCTGGACCGCCATCGACGGCGCGGCCAAGGGCGCCAAGGGCGCCTTCCTGATCTACCAGGAATCCTCGCTCGTCATCCGCGCGATCCGTGACTACTTCAATCACGACATCGGCGACATCCTGATCGACACCGACGACATCTACGAGCAGGCCCAGCAGTTCATGGCCCACGTGATGCCGGAGCATGCGGCCCGCGTGAAGCGCTACCGCGACGACGCGGCGCTGTTCAGCCGCTTCCAGATCGAGCACCAGATCGAGTCGGCCTACGCCCGCACCGTGCAGCTGCCCTCGGGCGGCGCCATCGTGATCGACCACACCGAAGCGCTGGTGTCCATCGACGTGAACTCGGCCCGCGCCATCAAGGGCGGCGACATCGAAGAGACCGCCACCCGCACCAACCTCGAAGCCGCCGACGAAGTGGCGCGCCAGATGCGCCTGCGCGACCTGGGCGGCCTGATCGTGATCGACTTCATCGACATGGACGAGTCGAAGAACCGCCGCGAGGTCGAAAGCCGCCTGCGCGACGCGCTGCGGCAAGACCGCGCCCGCGTGCAGTTCGGCTCGATCAGCAAGTTCGGCCTGATGGAAATGAGCCGCCAGCGCCTGAAGCCGGCGCTCAGCGAAGGCTCGTCGATCCCCTGCCCCCGCTGCGGCGGCTCGGGCCACATCCGCGACACCGAATCGAGCGCGCTGCAGATCCTGCGCATCATTCAGGAAGAGTGCCTCAAGGACAACACGGCCGCCGTGCACGTCCAGGTGCCGGTCGAAGTGGCCTCCTTCCTGCTCAACGAGAAGCGCCCCGAGATCGCCAAGATCGAGCTCAAGCAGCGCGTGACCGTGCTGATGGTGCCGAACAAGACCTTCGAGACGCCGCACTACAAGCTCGAGCGCCTCAAGCACGACGACCCGCGCCTCGACCACATCCAGGCCAGCTACAGGATGGCCGAGGAGGTGGAAGACCCGACCTCGGTGACGCGCCGCTCGCAGGAACCCACCAACAAGCAGACGCCGGTGATCAAGGGCGTGCTGCCCGACGCGCCGGCGCCGGTCGCCGTGCCCAAGCCCGAACCGGTGCGCCCCCCCGTCGCGGTGCAGCCGCCCGTGGCACCGCCGCCCGCAGCCCCGGTGGCCGCGCCGGCCGAACGCGGCTTCTTCGCCTTCATCAAGCGCCTGTTCGGTGCCGAGACGCCCGCGGCCAAGCCCGCAGCGACGCCCAGCACCGGCACCCCCGCCAGCGCCATTCCGGTGGAAGCACCCAAGCCGCGCCGCGATGGCCGTGGCGGACGCGACGGCGAAGCCCGCTCGGCGCGCGACGGCGAACAGCGCCGCGGTGGCCGCGGTGAAGGCCGCGGCGGCCGTGACGGCGAAGGCCGCAACGGCCGCGACGGCGAACGCCGCGGCGGTCGCGGTGGCGAACGTTCGGGTGAACGCGCCGGCGAACGCCAACCGCGTGAAGCCCGGACCGAACTCCGTGCCGACGCGCCCGTGCGCGAAGCCCGTGAACCGCGCGAACCCCGTGAAGGCGGCCGCGAAGGCCGCGGCCCGCGCAACGGCGGCCGTGGCGAACGCCGCGATGCCGACCGTCCGGTGACGCTGGAAGGCGCGGACGGCCAGCAGGAAGCGGTCCAGAACCTGGCGCCGGCCGTCGATGAAAACGGTGCGCCGATCGAGCGCGCACCGCGCGCCCGCCGTGAACGCGGCGAGCGTGGCGAACGTGGTGAACGTGGCGGCGAGCGCAACGGCGAGGCGCGCGAACGCGGCACGGCCGAAGCGCCCGCGCGCTTCCTGAACGGCGATGCATCGTCCTCGGACGGCACGAGCGCCGAGCGCAACGAGCGCGCGCCGCGTGAGGAACGTGCGCCGCGTGAAGAGCGCGCCCCCCGTGAAGACCGTGCGCCGCGCGAAGAGCGCGCACCGCGCGAGGACCGCGAGCCCCGTGGCGAACGCGCCGGCGAAGGCCGCCGCGAACGCCGCGACGGCGCGCCGCGTCCCGCCGAGCCGGCGTCCGACGCCATCGCGGCCGTGAACCCCGAGGCGATCGAAGGCGTGTCCGACAACGGTGCGGCGGCCGAACAGGCCGCCCGCCGCGACGGCGACGAACGCCGCGGTCGCTCGCGTGACCGCTACGGCCGCGATCGCCGCGAGCGCGCACCGCGCGAAGGCGACGAGACCGTCGCGGCACCGGAAGCCGAGGCTGTCGCCGCGGAAGCGGCCGCCCCCGCGGTCGCGCCGGCACAGCCGGTCGTCGAAACCGTGGCTGCTGCGGTGGTGCCGACCGCGCCGGCGCCCGAAGTCCAGGCCGTGCGGGCGGAAGCCGCACCGGTCCGGACCGAGCGCGCGCCTCGCCCCGCCGCTCCCGCACCGGCGGTGGCCAGCAGCCAGCCGGCCCACGGCCGTGGCGCGCTGCCGAAGGTTCAGCCCTTCGAGCTGCCCCTGGCGGAACTCGCCCAGGTGGCGGAAGGCTCGGGCCTGCACTGGGTGAACTCCGACGCCGAGCGCGTCGCGCAGGTGCGCGCCGCCATCGCGGCCGAAGTCAAGCCGATCCACGTGCCGCGTGAACGCCCGCCCGTGCCGGTGCTCGACGAAGGCCCGCTGGTGCTGGTCGAAACGCGCCGCGACCTGGCCGCCACGGTGCTGCCTTTCGAACGCACCGCGCACGAGGGCGACACCGCTCGCTGAGCGCCGCCCCCGGGGCACCCGCTCAGGGTGCCCGCATGCCGACCCCGACGTCGGCCGCCTTCACCGGCGGCCGACGTTTTTTTTTCGCCTTCCCGAAGCCAGTCGCTGCGGTGGTCACCCTGCCCCCTCGCTTCGGAAACAAGTAGCAACAAAGGTCCTCAGAGACCGTGATTTTTCTTCGTACAAAAGTTCTACAAACGTATTTAGAATGTTGCATCGCACAACATGAAGTGGGACGTGAAATAGTGCCGGTCTGCGGTCTCTATAAAAAATGAGTACCGTAGACTTACAGGACAAACTAGAACAAATGTGTTCAAATTCTTTCCTGTAGTATTAAAGCGTTACACTGCCGCGCCGTAGGCAGAAACCCCAAGGGGATTCACATGTTTCGTACCGATTCGACTGCGCAAGGCCATCTGCTCAGGCACCGCCCCTCCGGGCGCGGGGAGCCCGCACCCACGCCCATCGCCGCACAACCGAAGGGTCTGACGCCGTTGCAACGCGGCCTCAAACGAAGCGTGGACATCGCCGCGGCCCTGACCTTCTTCGCCTTCTTCGGCCCGATCTATCTGGTGGTGGCCCTGGCCGTCGCCATCAGCATGGGCCGGCCGGTGCACTTCTTCCAGACCCGGATGGGCGAAGGCGGCCAGCGCTTCAAGTTCTACAAGTTCCGCTCCATGGTGCGCAACTCCGAGAGCATCCTGGACGACTACCTGAGCAAGAACGACGTGGCCCGCACCCAGTGGGAAACCTTCCAGAAGCTCGAAGTGGACCCGCGCATCACCCCGCTGGGCCGCCTGATCCGCAAGCTGAGCCTGGACGAGCTGCCGCAGTTCTGGAACGTGCTCAAGGGCGACATGAGCCTGATCGGCCCCCGCCCCTGCATGGAGCGCCAGCGCAGCCTCTACGGCAAGCACTGGGGCCACTACTGCGCCATGCGTCCCGGCATCACCGGTCTGTGGCAGGTGAGCGGCCGCAACCGGCTGTCGTATGCCCAGCGCGTCGAACTCGATGCGCAGTACGTCAACAACTGGTCGCTCTGGCTGGACATCAAGATCCTCGCCAAGACCGCGAAGGCGGTGATCTCGGGCGAAGGCTCGCGCTGAGCGGGCGACGTTCGACAAAAGCGGCGGCTCGGCAAGGGGCCGCTTCGCACACCGCTTCCAGCCTCGCGCCAAACGAGGGATGATGCGGCGCAGAGGCCCGTTCCAGCGGGTCGAGCGGCCGATGCGCCGCCCGGCCTCCGGTCCTCTCGAACCTTCTTTCCTCCAGCGACGGCCTGACGGTCAACCTATCTCAGAGATTTCATGAACGCGCTTCGCAAAGGCATCTACGTGGCGGGCCATCGAGGCATGGTCGGCAGCGCCATCGTGCGCGCACTCGAAGCCCTGGGCCACGAACGCATCATCACGCGCACCCACGCCGAGCTCGACCTGACCGACCAGGCCGCCGTGCGCGACTTCTTCGCCACCGAGAAGCCCGACGCGGTGTACCTGGCCGCGGCCAAGGTGGGCGGCATCCATGCCAACGCCACCTATCCGGCCGAGTTCCTCTACGCCAACCTGATGCTCGAGGCCAACGTGGTCCACGAGGCCTGGCGCAGCGGCGTGACGCGGCTGCTGTTCCTCGGCTCGAGCTGCATCTACCCGCGGCTGGCGGCCCAGCCGATGGCCGAGGACGCCCTGCTCACCGGCAAGCTCGAGCCCACCAACGAGCCCTACGCGATCGCCAAGATCGCGGGCATCAAGCTCTGCGAGAGCTACAACCGCCAGTACGGCACCGACTACCGCAGCGTGATGCCGACCAACCTCTACGGGCCCGGCGACAACTACCACCCGGACAACAGCCATGTGCTGCCGGCGCTGATCCGCCGCTTCCACGAAGCCCGCGAAGCCGCCGCGCCGTCCGTCGTGATCTGGGGCACGGGCACGCCCAAGCGCGAGTTCCTCTATGTGGACGACATGGCCGCGGCCTGCGTGCACGTCATGGACCTGCCGCGCGACCGCTATGCGGCCAGCACCGAGCCGATGAACAGCCACATCAACGTCGGCTGCGGGGAAGACCTGTCGATCGCCGAACTGGCGCAGCTGGTGGGCGAAGTGGTCGGCTACCGCGGCGAGATCCGCTGCGACGCCAGCAAGCCCGACGGCGCGCCGCGCAAGCTGCTCGATATCTCCCGCATCCGCGCCCTGGGCTGGGCCCCGCGCGTCGGCCTGCGCGAGGGCATCGCGAGCGCCTACCAGGACTTCCTGGCCCACGAACGCGTGGCCGCCTGACACTCCCAGCGACCATGCAAGCCGCCACCTCGCTCTCCCTGATTCCGCCCGGCACCGGCGGGGTGCGCGACTACGCCGCCATCGTCGGCGGCTCGATCCATGCGCCGGTGCGCGAGCTGTCGGCCCAGACCGACACGCAGGATTGGTCCGGCGACGTGCTGCTGCTGCATTTCAGCGGCTACGGCTATCACAAGCGCGGCATTCCTTCCTGGCTGCTCGAGGAGCTCGCAAGCCTGCGCGAGCGCTTTCGCGTGTTCGGCGTGGTCTTTCACGAGCTCTATGCCTCCGGCCCGCCCTGGCGTTCGGCCTTCTGGCTCAGCGGCATGCAGCGGCGCATCGCCAGCGAGCTGGCCGGCCAGGCCGACTTCTGGCTCACCAACCGCGAACGCGCGGGGAGCTGGCTGCGCACGCAGGCGCCCGAGGCGCCGCACCGCGTGCTGCCCGTGTTCTCGAACGTGGGCGAGCCCGCCGCGGCCGAACACGAACGCGAGGCATCGATCGTGGTCTTCGGCAGTGCCGGCATGCGCGCACCGGCCTATGCCTGGAACGATGGCGAGATCTTCCGCTTCGCCAAGCGCCATGGCCTGCGCATCGACGACATCGGTGCGCCGCTGCAGGACCGCGCCTTGGCCAACCGCCTGATCGAGGAAGGGGTGCAGGTGCGCGGGATGCTGCCGGCCAAGGAGGTGAGCCGAGCCCTGTCCCAGGCCCGCCACGGCGCGCTGGCCTATCCCGCCGACTTCGTCGGCAAGAGCGGCATCTTCGCCGCCTACGCCTCGCATGGCACCTGCCCGATCCTGCTCACCAAGGACCTCGCGCCCTGCGACGGCATGCAGCCCGATGTCGAATACGCCGCCGGCTTCGACGCGCTGGAGCGCGACCCGGGGCTCGATCCGCAGGCCATCGGCCGCGCCGCGCGCCGCTGGTACGAACCGCACTGCATCCAGGCCCACGCCGCGGCCCTGCAGGCGCTGAGCCGGGAGGCCCGCGCATGAAGCAGGGCGCCGTCTACTCCCAGCCGATGCCGGCCGCGCCGGGCGCCCGCGCCACGGGCCGCGCGTCGACGCTCAGCGCGGCCGGCCGCATGTTCATCGCGGTGCTGCTGATCGTGGTGTTCGAGGGCGCGGTCCGCAAGTGGGTGGCGTCGTCGCTGACGCTGCCGCTGATCGGCATGCGCGACCTGCTGGCGGTGGCGGTGATCGCCCAGGCGGCCTGGTCGGGCCAGCTGCATCGCTATGCCAAGGTGACGGTTCCGCTGTTGGCCTGGTCCTGCTGCGTGGTCGCCTGGGGGCTGATGCAGATGGTGGCCGGCGAGAGCTCGCCGATCGTGTTCCTGATCGGCATGCGCTTCTGGCTGCTCTACATCTGGTTCGGGGTGGCTGCCGCCGCCTCGATGAACGAGGCCGACTACCGCGCGGCCGTGCGGCTGGTCGTCGCGACCGTGATGGTGCTGGCCCCGCTGGCGGTGCTGCAGCACTATTCGGCGCCCGGCGCCACCATCAACCGCCAGCTCGACGGCGACGAGGACACCGTGTTCGTGGCCATCGCCGGCGTGGTGCGGACCACCGGCACCTTCAGCTTCACCTCGGGCTACGCGACCTACCTGATCATGGCGGCGCCGCTGGTCTTCGGCGTGCTCGCGGCCCGCAAGCAGGGCCGTCGCCAGCGCCTGTTCGCCTTCCTCGGCTTCGGCGCCTTCCTGCTGTGCAGCCTGATGAGCGGCTCCCGCGCGGCGGTGCTCTCGGCCGCCTTCATGCTGGCCGCCTACCTCGCCACCCGGGTGCTGTTCGCCCGCAACCGCGACAAGCCGGCGGCGCTGGGCGCGGCGCTGGTGGCCTGCGTGCTGACCGCGGCCTTCGTGTTCTTCCTCTCCGACGCGGTGCAGGTCACGCAGCAGCGCTTCGAGCAGGCCGCCAGCGGCGAGGACTTCCCCGACCGTCTGCTCGCCACCTTCATCGGCGAGCCGAACGTGTTCGGCGCCTCGACCTGGCTGGGCGCCGGCCTGGGCGCGGGCTCGAACCTCGCGACCGCGCTCAACGCGAGCGCCACCAACTTCGGGCTGGCCGAATCGGAAACCGGGCGCATCCTGCTCGAGGGCGGCCTGCTGGGCTTCGCCTTCATCGCGCTCAAGGTGCTGCTGCTGCTGACGGCGCTGGTCTACAGCCTCAGGCTGTCGGCCCAGCGGCACACCGGCTTTCCGATCCTGGTGTGGCTGACGCTGGTGATCGCGCTCATGACCTGGCCGGCCATCGGCCAGCTCACGGCCAATGCCTTGCTGGGCCTGTTGCTGGGCTGCTTCCTGCTGCAGTTCCGTTACCCTTCGAACGATTTCTTCCCGCCGGTGCGATTGCCCTCCAAGTGAGCGGTGGCTGCGACGGACGCCGATCCGCCCCTTCCCCTTTCCCGCACCGATGAAACTCCTCGTCTACGGCATCAACTTCGCACCCGAACTCACCGGCATCGGCAAATACAGCGGCGAAATGGTGGCCTGGCTGAGCGCGCGGGGGCACGAGGTCCGCGTGATCACCGCCCCGCCCTACTACCCCGAGTGGAAAGTGCACGCCGGCTACAGCGCGACGCGCTACGCCCGCGAGACCTGGCACGGCGCGCAGGTGTTCCGCACCCCGCTGTGGGTGCCCACCAAGGTCAACGGGACGCGCCGGCTGCTGCACCTGGCGAGCTTCGCGCTGGCCAGCATCCCCGCGCTGCTGGCCCAGTGGCGCTGGAAGCCCGACGTGATCTGGATGACCGAGCCGCCGCTGTTCTGCACCCCGGCCGGACTGGCCTTCGCACGGCTGCGCTCGGCCAAGGCCTGGCTGCACATCCAGGACTACGAGGTCGATGCGGCCTTCGAGCTGGGGCTGCTCAAGGGCGCGCGCCTGCGGTCCTTCGTGGCCACGGCCGAACGCTGGCTGCTGGGCCGCTTCGACCGCGTCTCGACCATCTCGCAGCGCATGCTCGAGCGTGCCAGCGCCAAGGGCGTGCAGTCCGCGCGACTGCTGTCCTTCCCCAACTGGGCCGACATCTCGGCCATCCGGCCGCTGGCGGCAGCGAGCCCCTACCGCGCCGAGCTCGGCATCACCGACGATGCCGTGGTCGCGCTCTACGCCGGCAACATGGGCGCCAAGCAGGGCCTCGAACTGCTGGCGGATCTCGCGCTCGCCTTGCGCGCGCGGACCGACATCGTGTTCGTCTTCTGCGGCGGCGGCGCCGGACGCGACGCGCTGATGGCGCGCTGCGCCGGGCTCGGCAGCGTGCGCTTCATCGACCTGCAGCCGGTCGAGCGCCTGGGCGACCTGCTGGGCCTGGCCGACGTCCACCTGCTGCCGCAGCGCGCCGATGCGGCCGACCTGGTCATGCCCTCGAAGCTCACCGGCATGCTCAGCAGCGGCCGGCCGGTGCTGGCCGGCGCACGGCCCGAGACGGAGCTGGGCCAGGTGGTGGCGCAATGCGGGCGCATCGTGCCGCCGGAGGATGCCGCGGCCTTCGCCGAGGCCCTGCTGCAGCTCGCCGCCGACCCCGCGCTGCGCCGCGAACTCGGCCTGCGCGCCCGTCGCTATGCCGAAGAGCGCCTGGACCGCGACGCGGTGCTCGCGCGTTTCGAACGCGACCTGCAGGACTGCATCGGCCGGCCCGGAGCCTGAGCGTCCGGCCCTCGCGCCGCACCCATGAAAAAACCGCCTCGAGGGCGGTTTTTTCATGGTGTCGCCGAGGCGGGCATGCCGCCCCGCCGGCTCTCACTGCTCGTCGGGCAGGATGCTGTCGTAGTTGTAGTTGGTGTAGCGGTAGCGCCCGTACTTGTAGGGCGTGTAGGCGCGGCGCTCGACGTCCATGGCGTTGAGCAGCACACCGGTCGCGGCACGGCCGCCCAGGGCCAGGCGGCGCGTGCTCTCGCGCAGCTCGCCCATGGTCGACTGGTCGGCGCGCGCCACCAGCAGCACCGTGCCGGTGTGTGCCGCCACGGTCATCGTGTCGGCCGCCACCAGCACCGGCGGCGTGTCGATCACGATCAGGTCGTACAGATCGGAGAGCTTCTCCAGCATCGACTTGAAGGACTCCGACACCAGCAGTTCCGACGGGTTGGGCGGCAGCTGGCCGGTGGCCAGGAAGTCGAGGTCGGGCACCACCTGGCGGTGCACGGTCTGCTGCACGGTCAGGCTGCCGGCGATCAGTTCCGACAGGCCGCCGTGGCGCTGCAGCCCGAAGTACTGGTGCGCATGGCCGCGCCGCAGGTCGGCATCGATCAGCAGCGTGCGCTTGCCCGCGGCGGCCATCAGGGCCGCGAAGTTGGCCGTGACGAAGCTCTTGCCCACGCCCGGCGTCGCGCCGGTGATCATCACCCGGTTGTTCGGCGCTTCCAGCATCGCGAACTGCATCGCGGTGCGCAGGCTGCGCAGGCTCTCGACGGCCGGATCGTCCGGGTGCTCGATGGCCAGCAGGCGCACGCCGGTGGCGCCGGTCAGGCGACGCTTGGCGATCGCGTCCTGCGCGTTGCTCAGCGGGATGGTGGAGAAGACCGGCAGGCCGCTGTGGCTCTCGACTTCATGCGGATCCCGGATGCGCTGCTCGATGAAGGCATTGCGCAGGTAGGCGGCGACGATGCCCAGGAACAGGCCCAGGGCCAGGGCCGCGCCGACGATGACCGAGCGGCGGGGCTTGATCGGCAGCGTCGGCACCAGGGCCTCGTCGAGCACGCGCACGTTGCCGACCTTGCCTTCCTTCACCAGGCGCAGTTGCAGTGCATTGTTCAGCAGCGACTGGTAGAGCTCGGTGTTGACCTTGACGTCGCGTTCCATCCGCACGGCTTCCTGCTGGATCGCCGGCAGTCCCTTGATGCGCGTCTGGATGTTGCCGATGTCGCGTTGCAGCGCGGCGATCTGCGCATCGAGCGTCTGCACCGAAGGATGCTCGGCGGTGAAGCGGCTCTCGAGCTCGCGGCGGCGCTGCTGGGCCTCGAGCAGCTTGCTCTGGCGGTCCACCGCCTCGCCCAGGATGGCCGTGGCTTCTTCGCCGAAGGCGACGGTGGCCTTCTGGTTGCGGAAGCGGTTGTAGATCTCTTCGGAAGCCTCGAGCTGGCGCTTGAACTGCGGCAGCTGCACGTCGAGGAAGGCCAGCGTCTTCTGGGCCTCGGCCGCCTTGCGTTCGATGTTCTGGCGCACGTACTGGGCGCCGACGGCGTTGAGCACGCGCGTGATCTGGTACGGGTTGGAGCCGCGCGTCGACACCTCGATGATGCCCGACTGCTTGCCGCGCTCGTAGAGCGACAGGCCGGCCTGCACCTCGGCCACGACGCCGGACTTGCGATGGCGCACCAGGTCGAACTCCGCCCCGGCCTTGCCGGACAGCCGGTCCATCATGAGCTCGACCACGCCCTCGTCGGTCTGCGCCTTGAGCAGCGTGCCGACGGTGCCCTCGAGCGGCGTCGCGAGGCGCGGGTTCGCCAGGCTGTAGCGGCCGCCGCCCAGGGCGGTCACGCGGAATTCCGAACCCTCAAGGGCCTCGGGCACGTCGAAGCTCGAAGCGACGATCTGCTCGGTGCCCGACACATAGCCCTTGAGGCCCAGGAAGCCCGGTTCCGACAGGCCGTTCGAGCGGCGCGCCATCCAGCCGCCGATGTAGGGGATGTAGCGCGGCGAGCTCGCGATGTAGAGCTTGCTCGCCTCGACCGCCGGTGCCACCACCATGCGCGAGCGGATGATTTCCATCTCGGCGCTGGTCGGGGTGCGCAGGTCGAACAGGCCGGCGGCCTCGTTGAGCACGCCCTTGGAGTTGTTGCCGTTGCCGTCCTCGACCTGCACGACCACGGCGGTCTCGTAGATGGGCCGCGCCAGCAGGGCGTAGGCGATGCCGATCGCCAGCACCACCAGCGTGATCGCCAGGATCATCCATTTCTGGGTGCGCAACACGTCGACGTAGCGACCGAAGTCCACGTCACCGCCGCCCTCGCTGGCTGCGGACAGGTCGGTGTTGGAATAAGGAGTGGTGGAATTCATCGGCTGGATACTCTGAAAATCAGCGCGTCGACGGCCGCGACAGGTCGCGAACCGAGGTCGCGGTCGCGGTCGAGGGCAGGATGAGGCTGATCACGCGGTTCCACTGCACCAGCGGCACGGGATCGACATAGACCACATCCCTCGGCCGCAGCGCGAACTGGTCGGCCAGCGCCAGCGCCGTGGGCGTGCGCGCATCGAGATGGAACAGCGACTGGCCGCCCTTGGGTTCGTTGCGCACCACATAGATCTGGCGCGGATTGGCCGAGCTCAGGTTGACACCGCCGACCTCGCTCAGCGCCTCGTTGAGGCTCAGGCGGCCGTTGCGCATCGGGATGGCGGCCTGCTGCAGGACTTCGCCCATCACCGTGACCTTGCGCTCGTCGCGCCCGCGCACCATCACCATGTCGCCGTTCTTCAGCGGGATGCGGGTCGGGTCGACGCCCGCGCCGGCCAGGCCCACCAGGTCCAGCGTGGTGGTGACGCCGTTGCGCGTCAGGGTCACGAAGGAGCGGTCGCCGTTGGGCAGCAGGCCGCCGGCGCGGTTGAGCGCCTCGGCCAGCGTCATGGGAATGTCGGTGAACACCAACAGGCCCGGCGAGCGCACTTCACCCTCGACATAGGCGCGCTTGCTGCGGAAGGCGGTCACGCGCACGCTCAGCTGCGGTTTCTTGAAGACGCGGGACAGGCGCTGGACCAGCGTGTCCTCGATCTGTTGCACCGTCATGCCGGCGGCGTTGAGCGGACCGGCATAGGGAAAGGTCAGTTGACCGGTGTCCGAGACGATGAAGCCCGGCGCGGGCGAGATGCTCGCCGGGTCGGCCACGGTGGTCGCCGGCGTGCTGCTGAAGGCGATCTCCGGATGGTCGTAGACCACGATGCCGATCACGTCGCCCGGGCCGATGCGGTAGGCCTCGGGGTTGCCGATCAGCGCCAGCACCTCGGGGCCGATCCCGGCCGAGACCGCCTTGTTCTGCGCCTGGATGAGCGCCGGGGTGATGGCGGTCAGGGCACCGGCGGGCGGCGGGTCGTCATTGGGGCCCGCATAGCCCGAGGGCGACACGGCTTTGCTGGCCTCGCTGCTGGCCGAGCTGAAGCCGGGGGCGAGCGGAGCGCACCCCTGCAGCACCAGGGCGGCAGAGGCGAACAGAGCAGCGTGTACTACAAAACTTTTCAAACCGGACTCCACAGAAACCAAAATGAATACTTTTGGAAACAGTTCCGACTGTACAGCAGGTCACATGTTTCATTCAAATTGTTTCTCGAGGTATCGCCAACAGTGGCCGGCGCGATCGTGCACAAGGTCACGATGACCGGGTCGAAAGTGAAGAAAAGAGCGATGCACCCCGGCGCCGCGGGCTGGCTGCGCGCGCCGTACCGTCCCTTGGGATAACCAGGAGGCCCTAGAGGTTTTCCGTCTGCGCCGCGCGCTTCCAGGCCGCCAGTGCCTGCGGCGCATCATCGCGCGCTTCGGCCAGTTGGGCCAGTGCCAGCCAGGCGCGACGGTAGAGTTCCGTGTCCTGCAGGCCCAGGCCGGCCTGCGTCAGCAGCTGCTGCGCCTTGCCCCACAGCTGCCGCTTCATGCAGGCCATGCCGGCCAGGTACTGCAGGTTGGCGTCGCGCGGGTTGTTGCGCTGGGCCGATTCGATGCGCGCCAGCCAGTCGGCGTCGACCGAGTCCAGGCCCGCCTCCAGGGCCCGCGTGAGCCGCACGCGCAGGCCGTCGCCGAGGCTGCGCGGCTGGTCGACCATCCGCTCCCACACCGGCAACAGCCAGCCGCGGGCCACCGCAAGGTCGCCGTTCAGCAGCACCATGCGCTGGGCCGCCTGGATCGCGACCTCGGGCATTTCCCGTTCGTTGCTCTCGAGCGCGCCCCAGGCGCGCAGCAGCTGGGCCGCGTCATGGGAGTCCGACAGCACCTCGGTCGCCAGGCCGCGCACGATGCTCCGCGCCGCGGCCTCGGAGAAAGCCCGGTGCTTGGCCAGCAGGCGCGCCGTCTGCAGGGCCTCGAGCGTGCGGCGCTCCTGCCGCGCGGCCTTGAGATGCAGGCGCAAGGCCAGCGTGCGCCGCTGCACGCCTTGCGGCAGCTCTTCCAGCCGCGCCAGCGCGGCCGCCGGGTCGCGGTCCTCGAGTGCCCAGCGGGCCGACCGCAGCTGCACGCCTTCGCGGGTCTCGGGGCTGAGCACGCCGCGCTCGGCGCTCTCGTTGAGCGCCAGCTGGAGATGGGCGTCGCGCGCCGGCCGGTCCTGCAGGGATTGCGCGCTTTCGGCGGCCAGCAGGTGCGACAGCACCCGCAGCTGGCGCGCCTGCGGCAGGGACACGTCGAGCCCCTCGAGCGCGCGCTCCTGCGCCAGCGCGGCCAGCGCCGCCTTGCGGGCGCGCGAGAAACGCCCGGCGATCAGCTGCACCATGGCGTCGAGCAGCGACGAGTGCAGCGCGCGTTCCTTCTGCTGCACCCGCCACTGGCGTGCCTGGTGCGGCAGCGAGAGCAGCGCCGCCAGCGCGCGCAGGGCGGCATAGAGCAGCACGAAGGCGCCGGCCAGCAGCAGCAGCACCAGGTTAAGCGACAGGTCGACCCGCCACGGCGGCCAGAACACGGTGACCGTGCCCTGGTTGTTGCCGGCGAACAGCGCCACCGCGGCCGCAATGCCGAACAGTGCGAGGAGCCAGAGTGCGGCGCGCATCGCTCAGCGACCGGCGGCTGCCGTGGCCAGCGCGGCAAGCGTTTCGTCGACCCGCGGCGGCTCCGCGGTGCGCACCTGCAGCTGCAGTTGCTGCAACAGCGTGGCGGCCGTCTGCACGCGGCGCGATGCGGGATCGAAATAGCGGTTGAGCGAGCCGGCCACCAGCGCGAGTTCGCTGCGCGCGGTCTCGGCCTGGCGCGACAGCAGCGAGAGGCGGATGTTGAGCAGCTTGAGCTTGAGGTTCTCGCGCAGGAAGAAGCTCTGGTCGGGCGCCAGCAGCACCGCCTCGGGCCGCTCGATGCGCCCCACGCGCACCAGCGAACGGGCTTCGCCGCGCACCGTGAGCAGCAGGCGCTCCCACCAGGGCGCGTCGGCCGGGATCGGCTCGGGCTGCCAGGCGTTGGCGCCGCCGCCGTGGCGCACCGCCACCGCATTGAGCGTCGGCAGGTCGTCGACACCGCGCATCAATTCGTCGAGCTTGAGCAGCGCATCGCCGCCGTCGCTGCTGGCCGAGGCGCGCAAGCGGTCGGCGTCGCGCTGGATGGCCCGCTGCAGCGGCGCCAGCCGCGGTTGGGCGGCGCGCGTGATGCGCACGTCGGCCGCCTTGAGCGCCGCCAGCAGCGGCTCGACGTTGCCGGTGGTCTGCGCCTGCTGCAGCGCCAGGCGCAGCGTCGATTCGATGTCGACCACCAGGTTCTCGTCCCGCGAGCGCGACAGGCTCTGCATCAGCTCTTCGAGCTGCGAACGCTGCAGCGCCACCTCGGCCAGGCGGCCTTCAGCCAGCGCCAGCCGCGCGGCGGTGTCGCGCACGGTCTCGTTGGCCTGGCGCGCCAGGGTGCGCGCCTCGAGCGACTGCGCCAGCGCATCGCCGCTCTGGCGCGCGAGCTGCTCCTGCATGCCGCCCACCTTCTGCCAGAGCACCAGCACCATCACCAGCGCGATCAGCGTGAGCAGGGCCAGCAGGCCGAAGAAGATGCGCGACAGCACCAGCGCGCCGAGCGCGGCCGGCGCATGTCCCACGACCGGCACCACGGTCCGCGGCGCGGCATCGGGTGCGAGTTCTTCGGGGGGCGGCAGCGCTTGACTCATGCGAACGATTCTATCGACGCGATCAGCGCCGCCTGTCCGGGCGGCGCGACCCGCACCGAACCGAAACCGGCCGCGCGCGCCGCGGCGCCGATGCGGGGATGGGTGGCGACGGCACGGGCCTGGTCCCAGCGCAGCGCGGGCAGCGCCGCGCGCAGGTTGGCGATGGCCTCGCTGCTGCTGAACAGCCAGACGCTGCCGTCGGCCGCCGCGGCGCTGGCCAGCTGCCGCTCGGCCTCGCCCAGCACCGGTGCCAGCCGGCGGTAGGCGACGACGGTGTCGATCCGCCCCCCCGCGGCCTCGATCTCCTGCGCCAGCCAGCCGCGGCCGATGGGCGCTCCCGCGGCATCGCCGCCGCGCACGATCAGCACCCGCGTGCCCGGCCCGACCTGGGCGCGCACGTCGGCCCACAGGGTCTCGGAATCGAACTGCTCGGCGCCGGCCGTGGGCGCGTCGATGCAGGCCGCTGGCACGCCGGCCTCGCGCAGGCCGCGCACCGTGCCGGGCCCGGTGGCCCAGCAGCGCGGCAGGTCCGCGCCCAGTGCCATGCCTTCGAAGAAATGCTCGGCCGCGGCCGCGCTGACGAACATCAGCGCCGACCAGTCGGCCAGGCGTTCGCGCACCGCGCGCAGCGCGCCAGCATCCGCGACCTTGTCGATCACGATCAGCGGCAGCGCCACGGCCTCGAAGCCCGCGCCCTGCGCTTCCGCGATCCAGCGCCGTCCCTCGCGCGCCGGGCGCGTGACGATCACGCGGCGGGTGCTCGGCATCGCCCGATCAGCGCGCGCCGGCCGCGCGCAGTTGCGCCGCCACTGACACGCCCAGCGCCTCGGCCTGGGCCGGGTCGTCGACCGGGCCGGTGGTCTCGGCCTGCAGCAGCGCTGCCGAACCTTCGGCATCGCCCCAGGCGGCTTCGATGCGCAGCAGGCCGTCGGGCTGCCAGCGCGCATGCGCGGCCAGCGGCATCGAGCAGCTGCCGCCCATGGTGCGGCTCACGGCGCGCTCGGCGGCGGTGGCCAGCCCGTCGCGGCGGCTCGCCAGCGGCGCGAGCAGTTCCAGCAGGTCGGTGCGGTCGGCGCGGATCTCGATGCCCAGGGCGCCCTGCCCCGCGGCCGGCAGCATGGTCTCGGGCGCGAAGGCCGTGCGGATGCGCTCGGCCAGGCCCAGCCGCATCAGGCCGGCGGCCGCGAGGATGATCGCGTCGTAGTGGCCTTCGTCGAGCTTGCGCAGCCGGGTGTCGAGGTTGCCGCGCAGCGGTTCGATGCGCAGGTCGGGCCGCAGCGCGCGCAGCAGCACCACGCGGCGCAGGCTGGAGGTGCCGACCACCGCGCCCTGCGGCAGTTCGTCGAGCGTGGCGTAGCGCGGCGAGACGAAGGCGTCGCGCGGGTCCTCGCGCTCGAGCACGCAGGCCAGCGCGAAGCCCTCGGGCAGGTCCATCGGCACGTCCTTGAGCGAATGGACGGCGATGTCGGCGCGCCCTTCCTCGAGTGCGAGTTCCAGTTCCTTGACGAACAGCCCCTTGCCGCCGACCTTGCTCAGCGAGCGGTCCAGGATCTGGTCGCCGCGGGTGGTCATGCCGAGCAGGCTGACGGTGTGGCCTCGTTCTTGCAGCAGGGCCTGCACATGTTCGGCCTGCCAGAGGGCCAGACGGCTTTCGCGCGTCGCGATCACGATGTTGCTCAAAGCCGATATCCAGTGATGAAGATGACCGGCGGGATGCTAGCATGTTGCGCCGCAGCAACGCTGTCGGCATACCCGTTCCACCGAGGAGAAAACGCGAATGACGACAGGCAAGAAAGCGCCGGCCCCCGCACCCCGACGCGCACGCAGTGAAGACCAACCACTGATCGACGACATCCGGCTGCTGGGCCGCATTCTTGGCGATGTCATTCGCGAACAGGAAGGCAAGGAAAGCTACGAGCTGGTGGAGAAGGTGCGCACGCTGTCGGTCTCGTTCCGGCGCGACGCCGACCAGGCCGCCGACCGCGCGCTCAAGAACCTGCTCAAGGGCCTGAGCGCGGCCGAGACGGTGCGCGTGATCCGCGCCTTCACCTACTTCAGCCACCTGGCCAACCTGGCCGAGGACCGGCACCAGATCCGCCGCCGCGCCGAGGAAGAGCGCGCGGGCGAAAGCGCCGACGGCAGCCTCGAGACCGCGCTGGCGCGCATCCGCAAGGCCGGCGTGTCGCCGGCCGCGGTGGTCGAGTCGCTGGCCCAGAGCTACGTCTCGCCGGTGCTGACCGCGCACCCGACCGAAGTGCAGCGCAAGAGCATCCTCGATGCCGAACGCGCGATCGCGCAGCTGCTGACCGCGCGCGACGAGATCGGCTGGCGCCAGCAGGCCTTCGCCGGCGGCAAGGACGCGCTCTCGCCGCGCGAGTACGCGGAGAACGAGAGCCAGATCCGCATCCGCGTGACGCAGCTTTGGCAGACCCGCCTGCTGCGCTTCTCCAAGCTCACGGTGGCCGACGAGATCGAAAACGCGCTGAGCTATTACGAGGCGACCTTCCTGCGCGAGATCCCGCGCGTCTATGCCGAGCTCGAACGCGCGCTGGGCCACGACGGCATCGCGCCCTTCCTGCGCATGGGCCAGTGGATCGGCGGCGACCGCGACGGCAACCCCAACGTCACGGCCGAGACGCTCGAGTACGCGCTGCGCCGCCAGTCGGAACTGGTGCTGCGCCACTACCTCACCGAGGTGCACTACCTGGGCGGCGAGCTGTCGCTGTCGGCCACGCTGGTCGACGTGTCGGTCGAGATGCAGGCGCTGGCCGAAAGCTCGCCCGATGCCAGCGAGCACCGCGTCGACGAGCCCTACCGGCGCGCGCTGACCGGCGTCTATGCGCGCCTCGCGGCCACGCTGCGCGAACTCACCGGCGGCGAGGCCGCGCGCCATGCGGTCGCGCCGCAGAACCCCTACCCGAATGCCGAGGCCTTCCTGGCCGACCTGCGCACCATCGCCGAGTCGCTGAGCGACAAGCACGGCGCCGCGCTGATCGCGCAGCGCCTGGGCCCGCTGGTCCGCGCGGTGGAGGTGTTCGGCTTCCACCTGGCCACGGTCGACCTGCGCCAGAGTTCGGACAAGCACGAGGCCGTGGTGGCCGACCTGCTCGCGCAGGCGCGCATCGAGCCCGAGTACGCCGCGCTGGCCGAAGACGCCAAGCAGACGCTGCTGCTGCGCCTGCTCAACGAAGCGCGCCCGCTGCGCGTGCCCGATGCGCAGTACGCGCCGCTCACGCACAGCGAGCTGGCCATCTTCACCGCGGCCCGCGCCTCGCGCGCGCGCTACGGCGCCGCCGCGATCCGCCACTACATCATCAGCCACACCGAGACCGTGAGCGACCTGCTGGAGGCGCTGCTGCTGCAGAAGGAAGTGGGCCTTCTGCGCGGCACGCTCGACGACGGCGCGGTGCACGACCTGATCGTGGTGCCGCTGTTCGAGACCATCGAAGACCTGCGCAACGCCGCGCCGATCATGCGGGCCTTCTATGCGCTGCCGGGCATCAAGGCGCTGATCCAGCGCTCGGGCGCGCTGCAGGACGTGATGCTGGGCTACAGCGACAGCAACAAGGACGGCGGCATCTTCACCAGCAACTGGGAGCTCTACCGCACCGGGCTCGCGCTGGTGGCGCTGTTCGACGAGCTCAACGCGCCGGCCGCGGGCGGCAAGAAGAACGCCGTCACGCCGATCCGGCTGCGCATGTTCCATGGCCGCGGGGGCACCGTGGGCCGCGGCGGCGGTCCCAGCTACCAGGCGATCCTCGCGCAGCCGCCGGGCACGGTGCGCGGCCAGATCCGGCTGACCGAACAGGGCGAGGTCATCGGCTCCAAGTACGCCAACCGCGAGATCGGCCGGCGCAACCTGGAAACGCTGGTCGCCGCCACGCTCGAAGCCACGCTGCTGCCGGCCGGCAAGGCCGCCCCCGCGGCCTTCCTGGGCGCGGCGGCCGAGCTCTCGGCCGCCAGCATGGCGGCCTACCGCAAGCTGGTCTACGAGACCCCGGGCTTCGGCGACTACTTCTTCAGCGCCACGCCGATCCGCGAGATCGCCGAACTCAACATCGGCTCGCGACCCGCCTCGCGCAACCCCAGCCGCAGCATCGAGGACCTGCGCGCCGTGCCCTGGAGCTTCAGCTGGGGCCAGTGCCGGCTCACGCTGCCGGGCTGGTACGGCTTCGGCTCGGCGATCGAGCAGTTCGTGGCCGGCGCGCCCAACGCCGCGGCCAAGAAGGAACGCCAGGCGCTGCTGCAGCGCATGTACGCGCAATGGCCCTTCTTCCGCACCTTGCTGTCGAACATGGACATGGTGCTGGCCAAGAGCGACCTCGCGCTGGCCTCGCGCTATTCGGAGCTGGTGGCCGACCGCAAGCTGCGCCAGAAGGTGTTCGGCATGATCGAGGCCGAGTGGCACCGCACCTCGGACGCGCTCACGCTGATCACCGGCGCCAAGCAGCGGCTCGAGGGCAATGCCGAGATGCAGCGTTCGGTGCGCCACCGCTTCCCCTACATCGACCCGCTGCACCACCTGCAGGTCGAACTGATGCGGCGCTACCGCGCGGGCGAAGGCGGCGAGCGGCTGCAGCGCGGCATCCACATCTCGATCAACGGCGTGGCCGCGGGGCTGCGCAACACCGGCTGACAGGCCGGGACGGCCCGCGTGCAAGGCATGTGGGCCGTCTCCTACACACGGTGTCGAAAGTCACCGCGATGCGGCGGGCTTGACACAGGGAGTACCCTGTCCCCTACGTCAGTGGCTTTCGCTCTCTCTCGCGCGGTGGTTGAAACAACGTCCTCACAGGAAACCGTGTCATGTCTTACCCGCACTCCCTCGCCCCGTCGAAGATCGACTTCGTCCGCACCGACGTCGACGCCCTGGCCTCCCACATGCACCAGTGCGCCCGCGCGCAGGGCCGCTGGTCGGCCATGAGAGGCCATCTGCAGCACGTCCGCGCGATGGCCGCCGGGCGCATCGTCACCCTGGCCTGCGTCGCCGTCGTCCTCGGTATCGGATTCGCAGCCGCTGCCTGATCGGTGACCGCCGCCGCGGTGATCGCCCGCCTCGCCACCCTCAGCACCTACGCCCGCCACCTTCTCCAACGACCGCACGCACCGGTCCCCCCGCCCATCCGGGCCGAACTCTTCGGCACCCAGCGCTTCAAGCAGCACGGGCGCAGCCTGGCCCGCGCCCAGGCGGTCCAGGGCGCCGACGAGGCACGCGCCAGCGCGCCCTTCTTTCCGCGCGTCGACGAGAACCTGGCCTCGCTGCGCAGCGCCTTCGACTACATCGCGCTGATCTCGCAGAGCGGGCGCTACGTCTCGCCCGCGGCCGAGTGGCTGCTCGACAACTTCCACTTGGTCGAGGCCCAGCTGCAGCAGATCCGCGAGGGCGTGCCGCGCAGCTACTATGCGCGCCTGCCCAAGCTGGCCGACGCGCCGCTGGCCGGCCTGCCGCGCGTCTACGGCATCGCCTGGGCCTATGTGGCCCACACCGACAGCGTGTTGAACAAGGAGCTGTTCACCGCCTTCCTCGACGCCTACCAGGACGTCGACGAACTCACGCTGGGCGAACTGTGGGCGCTGCCCACGACCTTGCGCGTGGTGCTGCTGGAGAACCTGCGCCGCGTGGCCGAGAGCATCGCCGAGAACAAGGTGGCGCGCGAACTCGCGCACGCGGTCTGGGACGCGGCCGATGCGCTGTCGGCCGCCGAGCTGGACCTGCTCTACGCCACGGTCTGCGAGCGCGGCCTGCAGGCGAGCTATTGCACGCAGCTGTGGCAGCGCCTGCCGGCCGAGCGCGGCGCGCGGCCACCGCCGCTGTTCGCCTGGACCGAGGCCAACTGCCCCAACGGACCGCTGCTGGTCGAGCAGGCGCAGACCGCGCAGGCGGCCGCCAACCTCACGGTGGGCAACATCATCACCACGCTGCGCATGATCGGCCAGGTCGAATGGGTGGACCTGATCGAGCCGGTGAGCCGCTCGCTGCGCGTGCTGCGCGAACTGCCCAGCTTCGCGGCCGAGAGCGAGCGCACGCGCCAGCAGATCACGCATGCGATGGAGCAGGTCGCGCGCAGCAGCGAACGCACCGAGCGCAGCGTGGCCGAAGCGGTGCTGCGGCTCGCGCGCAACACGCCGGTGGCCAAGGGCCAGCGTTCCGGCGCCGAGCGCACCGCGGGCTACCACCTGTTCGGGCTCGGCCGGCCCGCGCTGGTCGCGGCGCTGGCGGCGTCCCGCCCGGGCAAGCCGTCCCGCCGTGCCGCGGGCGCACCGCCGCGGGCTGCGCGCCACTGGCGCCTGCCGCTCTACCTGGGCAGCATCGCGCTCGGCACCGCCTTGCTGCTGACCGGCGTGGTGCACGAACTGCATCGCATCGGCTCCGGCGACCTCGACGGGACCGCCCTCCTCGCGCTGCTGCTGATGGCCTGGCCGCTGTCCGAGGCCGTGATCGCGCTGCTGCACCGCATCGTCGCGGAGTCGGTGCGCGTGCAGGCCCTGCCGCGGCTGGACTTCGCCACCGGCATCCCGGCCGCGCACCGCGTGCTGGTCGTGATCCCCACGCTGCTGAGTTCGACCGAGGCCAACGCGCAGCTGGCGCAGCGCCTCGAGCTGCACTGGCTGGCCAACCGCGAGCCCTATGCGCAGTTCGCGCTGCTCACCGACTGGGCCGATGCGGCGCAGGCCACGCGGCCCGGCGACGACGCATTGCTGGCCGATGCGCTGCAGCGCATCGCCGCGCTCAATGCCGCCCACCCCACGCCCGAGGGGGCGGTGCCGCGCTTCCTGCTGCTGCACCGGCCGCGCAGCTGGTGCGAGACCGAACAGCGCTGGATCGGCTGGGAACGCAAGCGCGGCAAGCTCGAGATGCTGCTGCGCCTGCTGGCCGCCGGCGATGCCAGCGGCTTCCTGCCGCTCGCGCCCGGGCTGCGGCTGGCCGCGCCCATCCCCTACGTGCTCACGCTCGACAGCGACACCGGCCTGCCGCCGGGCACGCTGCGCGAGCTGGTCGCGATCGCGGCCCATCCGCTCAACGCGCCCCAGCTCGACGCCGACGGCCGCCGCGTGGTCGCGGGCTTCGGCATCCTGCAGCCGCGCGTGGTCACGCCGCTGCCCACGCGCGAGGAGCGCTCGGCCTTCCACTGGATGTTCGCCGGCCAGTGCGGCATCGACCCCTACAGCAGCGGCGCCTCCGACATCTACCAGGACCTGTTTGGCAGCGGCTCCTTCACCGGCAAGGGCCTGCTCGACGTGCAGGCGGTGCACGCCACGCTCGATCGCCGCCTGCCCGACGGCGCAGTGCTGAGCCACGACCTGCTCGAAGGCAGCGTGGCGCGCTGCGCGGTGGTCAGCGACCTGGTGCTGATCGAGGACCATCCGCACCATGCGGGCGTGTCGGCCTCGCGCATCCACCGCTGGACCCGCGGCGACTGGCAGCTGCTGCCGCTGATGCTGCGCGCGCGCCGCTTCGGCATCGACGCACTGGGCCTGTGGAAGATGAGCGACAACCTGCGCCGCGCGCTGGTGCTGCCGGCCTCGGCCGCGCTGCTCGCGCTCGCGGTCTTCAGCCAGGCGATGCCGCTGCGCTGGGCCTTCGCCGCCGTGGTGTCGGCGCTGGCCTTCGGGCCGCTGCTGGGCGCGCTGGCCGGCCTGGTGCCGACGCGGCGCTCGATCGAGCTGCGCCATTTCTTCGACGTCGGCCTGACCGAACTCGTGCGCGCGCTGACCGGCGCGCTGTGGCAGTTCAGCCAGCTGGCCGCGCAGACGCGGCTGCTGCTGGACGCCACACTGCGCGCCGCCTGGCGGCTCCTCGTGAGCCGCCGCCGCCTGCTCGAGTGGACCACCGCCGCGCAGGCCCAGGCCCAGGCGCGCTACGGCCTGTGGGCCTTCGTGCGCGCTTCGGCACCGCTGAGCCTGCTGTGCCTGGCGCTGGCCATCGCGGCGCTGTGGAGCCCGCACCCGCTCGCGGGCGGTCTGCTGTTCGGCCTGTGGGCGCTGGCGCCGCTGACCGCCTGGTGGGCCAGCCGCGTGCCACGGGCCGACGGGGAGGCGCTGCCCGCCGCGCAGCGCGCCTATCTCGACACGCTGGCGCGCGACACCTGGCGCTTCTTCGAGCACGTGGTGGGCCCCGAGGACAACCACCTGCCGCCCGACAACCTGCAGCTCGAACCCGAGACCACCACCGCCCACCGCACCTCGCCCACCAACATCGGCATGTACCTGCTGGCCAGCTGCTGCGCGCGCGACTTCGGCTGGCTCGACGATGCGGCGCTGGCGGCGCGCCTGGAAGCGACGCTGGCCAGCGTGGACCGGCTGCCCAAGCACCGCGGCCACCTCTACAACTGGTACGACACCCAGACGCTGGCGGTGCTGCAGCCGGCCTATGTCTCGAGCGTGGACAGCGGCAACCTGGCCGGCCACCTGCTCGCGGTGGCGCAGGCCTGCCGCGGCTTTGCCTCGACCGGCAACGACGACGGGTCAGGCGCCGCGCTGCAGGCCCTGGCCGCGCGCTGCGAGGCGCTGTGCCACGGCATGGACTTCCGCGGCCTCTACGACGCCAAGCGCCACCTGTTCCACATCGGCCTGCGGGTCGACGACGACGCGCTCGACGCCAGCTACTACGACCTGCTGGCCTCCGAGTCGCGGCTGCTGAGCTTCCTCGCCATCGCCAAGGGCGACGTGCCGCGCCGCCACTGGATGGCGCTCGGTCGGCCCTTCCTGTCGGTGGGCGCGCAATCGGGCCTCAAATCGTGGTCGGGCTCGATGTTCGAGTACCTGATGCCCGCCCTGGTGATGGCCGAGCCCGACGACGGCCTGCTGCAGGTGGCCAACCTCGCGGCCGTGCGCGAGCAGCAGGCCTTCGGCCGGGCCCAGGGCCTGCCCTGGGGCGTGTCCGAGTCGGCCTACTTCGCGCGCGACCATTCGCTGGCCTACCAGTACTCGCCCTTCGGCGTGCCGCGGCTCGCGCTGCGCCGCACGCCGCCCACCGACCGCGTGGTCGCGCCCTACGCCAGCGCGATGGCGGCGCAGGTCGCGCCCGGCGATGCGGTGGCCAACCTGCGCCGGCTCGAGGCGCTGGGCGCGCGCGGCGACCTCGGCTTCTTCGACGCGGTCGACTTCACGCTCTCGCGCCAGGCCGAGGGCGAGCCGCTGACCGTGGTGCGCAACTTCATGGCCCACCACCAGGGCATGTCGCTGGTGGCGCTGTGCAACGTGCTGCGCGACGGCGCGCCCCAGCGCTGGTTCGGCAGCGCGCCGCTGGTGCAGGCGCACATCGCGCTGCTGCACGAGCGCACGCCGCGCCAGATCATCGGCAGCGCCGACCCGCGCCCGCCCCCCGAGCCCAGCGTGGCCGACGCGGCACCGGCCCACCAGCCGCGCCTGGTCGACCCGATGCAGCCGGGCTTCCAGCCCACGCACCTGCTGTCGAACGGCCGCTACACCGTGGCGCTGCGCGCCAGCGGCGCGGGCGTGAGCCGCTGGCGTTCGTTCAACGTCACGCGCTGGCGCGACGACCCGCTGCGCGACGGCCACGGCACCTTCTTCTATGTGCGGGACGCGCAGGGCACGGCCCTGACCTCGCTCACCGCCCTGCCCGCGCCGGGCAAGGGCTGGCAGTACCGCACGCGCTTCCTGGCCGACCAGGCGCAGTTCGAGGCCGGCGGGCCGGGGCTGCAGACGCGCATCACCGTGCTCATCAGCCCCGAGGACGACACCGAGCTGCGCACCGTCACGCTGCACAACACCGACACCGAGGCGCGCACGCTCGAACTGATCTCCTACTTCGAGCCGGTGCTGTCGAACCCCAAGGCCGACGAGGCCCATCCGGCCTTCGCCAACCTGTTCGTCGAAACCCGCTGGGACCCCGCGCTGCGTGCGCTGCTGCTGTCGCGCAAGCCGCGGCTGCACGGCGACGCGGTGGTGGCGGCGGCGCACTTCCTCGCCTCGACCGACGCCCATGTGCTGGGCGTCGACTGCATGGCCGACCGCCGCGCCTTCCTGGGCCGCAACCACACGCTGGCCACGCCGCGGCTCGACGCGCAGCCGGTGGACGCGGCCGGCGCGCCGGTCAACGGGCTCGACCCGATCGCCTGCCTGCGCGTGCGGCTGCGCATCGCGGCCGGCGCCACCGCGCGCCTGAGCTTCGCGACCACCGCCGACCTCGACCTCGAGACGTTGATGCCGCGCATCGACCGCTACCTGCAGCCCATGCACGTCGAGCGCGCGATGCGCATGGCGGCCACGCTGGCGCAGGTGCGGCTGCGCGACCTCGCGATCGACCCGGTCAAGACCCGCGCGCTGCAGGACCTGACGACCATCCTCACCTACACCACGCCGCGCGTGATGAGCGACCGCGGTCCGATCGACCTGCGGCAGATCTGGCGCTTCGGCATCTCGGGCGACAAGCCGATCGTGCTGGTGCACATCCACTCGACCATCGGCATGGGCCTGCTCAACACGCTGCTGCGCGCCCAGCCCTGGTGGGGCTTCGGCGGCGTGGCCTGCGACCTGGTGGTGCTCAACGGCGAACCCGGCTCCTACCTCATGCCGCTGCAGCGCGAGATCGAGGCCTTGCGCACCCGCGTGGCGCACGAGACGCAGAACAGCTTCCCGCGCAACGACGCGGCCGGCTTCTACCTGCTGCGCGACGCCGAGGTCGCGGCCTCGGAGAAGGCCGCGCTGTCGACCTTCGCGCGCGCGGTGTTCCGCGCCGACGGCCGCTCGCTGGAAGCCCAGGTGGCCGCGCTGCGCGACGCCGCCGTGCCCGCGGTGGCCGACGCCGCGGTGCCGCACACGCCGCTCGCGCTGCGGCCGGCGCCCACGCAGGTCGATGCGTCTGCGCAGCCGCCGCAGGGTGGCTTCGACGCCGAGAGCGGCGAGTTCCGCTTCGAGGTCGACCTGAACCGGCGCACGCCCAAGCCCTGGATCAACGTGATCGCCAACGCCTCCTTCGGCTTCCAGGTGTCGGAGTCGGGCACCGGCTACACCTGGGCGGTGAACAGCCGCATGCACCAGCTCACGCCCTGGTCCAACGACCCGGTGCAGGACCCGGCCTTCGAGCACTACCTGTTGCAGGACCTGGACACGCGCGCGCTGCTGCCGCTCACGCCCGCGAGCCGCGGCGGCAGCGCCGCGCGGCATCGCGTGCGCCACGGCCAGGGCTACACGGTGTTCGAGTGCCTGCACCACAACATGGTGCTCGAGACCACCTTCTTCGCCGACCGCGACGAGCGCATGAAGCTGGTCCAGGTGCAGGTGCGCAACGAAGGCGTGGGCCGGCGCCGCCTGCGCGCGCTGGCGATGGTCGAGTGGCAGATGGGGGCCGCGCGCGGCGAGCGCCGCACGGTGCACAGCTGGAAGGGCGAGGGCCTGCCGGCGGTGTTCGGCCAGCAGCGCGAATCCAGCGCGGGCTTCGGCGGCAGCACCGCCTTCGTCGCGCTGGCCGGCCTGCCGGGCGCGCTGCAGTGGACCTGCGAGCGCAGCGAGTTCTTCGCCGGCCATGGCGGCATCGAGGTGCCCGACACGCTGGGCCAGCGTGCCGGCAGCGGGCTCGATGCCTGCGCGGCGATCGGCGCCGAGTTCACGCTCGAGGCCGGCCAGGGCCTGCGCTTCTGCTTCATGCTGGGCCAGGCCGACGACGCCGAAGCCGCCACCCAACTGGCCCGTCGCTGGCAGGCGCGCGACGTGGGCCAGGCGCTGCAGCAGGCGCGCGGCTTCTGGGACGAGCTGCTGGGCCGGCTGCAGGTGCGCACGCCCGACCCGCTGTTCGATGCCATGGTCAACCGCTGGCTGGTCTACCAGACGCTGGTCTGCCGGCTCTGGTCGAAGGCCGGCTTCTACCAGGCCGGTGGCGCCTTCGGCTTCCGCGACCAGCTGCAGGACGCGATGGCCTTCGCGCTGACCGACCCGGCGCGGCTGCGCGAGCAGATCCTCGTCAACGCGGCGCGCCAGTTCCCCGAGGGCGACGTGCAGCATTGGTGGCACATGCCCGGCGGCGCGGGCGTGCGCACGCATTTCTCCGACGACCTGCTGTGGCTGCCCTATGCGGTGGCGCACTATGTGGAGGTGTCGGGCGACGCCACGGTGCTCGAGCACGTCGTGCCCTTCATCGACGGCCCGGCGATCCCCGAAGGCGCGGAAGACGCCTACTACGCGCCGCACACCAGCCCTGAACGCGCCAACGTCTACGAGCATGGCGCGCGCGCCATCGACCACAGCCTGGCGGTCGGCGTGCACGGCCTGCCGCTGATGGGCACGGGCGACTGGAACGACGGCATGAACCGCGTGGGCCACGAGGGCCGCGGCGAATCGGTGTGGCTGGCCTGGTTCCTGTGCAGCGTGGTCGAGCGCTATGCGCCGATCGCGCAGTCACGCCACGAACACGCGCGCGCCGAACGCTGGCTGGCCGCGCGCCAGGGCTGGATCGCCGCATTGCACGACGCGGGCTGGGACGGCGCGTGGTTCCGCCGCGCCTTCTTCGACGACGGCGCGCCGCTGGGCTCGGCGGCCAACGACGAGTGCCGCATCGACCTGATCGCGCAGGCCTGGTCGGTGCTCTCGGGCGCTTCCGACGCGGCCCACACGCAACCCGCGCTGGCGGCGATGAAGGCGCAGCTGCACGACGACAGCGCGGGCCTGCTGCGGCTGCTGCATCCGCCGCTCGCGCATTCGACCCACAACCCGGGCTACATCCAGGCCTACCCGCCGGGCGTGCGCGAGAACGGCGGCCAGTACGCGCACGCCGCCGTGTGGGGGCTGATGGCGCAGGCGCTGTCGGGCGACACCGAGGCCGCCTGGCAGAGCTTCGAGGGCCTGAGCCCGGCGCACCGCGCGCGCCATGCGACGCGCGGCCCGGCCTACGAGCTCGAGCCCTATGTGATGGCCGGCGACATCTACGGCGCCGCGCCCTATGTGGGCCGCGGCGGCTGGAGCTGGTACACCGGCTCGGCCGCCTGGCTGCACCGGGCGGCGATCGAGACCCTGCTGGGACTGGTGGTGCGCGGCGACCGGCTGTCGGTCACGCCGCGCGTGCCGGCGCAATGGCCGGGCTTCGAGATGGTGCTGCGGCTGGACGGCCGGGTGATCACGCTGCAGTACGGCGAGGCGCGCACGCGGGGCGTGGCACTCGCGGCCGGCGAATGGATCGACTGGCGCCATGCCAGCACCGAGGGCGCGGCGGCAGCCGATGCGACGCAGGCCGTGTGGGTGTCGATCACCCCCGCGGCCGGTCGAGGCGATGCCGCGACTCAGAAGTCGATCGCGGCCGACAGCATCAGCGTGCGCGGCGCGCCGACGGTCACGTAGGTGCTGGTCACCCAGTAGGCCTTGTCGGCCACGTTCTCCAGGTTGGCGCGCAGGGTCAGGGGCTTGCCCGCCACCCGGGTGACGTAGCGCGCGCCGATGTCCAACCGCGTCCAGCTGGGCATGCGCAGCAGGTTGGCGGCGTCGTAGTAGGTCGACGAGGTGTTGATCACGCGGCCGTTGAAGCTCAGGCCCGGCACCCACGGGGTGTCCCAGTCGAGGCCGACGTTGAAGGTGCGGTCCGGCACGCCGTTGGCATCGTTGCCCTGGTTCACGCCGCCTTGCGTCTTCGTGAGCTTGGCGTCGTTGAACGAGGCGCTGGCCATGGCGCGCAGGCCCCGCTGGATCTCGCCGTACATCGTCAGCTCCAGGCCGCGGTTGCGCTGCTCGCCGCCGAAGCTGTAGATCTGCGTGACGGTGTCGGTCGTGGCGTTCGGCCGGGTGATCTGGTAGAGCGCGGCCTGGGTGGTCAGCGTGCCCCAGTCGGCCTTGACGCCCACTTCGTACTGCTTGGACTTCTGCGGTGCGAACACCTCGCCGCGGTTGGCGGCCGTCGGTCCGGCGACGCCGCCCTGCTGCAGGCCCGCGGTGTAGTTGCCGTAGACCGAGATGTTCTGCTGCGGCTTGAACACCAGGCCGACCAGCGGCGTGATGGCGCTGGCGTCGTAGGCGGTGGAACCGTTGACGCTCTTCTGGTTGATGGTCTGGTCGCGCAGGCCCAGCGTCAGCAGCAGGCGGTCGTTGAGGAAGGACATCGTGTCGGCGACCGCGATGCTGTGCAGCGCCAGGTCACCGGTCTTGCTGGGCTCGCCGCGCGCGAAGTTGATCGCCGGCAGCGGCGACGGGTTGTAGAGGTTCGACGCCACGGGCGTGGTGGTCAGCTGGTAGAAGTAGCCGGTCTCGCGCGACAGGGTGTTCGCCGCCAGCACCAGCGAGTGGCCGACGGCGCCGGTCTTGAAGCGCGTGCGCAGGCCGATCTCGGCCGAGGTGGTCTTGTTGTACTCGTCGTAGTAGCCGTTGTTGACCGAGAAGTTGCCCTGGGTGTTGGGGCGCAGGTCGACCGGGCGGGTGACGGCGGTCGGGAAGTTCTGGTCGGTCGAGACGTCGCTGTAGCCCACGCCGGCGTAGACGGTGGTGTCGCTGTCGATGTCGAACTCCAGGCGCGACATCACCGTCTTGGCCTTGTCCGTGAGTTCCGCGCCCGGGTAGAAGCTCGAACGGTTGTCCGGCACGGCCGGGACCTGGGTGATGCCGCCGCGGAAGGCGATCTGCGGGCGGAACTCGGTGGTCTTGCCGCTGGTGGTGAGCGCGTCCAGCGACCAGCGCAGGCGGCTGCCCGCGTAGTCGATGCCCACCGATCCCAGGCCCAGGCGCTGACGGCCGCCGTCGACGTTGCCTTCGCCGTTGCGCCAGACGCCGTTGACGCGCACGCCCCACTGGTTGTCGTCGCCGAAGCGGCGGCCCACGTCCAGGTGGGTGCCGAACTGGGCGTCGCTCATGTAGGTGGTGCTCAGACGGGTGAGCGGCACGTCGGCGGCGCGCTTGGTCACCACGTTGATGCTGCCGCCGATGCTGGCGTTGGGACCGATGCCGTTGGTCAGTGCGCCGGGGCCCTTGAGCACTTCCACGCGCTCGATCATCTCGAGCGGGACGCGGGTGGCGGGCGCCAGGCCGAACAGGCCGTTCATGCCGACGTCGCGCGAGCCGACGGAGAAGCCGCGGATCTGGAAGTCATCGCCGTAGCCGCCGCGCGCCGCCAGCGTGCGCACCGAGGCGTCGTTCATGACCACGTCGGCGATGGTCAGCGCCTGCTGGTTGTCGATCAACTCCGAGGTGTAGTTGGTGGTGCTGAAGGGCACGTTCATCAGGTCGGTGATGCCCAGGATGCCCAGGCTGCCGCCGCGCGCGAACTGGCCGCCCGAGTAGGTCTTCTGCAGGCCGCCGATGGCCTCGGCCTGGTCGGTGACCACCACTTCCTTGAGTTGGGTCTCGGTGGTCTGGGCCGCGGCCCCCGCGGCGGCCAGCACGAGGCAGGCGCCCAGGGAACGACGCAACAGGTGGGCGAGCGGCGTGGGGGCGAAACGGAAATCAGCGCGGGAAGAGGAACCGGAGGGCAAGGGCATGGAGACGGACGGGAGGAGAAAGGAGGATGGGCGCCCGGGCGGGGCGCACCGGACGGCCGGGCGTCGGCAGGGCCGCGCTGGCTCACGGTGTGCCATGCCGTCTCAAAGCGAAACGGAATGACAATGATTCTTATTATATGAACACATGTAACGAATCTCGTCGCCCTGCCCTCGACAAGAAACAAACGTGGATGAATTGTTGTTCGTGTGCGACGCCGTCGGCACCCGCAGGCCCGCGCTAGGGCGTGGCGGCCAGGCCTTCTTCGGCGCGCAGATAGCCCGGCTGCAGCAGCAGCGCACGCCGGTAGTCGGCCCTCGCATCGGCGGGGCGGCCGGCGCGGACCAGCAGGTCGGCGCGGTTGCAGAGGATCTGCGCGCTGGGCGGCTGCGCCGCGATGGCGGCGCCGTAGGCAGCCAGCGCCTCGGGATCGCGCCCCAGGTCGTGCAGCAGCCCGGCGCGCAGGTTGTGCGCGATGCTCCAACCGGGCGCGCGGGCGACCAGCGCATCGACGGTCGCCAGCGCGTCCGCCAGGCGCCCCAGTTCGGCCTCGATGCCGGCCCGGCGCACCGCGAACCAGCGGTTGTCGGGCGCCAGCCGCGTCGCGCGCTCCATGTGCGCGAGCGCCTCGAACAGCTGGCCGTCGCGGGCCAGCAGCGAGGCGATGAAGTTCTGCACGTCGGCCTGGTCCGGGTAGGCCGCGTCCAGTTCCTGCGCGCGCTGCAGCGCCAGCGCCAGGTCGCCCTCGCGCACCGCCTGCCCGATGCGCGCATTGCGCTCGCGCGCGTCCGGCGGCAGCAGCCGGATGCGGCCCGCCAGCGCCCGCTGCTCGGTGCGCATCTCCTGGCGGTAGGCGTCGTCGAGATCGTCGACGCCCGGCGTGCGCGGCTGCGCCGAGGCGGCGACCGCGCACAGCAACAAGGCCGCCAGGAGCTGCGCGCGGCCCGGGCGGCGCAGCCCTTCAGTCACCGAGCAGTTCGCCGATGGGTTGCAGGTCCTCGACCCGGTCGCAGATGGACTTCACGACCATCATGATCGGGATGCCCAGCAGCAGCCCCCAGATGCCCCAGAGCCAGCCCCAGAAGATCACGCCGATGAAGACCGCCACCGGGTTCATGCGGCTGGTGCGGCTGGTGAGCCAGGGCACCAGCAGGTTGCCCACCAGCGTGTGGATCAGCAGCGAGGTGCCGCCCACGCCCAGCGCCATCTCGACGCCGTTGAACTGCAGGAAGGCCACCAGCGCCGAGGCGCCCATCACGATCACCGAGCCCACGTAGGGGATCAGGTTGGTGACCGCCGCGAGGATGCCCCAGACCGCCGCGTTCTCCAGCCCGATGGCCCAGAAGGCCAGGCCGGTGGCGACGCCCACCAGCGCACTGCTGGCGATCTGCACCAGCAGGTAGCGCTGGATGTGGCCGGTGATGTCGTCCAGCACGTGCACCGTGACCCGTTTCTTGCTGAGGCTGTTGCCCGCGATCTTCACCAGCTTGCGCCGGAAGGTGTCGCCCGAGCACAGCGCGAAGAAGGTCAGGAAGGCCACCAGCGTGAGCTGGCCGGCCGCGGTCATCAAGCCGACCGTGCCGCTCCAGAGGTAGTCGCGCACGTTGAAGGGCGGGCGCTCGACGATCACCCGCTGCACGCCGCGCCGCGCGGCCGGCGCCGCCTGCGCGGCCTGCTCGAGCTGGGCCGCGGCCTTCTGCACGGTGTCGAGCGCGCTGGCGTTGTCGCTCGACCCGCGCACCATCGCCAGGCGCAGCTTCTGCGCGGCCAGCGGCAGCGAGTCGACCAGTTCAGTCGCGCTGCCCGACAGCGAATAGCCGGTCCAGCCGAAGGCGCCGCCGATGGCCAGCAGGATCGCCGCCGCGGCCAGCGCGCGCGGCACGTGCCAGCGCACCAGGCGGTTGACCACCGGCGCCAGCGCGTAGGTCGCGAGCAGGCTCAGCATCAGCGGGATGAAGACCGCCGCGGCCCAGTGCAGCGCGAACACGCTGGCCAGCACCGCGAGCAGCACCAGCGAGGCGCTGCGCACGTCGACCGGCATCTGGAGCAGCACGCGGTCGCGCGCCTCCTGGGCGGCCTCCTGCATGACTTCGCGCACCACGTCCTGCGCGGGTGCGGGGGTGCCGTCGGCGGGCAGGGGCTCGGGAGCCGCCTCGACCGGCGTGCCCTCGGTGGGATGAATGGCACTCATGGCGTCTCCTTCAATGCTTCACGCACGCAGGCCAGCTGGCGGCGCGACACCACCACCGGCTCCGCGATGCCGTCCAGGCGCAGCGCCCAGCCTTCGGCGTCCTCGCCGTCGTCGTACTTCTCGAGCGCGCGGATCGCGGCGCGCGCCACCAGCGCATTGCGGTGCACGCGCACGAAGTGCTGCGGATAGCGCGCCTCGAAATCGGCCAGCGAGCCGTCCAGGATGTGGCTGCGGGTCGCGGTGCGCACCGTGAGGTACTTGTATTCCGACTTGAGGTAGAGCACCGCGGCCAGCGGCACGCGCTCGGTGCGGCCGCGGTCCTGGATCAGCAGGTGCGGCTGCGGCGGCGCTTCGGGCGCCGGCGCGCGCTGCTCCTTGAGATGGCGCTCGGCCTTCTGCAGCGCCTGCTGCAGGCGCTCGACGCGCACCGGCTTGGTCAGGTAGTCGACCGCATCGAGCTCGAAGGCGGTCACGGCATGGGCCGCGTGGGCGGTGACGAACACCACGGCCGGCGCGTCGGCCCGGCCCTGCAGGCTGCGCGCGAAGGCCAGGCCGTCCATGCCCGGCATGTGGATGTCGAGCAGCACCAGGTCGAGCGGCAGGCGCTCGACCTGCTCGCGCGCCTGGTCCGCGTTCGCGGCCTCGGCCACCACCTCGGCGCCCGGCGTTCGGCAGTCGCCCAGCAGCGTGCGCAGGCGCGAGCGCGCCAGCGCTTCGTCATCGACGATCAGGATTCTCAGTGTCATTTTTTCTCCTCCCTCCAACCCGTGGTTCGGTCTCATGATCCCAGCGGGACCACGATCCGCACACGGTAATTCTTCTGTTCGAGTCCGGCGCTGAACTGGGCCTGCACGTCGTGCAGCAGGCGCAGCCGGTCGCGCACGTTGGCCAATGCGATGCCGTGGCCGCGCGGCAGCGGCTGCTCGGCCCAGCGCAGCGGCGGCAGGCTGTTGGTCACCTCGATCACCGCCAGCGCGCCGCGCCGCTCGGTGCGGATGCGCAGCTGCGCGCCCTCGGGACTGGGTTCCACCCCATGCTTGACCGCATTCTCGACCAGCGGCTGCAGCAGCAGCGCCGGCAGCCGGGCCGCGCTGGCCGCCGGGTCGAGGTCCCAGCGGATCGCCAGCCGTTCGCCGAAGCGCACCTGCTCGATCGCCAGGTAGCGCTCGGCCAGCGCGATCTCGTCGGCCAGCGTGACCGCCTGGTCGGGGTCCGCCAGCGCCCGCCGGAACAGCTCGGCCAGATCCTCGAGCATGGCCTCGGCCTTGGCCGGCTCCTCGCGCACCAGCGCGATCGCGGTGTTGAGCGTGTTGAACAGGAAATGGGGCCGGATGCGCGCCTGCAGCTCCTCCAGCCGCGCGGTGGTGGCGGCCGGCGTGCGGCCGCGGGCGCGCAGCACCAGCCCGGCCATGATCAGGCCGGCGAACATGGCCCCGGCCGCCGCGCTGGCGATCCAGGGCGCCGCGGCCACCACGCCGGTGAGCCAGAGCAGCGCACAGCCGTAGAGCGCGGCCATCGCACCGAGCGCGGCACCGGCCGCGTACTGGCCCGGGCGCGGCAGGCGCGCCAGCATCCTCTTGAGCGCGCAGGCCAGCACCAGCCACAGCAGCGTGGCCGGCAGCGCGCCACCGGTGACGGTGGCCGACAGCACCAGCCAGTCGGCCGGCGAGCGCGCCACGAACAGCGTCGCGACCCCCACCACCGCCTCCACCAGCAGCACGGTGCGCAGCACCACGCCGATCTGGCAGGCATCGAACAGGCCGCCCGGCACCCCGCGCGCCGGCCCCCGCGCCAGCTTTCGCGCGGGTGTGGAAGGGGGGGCCGATAAAATCGCCGGATTGCGCATCACAGACACATCGGGTTATCAACCCATTATTGCCTTCCCTAGGCCCTCCATGACCCAAAACCAACTCGACAAGAAATCCGAAGCCTGGTCGGCGCTGTTCTCCGAACCCATGAGCGACCTGGTGAAACGCTACACGGCCAGCGTGTTCTTCGACAAGCGGCTGTGGCAGGCGGACATCGAAGGCTCGTTGGCGCATGCCGGCATGCTCGCCGCCCAGAAGATCATCGGCGCGCAGGACCTGGCCTCGATCCAGGGTGGGATGGCGCAGATCCGCGCCGAGATCGAATCGGGCGCCTTCGACTGGAAGCTCGACCTCGAGGACGTGCACCTCAACATCGAGGCCCGCCTGACCCAGCTGGTGGGCGATGCGGGCAAGCGCCTGCACACCGGCCGCAGCCGCAACGACCAGGTCGCGACCGACGTGCGGCTCTGGCTGCGCGGCGAGATCGACCTGATCGGCGAACTGCTGGTCGCGCTGCAGAAGGCGCTGGTCGACCTGGCAGAGAAGAACGTGGAAGTGATCCTGCCGGGCTTCACCCACCTGCAGGTGGCCCAGCCAGTGAGCTTCGGCCACCACATGCTGGCTTATGTGGAAATGTTCAGCCGCGACGCCGAGCGCCTGCTCGACGTGCGCAAGCGCGTGAACCGCCTGCCGCTGGGCGCGGCCGCGCTGGCTGGCACCAGCTACCCGCTGGACCGCGAGGCCGTGGCCCGCGCGCTGGGCATGGACGGCGTCTGCCAGAACAGCCTGGACGCGGTGAGCGACCGCGACTTCGCGATCGAATTCACCGCCGCCGCCTCGCTGGCGATGGTCCACATCAGCCGCCTGAGCGAAGAGCTGGTGCTGTGGATGAGCCAGAGCTTCGGCTTCATCGACATCGCCGACCGCTTCTGCACCGGCTCGTCGATCATGCCGCAGAAGAAGAACCCCGACGTGCCCGAGCTGGCGCGCGGCAAGACCGGCCGCGTGGTCGGCCACCTGATGGGCCTGATCACGCTGATGAAGGGCCAGCCGCTGGCCTACAACAAGGACAACCAGGAAGACAAGGAGCCGCTGTTCGACACCGTCGACACGCTCAAAGACACGCTGCGCATCTTCGCCGAGATGGTCGGCGGCATCACGGTCAAGCCCGAGGCGATGGAGAAGGCCGCGCTGCGCGGCTACGCCACCGCCACCGACCTGGCCGACTACCTGGTCAAGAAGGGCCTGCCCTTCCGCGACGCCCACGAAACCGTGGCCCATGCGGTGAAGGCCGCGATCTCGCACCAGGTCGACCTGTCGGAGCTGCCGCTGGCGGTGCTGCAGCAGTTCAACCCCGGCATCGAGAAGGACGTCTACGACGTGCTGAGCCTGCGCGGCTCGCTCAACGCCCGCAACATCCTCGGCGGCACCGCGCCGGCCCAGGTGCGCGCGCAGGTGGCGCGCCACCGCGCCCGGCTGGGATAAGCGCCCCATGAGCGCCGTCCGCCCACCCGAGGACACCGGCAAGTCCGAGATCCTGGACGCGCTCGCCTCGCGCCCCTCCTTCAACGGCCCGAGCTTCTCGCTGCGCAACCGGCTGCTGCGCGCGCTCTTCATCGTGGTCTGGGCCGCCACCGCCACCTGGACGCCGCGCCAGCTCGCGCCCTGGCGCAGGTTCCTGCTGCGCGCCTTCGGCGCCTCGATGGCCCCGCGCAGCGACGTGCGCGGCAGCGCCAGGGTCTGGTACCCGCCCAACCTCGTGATGCACGAGGGCGCGGTGATCGGCCCGCGGGTCAACTGCTACAACCTGGGCCCGATCACGATCGGGCGCCGGGCGCTGATCTCGCAGGACGCCCACCTGTGCAGCGGCACGCACGATTTCGACGACCCGCACTTCCAGCTGCAGGCGCGCGCCATCGTCATCGGCGCCCAGGCCTGGGTCTGCGCCGAGGCCTTCGTCGGGCCCGGCACCCAGGTCGGCGAGGGCGCGGTGGTCGGCGCCCGCTGCGTGACCTTCGGCGAACTCGCCCCCTGGACCGTCTACGCCGGCAACCCGGGCCGGCCGGTGCGCGAACGCAAGCGCTTCGAACCGCTGCCCTGAACCGGCGCGGGGCTGAATCCGGCGGGCCCCGCAAGCCGTACCCTTGGTATGGCCACTGCTGCCCCACAATGTCTGCATGACAGATCCCAGCCCCGACACCGAACTGATGGCGTTGATCGACCGGGTCGGCCAGCGCGACGAAGCCGCGCTGCGCCAGCTCTACGACCGGACCTCGCCCCGCCTGTTCGGGCTGGCGCTGCGCGTGGTGCGCCAGCGCGAATGGGCCGAGGACGTGCTGCAGGAAGCCTTCATGACCATCTGGCGCGTGGCCGGCGACTACCGCGGCACGCTGAGCCCGCCGCTGGCCTGGCTGGGGCTGATCGTGCGCAGCCGGGCGCTCGACCTGCTGCGCCGCCGCACCGCCGACCGCGCCCAGCTCACGCAGGAGTTCGACGAGGTGATGGCCGAGACGCTGGAGTCCGGCGCGCCCAACCCCATGGACATGGCCGATGCCGGCGAGCAGGCCTGGGCGCTGCACCAGTGCCTGCAGCAGCTCGAGGGCAAGCAGCGCGAGGTGGTGAGCCTGGCCTACCTGCGCGACCTGAGCCATGGCGAGCTGGCCGAACAGCTCAAGCTGCCGCTGGGCACGGTCAAGACCTGGATTCGCCGAGGGCTGGAGAAGCTGCGCGTCTGCATGGGCCGCTTCGCGTGAAGGACGCATCATGAACATTTCCACCCCCGCCGAACGGCTCGAACTGCTGGCCGCCAGCTATGCACTGGGCACGCTGCGCGGCGGCGCGCGCCGCCGTTTCGAGACCCTGGCGCGCGAGCAGGCGCCGGTGCGCGCCGCGGCACTGATCTGGCAGGGCCGGCTGGCCAGCCTGACCGAACTCGAGGCCAGCACCGTGCCCGACGCCGCGGTCTGGACCCGCGTGCGCAACCAGATCGAGGTCGAGAAGCAGGAACAGGCGCTGGCGCGCCAGCGTGCCGCGGCCGCGCCCGCCGACGCGCCGCCGCCCCGCGGCTGGCTGCGCAGCCTGGCGCTGTGGCGTGGCGCCACGGCCGCGGGCGCGCTGGCCACCGTGCTGGCCGTGGTGGTCGGCGTGAACCTGCGCGACGAACTGCGCAACGCCCCCAACGTGCGCTACGTGGCCGTGCTGTCCGACGACAAGGCCGCCGCCTCGATGCTCGTGACCTTCGACCCCACCAAGCGCCAGCTGACGCTGCAGCGGGTCGGCGAATACAGCGAGGGCGAGGACAAGTCGCTCGAGCTCTGGGCGCTGCCACCGGGCGGCGCGCCGCGCTCGCTGGGGGTTCTCGACCGCGCGCCCGCGCTGCGGCTGGCGGTGGCGGAGTCCGAAGTGCGCGAGGTGCCGGCGCTCGCGATCTCGCTCGAGCGCAAGGGCGGCGTGCCGCGCGGCCAGGGGCCGGCCGGCCCGATCGTGTTCAAGGGCGCGCTGATCGAAAAGATGCTCTGACGGGGAACCATCGCCGCGATTTTTCGTTCGCACGCCCCTCGTCTGCCAACCGCCGGCCCCCGCCGTGCGTTGTGTGGACTCCATGCCGCCGATGAAATCCTCCGCCTTCGTCCTGTGCCTGGCGCTCGCTCTGGGCGCCGCGGGCGCCGCCCGGGCCCAGCTGCCCGCCGCGCCGCAGGCGCTGCCGTCCGCCTCGCCCGACTACCTGGCCGCGATGAACCGCTGGCGCAGTTCGCTTAGCGCCTTCGCGAGCGCCGACAAGGAAAAGCTGCCCGCCACCGACGGCGTGCTCTTCGTGGGCAGCTCCACCATCCGCATGTGGACCCACCTGGCGCAGGACTTCCGGCAGTCGCCGGTGGTCATCAACCGCGGTTTCGGCGGCTCGACCATGGCCGACTGCAGCCTGTTCACCCACGAGCTGGTGGTGCGCTACCGACCGCGCCACGTGCTGGTCTACGCGGGCGACAACGACCTGGCCGAAGGCCGCACGCCGCTGCAGGTGCTGGAGAGCTTCGCCCAGTTCGCCAACACCGTGCGCGAGACTCTGCCCGAGGCGCGGATCAGCTACATCTCGATCAAGCCCAGCCCCTCGCGCGAGGCGCTGATGCCCAAGATCCGCACCACCAACGACATCATCGCGGCCTATGTGCGCACCATGGCCAATGCCGAGTACATCGACATCTTCACGCCGATGCTGGGCGCCGACGGACGCCCCCGCGCCGAGCTCTTCCTCGGCGACCGGCTGCACATGAACGAGACCGGCTACCGGCTCTGGCAGTCGGTGATCTCGGCCCACGTGACCGCGCCCGAGACGCTGGCGGCCAGCCCTGCCCCACGCCCGGTGCAGTCGGGCCCGGGCGTGCCCAGCGGCGCGTTCGTCCCGACGCCCTGAACGGGCACCGGCGCGGCCCGATCACGCAGCCGCCCATGACGACGCAGGCCCGAGCGCCCTCCCCGCCCAGGCCCAGTTCACATTCGTTGAACGTTCCGGTATTTCTTGACACATTTGCAGGGCGCGCAGGGCTCCAGCGGCGCAATGCGCCTCAAAATGTAAGAAATTGGTGCTAAAGTTTAAATTCCTTTTCAGGCCGTGCATGGGCCTTTGCAAGGGCAAAAACCCGCACTGCACACCTTGAAAGCCATGGAACATTCCCGCTGCATCGTCGTCATCCTCACCTTCAACTCCGCCGCGATCGTCCGCGAGACGGTGGGCGAGGCGCTGAAGGTCAGCCCCCATGTCTACGCGGTGGATTCCTTCTCCAGCGACGGCACGCCGCAGATCCTCGAGGAACTGGGCTGCACCGTGGTCCAGCGCGCCTTCTCCAACTACAGCGACCAGCGCAACTGGGCCATCGCCCAGGTCGAGCCGCACTGCGACTGGCAGCTGCACCTGGACGCCGACGAGGTGCTCGACGCCCAGGCGGTGCGCGAGATCGGCGCCCTGCTGGCCGGCACGCCGGCGCACGACGCCTACCTGCTGCGCCGGCGCGACTACTTCATGGGCAAGATGCTGCGCTTCAGCGGGGTCAACCCCTGGCACCTGCGGCTGTTCCGCTCGGGCCGCGGCCGCTGCGAGTCGCGGCTCTACGACCAGCACTTCATCAGCCCGGCCACGCCCGCGCGGCTCGCGGGCTTCATGCACGACAAGAATTCCGCCAGGCTGTCCGACTGGATCGCCAGCCACAACCGCTGGAGCGACGCCGAGGCCAAGGAGAAGCTGGCCCCCCAGGGCGCCGCCGACGGCGTGCTGCAGCCGCGCCTCCTGGGCGACCCGCGCGAGCGCACGCGCTTCATCAAGGAGCTCTACTACAAGCTGCCGAGCGGTGTGCGGGTGTCGAGCTACTTCCTCTACCGCTACGTCTTCCGCCTGGGCTTCCTCGATGGCGTGACGGGCTTCTATTTCGCGTTCTTCCAGGCCCTGTGGTTCCGCATGCTGGTCGACGCCAAGATGTACGAGCAGCGCGCCCAGCAGCGCGCGCCCTGATCCTTTTTATCTGTTCTTACGGAGTGATGCCGCCCATGCGCCAATACAACGCCTCCAAGCGAATTCTCGTCACCGGCGGTGCCGGTTTCCTGGGCAGCCACCTGTGCGACCGGCTGCTCGAACAGGGCCACGACGTGCTCTGCGTCGACAACTTCTTCACCGGCACCAAGCGCAACGTCGAGCACCTGCTCGACCATCCGCGCTTCGAGCTGATGCGCCACGACGTGACCTTCCCGCTGTATGTGGAAGTCGACGAGATCTTCAACCTGGCCTGCCCGGCCTCGCCGATCCACTACCAGCACGACCCGGTCCAGACCACCAAGACCAGCGTGCACGGCGCGATCAACATGCTGGGCCTGGCCAAGCGGGTGCGCGCCAAGATCCTGCAGGCCTCGACCAGCGAGGTCTACGGCGACCCCGAGGTGCATCCGCAGGTCGAAGGCTACTGGGGCCGCGTGAACCCGATCGGCATCCGCAGCTGCTACGACGAAGGCAAACGCTGCGCCGAGACGCTGTTCTTCGACTACCACCGCCAGCACCAGCTGCGCATCAAGGTCGTGCGCATCTTCAACACCTACGGCCCGCGCATGCATGCCAACGACGGCCGCGTGGTGTCGAACTTCATCGTCCAGGCGCTCAAGGGCGAGGACATCACGATCTACGGCAACGGCCAGCAGACGCGCAGCTTCTGCTATGTCGACGACCTGCTCGAAGCCATGCTGCGCATGATGGGCACCGGCGACCACTTCCCGGGCCCGGTCAACATCGGCAACCCCAACGAGTTCTCGATGCTGGAGCTGGCCAACAAGGTGATCGAGCTCACCGGCTCGAAGAGCAAGCTGGTGCGCCTGCCCCTGCCCTCGGACGACCCCAAGCAGCGCCAGCCCGACATCTCGGTGGCGCAGAAGGAACTCGGCGGCTGGACGCCCACCACGCAGCTCGACGAAGGCCTGGGCAAGACCATCGCCTATTTCGACCAGTTGCTTTCCGCGCCCGCCGCGGCCTGAAGGACCCGAACAAATGAAAATCTCGATCATCGGCACCGGCTACGTCGGCCTCGTCACCGGCGCCTGCCTGGCGGACATCGGCAACAACGTCTTCTGCCTGGACGTGGACCCGCGCAAGATCGCCATCCTGAAGGAAGGCGGCATCCCGATCTACGAACCCGGCCTGGCCGACGTGGTCCAGTCCAACGTGGAGGCCGGCCGGCTGGAGTTCTCGACCGACATCGAGGCCTCGGTGGCGCACGGCGAAGTGCAGTTCATCGCGGTCGGCACGCCGCCCGACGAGGACGGCAGCGCCGACCTGCAGTACGTGCTGGCCGCGGCCCGCAACATCGGCCGCTACATGGAGAGCTTCAAGGTGGTGGTCGACAAGTCGACCGTGCCGGTGGGCACCGCCGACAAGGTGAGCGCGGTGATCCGAGAGGAGCTCGAGAAGCGCGGCCGCACCGACCTCGGCTTCTCGGTGGTGAGCAACCCCGAGTTCCTCAAGGAAGGCGCGGCGGTCGACGACTTCATGCGCCCCGACCGCATCGTGATCGGCGTGGCCGACGACGACAACGGCCGCGAGGCCCTGGCCGCGATGCGCAAGCTCTATGCGCCCTTCAACCGCAACCACGAGCGCACCCGCGTGATGGACGTGCGCTCGGCCGAGTTCGCCAAGTACGCGGCCAACGCCATGCTGGCCACGCGCATCAGCTTCATGAACGAGCTGGCCAACCTGGCCGACCGCGTGGGCGCCGACATCGAGTCGGTGCGCCAGGGCATCGGCTCCGACCCGCGCATCGGCTACAGCTTCCTCTACGCCGGCACCGGCTACGGCGGCAGCTGCTTCCCCAAGGACATCCAGGCGCTGACCCGCATCGCGCGCGACAACGGCCAGACGCTGCGCGTGCTGGAGTCGGTCGAGGCGGTGAACGACGAGCAGAAGACGGTGCTGACCGACAAGGTCTTCGCGCGCTTCGGCGCCGACCTGAGCGGCCGCAGCTTCGCGCTGTGGGGCCTGGCCTTCAAGCCCAACACCGACGACATGCGCGAAGCGCCCAGCCGGGTGGTGATCGGTGCGCTGCTGCGCGCCGGCGCGCGCATCGTGGCGCACGACCCGATCGCCGTGACCGAGACCCGCCGCGTGCTCGCGCTCGACTTCGCCGACGCGCCCGTGCTGCTCGACCAGATCAGCTACGCCAAGGACCCGATGACGGCGCTCGAGGGTGCCGACGCGCTGATCATCGTGACCGAGTGGAAGGCCTACCACAGCCCCAACATCGAGCGGCTCAAGTCGACCATGAAGTCGCCGATCGTGTTCGACGGCCGCAACCTCTACGAGCCGGCGGTCATGAAGGCCGGCGGCGTGACCTACCACGGCATCGGCCGCAACAGCGTCTGAGGACCGGGCCGCGGCTCAGTCCGCGGCGCGCAGCCGCAGCCGCGCCGCCTTGCGCACATCGAGCCACAGCGTGACCCGCGCCACCGCGTAGAGCCCGGCGAACACCACGCCCAGCAGCAGCGCATCGCCCCAGGCCGGCCGCACCAGCTGGTTGCTGCCGTAGAAGGCCAGCACCAGCAGCACCGCCACCAGGTGGGCGCAGAACACCGGCAGCGAGGCCGAGCCCATGGCCTCCAGCGCATGCAGCCGCGGCAGCCTGCGCGCCAGCGCGGGCCCGAAACCGATCGCCAGCACGCCCAGCGCCACCAGGTTCAGGATGCGCAGCGGGCCGAGCTGCCACTTGTCGAACAGCAGGTTGAGCTGCTCGTCGGCACCGAAGGGCGCCTGGCCGTTGAGGCCGTGGTGGCGCCAGTACAGCCCGTACAGCGCCACGGCGGTGGCCGCCAGCAGCAGCCACGGCGGCAGGCGTATGGGCCGCGCGCCCGGCGCGCTGCGGCTGGCGCCCAGCCACAGCCCCATGAACCACAGGAACTGCCAGGCATAGGCATTGAAGGCGCCCATCTCGTGGAAGGGCACCGACAGGCCGGTCCAGCGCACCACCCCCACGTAGATCCATTCGCTCAGGCCGAACTGCGCCAGCGCCCAGACGGTGGTGCTGGCCAGCACCACGCCCAGCCAGCCGTGGCGCATCGCGAGGGCCAGCACCCAAGGGCTGAGCAGCATGAAGAAGATGTACATCGGCAGGATGTCCAGCAGCGGCGGCTCGTAGACCAGCAGCAGGCCGAACAGGAAGCCCTCGCGCGGCTGCTCCAGGTAGAAGGACATCAGGTCCTTCACGGCCGGCTGGTCGATGCGCAGGCCGACCGCCGCGATGATGGTGAACAGGAACAGCAGCGTGGCCGCCTGCGCCAGGTAGATGCGCAGCGCGCGGCGCCAGAAGGCGCGGCGCATCGCGTCGACCCCCTCGCGGTAGCCGGCGCGGCTGTAGACCAGGCCGGCCATGAAGGCCGACAGCAGCACGAAGCCTTCGGCCGCCGACACGAATCCGAAGGGCTGGCCCAGCGGATCGGTCAGGCGCGAGGGCAGGTGCGTGAGCGTCATCAGCACCAGCATCAGCCCGCGCAGCGCATCGACCTCCCAGTAGCGTGGCGAGGCCGGGCGCACCGACGGCGCGCCCTGGGCGTGGATCGGCACCATGCGCTCGGGCTCAGACGGTCGCGCGGATCGCGTCGACGATGGCTTCGCCGTAGCGCTGCCATGAATAGTCGGCCGCATGCCGCGCCGCGCGGGCCTTCATCGCCACCAGCTCGGGCCGGTGCTGGTTGAGCCAGGCCAGCTTCGCGGCGATGGCCTCGGGCGAACGGATCGGCACCAGGAAACCGGTCTGGCCCTCGATCACCAGGTCGGCACCGCCGGTGTTGGGCGTGATCACCACCGGCAGGCCCTGGCTCATGGCTTCCTGCATCACCAGCGCGCGCCCTTCGACGATCGAGGGCAGGCAGAACACGTCGCAGCTGCGCATCAGCGCCAGCACCTCGGCATGCGGGCGGCCCTTCTCGTGGATGAAGCCCGGGCACTCGCGCTGGTAGAAGTCCAGGTCGGCCAGCGGCGCGCCCATCACCCGCAGCTCGATGTTCTCGCCGCCCAGCAGGCCCATGGCCTGCATCAGGTCGGCCAGGCCCTTGCGCTGGCCCATCGAGCCCGCGAACAGCACGCGCATCGGCCGCGCCGGGTCGAGCGCGGCCTCGGACCAGCCGCCGGTCCAGACCGGGGGGGAACCGAAGGGCGACATCACGCAGGCCTTCTGCGCCGCCGAGGCGGGCAGCGAGTCGCGCACGAAGTGGCTGGCCACCACGACCAGGTCGGCCAGCGCCAGTTCCTCGGTCTTGCGGTCGAGCTTGGCCTGCGAGTCGAGCAGGCCGCCGCCCAGGGTGGGCGCCCAGGCGGGCAGGCGTTCGCCCTCCTCCTGCATCAGGCGCCGGCCCAGTTCCCAGTAGGCGATGGGCAGGTCGTAGATGCGTTTCAGGCCCAGCGTGCGGGCCGCGCGGAAGGTGGCGAGCGCGCCGTCCTCGTAGGCGTACACGCCCTTCAGGCCTTCGCGCGACTGCAGCCGGGGCAAGGTGCCCGCGACGAAGCGGTCGAAGTCACGGATCACCGCGTCGACCGAGGCGAAGCCCTCTTCGTGCCGCAGCGGACCGCGCCAGCCCAGCGCACCGCAGGCCACGCGCGCGATCTCGCGCCCGGGGTGCTGCAGCAGCTTGTCGCGCGGCACGTCGAAGCGCCGGCGCATCCATTCGTTGCGCAGGCGCCCGGGCATCAGCTTCAGGGCGAGGCTCTGGTCGTCGGCGGCGACGGTGGTGGCGAAGCGGCCCAGCATTCCGGCCGCCTGCAAGGCGTCGAGCATGGCGCGCACATTCTGGTTGCCCGCGGGATGGCTCAACAGCAGTGTCATGGCGGCCGATCATAGTGGAGCGATTGTTTCCAGAGGGGGCAAAACCGGGTGTTTGGCACGATCCGGTGAGGCCTTTTGCCTTCTAGGCGCCCCTTCGAGTTGCGCTACGCTGCAAACCCGAAGGAGAACGTCCCTTGAAGACAAGAACAACCGCTTCCGTCATCACCGCCGCGCTGCTCGCGCTGGCCGCATTCGAGGCCAGTGCCCTGCAGACCCTGAGCGTCACACCGCAGGGCGAGGTCGCCCGCGTGCGCCAGGTGGTGGCCAAGTTCGATGCCGCCGCCGTCAACTTCGGCGACCCCAAGGCCGCCGCGCCTTTCACCGTGAGCTGCAACGACGCGCAGGCCGCCAAGGGCACCGGGCGCTGGACCGGCGAGAAGCAGTGGGTCTACGACTTCGAGAACGACCTGCCGCCCGGCGTGCGCTGCACCGTGAGCCGCGTGCCCAACTTCAAGCCGGCCGCGGGCGGCGACTGGACCGGCCCGGAGCGCCACAGCTTCAACACCGGTGGCCCCTTCGTGCGCAACATCCAGCCCAGCTACGGGAAGATCGACGAGCAGCAGTCCTTCGTGCTCGAGTTCAACGGCCCGGCCACGCTGGCCAGCGTGCGCGACAACGTCTGGTGCGCGGCCGACGACATCGGCGAGCGCATCCCGGTCCGGCTGCTCGAGGGCAGCGACCGCGAGGCGCTGCTCAAGGCCGCCGGCCGCGACCGCGCCGCCCAGAAGGAGCCGCTGCGCTTCGCCACGCTGCAGTGCAACCGCACCCTGAGCGCGGGCAGCCGCATCCAGCTGGTCTACGGCCAGGGCGTGGCCACGCCCTCGGGCATCGTCAACACCACCGAGAAGCGCTTCAGCTACGAGGTGCGCGATCCCTTCGCGGTGTCCTTCACCTGCGAGCGCGAGAACGCGCAGGCCGCCTGCCTGCCGCTGCGGCCGATGGAGCTGCGCTTCAACGCGCCGGTCACGCGCAAGCTGGCCAGCCAGATCCGCCTGAGCGGTGGCGGCCAGACGATCAAGCCCAAGTTCAACGACGAGGAGAAGGCGGCCAGCGACGACGCGGTGATCGAGTCGGTGCGCTTCGTGCCGCCCTTCCCCGAAGAGACGCCCTTCAAGGTCGAGCTGCCCTCGAAGTTCGAGGACGCCTCGGGCCGCGCGCTGGGCGAGCCCGACACCTTCCCGCTGGCCGTCGCCACCGGCGCGATGCCGCCGCTGGCCAAGTTCGCGGCCTCGCCCTTCGGCGTGCTCGAACGCCTGGCCGAGCCCGGCGGCGTCGCGATGATGCCGGTCACGGTGCGGCGCGTGGAACCCGAACTGCAGGTGCAGGCGCTCACGCCCGGCAAGGTCAGCGACCTGAACCCGAAGACCGACGCCGAGATCATCGCCTGGTACCGCAAGGTGCGTCGCTACGACGAGCGCTCGTCCATCGACCGCGCCACCGCGGGCCGCGACAGCCGCGGCCCCCTGCCGCCGGTGATCGACCGTGACAACCGCAGCAGCGTGCAGACCCGCATGGTGTCGCTGCTGGGCGGCCTGCCCGGCGTGAAGACGCTGGACATGCCCAAGGCCGGCGACGCGGGCCCCGCCGGGCGCCCCTTCGAGGTCATCGGCATCCCGCTGACGCCGGGCTTCCACGTGCTGGAGATCGCGTCGAAGAAGCTGGGCGATGCCTTGCTCGACGAGCGCTACGGCGACGGCCGCACGATGTACGTGCGCACCACCGCGCTGGCCACCAACCTCGCGGTGCACTTCAAGCTGGGGCGCGAGAACGCCGTGGCCTGGGTCACGACGCTCGACAAGGGCCAGGTGGTGCCCAACGCCGCGGTGCGGGTCTCGGACTGCCGCGGCCGCGAGGTGGCCAAGGGCAGCACCGACGCCAGCGGCGTCGTGACGCTGGCCGGCATCTCGTCCAGCCCGCCCAGCTGCTCGGGCGAGAACGACTACGGCAACGACGCCTACTTCGTGAGCGCCCGCGCCACGCTCACCGATGCCGGCGACAAGAACGCCAAGCCGGTGGAAGACCTGGCCTTCACCTGGAGCGACTGGCAGCGCGGCATCGAGCCCTGGCGCTTCAACGTGCCGACCAGCCTCGAGCCCGAGCCCGACCGCATCGCCCACACCGTGTTCGACCGCACGCTGTTCCGCGCCGGCGAGACGGTGTCGATGAAGCACCTGATCCGCGCCCAGACCGCCCGCGGCTTCGGCCTGCCCGATGCGCGGCCCGACACGCTGGTCATCACGCACAGCGGCAGCGGCCAGAAGTTCACCCAGCCCCTGGCCTGGCGCCAGACCGCCACCGGCGGCCTGAGCGCGGTCAACACCTTCGCCATTCCGCCGGCCGCCAAGCTGGGCGTCTACCAGGTCGAACTGCGCAGCGCCAAGAGCAAGGGCGGCGACGACGACGACTACCAACGCAGCTTCGGCAGCGGCCAGTTCCGGGTCGAGGAGTTCCGCCTGCCGGTGCTCGAGGGCCGCGTGACGCCCAGCGACAAGAAGCCGCTGGTGGCCGTCACCTCGCTGCCCACCGACGTGCAGATCAACTACGTGGCCGGCGGCGGCGCGGCCAACCTGCCGGTGCGCGTGTCGGCCATGGTGCGTGGCAAGAGCCTGTCCTTCGCCGACTACGACAGCTTCAACTTCTCGCCGCCGCGCCAGCAGGGCGACAGCGCGGCCGCCGATGCGGACGAGGAAGCCTCGGCCTCGGCCGACACCCGCGTGATCGCCGACAAGCTGCCGGTCACGCTGGACCGCAACGGCGCCGGCAAGCTCACGATCGACAAGGTGCCGCTGGCCAAGGCCACGCCGCGCGAACTGCTGATCGAAGCCACCTACTCCGACCCCAACGGCGAGGTGCAGACCATCCGCAGCACGCAGACGCTGTGGCCGGCCGAGGTGATCGCCGGCCTGAAGACCGAAGGCTGGGTGTCGACCGACAAGAAGCTCAAGTTCCAGGCACTCGCGCTCGACCTCGCCGGCAAGGCGCAGGCCGGCGTGAAGGTGCAGGTGAACGCCGTCGCGCGCATCACCACCACCAGCCGCAAGCGCATGGTCGGGGGCTTCTACACCTACGACAACAAGACCGAGCTCAAGGACCTGGGCACGGTGTGCACCGGCACCAGCGACCTGCGGGGCCTGGTGCTGTGCGAGGCCGCGCTCAAGGAGGCCGGCGAGGTCGAGCTGGTGGTGACCGCCAGCGACAAGGAAGGCCGCGAGAGCAAGGCCGCGGGCTCGGTCTACGTGACCCGTCAGGGCGAGCTCTGGTTCGGCGGCGAGGACAACGACCGCATCGACGTGCTGCCCGAGAAGAAGAACTACCAGCCCGGCGAGGTCGCCAAGTTCCAGGTGCGCAGCCCCTTCCGCTTCGCGACTGCGCTGGTCGCGGTGGAACGCGAAGGCGTGATCGAGACCCACGTGGTGCAGCTCAACGGCCAGGACCCGACCGTGAGCCTGCAGGTCAAGCCCGAATGGGGGCCCAACGCCTACGTCAGCGTGCTCGCGCTGCGCGGCCGGCTGCGCGAGGTGCCCTGGTACAGCTTCTTCACCTGGGGCTTCAAGGCGCCGCGCGAGTGGTGGACCGCCTTCTGGTACGAAGGCAAGGAGTACGTCGCGCCGACCGCGCTGGTCGACCTGAGCAAGCCGGCCTACCGCTTCGGCCTGGCCGAGATCCGCGTCGGCACGCAGGCGCACCGCATCGACGTCAAGGTCACGAGCGACAAGCCCAGCTACCCGGTGCGCGGCCAGGCCCAGGTCACCATCTCGGCCAAGCTGCCCGACGGCAAGCCGGCCGCGGGCGCCGAGGTGGCGCTGGCCGCGGTCGACCAGGCGCTGCTCGAGCTGATGCCCAACGACAGCTGGAACCTGCTCGAGGCCATGCTGCAGCGGCGCAGCTGGGGCGTCTCGACCTCGACCGCGCAGATGGAGATCGTCGGCCGTCGGCACTACGGCAAGAAGGCCGTGCCCGCGGGCGGCGGCGGCGGCAAGGGCCAGACGCGCGAGCTGCTCGACACCCTGCTGCTGTGGAACCCCTCGGTGGTGCTCGATGCCAACGGCCAGGCCGTGGTGACGGTGCCGCTCAACGATGCGCTGACCACCTTCAAGATCGTCGCCGTGGCCGACATGGGCACCGGCCTGTTCGGCACCGGCCAGGCGAGCATCCAGGCCACGCAGGACCTGCAGATCATCAGCGGCCTGCCGCCGCTGGTGCGCGAGGACGACCAGTTCCGCGCGCAGCTCACCTTGCGCAACACCACGCAGAAGACCATGAAGGTCGAGGCCACGCCGCGCGCGACCCTGCTCACGCTCGAGCCGCAGACCGTCGAGATCCCGGCCGGCGAAGCGCGCGAGCTGGCCTGGAACGTGACGGCGCCGGCCCAGCTCGCGCAGACGCGGGCCGAGGCCATCCTGTGGGAAATCGAGGCCAGGGACACACTGGGCGGCGCGCGCGATGCGCTCAAGGTGCGCCAGCGCATCGTGCCGGCCGTGCCGCTCACGGTGCAGCAGGCCACGCTGGTGCAGGTCGACGGCAGCTTCACGCTCGACGTGGCGCCGCCCGCCGACGCGCTGCCCAACCGCGGCGGCCTGAAGATGTCGCTGCAGCCCAAGCTGGCCGAAGGCATGCCGGGCGTGCGCGACTGGTTCGCCAACTACCCCTTCAGCTGCCTCGAGCAGAAGACCAGCAAGGCCATCGGCCTGCGCGACGGCAAGCTGTGGCAGGGTGTGGTGGCGCAGCTGCCCAGCTACCTCGACAGCGACGGGCTCGCGAGCTACTTCCCGCCGCGCGACGGCGAGTCGAACCGCGGCAGCGACATCCTCACCTCGTACCTGCTGGCCGCCACGCACGAGGCCTCGTCCATCGACCCGGCCTTCGCGCTATCGGACGCGGCGCGCGCGCCGATGGAAAGCGGCCTGATCGCCTTCGTCGAAGGCCGGATCCAGCGCGAGTTCTGGAGCCCGCGCAAGGACCTGGACGTGCGCAAGCTGGCCGCGCTGGAAGCGCTGTCGCGCTACGGCAAGGCACGCGGCGCCATGACCGCGAGCATCACCATCGCGCCCAACCAGTGGCCCACCAGCGCGGTGATCGACTGGATGCAGATCCTGAAGCGCGTGCCCGACGTGCCGCAGCGCCAGCAGCGGCTGGACGAGGCCGGCAACGTGCTCAAGGCACGCCTGTCCTACCAGGGCACCAAGCTGATCTTCAGCACCGAGCAGGACGACTACTGGTGGTGGCTCATGACCAACGGCGACGTCAACACCGCGCGGCTGCTGCTGGCGGTGATGGACGACCCGGCCTGGAAGGACGACATCGGCCGGCTAGCCAACGGCTTCATCGGCCGCCAGCAGAACGGCGCCTGGCACACCACCACGGCCAACCTCTGGGGCGGCCTGGCGCTCGACCGTTTCTCGAAGGTGTTCGAGAGCACGCCGGTGACCGGCACCACCACCGCCGTGCTGCGCCCACCGGCCGTGGGCAACGCGGATTCGGCGGCCCGCACCGACAGCGTGGACTGGAGCCGCGTCGAGCGCGTGAAGGCCAGCGACGCCACGGGCGCCCCGAACCAGGGCACCTGGTTCGGCGCCCCCGCGTCGCCCGGTAACCTGCGCAACAACACCATGTTCCTGCCCTGGAAGCTGCCGACCAAGGAGACGCTGACCGTCACCCAGGGCGGCACCGGCAAGCCCTGGCTCACGCTGCAGTCGGTGGCCGCGGTGCAGCTCAAGGCGCCCTTCGCGGCCGGCTATGCGATCAAGAAGACCATCACGCCGGTCGAGCAGGCCAAGGCCGGCCAGTACACGCGCGGCGACATCCTGCGCATCACGCTCGAGGTCAACGCCAGCGCCGACATGACCTGGGTCGCGATCACCGACCCCGTGCCCGGCGGCGCGACCATCCTGGGCAGCGGGCTGGGCCGCGACTCGCAGATCGCCACGCAGGGCGAGAAGCGCAGCGGCGCCGGCTGGCCGGCCTTCGAGGAGCGCAGCTTCGAGTCCTTCCGCAGCTACTACGAGTACCTGCCCAAGGGCGTGGTGAAGATGGAGTACACGGTGCGGCTCAACAACGTGGGCGACTTCGCGCTGCCGCCCAGCCGTGTCGAGGCGCTCTATGCGCCCGAGATGTTCGGCGAGGCGCCGAACGCGCGCGTGAAGGTGGAGCCGGCCGCGAAATGAGCGCGGCGCGCGCCCGGCTTCGGCCGGGCGTGCCGCCGGCGCTCAGCGCTGGACGTTGACGACGGTCGCCTGCATCAGCGCCACCACCTTGTAGGCCTCGCCCGCACCGGCGAAGGCGCGCACCTCGCCCGAGCAGACGGTCATCAGCCGGCCCGCGTTGACCACGCGGCCGATGGCGAGGAAGCGCTCGCCCAGCGCGGGGCGCATCAGGTTGATCTTGAACTCGGCCGTGACCACCTCGAAGCCGGCCGGCGCCTTGGTCAGCGCCGCGTAGCCGCAGGCGCTGTCGACGATGCTGGTGGTGGCGCCTGCATGCAGGTAGCCGTGCTGCTGCGACAGCGCCTTGGAGAAGGGCAGCGCGATGTGCACCTCGCCGTCGGCGACGTGCACCAATCTGGCGCCGAGGGTGGCCATCAGGCCCTGGGCGTCGAAGCTGGCGGCAATGCCTGGGTGGAGATCGCTCATGGGGAACCGTGAAAAGTTGAGAAGGGATACGCCGCTACGACAGCCAGCGCAGCCGGGCCCAGAAGCGATCGCCCCAGCGGGCCGCGCAGGCGCCGCACGCGACGATGGCCAGCAGCACGACCCCGCCCATGGCGAGGCCGCTGAGCGGCCACAGCCGCACGCACAGGCCCAGTCCCACCACCAGGCCCAGCAGGGCGCCGCAGCCGAAGCGCACCTTGCGCTCGAAAGCGTCCACCTGTCGCCCCTGCGGCGCGGGGCGGTGGCTTGTTGCGGTGTGTCTGTCCATCCTCGTTTCGGGTCGCCAGCGACCGGGTCGAGGATGCCACAGTGTCTGCGTCAGTCGGCGGTGTCGCGGCGCGTGCTGCGGCTGAGCACGATGTCCAGCGCCAGCAGCACGACGGCGATGGCCAGCAGCGCCAGGCTCACGGGAATGAGGCCGAACAGCGGTTCGTACAGAAAGCCGTGGGGGTCGATCTCGCTGGTGCCGAACAGCAGCTGCACCGCGAAGCAGGCGAGGGACAGGCCCAGTGTCAGCAGCCACAGCCAGCGGCGCGGCGGCGTGCCGCTGGTGCGTGCCGAGGGGGCGGTGGCGCGGTTCGGCCCCGAATTCTTGTCGGTCATGTGTCTCTCCCAGGATGTGTGACACCCGTTCGAGCACGGCCGGCGGCAATGGTTCAGCGCCACGGCCCCCGAACGCGGCACACTGCGAAGACGCCACGGGCCTGCGGGCCCCATCCGACACACCCCTGTCCCACCGAGTTGCCGCCATGACCCTCGAACTGTCCCGTGAAGCACGCCAACAGGCCATCGCCTCCATAGAACGCTACTTTGTCGAACACATGGACGGGCAGAAGATCGGCAACATCACGGCCGGCGCGCTGCTGGGCTTCTTCCTCGAGGAGATCGGCCCCGTGCTCTACAACCGGGGCGTGGCCGATGCGCAAGAGCGCATGCAGGCACGCGTCGCCGAACTCGACATCGAGGTGCACGAGGAAGAATTCGACTACTGGCGCAAGTACGACAAGCTGGCCAAGGGACGGCGCTGAGCCGTCCCTCGGCCCGCGCGCCTCAGTCGCGGCGCGGGTCGTTCGGGCGCCGATCGTAGCGGTTGGGCACGCCGTCGCCGTCGCGATCGCGGTCGTAGCGGTTGGGTGTGCCGTCGCGGTCGCGATCGCGCATGCCCGGGCCCGGCGGCGGCGGACGGTTGTCGTACGGGGCGACCACGCAGCCGGCCAGGGAGGCGGATGCGGCGAGCAACACGAGCAGTGTCTTCATGGGGTCTTCCTTTCGTTGGGCAGCAGCCGCGGGGCACGGCATGACGCCACTGTGGCCTTCGCCGATGCGCGAGCCACCGGCGCGGTGCGACCAGTTCGCGTAGGCCGGCACCCCGTCCGTCGCGCGGCAGAATGGCGGCGTCCCCGGGCCTTGCCCCTTTCATGAAACTCACCTCGCCCACCCTCCTCCTCACCACGGCGCTGCTGCTCGTGGCGTCGGCCCCCGCCCTTGCGCTCGACAGCTTCGACCAGGTGCGGCGCGCCCACCAGCCCTCCGACACCGCCGTGCTCGACCGCGACGGCGTGCTGCTGCAGCGCGTGCGCACCGATGCCACGGTGCGCCGCGGCCAGTGGATCGCGCTGGCCGACGTGTCGCCCGCGCTGCGCACGGCGATGGTGCTCAGCGAGGACCGCCGCTTCTACGAACACAGCGGCGTCGACTGGCGCGCGGTCTCGGCCGCGGCCTGGGGCAACCTCTGGAACACCCGCACGCGCGGCGCCTCGACCATCACGATGCAGCTGGCCGGCCTGCTCGACGACGAACTGCGGCGCGCCGGCGGCGGCCGCAGCCTGACGCAGAAGCTGGGCCAGACGGTCGCGGCCGGCCAGCTCGAACGCCAGTGGCGCAAGGACCAGATCCTCGAGGCCTACCTCAACAGCGTGCCCTTCCGCGGCGAACTCGTGGGCATCGACGCGCTCTCGCGCACGCTGTTCGGCAAGGCGCCGCACGGCCTCGACGCGCGCGAGGCCGCGGTGGCGGCCTCGCTGGTGCGCGCGCCCAACGCCGGGCCCGCGCGCGTCGCGCAGCGCGCCTGCGAGGTGATGAAGGCGATGGAGGCGAGCGAGGAGGACCGGCGCCGCGTCGACTGCTCGGCGCTGGACATGTTCACCAGCGCGGCCCTGCAGCGTCGCGCCTTCGACCCCAGCGAGGGCATCGCGCCGCACCTGGCGCGCCGCGCGCTGCAGGAGCGACGCGCGTCCACGGCGAAGGCCGGCGACACCGAACTGCGCACCACGCTGCGCGCGCCGCTGCAGCGCTTCGCGCAGGCCACGCTGCAGCGCCATTTGCGCGAACTGCACGGCCGCAACGTCGAGGACGCGGCGCTGGTGGTGCTCGACAACGCCAGCGGCGAGGTGCTGGCCTGGGTCGGTTCCTCGGGCCAACTGAGCCGCGCGGCCGAGGTCGACGGCGTGCTCGCGCAGCGCCAGCCCGGCTCCACACTCAAGCCGCTGCTCTATGCGCAGGCGATCGCCGAGCGGCGGCTGACCGCGGCCTCCTTGCTCGACGATTCGTCGGCGCAGATCAACACCGCGAGCGGCCTCTACATCCCGCAGAACTACGACCGGCGCTTCAAGGGCCTGGTCTCCGCGCGCACCGCGCTGGCCGCCTCGCTCAACGTGCCGGCGGTGCGCACGCTGGTGATGGTCTCGCCCGAGGCCTTCGCGCGCCAGCTGCGCAGCGCCGGCATCGCGCTGCGCGAGAGCGGCGGCTACTACGGCTACAGCCTGGCGCTGGGCAGCGCCGAGGTCTCGCTGCTGGCGCTGACCAACAGCTACCGCACGCTGGCCAACGGCGGCCGCTACGGCGAGACCCGCATCCTGCCTGCCGCGCAGCCGGCGACCGCGACCCAGGCCCTCGATGCGCGCGCCGCCTTCATCGTGGGCGACATCCTGTCCGATGCCAACGCACGCACCCGCACCTTCGGCGTCGACAGCGTGCTCGGCACGCGCTTCTGGACGGCCGTGAAGACCGGCACCAGCAAGGACATGCGCGACAACTGGGCCGTGGGCTGGTCGCAGCGCTACACGGTGGGCGTGTGGGTCGGCAACGCCAGCGGCGCGCCGATGTGGGACGTGAGCGGCACCAGCGGCGCGGCGCCGGTCTGGGCCGAGGTGATGGGCTTCCTGCATGCGCGCGAACCCAGCCGCGCCCCGACGCCGCCCGCGGGCCTGGTGCAGCTGCCGGTGCGTTTCGGCGAGGCGATCGAAGCACCGCGCGAGGAGTGGTTCATCGCCGGCACCGAACAGCCGCTGTTCGCGCGCGACACCCCGGCCGCCGACCCCGAGGCCGGCGCGCGCATCACCGCGCCGGCCGACGGCTCGATCATCGCGCTCGATCCCGACATCCCGCCCACGCGCCAGCGGGTGCGCTTCGAGGCCCAGGGCAACGGCCTGCAGTGGCGCATCGACGGCAAGCCCTTCGCGCGCGGCAACCGTGCGCTGTGGCTGCCCTGGCCCGGGCGGCATGTGATCGAGCTGACCGATGCGCGCGGCCGCGTGCTCGACCAGGTCCGGCTCGAGGTGCGCGGCGCCGGCGTGCTCGCCCGACGCTAGCCCGGCCGCGATCCCCCTGCACGCGGGTCGGACGCGATGCCCGCTGACAGCACGCCCGAGCGGGTCGCCGCACAATCGGAGGCGCCCAAATCTCATACAACAAGGCGAATCCATGTCTGTCACCGCACCCCCCGCCACGGGCGCCTCGGCCCCGCCGCGCGCCTACACCACCGAGGAAAAACGCCACCGCATCTTCGCGATCATGGCGGCCTCCTCCGGCAACCTGGTCGAATGGTTCGACTTCTACGTCTACGCCTTCTCCGCGCTGTATTTCGCGCCGGCCTTCTTCCCCAAATCCGACCCCACGGCCCAGCTGCTCAACACCGCGGGCGTGTTCGCGGCCGGCTTCCTGATGCGCCCGATCGGCGGCTGGCTGTTCGGCCGCATCGCCGACCGGGTGGGCCGCAAGACCTCGATGCTGATCTCGGTCACGATGATGTGCGGCGGTTCGCTGGTCATCGCCTGCCTTCCGACCTATGCGCAGATCGGCGCCTGGGCGCCCTTCCTGCTGCTGGTGTGCCGGCTGTTCCAGGGCCTGTCGGTGGGCGGCGAGTACGGCACCACCGCCACCTACATGAGCGAGATCGCGCTGCGCGGCCAGCGCGGCTTCTTCTCCTCCTTCCAGTACGTCACGCTGATCGGCGGCCAGCTGCTCGCGGTGCTGGTGATCGTGGTGCTCGAGCAGTTCCTCGACGAGGCCGAACTCAAGGCGTGGGGCTGGCGCATTCCCTTCGTGATCGGCGCCATCGCGGCCGTGGTCGCGCTGCTGCTGCGCCGCACATTGCACGAGACGCAGACTGCCGAGGCCAAGGCCAACAAGGAAGCCGGCAGCATGGCCGGGCTGTTCAAGCACCACAAGGCGGCCTTCTTCACGGTGCTGGGCTACACGGCCGGCGGCTCGCTGATCTTCTACACCTTCACCACCTACATGCAGAAGTACCTGGTGAACACGGTGCACCTGCCGATCAAGACCACCAGCTACGTGATGACCTGCGCGCTGTTCGTCTACATGTGCATGCAGCCGCTGTTCGGCATGCTGTCGGACCGCATCGGCCGGCGCAACAACATGCTGCTGTTCGGCGGCCTGGGCGCGCTCGCCACGGTGCCGATCCTGACCGCGCTGCAGCATGTGACGAGCCCGGTCGTGGCCTTCGTGCTGATCATCGTGGCGCTGGCCATCGTGAGCTTCTACACCTCGATCAGCGGCATCGTGAAGGCCGAGATGTTCCCGCCCGAAGTGCGCGCGCTGGGCGTGGGCCTGGCCTATGCGGTGGCCAACGCGATCTTCGGCGGCTCGGCCGAGTACGTGGCACTGGGGCTCAAGAGCCTGGGCCATGAATCGGCCTTCTACTGGTACGTGACGGCGATGATGGTGATCGCCTTCCTGGTGAGCCTGCGGCTGCCGCGGCAGGCGAATTACCTGCACCACGACCACTGAGCGAGGACGATCAGCGGCCCGCGGCCGGCACCCGCGTCGCCAGCGCGGGCGGCGTGTAGTCGGGCCGCAGCTGGCAACCCGGGCCGAAGTCGGCTTCGTACTGCGCGCACAGCTGCGCGACCTTCTGCGGCGTGGGCTTCTCGCCGCGATCGATCCAGTCGAGCAGCGCGCGCATCAGCGCCGGGTACTCCGGATCGCTGAGGTAGCTGTGGGTCGACTGGTCGCTGAAGGTCTGCACCAGCCAGTCCGACGCGCCGGCCGCCTCGACGATCTCGCGATAGCTGTGCTCGAGCTCGACGAAGGCCGTCGGATCGTGGATCGCGTGCAGCGTGAGCACCGGCAGGCGCAGCCGCCCGCCGGGCCGGCTGTCGGCCGCGAGCGCCGCCACGGCCGCGGGATCGGCCTCGTAGCGCAGCACGCCGGCGTTCAATGCCGCGTCGTCGCTCGAGCCGCTGTAGACCACCCGCGCATTGCCGAAGGGGTTGCGGCCGTCGAGCCGCTTCTGCGTCAGATCCCTGAACAGGAAGGTGCCCCAGCTCAGGTGGCTGAGCAGGCTGCGTTCGGGGATGCGCACCACCGACAGGATCGTGGCCAGCCGCTGCGCCTGCTCCGGACTGCGCTGCGCCGCGGGCAGGCCCACGCCGGTGCACTCGCGCAGGCGTTCGGCCAGCTCGGCATGGGTGAGCGTCGCACCCGGCGGCAAGCCTTGCCACAGCGGGTAGGTCGGCTCGTCGGGCCGCGGATGGTTGTGGCAGACGTACTGGTAGACCACGCGCAGGTCGAGCCGGAATTCGTAGGCATTGCCGCCGCCGCTCAGCACGCCGCTGGTCAGCAGCACGCCGTCGTAGGCCGGCTGTTGGCCCGGCACCGGGCCGTAGCGCTCGGCCGCCTTGGAAGCGACACCGCCGCCGTAGCTCTGGCCGTGCAGCACGGTGCGCCGCGGCTGGCCGAAGTAGCGCACGAACAGGCGGCGCAGGCGCTCGGTGTCCTCGCCTGCCATGGTCACGCCGTAGCCGCCGCGGCGGTAGGTCGAGCCGGCCCAGGCATAGCCGGCCTTGACCATCACCGACCAGCGCTGCAGGTCCTCCGCGCCCCGCGCCAGGCTCGGCGCGCCCAGTTCGGGGCCGCCGTGCGTGTGCATCACCAGCACCTCGCGCTGCCAGCCCGCGGGGATGGCGATCCAGTAGAACGCGCCCTCGGCATCGCGGCCGTTGTAGCACTGGGCGCTGACCGGCACGCCGCGCGGGCATTCGGCCGCCTGCGGCGCGCCGCCGGGCGGTGCCGCATGGGCCGCCAGGCCGGCACAGGCCAGCGCCAGCGCGCCGGCCGCGCGCCCCAGCACCCGCAGCGCTGGCGTCCTTGCTTTCAATCGTTGGCCGCCTTTGCCGCTCAATTCGGGCCCACGCCGCTGCCCGCCATGCGCTCGGTCTTCGCGTTCACCAGCACCTCGGGCTCGTTGGCCTCGACCCAGCTCTCGTTGTTGAGCGCCGCATGCAGGCGCTTCTCGTCGAGCTCGTCGGTCCACTTGGCGACCACGATGGTGGCCACGCCGTTGCCGATCAGGTTGGTCAGCGCGCGCGCCTCGGACATGAAGCGGTCGATGCCGAGGATCAGCGCCAGCCCCGCGACCGGCACGTGGCCCACGGCCGACAGCGTGGCCGCCAGCACGATGAAGCCGCTGCCGGTGACGCCGGCCGCGCCCTTGGAGGTCAGCAGCAGCACCGCCAGCAGCGTGATCTCCTGCATCAGCGTCATGTCGGTGTTGGTGGCCTGCGCGATGAACACCGCGGCCATCGTGAGGTAGATCGAGGTGCCGTCGAGGTTGAAGGAGTAGCCGGTCGGGATCACCAGGCCCACGCAGGTCTTCTTCGCGCCCAGGTTCTCCATCTTCTCCATCATGCGCGGCAGCACCGATTCGGAAGACGAGGTGCCCAGCACGATCAGCAGTTCTTCCTTGATGTACTTGATGAACTTCCAGATGCTGAAGCCGTGGAAGCGCGCGATGCCGCCCAGCCCACGAAGATGAACAGCAGGCAGGTCAGGTAGAACACGCCCATCAGCTTGCCCAGCGAGAACAGCGAGCCGATGCCGTACTTGCCGATGGTGAAGGCCATGGCGCCGAAGGCACCGATGGGCGCGAGCTTCATGATGTAGTTGACGATCACGAACAGCACGTGCGAGCCCTTCTCGATCACGTCGAACACCAGCGTGCCGCGGCCGCCGAACTTGTGCAGCGCGAAGCCGAACAGCACCGCGATCAGCAGCACCTGCAGGATCTCGCCCTTGGCGAAGGCGTCGACCAGCGTGTTGGGGATGATGTTGATCAGGAAATCGACCGTGCCCTGCATCTTGCCGGGGCCGGTGTAGGCGGCGATGGACTTGGTGTCGATGGTCGACGGATCGACGTTCATGCCCGCGCCGGGCTTGAAAACGTTGACCAGCACCAGGCCGACCACCAGCGCGATGCTGCTCACGACCTCGAAGTACAGCAGCGCCAGGCCGCCGGTCTTGCCGACCTTCTTCATGTCCTCCATGCCCGCGATGCCGACCACCACGGTGCAGAAGATGATCGGCGCGATCATCATCTTGATGAGCTTGATGAAGGCATCGCCCAGCGGCTTCATCGATTCGCCGGCCTGGGGATAGAAGTAGCCCAGGGCCACGCCGATGATCACCGCGGTGATGACCTGGACATAGAGCGACCGGTAGAGGGGAAGCTTGGTCGTGCTTGGCTGTGTTGTCATGTTTTTGCCTGCAGGAAAATGAAGGTGTCTGCGCCCGGAAAGCGTCGAAGCGTCTGGTTCTCGGCCCGCCGATGCGGGCGTGGATTCTCCTCCTTGCGGTGCAGGTTTTCAGTCAGTCGGCGGTCAGCCAGCGTTCGGGGTAATGTGAAACGAAGCCCTCCGACGTGAGGTTGAGCAGGGCGGCGTAGCCGAAGCGCGGCGCCTCGTACCAGCTGGCGCCGACGCTGCGCTGCGCGTAGCGCTGCTCGAGCAGCCCGAGGCTGCGCTCGCCGACGTCCAGCCACGCGGCCGGCGCGTCGGCCGCCTCGCCCGGCTTCAGGCCCAGGCGCCGCAGCGCGATCAGGTTGGTGGCGGGCGTGAAGCCCAGGTCCAGGTCCATGCAATGCGCCAGGTCCGGCACGGCCTCGTCGTTGAGCATCCAGCCGCCGCGCGCCTTGCGCGTGACCGACAGGTCGATGCTCTCGGCGTCGATCCAGCCGCGCACCGTGCCCCATTGGGTGTGCCACAGCGCATCGCAGCGCACCCGGTAGTGGAGCTGGGCATGCCGACCCTGCGGGTCGCAGAAGACGGCGGCGCCGTCGAGCTGCCATGCCGTGTCGTTGCGCTCGAGCCGGCAGGCGTCGTGGCCCGGTGCGTCGAGGCGGCGCCAGAGGATCGAGGCGACGGTGTGCATGGGCGCGATGATGGCGCGCCGCCCGGCTCGGCGCAAGCGCTGCACAAGGTTTCGTCACAAGCGAAAATCATGCTGTGACCGTTGTTTCCCCTTCTTCCTTGCGCCGCATCGCCCATCTGGACATGGATGCCTTCTTCGCGTCGGTGGAGCTGCTGCGCTATCCTCAGCTCAAGGGGCTGCCGATGGTGATCGGCGGCGGGCGGCGCAAAGTCGACGAGATCGTGGAACGCGACCATGCCGGGCGGGCGCTGTCCGAGATCCCGGTCGAGGCCTTTCCGCTGCTCAAGGATTACGTGGGCCGCGGCGTGATCACCACCGCCACCTACGCCGCGCGCCAGTTCGGCGTGGGCTCGGCCATGGGCATGATGAAGGCCGCCAAGCTGTGCCCCCAGGCGATCGTGCTGCCGGTGGACTTCGACGAGGTGCGGCGGCTGTCGCGGCTGTTCAAGAGCGTGATCCGCGAGATCGCGCCGGTGGTGGAAGACCGCGGCGTCGACGAGGTCTACATCGACTTCACCGAGGTGCCCGGCGGCCAGCGCGAGGGCGGCCGGGTGCTGGCGCGGCTGATCCAGAAATCGATCTTCCAGGCCACCGGCCTGACCTGCTCGATCGGCGTGGCGCCCAACAAGCTGATCGCCAAGCTGGCCAGCGAGTTCGACAAACCCAACGGCATCTCGATCGTCTACGAGAGCGACCTGGAGCCCCGCATCTGGCCGCTGCCCTGCCGCAAGGTCAACGGCATCGGCCCCAAGGCCGACGAGAAGCTCAAGCGCCTGGGCATCGAGACCGTGGGCCAGCTGGCGGCGCGCGACCGCGACTGGCTGATCGCGAACTTCGGCAAGGCCACCGGCGCCTGGATGCACGAGGTGTCCTGGGGCCGCGACGACCGGCCGGTGGTGACCGAGAGCGAGCCGGTCTCGATGAGCCGCGAGACCACCTTCGACCGCGACCTGCACGCGGTGCGCGACCGGGCCGAGCTGGGCGCGATCTTCACCCACCTGTGCGAGAAGGTGGCCGAGGACCTGCGGCGCAAGGGCTATGTCGGCAAGACCATCGGCATCAAGCTGCGCTACGACGACTTCAAGAGCGCCACCCGCGACCAGACCATCGACCGCTTCACCGACGACGGCAAGACCATCCGCCAGATCGGCGGCCAGTGCCTCAAGCGGGTGCCGCTGGAGCGGCCGCTGCGCCTGCTGGGCGTGCGCGTGGGCGCGCTGGCCAAGGCGGGCAGCCCCGAGGCGCTGGCGCCGGCCGGGACGCGCGCGGCGGCGGAACCGGTGTCGACCACCGCGTCGCTGTTCTGAGATGGCACGCTGGCTGCGGCGCATCGCCTTCGCACTGCTGGGCTTGCTGGCCGCCATCGGGCTGTATGGGGCCGTGGCCTGCGCGCTGGTGTTCTGGCCCGCCAACGCCGGCCCGGCCCGCGAGCCGCCCGAAGTCGAGGCCTGGGTGCTGAGCAACGGCGTGCACACCGACCTGGTGCTGCCGATCCGCTCGGCCGCCATCGACTGGCGGCAGCGCTTCCCGCCCGCGGATTTCCAGGCCGTGCCGGCCGATGCCGAGTTCGTCGCCATCGGCTGGGGCGACCGCGAGTTCTACCTGCACACCCCCACCTGGGCCGACCTCACGGCCAGGCGCGCGCTCGGAGCGCTGATGGGCGGCAACCGCGCGCTGCTGCACGTGAGCTACCTGCAGCGCGCGCAGCTGCGCCGGGGCGCCTACCGGCTGCCGCTGTCGGCCGCGCAGCACGCCAGCCTGGTCGACCATGTGCGCGCCGCGCTGCCTTCGGGCCGCGCGATACCCATCGCGGGTGCGCACTACGACGCGCAGGACGCCTTCTACGAAGCCGAGGGCGGCTACAACCTGTTCGAGACCTGCAACACCTGGACCGGCCGCGGCCTGCGGCGCGCGGGTGTCACGGTGAGCCGCTGGACGCCCTTCGACTTCAACGTGACCTGGCACCTGAAGCCGGCGGTGCCCTGAGCACTTCGGAATCAGTGCTCCACCGCGCCGCCGCGCGACCCACGACCCACGAAACCGGCATGGCCAAGGCCAGGAACACCGCGGAACCGGCTTTGCCGGGCCGCCGGTGTTGCCCCCGGTGAGGGGGAGGGAGAAGCGACACGAAGTGCGCGAAGCCTGGGGGTGAGCGTTGTTTCAGTCCAGGCCGTCGAACTCCGCGTCGTCGGGCCCGATGTGGGCGGGCGAGCGCCAGCCCGCGTCGCGCATCGAGCGCGCCACCTGGTGCTCCACGCCCATCAGCACCGCGAACAGCGCCATGCGCACCGGGATGCCGTTGTCGGTCTGGCGGAAGATCGCCAGCCGCGGGTCGTGGTTGAGGTCGATGCTCAGGTCGTTCGCGCCCGGGCGGCCGTCGCGCGGCAGCGGGTGCATCAGGATGGTGTCGGGCTTGCAGACCCGGTCGACCAGCGCCTTGCAGACCTGGAACTCGGGCGTGTAGCCCTCGATCTCCTCGCCCGCGAAGCGCTCCTTCTGGATCCGCGTGGCATAGACCACGTCGGCGCCGCGCAGGCCTTCCTCGAGCGAGGGCGTCTGCTCGACCACATGGCCGTTGCGCGCCACCAGGTCGACCAGGTAGGCCGGCATCTCCAGCGAGGGCGGCGCGATCAGCGTGAACTTGAGCCCGCGGTACAGCGCCAGCAGCCGGATCAGCGAATGCACCGTGCGGCCGTACTTGAGGTCGCCCACCATCGCCACGTGCGTGCCGTCGACCAGCTTGCCCATGCGCGAGAACTCGCGCTGGATGGTGTAGAGGTCGAGGATGGCCTGGCTCGGGTGCTCGCCCGGGCCGTCGCCGGCGTTGATGACCGGGATGTTGGTGGCGCGCGCGAACTCGGCCACCGAGCCCTGCTCGGGATGGCGCACCACCAGCGCATCGACGTAGCCGCTCATCACGCGGCTGGTGTCGTAGATCGACTCGCCCTTGGCCATCGAGGAGAAGGTGAAGCCGGTGGTGTCGCAGACCGTGCCGCCCAGCCGGCAGAAGGCCGCGCCGAAGCTCACGCGGGTGCGGGTGCTGGCCTCGAAGAACAGGCTGCCCAGCACCGCGCCCTCGAGCACGCGCGAGACCTTCTGGCGCCGCGCGATGGGCTGCATCACGTCGGCCACCTGGAACAGGTCCTCGAGGCTGTCGCGGTTGAACTGCGCCACCGACAGCAGGTGCGGCCGGCCCTCGGCCGCCATGCGCTGGCCCAGCGGGCGGGCGTCGGCGCCGGAAGCCGGCAGGGCCTCGCGCTGCAGGATCTCGGCGACGAACTTGCCCACCATTTCGGGCATGGCGCGCGATTCGCCGGAGTCGGCCGGCAGCAGCCAGGTGTCGAGGGCCCGGCGGCGCACGCCCAGCCGTTCGGAAAAGGCGTCGCGGGTGAGGTTGAGGCGACGCATGGCGTCGCGGAGGATGTCTTGTTGCTGGCTCATGGGCGCGAAATATACGCCTTGAGCCGCCACTTCACATCAAAATTTACGCATTGCGCACACTTTCGACTGCAATCAGCTCAGAGCTTGGGCACGCCGCCCTGCCATTGCGGCCAGTTCGCCACGATGTGGTCGACCACGCGGCTGCCCACCTTCTCGATGTTCTCCACCGTCTCGGCAAAGCCGCCGGCGGTCTCGCCCGGGGCCGGGTCCAGGTGCTGCAGCGTGGTTTCCTTCGGGTTGCCCTGGTCGAAATTGACCGCGCCGCGCAGGCTCATCACGCGGTCGGTGCCGTGGGTGCGGTTGATCACCAGCGTGATCGCGGCGGCCTCCATCTCGGTGATCACGTAGTCGTCGGCGCCGTAGAGCTTGGCGATGTACTGCGCCTGCTTCGACATGCCCGGGCCGTGGAAGAAGGTGTCGCCGGTCATGTGGGTGCCGGTGCCGACGAAGGGCGCGCGGCGGGCCGCGGCGTCGGGGTAGCGCAGGCGGTAGGTGCGGGCACTGTCCGAATCCTTGAGCGGCGTGTCGCCCGAGAGCTTCATGGCCCAGCCGACCAGCGCCGGGTTGAGCTGGAAGCGGCGGTAGTTCTCGTAGCCCTTGCGCGGCATGAAGGTCGGCTCGCCCGGCTTGTTCTCCTCGGGCGCCCAGCGGTGGCCCAGGTCGTAATCGACCAGCCAGGTGGCCCAGTTGACCTCGCCGATGGTGCCGCGCGAAGGCGGCGTGCCGGCCACGCCCGAGATCACGTAGTAGGCCTGCGAGAAGTCGAAGGCCGGGTTCAGCAGGATGGCCTGCATCGACGAGGAGGAATTGACCTTGCCCATGCCCAGCACCGCGCCGCAGACGCCGTCGGCGTTGCAGTACACGGGCTGCAGCGCGCCGGGCACGGTGACCGGCTTGGCGTCCTTCCAGTAGCGCTCGTACCAGTGCTGGAACTCGCCCGCGCGGTCGCCGGTGTTCTGCCCGATCTCGAACATGGCGGCGACGAAGACCTTGACGCGGACCGGCGCGGCGGCCGCGGGGGTCGGGGGCGTGGAGGCGCAGCCGGCCGAGACGGCGGCCGCCAGCAGCAGCGCGGGCCAGCGCGCACGGGACAGGAAGGAGACGGACATGGTGGGGCTTTCGAAAGGAATCATGGAAGTCTAAGAGGGACCGGGGAGAACGGGCAGGCATCGCACCCGGCGCGTTTGCGGCGTCCTACAGCGGCCCATGGCGGCGGGCCGCATCGTGGGCCCACTCACCCAAGCACATCACATGCCTACCGCCGCTGCCTCCCTGCGCCCCACCCCGCTGGCCAACGGCCTGGTCTATGTGAACCCCGACATGCCGGGGCTGCGGCGCTTCCGCCAGGGCGAGCATTTCCGCTTCAAGGACGCCAAGGGCCAGTGGGTGCGCGACGCCGACGAGATCGCGCGCATCCGCAGCCTGGCGATTCCGCCGGCCTACACCGAGGTCTGGATCTGCCCGCTGCCCAACGGCCACCTGCAGGCCACCGGCCTCGACGCCCGCGGCCGCAAGCAGTACCGCTACCACCCCGACTGGCGCCTGCTCAAGGACGAGAGCAAGTTCGAGCGGCTCGAGGCCTTCGGCCGCGCGCTGCCGCGCATCCGCGCACGGGTGGCGCGCGACCTCGACGGCGGGGCCCGCGCCGCGCCCACGCGCGAGCGCGTGCTGGCCACGCTGGTTCGCCTGCTCGACACCACCTTCCTGCGCGTGGGCAACGAGGAGTACGCGGCCAGCAACGGCTCCTACGGCCTGACCACGCTGCGCAACAAGCACGCCGCGGTGCGCGGCAGCTCGCTCAAGCTGCGCTTTCGCGGCAAGAGCGGCGTGCAGCACGAGGCCGAGGTGGAAGACCCGCGCGTGGCCCGGGTGGTGCGCGCCTGCCAGCAGCTGCCGGGCCAGGAACTGTTCCAGTACGTCGATGCCGAGGGCGCGCCGCACGGCCTGTCGTCGACCGACGTGAACGACTACCTGCGCGAGGCCGCGGGCGACAACTTCACGGCCAAGGATTTCCGCACCTGGCACGGCACGGTGCAGGCGCTGGAGCTCACGCGCCTGGCCTGCGACCGCAACGGCGACGACGCGGCCACGCCGGCCATGCGCTACAGCGCCAAGGAGATCGTGGCGGCGGTCGCGCGCCAGCTGGGCAACACGCCGGCGGTCTGCCGCAAGGCCTATGTGCATCCGGCCGTGCTGGCACTCGGTGCCACGCTGGCCAGCGACGCGGGCACGATGAACGAGGTCTGGGAGAAGATCGCGGGCCAGGCCAGGAGCCGGCGCCGGCTCTATGCCGCCGAGGCGCGGCTGCTGGCCTTCCTGGTGGCGCATGCGCGTCGCACGGCGCGCGAAGCGAAGAAGGCCTCGGCCGCGCCGCGGCGAGCGCGCCGCGCGAAGGCCCCGGTGGCTCAGGCGGCGGCCAGCGTCAGGCGGACCGCGTCGCGCTCGATGGCCAGCGCATAGCCTAGGTCGTCGGCCAGCGACTGCAGCGCGATCGCGTCGATGGCCAGCATGCGCGGCGCCCGGTGCGCACCCGCCATGGCGTCGGCCCCGTCGGCCTCGCCGGCCGTCACGCGCAGCCACAGCGCATCGTCGCCGTCGGCCGAGACCGTGACCGTGCCGACATCGGTCGGCGTGTCGTGCAGGTAGCCCAGCGCGCCCAGGAACAGGTAGCGCAGCGCGGCGCTCGACGGCCACTTGGGCGCGTCGTCGCCGGGCGCCTGGAGGCCCTCATCGACCTGCAGGTGGATGCCCTGCAGCTCGAAGGCCGCGCGCATCAGCCCCACGCCCTGCGCCACCAGGGCGTGGCGCGTGATGCCCTCGTCGTCGATGGCGAGCTCCCAGTCGCGCAGCGAACGCACCGCGTTCACCAGCTCGGCGATCTGGCTGTCGATCAGCGTCACCCGTTGTTCGCAGACCACCGGATCGATGGCCGGCGACGCCACTTGGCGCCGCAGCATCAGCAGCCCCATGCGCATCACCGAGACCGGTCCGGTCATGTCGTGGCGCAGCGCGGGCAGGGCCCGGATGAGCAGCTCGTGGCGCACACCCGCAGCGATCCAGCTGCGCGCGCCCGGGGAGGCTTTCATGAGGCCGGGGCGCCGCGGGCCAGTTCGAGGATGCGGTCGAGCGCATCGAAATCGATGGGCTTCTGCAGGTGGTGGTCGAACAGGCCGGCATGGGCGCCGGAGGTCTCGTGCGACGAGAGCCCGGTGACCGCGACCAGCAGCGGCGGCCGCGCGCGCTCGCGCAGCTGGCGTGCGACTTCGGTGCCCGGCAGGTCGGGCAGCGTGATGTCGATCAGCGCAATGTCGAAGGATTCGTCGGCGCAGACCGCCAGCGCCTCGCGGGCCGTATAGGTGCAGCGCGCGCTGTGATCCTGCAACGACAGCAGTTCCTGCAACAGGTCGGCGGCGGCCTCGTTGTCATCAACGATCAACACATTCACAAAAGTTTCCCGAGAAAAGGTTCCAGAGTATCGGCGTCGGGCGCGATCTCTTATGTAGGCGCAAGCCTACTGTCGCGCCGTGCGGGCGTTGATCGGCAGTGTCTGGGGCCAGCTGGTGCGAAAAGGATTGATGTCCAGCCCGCCGCGCCGGGTGTAGCGCGCATACACGGCCAGCTTGGTCGGCTGGCAGCGCGCCCAGATGTCGCGGAACATGCGCTCGGCGCAGGGCTCGTGGAATTCGTTGTGGTTGCGGAAGCTCACGATGTAGGCCAGCAGCCCCGCCTGGTCGATGGCCGGGCCGCTGTAGCGGATCTGCACGCTGCCCCAGTCGGGCTGGCCCGTGACCAGGCAGTTGCTCTTGAGCAGGCGGCTGGTCAGCGTCTCGGTGACGGCCGGCTGGGTGGTGTCGCTCTTGAGCAGTTCGGGCGCGGGCTGGTAGTGGGTGCACTCGATGTCCAGGCGGTCCAGGTCCAGGCCGTCGAGTTCGTGCACCGGCTCGCGGTCGAACAGCTCGGGCGTCAGCAGCTTCACGCCGATGCCGCCGCTGCGCCCGCTGCCGCGCCAGGCCGCCTCGGCCAGGTCGGCGCGCAGCGTGTCGCGCACCGCATCGATGTCGGCGAAGACGCTGTTGTTGAAGCTGTTGAGGTAGAGCTTGAAGGACTTGCTCTCGATGATGTGCGGCGTCTCGCAGGGCACGGTGATGTGCGCGATCGCGACCTGCGGCTTGCCGCGCGGGTTGAGCCAGCTCAGCTCGAAGGCCGTCCAGAGGTCGGCGCCGAAGAAGGGCAGCGCGTCGTCGGCGATGCCCATGGCGGCGCGCTGGGTGGCGCGCGCGATGGGAAACAGCAGCGTGGGGTCGTAGCGGTCGGCATAGGCCGAGCTGCGGCCCAGCTGGGATTGTTCGGGGGTGTTGTCGAGGCTCATGGGGTGTCTTTTAGGCGGATTGCGTTTCCTGCGAGGCCTGGAGGAAAGGAACCATGTGCGCGAGCAGGACTTCGGCCAGCCGCGGCGACAGGTCGTGGCCCATGCCGGGAATCGCGACGAACTGCGCGCCCGGGATGCGCCGCGCGGTGTCCTGGCCGCAGGCGAAGGGCACCAGCGGGTCGGCGTCGCCGTGGATCACCAGCGTGGGGCAGGCGATGCGCGCCAGCAGCCGCTCGCGGCCGCTGTCGGCCGCGACGGCCGTCATCTGGCGCACCAGGCCGTGCGGGCGGTAGGCGCGGCGCAGCGCGCGGGTGAGGCGCGCGCGCAGCGCCGCGTCGTCGGGCGGATAGGCCGGGCCGGCGATCAGCCGCACCAGCTGCATGCTGTGGTGCACGCGCGCCGCCTCGTCGCGCGCCAGCGGGCGGCGCAGCGACAGCGCCATCACGTCGCGGCGCGGCCCGGGCAGGCCGCGCGCGCCGCTGGAGCTCATCAGACTGACCAGGCTGGCCACGCGCTGCGGCGCGCTGGCCGCCATGCGCTGGGCGATCATGCCGCCCATCGAGGCGCCGATCACATGGGCGCGCTGCACGCCCAGCGCATCGAGCACGCCGATCGCGTCGTCGGCCATGTCCTGGAGGCCGTAGGCCGAGCGCACCGGCAGGCGCAGCTGGAAGCGCAGCCCCTGCCACAGCAGATTGCCGGTGCCGGCGGCGTCGAAGTCCTGGCTCAGGCCGGCGTCGCGGTTGTCGTGGCGCAGCACGCGGAAGCCCGCGTCGACCAGCGACTGCACGAAGTTGTCGGGCCAGGCGATCAGCTGCATGCCCAGGCCCATGATCAGCAGCACCACGGGGCGCCCGTCGCCGCCCCCGCTGTCCTCGACCTCGATGCCGATGCCGTTGGCGCGCACCCTCATGGCCGGGCCTTGCGGTTCATATGAACTCGCGCTCGCGCAGCCACTTGGTCGCGACCCATTTCTCTCCTTCCAGCACCGGCGCGCCGCCGTGCAGCGTGCGGGTGTCGGGATGGGGCCGGTCGTAGCTGAAGAAGACGCCGGTGCCGCGCTTGGGCGCGACCTCGAGCCCGACGTCGGGGAAGGTGGTGGCGCCGCCCTTGACCGGCTCCTGCAGGTACATCACGAGCGTGCCCACGCGCTGGCCGCCGCGCCGCAGGATGGTCGGCGTGCCGGGCTCGCCCGGGTCGAAGTAGTCGTAGTGCGGCCGGTACTGGGCGCCGGGCCCGTAGCGCAGCACCTGCAGCCCCTCGCCGAAGACCAGCGGCCAGCGCAGCAGCGCGGCGATGCGCTGCTCGACGCGCGCCACCACCTCGGTCTCGCCGCGCTCGAAGAACATGCCGTCGCTGGTGCGGTCGACGTTGAGCACCTCGCCGCCGGTCTGGGTCTCGACGGTCAGCGAACGGGCCAGGCGCTTGCGCGCGCTGGCGATCAGCGCATCGCACTCCTCGTCGGCCAGCAGGTCGCCGAACACCACCACGCGCGGATGGGCCAGCGTGTGCAGCACGTGGACCCGGCGGTCGCCGGCCTCGAGGTAGAGCGGCGAGCCTTCGAGGTCGGGGCCGGGCAGGGGCACGGTGGCGCCGGTCACCGTCACCGGCGCGATGTCGCCGCCGCCGCGTTCGATCTCGGCCAGCGCGGCATCGGTGGCCGCGTCCTGCCAGCCGGCCATGCGCATCGAGGTGCGCAGCGCCGCGACGGAATGCCCTGCGGCCAACTGGGCCACGACCCATTCGCGCAGTTCGGGGGTGACAGCTTGCGTCATCGCATCGTCCTCAGGTCTTGCGTCGGAACACCAGCCTTTCAGGCAGCGAGACCGCCGCGTCGAAGGCATACCCTTCCAGGTCGAACTTCTCCAGCGCCTTGGGCGTGGCCGCCTTGTGCAGCACGGCCCAGCGCGCCATCAGGCCGCGGGCCCGCTTGGCATAGAAGCTCACGATCTTGTACTGGCCGCCCTTGCCTTCCTGGAACACGCATTCCACCACGCGCGCCTTGAGCACCTTGCGGTCGACCGACTTGAAGTACTCCTGCGACGCCAGGTTGATCACCACCGGGGTGCGGTCCGCCGCCAGCCGCTCGTTGAGGTGGGCCGCGATGCGTTCGCCCCAGAAGGCGTAGAGGTCCTTGCCGTGGCGGTTGGCCAGCTGCGTGCCCATCTCCAGCCGGTAGGGCTGCAGCCGGTCGAGCGGGCGCAGCACGCCGTAGAGGCCGCTGAGGATGCAGACGTGGTCCTGCGCCCAGTCGAGCTGGCTGGCCGTCAGGGTCTTGGCATCGAGGCCGCCGTAGACGTCGCCGTCGAAGGCCAGCGCGGCCTGACGCGCGTTCTTCTCGCTGCCCCTGGACGACCAGGCGGCGTAACGGGTGACGTTGAGCGTCGACAGCTTGTCCGACAGGTGCATCAGCTCGGCGATCTGCTGCGGCGACTGCTGGCGCAGCAGGCCGATCAGTTCGGCGGCCGGGCCGCGCGGCCCCTCGAACACGGGCTGGGTGGCGGGAAGTCCTTCGGGGAGGGGGCTGTCGTAGTCGAGCGACTTGGCGGGCGAGAGCAGAAAAAGCATGGACGGAATTATGGGCGCGGCCCGCGACCGGCCCGGGGCCGCGCCGGAGGGCCCGGGTAAAATTGCGGGCTTCCCCATCTTCTGTCAGCGACGGCCCCGAAGAGGTGCCGCTCGCCATCCATCACGCCATGAGCGAACCCACTGCCCAACCCGGCCTCGAGAGCCTGTCCAAATCCTTCGAACCCGTCGCCATCGAGGCGCACTGGGGTCCGGAGTGGGAGCGGCGCGGCTACGCCAAGGCCGGCTATCGCGGCACGCAGCAGCCCAGGGAAGGCGCCGACGCCTTCGCGATCCAGCTGCCGCCGCCCAACGTGACCGGCACGCTGCACATGGGCCATGCGTTCAACCAGACCGTCATGGACACGCTCACCCGCTACCACCGCATGAAGGGCGACAACACGCTGTGGGTGCCGGGCACCGACCATGCGGGCATCGCCACGCAGATCGTGGTCGAGCGCCAGCTGCAGGCGCAGAACATCAGCCGCCACGCCATGGGCCCGACCCCGGCCGAGGCGCGCAAGAACTTCGTCGCCAAGGTCTGGGAGTGGAAGGAGCAGTCGGGCAACACCATCACTCAGCAGATGCGCCGCATGGGCGACACGGTGGACTGGAGCCGCGAGTACTTCACCATGGACGACGACCTCTCGCAGGTCGTGACGCAGACCTTCGTCGCACTCTATGAAGAGGGCCTGATCTACCGCGGCAAGCGCCTGGGCAACTGGGACCCGGTGCTCAAGACCTCGGTCAGCGACCTGGAAGTCGAGAGCGAGGAGGAAGACGGCTTCCTCTGGCACATCGCCTACCCGCTGGAAGACGGCAGCGGCACGCTGACCGTGGCCACCACCCGGCCCGAGACCATGCTGGGCGACACGGCCGTGATGGTCCACCCGGAAGACGAGCGCTACCGGCACCTGATCGGCCAGCGCGTGAAGCTGCCGCTGGTCGACAAGCTGATCCCGATCATCGCGGACGACTACGTCGACAAGGAATTCGGCACCGGCGTGGTCAAGGTCACGCCGGCCCACGACTACAACGACTATGCGGTCGGCCAGCGCCACCAGCTCGAGATGATCGGCGTGCTGACGCTCGACGCGACCATCAACCAGAACGCGCCCGAGAAGTACCGCGGCCTGGACCGCTTCGTGGCGCGCAAGGCCATCGTGGCCGACCTCGAGGCGCTGGGCCTGCTGGTCGAGGTCAAGAAGCACAAGCTGATGGTGCCGCGCTGCGCGCGCTCGGGCGCGGTGGTCGAGCCCATGCTGACCGACCAGTGGTACGTGGCCATGACCAAGGCCGGCCACGACGGCCAGTCGATCGCGCAGAAGGCCATCGACGCGGTGAAGTCGGGCGAGGTGCGCTTCGTGCCCGAGAACTGGGTCAACACCTACAACCACTGGATGGAGAACATCCAGGACTGGACCATCTCGCGCCAGCTCTGGTGGGGCCACCAGATCCCGGCCTGGTACGACGAAGACGGGAACGTCTACGTCGCGCACGACGAGGCCGAAGCGCAGGCCAAGGCGCCCGGCAAGACGCTGCGCCGCGACGAGGACGTGCTCGACACTTGGTACTCGTCGGCGCTGGTGCCCTTCTCGTCCCTCGGCTGGCCCGAGAAGACAAAGGAGCTCGAGCTCTACCTGCCCTCCTCCGTGCTGGTCACGGGCTACGACATCATCTTCTTCTGGGTCGCCCGGATGATCATGATGACCAAGCACTTCATCGGCAAGGTCCCGTTCCGCGACGTCTACATGCACGGCCTGGTGCGCGACGCGCAGGGCAAGAAGATGAGCAAGTCCGAGGGCAACGTGCTCGATCCGGTCGACCTGATCGACGGCATCGCCCTGCCCGAGCTGCTCGACAAGCGCACCCAGGGCCTGCGCAAGCCCGAGACCGCGCCGGCGGTGCGCAAGAACACGCAGAAGGAATTCCCCGAGGGCATCCCGGCCTTCGGCGCCGATGCGCTGCGCTTCACCTTCGCCTCGCTGGCCTCGCTGGGCCGCAACATCAACTTCGACTCGAAGCGCTGCGAGGGCTACCGCAACTTCTGCAACAAGCTCTGGAACGCCACCCGTTTCGTGCTGATGAACTGCGAAGGCCAGGATTGCGGCCTGCGCGAGCACACCAAGGAAGAATGCGCGCCCGGTGGACCGTCGCACGGCTACCTCCAGTTCAGCCAGGCCGACCGCTGGATCGTGTCGCGCCTGCAGCGCGTCGAGGCCGAGGTCGCCAAGGGCTTCGAGGACTACCGCCTGGACAACGTGGCCAACGCGATCTACCAGTTCGCCTGGGACGAGTTCTGCGACTGGTACCTGGAGATCGCCAAGGTGCAGATCCAGACCGGCACCGAGGCCCAGCAGCGCGCCACCCGCCGCACGCTGATCCGCACGCTCGAGACCCTGCTGCGCCTGGCGCACCCGGTGATCCCCTTCATCACCGAGGAGCTCTGGCAGAAGGTCGCGCCGATCGCGGGCCGGCAGGCCGAGTCGATCATGATCGCCGCCTATCCGCTGAGCCAGCCCGAACGCATCGACGAGGCGGCCGAGGCCCATGTGGCGCGGCTCAAGGCCCTGGTCGACGCCTGCCGCACGCTGCGCGGCGAGATGAACGTCTCGCCCGCCACCCGGCTGCCGCTATACGCCGTGGCCGACACGGCGGCCGACAGCGCCTTCCTGCGCGAGGTGGCGCCGGTGCTGCAGACGCTGGCCAAGCTCAAGGAAGTCCGGGTCTTCGACGACGAGGCCACCTGGGCCGGCGCCGCGGGCGCGGCGCCCGTGGCGGTGGTGGGTGCGTCGCGCCTGTGCCTGCACATGGAAGTCGACAAGGTGGCGGAAAAAGCCCGGATCGGCAAGGAAATTGCCCGGATCGAGGGCGAGATCGCCAAGGTCAACGGCAAACTCGGCAACGAGGCCTTCGTGGCGAAGGCGCCGGCGGCCGTGATCACGCAGGAACGCCAGCGGCTCACGGACTTCAGCGCCATGCTGGCCCGCCTGGGCGACCAGCTAGTGCGCCTCGGCTGACAGCCACGGTCACGTTCAGCCCGTACCATCCACCGTCCCCAACTCTTCCTCCGATCGAGTTCATGTCCAACACCACGCGCATCCGCAAAGCAGTTTTCCCCGTGGCCGGTTTCGGCACCCGCTTCCTGCCCGCCACCAAGGCCCAGCCCAAGGAGATGCTGCCGGTGGTCGACAAGCCACTGATCCAGTACGCGGTCGAAGAGGCCTATGCGGCCGGCATCCGCGACATGATCTTCGTGACGGGGCGCAACAAGCGCGCCATCGAAGACCACTACGACACGGCCTACGAACTGGAAAACCAGCTCGAAGCCAGCGGCAAGACCGCGCTGCTCAACATCGCCCGCTCGGTCATGCCCGACGACATGACCGTGTCCTATGTGCGCCAGCCGCGCATGCTGGGCCTGGGCCATGCGGTGCTGTGCGCCGAGCACCTGGTGGGCAACGAGCCCTTCGCCGTGCTGCTGGCCGATGACCTGATGGTCGGCCCGCCGGACGGACAACCCGTGCTGGCCCAGATGACCGCGGCCTTCGCGCAGCTGGGCCGTTCGCTGCTGGCGGTGCAGGAAGTGCCGCTGGACCAGGTCAAGCGCTACGGCATCGTGGCCGGCGACACCATCGACGAGGGCCTGGTCAAGGTCAACAAGATGGTCGAGAAGCCCTCGCCCGAAGCCGCGCCGTCGCGCCTGGGCGTGGCCGGCCGCTACGTGCTCACGCCGGGCGTGTTCGCCGAGATCCGCAACCAGCCCAAGGGCGCCGGTGGCGAGATCCAGCTCACCGACGGCATCGCGGCGCTGATGAAGAAGGAAGCGGTCTACGCCTATGCCTACAAGGGCATCCGTTACGACTGCGGCAGCAAGGAAGGCTTCCTGCAGGCCACGGTCGAACTCGCGCTGGCCCACCCCGAGGTCGGCGGCCAGTTCCGCGAATACCTCAAGACCCTGGCGCTCTGAGCGAGGCTTCGGCCAGCGGCAGCACGAAGCGCGCGACATCGGCGTCGCTCAGGGGCGTGAGCGGCAGGCCGAAGCCCTCGCGCAGCCGCGTCACCAGCGCTTGCGCCCACAGGGCGTTGTAGACCAGGCCCGCGTGGTCGTCCTGCAGGATCGCGTGCGTGGGCGCGTTGCCCATGGTGTTGCTCACCTGCAGCGAGCCGCCGATGGTGAGCGTGCGGTAGGCCGGCTTTCCCTCGGCATCGCGCGCGCCCCAGTGCGCCCGCACCCAGGCATCGTCGTCGAAGAAGATCGTCCGGGGCTCCGCCTCGGCCATGGCGCGCAGCGCCGCGTTGAGCAGATCCAGCGCGGCCACGATGTTGCCCGACTCGCGTGCGCTCTGCCAGCGCTCGAACTGCAGCGGATCAGCGGCTTCGTTCGACACCCCCACCACCACCACGCGGGTGTCCGGATGGCGCGCATGGATCAGGCGCACGCTCTCGCGGATGCGCTGCGTGCAGCGCTCGAGCACCTCACGCACCACCGGGGCCTGCGGATCGCCGGCCTGCTCGGCCAGGTGCGCGGACCAGTCGCCGAGCCCGCTGCGGATCACCACCACACCCTGGCGCCAGCGCGCGGGCTCCCGGTCCATCAGCGCGACCAGCCGCGGGGCCTGCCTGAACTTGCCCTCGGTCAGCTCGTTGCAGCCCATGGCCGAATGGGCGAAGTTGTAGAGGTAGTCGTCCTTGCGCGGCGCGCGTCCCACGGGCAGGCCCAGCAGGTCGAACACCCGCGGCACGATGCCCGAATGCCCCCAGCGCACCCAGGGCCCGAGGTCGAATTCGTCGCCGCGCAGGCGGGCGAGGATCTCGCCCCACTGGAAGGTGCGGGCCTGGTGGCTTCCGCCGCGCTCGCCCGACGCTTCAGGGAAGGACAGCCGGTCCTGGTAGGAATGGCTGTTGGAGTCGCCCAGGATCGCCAGCGGGATGGCCGTGGCCGGCACGCTGCGCTGCCGGGCCTCGGCGGGCAGGCCGTCGCCCCATCGCAGCAGCACCCAGGCCAGCGCGGCGCAGAGCGCGATCGCGAGGCCTGTCCACTGGATGAGGCGTCGCATGGTGCCAACTACGCGTGCCTGGGCCGTCGCGAAAGCGCCGGGCCTGCATGAAAGACCGGCGATGGGCGCAACAGCTTCATGCGCGCCTTCTCAGCGCCGGCGCAGGATGTGGATGTACTCGCTGCCGACGGTCTGCTGCTCGACCAGGTCGTTGCCGGTCTGGCGGGCGAAGGCCTGGAAGTCGCGCAGCGAGCCCGCGTCGGTCGACACCACCTTCAGCAACTGGCCGCTCTGCATGTCGTTGAGCGAGCGCTTGGCCTTGAGGATGGGCAGCGGGCAGTTCAGGCCGCGGGTGTCGAGCTCTTGATGGATGTGCATGGCGTTCCCGATTCTAGGTGGCGAGGTCGGCGGGCGGGGCCGCCGGGCGCGGCCATTCGACGAACGCGGGCTCGTGGCCGCGGGTGCGCAGCCAGTCGGCCAGCGCGTAGCCGGTGCCCGCCGGCCAGCACTTGAGGTCCGGCAGGTCGTAGAGCCGGTAGTCGACCAGTTCGGGCGAGAGCCGGACCTCGCCGTCGGCCACCACGTGGTAGGCGATGATGACCTGGTTCATGCGCTGGAAGTCGTAGACGCCCACCAGCGTCACCGCCCTCGCGTCGAGGTTCGTCTCTTCCTTGACCTCGCGCGCGATGCCCTCCTGCGGCGTCTCGCCGGCCTCCATGAAGCCGGTGATCAGCGCATACATCTTGTGCTGCCAGGCGGCATTGCGCGCCAGCAGCACCTGGCCGCGGTACTCGACGATCGCGGCCAGCACCGGCGTCGGGTTGTTCCAGTGCGTCCAGTCGCAGTTCGGGCAGCGCAGGCGCGTGGTGAGGCCGCTGTCCTCGAGCTGTTCGATGTGGGCCAGCGGCGTCGCGCAGGCCGGGCAGAAGGTGGGGACGAAGACCATCGGTCGCGATCAGGCGGGGAACACGCCGGTCGACAGGTAGCGGTCGCCGCGGTCGCAGACCACGAACACGATGGTCGCGTTCTCCACCGTCTTGCCGATCTCGAGCGCCGCCCAGAGCGCGCCGGCGGCCGAGATGCCGCCGAAGATGCCCTCCTCGCGCGCCAGCCGGCGGGCCATTTCCTCGGCGTTGTCCTGGCTCACGTTGACCACCTGGTCGACCCGGCTCGGGTCGAAGATCTTGGGCATGTATTCCTGCGGCCACTTGCGGATGCCCGGGATGCGCGAGCCGTCCTCGGGCTGCGCACCCACGATCTGCACCGCGGGGTTCTTTTCCTTGAGGAAGCGCGACACGCCGGTGATGGTGCCGGTGGTGCCCATGGCGCTCACGAAATGCGTGACCTTGCCCTGGGTGTCGGCCCAGATCTCGGGGCCGGTGGTCTCGTAGTGGATGCGCGGGTTGTCGGGGTTGGCGAACTGGTCGAGCACGCGGCCCTTGCCCTGCGCGACCATCTGGTCGGCCAGGTCGCGCGCGTACTCCATGCCGCCGCTCTTGGGCGTGAGCACGAGTTCGGCGCCGAAGGCCTTCATGGTCTGGGCGCGTTCGATCGACAGGTCCTCCGGCATGATCAGCACCATGCGGTAGCCCTTGATGGCCGCAGCCATGGCCAGCGCGATGCCGGTGTTGCCGGAGGTGGCTTCGATCAGCGTGTCGCCGGGCTTGATCTCGCCGCGCTCCTCGGCGCGCCGGATCATCGACAGGGCGGGACGGTCCTTCACGGAACCGGCCGGGTTGTTGCCTTCCAGCTTGCCCAGGATCACGTTACCGCGCCGTACGTTGTCCGCGGCGCCGATGCGCTGCAGTGCCACCAGCGGCGTCTTGCCGATGGCATCTTCGATGGTCGGGTATTTCATGCTGAGCACTGTGCCATAATTTTGAGCTTCTCTCCTTCCGTGCCCGGGTGGTGAAATTGGTAGACGCAGGGGACTCAAAATCCCCCACCGAAAGGTGTGCCGGTTCGATTCCGGCCCCGGGCACCACGTTCGCAGGCGCATTTTGGCGATAGTGCCTGCTAACTAGAACCGATGTGTTCCGCATCCGTTCCGCGACACGTTCCGCTTTTGACGCGAGCGGTCGCCAGCCCTGCTGCCCACGCAGATCAAATTCGAGCCCGGCGCGCCGCCACAACGCCGCATGCTGTCGCCCCAAATCCTCGCCGCCCTGCTGCTCGCCCTCCCCCTCGCTGCCGCCGCGGCGCCGCCGCCATGACCTGTCTCGTGGTGCGCATCGCTGACGGCGACACCCTGACCGCACGCTGCGGCGGCCCGGGCGACTACCAGCAAGTCAAGGTGCGCCTAGCCGAGATCGACGCGCCGGAGAAGGCCCAGCCGTTCGGCGAGCGCAGCCGGCACGCGCTGGCCGCCATGTGCGCGGGCGAGCAGGCGGTGCTGCGGCCGACGGCCACCGACCGCTACGGCCGGACCGTGGCGCGTGTGGCGTGCCGCGGCAAGGACGCCAACGCCAAGCTCGTGCGCACTGGCATGGCCAGGGCGTACACCCGCTACCAGACCGATCCGCAGTTCCCGCAGCTCGAGCGCCAGGCACGCGCGGCGCGGGCTGGGCTATGGGTGACGCTGGGCACGGCCGCCGAGCCGGTGCCTCCCCGGGAGTGGCGCAAGGCTCAGCGCGGCAACTGAGCGCGTAGCTATGGGGCTTCAGTGGCGGGCCCGGCGTCGTACACCTCAGTCGGCGCCAGGCGCATCAGCGCCCTCGCCTGCTCGACCGTACCCTCGAGCCACAGGTCGAAACCGGAGGGGTCCAGCGGGATCACGCTGCGCATGTGCTGGTCATGAGGCCGCAGCTGCGGATCTGACTTTCCACGCGGCTCATCAGCCGGGTGAGCCGGTGGAGAGCTCCACGGTCCATCTCTGCGAAGGCTCACAAGACGCGCTTGCGTATTTTTCCAGGCGCAATTGTTTTCTTTTTGGAAAACTAGTGTGCTACACTGCTAGCATTCCGGACCAATTCTTAAACCATGAAGCATCACACCCCTCACTCATCAGGTCCGGAGCATTGGAGATCCTATGAAACTCACTCCGTTTGGCGAGACGGTCCGAATCCTTCGGGTCAGGTGCGGCCTGTCCTTGAAGGTTATGGCAGAAGCGCTTGGCATCAGCTCTGCCCATCTGAGTTCTATCGAGTTCGGCGAAAAACGTCTTCTGCAAAAGCATGTGGATCTAGCGATCGCGTTCTTCGAGCCGCGCGTGTCAGCAGCGCAGGTCCAAGAACTTCGCACTGCGGCGGGACAGTCCATGCACATCGTGGACACCGGGAGTATGTCGGCGGATGCGCGTGGGCTAGTAGCTGCATTCGCTCGGAAGCTCCAGGAGGGCAGCGCACCCACCCCGGAGATGATGAGTTGGCTGAATAACACCTCAAAGAAAAACGTGAAGGAGTGACATGACAAGCATCGTCAGGAACGGCGTCTTTCGAACGCCAACAGGCCTTAGGGTCAAGGCCACCAGCTACGCGAAACTTGAAGCGGCTGCTGAAACCTTGCGCCCTCAGCTCCCGCGCATCAACGGTGAGCAATTCGCCCTCGACTGCCTGACGATCTTTGAGCGGACGCTACCGGCCGCCGGCTACAACTACCGAACGAGCGACGTGGAATCAATGGGTGAAATTGCAGGTCTGACGATCCCGGATTTCAACGTCGTGATCTTGCGCCAAGACATCTACGACAAACTTCATGAGAACCAGGTGTTCGGGCGCAGCACGGTGGTCCACGAGTTGAGCCATCTTGCGCTCCAACACCACCTCACCCTGCATCGCGGACAAACTGGAACTCACCGATTCTGCGAAGACTCGGAGTGGCAGGCGAAGTCATTAACTGCCGCGCTCATGATGCCGCTCGGTGCCTGCTTGGCTTCCAAGAGCTCTGAGGAGTTAGCGCACATTTGTGGCACCAGCCTAGAGGCGGCGAAATATCGAATAAGTACCCTCAACGACAAGCTTCGTAGCATCCCTGCTAACCATCCGCTTTGGAGGCCTCCGGCATAAAAAAAGCTCACGAAGTGGTTCCAACACTTCGCAAGCTCTACGAGTACGAGGTTATCAAGGGAAACCCTCGACACCCACATATCGGTCTGCTAGGACGCCGGAAGTTTACTTCTCCGGGATGTGTGGGGCAAGCCAAAACCCTTTGGCTCACGGTAAAGGAGGACAGATATGTCACACCACCGCCTCAGGAGCGTCTTTGTGCGCGCCTACGACCGCTACCGCAAAGGGCAGTGGGAGAAGGTTTGCAAGCACTGGCGCTCGCCCCCTGGACAGCTCAATCTGTTCGCTTGACCCTGTAGCGGTCAATGCCCGGCGAATGCCGGTGCCAGCGTGAACCCGCTGGATGAATGCGCCGTGGGCTCCGCCCACGGCCCTCTCGAACAAGTGAATTTTCAGAAAGTCCAAAATGACCAAGTCACATCATGTGGTTCCGAATCCGGCCGGCGGCTGGGATGTCAAAGTCAGCGGGGGCCAGCGGGCGATCAAACACACCGATCTGAAGCAAGACGCCGTTGACGTCGGGCGCGGCATCAGCCGCAACCAGCAGACAGAGCTTGTCATCCACAACAAGGATGGCCGCATTGGGCAGAAGGACAGCCACGGCAACGACCCACGTAGCTCGAAAGGCTAGTACTGACTCGTTGCTGAAAGCCCGCTCCGGCGGGCTTTTTTGCGCGCTAAACCAGCGCTTTCTGCTCAGGCTCCTGCGGCTCGGCATCGAACACCTCGGTCGGCCCCAGGCGCATCAGCCCGCGGGCCTGCTCGACTGTCCCCTCGAGCCACTGGTCGAAGTCGCTGGGGTCCAACGGAATCGGGCTGCGCTTGTCCTGCTTGTCGGGCGCCACCTTCGGGTCAGGCTTGTGCATGCGGCTCATCAACGGGTCAGCATCCGCGTTCACCATAAGCATCGTGTAGCTCTCGTGCACCTCGCCGTTGGCTTTGTCGGTCCAGGTGTTCCATAGGCCGGCCAAGCCCCAGGGCGCGCCATCCGCGCGGCGAAAGCGCCACCAGATATTCTTCCCCGTCTCCCAGTTCGGCTCGTCGAACGAGGCCGCCGGGATGATGCAGCGCTGGCCACGCCTCCACGGGTCTTTAAAGCTGGCCTTCGCCTCAAGCTCCTCGCTGCGCGCGTTGTTCGTCGAGTACTTGAGCTTCGGCTCCTTCGCGAACCAGGGGATCAGGCCCCACTGCCCGACCACCAGTTCGCGCTCGTAGCCCACAGCGTCCCGCCGGCGGCGAATGAAGGGGCCCGGCGCTCGCGGGAAGATCTCGCGCGGCCACAGGTCCGGCTGGTGCCCCCGGGGCAGACCCCAGAAGCGTTCGATCTCAGCCATCTCGGGGGGGATGTAGCGAGTGCACATGAACGCAGCTTACTCAGGCCCTGCCCGGCAGCAAGTCGGCGGACTTCGCCTGCCAGCACCAATGAGCACGCTTGTGTGGAACCGGGCCGGCGAGCTCAAACGTGAAGCGCACGCGGCCCACTCTGGGCACGAACATCTCCAGCGACGCCTCGGTCGGCTGGGCCTCGCCCGCCGGCGGCAGCGTGTACATGGCGCGCACCACAAACTGACCGGGCACAGTGCCCAGGATGCCGGTTCCGCGATCGGTGTCCATGGATCGATCGTAGCAAACTACTGGATGCATGTACAGTATTTGGCTACAGTGGAGGGCCACTTCAGGAGCTGACCATGTGGCAATCCCCCACCCCGATCTCGTACCGCGGCCGCGATCTATCCGACCTGGAAGCCTGGGTCTTTGTGTTCGCCAACACTTGGCAGGAGCTCGAGCACGACCCCGAGGACCTGCGGATGGCGGGCTTCAACGTCTTCGGCCCGGCTGTGGCCGCGAAGCATGGAGATGAGGACCCTGCAGCCGTCGCGCGCCGCCTGTACCCGGAAGCCGGCGAGTACAACGACGACCTCTATCCAGGCCATGCGGGTGAAGGCGCCGACCCGCTGGAAGCCTCGCGAGCCGAGGAGCCTGCCCCGCCTGCCGAGTTCGGGCTACCGAGCTCCGACGTACCTTTCTAACAAGCCATGCACTGCGTCGTCTACATCCTGCGCGAGGCGGGCAAGAAGCTGCCGCGGGACGTAGTTCAGAGCCGCCCTCGCCCGGGCTGGCTGTTCTTCGGCGACGACAGCCGCAAGTTTTACCCGCGCGCCGTCGCAAGGCTGTTCGAGACCGAGCGCACCCGCGTCGACGTCATCGAGCCCCTGATCCACGCGAGCATCAAGAAGATCGAGAATGGCGGCATCCTGATCTACGGGGCCGTCGAGGCAGTCGGCTACCAGCAGCCCGACCCGCCGCAGGTGTGGTGGTGCATGCCCGCGCCGCCGGTTGAAATGACGCCTCCGCCGCATGAATACCGTACAACCTCTCCATCCACCGTAGGAGCACCATGATCGAGAACGAAGACGCCGATCCCGTGGGCGCAGCTCAGGACGACCTGCACGACCCGGTGACCAAGTTCACAGCCCTGGCCGTGCAGTGTGGCCTGATCCGGCCGGGCGACAAGCTCGACCAGAACGTGCTGGAACTCTGCGCCGGCGTCGTGAGCCTGTGCGCTGGCGTGGCTGACGGCTACGAGAACCCATCATGTCCAGACGACACCGTTGGGGACCATCTTCGCGCCGTGCTGTTCGAGCACTGAGCGGCAGCAACCTCCGACTCGCTCTAGTGCGATGGCACGCCTTCCCACCGCTCTTTTTTCCAAGCCCGCCAAACGCGGAGCTAGTATTCGGGCATGCCGCTGAACAACCTTCGTCTGACGCTAGACCAGAAGCTCGCCGCCATCGCTTGGCAGGCGGCGTGCGAGAAGCTCGAGCACTTTCTCTGTGCGACGCCCGGCTACCCCGAACTCACGCCCGAAGAAATTGCCCATATGTTGGATACCGCGGAGAGTGCGCTGCTTGAACTGCGACGCACTGTCGAGGCAACGCTGTAGCCGCTGGCGTCGGTCCACTGAGAGCCGGTTCGAAGTAGAGTTCGACAGGCCTAGTTACTGGATGTAGTGGAGCTCACAAGCAATCTCTGCCCTGCTGGCAGCCGAGTCAACTATCGGTGCGTGGGGCAGAGCATCTTTAGCAACGAGCAAATCATCAAAAGCGTGACGCGCCGTGGTGAATGCTCTGCAGCTTGAGCAAAGGGACGTGCCATCATCGTCTAGCAAATGCCACTTCCACCCGTCGCAGTTAGCAAGAACAGCAAACTCCATGGAGGCTCCTGTGCGCGAACTGACGCGCAAGGGCCTAGATGGTACGCTTTTCGAACTCAACTTTGGAACCGATGCCTCACGACTCTGAATTCGGAGGCGTTCCGGGCGAAGTGTTAACTTTTGCATACTTCGAACCCTCTCTCGCCTCATGAATTGACTTAATAGCCAATTCGCGTGTTCCAAAGCTTGTTGTACTTTGGCAAACCGCCTCTGCATTTGCATTGCGTAGTACCCAAACCCAGCGGCCACCGAGTTCTGGAACTAATACAAATTTCATCCTTCGCCTTTCCTAAGTCAAAAATCACCAATAAGTCCCTACTAGTTCGATTTTCTTTATGCGGACACGGCGGCTTGTAGGACTAAGGCGGTAACTCTCCCCGGTTGCACCATGGCAGCCCCGGTTCAGAGCGCCCGGCGGTAGGTGGGACACTTCCAAGTCAGCAGGCCGATGACAGCGGCGTAAGTTTGAGGCCCCCACCACCACACGCTCGACTGACCTGGCCTGTGCACGGGCGTGAAACCGCATGGGCAACAGGACACTCTGCGCGCTGGTTAAGCGCTTCGAGCCTTCGAATCGATCGCGCGGCAGGCTTCCTCAAATGCGCACGTCAACGCTTCCATGTCGCTGTAGTAGCCGCCGGCCAGCGCCTTGACCGTCTGCCCGTCGTCTACCGTGAACGACCATCGGCAGAAGCCCGCGCCGTCTGGCTCCGTCCAGGTGACGATTCGGTGCGTTTTGTAGAGCCAGACCTTTTGCGGGTGGGTGACCATGCCGGCATTCTCACCCAGCACGACCGGCGCCTGAAGGCAAAAAGGCTACCCCAGCGCCGAAGCGCCAGGGCTGTTGGGGAAGGTGGGACGCGCTCAACGTGCCAAGCCTCGAATAGCGCCGCCGACAATGCCAGCATGAGCAACATCTACGATGCAACCACGAAAGCACTGTCAGCGCACTGGAAAGCGCACGACAACAAGTATCCGCAGAAGCTCGTCCTGTCGACCTCGCAGCACGCGGACCTGATGCGCCGGCGGAAGATGACGAAGACCGAGACCGAGGCGGCCCAGGTCGACCCCGCAAGCTTCATGGGTGTGGCGATCGAGATCGACGATGCGGCGCCGGGTGCGCTGATCTCTGTCGATGGCACGCGCGTGAAGATCGACGCGTAGCGTTGCACGCACTCGGCGCCGTCCGGGCTGGCATATTTCAGGCGAGGACCTCTAATGCGGGCTCGCCCTAACCTGCTGACCGCCCGGACTGCTGAGCATCCACACCGTCGAACCCACGCCTATCAGGGCCACTACATCGGCCTCATAGGTGTCGCTGTTCATGTCGAGATGGTCAATCACTGCGGCAAGGCTGGCCAGCGCCGCATCGGCACTCGGACTGCCCCCTGCTGTCGCCTGCTCGACCATCTTTCGAACAATCATTGCTTGGTTCATGGGAGCCACTGTGCGCGCACGCGGTGGCATCTGCAAGCGGTCTCCGTCGCTGGCCCGACGCGCCGGCGCTAGAAGAGGCCTGCAGGCTCGGAGGTCACGTCCCAGCTGAAGATGAGCAATTCGCTTCGATCCACCCCCTTGTGCCCGCCGCCGACCTGATACGTGATGCCGAGCGTCTCCATGTGGAACTCGGCGAAGCAACGCCGCACGTCAGGATGGTCATTGATGCTCAGGATCGCCTTGCCCTGCAGCTGCTTCAGCACGACCGCCATCGCTTCGTACTCTGGCCAGGCGAAGGGCACGCCATACCCTTCGGTCTGCCAGTAAGGCGGGTCGAGATAAAAGAGCGTGTGCGGGCGGTCGTAGCGACGCATGCACTCACGCCAGTCCAACCGTTCGACGTGCGTCCCGGTCAGCCGCAAGTGCGCAGCGCTCAGCTGCTCCTCGACGCGCAGCAGGTTCACCGGCGGCGCAGTGGTAGCCGTGCCCCAGGTCTGGCCATGCACCTTTCCACCGAATGCATGGTGCTGCAGGTAGAAGAAGCGCGCGGCCCGCTGAATGTCCGTGAGTGTCTCCGACCGCGTGCTCTGAAGCCACTGGAACATTTCCCGGCTTGAAAGCGCCCACTTGAACTGGCGGACGAACTCCTCGAGGTGGTTCTGCACCACGCGATAGAGGTTGACGATGTCGCCGTTGATGTCGTTGATGACCTCGACGTCCGCCGGCGGCCGCAGGAAGTAGAGGGCGGCGCCGCCGGCGAAGACCTCGACGTAGCAGGTGTGTGCGGGGAAGCGCGGGATGATGGTGTCGGCGAGACGGCGCTTGCCGCCTATCCAAGGGACGATGGGTGTTGCCATGAGCTTTCGATGACCTGTAACGGTCGTTTACACTTCGGCCCACCTGTACAGGTGGCAGGGCCTCGGTCGAATTCACAGGCGCGTTCTGTGGAGGAGGCGGTCCGATGCGGTGTTGACGCACAGCAAAGGGTCGCCCTGTCTTTTTTTGCGGTGGCGCTAGCAGGCCACCAGGCCTGCCAGCACGACGCTCAAGTCGTCGGCGGCGTGAATGGGAAGGCTGGCCCACTACCGCCGACGATGACCTGGCACAGGTCAGCCCATCCGCCCTGCAGCCCATAGCCTGGGTTCTCAGGCTGGTTCAGGACGCCAAAGCGGCCAGTGAACACGTCCGTGACGTTCGTGCGCGTTGCCAGCGCTGTGCCATTTAGGCCCAGGGCGAGCGTGTTGGCGCCGTCGCGGCTCAGTGAGAGATAACCCGGCGTGTTGGCGGGCCAGCCGGCAGCAGAGGCTTCGATCAGTTGATCGCCGCCCACGGCGCTTTGCTGGCGGTAGACCTCCAGCTTCTCGCCGTTGACCTCGATGTCGAGATAGCTAGCGCCGTTGTAGTCACCGAGCGCGAACACGCACCCATTGCCGTCATGCACGGCCCACGCGCCCCAGAAGAATTTCCCGTCCAGCGTCAGCGTTTCGGCCGAGACGGCGCCCGGGTCGCTGAAGCCCGGATCGCGGCGCTGCAGCGCACGCAGACCTTCCTTCACTCCGATGCCGGTGCTGATCCACGTTGCCCCGCTGGGGATGGAGAACGTCAGCGCGCCGGGGCCGGTCGCGGAGTTCGTGATGATCTGCGAGCCCTGCGCGCCCTCGAATCGCAGATCCGCGATAGTCCTCTCGCCGGCCGCGGCCGCGCCGATCGTCAGGCTCCAGTTGAGCGTGATGTTGCCGGTCGACGTGGCAATGACCGCCTCGCGTGCAGACTGTGCAACTGGCGCCGAGGGCGTGCCCGTCAGCCGCACCTCCTGGCCACTGGGCGTGTAGCTCAGGCCCGCCGGCAGGGTGCCGGTGATGCCGGTCAGCGTGCCGCCCGACACCGTGGTCAGGAGCACTTCGATCGCCTCATTGGCCCTGGCCGAAACTTCTGCCGAGGCCGGATTGATCGAGGGCCCCGCAGCCACGACGGTCGCGGTCAGGTTGAAAGTCACGTTGCCGGCCGAGGTGCCGACGACGATGGCCGTTTGGTAGGTGCCGGCGGTCGACGGGAAGGTGCCGGCCGCCACGAGGGTCTGGCCGGACATGGAAAACGTGACGCCCGGCACGGCCGGCGTGACCGACACGATGCCGGTCGCAGTGCCGTTGGAGACGGTGCCGAGGTTGCCGGCGGCCGAGCTGCCCGGGGCACCGGTGATGGCCAGGGACGACGGCCTGATGGCCACGCCGGGCGGCGGCGAGATCCCGCCGTAGAAGGCCTCGGTCAGCTTCTCCAGCACGCTCTGCGCCCCGGTGATGCCGACCCACTCGTCACCCGCCTGCGTGTAGTGGCCATCGCTGCCGAGGTAGACATCGGCGTTCCCCTCCCCCGTCTCGCTGCCCTGTTTGCCAAGCCCGGTGATGGGAGTTTCGGGGTAGCGTGCGCCGTCCACGAAGATCAGCAAAGGGTCTGCCTTGGCGGCGATGGCCGCCTGGAAGGCGTCATTGAAGGCCTGGATGTCGGGATTCAGGGCGTACTGCTCCGCCGACCACAACAGGCCAAGCACGATGACGGGCATCTGCGGGAACTCGGCACGCGCGGCATTGAACTCGCCCATGATCCGGGCCACGGCGGCCGACAGGGTGAATTCCCCGTTCTTCACCACTTCCCGGTCGACCCACGACAGATTGAAGAACAGGAAGTCCGGCTTGGGGTCGCGCCAGTCGTTGCGGCGCTCGTGCCAGACGAAGCCCCCGATGTTCGCCTGCAGCTCGCCGGTGGTGTGGATGGCCGAGATCCAGTGATCTTCAATGCCGAGGTGGGCAGCCATGACGCACGAGTGGCTGGCACCGTGTGGGCCGTTGACCCCTTGGATATTGCTGTCGCCGATGTGAACCGCGCGCAGGAGCTGCTTCGCGGGCCGCAAGATCTGATCCTGCTTGGCGACATAGGTGCCGCCGAAGCGCCCGGCCGTGGCCGTGGCCTCGACCGCCTGGAAGAAGGGCGACTCGATCCAGAAGCGGCGGCGCGCGCGGGGGCCGGTCGGGTTCGGGAACGCGATGCGGTAGACCTGCTGGCCGATGCCGGGAGCGATCGTGATGCTTGAATCGGGCACGTACTTCATAACGCTGTCCTCCTCGACCAGCAGCCGGTACGGGGTGCCCTTCTCCAAGATCACATTGCAGGCGTTGCCGTCGATGATCTGGTCTACCCAGTAGAGCATGCTGAGCTTCACGCCTGGCTTGAAACTCGTGTTGATGCCTCGGATGCCGAAGCCGTCGACCACCGGCGCGCCGCCCAGGATCTGCCATGGCTTGGGGCCCTCCGTGATGGCGCTGTAGCCGCGCGTCATGGCACCCTCGATCGCGCCCACCGGCGTCATCGTGGGCGCGTCTCGCAGCGCCGATGTGCGGAAACGGTTATTGCTCATCGTGAAGGCGGCTTTGCTGATGAGGGTCTGCAGCACGCGATCGGCGCGCGAGCGCTCGCCGCCGCCAGGGGCGTCCTGGCCAGGTGGTCCGATGAGAGAGGCCTCCCAGGCCGATTCACTGCCGACGAAGCCGTTCTTCATCGCGATCTCGTAAGCACTGAGACCCGGCGGCCCTGGCACGGTGGAGTCGGCCCCGGGCCGGCCTTCGAGGGACGCCAGCCACTGCGCTTCCGTGCCCACGAAGCCGTTCTTCACGGCGACTTGATATGCACTGAGGCCAGGGGGCCCGCTTCCGCCCGGGCCGCCGCCATGGAGGGATTCCAACCATTCTGCTTCGGTGCCGACAAAGCCGTTCTTGACGGCCACCTCGTAGGCGCTGAGCCCGCGAAGGCCGCGGAGCATCGCCTGCCACTGGGCCACGACGAGCGGGTTATCCGATCCGAATGAAATTGCTACCTGGTTCATGCTGTGGGTTCCGTGATGGCGCGGAGGACGCGCAGACCTTTGGTCTGGCTGTTGAGAGAATTTCCGTCTTGGTCGACGAAGCGAAAGTCGAAGACGAACAGGCGCGCGATCGGCCCGCTGTTCCATGACCTGGTCACTGAGGCATCAGCACTCAGCGTGAAGGGCGTCAGGCCGTCCACGGACGTGCCGAGCACGATCTCGAGCGGCGCAATGAGCTCGTGCGTGTCGAAGTGACGAAGTTGGCAGGACGCGGACCAGAGGCCCGGCGGCAGCGCGGCCGTGCCTACCTGGGCGAACGTGCTGCCGGCCTTGAAGTCTCTCCACGAGTCGTAGCAGGAAGACATTGAGTGAACCTTTCTGTTCGGTGTTCTGTTTCAGGGGGCGAGCAGCGTGCGGTCGCTGCGCACAATGCCCAGCAACAGAGTCACTTCGGCGTCTCGCCGCGCGAGAGCACGTCGAGCTTCTGCAAGTAGCTCTCCACCCTCTGCAGCAGCGGCTGCGATGAGTTCGGATCGATCTGCGACACGCTCGCAGGCAGCGGGGTCGCTACGGGCCGCGGCGCGATCACGGGCGGCGAAGGCGGCGAACTGGAGGCGCACGCGCTCAGCGTGAGCAGCATCGCCAGCGCGGCCAGCTTCCAGGGTGCGGATGGTTTGCTCGAAGGCATGGACGGTCTCCTGCTGCTGGGCAGCGTGCGTGAGTTGCAGGGTGGCGACGCGCTCGGACTCGCGCAGCGCGGCGCGGTTGCGGTCGTTGGTCTCGGTGGCGCGCGCGAGGCGTTCGGCCGCCAGCTCCTCGCCTCGGCTGGCCAGGCGCACGGTCTGCAGGCCCAGCGCGGCCAGCAGTACGGCGATCAGGGGCGCGCGCCAGTTCGACAGAAGTGCCTTCATTGCGCCGCCTGGCAGTTGGCATGCGACCGCTGCCGGTCAGTCCACAGCCCGGCGCACCGCTTGTTGCCCGGCGTCGCGCAGTCGAAGCCCGCGGCGTAGCGCCACATCAGGATCGCTTCGCACGCACCGGCATAGTTCTCAGCGTTGAGCCGCTTGACGATGGTCGACGCACAGAACGCGCCGGCGCCGATGTTGTAGGCCAGATCGACATAGACGTCGTACTCAGCCTGGCTCAGCGGCACCTTGACGCACTGCCTGATGACGCCCTCGTCCTTCTGGATATGCGCCAGGGAGCGCTGCGCAGCCTGCACGGGATTCGTGGTGTCGCCCATGCGGACAGGCACGCTGCCCTCCTTCACGGTGCTGCCGAAGCCTACGGTGGGCACGTCGCCTTTGGTCGGAATCACGGCGCGGTCGGTGTAGCCCTCGCGCGCGAAGATGCCGACGAGTGCGGCCGCGCTCAGGCTCAGCGCGCCGATGGCCATGCGCGCCTTCATTCGAGCGGTGCCGGTTTGGTGATGCCATGGCGCTCTGCCCAATCGCGCAGCTTCACGCCCCACTCCGACTCCTCGCGCCACCACTTGCGCAGCAGGTAGAGAATCTGCAGGACCACCAGCACGCACGTCAGCGTCGTGGTCCAGCTGATGTCTGTGTACCAGGCGACCCCGCTCGCAGGCGCTGTCCGCACAGCGAGCTCCACGGCGATGTCTTTGATTTCTTGCTTCATGCAGTCCCTTTGGGCATAAAAAAGCCCGCCGAGGCGGGTTGGTCTTGTTGTTGTGGCGTACTCACGGAAGCGGCGCCGTCACAGATGCGGGCCAGGCGACGGCCGCGATGGATTCGCGCGTCGCGTCCTCCGCGTAGATCTGGGCGCGCAACGCTCGGGAGGTCTGATGCAGCTGGTCGCCATAAAGCGCGAGCGCTGCCGGCATGCCGATCATTCCCTCCGCATCGAGCTCGAGGACCGTGTCGTCGAAGCACGTCCAGGCGATCTCGAAAGGCTCGTCGGCCAGCATGGCGGCCTGTGCCGCCTGCACTGCGGTATTGATGCGCTGCACGCTGCGGCTGTTGCTGTCGAGCACCTTGCCGAGGTAGGGGAAGCTGGTGGCCTCGAGCGAGTCGCGCGTCCGCTTGATCTCTGCCCACTTGTCCGCTTGCACTTGCTCCAGGGTGCGGCCGTCCTCCCACATCTCGGTCACATGGTTGAAGGTCGCGCCGTCGAAGGGCTGGGCCGGGTACAGCTTCAACACGCCGTCCTTGCGGTAGCTGTTCGGCACGAATGGCTCGGCGACGGCAATGCAGCCTTCCGGCGCCAGGTCGCGCATGTGCATGGTGGTCCCGCCGAAGATGGCCCTGCCGGTCGCCTCCTCGTAGACGGTGAATGGAAAGGAGGTGTGCGGCTCGCCGTCGACGACGACCGGCAAGTCGTCCTCCAGCGTGGTGCCTTCGAGGTAAGTGATCTGAGCTTGCATTACTGGGGCCGCTTAACGATGCTTGCGGTCAAGGTGATGAGGCAGCTCATGCCGCCGAGTTGCATCATGGATGCACTGAGGGTGTGGTAGCCGGGGCCGAGGTCGATCAGACTCGTCATCGTCTGTGGCGAACGCACAGCGCCGTAGTTCGTGCCGCCCTCGCTGTCCCCTGCGGCATACGACTGAATGAGCACAGTCGATGCTTCGACACCGGTGAGAAAGCAGCTCACGACGTTCCCACGCGTCCCTGCGGCGCCGGCAAGCGCACCGGCGAAGTGCGCAACGAGGAGGACACGGAAAATCACGCCTCCAGGCACCGAAATACCCATCGCAGCGTTCATATTGCCCTGCGTCCATTCGGAGTACGCAACCGCACCACCGGCCACATTCAGCGTGTTGATGACGTTGGCCTGGCTGATGGTCAACCCACCGTTGCTCATCGTGATGCCGGGCGACTGCCAGCCTGCCGAGCCATCGCTATGCATCCACATCGCGCAGGGGCCGGCCTTGAAGTCCAGAAACACCACGCCGTTCGTCTCCCGGGCGATGACGAAACCCCACTGGCCGTCCCCATACCACTTGTTGTTCGTGCGAACGAAGCTCGCGGTGCCGTCCGTGCCCTGCAGATTGATCTGACCTGCGGTGATCGTCCCCAGGTTGGCGCTGATCGCGGAGATGCTCGGCGTGCTGATGCCGCTGGCGGTGATCTTCACGCCCTGCCCGCTGCTCGACCAGGCCGAGAGCACCGTCTGCGAGGCTGTCGCTTCGCCGAAGAATCCCAGCGTGAAGAAGGCGTAGCTGTTGGACTGGCCCGGCTTGGTCGGGCCCTTGCGCATGATCACGACCGCGTTTGCCGCGTTCTGCGGCGCAACCGAGAAGCAGGAGATCCGCTTGAACGCCGACAGCACCCTACCGCCGTTGGCCTGCGCATCGTTCGTGTCGGTCTCGACGTAGCCCGTGCTGATCCACGCGCCCACCGCATCCTTGTAGCCCACCACGGCATAGACCTCGCAGCGGTGCGCGGCCGTGTAGATCGAGAACTCATAGCGCGAGCCGGGCAGCACCGGAATCTCGGTCGAGTAGATCTCGCCGTAGCGTTGATTCTTGTCTTGGCCTGCATAGCTAGCGTTCGGCTGCTGGATCGTGGCCGTGCCGTAGTTCGGCAGCTTCCAATCGGCGCCGGCGAGGTCGATCCCGAAGACCTGGCCACCAATGGTGTCGGCCGTGCCGAAGTAATCAAGGCTCGCAGTGAACGAGGCATTGGGCAACAGGTTGCGGCCGGTGCCCACGTTCACCACGTCTGCGGTGATTGCGCCGGCCTTGATCTGCTCTGCCGTGATGCTCTTCGCCCGGATCTTGTCGGCAGTCACCGCCTCGGCCTCGAGCATGCGCGTCTTCAGCACGCCATCGAGGAACATGTTCCCCGCGAAGCCAAAGGAGGCCTGCCCGTTGATCTGGCCGAAAACTACGGGGTATTTCACCTCCCCATTGATCTCGCTGGCCCAGGCGAAGCGATCGGCCAGCACGATGAAGTCGCTCTGCTCACCGTCGTTGTTCAGGATGATGCCGCTGACCTTCTTGCCGTCGGCGTCGACCACCCGTACACCCCATTTCCCTTCGTAGGTCTCCAGGCCGTCGATCTTCTCGAGAACGCCGTCGAGCCCCTCCTGCAGTTCGTCAAGGGCCTCGGTGATGCCGGGCAGCGTGGTGACGGACTTGTAGCCAGGCGCACCCCGGTTGCCGGCCAGGTCGACCGCCGTGACCCAATACAGCCGAGTGGCGGGCTCGCTCTCGGTCCGCACGTAGCCCAGGCCATTGACGAAGCTCAGGACCGCCGCCTGGTCGAAGATGTCGCCAACGCGGATCTCGTAGCCGCGCAGGGGCTGCGTGGTCGTGCACTCTTGCCAGCCGAGCTCGACCTGATCGCGCCAGGCCTCGCCGGTCACCACCGGCTGTGACGGGGCGTCAATCTGGATCGCAGCGGCCACGGGCGCCGACCAATCGCCGGCGCTGTTGCGGTGTGCCGCCCAAAAGATGTGCGCGCCGGCCGCGAGCCAGCCAAGGGAGGCGCTGTCGACGCGCCCCTCGAAGATCGGCGACGCCGTCTCCCAGGTGGTGCCCTCCCGGATCTGCGTGACCGCCCACGCTACCGCGTCCAGACCCTGCGGCGCATTCCAGCGCGCCACCACGCCGTTCGGTTCGACTGTCACCGTGAAGGCAGTCACCCCCGCCACGACTTCAGCCGGATCGACGAAATTCACCGACACCCGCGTTCCCATGCGGCCCAGGGGATCGAAGGGCCGGATCTCGACCGTCCAGACCTGATCGGACGGCACCGCCCAGGTCACCTGCGTGCCGTGCACGGGCCCGCCGATCTGGGCCAGCGCGCTGCCAGCCGGCGCCGCCCAGAGTTGGGCGTGATCGAAGCGCCCCACCACATCGAAGGTGGCCGTGAGTTCGTGCCCCCAGCCTTCGCCCTGTCGCACCCTCGCGCGGGTCACGCGCAGGTTCATCGCGACCGGCAGATCCTGCGCGAGCGACGAGTTGTTGGGCGGTGGCACATACGTGCCGTTGAGCACGTAGTTCCAGAACTCCGGAGACTCAGGCACCACAGTAATCTGGGCGCCGCCCATGTTGTCGCCTGGCTCGATGCTGGTGACTCGCACGCGGTAGCCGGGGGTGGCCTTGAAGTCGTACATCCACAGCGCGTCATGCGCGGCACCGCCGGCACCAGGCAACGCCGCACCGGCTGGCCAGGCTTGCGCGACGCTGAGCAAGCGGCCGTCAGCAGAGACGCTCGCGACGTTGAAGACCCGCATTTGCTGCTCGCCCACCAGGCGCAGGCCAAGCGTGCGGCCCGGCTGCTGCACCGTGGGCACCGGCTCGTCCACTTCGACGGTGAACGCACCGGCGGCCGTCGTTACTGCGACCACTCGACCGCCATAGCCCCACTGGGTCAGGTCGTGCGACAAGGACAGCACCGCACCTCGCCGGTACACCAGGTGCTCGAGGTCCATCTCGAAGCTGATGGACTTGCGGCCATAGATGTTCTGCCCCATCGCGAAGCGCGCCATCACGGCAGCATGCGCCGCGCGCGTGACGCCGCGCACGTTCTCCGTGCTGGTGCGCTGCGGCGTGACGGTGCCAGGTGCTTGGACCCGCACCGGCTGCCAGGACCACCCGCGTTCCGCGTCGAAGAACTCGAGTTGATACTCGTCGGCCGTCGCCATCAGGTCGTATTGCACGGTGAACGAACGCGCCTTCATCGAGGCCATGTTCACCACACCCTCGATCGGCTGGTCCTCGGCCATCCAGACGACACCGATGCGCCCGGAATGACGCGACAGCGAGCCCAGGCCCGCCGCCGCGATGCTCTCGAGCAGATCCTGCAGGTTCATCGCCTCTTGGATCAAGGCATCGAAGCGGAAGCCCTTGGCCGCGCAACGCACCATGAAGCCCTTCAGGCTCTCGATGTCGATGCGGGCGTCCGAGAGACCGGCGCCCGCGATGAGCCGGCCGTCGCTCGCCCGGTAGAGGCCGCGCAGCAGCATCAGGATCTGGGCGCCCGGGTTGCTCAGCCCCGCGGCGCCGGGCTCAGTGGCCGTCACCCACTGCGAGCCGTTCCAATACGGCATCGGGGCCGCGCGCGCGATCCAGTTGACTTCATCGGGCGCGCCGCTGAGCTGGCCGCTGGCCTTGAGCTGCAGATTCACCCGGGGCTGGCTGCCATAGTCCGCCGTGTCGCTCTGGTAGCTCTTGAGGGCGGCCCAGCTCACCGTGTTGGACGCGCCCACGGCGCTGGCGTTGATGTCGAGTTTTCGCAGCCGGATCTCGTACTGGCCGGGCGTCGGCATCGTATAGCTGAGCGTGCGGCGAACCGGCTTGCTGCCGTTGTTCGAGAACTGCGGCACGGCAAGGGTGTACCAGGCGCCACCGAAGCCGTCGATCTGCCGGGCTTGCACCTCCACCCAGACGCTGATCGCCTCGTAGTTGCCCTTTCCGTTCATGGACGACAGGCTCATCTCGAGGTCGACGGCGATCTGCACGGTGCCCGCGCTGGTGGTACGCGTGACCCACGGGCCGGGCGCCGTCGGGGCGTCCAGCAGCCCGCCCTGCACGCTATCGACCGATGTGCCCAGGACCGGCGGCTGCGCGCTGTTGCCGTCCGGGAACCCGTAGCGCGTGACGGCCGCGCCGTCGTAGGCCTCGATCGCGGTGTCGCCGAGGCGAATGTCAGAGACCGTGCCGCAGTTGATACCGGCATGGAACATCGTCGAGAGATATTGGTCGTCGCCCTCGAACCAGGTGAACGGCTGATTCGCGTTGTCAGGGACGGCTTTGGTCTCGCCCAGCACCAGGGCAAGGGGCTCGTAAGGCCGCGCACGGTTGCGCCCGCCCTGCAGGGCATAAGTCGGCGGGGGCTGGTTGGCGGACTGGTCACCGGCGCTGCTCGCCTTGGGCGTGAGCAGCTTGTTGATCATCATCGAGCCGCCGACGTAGACGGCCGCCGCAGCCAGGAAGCCGCCGCCGATCGCGCCGCCCGCCGCGAACAGGCCGCCGGCGCCCAGCCCGCCCGCGCCGAAGGTGAAGTAGCTCAGCACCACGATCGCGATGATCTTGAGCGCCTGCTTGCGCACGACAGCGTGCGCCTCGATCAGGTGCCCGGGCTTCACGCGCATGCGCGACCACATCGCCGGCGGCACCCAAAGGGCACCCACGGTCACCGTCCAGCCGGAGCCGGTGACGCCCTCCGCGGCGAGCGTCTCGGCCAGCGTCCGGCCCGCCGGCGTGGTGCGGGTCTCGACCTGGCCCATCAGCGGATGCGCGGCTATCGCCAGCTCGAGGCGCTTGGGCTCGTCGTGCCAGGCATAGAACCCATCCAAGTGCTGGCCGTGGCGCAGCATCTGATCGAGCCGCTGCAGCACGACGCCCTGCGCTTCGTTCGCGCAGTGCAGCACCCAGGCCTCGCCGGCCTGCACGAAGACCGTGCCGACGTGCCACAGCCGATTGAGCGGCGGCATGCCCTGAGCGGTGTGCTGCCAGAAGATCACGGCGGCGCCTGTCTGCGGTGCGTCGATGGGGTCTGCAAGGGTGGGCTGGAAGGCGCGGATGTCGCGCGCCTGGCCGCGCCGGCCACGCGCGCGATCGGCGGCGGCGGGCAATGCGATCTCGCGCCCGAACAGTTCGCGCTGCACGAGCACGGCGAGCGAAGCGCAGTCGAACTCGCCCTCGACGTAGGCGCGGCCGACGTAGCGCTCAGCGTCGCTCAGGGTGGGGAAGGTCATGGGAACGTGGGGCGTGGGTGCCAAGGTCATCTGAGGGTCAGTCCGCAAAGATGCCGGGGGCGGTGGTCGGGTCGTAGCGCAGCGCGACGGCGTTGCGCCGCAGCAGCTCCTCGTCGCCCAGCGTCAAGGCGACAGCATCGGTATCGACGCTGGCAGCCGATGCGCCGGCCATGTACTCCCACTCGATCACGGTGGGGGCCGCGCGGCTGACCAGCCGCAGCATCACGTCGAGCGAGGCACCCGGCGGCAAGCCCTCGAGCTCGGCCAGCAGGTCGCGTCCGATGTTGTCGATCCGCAGCTGGGCGCGCGACGCCTCGCGGTCGACATCCTGGGGCAGCTGGATGCTCATGGGCAGGCCGATGTAAGAGGTGCCGCCGATCGTCCAGTCGCGGGTGTCCTGCACGATGCGGATGCCACCGACAAAGCTCGGGTGATCGATCAGCACGAGCATCAGCAGGCCGTCAGGGTCGTCGACGCGCTGCAGCTGCGCGCGAGCCGCTTGGGTGAGTGTGGTCATGACTTCAGGTCTTCAGGACATATTCGATGGCGCAGGCCTGCTCGCAGATCTCGTAACGGCCCTTCAAAGGCACCAGGGCACCCATGGAGCTCGCGACGAAGCGCGCGCTGCGCACGGTGTTCGTGCGCGGGTCGGTCCAATCGAACCAGGCGGCACCGGCGCCGCCACCGGCGGGGCTGTAGTACCAGGCACGAAAGGCAGCCTCATCGGCGGCCGTGCGGAACATCAGCGTGGCGCTGAGCGTCATCAGCGGGTCGGTGGCGGTGCGACGCGTACGCGGCACGCCGCGTTCCATCTCGCTGCGCGCGACGATCGGGCTCGGCTGTTCACTCGCGCCGGCGAGCTTGATCCGGACGTAGGAAGGTAGTGCGGCCATGGTCAACGGGCTCCTGCGCGCACGAATTGCTGGCTCATGGCGCGGTGCAGCGGACCGGCACCCGCCGCGACATTGGAAGCCATGGCTCCTTCAAGCTGACGCAGCATCACGACCGTATCGACGCCGCCCTCGCCGTTGGGCTGCTCGCGAGACGACACGTCGACGCCGGCGAAGTTCTGGATGATGACCCGGCCCCCTGCGCCGGCGACCGCTGAATCGAGGAAGGGAACGCGCCCGGCCCCGCTGCCCACCACGCCGCCGTCGGCGTAACCGCGCGTGCCGCGACGCATCGCTTCCACCACACCGACGCCGCCGGCGTTGCGCACGTCGTTCTGGCTCCAGACCACCTCGCCAGCGTGCACGATGCCCGCCGGCTGATGCTTGCCGCCGGGGCCGGTGTAGCCGCCTTCAGAGAAGCCGAAGAGCCCGGCAATGGCCTTCATCCAGCTGCCAGATCCGCCCGCGCCCTCGAGCGCCTTCGTCATGAACTTCTTCGCCTCCACGCGCGCCATGTCCGCAATGATCGAATTCGCCAACGACTTAAAGTCGAGCTTTCCCGTCGTGACGAAGCCGACAAGCGCGTCCTCCATGCTCCTGAAGGCATTGCTCCACAGCTGCTCGGACTGGGCGGCAACGTTCCGATTGCTCTCGAGATAGTTGGCCAGCGCCTCCGAGGCGCCGACGTTCCAGTCGCCTTGCTTCTCGCGCATCTGCGCGTAGTAGGTCTCGTAGGCGGAAAGGGATTTCTTGTGGAACGTGTCGATGAGCTCGAGCTCCCGCTCGTACTGCGCCTGCGCCTCGGGCTTCCATTCACCCTTGAGCTGCGCCTCCCGACGCACGTCCTCGAGGCGGTCACGCTGGCCGGCGTACTTGTCGCCGATCTGGTTCACGCCGGCGAGCTTCTCGCGGACCGAGGCACCCATACCCATGCCGCGCAGCTCGGCGGCGTATCGGTCGAGCTCGGCATTGAACTCGCGCTGTGCAGACGTCTGCGCGTTGCTCATGGCAAGGTCGCGCTCGCGCTGCTTGGTCAGGTCCTTCTGCATGTCGATCAAGGTGGCCAGGCCCATCGCCCGGTCGCGCTCCGTATCGTTCAGCGTGATCTTTCCCTCGCGCATCTGCCGCAGCACATCCTCGACGCTGGTCAGTTCCTGCGTCTTCGCGATCTGGTCGTTCAGGCCTTGGATGAACGTCTTCGCCTTCTCCCGCTCGGCCTTCTCCGCCGCGATGGCTTTCTTCGCAGCGGCCTCCGATGCCGCTGCCGCTGCCTTGGCTGCCTTCGCGCGTGCTGCCTCGCCCGTCGCGTCGATCGGGATCACTTTTTCGTCCGAAGGCTTGGGCGCGACTTCGAGCGGGGACTGAGCGTTCGCGTAGTCCTTTACTGCGGCGGTCGCGGCGAGCGCCTTGGCCTGCGTCTCGTCGATGCTCTTGCGAGTCCGCGCCAAGTTGCGGATCAACTGCTCGTTGCCAGGGTCACGCGACAGCGCCTCCTGATAGCGCTCATAGCGCTCCGTCAGGATCTTGAGGTGGTGGCTGTGCTCGGCCGCAGCGCCCGCGAGCTTGCCGAACTCATCACTACCCGTGAGCAGCGCCAGTTTGTTCTTGGCGTTTATGAAGGCGATGAGGTTGGCCGTCCCGCGAACGACCGCCGTGGACAGATCCGTCATCCAGCCGATCAAGGTATGAATGGCAGCCTTGGTCTCGGGCGAGGCCAGCGTGCTGTTCATCTCCTCGACACTGGCTTTCAACTTCTTCATGCTGCCGGTGTCGCCGGTCAACAGATCGTTGATGGTGTTCTGCAGGGCCGAGAGCGCGCCGCCAAAGGTGTCGCGCGCAGCGGCGGCAGCGCCGCCGTAGGTCGTCTCCAGCGCCTGCAGGATGATGCCCTGCGCTTCGGCAGTTCGACCGGTTTCCTGCAAGCGCTCGGCGAGCGCCTTCTGGTCTTCGGTGAACTTGAAGCCCTGCTTCGACAGCGCCGACATGCCATCCTTCGGAGAATCGAGCGCGCGACCGATGACCTCAGCCGCAGCGCCGATTTCCATGCCGCGGCGAGTCGCCATGTCGGCGGCGTACTGCAGCGCCTTCGGGTAGGTGTCGCCGACGATGCCCGTGAACTCGAGCAGCGTGGTCTGCGCCTTGTTGATGTCACCGCCGCTGAAAATGCTGGCCTTCGACATCGACTCGGCCATGTCGTTCAGCTTCTCCTGGCTCCAGCCCGCCGCCTCCCCGGTGGACTTGAGCACGGCCGCGAGCTGCACCTGCTCCTGTTCGGCGTCGCGCGTCTCCGAGATGAACTTCTTGAACACGACGCCAACAGTCACCGCCGAGATGGCCTTGCCGATCAGGTCGCCCACCTTGCTCCAGGCCTGCTCGGTTTCCTTCGCCCGCTCTTTGGCAGCCTTGGCAATCTCGCGCCCCTTCCGGTCGCTGGTGCGCGCGGCGCGGTCCATCCCCTGCTCGAACCCTCCGATCTTCGCAATCAGCTCGAGCGTGAGCGTGCCGAGGCTACGGCTACTCATCGGGGAGTTCCGTCAAGAAAGGTCGTCGACAGGGTCGGGTCGCCCTCCTCCACCCCCTCCCCCATCAGGTGGTAGATCGTCTCGGCCTGCAGCTGGATCGTCTCCGTTTGGGTGGCCACCACCTTCAAGAGAAGCTGCACCTGATCGGCCAAAGCGCTCTCGGAATCGTTCATATGCAATTGCTCTCCACTTGTTTATCCATTCGCCCCGACGGGCACATCCACTGCACTTCATTTCCATTCGCGCATCGCTTTCTCGAGCTCGGCCGAGTCGTCGACCGGGGTTCGCTCAACAAGGAAGTCCTCGAGCACGGCAGTGCCGCCGCTGGCGCGGTTGGTGGCGAAGGCCACCAACGCTGCGCCATGTTCGATGGCGCGCACCGTGTTGAGGCTTCCGCGCAATTGCCTATATGCGATCCAGGCGCGCAGCTCGTGATCCGAGATCCGCGTCTTGGCCTCCGAGATCGTTCGGCCACCGATGCCGTGCAGCACGAGCTCGTGCCACACCTCATCGGTGGCGGTCAGTTTTTTGGAGCGCTCGCCTCGTTGATCGCGTTGACCATCGCCCATGCCAGCGACGGGTTCAGGCTGAAGGCCTCGTCGTAGGTCATGGGTTCGCGCTCGTCGCCCAGCAGGACGCAGTGCGCGATCATTTGCGACGACCGGCTGCGGTCGCCGTCACTCGCCATGATCTTGTCGATCAGGCCGAAGGCGCGGCGGCGCACCCAGATGTCGAACTTGCTGGTCTTCTCGCCATCGGCGGTCTGGCGGGTCCAGGTGACTGGCACCTTGACGGGCTCGGGCTCGACGAAGGCGCCGGCTTCGCGGAGTTCACTGAGATTCATGGCGACACCTTCGGCAGCCAGGCCGAGCCGCCCGAGCGCTGGATTGCGACCTGCGTGCTCACGACCGCATTGCCAGTGAAGTCGAACGGGAAGTCCGAGACGTAGCCCTGGAACGTGAACCAGGTGCGCGCGGGCGGCAGGACGAAATCGTCCGCAGCAGCGCCGGCAGCCACCGTGGGTGCCACGCCTTTGCCATCCGACCAGCCGACGGCCCATTTCAGTGGGACCTGCTCACCGGTCTCGGAGAGCTGGTGGAGGCGCACGTGCGACGCGTTGCGGGGATCGGCGTTGATCGTCAGACTGGCAGAGCCAGGCGTGCGCAGCCCGCGCAGGTAGGTGCGCGCGTCGGTTTCCTCGAGGCAGGTATCCTCGATCTGCTCGGACGGTGCGCCGCCCGGGTTGAACGCGGTGGCGCATTGGATGTTGAGGACCTCGTAGCCGTCGCCCTCTTCTTTGGGGGCGAGCACGTAGATCTGGGTGCCTTGTGTGAGCATGCTCATGTTGCAGTCCTTCTGAAATGAAAAAGCCGCCCGAAGGCGGCTGGTTGAGAACTAGCGCTGGACGATCCAGTCAACTCGAAACGTGAAGCGCCATCGCTTCGTGGTGGCGTCTTGCGACTCCCCGATCCAGGCGGTGATGTAGGCGTGGGGCTCGATCGCATCGCGCAGCGCATACCCCACCGCCCGGACGGTGATCGGGTCATCGGCATAAGCATCGACTTGCAGCTCCACCGAATCGACGTCGGGCAGATCGCCGAGGTAGTTCTCGGGCGCACCGCCAACCGTCTGCCACACCGCATAAGGAAGCGCGCCGCCTTGCACCGATACGCCGAAGAGACTGAAGCGCAGGGACGCCCCGCCGAGCAACGCACGCGAAGGTGCGTGCGCCCTGACGACCTCGAAGATCGGCGCGCTCATGCGCCCATTTCCTTGAGCGAGGCGGCCAGCTCCGCCGCGGCCTTGTCGATGACCGCGCCGATGTTGCTGGTCAGCGCGGGCAGCATGAAGGGCTGGGCTCGCATGTTTTCGGTTCCGAGTTCGACCAAGTGCCAGTGCGGCGTCGGGCCCTTCGCGCCTTCGTCAGGGTTGCCTTTCGGGATACGGCCCTTTGGCGTCGCAACGCCGACGCGGTACATCACGTCGCCCGTGCGCTTGTAGGTCCGGCTGGCGAAGCGCTGTTGCACGTTGTTGGCGATGCGCCGACCCGTCTCCGAGTCGTCGACGCGCAACGCATTGGCCTTGGCCGCCTTAGTGACGATCCGGGTTGACCGGCTCATGGCACGCACCAGGCCCCGCTTGCGCAAATCCTGCGGCAGCTTCAGCAGCTTCTCGACAGCTTCATCGAAGCCGGTCAGCTTCGTTTCAACCACGATTCACCCCCTCGCTGCAGGGCAAGGTCAGGTACTCGACGCCACTCTGGCGGTCGGCGAGCACGCCGGCAATGTTGTAGATCGAGCCGCGGTAGACGATCCGCATCGCGGCCGTTATGCCGGCGCGAAAGCGGATCGTGATGCGGGTGGTCACCTCGGATTGCACCGCGTGGGCGGCCACGAACTCGCGGGCGCTCATGGGCTCGATAGAGGCCCACAGCCTGGCGACCTCGATCCAGTTGTCGACCATGGCGCCGGTGGCCATGTCCTGCGACGGTACGTTGCACTGCAGACTGACCAGGTGACGTAGCTTCCCGGTTCGCATCAGACCCCCATGCCCACACGGTGCGGAGAAAGCAACGCCTTGGCGCCGGTCGGCAACGTGGTCGCAGTCGTCCCGGTGACGACCTCCTCACGGTTCTCGTGCAGGTGACCTAGGATCAGAAGAATGGCCGCCCTGACAAGGTCGTCGGCCACCATGGACCGCCGGATCTCGAGCGCGGCTGTCTTCGCCGCCTCATAGACCCAGGACGCATGCTGAAGGGCCGCGTCACGCTCGATGCCGACCGGCAGCGCTGTCGCGCTCTGCATGGCCGAAGCGTAGGCAGCGCTGGCAGCGGCCAGGGCTTGAGGGACGGTGGCGACGGCTTCGGCGCGTTGAGCCTCGCTCGCGTACAGCCGACGATTGAGGAACTCCACCGCGAACCGCTCCGCGGCGAGGAGATACGGCGCGATCTGCTCGGTGGGATAGCAGTCGTCCACGCGCAGATGCGCGCGCGCTTCCTCGAACGAGACCAGCATCAGCTCGCCTTGTTGGACGCGCGGCGAGAGGTCCGTGCCGGCGCCGAGGCTGCGGCCGTATCCGTAGACGTGCCACTCTCGGCGCTCCGCGGCGCAGCCGCGCCGCCCTCGCCCTGCACGCGGACGGCAAAGCCCTTGAGCTCCAGCTCCCTGGCGTGCTGCTCGTCGGTCTCAAATTCCGTGCCGGCCTCGCCGTTGACCAACAGCGGGCGAGCGGATGTCATCTTGATCATGTGAATCTCCATGAAAAAGGGCCGCACGGTGGCGGCCCTTGTGGGGTGGATCGAGATCAGCCGGCCGGCGGCACCGGCAGCGTGCCGAACACGAAGGCCTCGGGGCGGTACACGGCCAGGGCGGCGCGCTCCTCGCAGCGCACGGTGACCATGTTCTTTTCGAAGTCGTCGGTGTTCTCGGTGGAGATGACGACGTTCGCGTCTTCACGATCGAAGAGCTGGGCGGCGGTTGCGAACGCGCCGGTGAGGAACTTGCCCAGGAACGCCTGGATCTCGGTGGGCACGACCGGCAGATTCCACAGCCGCGGGGCGGTGGTGCCCTGCGGGTTGCCGATGATGTAGCGCCCCAGCGTGTCCTTCTGCAGTTCGATCTTCGCCCAGTCGGTGAAGTGCAAAACGTGGCCCGAGGCTGGCACGCGTGCGAGCTGGGTCTGCAGCATGGCCCAGCGCAGCGCGTCGATGGGTGTCGCGCCATCCGGGATGCCGGCGGGGCTGTAGTCAGTTGCCTGGGGCACGATACCCAGCAGGTGCACGCCGGTGCCGTCGCCGAACAAGATTTCCTGTTCTTCCGCGTACTTCAGGCCGTAGTTCATCTCCAGATCGATCAGGCTCTGCAGCTGAGAGAAGTCGTCTAGGATCTGCTTGGACGCCTTGAAGAGGTGGGCGATCGTGCTGACCGCGGTGATCTTCGAGGCGAACGTGATGTCGCTGTACGGCTTGGCCGTGTTCTCGGCCACGACCCGAGCGGCGTTGGTGAAGCCGGTTTGCTGCACCCAGAAGATCGCCGGCGCGGTCGTGCGCCCGGGCGCGATGAGGTCGCGGATGAACAGGCGTTGCTTGGGCTGCACGTCGACGCCAGGCAACCGCTGCGGCTGAACGACGCCCTCGGCCACGCCGGTGGAGATGAGCGCGGCGTTGACGGGGATGCTGACGCGGCTGCGCTCGTTGCTGGCCACCCGAGCGGCGAAGTCCTTCAGGCCTTCATGGCCGATGACCTGGGCGCCCGCAGAGATGGCCGCAGCGCGCTGGCCGGGGCCGCCCGAGCTCGCGACGACGGCCTGCTCGACCTCGCCCAGCTGGGCCTTGAGCGCGGTCTGCGCCTGGTTGAGCGCGTTGAAGTCCGAAGCCACCTTGTCGACGGCGGCCTTCGTGGCGGCGGTCATGTCGCCGGCGGCCTTGGCCTCCTTGAAGGCCGCTTCGGCCTTGGCGGTGAATTCGCCGGATGCCTTTTCCAGGCTGGCCGTTACCTGCTTGAGAAGTTCGTCATTGGTCATTTCGTGTCTTTCAGATGGTGGGAGTGCTGGTGCTCGCCTCGAAGCGCGCCAACGCGCGGTGCAGGTCGAACACATGGGTGGGCGTCATGCCCTCTTCGGCAGCGCTTGGCGTGCCATCGAGGGCAGCGCCTGGCGTGCCCTTGATTTCTTGAATGAGCTTGCGGCGCTCGCTGCGCGGCAGGCCCTGCTTGGCGAGGAGCACATCCAGGCGACGGGCGGCATTGGCGCCGCGGCCTGCTTCACCGTCCGCCCCGATCGCGTCAGCCGCGAGCAGCAGGTCGGCGAAGCCATCATCAACCGCCTGGGCGCCGCCGATCCAGGTCTCGGCGTCCATCAGCTTGGCAGCGGCCTTGTCGTCGATGCCAGCTCGTGCGGAATAGATGCCCGCCATCGCCGCGTCGAACGGCTCGAGGGTCTTTGCGACATCCCGCAGGTCGTGACGGTTGCCCACCGCCATAACCCAACAGTTGTGCACCATGAGGAACGCGGCGCGGCCGATCTGGATCTCGTCGCCGGCCATGGCAATGACCGAAGCAGAGGAGGCCGCCAGGCCCAGCACCTTGACGGTCACCTTCGCCGGGTGCTCGCGCAGGATGTTGTAGATCGCCAGCCCCTCGAACATGTCGCCGCCAGGCGAGTTGACGTGGACGGTGACCGGGTTCTGTCCGATCGAGCGCAGCGCCGCGCTGATGCGCTTTGCCGTCACGCCCTCGCCTGACCACGGGTCGTAGCCGATGGGGTCGAGAACCGAGATGGTGGCCTGGTCGTCCTCCGCTTCGGCTGCAGCGCGCACGCCGGGCTGCCAGAGCTGCAACGCCTTCGGCGAGATATCGGACGAAACGGCCGCGCGCACCGAAGCGGCCGGCGCCGCGGGTGCCGCGGGCAGGGTCAAAAGCGACATGGAAGTCCTCTAAGCGGAAGTGAGAGCGTCGATCTCGGCGCGATCGCGGGCGACCTGATCGGCCGCCGATGCGTCGGGGTTGGTCTGCAGGTTCGAGAGCCAGGCCTGCAGCGCGGCACGCGCGGCCTCGGCCTGGCTCTTCGCCTTACCGAGCTGGTCCAGCGGCGAAAGGTTCGTCTGCACGGTGTAGATGTCACCACCAGGGATCGGCGGCATGTTCTCCAGTCGCCGCACCTCGTTGCGCGACATCCAACCGTTCTGCAGCGCGATGTTGTAGAAGCTCGCGCGGCCTGCGCTGTCGGCGCGCAGCAGGGCCTCGACGCCGAATTCGGCATAGATCTCGTCGCGCTCGCCGGCGTCGACCAGGCATCGGCTGATTTCCTGCTCGATGTTGTCGAGCATCGGGCGCAGGCTGTGCGTGAGGAAATGCAGGTTCTGCCCTTCGACGCTCGACGGCCAGCTCGACTGCTTGTCCATGTGACCGATCATGAAGGGCGGCACTTTGAACCAGCTGCAGATCTGCTGGATGCCATAGGCCCGCGTCTCCAGCATCTGGGCGGCTTCCGGGTTCATCGTGACACCCTGATATTTCATGCCCGCCTCGAGCACCATCAGCTTCCCGGCATTCTTGGAACCGGCGAAGGTCGCCAAGCTCGCCCGAAGGTCTTCCCGTTGCGAGGGCTTCAGATCCTTGTCGGAGCTCAGGAAGCCGGAGGCCTGCAAGCCCTGCGCGAAGACCTTGGCCGATGCCTCTTCGGCCGCCATGGCACCGCCCAGCACATCACGGCCTGTGGAGATCGGATGAAGGCCGCACACGCCATCGAGGCCGAAGCCGCGGATGTGCATGAGATCCTTCGCCGCGATGATGCGGCGCCCCGCCCTCTCGGCGTAGCTGTATTGCAGCGTGCCGTTGTCGAGCCGCTTCACCTCCATCTTCTGCGGCAGCAGCGGGTGCAGGGAGACCACACGGCCGCCGATCCGCATCTTCTCGATGAAGGCGTTGCCGCGCAGGCACAGACAAGCCACCACGAACAACATGAAGCGGCCGGGCGTCATCTCGGAGTTCGGCGACTGGCTCAGCAGCCGGTGCAGCGGATGGTCGCGGGCCGGCGTGCGCGAGCCGTCAGCGTTGCGGCGGTAGACCTTGATCGGCAGCGTTGAGACCGTCTCGGAGAGCAGTCGAACGCACGCCCAAACCGCCGCCAGCTGCATCGCCGAGTCGACGCTGACGGTCTTGCCGCTGGTCGACGCGATGCCAAAGAACTCGCGCCAGAACGCACCGTCCGTGAGCCGAATGGTCTCGCCCAACCAGTTCACCAATGCGGACCGCACGCGGCCGGGCTTCTTGCTTGTTGCCATCAGACGTTCACCATGATTGGGTTCTTCAGGATTTCGCTCATGTCGGGCTCGCCATCGCTGAGGACGCACCGACTCAGCGCCACGTTGAGCGCGACGATGCCGTCGATGCGACCATTCAGGTTGCTCTTCTTCTTGTCCGGCCTGAAGTTGCCATTCGTATCGAACAGCAAGGCCACGTTCATCGCGCACCAACGCAGCACGGGATTGCCGCCGTGCGCGAGGATGCGCCCGTAGACCAGCTCCTCGAGCGCCTTCGCGCCCGGGTACATGCCGCCGGTGTTCTGCGGTACTTCGACCAGGGGCACGCCCGCCTCCATCATCTCGTTGCACAGCTGCTGTGCGTTCCAGCGATCGAAGCCGATGTCGACGACATCGAAATCCTCCATCGCCCGCATCACCGCTCGACGCACCGGCCCGTAGTCAGTGACATCCCCCTCGGTGCCGGCCAGCCAGCCCTCAGCCTGCCAGCGCTTGTAGGGCGCGGCGTCGTCATGCTCCTGCGCATCGATCTTTCCCTGAGGGCACCAGAACCACACCAGCACATGCCACTGCCCGCCAGGTTCATCCGGCGGGAACACCAGCGCGAACGCGGTCAGGTCTCGAGTGCTGGCCAGGTCCAGGCCGCCGAAGCATCGACGCCCCCTGAGCGACTCGAGGTCGAGCTTCTTCCCGCCCTTGTCCCACACGTTCATGTCGAACCAGCCATCGGCGCTGTTGCACCAGATGTTCAAGTCCTTCGTGAGGAAGTTCGCCTTCGCTCCAGGGAGCGCTGCAGCCTTGCGCGCCTGGCCGCGCATGTACTCCAGCGTTTTCGACTTGCCCAAGCCTGGATTGGCCTTGATCCAGTTCCTCTCGGTGAACGGGTCATCGTCAGCATCAAGGGTGTAGACGTAGCCGAAGAAGGCATCGTCGACCCGCTTGCCTTCGAGCACGGAGATCAGGTAGCCGCGCACCTCGGTGCAGATCCCATCGAGGATGAACCCGGCCGTCGTGATCGCCGACAGCAGCGGCTGCGCGCGCGCACCGAGCGCGGACTCCATCACGTCCCACACGTCGCGCGTCTTCTGCGCGTGCAGTTCGTCGAACAGAATGGCCGAAGGGTTGCGACCGTCCTGGTTCTCCGCGTTGCTCGGCAGCGGCTCGAACACGCTGCCATCCATCTCGATCTTCTCCTGGTTCAACCCGGAGAACACCTTGAACGATCGCGCCACGCCGGCCGACCGACGCACCCAGCGTTTGATGTTGTCGAACGCCGGCTTGAACACCGTCATGGCCTGCGCCCGCGTCGTGGCCACGGCGTAGACCTCCGCGCCGGCCTCGCCATCCATCGCGAACAGATAGGCGCCCTGCGGCCCCTTCCATGTGCTCTTCCCGTTCTTCCGGGCTACCTCCTCATAGCCGCGCGTGAAGCGACGCAGATTCGTCTCCGCCCACCGCCAGCCATACAGCACCGCGGTCCAGAACTTCTGCCAAGGGTCCAGCAAGATGGGCTTGCCCGCGAGCGGTCCCTTGATGTGCACGAAGAACTTCTCGATGAAGTCGATGACGTGCCACGAATGTTCCACGCGAAACGCGAGACCCCGTTTGTGCCCGTCCTTCAGGTCGCGATAGTGTCTAAGGACCGCGAGGTAGACCAGCTTGCCCGTGAGGATCTCACCCCGCAGCACGGGAAGACCATAGCCCTCGTCCCACTCCTCAAGCCGCGCTGGCGTCAGTGCCGCGACGGCTGCCCGGGTAAGGACGTGCCGTGCCTTACGAGGTCGCCGAACAGGTCGTCCTGCTTGCCCTGGTCGCCCATGTCCTTTCGGACGCGGGCCAGAGACGGGATCGTGAGACACGCTTTTGGCAGCCATTGGCCTAACTCCATCTTCAGCCGCTTCTCGTCTTCGGCCCAAGGCGTCGGAGCGATCCAACCGTTCTTCGACGTCTGCGAACGTCCCTCCGTCTCGCACCGCTCGTTCGCGGCCAAGTACTGCGCCACCGTCCGAACGATGAACGAGATCGCCAGGCCCGACGTGGTGTGCTCGATGCCGGCCTTGCGCAGCGCGTCGCAGATCTCCTGGTAGAGACCGAGCTCCACATCCGAAAGCTTCATGGCCTTCGGCGGCGGCGGCGATTCGATGGCGTCGGTGTCACCGACAACGTGCGCTCCGCCAACGGCTGGCAGGGCTGCGGCGAAGTTGACTTTGTCGTTCATAGGCCTCAGCTCTTACCCCCCGGGGGGGTAGTTTTCGCTCTCCATAAATTTCCAGATAGGGGCTCGGTTTCCGGCGGTTTCGGCCAGACTTTTGACCCGCCCCCGGGCACCGAATCGGTGCGAAATCGACGCCGCCGCCTCGGGCCGCTCAACGCCTGCGAAGCGCTCGCGTGCGCTCGGCCAGGCTCTTCGCGTCGTGGCATTCCTCGCACAGGGCCTGCGTGTTCGACGCGATGTCCTCACCGCCCTCTTCAAGCGACACGATGTGATCGCGCTGCGTCGCTGCACTCACGCGCCCTTGGCGTTTGCACTCTTCGCACAATGGCTCGCGTTGGAACAGTTCCGCGCGCAGGGCCTGCAGGCGTCGACCGGTGATGCGCTTCGCGGCCGTCGGCTTCTTGATCCAAAGGTCTCGCGGGTGATCGGCGCATCGGCCACCAGCGACAGCCAGGTTGCGGCAGCCAACGTGACTGCAGGGACGTGGAGCGGAGACGGGCATGGCAGAAACGACAAAGCCCGCGAGAGCGGGCTTTTGAAGACGAGTGCTTCCATCGAGAGCTTCGGCCTCCGTGACAACCGGGGCAGACCTACGACAGAGAGTTGAGGTGCAGCAGGCTCAGCAGCCAGCGCGTTCCTCGGCGGCGATTCTATGCGTGCGGTTGAAGAGCGCGCAATCTTTTTCTCAACGCATCACGCGCACAAGACACGCAGTCGTCCATGTAGTTGGCGATGCGCCTGCCGTCGTGCGCATGCGGGATGCGCGCCACGCCGGTCCCATCGCAAGCGCGGCATGCCTTCGTCGAGAGCGAAGGCGCTCCGACAGCTTGGAGGAACTTCAGGCCGTGGCAATGCGGGCAGGTCTGATCGAGCCAGAAGGCGATGATCGAGGGCACCTTCGTCTCGGCCTCCTCCATCTTCCAACGGTGCGCGTACGTCGCCAGCGCGTGCCTCACGCTCGCCAAGCTGCGCAGCTTCCCGACCAACGAGGCCATCTCGCCCAGGTACCACGCTTGCGCGCGCTGTCGAGCCATCTCGTGACGCTGCGACTTCGTCAGCACCGACTCGCCTCCTCCCTCACGCTTGACCGTGGTCGGCATGACTGCGGCCAGTGCATTGATCGCGGCGGGCGTTGGCTTACGCGGCTTCTCGGCCTTGTCCCATTCGGAGTGCAGACGCAGCAGCGCCATGCCGAGCCGAGAGTCCGACAGGCCCGCGGCAATCAGGAGGTCGACCGCGCCCGGACGACTTGCGTCATGGCGAAGGTCCGATGAATTGCCGGCCGATGTGTAGGCCTCTTCCACGCCGCGGCGGCGGTCGTCTTCAAGCATGCTGTGCGTCCTCAGGTTTGATGATTTCGGTTCGGTGTGCGATCTGCACGGACGGCACATACGGCGCATAGCGCCGGCCGGTGATGGCGCAGTTGCGCGGGGCGATACGCACTACAAGCAAGTCCTCGCTCAGGAGCGCGTGCGCGCGGCGCGTCGGGACGACGCCGTGGCGAGCCACATAGGCCCGCCTCAGTTCAGCGGGAGTCAGGCCTTGCATTTCGCCGCGTGGGCCCAGCGCGAAGTCGCAGATCAGGCTGTAGGCCATGGCGGTCTGGGTCGTCATGCGATCCGCCGTTCGGACCAAGGCCCTGCGCCGGCGGCCAGCAGCACGCTGGTTCGGTACCTGCGCCAATGCGCGTTTTGCTCGTCGTCGGTGTACGCGTTGCCGAGGGCCGAGAGCGAGAACACCATCCCGAGCCTCTCGCCCATCGCCTTCACGCCGTCGATCGAATTCCACCAATCGACGCCTACGTGCGCCGCGGTGTCATCGAGCCAGCACCGGTTGCGCAGCCAGGTGGCAAGCTCAGGCACGAACTGCCCGCCGTCCTTGCGCCACTTCGGCGTCCGGCTTTGCGCCTCGATCGCGGCGAGCATCTGCTGCTCAAGCGCCGCGTCCGGGCGAAGCCGCATCCACCGCCGCTCGGCCTTGCACCGGTTCGCCTTGTTCGGGTAGGCCGATGCGATTCCCTCAAACCCGGCCGCCCCCCCGTCGGGGGGTAGGGGGGTTACGGTTCTTGACGGTTCTGAAGATTCGGGTGTCACAGCTATGTCACCCCTTGCGTCACTGGTGACACCCCTCTCGTCACTGGTGACACCCGTGTGGATAACTTCGAGGGGTGTCAAATTGACACCCGTGTGGATAACTTCGCCCGCTGAGACGGGTGTCAAATTGACACCCCTCTTCGGCAGCTCTTCACCGGCAATCCACGCCGCGTTGATGCGGTACTCGTTGGTGCCGCCAGGCCGGCCGTTCGCCGCGCGGACCGGCTCCAGCCAACCCGCCTCCACCATCTTGGCGATCTGGCGCTGCACCGTGCGCCGGCTCTGGAGCGTCTTGCGGGAAAGCTCTTCGAGCGACGGCCAGATGCGCGTGCCGTCGTCGCGCGCGTGATCCGCCATCGCAAGTGCTAGCAGGCGTTCGTTGCCACCCTCGGGGTAGCGATCGAACACCATCGTCATGACCTTGATGCTCACGCTACACGCAGTCCTGGCGCTTGTGCGCCTTGCCCTGGTTGGCTCGCGCTGTGCTTCGCCTCCAGCGCGGCGAAGGCACGCACGCTGGCCATGATCGATTCCATCATTTCGCGCTTGGCGACTGCGAGCTGGTTAGCGTTCAGGACGGCTTGCGCATTCGCAGACCCCGCAGCGGCCAACCACTCACCGTTCTCCTTGAAGGCACTGGCCACCTTGCAGGACACGGAGTTTGCATCCGCCTCCGAGGCACAGAACAGCGGCACGAACACGCCGCCCAGCGCGGCAGCCATGGCCTGGATCGGAACCATGTCGCCAGTGAGCTTGCAGATCTGAAGCACTTCGCGCGGGCTGCAGTGCGCGGTGGGGTAAGTGGGGCTCACCTTGTGGCTCAGGCTTGCCGCCGTGATACCCATCAGCTTCGAGAGCCCGGCCGCGCCGTTCGAGCCATTGGGATCAGTGCTGCGAAATTTGCTTACTGCGTCCTGCAGCAATGCGGTCACATCATCCATCGGAGATGCTCCTTGTCAAAACGTTGGATTTGTTGGCAGTGACGTGCCCGACAGGCGGCGGCACAGTCACGGCCGTGGAAGAAAGAAAGTACCCGCCGCGCCAGCGAACCAACCAGCAGGCGCCTGCCCGCGCACACCGGAAGAGACAACCCGAAGGGAGGAGAAAGCGGTACTCGGGAAGGAGTAGCGGCGGGCAGAAACGGGAAACCGCGCGCCTTAGAACGGGGAGAGTGCGATCAGATTTCGGACCAGGCGGATGCATGGGCCAGGATGCGCGCCCGTCACGCTTCATCGGCCAACGCCAGCGAAGAAGTGCCGCGGATGTACGCCCAGTCGACACCAGTCGGACGCAGAAACTCGCAGCGCACCTGCTGTTTTGACTCTCGCTCAATGTTTATGCACAGACCTTCACTCAGCGCGGAGCCCGCACTGAGCGCTTTCCTCAGGTATCCGACTGTCGTCCCACACCTGCGCGCGAATGCGGCCTGGTCGGTTGTGGATAGCGAGTTGAGGTACGCGCGAAGCTGTTTCATGCCGAAAGTTTACCCATGGGTAAGTATTAAGACAATACCTGCAGGGAATTTACCTATTGGTAATGCGGCACAAGAATCGGCCTCAATGGAAAAGTACGAGCACAGGCGTCGCCGCCTGCTGGAACTGAAGGACTGGGCTTGTGAAGGCAAGACAGCGCGCCTTGCCGAGCGCATCGAGCGCAGCGATAGCTACGTCGCGAGGATGCTCTACACGGAAGACAAAGCCGGAAGAAAACGCATCGGCGATGACATGCTTGACGTGATCGAATCAGCGTTCGGCCTCATCCATGGTTGGTTTGACCTGCCTCTCGGTACGCCGATACGCCCTGCCTCGGGCCAGGCAGAACTGACCGTTTCCACGGGCCAGGGTGCAGCAAACCTTCACCCTCTGAAGCGCGCGCCGGTTACTTGGCCCTTTCCCACCGTGTCGCATCAACGAGTCATGAGCTTGAAGTCGTTGCTGGGCCCCAAGGTAGGCGCAGAAGCCATGAGAGACATCGATTCGTTGCTGGATGTCGCTTTAGCGAAATGGGAAAAGCTGGGAAAGCCGGCCGCCCGAAAGCGAAGCTAAATACCGCGCGCATTTACAGATTTCCTCTGTTCAACGGCCCGAAAGCCATAGATCGCGCTGGCGCTCCCTGCGGGCGGCCTCCTCCTTGCTAGTCCGTTCAACTCCTGCGGCGAACCCGCGTGTACAGCATGCACGCCGGCTAGTTTACCCATAGGTATTGACCAGATAACTTACCCATAGGTAATATCGCCTTGTCACAACGACGGAGGCCGAATGTCTGCACTCTCTACCGCCGCCCAGCCGGCACAAACCACCCCAACGTGCGAGATCTGGATTCGCACGGTCGGCTCGCGGCGCCAGGCGTTTGCCCGGCCCATCCAGCCTGCCGGCCAGCGCACCCGCAACTGGCACGGGCTGCAGGTTGCACATGCCGAGAAGGCGCTGCGCACCGGCAAGCTGACCGTCGGCGAGTTCGCAGGCTCGGCCGTCGTCGCACGCGCCCCATCTGCTGAAGACGAGCACCCGGCCGCCGCAGCGTTCGGCGAAAACGCGCAGCTGCTGAATCGCGAGATCGACGCGCTCAACTCGTCGGCGCGAGGTGCCGCATGAAGCACCGCCAGTCCCTGAACGCCCTGCTGCGCCGCGAGGCTGAGACCGTGGTTATCACGCTGGCCGGCATTGCAGCCGCCGGTGGCATCGCGATCCTGGCCTTGAGGGCATGGGCATGAGCGCGCAACAGATCCTCTGGCACAGCTGGACCTTCGAGCCCAATTGGCGTCAATGGCAGGTTCAGTGCTTCGATAGCCACGGGCGGCCGTCTTCTCGCCCCGTGTGGGTTGGCGCCGCAAGCGCTCAACGCGCTATCGCAGCCGGCAAGTACTGGATGCGCATGGTTGGCATCAAGCGTCGCGGTACGGTTGTGGCCAAGCCCTGGGACGCATTGAACGATCCGGCCATGCGCGGCTACGTCATCGCGGGCGACATCGGCAAGGCGTCTGGGAGCCTTGCATGAGCGCGCTCAAGACCTTCGCGATGCTGGCCGGCGTCGTGCTGATGCCGGTCGTGTTCGCCGCAATGATCGCCTTCGGCTGGAGCACACCATGACCATCATCGTGCTCAAGCCTCAGCGCGTGCGCCGCGCACCGAAGCAAATGCCCACCGGCCCTGTGGGCGGCCTCACCGATCCGCGCTTCCGCTACGTGCCGCACCTGGAGACCGACGTCGCAAAGACGTTCCGCCGCGTGCGCGCCGAGATGGCCCGAGGAGAGCGCCTGTGACCACCACCACGACCCGCAGCGAGCGCGCCCTGCGCGACAACTCGCCTGAGCAGCTCGAAGCCATGCCGCATGTCGCACGCGAGTGCAGCGACATGGAACGCGCGCCGCGCCCACTGCCGCCGCTCACGGCAGACGAAGCGGAAGAGCTGCTCATGGAGCAACTCCGCTTACGAGTGCGCCCCCTCTCCCCCTGGGTGATCGCAGCGGTCTGGCTCGTCATCGTGGCGAGCGCTATCGCGCTGGCCTTTGCTCCCGTCAGCTTCGTGAGGTTCTGACATGCCCACCACTGCAACCGGCCTTTTCTTCGTTGGCAAAGGCTCCGCAGCGCGCCCGGCCACCAGCACGCACAAGGACCCCGAGAAGGGCTTCATCCTCAAGATGCGCGTCGTCGATAACCAGGGCCAGCATGCCGTCGAGCCATGGGTCGTGCGCTGGATTGGCCCCGAGGCGGAGGCGTGGTGGCGCGCGCACGCCGAGCTCAAGGCCGGCGATGCCCTCTCGCTCGAGCTGGTCAACCCACGCGCCTTTCCCGGCGTTCGCACAACCGAGATCCACGCCCAGGTGCGCGCGTGTCGCCTACTGCCGCCTCGAGGCACCACCACGCAGCGACAACCCGCTGCGCAGGCCACCTGACATGCCCTTCGACATCGTTTCCATCGACGCCGTGAAGCGCGCCGCCCACGCGGCCGCCGAACGCGGCGCCTCTCTCAACGACGCGTGCCCCTGGCCGTTCGACAGCGAAGCCGGCCGCCAGTTCAAGCAGCTCTTCATCCTCCACAAGGCCGCGCTGCAGGCGCTGGCCACCGAAAGCCTCTCATGAATTTCATGGTCACCGCCACCGGCATCGAGTACCACTTCACCGGGCCCGACTCCGTCACCGAGCAGGGCCGCCACTTCCGCATCGAGGACATCGCGCACCACCTGGCGCAGCTCAACCGCTTCACCGGTGCATGCAAGCGCCCGTACAGCGTGGCTGAGCACAGCCTGCTGTGCAGCGAGATCGCGCAGCGCGGCAATGCATCGGTTCATGTGCAACTCGCTGCCCTCATGCACGACGCCCATGAGGCCTACACCGCCGACCTCAGCAGCCCAGCCAAGCGCGCCGTGAATCAGCGCAGCTTCGCCGCCGGCGGCACCAACGCATGGACGGTGTTTGAGACAGAGCACGAGAAGGCCGTGCGGTCTCACTTCGGCATCTCCACCGCCTTCACCTCGTATCGCGGCCTGCTGCGCGACATCGACCTGCGCGCGCTGGCCACCGAGCGCCGCGACCTGACCGCCTGGCGCGACCTGACGCATTCGGGATGGGAGATCCTCGGCGACGGCGCCGTACTGGCGAGCGACAGAATCGAACCTATCGCATGGCTTTCGCTGGACAGCCCAGAGCGCGAGGCCATGACATGGAAGGACTGGCGCAAGGCGTTCCTCGACCGCTTCGCTCTGCTGAACGCCAGCATCAAACCGATCGACATGACCGCGACAGGTCGGAGGCGCATCAATGCTGCCGCCGATGTCCTGTCTGAGGTGACGGCGTTCGTCAAGCTGGGCAACGATCTCGCGCCCAAGGTCAGCAGCGCCTTGAGCGGGCTCCGCGCGATACAGGCCGTTGCGCCCCAGGCAGACGCAGCGGAGGCAGTGGCGCTGACCGATCAAGAGCGTCAGCAACTAGCCGACACCATCGAGGAGTTCGTGGACACCGGCGAGACCGTGACTGAATATTCAGTGCTGCTCGGCTGGGCTGCCCGCGGGCTGCTGGAGTGCACGCACTTCATACCCACTGAAGCCGGGCGCGTCGCGGCCGCACAGGCACGGGGTGTGGGAAGGGACGCAACTTGAGCAAATTCGCCGACCTCGACGTGATGATCGTCACGCGCATTGCTCGCGCGCCTTGTACCTTCGCCGAACTGCAAGAGCCTGGGCTCAACGAAGCTGCCGGATCCTTTGTTGTCGCCGATCGGCATGGCGTGCCGGGCCCAATCTGGCGAGTCCTCAACCGCCGCCTGCAGGCGCTTCGCAAAGAGGGCCACATCGTCTACAGCAAGGGCCGCTGGTGGATCAAGGGAACGGAGGCGCTCGTATGACCCTCCAGCCGGCGATGAAACAGGCGGCGCTATGCCTCGCCGCTTTGCATCTCATCTTCTATAAGACGCAGCTTGAGCAATCCGTCGCGCCCCTCAAACGATCCGTCATCGAGTCGCATGAGAGAGTCGCCGGTCGTCATAGAGTAGTACGAGATTACGCCCGTCAGCTCGCCAGTGCTGTACGAGCCGAAAGTCTGTTGTGTGCTCATCTCAACACGCTCCACAACGGTGTGCAGAACACCGTTCGCTTCGACGGCGGCGTGTCGAGCAGCCTCTCGCATCGATTTAGTGTTGGATCGTCTTGGCATGGCTGGATTTTGCAAAGACCCGCCTGCTCTTTTCAAGGGGCGTTTCGCCAGAGCGCTCCCAAGAAATCTGTAGGACTTTCTTCGACGTTGACCGCTGCATTTGGCAGGGGGGCCGCCGCATGATGCCGCCTGAGACCATTCGCACCACACCCTTCCCCACCATGCCCGCAGTGCCGGCCGCCTACGACCACAAGCGTGTCACGCCCGAGGGCCGAGCGCTGGGCGCCGAGCTCGCGCGCCTGACCGAAACGAAGGTAGCCGAGATGGCTGCCGCCGGCGAGCCCGACGAACGCTGCAAGACCTGCGCCTTCCGCGCCGGCACGGTCCCCAATGGCTGCCCGCAGACCCTCATGGACGCCGTGAAGTGCATCGTCGAGCAGCAGCCGTTCTACTGCCACGTCAACACCTACGCCGACGGCAGCGAGAGCGTCTGCGCCGGCTGGCTGGCGACCCACTGGGGCGCTGGCGATCGTCCGCCAGGAAGGGTGCCGTGGAACTTCACGCCGGCCGACGACGCCGAGCCCGTACCACCAAACGGTGGTACTTCCGATTCACCACTTGGAGGAAGTACGGCATGAGCGCCGCAGCATTGAACGACGAATGGCTCAGCACCTCGGAGATCAAAACGATGACCGGTGAGGCCAGCCCTGACGATCAGGAGCGCGTGCTGCGGCAAGATGGCGTGCCCTTCCGCCGCCGCGGCAAGCGCATACTGGTGAGCCGCTTCCACACCCGGGAGTGGCTTTCCGGCCGCACGGTCACGCCGTCACGCGGGGTCAACTTCTCAGTGGTGAAATGACCGGTCAATACCCTCGTCTGCGATCCCACAGCCGCAAGCGCAAGAGCGGGAAGGTCGTCGTCTACTACGTCTACGACCGCCGGCCTGAGGGCGAATCCGATATCGCGCTCGGCACCGATTTCGACGAGGCCATAGCCAAGTGGCGGGAGATCCACGAAGAGAAGCCGCGCACCATCGGCACTATCGAGGAGGCCTTCGCGCAGTGGGAACTGGACGTGCTGCCCGCCTACACCAGCAAGGAAACGCGCCGAGGCTACACAAAGCACCTTCGGACTATCCGGCCAGTGTTCGGCCCTGCCACTTGGGACCAGGTCGACCTACCAACGATCAAGCAATACCTGAGGCAGCGCTCGGGCAAGACGCAGGCCAACCGGGAGATGGCGGTGCTGTCGATCGTCTGGAACTGGGCCCGCGGTGAAGGCATGACCAAGCTCCCCTGGCCCGCAGCCGGCATGGAGCGCTCGAAATGGAAGAACACCGAGAAGCCTCGCAAGATGAAGGTGCTCGATCCGGTATGGGAGGCCATCCGGCACGAGGGCAACATCACGCTGCAGGACTGCATGGACCTGGGGGCCGCTACGGGCATGCGCCTGACGGACTGCACCACCGTCCTACTGCCCAAGGGCGACACGCTGCATCTCGAGGCCAGCAAGACGGGCAAGGAAGCCGAATGGGACATGAGCCTATCCGCCACCCTGCCCGACCTGGTGCAACGACGGCGCACGCTGGGGGCCGACCACCTGATGCTGCTCTCCACGCCCGAGGGCCGACCGGTCGAGCTGCGCAAGCTGAGCTACCAATGGGACAAGGCGCGGACGCGCGCGGCAGTGAAGGCGAGCATTGCCAACGACGACGATATGGTGCGAGCCATCAGAGCGCTATACCTCCGCGATGCACGCAAGCGCGCGGCCCAGAAATCAGGAAGCCTCGAGGCCGCGGCCCAACTGCTACAGCACGACGACAAGCGCCTCACCGAGCGCCACTACGGCGGCGTTCGACAGCTAAAACCGGTGGCCTAAAAAGCGTTCCGCAATTCCAAGTCTTCATTGGAGACGAATTGGTAGCAAATGCGGAACGTTTCGGTCAATAACCCGCGCCGATGCTCAATTCTTCCTGGGACTCAAAATCCCCCACCGAAAGGTGTGCCGGTTCGATTCCGGCCCCGGGCACCACGCCTCAGGCGTGCGGCAACAGGCCGCGCGCACCGGGCCACTCGCCCCCCCCGTATTTCTTCCTGCACCGGCATGCCGGCCCGCGCCGGCTTTTCGCCGCCCGTCAAGGCGACGGCGGCGCCTCCGGGGACGGCGGGGCCCGCGCCCAGTTCTTCTGCTTGTCCTCCAGATGGCGCCGGATGAAGTCCATCAGCGTGCGCGTGGCCAGCGCGGGGAAGCGGTTCGATGCCGTGAGCATGTAGATCCCGTCGCCTACGCCTTCCGGGTCGTAGTCGCTCAAGACCTCGATCACCTGGCCGGATGCCAGCTGCTGCCAGACCGCATAGCGGGGCAGCAACGCGATGCCGAGCCCCGCGGCCATCGATTCGTAGATGAAGCGGTAGTCGCCTGACTGGATGCGCGGCGTCACCCGCAGGGCCAGCGGGCTGCCGGACGCCCTGAGCTTGAGGTCGAAGTGTCGCCCCATCGAGGCCGGGGCGATCAGGTCGCAGCGCGTCAGGTCCTGGGCATGGACCACGGGTTCCTGCTTGGCCAGGAACTCCGGCGTCGCGCAGAGGCACCAGGCGACGTCGCAGATCCGCCGCGCGACATGGTCTTCGGGGGGCCGCGACGTGACTTTCAGCGCCACATCGACCTCGGCGGAAATCACATCGGAGATGTAGTCGTTGATCAGCACCCGCAACGAGATGGCCGGGTGCTGCCGCGCGAAATCCATCAGCACCGGCGTCAGGTAGAGATGGCCCAGGCCGGTGGGCAGCCGGATGCGCACGTCGCCGCGCACCGTCTGCCCCAGGCTGTCGATCGACGAGGCGGCCGCCTGCATTTCATCGAGCATGCGCAGCCCGTGCGCATACAGGTGGCGCCCGGCCTCGGTGAGTTCGATGTGCCGCGTGGTGCGCAGCATCAGCTGCGCATTCAGCCGCAGTTCCAGCGCCTTCAGGCTGCGCGAGACGTTCGAGCGGGTCATGCCGCTGGCCGCGGCCGCCGCCGTCAGCGTCTTGGATTCGACCATCCTCACGAAAAGCCGAATCAGGTTCAGGTCAAAAGAATTGTCAATCATGGCTCACCACGGATGGCACAGATTGGCGAATTGTAGAGATCGAGAATCAATTTAGTATCAACTATTGCCTCGTTTTGGTGCTTTAAATTTTCAAGGGGTTCGACATGGAACGAATGGAAAAGTTTTCACCACAATTGAAGAGAATCATTGCCATATCGGCCACTTTTGTTATTGGATTGTCTCCAGCGTGGGCGGCCGATTTCCCGGAGGCCGGCAGCACGATCACCGTGATCGTGCCATTCGGGCCGGGCGGCATGGTCGATCTCATGGCGCGCACCATGGCGCCCTATTGGGATGCCAAATGGGGCACGCGCACGGTCGTATTGAACCGGCCCGGCGCCAATGGCCAAATCGCATTGACCGAAATGCTGCGGCAAAAGCCCGACGGCCAGACCATTGCGTTCACGCAGGGCTTCGACACCCAGATGAGCTATCTGAATGCGGAGGCCAAGGCGCCCTATTCGCGCAGCAGCTTCACGCCGGTCGGATTGGTTCAAAGCACGCCGTCGGTCTGGGTCGTCCGGGCCGACAGCCCCTACCGCAGCATGGCGTCCCTGCTCGAGGCGGCCCGCAACCGTCCCGGGGAAGTGAATTTCGGCACGCCGGCCAGCCGCGGGCCCGCCGTCCTCTACCTGGAGGAATTCGAGAAGAAGGCGGGCGCGCGGCTCAACAGCGTCCCGTTCAACGACGCGCCCTCGATGGTCGGCGCCCTGCTCGGCGGGCACATCGATCTGGCGACCTCCAATCCGGCGGTGGCGCTGCCGCACGTGCGGGCCGGCCGCCTGCGCGCGCTCATGGTCAGCGGCGACACACCGCTCAAGTACTTTCCCGACACGCCGGCGTCCGCTTCGCTGGGCCTGGAGATCTCGAAGCTGGGCAGCAACACCGGGCTGACCCTGGCCCGCGGGACGCCGGAGGCCGCGGTCCAGGCCTGGTCGGCCATGCTCGAAGCCCTCACCTCGGACCCGGCGCTGCGCGCCCGCATGGACGAGATGGCGGTCCAGCTGGCGTATGCGACGCCCAGGGACTACGCCCAGTCCTGGACCGCGACCGAAGCGGAAGTCCGCAAGATCCTGCTGCGCGTGTCCGGCGACGTCAGGCCCGTCCAATGACACCGGCACGCTCCACGGCGGCGCAGGCGCTGCCGGTCACCCTCCTCGGGGGCTACCTCGGGGCCGGCAAGACCACGCTGGTCAACCACCTGCTGCGCAACGCCCAGGGCCGCCGCATCGCGGTGCTGGTCAACGACTTCGGCGACCTCGGCATCGACGGCGACCTGATCGAGGCACGCGAGGACGATGTCATCAGCCTGGCCGGCGGCTGCATCTGCTGCAGCTTCGGCGGGGACCTGATGGCCGCCCTGCTGCGCACCCGGGACCGCGCGGCCTCGCTGGACCATGTGCTGATCGAGACCAGCGGCGTGGCCCTGCCGGCCAGCGTGGCCCGGACCCTCCAGCTGGTCCAGGGGCTGCGCCTGAACGCGGTCGTGGTGCTGGCCGACGCCGGCGCCATCCGGCAGCAGGCCGCGAACGGCTATGTGGGCGAGACGGTGCGCTGCCAGCTGCAGCAGGCCGACCTGCTGGTGCTGAACAAGCTCGACCTGCTGCCCTCGCCCCCCGCGCCCGGCCTCGGCCCATGGGTCGCTCAGCAGGCACCGCAGGCCTTCGTGCTGGAGGCCACGCAGGGCCAGGTGGCGCCCGAGCTGCTGTTCGAGATGCCGATTCCGCGCGGCGCCACGGCGCGCCGCCAGGAGACCCGCCCCGCCGAGCGGCCGCTGGACCTGCGGGCCGGCGCCCACGGCATCTTCCGCAGCATCAGCTTCGCCTTCGCCGGCGCGGTCGACGTGGAGGCGCTCGAGCGGGCGCTGAGCGCGCATCCCGAACGGATCGTGCGCGCCAAGGGCCTGCTGCGCGGCGCCGACGGGAGGGCGGTGCAGCTGCAGTTGTCCGGCGCCCGCTGCATCACGACGCCGTGGAAGGGCAAGCCCTTCGCCACCGGCCGCCTGGTGTGCATCGGCCCGGCCGCGATCTGGAACGAGACCGTGCTGCGCGCGCTGGTCTGGCGGCATGCCGTGCCGAGCGCCGCTTCCGCAGCTTCCGTACCTCCCGCGCTGACCGATGCCGGCCAGCGCGCCTGAAGAACATTCCGCAAGCCATCCGCCACCATGACGACCACGCTCTACCCCGCGCGCAAGATCATCACGATGAACCCCGACCGGCCCGTGGCCGGGTGCGTGGCGGTGCGCGACGGCCGGGTGCTCGGCGTGGGCACGCAGGACGAACTCGCGGCCTGGGGCGCGCACCGGATCGACACGCGCTTCGCGCACCAGGTGCTGATGCCCGGTTTCGTCGAGGGCCACTGCCACCTGTCCCAGGGCGCGCTGTGGCGTTTCGTCTATGTCGGCCCGCACGACCGCATCGACCCCGACGGGCGGCTGTGGCCCGCGCTCACCACCTTGACGGCCGTCATCGCACGCCTGCGGAACGCGCACGAACGCGCGCCGCATGCGCCGGTGATCGGCTGGGGCTTCGACCCGCTCTCGCTGGCGGGTCCGCGCTGCAACCGGCACGACCTGGACACCGTGGCCGAGCGGCAGGCGGTGGTGCTGATGCACGCCAGCCTGCATGTCATCAGCACCAACACCGCGGGCCTGCAGGCCGGCGGCTTCCTGCGCGCGGGCATCGACCACCCGGGGCTTCCGCTGGGCCCGGACGGACTGCCGGCCGGCGAACTCCGCGGGCCGGACGCCATGTGGCCGGTGGCCGAAGCGGCCGGGCTGAGCCGCCAGCTGCTGGCGGCCGACGCGGACGGCATCCGGGTCTTCTCCCGGCTGTGCGTGCGCACCGGCGTCACCACCGCGGCCGACCTGGCCAATCCGCTGTCCGACGAGATCGTAGAGATGATGCGGCGCGTCACCGGCGCGCCCGATTTCCCGCTGCGCGTGGTCTCGATGCAGCGCATGGCCGGGCAGGGGCCGGTGGAAACGGTCGCCAACGCCCTGCGGCTCAAAGCGCTGAGCAGCGACCGGCTGCGCCTGGGCTTCGTCAAGGTCGTGGTCGACGGCTCGATCCAGGGCCTGACGGCGCGCGTCCGGTGGCCCGGCTACTTCAACGGCGCCCCCAACGGCCTCTGGTACGTGGCCCCCGAGCAGCTTTGCACGCTGCTGTCCCACGCGCTGGGCAGCGGCGTGCCGGTGCACCTGCACACCAATGGCGACGAGGCCACCGAACTGGCGCTCGACTGCATGCAGACCGCGCTGGCCGAATCGCCGGCGCCCGACCACCGTTTCACGCTCCAGCATGCGCAGATGAGCACCCGCGCGCAGTTCCTGCGGATGCGGGCGCTGGGGCTCTGCGTCAACCTCTTCGTCAACCACCTGTACTACTGGGGCGACATCCACCGCGCGCAGACGCTGGGTCCGGAGCGCGCCGAGCGGATGAATGCCTGCGCCAGCGCCATCGAGGCCGGCGTGCCCTTCGCCATCCATTCCGATGCGCCCGTCACGCCGCTGGCCCCGCTGTTCACCGCCTGGTGCGCGGTCAACCGCCTTACCGCGTCCGGCCGGGTGCTGGGCGCGGCGCAGCGCATCGACGTCGCGCAGGCGCTGCACGCCATCACCCTCGGGGCGGCCTACACGCTGGGCCTGGACCACGAGATCGGCTCGATCGAGGCCGGCAAGCACGCGGATTTCGCCGTGCTGGACGACGACCCGCTGGACGGCCCGCCCAGCGCGCTCAAGGACATCGGGGTCTGGGGGGTGGTCCAGGGCGGGCGGGTGTTCCCGGCCGCCATGCCGGTGCCCGCGGACAGCGCGGCGAACCGGGCCGCAGACATCCATCCATAGAAAACCAAGGGAGGCGCGATGAAATTCGCAGACGAACGGCAGGCCGACACGTTGTCGGCACCCCATGGACTGGCGCGGCAGGCTGCGTCCATGTCCAGGCATCTGGACGCCGAGGACGACGACGACCCCGAGCACGGCACGGGCCCGGCGCGGTGCACCGTGGTCGAACTCGCGACCATGGGCTTCATGCGGGTCCAGGGACCGGCGGAGCAGGCCTGCCCCCAGGCCATGGCGGCGATCCGCGAGGGGCGGCGCTTTCCCCTGCAGCTGGTGATGGTCTGCGCGGGCAGCCTCACGCTGCGGGATGCCTCGGGGCGCAGCCTCACGCTGGGGCCCGACGACATGGCGCTCGTGGACGGCCACGCCGGCCCCACGCTGCTGTCGCTCCAGTTCGTCGACGCCTGGATCGTCGGGCTGTCCGAGGCCCTGGTCGCGCGCTGGCTCCAGGGCGGCGCGGCGGCCACCGGCCATCGACTGCAGGGCGACAGGGGCTGGGGGCGGGTCCTGTCCGCCTACCTGCGGAACTGGGAATTCGAGCAACTGGACCGGCTCATCAGCCCGTTCGAGAAGGAGATCATCGGCGAGCACGTGATGTCGCTGCTGTCGATGGCGCTGGCGCACGCACCGGCGCCGGCACCGCAGCCGGGCGATGCGGGCTGCGGCACGCAGCGCCCCTCCATGCGCGATCGTGGCCTGCATGGCCGGATGCACCAGTGGATCCGCGACAACTATGCGAACCCCGAGATCGGCGTGGCGACGCTGGCCGCGCGCTTCGGCGTGTCCACGCGCTACGTGCACAAGGTCTTCCTGAACGCGGGGAGCGGCGAGACCTTCCTCGACGCCCTCCGGCGCGAGCGGCTCGAAGCCGCGGCCGGGCTGCTGCGGGCCTCCGCCAAGGCGCCGGCCGGCGTCTCGGACATCGCCTATGCCTGCGGTTTCTCCGATCCGGGCTACTTCGGCCAGGTGTTTCGCCGCAAGTACGGGGTGTCGCCGAGCGACTACGCCAAGAAAGGCGATCCGGCGCCGGAAGACGCCGGGGCGTGAGGCGCGCCCGCGGGGGCGGGCGCCGGTAGCCCGCGCCCTACTGGCGCGTGGTCGCCGCCCAGGACGCCATGCGATGCCAGGTCGACGACACGAAGCGCGCCGCCACCTTGCGCTCGTTCGCCAGGTGCCGGCGCCGGATCACCGATTCCAGCGCTTCGGCGACCGCGCCGGCCGTGGCGTCGCCGGCGATCGAGCGCATGCGCAGGTCCAGCGCGATCTCCCCGAGGTCCTCGAGACCGAGGCGTGCGAAACGCACGTCGTCGCGCCCCATCATGGCAGGGCCGTCCCGTGCGAACGCTGGGGCCAGGCGCGCGAAAAGAAGCCGGGCGCCGCCGGGCGCCACGTGGGAACGTGGAGCGAGCGATCAGCGACGCGTGGCGTCGGAGCGACCACCAGGTGCCGCGCCGCGCCGCCGGTGTCGCGCCAGCCGGTCAGCGGGAGGGATGAAACGTTTGCCATGTAATCAATTGTGTTTACTTCCCTCCTGCTTCGCAAGCAAAAAGATCACACTTAAGTTAACAAACGCCGTGCTCGGGGCCGGCATCGACGGCACGGCGCGCACGCTGCCCGAAATGCCAGGCCGCCAGCGCCGCCGCGGGGCCGTCCGGCACGCGTGAAACAGCCGCCCACAATTCGTTGTCCGGATCACACGCATCGCCACGCGCGGCAGGTCAGCTTTGTTGTCAACGGGCCATTGCGCCATGACAATCAAGAAACAATTCATGACCACTACCACCTCGCTTCTCGGCTACTACGAACGCATTACATGCTCTGCGCAATGGCTGGATTTCAACCGTGCAATGGCCGCCGAATTGAGTGCCGGCCTGCCCCCTGAGGAGAACCGTCGGCTGTTCTTCCGGATCGGCGAGCGCGTGGCGAAGAGCCTGCCGGTGGCCCGCTGCGACACGCTGGCCGAACTGCAGGCGGCCTTCAATGCACGCTGGGAAGCGATCGACTGGGGCTTCGCCACGCTGGAGGAAAGCGCCGAGCAGTTGACGATCGTTCATGCCTGCAGCCCGATGGCGATGGCTTTCGGTCCCGACACCGCCGAGTGGACCGCGGGCTTCTTCGAGGGCGCCTACCAGACCTGGTTCGCCACCCAGGGCTCGCCGGCCGAACTCAAGGTGCGGGCCGAGGTGCAGGACGCGACCGGCGGCCTGCCCACGGTGGCGCTGAAGCTGGGGAGAGCGGCCGCATGAGCGCCAACGACCGCCAGCAGGAAGATGTCGCCGGCCTGTTCCGCAAGTTCGGTGGCGACGCCACGCGCTACAAGGAGTTCGCACCCGCCGAATCGCCGCGCGCGCAGGGCGCCTGGCCGCTGGTGAACGGCACCCGCGCCGCGGCCGAAGCCGCCCCGGTCTCCGTGCCGGACCCGGCATCCGTTGCACCGCCGGTGCCGGCGCCTGCCGCGCCCGTGGTGGCGGCCGTCGCCCCGGTGCCGGCACCCGCTGCCGAGACCGCGGCCGCCGCGCCACGCGAACTCGATGCATTGTTCGCCCGCCTGGCCGGCGCGACACAGCCGGCCCCCGCCGCGGCGCAGGGCCTGATGTCGCACTGGCGCCGGTCCGGCTGACGATGCAGGTCGTGTCCGTCATTGCCGCCAAGGGAGGCGTCGGCAAGACCACGGTGACTGCCAACCTGTGCATCGCGCTGGCCGCCGGCGGCCGGCCGGTGCTGGCGATCGACCTCGATCCGCAGAATGCGCTGCGCTTCCATCTGGCCGCCGACCCGCGGCAGGCGCATGCCCACGGGCTCGCCGACGCCGAGCGCGGCGCGTGCGGCTGGACCGAGGCCATGCAGCGCGGCCACCAGGGCGTGGTGCTGCTGCCCTTCGGCCAGGTCGACGACGAGGCGCAGATCGACCTCGAAGGCCGGCTCGCCACGCAGCCGCACTGGCTGGGCGAGACGCTCGCGTCCTTCCGGCTGCCCGAGGACAGCTTGGTGGTTCTCGACACGCCGCCAGGCCCTTCGGTCTACCTGCAGCAGGCGCTGCGGGTGTCGCAACTCAACGTGGTGACGCTGCTGCCCGATGCCGGCTCCTTCGCCACGCTGCCGATCGTCGAACGCATGGTCGACAAGTACTGCAGCCCGCGCCCCGATTTCGTGGCCAGCACCTATGTGATCAACCAGGCCGATGCCTCGCGCCGGCTCAGCCGCGACGTGCTGCAGACGCTGCGCGAGGAACTCGGCCCGCGCCTGCTGGGCGTGGTGCAGCAGGACCAGGCCGTGAGCGAGGCCCTGGCCTCGGCCACGACGGTACGGCACTACGCGCCGCACAGCCAGGCCGTCGCCGATTTCGCCCACTGCACCGCCCGGCTGCTCGAGCGCTTCGCCGCCGTGCCCGCGGCCGGCGCGCACCTCTACCGATGACCGGCATGGCCACGCCGTCGCCTTCTCCAGCCAGGCTCCCCGCATGACCTCTCCCGCCGAAACCCACGCCGACGACACGCTGCTCGGCCGCCATCCCCTGCTGCGCGCGGCCGCCTGGCTCGTCACCGGCCTGCTGATGGTGGCGCTGATCATCACGCCGCTGAGCCTGCAGCAGCAGCTCACGCTGTCGGTCGCGATCTTCATCGCGGCGCTGGTGATCAACCGCTTCGCCGGGCGCTTCGGCTCGCTGGCGATGATCTTCCTGTCGGTGGTGGTGTCCTCGCGCTACATGTACTGGCGCCTGACCGAGACCATGGTCATGGACAACCCGCTCGACCTGGTGCTGGGCTTCGGCCTGCTGGTGGCCGAGGTCTACGCCTTCGTGGTGCTGCTGCTGGGCTATGTGCAGACCGCCTGGCCGCTGGAGCGCAAGCCGGTGGCCATGCCCGACGACGTCGACCAGTGGCCCACGGTCGACCTGTTCATCCCCACCTACAACGAGTCGCTGTCGGTGGTGCGCGCCACGGTGCTGGCCGCGCAGTCGATCGACTGGCCGCGCGACAAGCTCAAGATCTTCGTGCTCGACGACGGCCGGCGCGAGGAATTCCGCGTGTTCTGCGAGGCCGTGGGCGTGACCCACGTCACGCGCGACAACAACCGCCACGCCAAGGCCGGCAACATCAACGCCGCGCTGAAGAACACGACCGGCGAGTTCATCGCCATCTTCGACTGCGACCACATCCCCACCCGCTCCTTCCTGCAGGTCGCGATGGGCTGGTTCGGCAAGGACCCGAAGCTGGGCATGGTGCAGACGCCGCACTATTTCTTCTCGGCCGACCCCTTCGAGAAGAACCTGGGCACCTTCGGCACTGTGCCCAACGAGGGCGAGCTGTTCTACGGCCTGATCCAGGACGGCAACGACCTCTGGAACGCCACCTTCTTCTGCGGCTCCTGCGCGGTGCTGCGCCGCACGATCTGCGAGGAGGTCGGCGGCATCGCGGTCGAGACCGTGACCGAGGACGCGCACACCGCGCTCAAGATGCACCGCCTGGGCTACAACACCGCCTACCTCGCGCTGCCGCAGGCCGCGGGCCTGGCGACCGAGAGCCTCTCGGGCCACGTGGGCCAGCGCATCCGCTGGGCGCGCGGCATGGCGCAGATCTTCCGCATCGACAACCCGCTGTTCGGCCGCGGCCTCAAGTGGGCGCAGCGCCTGTGCTACGTCAACGCGATGCTGCACTTCCTCTACGGGCTGCCGCGGCTGATCTACCTGACCGCCCCGCTGGCCTACCTGTTCTTCGGCGCCAGCGTGATCCACGCCTCGGCCTCGATGATCTTCGCCTACGCGCTGCCGCACATCTTCCACGCCAACCTCACCAACAGCCGGATCCAGGGCCGCTTCCGCTACCTGTTCTGGAACGAGGTCTACGAAGCGGTGCTGGCCTGGTACATCTTCCGCCCCACGCTGGTGGCGCTGATCAACCCCAAGCTGGGCAGCTTCAACGTGACGGCCAAGGGCGGCCTGATCGAGAAGGAATACTTCGACACCACCATCGCCAAGGCCAGCCTGTTCCTGCTGGCGCTCAACTTCCTGGGCGTGGCTGCGGGCCTGTGGCGCCTGAGCTGGGTCGACTCGGACAACATCGCCACCGTCTGGCTCAACCTGGCCTGGACCTTCTACAACCTGGTGATCCTCGGCGCCTGCGTGGCCGCGGCCAACGAGACGCGCCAGCTGCGCAACGCGCACCGCATCGCGCTGCAGATCCCGGCCACGCTGTACTTCGCCGACGGCCATTCGATGCGCTGCGAGACCTACGACTTCTCCACCGGCGGCCTGGGCCTGGACCTGCCGACCGAGGTGAAGACCGAAGCCGAGGCCGCCGTGACCGTCGCGCTGTTCCGCGGCGACAACGAATTCCGCTTCCCGGCCCATGTGCGCTTCAACCGCGGCAAGCGGCTGGGCCTGCAGTTCGACCCGCTGAGCTTCGACCAGGAGCGCGCGCTGGTCCAGTGCACCACGGCCCGGGCCGACATCTGGGCCGCGCGCTGGGGCAACCACCCGCGCGCCGCGGTGCACCGGGTGCTCGGCCACATCGCGCGCATCAGCGCGATCGGCTTCAAGGACATGTTCGCCCACTACTATCGCGCGGGACTGCAGAAGCTGCGCCCCGCACCCCGCCAGCCGCAACCCGCGGCTGGCGCCAAGGAACCCACCTGATGATGCAGGCCGCTCCCCTTTCCCGTCGTCGCGATTCGCGCACCTGGCCCCGCGCCGGCGCTGTCATGCTGGCCCTGCTGGCCTGGGCCGGCGGCGCCGCCGACCCGGCGCTGGCGCAGCCGCGCCCGCTCCCGACGGCCGCTCCGGCCGAAGGCGCGCCACGCGAGTTCAACCTGACCCAGCTGGGCCTCAACTACGCGGTGCAACTGCGCGGCGTGAGCGGCACCGTGGGCATCCCGTTCAGCGTGCGCGCCGACGAACTGGTCACCAGCGCCGCGCTGCGGCTGAACTACGCCTATTCGCCCGCGCTGATCCCCGAGCTGTCGCACCTCAAGGTCAGCGTCAACGACGTGCTGGTGGCCACGCTGGCGCTGCCGCGCGAGGGCGCGGGCAAGGCGCAGACCGCCGACATCCAGATCGACCGCCGGCTGGTGACCGACTTCAACCGCATCAACGTCGAGTTGGTCGGCCACTACACGCGCGAGTGCGAGGACCCGCAGCACAGCAGCCTCTGGGCCAAGATCGACGCCTCGAGCACGCTGCGGCTCAGCGTCACGCCGCTCAAGACGGCGAGCGACCTGGCGGTGCTGCCGCAGCCCTTCTTCGACCGGCGCGACGTGCGCCGCGCCAACATCCCCTTCGTCTTCGGCGGCACGCCCTCCTCGGCCACGCTCGAGGTCGCGGGCATCGTGTCGTCCTGGTTCGGCGCGCTGGCCGGCTACCGCGGCGCGACCTTCCCGGTGACCAGCGACGCGCTGCCCGCGGGCAACGCCGTGGTCTTCGCCACGCCCGAGACCGCGATCGCGGGCCTCACGCTGCCGGCCATCACCGGCCCCACGGTGACGGTGGTCGACCACCCGCAGGACGCCACGCGCAAGCTGCTGCTGGTGCTGGGCCGCAATGCGGGCGAGCTGCGCAGCGCCGCCACTGCGCTGACGCTGAACGCGCGCGCCTTCAGCGGCAGCAGCGCGACCATCGCCAGCCTGCAGGAGACGCCCGCGCGCAAGCCCTACGACGCGCCGCGCTGGATCGCCAGCGACCGGCCGGTGCAGTTGGGCGAACTCGCGCAGCCGGCCGACCTCAACGTCAGCGGCTACACGCCCGACGTGGTCAAGGTCAACCTGCAGATGCCGCCCGACCTGTTCACCTGGCGCTCGCGCGGCATCCCGCTGGACCTGCAGTACCGCTACACGCCGCGGGTGCGCAACGACCAGTCGACCTTGAACCTGAGCGTGGACGACAACTTCATCGGCTCGCTGCCGCTGCGCACCGCCAACCCCGGCGGCGAACGTTGGTGGAATCCGCTGGCCATCAAGGTGATGGCCGACGGCACCGCCAGCCAGCGCCGCGAGGTGCTGCTGCCGCCGCTGGCGCTGGGCTCGCGCAGCCAGCTGCGCATGCACTACTACTTCCAGCCCGCGGCGGGCAACTGCCAGACGCTGCTGGACAACGTGCGCGGCGCGATCGATCCGAGCTCGACGCTCGACATCTCCGCCTTCCCGCACTACATGGCGATGCCCGAGCTCGCGGCCTATGCCAACAGCGGCTTCCCCTTCAGCCGGCTGGCCGACCTGGCCGAGACCGCGGTGGTGCTGCCCGACCAGCCGGGCACCGTCGACACCGAGACCTACCTGGCGCTGCTCGGCCAGATCGGCAACGCCACCGGCTACCCCGCGCTGCGCGTGGCGGTGGGCCGCGCGGCCAACGTGTCGCAATGGGCCGACAAGGACCTGCTGGTGATCGGCGACCTGAAGAACCAGCCGCTGTTCACCCAATGGGCCGACCGGATGCCGCTGCAGCGCAAGGCCGAGGCGCGGACCTTCCAGCTCGGCCAGTGGATCGATGACAACCTGCACCTGATCACCGGCACGCGCCAGCGCGAGGACCTGCCCAGCACCACCCAGATGACGGTGGCCGAGGACGGCAGCGACGCGGTGCTGGCCGGCTTCGAATCGCCGCTGCGCGCCGGACGCAGCGTGGTCGCGGTGGTGAGCAACGCGGCCTCGCAGCCCTCGCTGCTCAACGCGCTGATGACGCCCGACCTGCTGCAGCGCGTGCAGGGCAGCACCGCCATCGTGCGCGGCGCCGAGGTCCACAGCGTGCTGACCGGCGACAGCTACTACGTCGGCAAGCTGCCGCCGCTGGCCTGGCTGCAATGGAACCTGTCGCGCAGCCCGCTGGGTCTGGCCGGCGCGGCGATCCTGCTGGCGCTGCTGGGCGCGGCCGCGGCCTATGCGAGCCTCAAGGGCGTGGCCCGCCGGAGGCTGCGCACGTGATGACGAAGGCTTCGCCATGATGCAAAGACGCCGCGCGCTCGCCGCCCTGTCGCTGCTGCCGGCCGGCCTCGCGCTGCCTGCGATGGCCCAATCCTCGCTCGGCGGCTGCATGCCGCAGGACGACTGGCGCAGCTTCGCCGCGCGCCACATCCAGCCCGACGGCCGGGTGATCGACTTCGACACGCCGCAGCAGCAATCGACCTCCGAAGGCCAGTCCTACGGGCTGTTCTTCGCGCTGGTGCACGACGACCGGCGCCGCTTCGAGCGCGTGCTGGCCTGGACCGAGACCAACCTCTGCGGCGGCAGCCTGGCCCAGCACCTGCCGGCCTGGCAATGGGGCCGCAAGACCGAGGGCGGCTGGGGCGTGATCGACCCGAACCCGGCCTCCGACGCCGACCTCTGGATCGCCTATGCGCTGCTCGAGGCCGCGCGCCTGTGGGAAGTGCCGGCCTGGCGCACGCTGGGCCTGGCCTTGCTCGCGCTGGTCGAGCGCGAGGAAGTGATCACCCTGCCCGGCCTGGGCCGCATGCTGCTGCCCTGGAGCCGCAACGTGGCCAGCGGCCCGGTGTGGCGGCTCAACCCCAGCTACCTGCCGCTGCAGCTGCTGCGCCGCTTCCAGCAGGAGAAGCCGACCGGCCCGTGGAAGGAGATCGCCGACAACACGGTGCGCATGGTGGTCGACACCTCGCCGCAGGGCTTCACGCCCGACTGGTGCGCCTGGGCCACCGAACAGAAGGCCTTCGTGGCCGACCCCGACAAGGGCACGGTCGGCAGCTACGACGCGATCCGGGTCTACCTCTGGGCCGGCATGCTGCATCCGCAGGAGCCGGCGCGCGCCGCGCTGCTCAAATCGCTCTACGGCCCGCGCCGCGTGATCGAGCGGCCGCAGGCGCCGCCCGAGTACGTGGACACCGCTACCGGCGCCGTGCGCGGCACCGGCCCGGCCGGCTTCAGCGGCGCGCTGCTGCCCTATCTCAAAGCGCAGGGCGCGAGCGCCGCGCTCACCGCCCAACAGGCGCGCATCCCGGTCGACCTCGGCGGCACCGCCGTGGTGCCGGCGGCGCCCCTTCCCTACTACGAACGCATGCTGCTGTTGTTCGGACAAGGCTGGCTCGATGGCCGCTACGCCTTCGGCCGCAACGGACAGCTGCAACCCCAATGGAGACCCGCATGCCCTTCCACCCGAACCGCGTGACGCGCCCGCCACGCGGCGCCGTGCCCGGGGCACGCCGCCCCACCGCCAGCCAGTGGATGGCCTGCCTGGGCCTGATCGGCGCGCTGTGCGCCAGCGGCACGCTGCATGCGCAGAGCGACGCCAGCGCCGCCCTGGTCGAGCAGGGCAACTACTGGCAGAGCATGGGCCGCGCCGACCTGGCCGAGGAGAGCTGGCGCAAGCTGCTGCGCGTGGACCCGAACGCCGCCGATGCGCTCTACGGCATGGCGCAGGTCGAACTCTCGCGCAGCAAGGCCGACGCGGCGCGCGAGTGGATCGCCCGCCTGCGCACCGCGCACCCGACGGACGCGCGCCTGGCGCGCTTCCAGCAGCAGGCGCAGCAGCCCGGCGGCCCGCAGACCGACCTGCAGCGCGCGCGCAGCGCGGCCCAGGCCGGCCGCACGACGGAAGCCATCCAGCTCTACCGCACGCTGTTCGACAACAAGCCGCCGCCGGAACCGCTGGCGGTCGAGTACTACCAGCTGCTGGGCGGCACGCCGCAGGGCTGGGACGACGGCCGCAAGGGGCTCGAGCAGCTGGTGCGCGACAAGCCCGACAACCTCAATTACAAGCTGGCGCTGGCGCAGCTGCAGACCTACCGCGAACCCTCGCGCCGCGAAGGCATCCGCACGCTGGCCGAGCTGTCGAAGCGCCCCGGCGTCGGCACCGCCGCGCGCGCCGGCTGGCGCCAGGCGCTGATCTGGCTCGATGCGCGCGAAGCCGATGCGCCGCTCTACCAGGCCTACCTCGAAGGCCAGAGCGACCCGGCCGTCTCGGCCCGGCTCGAGAGCCTGACCACCGCGCAGGCCGCGGCCACGCCCGCCTCGCCGGCCGCCCAGCCGCTGGGCGAAGGCTTCCGGGCGCTGGACCGCGGCGACCAGGCCACGGCCGAGGCCCGCTTCCAGCAGGCGCTGCGGCTGCAGCCCGGCGACTCGGAAGCGCTGGGTGGCCTGGGCCTGATCCGGCTGCGCCAGGAGCGCTTCGCCCAGGCCCAGGACTACCTCGAGCAGGCCAGCCGCAGCGGCGGCCGCAAGTGGGCCTCGGCCCTGCAGAGCGCGAGCTACTGGAACCTGATCGGCCAGGCCAACGCGGCCCGCGACAAGAACGACACCGCGGCCGCGCAGGCGCTGCTCGAGCGCGCGGTGCGGCTCGACGCGCGCGAGCCCGTGGGCCAGATCGCGCTGGCCGACATCCGGCTCGCGCAGGGCGAACTGGCCGCGGCCGAGCAGGGCTACAAGCGCGTCTACGACGCCAAGCCAAGCGATGCCCAGGCCATCCGCGGCCTGATCACCGTCTACACCCGGCAGGGCCGCGCCGACGAGGCGCTGGCGCTGTCGCAGAAGCTCACGCCCGAACAGGCGGCGCAGATCGGCGGGTTGCAGAACGTGCGCGTCGAGCAAGCGCGCGCCCAGGCCCGCCAGCAGAACGAGTCCGGCGACATGGCCGGCGCCCAGCGCACGCTGGAAGACGCGATGCTGGTCAACCCCGACAGCCCCTGGGTCCGGCTCGACCTGGCCAACCTCTACCGCAAGCAGGGCCTGATGCCCCAGGCCCGCGGCGTGATGGACGGCCTGCTGATGTCGCAGCCCGACATGCCCGATGCGCTGTACGCCAGCGCGCTGCTGGCCGCCGACGCCGGCGACCCGGTGGCCGGCCTGCAGTACCTCGAACGCGTGCCGGCCGCCACCCGCACCCGCGACATGACCCAGTTGCAGCGCAAGCTCTGGGCGCAGGGCCAGACCCAGCAGGCGCTGGCGCTCGCGCGCCAGGGCCAGACCGCGGTGGCGCGCACCCTGCTCGCGCAGACCGAGGCCACGCTGGGCCGCGAGATCCCGGCCGACATCTGGGGCGACCTGGCCACCGCCTACGCCGAGGTCGGCGACGCGCCGCGCGCGCTGGCCATGAGCCGGCAGCTGCTCGCGCGCGGCCCCAACCCGAGCATCGGCGACCGGCTGCTCTACGCCTCGATCCTGATGAAGACCCAGCAGGACGTCGAGCTGACCGCCGTGCTGCGCCAGCTGCAGGCCACGCAGATGACGGCCGCCCAGCGCACCGACTTCGACAACCTGCGCAGCGCCTGGAGCGTGCGCCAGGCCGATGCGCTGCGCGAAGCCGGCAACCTCGAAGCCGCCTACAACGCGCTGGCACCGGTGCTGGCCGAGCGACCGTCCGACGTGGGCGTGATGGGCGCGCTGGCCCGGCTCTATTCGGCCGCGCGCGACGAGCGCCAGGCGCTGGCGCTCTACCAGCGCGTGCTGCAGCGCACGCCGATGGACCTCGACACCCTGCTGGCCGCGGCCGCCAGCGCCAGCGCGCTCAAGGAGCACGGTGATGCCGAAAGCTACGTGCTGGCCGCGCTCAAGCAGGCGCCCGACCAGTCGCGCACGCTGGCCGCCACCGGCCGCGTCTACCGCAACGCCGGCGACAACGCGCGCGCCGAGCAGTACCTGCGCGCCGCGGTCATGGCCGAGAACCGGCTGGCCAGCGGCCAGGCCCGCTCGCCGGTGCCGGGCAGCGTCAACGCGCCCGCGGCCAATCCCTTCGCCGGCATGACCGGCGGCGCGCCCTCGGCCGCCGCGGTGCTCAGCGGCCAGGCGGTCGCGGCGCCGCTGCCGGTCGCGTTCCAGGGCGGCGGCGGGGCCCTGCCCTTTGCCGCCGCACAGGGCGGCCAGCTGCCGCCGCTCGCAGCGCAGGGCTACGCGGGCCCGCCCGCCACCTACGGCAACGTCAACGCGCCCGGCGGCACCGCCGGCCTGCCCTGGAGCGAGCCCGCCAGCACGGCCCGCGCGCCGGCCACCGGCCGCGCCGCCACCCCGGCCAGCAACACCACCGCGCGCCGCACGGCCGCGGCCCCGATCGCCCCCGCGGCGCGCAACGCCCCGGTCAACCCGCCGGCCGCGCCCTTCTACCCGCTGCCCGCGGTGGCCGGCGGCGCGCAGGCCGGCGGCTACGCGCTGCCGCCGCCGCAGCGCGGCCAGCCGCTGATCAACGAGGGCGACTGGAACGGCGCGCTGCGCAACAGCTCGCAGCCGCTCGATCCGTTGCGCTCCGAACTGCAGGCGCTCGAAACCGAGCACGCCACCACCATCACCGCCGGCACCGTCTACCGCAACCGCGCGGGCGAGGCCGGCCTGAGCCAGCTGGCCGACCTGCAGGTGCCGGTGCAGGCCCGCATCCCGGTGGGCAGCGGCAAGATCGTGGTCACGGCCACGCCGACGGTGATCGATGCCGGCCGGGTCCAGGCCGACTATTCGTCGCTGAGCCGCTACGGCGAAGGGCCGCTGGGCGCCCTGGCGCAGACGCAGGGCTATGCCGCGCCACCGGGCTCGCAGAACGCGAGCGGCGTGGGCCTGAGCGTGGGCTACGAGAGCAAGACCCTCAACGCCAGCATCGGCACCACGCCGCTGGGCTTCGAGGAGACCAACGTGATCGGCAACCTCGGCTACACGGCCGCGCTCACCGACACCTTCTCGCTCAAGGGCAACCTCACGCGCCAGCCGGTCACCGACAGCCAGCTGTCCTTCGCCGGCACCAAGGACACGCTGAGCGGCGAGCGCCGCGGCGGCGTGGTCGCGACCGGCGGTCGCATCGACGCCACGCGCGACGACGGCACCTACGGCCTCTACGGCTATGGCTCCTACCACGTGCTCACCGGCACCAACGTCGAGGACAACAACCGCACCGAGCTCGGCGGCGGGCTGTACATGCACATCCTGCGCGGCGGCAGCTCCACGCTGACCGCCGGCCTGAACCTGGGCGTGATGGCCTACGACAAGAACCTGAGCTACTTCACCTTCGGCCACGGCGGCTACTTCAGCCCGCAGCGCTATGTGAGCGTGGCCTTCCCGGTGGACTGGAGCGGGCGCAGCAACCGGCTGTCGTGGCGCGTCAATGCCTCGCTGGGCGTGCAGTCCTTCACCCAGGACGATGCGCCCTACTTCCCGACCGACCCCGTGCGCCAGCGCGCGGCCTACGTGGCGGCGGCCGCGGCCAAGGAACTCAACCTCACCAACGCCAACTTCACCGGCATGTACGCGGGCGAGAGCCACACCGGCTTCGCCTACAACTTCGCCGGCATGCTCGAGTACCAGCTCGCGCCGCAGCTCTACCTGGGCGGCGCGCTGGGCCTGAGCAACGCGCAGAACTACCGGCAGCTGACCGGCAGCATCTACCTGCGCTACCTGTTCGGGGGGTCGAACTTCCTGGGCAATGCGTCGGCGACGCCGAGCTTCAGCCCGCTGAACTCGCCCTACACGCCGCTGTTGTAGGCCGGCTCAGGCGCAATCGGGCGCGCGGCCCCAGAGGGGCGCGCGCTCGTAGTCGGCGATCCAGTCCGGCACCAGCACCGGCGCCATCGGCTTGGCGATGCCGTAGCCCTGGCCCAGCGTGCAGCCCAGGGCCATCAGGGCGCGGCCATGGGCCACCGACTCCACGCCCTCGGCGATGGCCTTGCGCCCCAGGCCGCGGGCCAGCAGCAGGATGCCCCGGACGATGGCCTGGTCCTCGGCGTTGTCGATCACGCCGTTGACGAAGGACTGGTCGAGCTTGAGCGCCGCCACCGGCAGCCGGCGCAGGTAGGTCAGCGAGGAATAGCCGGTGCCGAAGTCGTCCATCGCGACCGGCACGCCCAGCACCTTGCAGGCCTCGATGAAGACCGCCACGGTGGCGAAGTCCTTGATCGCGGTGGTCTCGAGGATCTCGAGCTCCAGCACGCCCGGGTGCAGTTGCGGATGGCGCGCCAGGTGCTCGGCCAGCCGCTCGATGAAATCGGGCCGCTGCATGTGGCGCGGGCTGATGTTGACGCTGACCGAGGTGCTGACGCCCGCCACCTGCCATTCGGCCGCCTGGCGCAACGCTTCGCCGATGGCCCAGTCGCCCAGCTGCTCGATGAGCTCGTGGTCCTCGACCAGCGGGATGAAGTCGGCCGGCTGCAGCGCGCCGTGCTTCGGGTGCTGCCAGCGGATCAGCCCCTCGAAGCCGATCACGCGGCCGCAGCGCATGTCCACCTTGGGCTGGTAGGCCAGCCAGAACTCGTTGCGGGCCACGCCCTCGACGATGTCGCGCCGCAGCTCCAGGCCCTCCTGCTCGTCCAGCGCCTGGCCGGCGTCGAAGAAATGCAGCTGGCCGCCGCCGGCGCGCTTGGCGAAGAAGACCGCGTGCTGCGCGTGCTGGAGCATCACCTCGGTGGGCTGCTCGGTGTCGGCCATGAGCGCCACGCCCACGCTGGCCTGCAGCCGGGCCGAGCGGTTCTGCAGCCGGTACGGATGGGCCAGCCGGGCCAGCACCTGCTGGATCAGGTCCTCGCATTGCAGCCGGCTGCCCAGCGCCACCACCAGCGCGAATTCGTCGCCGCCCACGCGCGCCACGATGGCGTCGTGCGGCAGCGCGGCCTTGAGCCGGCGCGCCACCTCGCGCAGGATGGTGTCGCCGCCCATCGGGCCGAACTGGTCGTTGATGTCGCGGAAGCGGTCGATGTCGAGGTAGCAGACGGCCAGCAGCCGGCCGTCCTCGATGTGCAGGCGCTGGCGCAGCTCCTCGACCTGCGGGATGCGGTTGGGCAGCCGGGTCAGCGCGTCGTGGCGCGTCAGCAGCTCGATGCGCTGCGCGCGCACGCTGCGGCTGGCCGGACCGAAGCTCCAGAGCACGCAGCGATCGTCCATGCGCTCGCCGCGCATGTCGACCACCAGGCTGCCGCCCTCGTGCGTGTGCAGCACGAAGTGGCGCGCCTCGGCCACGCCGCGCGCCGGCACCAGCAGCTCGGCCGACAGCGCGCTTTCCTCGCCGGGCGGCAATCCATGCAGGTCGACGAACGGCAGGTCGGCGAGCGAACCCTGCGGGTAGCCCAGCAGTTCGTGTGCGTCCTCGTCCGCCCAGAGGACCTGCCCGTCGCAGATCTTCAGATGGCCGGCAAGCAGACGGGTGGGCATGGCAAAGACACGAGGTGCGGCAGGTGGGAGGAAGAGGAGAAGGACAAAACGGTGCGACGCGGGGCGGGATCCATTGTTGACGCAAACCGGGGCGGGCGTGCGGGCGCCATGTCAGCGGCGACGGTCCGCGCCATACGCATCGTAGTGCACCGCCTTGGCCTCGTACATCGCCTTGTCGGCGCGCAGCAGCGCGCTCTCGAGCGTGTCGCCGAAGGCACAGGTGGCCACGCCGATCGCCAGGCTCAGCGAATGGCCGCTGCGCCCGGCGTAGAACTGGTTGTTGAGGTCGACCATGGTCAGGATGCGCTCGCAGGTCACCTGCGCGCCGCGCTCGTCGGTGGCCGGCAGCAGCACCGCGAATTCGTCGCCGCCCACGCGCGCCGGCCAGGCCGGCGCCTCCACCGCCTTGCCCAGCACCTCGCCGACGCGGCGCAGCAGCGCGTCGCCGGCCGCGTGGCCGGACTCGTCGTTGACCTGCTTCAGGCCGTTGAGGTCGATCGACAGCACCGACACCGGCCAGGGCCCCTTGCGCGTCAGGCGGTTGAGCTCCTCGGTGTAGAAGGTGCGGTTGCGCAGCTGCGTGAGCACGTCGTGCTTGCCCAGGTACTCGAGGTAGGCCTCGGCCTTCTTGCGCGCCGTGATGTCCATCAGCGAGACCAGCACCAGGTCCCATTCGGCCAGATGCGCCTCGAGCACGCTGAACTGCATGTGGATGTTGATCAGCTCGCCGTTGAGCGAGTAGTTGATCACCTCGCGGTGCTGCAGCGTCTTGCCCGCCCAGAGGTCCTGCAGCTGCTCGGAGAAGGAGTCCTGCATCTCGTCGCGGAACACGCGCGGGATGTTCTCCAGCAGCGTCTTCTTGCTGTCGGCGGCGAACATGCGCAGCGTCTCGCGGTTGACGTCGATGACGCGGATCTCCTGCATGCAGCGGGTGACGAATTCCGGGTGCACCTTGAGGAAGGTGTTGAAGTCGGTGATGCCGCGCGCGCGGATGTCGTCGAGCAGCCGCTTCACCGCGCTGAAGTCCTCGACCCACAGCGAGACCGGCGAATGGTCGAACAGGCCGCTCGCGTACTGCGAGCTCTGCGCGCGCTCGCGCTCCGCCGTCACGCGGGCCGTGATGTCGTCGAGCGAGACCAGCACCCGGTCCCAGGTGCTCTCGTGGCCCGGCAGCACGCGCACGCGCAGCTGCACGTCGAGCCGGCGGCCGTCGAGCGCGTAGTTGACGGTCTGGTTCTCGACCAGCAGCTCGCCCAGCCACAGCTGCTCGAGCTCGTAGATCACGCCGTCGGCCATGTCGCCGCGGAAGATCCGGCCCAGGCCGGCCAGCAGTTCGTCCTGGTCGGCGGCGGCGAACAGCCGCAGCGTGGTCTCGTTCACCCGCAGCACCTTGAGCGCCGCCATGCAGGCGCCGACCCGCCGCCGGTCGGCCTTGAGGTAGGCCGGCAGGTCCTCCACGCCCTCGGCGCGCCAGCGGTCGAAGAGCTGCCGCAGCCCGCTGTAGTCTTCCAGCCAGAGCGACACCGGCGCCAGGTCGAACATGGATTCGAAATCGGTCGAGAGAGACATGTCTTCTTTCGGGGGCTTCAGACCGGCGCGCGATCGGCCAGCGGCGGCCGGCGCGCACGCGTGACCCAGTTGAACAGAGGGGTGGCCATGAGCGTGCTGAGGATCGCCATCAGCACCAGGATCGAGAACAGCCCCGGCAGGATCACGCCCGCCTGCAGGCCGATGTTGATGATGATCAGCTCCATGAGCCCGCGCGCGTTCATCAGCGCGCCGATGGCCATCGCGTCGCGGTTGCTCTCGCCCGAGGCGCGGGCCGCGGCCCAGCAGGCCAGGCCCTTGCCGCAGAAGGAGGCGGCCAGGATCGCAGCGGCCGCCAGAAGGATGCCCGGCTCCATCAGCACCGCCAGGCGGGTGTTGAGGCCCGAGTAGGTGAAGAACAGCGGCAGCAGGAAGATCACCACGAAGGGCTGCAGCTGCGCGCGCAGCTTCTCGGTCAGCGCGCCGCGCGGCAGCACCACGCCCAGCAGGAAGCCGCCGAAGACCGCGTGGATGCCGATCGCGTCCATCGCGAAGGCGCTCAGCGAGAACAGCACCAGCACCGTGGCCAGCAGGGTCGAGCCCAGCGGCGCCTCGGGCCGCACATGGGCGGCCAGCCGCTTGAGCAGGCGCGAGCCGACGAAGATCATGAACAGCGCATAGAGCACCCCACCGCCGATCGCCGCGTAGGCCCCGCCCCAGGCGCCACCGAAGCTCGCCAGCACGATGGCCAGGATGCACCAGGCGGCCGCGTCGTCGACCGCGCCGGCCGTGAGCGCCAGCGTGCCCAGCGAGGTGCCGGCCAGCCCGCGCTCGTGGATGATGCGCGCCAGCATCGGGAAGGCGGTGATGGCGATCGCCGCGCCGAGGAACAGCGCCGCCTCGAAGGGCCGGGCCTTGGCCGCGAACAGGCCCGGGATGGTCAGCAGCCAGGGGATCAGCGCGAAGGCCAGCAGGAAGGGCACGACGATGCCCGCGGCCGACACCGAGGCCGCGCTGCGGAAACGGCTCTTGAAATGGTCGGCCCGGAACTCGGTGCCGACCAGGAACATGTACATGCCCACGCCCAGCTGCCCGCCGACGTAGAGCATGCCCAGCGTCTCCTTGGGGAACAGCGCGCGCTGCAGCTCGGGAAAGGCCAGCCCCAGCAGCGAGGGGCCGAGCGCGACCCCGGCGATCATCTCGCCCACCACCTGCGGCTGGCCCAGCTTCTGCGCCAGGCGGCCCACCAGCTGGCAGACGGTGATGACGACCGCCACCTGCAGGAAGAAGTAGACGGAAAGCTGGGTGGTGGGCATCAGGGTCTTATTCTGTGGACGTTTGTTAAATAAACGTCCGGCGGCGATTATGGGCGCCGCATTCAAGAATCGGGCCGCAGCCCGGTGGCGACTGTTGGATGGCGCAGACGCACCCGCAGCTCCTGTCGCAGCCGCGTGTTGTCCAGCCGCCGCGATTCGCCCATGAAGCTCAGCAGCGAGGCCGGCAGCTGTTCCCGCGCCGCCTCGCGCGCGATGCGCGGCGGACGCGCCATGCCGTAGAGGTCGGCCGCCAGATCGAAGTAGTCGCCCATCTTCAATTCGGTGTCGTCGCTGGCGTGGAAGGCCCGCTGCGTGCCGCCGCGCCACAGGGCCGCCACGCAGATGCGCGCCAGGTCGTCGGCATGGATGTGGTTGGTGTAGACGTCGTCCGCGCTGTGCAGCACCGGCGTGCCCTTCTTCAGCCGCTCGTGCGGCGTGCCGCCGGGCCGGTCGGGCGCGTAGATGCCGGGGATGCGCAGGATGCGCGTGGCCACGCCCGCGCGGCCGAGCCAGCGCACCGAGCGCTCGGCATCGACCCGGCGCTGCGCGCGCGCGGTGCCGGGCCGCACGGGACGGGTCTCGTCGATGCGCGCCCCGCCGCAGTCGCCGTAGACGCCGCTGGTGGAGCCGTAGACCAGCGCCGCGGGCAGCGAACGCAGCCGCAGCGCGCGCACCAGCGCCAGCGTGCGCGGATCGCGCGCGCCCGAGGCCGTGGGCGGCGGCGCCAGGTGCAGCACCCGGGTGCCCAGGCCGGCCAGCCGGCGCAGGGCCTGCGGCGCATCGAGATCGGCCACCAGCGGGCGCAATCCGGCGGCCCGCAAGGCCGGCACACGGTCGGCCGAGGAGGTCACGGCGATCAGCTGGACACGGCCGCGCAGCAGGGTCGCGGCACGCGATCCGACGTCGCCGCAACCGACGATCAGGACACGCTGTCGGCGGAAGCGCGCAGGCAGCGCGCCGGGAGGGTTGTTGATTGAGGGCAAAATCCGGGCTTCCGCGTAGAGACGAGCTCCAAGAATACCCATGACCAGCGCATCGCCGCACGATTCCGGCTTCCAGATCACCGTCGAGCCCAGTGGACGCCAGTTCGTGGCCCAGAGCGACGAAACCATCCTCGCGGCCGGCATCCGCCAGGGCATCGGCCTGCCCTATGGCTGCAAGGACGGCGCCTGCGGCTCCTGCAAGTGCCGCAAGCTCTCGGGCGAGGTCACGCACGGCCCGCACCAGAGCAAGGCGCTGAGCGCCGAGGAGGAGCTGGCCGGCTTCGTGCTGACCTGCTGCGCCCGCCCGACCAGCGACGTGATGCTCGAATCGCGCCAGGTCACCGAGGCCGGCGCCTTCCCGATCCGCAAGATGCCCTCGCGCGTGCTGGCGCTGGGCAAGCAGTCGCACGACGTGATGCTGGTGCGCCTGCAGCTGCCGGCCGGCGAGCCGATGCAGTTCCATGCGGGCCAGTACGTCGAGTTCATCCTGCGCGACGGCGCGCGCCGCAGCTACTCGATGGCCAACGCGCCGCACACGCTGGCCGTGCCCGGCACCGGCATCGAGCTGCACATCCGCCACCTGCCCGGCGGCAAGTTCACCGACCATGTGTTCGGCGCGATGAAGGAAAAGGAAATCCTGCGCATCGAAGGGCCCTACGGCAGCTTCTTCCTGCGCGAGGATTCCGACAAGCCGATCGTGCTGCTGGCCTCGGGCACCGGCTTCGCGCCCATCAAGGCGCTGATCGAGCACATGCAGCACAAGGGCATCGAACGGCCCGCCACGCTCTACTGGGGCGGCCGCCGCCCCGAGGACCTCTACATGGACGCCTGGGTGCGCGAGCAGGCCGCGGCCATGCCGCAGCTGAGCTACGTGCCGGTGGTCTCGAACGCCGTGCCCGAGGACAACTGGACCGGCCGCACCGGCTTCGTCCACCGCGCGGTGCTGGAGGATTTCCCCGACCTGTCGGGCCACCAGGTGTACGCCTGCGGCGCGCCGATCGTGGTCGATTCGGCCAAGCGCGACTACGTGGCCGAGGCCGCGCTGCCGGAAGAGGAATTCTTCGCCGACGCCTTCACCACCGAAGCCGACAAGGCCCAGCCCTGAGCCGGGACCCTGGCCCGCATCGACAGAGACAAGGACAACACACAACATGAACACCCGACACTTCCTCTGCACCCTGCTCGCCGGCGCCGCCGCGCTGAGCGCCTTCCACGCCGGCGCGCAGCAGCGCCCGATCCGCCTGATCGTCCCGTATGCCGCCGGCGGCCCGATCGACGTCACGGCGCGCGTGCTGGCCGAGCGCGTCAAGGAGTCGCTGGGCACGGTGATCATCGACAACAAGCCCGGCGCGGGCGGCAACATCGGCGCCGATGCGGTGGCCAAGGCCGCACCCGACGGCCTGACCATCGGCATCGCCGCGACCGCCACCAACGCGGTCAACCCCTGGCTCTACAGCCGCATGCCCTACAACGCCGCGACCGACTTCGCGCCCGTCACGCAGATGGTGCGCGTGCCCAACGTGCTGGTGATGAACGCCGACACCGCGCAGCGCCTGAAGATCAACACCGTGCCCGAGCTGATCGCCTACGCCAAGGCCAACCCGGGCAAGCTCAACTACGGCAGCGGCGGCAACGGCAGCGCGGGCCACCTGGCCGGCGAGATGTTCAAGCAGCAGGCCGGCATCTTCGCGGTGCACATCCCCTACAACGGCGGCAACCCGGCGCAGCTGGCGCTGCTGTCGGGCCAGGTCGATTTCAACTTCGACAACCTCGCGACCGCGGCACCCAACATCCGCTCGGGCAAGCTCAAGGCCATCGCCGTGACCACCGCGCAGCCCAGCGCGTCGCTGCCCGGCGTGCCCGCGGTAGCGGCCACGCTACCGGGCTTCGCGATCGACACCTGGTGGGGCCTGGTGGCGCCCGCCGGCACGCCGCACGAGGTGCTGGCCAAGCTCAACCACGCCTTCGTGGCGGCGCTGAATTCGCCCGAGACCAAGACCCGCTTCGCCAACCTGCTGGCCGAGCCGGTGTCGAACACGCCCGAGCAGTTCGGCGCGTTCATGAAGAGCGAGCTGGCGAAGTACGAGAAGGTCGTCAAAGCCACCGGCGCCAAAGTGGACTGACGCGCGCCGCGTCAGCACCCGGAAAAAAGCCGCCCGAGGGCGGCTTTTTCATTCGCCCAGGTAGGCCGCCCGGACCTTGGGGTCGTCGAGCATGACCTTGGCGTCGCCGGTCATGGTGATCAGGCCCGACTCCATCACGTAGCCGCGGTCCGCGATCTGCAGCGCGCGGCTCGCGTTCTGCTCGACCAGCAGCACGGTCACGCCCTGGTCGTAGACGTTCTTCACCACCTCGAAGATCTTGTCGACCATGATCGGCGACAGGCCCATCGAAGGCTCGTCGAGCAGCAGCACCTTGGGGCGCGCCATCAGCGCGCGGCCCATGGCCAGCATCTGCTGCTCCCCGCCCGACATGGTGCCGGCCAGTTGGTCCTTGCGCTCGCGCAGCCGCGGGAAGATCGTGAACATGCGCTCGATGTCTTCCGCGATGCCGCCCTTGTCATCGCGGATGTAGGCGCCGATCTGCAGGTTCTCGGTGATGGTCATGCGCGTGAACACGCCGCGGCCTTCGGGCACCATGACCAGTCCCTCGCCCACCAGGTCCCAGGCACCGCGGCCCTTGATGCTGCGGCCCAGGAACTCGATGTCGCCGTCGAGGAAGGGCAAGGTGCCGGTGATGGCCTTCATGGTGGTGGTCTTGCCGGCGCCGTTGGAGCCGATCAGCGAGACCAGCTCGCCCTCGTGCACCGCGAAGTCCACGCCTTTCACGGCCTGGATGCCGCCGTAGGCGACCTTGAGGCCGCTGACCTTCAGCAGCACCTTGCCCGCGGGCTGGGCGGTGGCCGGCACCGCCACGGGAGAAATCGTTTCGTTCATCTCAGTGTCCTCCTGTGCCGAGGTAGGCCTCGATCACCTTTTCGTTCTTCTGGACCTCGGCCGGCGTGCCTTCGGCGATCTGCTTGCCGTAGTCGAGCACGGTGAGCCGGTCGCACAGGCCCATCACCAGCTTCACGTCGTGCTCGATCAGGAGGATGGTGCGGTTGTCCTTGCGGATGCGGCTGATCAGCTCGCGCAGCATGACCTTCTCGGTGGCGTTCATGCCCGCGGCCGGCTCGTCGAGCGCGATGAGCTGCGGGTCGGTGGCCAGCGCGCGCGCGATCTCGAGCCGGCGCTGGTCGCCGTAGCTCAGCGTGCGCGCCTTGTAGTCGGCGAACTTGCCGATGCCCACGTAGTCGAGCAGTTCCTGCGCGCGGTGCGCGATCGCGGCCTCCTCGGCCTTGAAGCCCGCCGTGCGCAGGATCGCGCCGATCACGCCCGAATGGGTGCGCACGTGGCGCCCGACCATCACGTTCTCGAGCGCGGTCATGTCGGCGAACAGCCGGATGTTCTGGAAGGTGCGCGCGATCCCGGCCTTGGCCACCTCGTGCACCGCCGAGGGCTGGTAGGCCTTGCCCGCCAGTTCGAAGCTGCCGCTGTCGGGCGTGTAGAGCCCGGTGATCACGTTGAAGAAGGTGGTCTTGCCGGCGCCGTTGGGGCCGATCAGGCCGTAGACCTGGCCGCGCTGGATCTTGATGCCCACATCGGACAGCGCCTGCAGGCCGCCGAAGCGCTTGGAGATGCCGCGGACCTCGAGGATGGTTTCAGTCATTTCGGGTTTCCTGCCATCTCAGGGATTGATCGACATCGGGCGCGACGGCGAACCGGGCACCGCATCGGCCGGGCTGTCGACGCCCGGGGCCTCGATCGGCGTGACCGGCGTGGCATCGCTGCCCTTGCGCTTGAGCGACTTGCCGTGGTCGGGCGAGGGCCAGAGGCCGCGCGGGCGCACCAGCATGATCACGATCATGGCCAGCGCGATGAACAGCTGGCGCAGGATCGAGGCGTCGAGCCGGCCGTCGGTCATGGCCTGCAGCGGGCCCGCCACGTAGCGCAGCACCTCGGGCAGCGCCGCCAGCAGCACCGCGCCCAGGATCACGCCCGGCAGGTGGCCGATGCCGCCCAGCACCACCATCGCGACGATCATCACCGACTCCATCAGGCTGAAGGACTCGGGCGACACGAAGCTCTGGAAGGCCGCGAACATCGCGCCCGACATGCCGCCGAAGCTGGCGCCCATGCCGAAGGCCAGCAGCTTGAGGTTGCGGGTGTTGATGCCCATCGCCTTGGCCGCGATCTCGTCCTCGCGGATCGCCATCCAGGCCCGGCCCACGCGCGAGAGCTGCAGCCGGTGCGAGATGATCACCGTGACGATCACCAGCGCCAGGAACAGGTAGTAGTAGAGCGAGACCGAGGAGATCGTGTAGTCGCCCAGCTTGAGCGGCTTGCCCAGGTTCAGGCTCCAGAAGTGCACCGGGTCGATCGCGTCCAGGCCCTTGGGGCCGTTGGTGACGTTGTAGGGATGGTCCAGCGTGTTGAGGAACACGCGGATGATCTCGCCGAAGCCCAGCGTGACGATGGCCAGGTAGTCGCCGCGCAGCCGCAGCGTCGGCGCGCCCAGCAGCACGCCGAACACGCCGGCCAACCCCAGCGCCAGCGGGATCACGATCAGCAGCGAGGTGTGCAGCCCGTTGGGGAACATCGCCTTGAAGGCCGGGAAGGTCTCGGTCAGGTGCGGCGAGCCCATGAGCGCGTAGAGGTAGGCCCCGATGGCGAAGAAGGCCACGTAGCCCAGGTCGAGCAGGCCGGCGTAGCCCACCACGATGTTCAGGCCCAGCGCCAGCAGCACGTAGAGCAGCGCGATGTCGACGATGCGCACCCAGGCATTGCCCTGGGTCTGCAGCAGCAGCGGCAGCGCCAGCAGCGCGATCGCCGCGATGAGGAAGACCAGGAGGTTCTTGCTTTTCATGATGGCTGTTCCTCAGGCTCGGTCCGCCACGCGCTCGCCCAGCAGGCCCGAGGGCCGCACGGTCAGCGTCAGGATCAGGATGACGAAAGCGAAGATGTCGCTGTGCTGGCTGCCCAGCACGCCGCCGGTGACGGTGCCCAGGTAGCCCGCGCCGATGGCCTCGATCAGCCCCAGCAGGATGCCGCCGACCACCGCGCCGGCCAGGTTGCCGATGCCGCCGAAGACCGCCGCCGTGAAGGCCTTCAGGCCCGGGCCGAAGCCCATGGCGTGCTGCGCGATGCCGTAGTTGGAGGCGTACATCACGCCGGCGATGGCCGCCAGCACGGCGCCGATGATGAAGGTGGCCGAGATCACCATGTCGGGCCGGATGCCCATCAGCGCGGCCACCCGCGGGTTCTCGGCCGTGGCACGCATCGCGCGGCCCAGCTTGGTGTAGTTCACCACCCAGGTCAGGATCGCCAGCGAGACCGCGGTCACGACCAGGATCATGATCTGCGTGGGCGAGATCGAGGCGCCGGCCACCACGATCGACTCGCTGGGCAGCAGCGTCGGATAGGCCTTGTTGGTGGGGCGCCAGATGATCATGGCCAGCGTCTGCAGCAGGATCGACATGCCGATGGCGGTGATCAGCGGCGCCAGCTTGGGGCTGTTGCGCAGCGGCCGGTAGGCCACCTTCTCGATCACGAAGTTGAGCGTGGCGGCGACCACGCAGGCGATGATCAGCGCGATCAGCAGCATGAGCCAGCCGGGGAGCCAGGGCATGGACTCCCGCATCATGCCGATGATGGTCCAGCTGGTCAGGGCCCCGACCATCAGCACCTCGCCATGCGCAAAGTTGATCAGATTGATGATGCCGTACACCATGGTGTAGCCCAGGGCTATCAAGGCATACATGCTGCCGAGGACCAGACCGTTGATGATCTGCTGCAGCAATATTTCCATAACGAGCAACCCTATGTGATGGCACCTTTGAACGGTGCTTTTCGCTTCACGGCGACCCCGGATGGGCCCCGTGGCTTCCTCTAGCAAAAAACCCGCCAGCAGGTAGCTCCCGACGGGTTTGGCCGGATTGTAGTCACGGGTTTGGGCCGAATCGACGCCCCCGTGCCCGGTGCTTTACCCATTGACTTCGGGGTGTTCACAAAGGTCATCGGCGCGTGTTGCGCCGCGCCGGCGGCCTGGCGTTCAGTTGTCGGCGTCGGTGTTGCGCTTCTGCAGGTTGCGCAGCTTCTCGGCGATGCGGATCTCCAGCCCGCGCTCCACCGGCCGGTAGAAGCCCGGCGATGCCATGCCCTCTGGCAGGTAGGTCTCGCCCGCGGCGAAGCCGTCTTCCTCGTCGTGCGCGTAGCGGTAGCCCTTGCCGTAGTCGAGCTCTTTCATGAGCCGGGTCGGCGCATTGCGCAGGTGCATGGGCACCGGCCGGGTGCCGTCCTTCTTGATGAAGGCCTTGACCTCGTTGTAGGCCTTGTAGACCGCGTTGGACTTGGGCGCCACCGCGAGGTAGATCACGCATTCGGCCAGCGCCAGTTCGCCCTCGGGCGTGCCCAGCCGCTCGTAGACCTCGGCCGCATCGAGCGCCAGCCGCAGCGCGCGCGGGTCGGCCAGGCCGATGTCCTCGCTGGCCATGCGCACCAAGCGGCGCGCCATGTAGCGCGGATCGGCACCACCGTCGAGCATGCGCACGAACCAATACAGCGCGGCGTCGGGGTCGCTGCCGCGCACCGACTTGTGCAGCGCGCTGATGGTGTCGTAGAACTGCTCGCCGCCCTTGTCGTAGCGCCGCATGCGCTCGCCGAGCACGCGCAGCAGCCATTCGTCGGTGATCTGCGCGAGCTTCTCCGCGCCCGCGGCGACCGCCAGCGTCTCCAGCGTGTTGAGCAGCCGGCGCGCATCGCCGTCGGCATAGGCCACCAGGCGGTCGATGGCGTTCTCCTCGATCGCCGGCACCGCCTCGATGGCCTGGGCCTTGGCGACGATCTGTTTCAGGTCCTTTTCGTCGAGCGACTGCAGCACGTAGACCGCCGCCCGCGACAGCAGCGCCGAATTGACCTCGAAGGACGGGTTCTCGGTCGTGGCGCCGATGAAGGTGAACAGCCCCGACTCCACGTGCGGCAGGAAGGCGTCCTGCTGGCTCTTGTTGAAGCGGTGCACCTCGTCGACGAAGACGATGGTGCGGCGCTGCTCGAGGCCGTCGCGCGCCACGGTGGCGCGCTCGACCGCCTCGCGGATGTCCTTCACGCCGCCCAGCACCGCGCTGATGCTCAGGAACTGCGCGTCGAAGGCGTCGGCCATGAGCCGCGCGATGGTGGTCTTGCCGGTGCCCGGCGGTCCCCACAGGATGCAGGAATGCGGCTGGCCGGATTCGAAGGCGATGCGCAGCGGCATGCCCGGGCCCAGCAGGTGCTGCTGGCCGATCACCTCGGCCAGGGTTCGGGGGCGCAGCCGTTCGGCGAGAGGAGGCAGGGAGGAAATGGCCATGGCAGGGTCAGCATTCTCGCCGCGGCCGCCCGGCCACGGCGGCGGCGGTGCAGTGCCCGTTCAGGGCTTGAGGACGTCGGCGCCGGCCGGCGCCTTGAAGACGAAGGTGCCCGCGGGCAGGGCCGGGTTCACTTCGACCTTGCCGAACTTGAGCACCGAACGCTGGCCGAAGCTGTCCTGGATCTCGAGCACCGCCAGCGCCTCGCCCTGGAAGCCGACCTGGATGCCCTGCAACTGGCCGTCCTTGGCCTTGGGCGTGGCCTTGACCCACTGCAGGCCGTCGCGCTCGGGCGCCGATTCGAGCGTGAAATCGGCCTGCAGCGCGCGCAGGTCGGGCGCGGCCGCGATCAGCGCGGCGGGGGTCGAGCCCAGGGCCTGGGCCTGGGCGCGCTGCGTGACCTGGTTCAGGTCGACGTCGTAGAGCCACAGGTTTTTCCCGTCGGCCACGATGGTCTGCGCGAAGGGCTTCTGGTAGTCGAACTTGAACTGGCCCGGGCGCTGGAAGGCGAAGGTGCCGGTCGACACCTTGGCGCGCGCGGGTTCGCCTTCCCGGGTCGGCGCGGTCACGGTCTGGGTGAACTCGGCCCGGCCGGACTTCACGTTCTTCACGAAGGCCTCGAGGCTCTCCATGCCGCCGGCCCAGACGCTCAGCGTCGCGCCCGCAACGCCAAGGCCGACCAGTGACTTCTTCAACAATGACAACAACATTCCGCTCCGTTCACTCGGTGCGCGCGGGCACCAGGATTTCGCGCTGGCCGGCGCCGCTCATGGCACTGACCAACCCGGCTTTTTCCATGTCCTCGACCAGCCGCGCCGCGCGGTTGTAGCCGATCTTCAGGTGGCGCTGCACCAGCGAGATGCTGGCCTTGCGGTTCTTGAGCACGACCTCGACCGCCTGGTCGTACATCGGGTCCTTCTCGGCATCGCCACCTTCACCCAGTAGATCGCCGTCGCCGTCGACGGTTCCCCCTTCGAGCACGCCCTCGATGTAGTCGGGCTCGCCCTGGCTCTTGAGGTAGGCCACCACGCGGTGCACTTCCTCGTCGCTCACGAACGCACCATGCACCCGGATCGGCAAGCCCGTACCGCTCGGCATGTAAAGCATGTCACCCATGCCCAGCAAGGCCTCGGCGCCCATCTGGTCGAGGATGGTGCGGCTGTCGATCTTGCTCGAGACCTGGAACGCGATCCGGGTCGGGATGTTGGCCTTGATCAGGCCGGTGATCACGTCCACGCTGGGCCGCTGCGTGGCCAGGATCAGGTGGATGCCGGCGGCGCGCGCCTTCTGCGCGAGGCGGGCGATCAGCTCTTCGATCTTCTTGCCGACCACCATCATCAGGTCGGCCAGCTCGTCGATCACCACCACGATGTGCGGCTCGCGCTTGAGCGGTTCCGGATCGTCGGGCGTGAGGCTGAAGGGGTTGTAGATGAACTCCTCGCGCGCCTTGGCTTCGTCGATCTTCGCGTTGTAGCCAGCCAGGTTGCGCACGCCCAGCTTGCTCATGAGCTTGTAGCGGCGTTCCATCTCGGCCACGCACCAGGTCAGGCCGTGCGCCGCCTGGCGCATGTCGGTCACCACCGGCGCCAGCAGGTGCGGGATGCCTTCGTAGACCGACATCTCGAGCATCTTGGGATCGATCATGAGCAGGCGCACGTCGCGCGCCTCGGCCTTGTAGAGCAGGCTCAGGATCATCGCGTTGATGCCCACCGACTTGCCCGAGCCGGTGGTGCCGGCCACCAGCACGTGCGGCATCTTGGCCAGGTCGGCCACCACCGGGTTGCCGATGATGTCCTTGCCCAGGCCCATGGTCAGGAAGGACTTGCCTTCGTTGTAGACCTGCGAACCCAGGATCTCGCTGAGCTTGATCGATTGGCGCTTGGCGTTGGGCAGCTCGAGCGCCATGTAGTTCTTGCCCGGGATGGTCTCGACCACCCGGATCGACACCAGCGACAGCGAGCGCGCCAGGTCCTTGGCCAAGCCGACGATCTGCGAGCCCTTGACGCCCGTGGCGGGCTCGATCTCGTAGCGGGTGATCACCGGGCCGGGCGAAGCCAGCACCACGCGCACCTCGACGCCGAAGTCCTTGAGCTTCTTCTCGATCATGCGCGAGGTCATCTCGAGCGTGTCGCTGGAGACGGTCTCCTGGCGCAGCTGGGCCGCGTCGAGCAGGTCGACCTGCGGCAGCTTGCTGTCGGGCAGCTCGCGGAACAGCGGCTTCTGCCGCTCCTTGGCCACGCGCTCGCTCTTGGGCACCTCGGCCAGCGCGGGCTCGATCTGCACCGGCGGCGACGCGGGCCGGCGGCGCGGCCGCGGCTCGGCCGCCTCGTCGAGCATCGGCTCGTTGGCCCGGGGATCGTCCAGCGAACCGACCTCCTCGCGCTCGCGCGCGGCCTGCCGGCCCAGCTTGATGTCCTCGGCGATCTCGCGCTTCTCGCGCCGCGACTCGAACAGCGAATAGACCCGCTCGCCGATGCGCTCGGCGATGTGGCTCCAGGAAAAACGGAAGACCAGCGCCGAGCCGATCACGCCGGCGGCGATCGCGATCAGCGCCGAACCGGTGAAGCCCATCCACTTGACGCTCATCGGGCCGACGAAATAGCCCAGCACGCCGCCGCCATGGCCCGGCAGGCGGAATTCGAGCCGGTAGAGGCGCGACCACTCGAGCACCGCGCTGGCGCACAGCAGCAGCACCAGGCCGAACCAGAAGGCCAGGCGGCTGCGGTTGAAGCGGCCCAGGGGCGCGGGTGGCGTGCCGCCGCCGGCTTCACCGCCGCGCAGCCAGCCGGCCAGCGAGGACAGCCACACCCGCAGACCCGCCGCCAGGCACCACCAGACCGAATAGCCGGCCAGGAAGTAGCTGCCGTCGGCCACCCAGGCCCCGATGCGCCCGCCCCAGTTCTTGATCTCGCCGCCGGTGCCGGAGGTGGACCAGGCCGCATCGGAGGGCGTGAAGCTGAGCATGGCGATCAGCCAGAACAGCAGCACCACGAAGCCCGCGATCAGCGTGATCTCGTGGGCGAAGCGCATGGCGCGCAGGCGAACCGGCGGCGGCTCACCGGAGGTCGAGGACTGGAGTGTGTTCAGCGAATAGGTCATGGATGGCGCAACGCCCCGTCGGCGAAAAGAATCCGCGGGCGCATGGAGCCTACAACGGAAAACGCCACGGTCCGAGCGGGAGCGTGGCGGTTACACACGGGCACAGCGCGGCTGAACGGGCCTCCGCCCCGCGTGGGCTCACGCCAGCGAGGCCAGCCGTTCCTTGACGATCATCGAGCCGTCGACTTGTGTCTGAACGAAACCACGCTCTTCGAGGTCCTTCATGACGCGGCTGACCATCTCGCGCGAGGCGCCGACCATCTTGGCCAGGTCCTGGCGCGAGATCTTGTCGCGGATCTTGAGGTTGCCCTGGCCGTCGTCGACCGCGAACTCGATCAGCGAGCGCGCGACGCGCCCGTAGACGTCCATCAGCGCCAGCGATTCGATCTTGCGGTCGGCGTGGCGCAGGCGCTGCACCAGTCCGCGCATGATGTTGTACGACATCGAGGAGTTCTCCGGCAGGCAGCGGGAGAAGGCGTCGCGGTCGAGCATCAGCACGTCGGTCTGGACCTCGGTGCGCACCGTGGCCGAATGCGGCTCGTCGTCGATCAGGCTCATCTCGCCGATGTAGTCGCCCGGCTGCAGCGTGGCCAGGATGACCTCGCGGCCCCGGCTGTCGGTGCTCATCACCCGGGCCCGTCCGGTCAGGATGATGAAGAGAGAATCCGACTTCTTGCCCTGTTCCACCACCATCTCGGCGCGCTTAAAACGTTTCTTGACGATGGCATCGGCAATGCTGGCCGATTGCGTCGGCGTCAGGGCCGCGAACAGAGGCACACGCCTGAGCAATTCAAGATTGGACAGCATCGACATTCATCAGTCCCCGTGAGGCGCGCGATTTCAAATCTATCGATTAATACAATCGCACGCATTGAAAACGCCTCCCACCGGAGGCGGCCCTGCAAGTGATACTCCTAAGCTATCACCCCTCAAAATGTACACCCTGATACAGGAAGAACGCCAAGTTTTCCACATATGACGTCGCCAACACACGCAAAGGTCCTCATCCTGGGCTCCGGCCCCGCCGGCTACACGGCCGCCGTCTACGCCGCCCGGGCCAATCTGCAGCCCCTGCTGATCACCGGCATGGCCCAGGGCGGACAGCTCATGACCACGACGGAAGTCGACAACTGGCCGGCCGACGTGCACGGCGTGCAGGGCCCCGAACTGATGCAGCGCTTCCTCGAACATGCCGAGCGCTTCAAGACCCAGATCGTCTTCGACCACATCAACAAGGTCGACTTCAGCCAGCGCCCGTTCACGCTGACCGGCGACAGCGGCACCTACACCTGCGACGCGCTGATCATCGCGACCGGCGCCTCGGCCAAGTACCTGGGCCTGCCCTCCGAGGAGGCCTTCATGGGCCGCGGTGTCTCGGGTTGCGCGACCTGCGACGGCTTCTTCTACAAGAACGAGGAGGTCTGCGTGATCGGCGGCGGCAACACCGCCGTGGAAGAAGCGCTGTACCTGTCGAACATCGCGAGCAAGGTCACGCTGGTGCACCGCCGCGACAAGTTCAAGGCCGAGCCGATCCTGGTCGACAAGCTGCACGAGAAGGTGGCCGAAGGCAAGATCGTGCTCAAGACCCACAACACGCTCGACGAAGTGCTGGGCGACGGCACCGGCGTCACCGGCATCCGACTCAAGAGCACCGAGACCGGCGCCACCGAGGACCTGACGCTCAAGGGCTGCTTCATCGCGATCGGCCACCACCCGAACACCGACATCTTCGAAGGCCAGCTCGAGATGAAGGGCGGCTACATCCTCACCCGCTCGGGCCTGCAGGGCTTCGCCACCATGACCAGCGTGCCCGGCGTGTTCGCCGCCGGTGACGTGCAGGACAACATCTACCGCCAGGCCATCACCAGCGCCGGCACGGGCTGCATGGCCGCCCTGGACGCCCAGCGCTTCCTCGAGCAGGAGTGAGCGTTTTCCGGTGCGAAGGCGGCCCCGCCGTCGCACCGGAAGGCGCAGCAGGCCCGCTGCGCTATAATCTCAGGCTTTGCCGAAATCTGCGCACGTTGAAAAACGTCGACGTGTGAGCGGCAGCCGGGGTACCGCCACCCGTTTCTGGCGAGGTCAAGCTGCAAAACATCCCGCAACGCCTTCTGTTGCGTGCGAGCCCTCCTGCTTCAGGCAAGGCTCCATGGGTGCCAGCTGTTTATGAAAGAAGTGTCCACATGGCACGCGTATGTGACGTCACGGGCAAGGGCCCGATGGTCGGGAACAATGTTTCCCACGCCAACAACAAAACCAAGCGCCGGTTCCTCCCGAACCTGCAATACCGTCGTTTCTGGGTCGAAACCGAAAACCGTTGGGTTCGCCTGCGGGTTTCGAGCGCTGCACTGCGCCTGATCGACAAGAACGGCATCGATGCCGTGCTCGCAGACCTGCGCGCACGCGGCCAAGCTTAAGGAGCTGAATCATGGCAACGAGCAAAGGCGGACGCGAGAAGATCAAGCTGGAATCCACCGCGGGTACCGGTCACTTCTACACCACGAGCAAGAACAAGAAGACGATGCCTGAAAAGATGTCGATCATGAAGTTCGACCCCAAGGCACGCAAGCATGTCGAATACAAGGAAATCAAGCTGAAGTAATTCAGCCTGAGGCCCACGAAAAAACCCGCTGTGATCCAGCGGGTTTTTTTACGTCCATCGCATTCCAAGAATGGGCGGCCTCGCAGGCCCTGCACCGAAAGCGTCGCCCATGAAAAAGCCGGCTCGCAAGCCGGCTTTCAAGGGAGGCGAGGGACGCTCAGCCGCGGGCGGCGCGCAGGCGGACCGAGAACTCGTGCAACGCGGCGATGCCGCTGGCTTCGGCGCGGTGGCACCAGGCCGCCAGGTCGACGGCCAGCTGCTCGCGCGACTGCGAGGTGTTGAGCCACAGCTGGCGCAGCTCTTCGCGCATCGTCACCATCTTGTCGAGCACCGGATGCGCCTCGCGGGCCTGCACCAGGCTGGGCTTGGCGGCGGCCGGCACCTTGTCGTCGTCGCGGTGCAGCCAGCGGTTCGCGGCCTTGAGCACCGACAGGTCGGCGCCCTTGGCCTTGAGCTGCGCGAGCTCGTCCTTGACGGTGCTGCGCATGCCGCGGGCATAGCCGGCCATGACTTCGTAGCGGTTGGCGATCACGGCCTCAAGCGTCTTCTCGTCGGCCACCGGGCGCACTTCGCCGATCAGCATCTTCGGCGGCACCTTCTTGACCTTGGCCCAGCCGATGGCCTGGAAGGCCTGGATGTAGAGCCAGCCGATGTCGAACTCGTACTTCTTGACCGAGAACTTGGCCGAGGTCGGGTAGGTGTGGTGGTTGTTGTGCAGCTCTTCACCGCCGATGATCAGGCCGATCGGCGAGATGTTGCGGCTGGCATCCACCGCCTCGAAGTTGCGGTAGCCCCAGAAGTGGCCGATGCCGTTGACCACGCCGGCGGCCCAGAACGGGATCCAGAGCATCTGCACCGCCCAGACGGCCGCACCGGCCGCGCCGAACAGCGCCAGGTTGATCACCAGCATCAGGCCCACGCCCTGCCAGCTGAAGCGCGAATAGAGGTTGCGCTCGATCCAGTCGTCGGGCGTGCCATGGCCGTAGCGCGCCATGGTTTCCTTGTTCTTCGATTCCTTGCGGTACAGCTCGGCGCCGCGCCACATGACTTCGTCGATGCCCTTGACCTGCGGGCTGTGCGGATCTTCCTCGGTCTCGCACTTGGCGTGGTGCTTGCGGTGGATGGCGACCCATTCCTTGGTCACCATGCCCGTGCCCAGCCACAGCCAGAAGCGGAAGAAATGCGAGGGGATGGGCCCCAGATCCATGGCCCGGTGCGTCTGCGTGCGGTGCAGGAAGATCGTCACGCCGGCGATGGTGATGTGCGTGGTGACGAGCGTGTACAGCACGATCTGCCACCATGCGATGTCCCACAAGCCGTGTCCGAGCCAGTCGATGGCCGCGCTCAGGACGGCAGAGTCAGGAAGCAACATTGAATTCAGTACTCCATGGCCGCACGAAGGTGCAGCCCTCAGGTAACCCGCGATTTTAAGGCTCCGGACCCCCGAAGAGGCCTAAATCCTTGATCCCACAGGCGTTTTCCCCTACTTTGGAGTGCCGAACCCAGGCGCAGTTCCCCTACTTCCGGGCCCAGACGGCCGCGAAGAAGCCGTCGGTCGCGTGCCGGTGCGGCCAGAGGCGCAGGTACCGCGTCGCGGCCTCGCCCCCCGAACCCAGCTGCTCCGCCCCGGCCACCTTGAGGCCGGTCAGCAGTTCGGTCGCTTCCAAGGGCTCGAAATCGGGGTTGGCGGCGCTGAAGGCCTCGGCGATGGCCTCGTTCTCCTCGGGCAGCACGCTGCATGTGGCGTAGACGAGACGGCCGCCCGATTTCACCAGCCGCGCGGCGCTCTGCAGGATGGCGGTCTGCTTGGCGGTCAGCTCCTCGACCGATTTCGGCGACTGGCGCCACTTGAGGTCCGGGTTGCGCCGCAGCGTGCCCAGGCCCGAGCAGGGGGCATCGACCAGCACCCGGTCGATCTTGCCGGCCAGGCGCTTGATCCGCTCGTCGCGCTCGTGCGCGATGGCGGCCGGGTGGACGTTCGACAGCTTGCTGCGCGCCAACCGCGGCTTGAGCGCGTCGAGCCGGTGCGCCGAGGTGTCGAAGGCATAGAGCCGGCCGGTGTTTCGCATGGTGGCACCGATCGCCAGCGTCTTGCCGCCGGCACCGGCGCAGAAGTCCACCACCATCTCGCCGCGCTTGGCGTCGAGCAGCAGGGCCAGCAGCTGCGAGCCTTCGTCCTGCACCTCGACCGCGCCGCGCGCGAAGGCGTCGAGCTTGGTCAGCGCGGGCTTGCCGTCGATGCGCAGGCCCCAGGGCGAGAAGGGCGTGGGCACGGCCTTGATCGAGGCCAGCGCCAGCTCCTTCTGGACGTCGGGACGCTTGTCGTGCAGCGCATTCACGCGCAGGTCGAGCGGCGCCGGCTGCTGCAGGCTCTCGACCAGGGGCCAGAACTGGTCGCCCAGTTGCGCCTTGAGCGGCGCCACCAGCCACTCGGGCAGGTTGTGGCGATGGCGCTCGAGCAGGTCGTCAGGGCGGACCGCGTCGCAGTTGTCGAGCCAGCGCTTCTCGGTGTCGTTGAGCGCGCTCTTGAGGAAATCACGCGGGCCGTGAAAGCCCAGGATCGCCATGCGACGCTCCTTCGAGCCCGTGCCCGAAGGCGACAGGTGGTCGAACAGCAGCTTCTTGCGCAGGACCGTGAAAACGGTCTCCGCCAGGGTGGCGCGCTCGCGCGGGCCGAATTCGCGGTGATCGCGGAAAAATCGGGAAACGACCTGATCGGCCGGGTGATCGAACTTCAAGACAAGGCCGACCAGATCGGCGCAGGCTTCCAACAGGGCTTTGGGGTGCATGCCCCGATTGTCTCAGCCGCGGGCCCTCGCCATCTTCGAGGCCGTGAAGACGCACGAAAATGCATCCATGAACGACCACGACCTGCCACCCCTGATCGAAACGCCGCCCGGGCGCTACCGCCACTACAAGGGTGGCGAGTACGAGGTCGTCGGCACCGTCCGGCACAGCGAGACCCTCGAGCCAATGACGCTCTACCGCGCGCTCTACGGCCAGCGCGGCCTGTGGGTGCGTCCTGCCGCCATGTTCGGGGAAGAGATCGTCTTCGAGGGGCGCGCGCAGCCCCGCTTCCGCAAGATCGACTGAGGGCGCTTCGGCGCGCTCAGCCGCAGCGCACGGCCGTCACGCGGCCGCGGGCGTCGACCTCGAGGTTGAGCCGCGCGCTGTTGAACTCCAGTGTCACGGCCTGGCCCGGCTTGAGCACGCGCGAGACCGCCGCGTTGGCGCGCGTCCGCGCGGCCGCCTCGAGCGGCGCCGACAGGGTCTGGCCCACCGCGAACCGGCCGCCCGCGGCGCTGCATTCGGGCTGCGGCGCGGGCGCGGGCATCGGCGCCGGCCGGGCGGCCGCCGGCGCCTCGACCACCGGCGCGGGTGCCGGCGCGGGCGCCGCGCAGGCCGCCAGCAGGCCGGCGAAGGACAGGGCGATCGTTCTCTGGATCATCGTCATCATTCAGGCACTCCCGGAAAAAGCGGATTGTGTCATCGGCCCCGGGCCAGCCAGCGGGCGATCGCGCGCGGATAGAGCCGGTGCTCCTGGGTCAGCACGCGCGCGGCCAGGGCCTCGGCCGTGTCCTCGGCCAGCACCGGCACCACCGCCTGGTCGACGATCGGGCCATGGTCGAGTTCCGCCGTGACCTGGTGCACCGTGGCGCCGGCCACGCGGCAGCCCGCCTCGATGGCGCGCCGGTGGGTGTCGAGGCCGGGAAAGGCCGGCAGCAAGGACGGGTGGATGTTGAGCAGCCGCCCTTCGTAACGCGTCACGAAGCCGGGCGTGAGGATGCGCATGAAGCCCGCCAGCACCACCAGCGCCGGCGCATGGGCATCGATGGCTTCGGCCAGCGCCGCGTCGAAAGCCTCGCGCGTCGCGAAGGCCTTGTGCGGCACCACCGCCGTGGCGATGCCCTCGGCCTGGGCGAAGGCCAATCCGCCCGCGTCCGGCTTGTTGCTCAGGACGGCGGCGACGCGCGCGTCGAGGCGCTCGGCCCAGCGCTCCTGGGTGGCCGCGCGCACGATGGCGGCCATGTTGGAGCCTCCGCCCGAAATCAGGATCACGATGTTTTTCATGGGTCGCGGGATTATCCGTGCGCCCGCACTGCGGTCCTGGCGTGCCGGGTTGTCGCAGCGCGGACACCCGAATCACGCACGACCGTGCTAAAAAGTCGGATCCCGGAGACACGCCGCCCTCCTCGCGGCGACGGAATCAACCATCGAGGCAAGCATGGATTTGAGCTTCACACCTGAAGAACAGAAGTTCCGCGAAGAAGTTCGCGCCTGGGTCAAGGACAACCTTCCCCCAGAGATTTCGCACAAGGTGCACAACGCGCTCGAACTGACGCGCGACGATCTGCAGGGCTGGGCCAAGATCCTCGGCAAGAAGGGCTGGCTGGGCTACGGCTGGCCCAAGGAATTCGGCGGCCCCGGCTGGACTGCCGTGCAGCGCCACCTGTTCGAGGAAGAGACCGCGCTGGCCGGCGCGCCGCGCATCATCCCCTTCGGCCCCGTGATGGTGGCGCCGGTGATCATGGCCTTCGGCAATGCCGAACAGCAGAAGCGCTTCCTGCCCGGCATCGCCAGCGGCGAAGTCTGGTGGAGCCAGGGCTACAGCGAACCCGGCTCGGGCTCCGACCTGGCCTCGGTCAAGACCAAGGCCGAGCGCCAGGGCGACAAGTACATCGTCAACGGCCAGAAGACCTGGACCACGCTGGGCCAGTACGGCGACTGGATGTTCAACCTCGTGCGCACCAGCAACGAAGGCAAGCCCCAGACCGGCATCAGCTTCCTGCTGCTGGACATGAAGTCGCCCGGCGTCACCGTGCGCCCGATCAAGCTGCTCGACGGCGGCCATGAAGTGAACGAAGTGTTCTTCGACAACGTCGAAGTGCCGGCCGAGAACCTCATCGGTGAAGAGAACAAGGGCTGGACCTATGCCAAGCACCTGCTCTCGCACGAGCGCACCAACATCGCCGACGTGAACCGCGCCAAGCGCGAACTCGAGCGCTTGAAGCGCATCGCCAAGAGCGAAGGCGTCTACGAAGACCAGCGCTTCCGCGACGAGATCGCCAAGCTCGAGGTCGACATCGTCGCGCTCGAGATGATGGTGCTGCGCGTGCTGTCGGCCGCCACCTCGGGCAAGAACTCGCTCGACGTTGCGGGCCTGCTCAAGATCCGCGGCAGCGAGATCCAGCAGCGCTACAGCGAACTGATGATGCTGGCCGGCGGCGCCTATTCGCTGCCGCTGATCCGCGAGGCGATGGAAGCCGGCTGGCAGGGCAACTTCCCGGGCGGCAACCCGGCGCTCGCGCCGCTCACGTCGACCTTCTTCAACATGCGCAAGACCACCATCTACGGTGGCAGCAATGAAGTGCAACGCAACATCGTCGCGCAGACGGTTCTGGGCTGAGGAGACACGCACATGGACTTCAATTTCACCGACGACCAGGAACAGCTGCGCGACGCGGTCCGCAAGTGGGTCGACAAGGGCTATGACTTCGAGCGCCGCCGCGGCATCGAGGCCAAGGGCGGCTTCTCGCGCGAGGCCTGGGACGAACTGGCCGAACTCGGCCTGGGCGGCCTGTACATCTCCGAAGACGACGGCGGCCTGGGCATGGGCCCGGTGGCCGGCATGGTCGTGATGGAAGAACTGGGCCGCGGCATCGTGCTCGAGCCCTTCGCGCAGACGTTGATCGCGGGCGCGGTGCTCGGCGGCTATGCCGACGGGAACCTCAAGGACAACTGGCTGCCGCGCATCGCGGGCGGCCAGGCCATCGTGGTGCTGGCCTACCAGGAGCGCAAGGCGCGCTACCGCCTCGACGTGTGCGAGGCCACGGCCGTGAAGTCGGGCAGCGGCCATTCGCTGACCGGCGCCAAGAGCCTGGTGCCCGTGGGCGATGAGGCCGATGCCTTCATCGTGCCCGCCAAGCTCGACGGCAAGATCGCCCTCTTCCTGGTCGAGCGCAGCGCCAGCGGCGTCGAGGCCCGCGGCTACGGCACGCAGGACGGCAGCCGCGCGGCCGAGGTGGTGTTCGACAAGGCCGACGCCACGCTGGTCACGGCCGACGGCCTGGCCGCGCTCGAGTACGCGGTGGACGTGGGCATCGCCGCCACCTGCGCCGAAGCGGTGGGCGTGATGGACAAGACCGTCGACGTCACGGTCGAGTACCTGAACCAGCGCAAGCAGTTCGGCGTGGTGATCTCCAGCTTCCAGGCGCTGCGCCATCGCGTCGCCGACATGAAGATGCAGCTCGAGCTCGCGCGCTCGATGAGCTACTACGCGACGCTCAAGCTCAACGCCCCGGCGGACGAACGCCGCCAGGCGCTGGCCCGCGCCAAGTACCAGCTGGGCACCTCGATGCGCTACGTGGCCGCGAACTCGGTGCAGCTGCACGGCGGCATCGGCGTGACCGACGAATACATCGGCAGCCACTACTTCCGCAAGCTCACGCAGCTGGAGCTGACCTTCGGCGACACGCTGCACCACCTGGGAGAGGTGTCGGCCCGCATGCAGGACACGGCCGGCGTCTTCGCCTGACGGCCTTTCCCCCTTAGCATCCAACGCCCGCCCGCTTTTGCGCCGGCGGGCGTTTTCACGTGGACCTCAGCCCCAGGAACGCAACATGCCCTCCCGCCGCACCCTCCTCGCCATGGCCGTCCTCGGGACCGCCGCCGCCGCCGCCGCCATGCTGACCGCCTGCGCCACCGCCCCCTCCGGCTTGGGCACCGAACGCCCGCCGATCGTCTTCATGCACGGCAACGGCGATTCGGCCGCGCTGTGGCAGACCACGCTCTGGCGCTTCGAATCCAACGGCTGGCCGCGCGACCGGCTGTTCGCGCTCGACCAGCCCGCGCCGCTGGCACGCGACGACGACGCGGTGGCGCAGCCCGGCCGCAGTTCGAGCGCCGAATCGGCCGCCTTCCTGAAGGCCGAGGTCGACCGGGTGCTGAAGGCCACCGGCGCCGGCAAGGTGGTGCTGGTCGGCAACTCGCGCGGCGGCAACACGATACGCAACTATGTGCAGAACGGCGGCGGCGCGGCCGTGGTGAGCCACGTGGTGCTGGGTGGCAACCCGGCGCACGGCATCTGGGCGGTCAAGGGCTTCCGCGAGAACAACGAGTTCTCGGGGCTCTCGCCCTTCATGCAGCAGCTCAATGCGCCCAAGGGGCCGAACGGCGACGAGGTCACGCCGGGCGTGAGGTGGCTGACCCTGCGCTCGGACAACAACGACAAGTACGCGCAGCCCGACGGCGCCTGGATCGGCGCGCCGGGCAAGCCCACCAACATCGGCTTCGACGGGCCGGCGCTCAAGGGCGCGACCAACCTGGTGCTGCCGCGCGTCGACCACCGCGAGGTCTCGTTCTCGCCGGCCGCCTTCGCCGCCACCTGGCAGTTCCTGACGGGCGAGGTGCCGCGCAGCACGGCCATCGCGCCCGAGTCCAGCGTGGTGCTCGGCGGCCGTGTGCTCAGCGCGGAGAACCTGCCGCTGGCCGGCGCGCAGCTCGCCATCTACGCGGTCGACCCGGCCACGGGCGCACGGCGCGGCGAGGCGGTGCACCGCCAGGACATCGGCGCCGACGGCCGCTGGGGGCCCTTCGCCGCGCGCGGCGACGCGTTCTACGAGTTCGCGGTCAGCGCGGCCGGCGGCGTGACCCACATCTACCGCAGCCCCTTCCCGCGCAGCAGCAGCGTGATCCACCTGCGGCCCGAGCGCCTCGCGGCGGCCGACGCCGGCGCGAACGCGGTGGTGGTCTTCACCCGGCCGCGCGGCTACTTCGACGCCCAGCGCGACACCCTGCGCTTCGACGGCCAGAGCCCGCCGGCCGGCGTGCCGCCCCGGGGCGCGGGCGTGTCGAGCTCCCGGCTGCGCATCGCCGCGGCCGAGCCGCAGCGCGCGGTGGGCGGCGAGTTCAACGGCGAACGCATCGCCGGCCAGACCTGGCCCGCGGCGCAGGGCCATGTGACGGTGCTCGAACTCACCTACTGAGGCCATGGACGCCACCCCGACGCCTTGCCTGCTGCAGACGCGCGACGCACGCGGCGTGGTCACGCTGACGCTGAACCGGCCCGCGGCCTTCAACGCGCTGTCGCAGGCCCTGATCAAGGCGCTCGAAGAGGCGCTGGACGGCATCGCGACCGACGAACAGGTGCGCGCGGTCGTCATCGCCGGCGCCGGCAAAGCCTTCTGCGCCGGGCATGACCTCAAGGAGATGCGCGCCGAGCCCTCGTCGAGCTACTACCGGCAGCTGTTCGATCGTTGCGGCGCGATGATGCTGCGGATCCAGCGCCTGCCGGTGCCCGTGATCGCGCGCGTGCACGGCATCGCGACCGCGGCCGGCTGCCAGCTGGTGGCGATGTGCGACCTGGCCGTGGCCGCGAGCGACGCGCGCTTCGCGGTCAGCGGCGTCAACGTGGGCCTGTTCTGCGCCACGCCCAGCGTCACGCTGTCGCGCAACCTGGGGCGCAAGGCGGCTTTCGAGATGCTGGTGACGGGCGAGTTCATCAGTGCGCGGCAGGCACGCGACGAGGGGCTGGTCAACCGCGTGGCGCCGCCCGACGCACTCGATGCCGAGGTCGAAGCGCTGGTCGCCAGCATCGTCGCCAAGCCGCGCATCGCGCTGGCCCTGGGCAAGGGCCTGTTCTACCGCCAGCTCGAGACCGGCATCGAGGCCGCGCTGGCCGATGCCAGCCAGACCATGGCCTGCAACATGATGGACGAGAGCGCGCTGGAAGGCGTGCAGGCCTTCATCGAGAAGCGCCCGCCGGCCTGGAAAGCCTAGCTGTCGTGCAGCCGCGAGCTCTGCGGCAGGTGCGCCATCAGGAACTCCATCTGGTCGGCCAGGATGCGGCGGTTGCGCAGGATGAAGTCCTCCCAGAGGCTGGGCACATAGGGCGTGTAAAGCAGCGGCATGTTGGCCTGCTCGGGCGTGCGGCTGCTCTTGCGGTGGTTGCAGGGCTTGCAGGCCGTGACCACGTTCATCCAGACGTCGATGCCCTTCTGCGCGAAGGGGATGATGTGCTCGCGCGTGAGTTCGTCTTCGTGGAAATGACCGCCGCAGTAGGCGCAGACGTTGCGGTCGCGCGCGAACAGCTTGCTGTTGCTCAGGCCGGGACGCTGGGTGAAGGGGTTGATGCGCGGCACGCCCTTGGTGCCGATGATGCTGTTGATCGCGATCTGCGACTGCAGGCCGGTGACCGCGTTGTGACCGCCACGGAAGACCGCCACCTGCGCGCCGACCTCCCAGCGCACCTCGCCCGCCGCATAGTGGAGCACCGCCTCTTCGAGCGAAATCCACGACTGGGGCAGCCCTTGGGCCGACAGCTTCAAGACCTTCACACACGCCTCCTGACCACAGGGAAGAACACGGAGAGACCCGGACCACGGCAGCACCCCGGAGGGCACCTGCCGTGACGCACTGCGTCACAATATACCGGCTTTGTGACAACAGGCCCTGCCATGCCCCATTCCGCGGGCGCGCAGCGCTATCAAAATCAGATCGATCCATGCAGGTTTTTCGCGGATTCCGGCATCCCGGCGTGGCTTCGGCCTGCGCCCTCACCATCGGCAATTTCGACGGCGTGCACCGTGGCCACCAGGCCATGCTGGCGCTGCTGCAGACCGAGGCGCGCCAGCGCGGCCTGCCCAGCTGCGTGCTGACCTTCGAACCCCATCCGCGCGACTACTTCTCGGCGCTCACCAAGCAGCCGGCGCTGGCGCCCGCGCGCATCGGCACGCTGCGCGACAAGCTGGGCGAGCTCGCGGCCTGCGGCGTGGCGCAGACCATCGTGCTGCCCTTCGACGCCCGGCTGGCCGCGCAGTCGCCCGAGCAGTTCATCCAGAACGTGCTGATCGAGGGCCTGGGCGCGCACTACGTGCTGGTGGGCGACGATTTCCGTTTCGGTGCCAAGCGCGCCGGCGACTACGCGATGCTCGACGCGGCCGGCGAACAGCATGGCTTCGACGTGGCGCGCATGAACAGCTACGAGGTGCGCGGGCTGCGGGTGTCGAGCTCGGCGGTGCGCGAGGCCCTGGCCGAGGGCCGCATGGCCGACGCCCAGGCGCTGCTGGGCCGGCCCTACGCCATCTCGGGCCATGTGGTGCACGGCCGCAAGCTGGGCCGGGCGCTGGGCGCCTCCGCCCCGGGCCGCGACGACGGCTTCCGCACGCTCAACCTGCGCTTCAAGCACTGGAAACCGGCCGCCAGCGGCATCTTCGCGGTGCTGGTGCACGGGCTGGCCGAACGCTCGCTGCAGGGCGTGGCCAACCTGGGCGTGCGGCCCTCGCTGGACCCGAACGACGTCAACGCGGGGCGCGTGCTGCTCGAGACCCATTGCCTCGATTGGCCCGCCGAACTGGGGCGGGAAGGGGCCTACGGTAAAATCGTCCGCGTGGAACTGCTGCACAAACTGCACGACGAATTGCGCTACACCAGCCTGGAAGCCCTCACCGCGGGCATCGCCAAGGATGGCGTCGATGCACGCGCCTTCTTCGCGTCCACCCACCGTCAGACCACGCGCGACCGAATTTAAAGCGGAACCGTCTTCCGCCGCGCGCGGCCGCCCTTGTGTCACATCGGCGCCGCACCCTCCCCCGATCCTTCGAGCGCTGCCCCGCAGCGCAGACTTCTGGAAACCCCATGGCTGACAACAAAACCGCAGGCGGCACCGATTACCGCGCCACCCTCAACCTGCCCGACACCCCCTTCCCGATGCGTGGCGACATGTCCAAGCGCGAGCCGGGCTGGGTCAAGGAATGGGAAGACCAGGGCCTCTACAAGCGGCTGCGCGACGCCCGCATCGGCCGGCCCAAGTTCATCCTGCACGACGGCCCGCCCTACGCCAACGGCCAGATCCACATGGGCCACGCGGTCAACAAGATCCTCAAGGACATGATCACCAAGGCGCGCCAGCTCGAGGGCTTCGACGCGCTCTACGTGCCGGGCTGGGACTGCCATGGCCTGCCGATCGAGAACGCGATCGAGAAGAAGCACGGCCGCAACCTGAGCCGCGACGACATGCAGGCCAAGAGCCGCGCCTTCGCGACCGAGCAGATCGCGCAGCAGATGGCCGACTTCCAGCGCCTGGGCGTGCTGGGCGAGTGGGACCATCCGTACAAGACCATGGACTTCGCCAACGAGGCCGGCGAACTGCGCGCCTTCAAGCGCGTGATCGAGCGTGGCTTCGTCTACCGCGGCCTGAAGCCCGTGTACTGGTGCTTCGACTGCGGCTCCTCGCTGGCCGAGTTCGAGATCGAGTACGCCGACAAGAAGTCGCAGACCCTTGACGTGGCCTTCAAGGCGCACGAGCGCGCCAAGGTGCTCGAAGCCTTCGGCCGCCCCGATGTGCTGGGCGACATCTTCGCGGTCATCTGGACCACCACCGCCTGGACCATCCCGGCCAACCAGGCCATCAACCTGAACCCCGAGCTCGAGTACTCGCTGGTCGACACCGAGCGCGGCCTGCTGATCCTGGCGAACTCGCTGGTCGAGATGTGCATGACCCGCTACGCGCTCGACGGCAAGGTGCTGGCCACGGTCAAGGGCGAGGCGCTGGGCGGGCTGGAATTCGAGCATCCGCTGTACGACGTGGATGCCGGCTACCGGCGCCTGTCGCCCGTGTACCTGGCCGACTACGCCACCGCCAGCGACGGCACCGGCCTGGTCCACTCCTCGCCCGCCTACGGCGTGGACGACTTCAACTCCTGCATCGCCCACGGCGTCGCTTACGACGACATCCTGAACCCGGTGCAGGGCAACGGCACCTATGCGCCCGACTTCCCGCTGTTCGGCGGGCAGCACATCTGGAAGGCCGTGCCGGAGATCATCGCCGCGCTGCGCGATGCCAACCGCCTGCTGGCCACCGAGGGCATCACCCACAGCTACCCGCACTGCTGGCGCCACAAGACGCCGGTGATCTACCGCGCCGCGGCGCAGTGGTTCATCCGCATGGACGAGGGCGAGGGCGTGTTCACCAAGGACAAGGCGCCCAAGACGCTGCGCCAGACCGCGCTCGACGCCATCGAGCAGACCAGCTTCTACCCGGAGAACGGCAAGGCGCGCCTGCACGACATGATCGCCGGCCGGCCCGACTGGTGCATCTCGCGCCAGCGCAGCTGGGGGGTGCCGATCCCCTTCTTCCTGCACAAGGATTCGGGCGAGCTGCATCCGCGCACCATGGAGATCCTCGACCAGGCCGCCGACATCGTCGAGCGCGGCGGCATCGAGGCCTGGAGCCGCGTCACGGCCGAGGAGATCCTCGGCGCCGAGGACGCGCCCAGCTACACCAAGAGCACCGACATCCTCGAGGTGTGGTTCGATTCGGGCTCGACCTTCTATCACGTGCTGCGCGGCACCCACCCCAACGTGCACCACGACACCGGCCCCGAGGCCGACCTCTACCTCGAAGGCCACGACCAGCACCGCGGCTGGTTCCATTCGTCGCTGCTGATCGCCTCGGCGCTCGAAGGCCGCGCACCCTACAAGGGCCTGCTGACGCACGGCTTCACGGTCGACAGCCAGGGCCGCAAGATGAGCAAGTCGCTGGGCAACGGCATCGACCCGCAGGAGGTCAGCAAGAAGCTGGGCGCCGAGATCATCCGCCTGTGGGTGGCGGCGAGCGACTACTCGGGCGACATCGCGGGCGACGACAAGATCCTGGCACGCGTGGTCGACGCCTACCGCCGGATCCGCAACACGCTGCGCTTCCTGCTGGCCAACACCAGCGACTTCGACATCGCCAAGGACGCGGTGCCGCTCGACCAGCTGCTGGAAATCGACCGCTACGCGCTGGCGCGCGCGGCCGAGTTCCAGGCCGAGATCCTGGCCCACTACCAGGTCTACGAGTTCCACCCGGTGGTGGCCAAGCTGCAGATCTACTGCTCCGAAGACCTGGGCGGCTTCTACCTCGACGTGCTCAAGGACCGGCTCTACACCACCGCGCCCGGCTCGCAGGCGCGCCGCAGCGCGCAGACCGCGCTGTGGCACATCACGCAGGCGATGCTGCGCTGGATGGCGCCCTTCCTGAGCTTCACCGCCGAAGAGGCCTGGAAGCTGGTCGGCACGGGCGAGCCCGGCACCTCGATCTTCACGCAGGTCTACAGCGACCTGGGCACGCCCGACGACGGCCTGCTGGCCAAGTGGACGCGCATCTGCGAGATCCGCGACAGCGTCAACAAGGAGATCGAGACGGTGCGCGCCACCGGCCAGGTCGGCTCCTCGCTGCAGGCCAACGTGGTGCTCACCGCCACGCCGGAAGACCACGCGCTGCTGGCCTCGCTGGGCGAGGACCTCAAGTTCGTGTTCATCACCTCGGCCGTCACGCTGGCGGCCGGCGACGCGCCCTCGGTGCTGGTCAAGCCCAGCGCCGACACCAAGTGCGAGCGCTGCTGGCACTGGCGTGCCGACGTGGGCCACGATGCGGCGCACCCGACGCTGTGCGGCCGCTGCACCAGCAACCTCTACGGCGCCGGCGAAGCGCGGAGCGTCGCCTGATGGCCCGCGCCGTCGCCGCCAAGCGGGGTGCGGGCAAGAGCCTGGCCGACAGCATCTGGCCCTGGCTGGGCCTGGCGCTGGTGCTGTTCATCCTCGACCAGTTCACCAAGACGCTGATCCTGGGCTACTACCGGCTGGGCGACTGGACCCAGATCACCGGCTTCTTCAACATCGTGCGCGCGCACAACACCGGCGCGGCCTTCTCCTTCCTGGCCGACAGCTCGGGCTGGCAGCGCTGGCTGTTCACCGGCATCGGCGTGGCGGCCGCGATCTTCATCGTCTGGATGCTGAAGTCGCACGCGGGCCAGAAGCTGTTCAGCTTCGCCATGGCCTGCATCCTGGGCGGCGCCGTGGGCAACGTGGTCGACCGCATGATGCACGGCTACGTGGTGGATTTCCTGGACTTCCACCTGGGCGGGCGCCACTTCCCGGCCTTCAACGTGGCCGATGCCGCCATCACCATCGGCGCCATCTGCCTGATCCTCGACGAGCTGCGGCGCGTAAAACGCGGCAAGTAGCCCCTCCCCTGCGCTTCTCACGAAAACCGCGTCGACCCGCCTAGGGTTTACGCGGTTTTCTCGTTCGTCATCACCGGGTCATACTGCCGTGCTTCAATGTAATCGATTACATTACGCCACCACAGATGAACATCCAGATCGTTGCCGAACGTGCCGGCGTCTCCGTCGCCACGGTGTCGCGGGCCTTCAACTTCCCCGACAAGGTCGCGCCCGCCACCCGTGAACTGGTCGAGCGCGTCGCCAAGGAACTCGGCTACCTGCCCAACGCCAGCGCCCGCACCTTGCGCACCCAGCGCAGCCGCGTGCTGGGCGTGGTGCTGCCCACGCTGCTGAACCCGACCTTCGCCGAATGCCTGCAGGGCATCGCCGAGGCCGCGGCGGCCGGCGGCTACGCGATCATCCCGGTCACCACCGGCTACGAAGTCGAGGAGGAGCAGCGCTCGGTCCACCAGCTGCTGGCCGGCAACGTCGACGGGATGATCCTGGTGGTCTCGAACCCCTCGAACTCGGTCGCGCTGCAGCGGCTGCACGGCGCGGCCGTGCCCTATGTGCTGGCCTACAACCGGCACCCGGCCCATCCCTGCGTCTCGGTCGACAGCGAGCGCGCCTCGGCCGAGGTGGTCGAGCGGCTGGTGCGGCTGGGCCACCGGCGCATCGCCATGGTCAGCGGCACGCTGGCCGCCTCCGACCGCTCGCAGCAACGCTATCGCGGCTACCTGCAGGGCATGGCCGACGCCGGCCTGGACGCGCTGCCGCTGCTCGAGGTGCCCTTCGTCGAGACCGCGGTCGAGGCCGTGCGCCACTATCTCGAGGCCGCGCCGCGCCCCAGCGCCCTGTTCTGCTCGAACGACCTGCTGGCGATCCGCTGCATCCGCGCCGCGCACCGCAACGGCCTGCGCGTGCCGCAGGACCTGGCGGTGGTGGGCTTCGACGGCATCGCGCTCGGTGAAGACCTGACGCCCGCCCTGAGCACCGTGACCCAGCCCAACCACGACATCGGCCGCCATGCGGTGGAACTGCTGGTGAAGGCGCTGGCCGCCGGCACCGCGCCCGGCGCCGACGCCAGCCTGCTGCTGCCCCATGCCTTCCGCGAAGGCGAGTCCTATGCGGCCGCGCCGGCCTGACCTCTTTCGTTTTTTCTTTCTCCCCACCCGATCCCTTCAGACCAAGGAGCCTTCCATGTCCTCGACCCTTCGACGCATCGCCCGCCTGGGCGTGCTGGCCGCCGGCCTCGCCGCCGCCAGCGTGACCATGGCCCAGACCGCCATCTGCTACAACTGCCCGACCGAATGGGCCGACTGGGGCACGCAGCTGCGCGCCATCAAGGCCAAGACCGGCGTCACCGTGCCGGCCGACAACAAGAACTCGGGCCAGGCGCTGGCCCAGATGGTCGCCGAGAAGGCCAGCCCGGTGGCCGACGTGACCTACCTGGGCGTGACCTTCGCCATCCAGGCGCAGAAGGAAGGCGTGGTCGCGCCCTACCAGCCGGCCAACTTCAAGGACATCCCCGACGGCCTCAAGGACCCGGCCGGGAACTGGTTCAGCATCCATTCGGGCACGCTGGGCTTCATGGTCAACGTCGACGCGCTCAAGGGCAAGCCGATCCCCAAATCGTGGGCCGACCTGCTCAAGCCCGAGTACAAGGGCCTGATCGGCTACCTCGACCCGGCCTCGGCCTTCGTCGGCTATGTCGGCGCGGTGGCGGTCAACGAAGCGCGCGGCGGCAACCTCGAGAACTTCGGCCCGGCCATCGACTACTTCAAGGCGCTGCAGAAGAACGAGCCCATCGTGCCCAAGCAGACCTCGTACGCGCGCGTGCTGTCGGGCGAGATCGCGATCCTGCTCGACTACGACTTCAACGCCTACCGCGCCAAGTACAAGGACAAGGCCAACGTGGCCTTCGTGATCCCGGCCGAAGGCACGGTGGTCGTGCCCTACGTGATGAGCATGGTGGCCAAGGCGCCGCACGCGGCCGAGGCGAAGAAGGTGCTGGACTTCACGCTGTCCGACGAAGGCCAGGCGATCTGGGCCAAGGCCTACCTGCGCCCGGTGCGCGCGAGCGCCATGCCCAAGGAGGTCGAGGCCCAGTTCCTGCCCGCCGCCGAGTACGCGCGCGCCAAGACCGTCGACTACGGCCGCATGGCCGCCGCGCAGCGCGCCTTCTCCGACCGCTATCTGAAGGACGTGCGTTGAAGTCCAGGCAGCACTGGCTGCTGCTGGGCTGCGCAGCCCCGGCCGGCGCCTTCTTCCTGATGTTCTGGCTGCTGCCGGTGCTGCGCCTGATGGCGCTGCCGGCGGAGAAGGGCTGGGCCACCTACTTCGCGGTGCTGACCGACGGCCGCTATGTGCAGAGCATGGTCAACACCGTGCTGCTGTCGCTGGGCGTGACGCTGGCCACGCTGGTCCTGGGCGGCGCGGTCGGCGTGTACCTGGCGCGGCGCGAGTTCGTGGGCAAGCGCGTGCTGCTGTCGCTGCTGACCTTGCCGCTGTCCTTTCCCGGTGTGATCATCGGCTTCTTCGTGATCCTGCTGGGCGGCCGGCAAGGCCTGGTGGCCGACCTGTCCGACGCGCTGGTGGGCGAGCGCATCACCTTCGCCTACGGCCTGCTGGGCCTGTTCCTGGCCTACCTCTACTTCTCGCTGCCGCGCGCCATCGCCACCTACGCGGCGGCCGCGGAGTCGATGAACATGCAGCTCGAGGAAGCGGCCCGCTCGCTGGGCGCCTCGCGCCTGCGCGTGGTGCGCGACGTGTGGCTGCCCGAGCTCGTGCCCACCACGCTGGCCTGCGGCGCGATTTTGTTCGCGACCTCGATGGGCGCCTTCGGCACGGCCTTCACGCTGGCCAGCAAGTTCGAGGTGATCCCGATCACCATCTACAACGAGTTCACCAACTACGCCAACTTCGCGCTGGCCGCCTCGCTGTCGATCGCGCTCGGCGTCGTGACCTGGCTGGTGCTTTTCATAGCTCGCCATTTCGGTGGCAACCCCACGGTGCGCTGAGGGCGAGGAGCAAGCATGCGAAAGAACACGCAACCCAAGGCGCCCTTCCTGTTCGCGGTGACGGCCATCGTGAGCTTCTTCATGATCGCGCCGATGCTGCTGTCGGTGATGGCGGGACTGGTCAACAACTACAGCGTGGGCCTCAAGAGCGGCCTCACGACCCGCTGGTTCGGCGAGGTCTGGGAGGTCTACGGCGGCACCGTCGGCTGGTCGCTCGCGCTGGCGCTGGTCTGCGTCGCGGGCACCATCGTGCTGGGGGTGCCCTGCGCCTATGCGCTGGCGCGCAGCCGCTCGCGCACCGCACGCATCTTCGAGGAGCTGCTCACGCTGCCGGTGGCGGTGCCGGGCCTGGCGACCGCGCTGGCGCTGATCCTGGCCTACGGCCAGATCACGGCCTTCCGCCAGAGCTTCGCCTTCATCCTGGTCGGCCACATCGTCTTCACGCTGCCCTTCATGGTGCGCACCGTGGCCTCGGCCTTCCAGCGCAACGACCTGGTCGCACTGGAAGAAGCCGCGCGCACGCTGGGCGCGAGCTTCCGCCAGCGCTTCCTCGGCGTGCTGGTGCCGGCCGTGTTCCCGGCCATCGTCGCGGGCAGCCTGATGGTCTTCACGCTCTCGGTCGGCGAATTCAACCTGACCTGGATGCTGCACACGCCGCTCACGCGCACGCTGCCCGTGGGCCTGGCCGACAGCTACGCCTCGATGCGGCTGGAAGTGGGCTCGGCCTACACGCTGGTCTTCTTCATCGTCATCCTTCCGGTGCTCTGGGGCCTGCAGTCCCTCGCCCATCTCATGCAGAAACGCTATGGAACTTGAACGCATCCCGGTCGACGTCGAGAACGTCGCCAAGACCTACGCCGACGGCACGCGCGGCCTGCAAGCCACCAACCTGCATGTGGAGCCGGGCGAGGTGCTCGCGCTGCTCGGCCCCTCGGGCTGCGGCAAGACCACGCTGCTGCGGCTGATCGCCGGCCTCGAGACGCTGGACGCGGGCGGCCGCATCCGCTTCGGCGACCAGGACGTGACGCACAAGCCGGTCGAGCAGCGCGGCGTGGGCATGGTGTTCCAGAGCTACGCGCTGTTCCCCCAGCTGAGCGTGGCCGCCAACATCGGCTACGGCCTGCGCATCCGCGGCGTGAGCGCGGCCGACGAGCGCCGCACGGTCGGCGAGCTGGTCGAGCTCACGCGCCTCACCGGCCTGGAGCACAAGCGCCCGGCCGACCTCTCGGGCGGCCAGCGCCAGCGCGTGGCCCTGGCCCGCGCCGTGGCCGTGCGCCCGCGCGTGCTGCTGCTCGACGAGCCGCTGGCCGCGCTCGACGCCAAGCTCAAGGAGTCGCTGCGCGACGAGCTGGCCGAACTGCTGCGCCGGCTGCACATCACGGCCATCCACGTCACGCACGACCAGCAGGAAGCCATGGCCATCGCCGACCGGCTGGCCGTGATGCGTGCCGGCCGCATCGTGCAGATCGGCCGCGGCGAGGACCTCTACCGCGCGCCCAGCCATCCCTTCGTGGCCGAATTCCTGGGCCGGGTGAACCGGCTCGAGCGTTCGTCCGAAGCCATCGCGCAGGGCGTGCTCGCCTTCGGCGGCACGACCATTGCATGCCCCGCCGACTGGACGAAGCACCCGACCCTGCTGCTGCGCCCCGAAGACGTCGAGATCGGCGCGCCCGGCCAGGCCGGCTGGGGCACGGCCCGCGTCGAGCAGCGCACCTTCCTCGGCGACCGCGTGCAATTGCGCCTGAGCCTGGCCGACCAGCCGGGCCTGCTGGCCGATGCGGTGCGCGACACGCCCTTCAACGCCGGCGATGCCATCGGCATCCGCGTCCAACCCCACCGCCTCATGACCTCGCAGGAGGAGGCCAGCGCATGACCCACACCGTTCTCGTTCAACTGACCGACCTCCACATCCGCGAACCCGGCCGGCTGGCCTATGGCCGGATCGACACCGCGCCCTACCTGAAGCGCGCGGTGCAGAGCGTGCTGCGCCTGCGCCAGGCGCCCGACGCGGTGGTGATCACTGGCGACCTCAGCGACTTCGGCCGCGCGGCCGAGTACGCCCACATGGCCGAGCTGCTGGCGCCGCTGACCATGCCGGTCTACCTGATGCCCGGCAACCACGACGACCGCGACCAGCTGCGCCGCAGCTTCCCCGGCCACAGCTACCTCGGTGCGGTCGGCGAGTTCGTGCAGTACAGCGTGAAGGTCGGCCGCCTGCGCCTGCTCACGCTCGACACCTGCGTGCCCGGCCACAGCCACGGCACGCTCGACGCCGCGCGCCTGGCCTGGCTCGAAGCGCAACTGGCGGCCTGCCGCGGCGAGCCGGTGGTCATCGCGATGCACCATCCGCCCTTCCGCACGCTGATCGGCCACATGGACGACATCGGCCTGCTCGAAGGCCGGGCCGAACTCGAAGCCTTGGTGGCGCGCCATCCCAACGTCGAACGCGTGATCTGCGGCCACCTGCACCGCGCGATCGACGTGCGCTTCGGCGGCACCATCGCCTCGACCTCGCCGGCACCCGGCCACCAGGTCACGCTCGATCTGGACCCGCAGGCGCCCTCGTCCTGGGGCCTCGAGCCGCCGGGCTTCCGCGTGCATGCGTGGGACGGCGAACGGCTGGTCACGCACCTGGCCGCAGCGGGCGAATTTGAAGGCCCCTACCCTTTCCATGAGAATGGGGCCTTGATCGACTGAACCCGGCGTCCCTGGCCGACGCCTTGCCGCACATCCCGTGTTGACAATAGAGGCTCACTGAACAACAAAGAAGAGAAAGCCATCCGCCGTCCATGAAACATCTGCTGAACCTGCTGGCAGCAGTCGCACTCCTCGTCTGGGGCACCCACCTGGTCCGCACGGGCGTGCTGCGCGTGTTCGGCGCCAACCTCCGCACCCTGCTCGCGCGCAGCATGCGCAACCGCTTCACCGCGGCGCTGTCGGGCATCGGCGTGACGGCCCTCGTGCAGTCGAGCACGGCCACCTCGCTCATGACCTCGTCCTTCGTGGGCCAGGGCCTGATCGCGCTGCCGGCCGCGCTGGCCGTGATGCGCGGCGCCGACGTGGGCACGGCGCTGATGTCGGTGCTGTTCTCGACCGACCTCTCGTGGCTGTCGCCGCTGTTCATCTTCACCGGCGTGGTGTTCTCGATCACCCGGCCCGCGAGCGCGGCCGGGCGCTTCGGCCGCATCCTGATCGGCCTGGGCCTGATGCTGCTCGCGCTGCAGCTGGTGGTGCAGGCCACCGGCCCGCTGTTCGATTCGCCGGCGATGCGCGCGGTCCTGGTGTCGATCAGCAGCGACATCCTGCTGGAGATCACCATCGGCGCGGCGCTCGCGGTGGTGGCCTATTCGAGCCTGGCCGTGGTGCTGCTGGTGGCCGCGATGGCCAGCTCGGCCGTGGTGCCGCTGGACGTGGCGCTGGGCCTGGTGCTGGGCGCCAACCTGGGCAGCGGCATCCTCGCGGTGCTGACCACCGCCAAGTCCGAGATGTCGGTGCGGCAGGTGACGGTGGGCAACCTGCTGTTCAAGCTGCTGGGCGTGACCGTGGCCGCGCCCTTCATCGGGCTGTACCTGACGCACGTGCGGGCCTACGTGTCCGATGCGACGCAGCTGGTGGTGCTCTACCACCTGGCCTTCAACGTGGTGGTGAGCATCGGCTTCATCGGCCTGACCGACTGGGTGGCGCGGCTGGTGAAGAAGCTGCTGCCGGTGCCGCAGGAAGGCTCGACCACCGCCCGGCCGCAGCACCTGGACCCCTCGGCGCTGTCCACGCCCACGCTGGCCATCTCCAACGCGGCGCGCGAAGCGCTGCACCAGGCCGACATCGTCGAGACCATGCTGATCGGCATGCTCAACGTGATCCGCAACAACGACCTGCGGCTGGCCGACGAGCTGCGCAAGCTCGACGACGTGGTGGACCGGCTCTACTCCGACATCAAGTACTACCTCACCAAGATCTCGCGCGAGGCGCTGGGCGAGGAAGAGAGCAAGCGCTGGACCGACATCATCAGCTTCACCATCAACATGGAGCAGGTGGGCGACATCATCGAGCGCGTGATCATCGACATCGAGGACAAGAAGATCAAGCCGCAGCGCAACTTCTCCGAGGCCGGCATGGCCGAGATCGTCGAACTGCACGAGCGCCTGGTGGCCAACCTGCGGCTGGGCATGAGCGTCTTCCTCAACGGCAACGTGCGCGACGCGCAGAAGCTGCTGGAAGAAAAGGCGCGCTTCCGCGACCTCGAGCGCGCCTACGCCAACACCCACCTGACCCGGCTCATGGACCGCACCACGCCGAGCATGGAGACCAGCTCGCTGCACATCGACCTGATCAGCGACCTCAAGCGGATCAACTCGCACATCTGCTCGATCGCCTACCCGATCCTCGACTCGGCCGGCGCGCTGGCACCCAACCGGCTGCGCGAGGCGCAGCTCACGCCGGTCAAGGAATCCTGAGAACGGATCAGGCGGCGCGGGCGGCTGCCGTTTCCACGGCCTCGTCGGCCGGCCGGCGCGCATAACGCTGCGCCAGCACCGCGCACACCATCAGCTGCATCTGGTGGAACAGCATCAGCGGCAGCACGATGGCGCCCACCGCGCCCGAGGCGAACAGCACGTGCGCCATCGGGATGCCGCTGGCCAGGCTCTTCTTGGAGCCGCAGAACACGATCGTGACCTCGTCGGCCTTGTCGAAGCCCAGCTTGCGCGCGCTCCAGGTGGTGGCGAACAGCGCCAGCGCCAGCAACACCGCGCAGACCACGAACAGCCCGGCCAGCGCGCTCAGCGGCACCTGGCGCCACAGGCCTTCGATCACGGCCGCGCTGAAGGCGGTGTAAACCACCAGCAGGATCGAGCCGCGGTCGACGAAGCTCAGCACCGAGGCGCGCTGCTTGATCCAGGCGCCGATCCAGGGCCGCAGCAGGTGGCCGACCACAAAGGGCGCCATCAGCTGCAGCAGGATCCGGCCGATGGCATCGAAGGACGACGATGCGGCGCCGCCAGAGACCACCAGCCAGTTCACCAGCAGCGGCGTGACGAACACGCCCAGCAGGGTCGAGGCCGAGGCGCTGCAGACCGCCGCCGGCACGTTGCCGCGCGCCAGCGAGGTGAAGGCGATGGCCGACTGCACCGTGGCGGGCAGCACGCAGAGGTACAGCACGCCGGTGTAGAGCTCGGGCGTCACCAGCGGCTGCAGCACCGGCCGCAGCGCCAGCCCAAGCAGCGGGAACAGCACGAAGGTGCTGAGGAACACCAGCAGGTGCAGCCGCCAGTGGCCCACGCCGGCCACGATGGCCTCGCGCGGCAGCTTGGCGCCATGCAGGAAGAACAGGAGGCCGATGGCCACCGTCGTGAGGCCCTCGAAGAAGTGCGCCGTGCGGCCGGCGGCCGGCAGCAGCGAAGCGAGCGCCACGGTCGTGACCAGGGCGAGGGTGAAGTTGTCGGGGAGGAAGCGTGAACGGGCCATGGGCAGGATTGGGCCCGGGATCGGATCGAAAGAGAAATGGATTTATCTGATGGATATATGATTTCTCTGCATGAACATCAGCCTGCGCCAGCTCCGCGTGTTCCTGGCCGTGGCCGAGGAGCGCAACTTCAGCCGTGCCGGCGATGCGATCGCGCTCACCCAGCCCGCGGTGAGCCGCTCGATCCTCGAGCTCGAATCGCAGCTGGGCCTGAAGCTGCTCGACCGCACCACGCGCGAGGTGGTGCTGACCGAGGCCGGCCATTCGCTGGCCGCGCGCCTGGGCCGGGTGCTCGAGGAGCTCGACCAGACCCTGCTCGACGTACAGGGCATGGCCCATGCGCGGCGCGGCAAGGTGCGCGTGGCCAGCAGCCCCACGCTGTCGGCCCAGCTCATGCCGGCCTGCATCGCGGCCTGCAACCGGCAGGAGCCCGAGATCCAGCTGGTGCTGCTCGACCGCATCCAGCAGGACGTGCTCGACAGCGTGCGCAGCGGCGAGGTCGACTTCGGCGTGGTGATCGAGCCCTCGGCGGCCGAGGATCTGCAGACCGAGACCATCCTCGACGACCCCTTCGTGCTGGTGGTGCCGCGCGGCCATGCGCTGGCGGCGCACCGCAGCGTGCGCTGGTCGATGCTGCGCGGCCATGCGCTGGTGCTGCTCGACCATGCCTCTGGCAGCCGCCGGCTGATCGACGAGGCGCTGCTCGCGCACGGCGTGCAGGCCGAGGTGGCGCAGCAGCTGGGACACCCGACCACGGTGTTCCGCATGGTCGAGGCCGGCATCGGCATCAGCGTGATGCCCGCGCTGGCCGTGCCGCCGCAGGGGCTGGGCACGCTGGTCGCGCTGCCGCTCACGCCGCGGGTGCAGCGCCAGGTGATGCTGGTGCACCGGCGCAACCGCGCGCCTTCGCCGCTGGCGCAGCGGGTGTGGCGGCTGGTGCGCGAGATCGCGACTACAGCGTGAGGATCGTGCAGCCCGTGGTCTTGCGCGCCTCGAGGTCGCGGTGCGCCTGCTGCACGTCTTCCAGCGCGTAGCGCTGCGCGATCGGGATCTTCACCGCGCCGCTCTGCACCACCGCGAACAGGTCGTCGGCCATGGCCTGCGTGGCTTCGCGCGAGGACATGTGGGTGAACAGCGTGGGCCGCGTGACGTAGAGCGAGCCCTTGGAGGCCAGCATGCCCAGGTTGATCGGCGGCGTCGGGCCCGAACCGTTGCCGAACACCGCCAGCAGGCCGAAGGGCCGCAGGCAGTCGATCGAGCCTTCGTAGGTGTCCTTGCCCACCGAGTCGTAAACCACCTTCACGCCCTTGCCGCCGGTGATCTCCTTCACCCGCGCGGCGAAGTTCTCGGTGCTGTAGTTGATCGCGTGCGCCGCGCCGTGTTCGAGCGCGAGCTGGCACTTGGCGTCGCTGCCGGCGGTGCCGATCAGCTGCAGGCCCAGCGCCTTGGCCCACTGGCAGGCGATCAGGCCCACGCCGCCGGCGGCCGCGTGGAACAGGATGAAGTCGCCCGGCTGCAGGCCTTCGGCCGGCAGGGTCTTCTTCAGCAGGTACTGCGTGGTCAGGCCCTTGAGCATCATGGCCGCGCCGGTCTCGAAGGAGATCGCATCGGGCAGCCGGCAGACGTTCTTGGCCGGCAGCACGCGCAGCTCGCAGTACGCACCCGGCGGCGGGCTGGCGTAGGCGGCGCGGTCGCCGACCTGGAGGTGCGTCACGCCCTCGCCCACCGCCTCGACGATGCCCGAGGCTTCCATGCCCAGCTGCAACGGCATCGCGAAGGGGTACAGGCCGCTGCGCTGGTAGGTGTCGATGAAGTTCAGGCCCACGGCCTTGTGGCGGATGCGGATCTCGCCCGGGCCGGGCTCGCCGACCTGCACGTCGACGATCTTGAGTTCTTCGGGACCGCCATGGCGGTCGATACGGACGGCTTTGCTCATCATCGTTGCAGTCTCCAAAAAGAAGAGCCGCATCCTGCCACGTTTGGCCCACCCGCGAAGGCGCGGGGCATTGCCTTGTTCAGCCCGGCGACGGCTCGGCCGCGAACTCGATGCGGTAGCCCCGGCGCTCGAACATCTGCAGGATCTCGCGCTCGCCGTACCAGAGGTCGAGCTGCGACAGCGGGATCTGCGAGCGCAGCGTGAGCGGCGCCAGCGACACCAACTGCCGCACCCGCGCATGGTGGCCGAACAGCCGCAGCGGGTCGTAGCCATGGTGCAGCTGCGGCCCCGCATGCTCGATGGCGAAGTCGCGCGCCAGCGCCAGCGGCGCGAAGCGCAGGCCGACGGCCTCGAGCGCCGGGCGCAGCACGCCGCTGAGCTGCACGTCTTCGAGCAGCGCGTTGTTGTGCCAATGCATGCGCAGCGGGTCGCCCTCCACCGCATCGGGCGGCGGGATCTCCACCCGGACCTGCGGATGGTCGACCAGCGCCCGCATGAAGCGCCGGCTGCGCAGGCTGAAGCCGCCGTTCTGGACCGGCGTGACGCGCAGTTCGGGCCGCTGCAGTTCCTGCACCCAGTCGAAGCGGGTGCGCCAGGCCGGGCCCCCGGGCCCGTCGATACGTGCCAGGTGGATCGGCGCGCCGATGTAATCGCAGTCCAGGAAATCGTCGCGCCAGTTGGCGGCATCGACGACCCAGCCGTCGTCCTGCACCACCAGCGCGAATTCGGTCTGCACCACGCGCCAGAGCGCGAACATCATGAACCAGCTGTACTCGTGGTAGTTGAGCGGCGCGATCGCCTGGTGCGCGATGCCCGGCGCCAGGTCGGGCGGCGCCTGCGGGCAGCACAGCAGGGCCCGCGCACCCGGCATCTGCTGCAGGCTCCACTGCAGCGCCAGCGCGGCGCCGCGCGCATCGGGCAGCCCGGTGACCGACACCAGGGTGATCTGCCGGAACGCCTGCCCGCTCATGCGCGCGTGCCTTCGTGGGGACTAGTAGGTGCCCGGATACGCGCCGCCGTCGGTCAGCACGTTCTGGCCCGTGATGTAGCCGGCCTGCCGGCTGCAGAGGAAGGCGCAGACCGCGCCGAACTCCTCGGGGCTGCCGAAGCGGCCGGCGGGAATGTTCTTCTGGCGCGCCGCGCGCACCGCGTCGACGTCCTGGCCGCTCTTCTTCGCGGCGCCGGCCATCGTGCCCTTGAGCCGGTCGGTGTCGAAGGCGCCCGGCAGCAGGTTGTTGATCGTCACGCCCTTGGCCGCGATCGAGGTGCGTGCCGCGCCGGCCACGAAGCCGGTCAGGCCGCTGCGCGCGCCGTTGGACAGGCCCAGGATGTCGATCGGCGCCTTGACCGAACTCGAGGTGATGTTGACGATGCGGCCGTAGCCGCGCGCGGCCATGCCGTCGACCGTGGCCTTGATCAGTTCGATCGGCGTGAGCATGTTGGCGTCCACCGCCTTGATCCAGGCCTCGCGGTCCCAGTCACGGAAATCGCCGGGCGGCGGGCCGCCCGCGTTGGTCACGACGATGTCGTAGTCGGCATGCGCGGCAAAAGCCGCGGCGCGCCCCTCGGGCGTCGTGATGTCGGCCGCCACGGCCTTGACGAAGGGCTTGTTCGCCACGCCCGCGGCCAGCGCCTCGAGCTGCGCCGCCGCGGCGTTCAGCACTTCGGCGCCACGCGCCACCACCACCACGTTCACGCCTTCGCGCACCAGGGCTTCGGCACAGCCCAGGCCCAGCCCCTTGCTCGCGCCGCACACCAGGGCCGTCCTGCCTGCAATTCCGAGGTCCATTCAAATTCTCCTGCGGGCTCAGCGCCCGGTTCGCGTAAAGACAAAGATTCCGGTGATGACCAGCACCGTCCCGGCCGCAATCCAGGCCGTGAAGGGTTCGCCGAGCAGCACCACGCCCATGAGAATAGTCGAGAGCGGCCCGACCATGCCGGTCTGCGCCGCCATGGCCGCACCGATGCGCTCGATCGCCATCATCACGGACAGCACCGGCACCGCGGTGCACAGCGTCGCGTTGAGCACCGACAGCCAGATCACCTCGGGCGCCACGTTCAGCGCCACGTCGATCGGCCGCAGCAGCAGGAACTGCGCGATGCACAGCACGCAGGCCACGCTGGTCGCCAGCCCCACCAGCCGCAGCGAGCCCAGGCGCTTGACGAACTCGCCGCTCGCGACCAGGTAGACCGCATAGCTCACCGCGCTCAAAAAGACCAGCAGCGTGCCCCAGGCCGCGGTGCTGCTCTGCCCCAGCTGCACCTCGTGGCCGAACACCAGCAGCACGCCCGCATAGCTGATCGCGATGCCGATCAGCTGCTGGCGCACGATGCGGCGGCGGTAGACGATCCAGCCGAACAGCAGCACCAGCGTGGGGTTGAGGTACAGGATCAGCCGCTCCAGGCTGGCCGTGATGTAGGCCAGCCCGGCGAAGTCGAGGAAGCTCGAGAGGTAGTAGCCCGAGAAGCCCAGCCCGATCACCCCCAGCCAGTCGCGCAAGGTCAACGCCGCCTTGCCCCGCCCCGCCCACCAGGCCATCGCCACGAACAGCGGCAGCGCGAACAGCATGCGGAACATGATCAGGGTGACCGCGTCCACGTTGTGGCGGTAGGCCAGCTTCACGATGATCGCCTTGCCGCTGAACGCGATGGCGCCGAAGGTGGCGAGGATCAGGCCGGTGCGGATGGATTTGGGGGCCGCGGCCGAGGGGGTGGGAGAGGAGGTCAATTTTTCTTATTCCAGGGACACCGCGGATCCGGCTTCGCCGGTCCGCCGGTGTCGCCCCTTGAGGGGAGACGGCTACACGAAGTGAGCCGTTTCGGGGTGGACTCAGAATCCTGCAGCAAGACCGTCGCGCCGCGGATCGCTCGCCGCCACATAACCCTCGACCGCCGGATCGCCCGCGCGCCAGATGAACTGGCCGGCACCGAAGTCCTGGTAGGAGTCGTCGATCACCTCGACCTTGTGGCCCAGCGCGCTCAGCCCCTGCAGGACTTGCGGGTCCATCGCGGCCTCGGCGTTGATCTCCAGGCCGCTGTTGAAGCGCCAGCGCGGCGCATCGCAGGCGGCCTGCGGGTTCTGGCCGTGGTCGAGCATGCGCACCAGCGTCTGCATGTGGCCCTGCGGCTGCATGTTGCCGCCCATCACGCCGAAGCTCATGACCGGCTGGCCGTCCTTGGTGAGGAAGGCCGGGATGATGGTGTGGAAGGGGCGCTTGCCCGGTGCCGCGACGTTGGGGCTGGCCGCATCGAGGCTGAAGCCGTGGCCGCGGTTCTGCAGGCTGATGCCGAATTCCGGTTCCACGCAGCCCGAGCCGAAGCCCATGAAGTTGCTCTGGATGAAGCTCACCATCATGCCGCTCTCGTCGGCGGCCGTGAGGTAGATGGTGCCGCCCTTGACCGGGTTGCCGGCCTTGAAGTCTTGTGCCTTGTTCACGTCGATGAGTTTGGCACGCGAGGCCAGGTAGCCGCCATCGAGCATTTGCGCGACCGTCGTCTCCATCGACGAGGGCTCCGACACATAGCGGTAGACGTCGGCGAAGGCCAGCTTCATGGCCTCGATCTGCAGATGCTGCGACGCCACCGAGTCGATCGGCATCGAGGCCAGGTCGAAGTTCTTCAGAATGCCCAGCGCGATCAGCGCCGCGATGCCCTGCCCGCTGGGCGGGATCTCGTGCAGCGTGTGGCCCGCGTAGTCCTGCGAGATCGGCGTGACCCATTCGGGCTTCCAGTTCGCGAGGTCGCGCACCTTGAGGCTGCCGCCGTTGGCGTTGGAGAATTTCTCCAGCGCCTCGGCGATCTCGCCGCTGTAGAAGGCCTCGCCGCGGGTCGCGCCGATGGCGCGCAGCGCGCGCGCCGCGGCGGGGAAGCGGAACAGCTCGCCCACCTCGGGCGCACGGCCCCAGGGCAGGAAGCTCTGGGCGAAGCCCGGCTGGTTCTGCAGGATCGGCGTGGCCGCGGCCCACTTCTGCTGCACCACGGGCGGCACCAGGTAGCCACGCTCTGCGATCTCGATGGCCGGCGCCATCAGGGCCTCGAAGGGCAGCTTGCCGAAGCGCTCCGACAGCGCGACCCAGCCGCCCACCGCGCCCGGCACGGTGACCGAATCCATGCCGCGTTGCGGCGGCGTGGCGGCGCCGTCGCCGTGCTTGCGCCGGAAGTACTCGGGCGTCCAGGCCTGCGGCGCGCAGCCCGAGGCGTTGAGGCCGTGCAGTTCCTTGCCGTCCCAGAGGATGCAGAAGGCGTCGCTGCCCAGGCCGTTGCTCACCGGCTCGACCAGCGTCATCACGGCTGCGGTGGCGACGGCCGCGTCGACCGCGTTGCCGCCCTGCTGCAGGATGCGCAGGCCGGCCTGGGCCGCGAGCGGATGGGAGGTCGAGACGACGTTGCGTGCGAAGACCGGGATGCGGACGGAACGGTAGGGATTGGCGTAATCGAATTTCATGGGATGGGGCGGGTTCAGTCGCCGACGATGCGGCGTTCGGTGATGATCTTTTTCCACTTGGCGGCGTCCTGCGCCACCATGCCGGCCAGTTCGGCCGGGGTGCTGGTCGTGGGCTCGATGCCCAGGCGCGAAAGCTTGTCGCGCACCTCCGGGTCGGCCAGCGACTGGTTGGCCGCGGTGTTGATGCGCGCCACCATCTCGGCCGGCAGACCCTTGGGGCCGTAGAGCCCGAACCAGGTGTTGGACTCGAAGCCCGGCAGCACGTCGGCGATGGCCGGCAGTTCGGGCGCGAGCGGGCTGCGCTTCAACGAGGTCACGCCCAGCGCGCGCAGCCGGCCGTCGCGCACGTGCGGCATGCCGGTGGGCAGCGAATCGAAGAGCACGTCGACCTTGCCGCTGATCAGGTCGGGGATGGCCAGCGCCGTGCCCTTGTAGGGAATGTGCGTGACGAACACGCCGGCCTGCGACTTGAACAGCTCGGCCGTGAGCTGCACGATGGTGCCGTTGCCGCTCGAGGCGTAGTTGAGCTTGCCGGGGTTCTTCTTCGCGTAGTCGATCCACTCGCGCACCGTCTTGGCGGGCGAGCTGTTGGGCACCAGCATGATGCTGGGCGCGTCGCCCACGTGGGCGATGGGCGTGAAGTCGCGCACCGTGTCGTAGGGCAGCTTCGGGTTGATGGCCGGGCCGATCGAGTGCGTGCTGGTGGTGGCCAGCAGCAGCGTGTAGCCGTCGGCCGGCGCCTTGGCCGCCAGGTCGGAGCCGATGGCGCCGCCGGCGCCCGGCTTGTTGTCGATCACGATCGTGGCGCCCAGCTTCTCGCCCATCTTCTGCGACAGCGTGCGCGCGAACAGGTCGGTGGCACCGGCCGCGGGAAAGGGCACGATCAGGCGGATCGGCTTGGCCGGATAGCCCTGCGCCAGGCTGGCGGACGACGCGGCCACGCACAGCGCGAGGGCGACGCCCTGAAGGAACTGGATTCTTTTCATGGTGCTGGATTCTGTCCCGATGGAAGAAAGCTCGCATGCTATGCAGCCCACGCGCATCAAGCCAGATAATTCCACTTATTCAACTATGAGCGTTGTTTATGAAGAAACAGGGCACCGAAGAGGTCTCGCTGCAGCAGCTGCGGGCGCTGGCCGCGGTTGCTGAATCGGGCAGCTTCACGCTGGCGGCCGAGGCGCTCCAGCTCACGCAGCCCGCCATCAGCCACCTGGTCAAGCGCATGGAGGAGGAACTGGGGCAGCCGCTGGTGGTGCGGGGCCGCCGCATCCAGCTGACGGGCGCGGGCCAGGTGATGTTCGACACCGCCGTGCGCGCGCTGCGGCTGATCGACGAATCGGTCGAGGCCTGCCGCTCGCAGTCGCAGCTGCGCGAGGGGCGCGTGGTGCTGGCGGTGGGCCACCTCACGGCGGGCGCCCTGCTGCCGCCGGTGCTGGGCCGCTTTTCCCGCCTGCATCCCACGCTGGTGGCGACGCTGCTCGACAGCACGGCCGAGCAGATGATCTCGCGCATCCTGTCGCAGGAGGCGGACCTGGGCTTCGGCTCGGACATCGGGCAGAAGCATTCGGAACTCGCGACCGAGCCGCTGTTCACCGAGCGCATGGCGCTGTTCGTGCGCGACGACCATCCGCTGGCCCAGCGCGTGGTGGTCGATGCGAGGCACCTCGAGCCGCTGCCTTTCATCCACGTCAACCCCGACGCCAATGTGTGGCGCGCGGTCAGCCGCCAGCTCTCGAGCGTGGCCAACGTGTACCCGCGCGTGGCCCACCATGTGTCGATGCTGTCGACGGCCTTCGGCCTGATCCAGGCCGGCGCGGGCGTGGCGCTGCTGCCGCGCTATGTGGAGGTGCTGATGCCGGCCAACCTGCGCGCCGTTGCCGTGACACGGCCGACGCTGGAATACCCGGTGGTCGCGATCCGGCTGGCCAAGCATCCGCTGAGCCCCGCGGCGATGGCCTTCCTGGCCATGGCCCGGCAGCACATGAAGCCGCCGCGCGGCGGCAAGCCCTGAACGGCTGCCGCGCAAAAAAAACGGCGCCCGAAGGCGCCGTCTTGCGGAGAGGCGGCAAAGCCGCCCGGCTCATCAATCCTCGACGAAGGCCTCTTCGCGCTTGGACTTCACGGCCGGCAGCAGCACGATGATCAGCAGCAGCAGCGCGGCGGCCAGCAGACCGGCGGAGATCGGCCGGCTCACGAACACGCTCCAGTCGCCACGCGACAGCAGCAGCGCGCGGCGCAGGTTCTCTTCCATCATCGGGCCCAGGATGAAGCCCAGCAGCAGCGGCGCGGGTTCGCAGCCCAGCTTGAAGAAGGCGTAGCCGATGAAGCCGAAGGCGCCCACCATCCAGATGTCGAAGGTGTTGTTGTTGGTCGAGTACACGCCGATCGCGCAGAACAGCACGATCGCCGGGAACAGGTACTTGTAGGGCACCGACAGCAGCTTGATCCACATGCCGATCAGCGGCAGGTTCAGGATGATCAGCATCGCGTTGCCGATCCACATCGAGGCGATCAGGCCCCAGAACAGTTCCGGGTTGCTGGTCATGACCTGCGGGCCCGGCTGGATGTTGTGGATGGTCATCGCACCGACCATCAGCGCCATCACGGCGTTGGGCGGGATGCCCAGCGTCAGCAGCGGGATGAAGGAGGTCTGCGCACCGGCGTTGTTGGCCGACTCGGGCGCCGCGACGCCGCGGATGTTGCCCTTGCCGAAGGGCACTTCGCCCGGCTGCAGCTTGGTCTTCTTCTCGATCGTGTAGGCCGCGAAGGCCGCCAGCAGCGCGCCGCCGCCGGGCAGGATGCCCAGGGCCGCGCCGAGCGCCGTGCCGCGCAGCACGGCCGGGATCATGCGCTTGAAGTCTTCCTTGGTCGGGAACAGGCCGGACACCTTGGCGGTGAACACTTCACGCTCTTCTTCGGGGCGCGAGAGGTTGGCGATGATTTCGCCGTAGCCGAACACGCCCATGGCGATGGCCACGAAGCCGATGCCGTCGGTCAGTTCAGGGATGTCGAAGCTGAAGCGGGCCACGCCCGAGTTCACGTCGGTGCCGACCAGGCCCAGCAGCAGGCCCAGCACGATCATCGCGATGGCCTTGAGCAGCGAGCCCGAAGCAAGCACCACGGCGCCGATCAGGCCCAGGATCATCAGCGAGAAGTACTCGGCCGGGCCGAACTTGAACGCGATCTCGGTCAGCGGCGGCGCGAAGGCGGCCAGGATCAGCGTGCCCACGCAGCCGGCGAAGAAGGAGCCCAGCCCGGCCGCGGCGAGCGCGGGACCGGCTCGGCCCTTGCGCGCCATCTGGTAGCCGTCGATCACGGTCACCACCGAGGACGATTCGCCCGGCAGGTTGACCAGGATGGCGGTGGTCGAGCCACCGTACTGGGCACCGTAGTAGATGCCGGCCAGCATGATCAGCGCCGACACGGGGGGCAGCGCGTAGGTGGCGGGCAGCAGCATCGCGATGGTCGCGACCGGACCGATGCCGGGGAGCACGCCGATCAGCGTGCCGAGAATGCAACCGACCAGGCAGTACAGCAGGTTCGTGAAGGTGAACGCGACGCCGAAGCCGATCGAGAGGTTGTTTACCAGATCCATTTTTTATTCCTCAACCCGTGATGAAGGTCGGCCAGACCTGGATCTGCAGCTTGAGCGCCCAGATGAATGCCACGTAGCTGCCGACGGCCAGCACGGTCGCGAGCAGCAGCACCTTCTTCAGATCGAACTCGGTGCCGGCCAGGCTGGAGATGATCACCAGGGCGTAGATCGCGATGATCATGCCCATGGCCGGAACGCCGACGCTCGGCAGGCCGCCCAGCAGGATGCCGAAGGCCAGGTTGGCGCCGATGATGTAGACCACCTGCTTCCAGGCCCACTTGCCGATCTTTTCACCGTCTTCGGTCTCGACCGTCAGGCCGGTGAACATGATGCCCAGGCCGATCAGGGCCATGACGATGCCCAGCATCAGCGGGAAGTAGCCCGGGCCCATGCGGGCGCCGCTGCCGACGTTGTAGGTCGATGCGCCCCATGCGAAGGCGATGCCCACCACGGCGAACATCAGCCCTGCAAAAAAGTCGCGTTGACTTTTGATTTTCACGAACAGTCTCCTCGAACAAATCGAACGGGAGATTGTCTGGTCAGCTTCCGGTCAGTTTGATGTGGATTCCACCTATCGCCGGGCTAGGGTTAGCCCCAGGAACAACGCTACTCGAGGGGCGGCGTGGCGCTCAGCACTTCCTCGATCGTGGTCACGCCTTCGGCCACGCGCAGCGCGCCGGCCAGGCGCAGCGGGCGCATGCCGTCGGTCACGGCTTGGCGGCGCAGCGCGAGCAGGCTGGGTTCCTTGGTGACGCGGGCCTTGAAGTCCTCGCTGACGCTCAGCAGCTCGTACAGGCCCATGCGGCCCATGTAGCCGGTCATGCGGCAGTCGACGCAGCCCACGGGCTTGTAGGCACGCACCGAGCCGGTGATCTGCCAGGGCGCGACGAAGGCCGCGAGCTTCTCGCGCGTGACCGATTCGTCGGGCTGCTTGCACAGCGGGCACAGCGTGCGCACCAGGCGCTGCGCGAGCACGCCCAGCATCACGGCGTTGATCAGGTACGAGGGCACGCCCAGCTCCATCAGCCGCGTGATGGCACTGGGCGCGTCGTTGGTGTGCAGCGTGCTGAAGACCAGGTGGCCGGTGAGTGCCGACTGCACCGCCATCTCGGCGGTGGCGAGGTCGCGGATCTCGCCGACCATGATGATGTCCGGGTCCTGGCGCATCAGCGCGCGCAGGCCCTCGGTGAAGCCGAAGTCCAGCTGCGGCTGCACCTGCGTCTGGTTGAACGCGGGCTCGATCATTTCGATCGGGTCCTCGATGGTGCTCACGTTGACCTGCTCGGTCGCCACGCGCTTGAGCGTGGAGTACAGCGTGGTGGTCTTGCCCGAACCCGTGGGCCCGGTCACGAGGATGATGCCGTGCGGCCGCGTGACCAGCTGCTCCCAGCGCTTGGCGTCGTGCTGCGCGAAGCCCAGCGCGTCGAGGTCCTTGACCGCGGTGTCGGGATCGAAGATGCGCATCACCATCTTCTCGCCGAAGGCCGTGGGCAAGGTCGACAGCCGCATCTCGACCTCGTCGCCGCGCATGTTGCGGGTCTTGATGCGGCCGTCGAGCGGGCGCCGCTTCTCGACCACGTCCATGCGGCCCAGCAGCTTGATGCGCGCGACCATCGCGTTCATCACGCCCATGGGCATCTGGTAGGCCGGGTGCAGCACGCCGTCGATGCGGAAGCGGATCACGCCCTGGTCGCGCCGCGGCTCGAGGTGGATGTCGCTGGCGCGCTGGTCGAAGGCGTATTGCCAGAGCCAATCCACCACCTGCACCACGCTCTGGTCGTTGGCGTCGAGCTGCTTGTTGCTCTTGCCCAGCTCGACCAGCTGCTCGAAGCTCGCGCCGCCCGCGTTGCCGCCGGCCTTCTGCGCGGCGCGCACCGACTTGGCCAGCGCGAAGAACTCGGCGGTATAGCGCTGGATGTCGGTCGGGTTGGCGACCACGCGGCGCACCGAGCGGCGCGACTGGCGCTCGACCTCGGACACCCAGTCGACCAGGAAGGGCTCGGCCGTCGCCACCACCACCTCGCTGGGCGTGACCTGCACCGGCAGCACCTTGTGGCGCTCGGCATAGGCCGCGCTCATGGTGTCGGCCACCTTGCCCACGTCGACCTTGAGCGGATCGATGCGCAGGTAGCTGAGCCCGGCGCGGCCGGCCAGCCATTCGGTCAGCATCTCGAGGTCGAGCGGCTTGCCGTCGCGCTCGCGCGTCATCGCCACGTTGGCCAGGCGCACCAGCGGCGCCTGCCGGCTCTCGGCCTGCGCGCAGCGCGCGATGGTGCGCTGCGCCTCGTGGGGCGAGATCACGCCGTCGGTGGCCAGCCAGCCGATCAGCAGCCGCAGGTCGAGCGGACCCTGGTGCTGCGGGGGCGCGGGCTGGGGCACGGGCGGCGAGACGGCGTTCATGACATGGCTTTGAAGACCCGCAGCCACTTGGGGGCCGGCAGGCCCCAGCGAGTCTGGATGGTTTGCGCACGCTCGGCAAGCACGCCGCGCGCGGGCCGCAGCGGCGTGCGCTGGGCCAGCACCACGGTGTTGCCCTCGCGCGTGGGCTTGAAGGCCCACACCGCGTCGGCGCCGAAGGCCGCGGCGATCTTCTCGAGGCTGCGCTCGTAGCTCGACGAACGACCGAACAGGTTGACCGTCATCGCGCCGTCTTCGGTGAGCAGCGCGCGGCAGTCGGCATAGAAGCTCTCGCTGTCGAGCACCGGTGCCGCGGCCTCGTGGTCGTAGAGGTCGACCTGCAGCGCATCGACGGTGCCGTGCCACTTGGGTTTCTGGATCTCGGCGCCTGCATCGGCCAGCACCACGCTGAGCTTGGCGTCGTCGGCCGGCAGCTTGAACCAGCCGCGGCAGGCCGCGACCACCTGCGGGTTGAGCTCGATGGCGGTGGTGCGCATGCGCAGCTGCTTGCGGCTGAACTTGGTCAGCGTGGCCGCGCCCAGGCCCAGCTGCATCGCATGGCGGCTCATCACGCTCGAGGGCTCGACGAACAGCAGCCAGGCCATCATGCGCTGCACGTACTCGAGCTCGATCTCGAAGGGCGCATCGATCTTCATCGAGCCCTGGACCCATTCGGTGCCCAGGTGCAGATAGCGGATGTCGCCCCAATCGGAGAAGTTGACCTCGGGCAAGGCCGGTTTGCGCGCCGCCATCAGGCCACCAGCCCGTGGCGCGCGAACACCTCGCGCCAGGCCTCGCACTTGCGCTCGAAGGACCAGGCCGCATGGGCCGGGCTGGTCGAGGGCAGCTTGTAGGCCGGCAGTTCGGCATGGCCGCCCGCGCGCAGCGCCTCGATCACCTTGGGCGCATGGCGGAAGCTCTCGGCGCCGTTGTGCGCCACCGCGGCCAGGCGCGGCAGGTCGAGGCCGGCGAAATCGTTGAGCACCGCGTCGCGGATCGAGGCGTCGAGGCTGCCTTCGCGGGCACAGGTGCCGTAGACGTCCCAGACGCCGACACCGCGTTCGAGCAGCCAGTCGGCGCGGGGGGAGAAAGCCGTGCCGGGCGGCAGCGGGCTGGAGGGCCAGAGGGCTTGCAAGATCTTCCAGAATTGGTTTTGCGGGTGGGCATAGTAGCGCCCCTCCGCCAGCGAACGCGCGCTCGGGAAGCTGCCCAGCACCAGCAGCACCACCCCGGGCGAGACGATCGGCGCCAGCCCTTCGAGCGTGGGCGCCTCGCCGGCCCCACGAGAAAAAACCCGCCGAGGCGGGTTTTCGCTGAGGCCTTCGCGGCTGTCGCCGCCGGGGCGATCAGGGCTTGGCGGCTGCATTCTCGGCGGTGCCGGGGATCTTTTCGCCGATCTTGTGGCCGGCGCTGCGCATGCCGTCAGCGGCCTTGTGACCGACGCCGGCGACGGCGTGGCCGGTCTTCTTGGCGGCGTTGCTGGTCGCGTGGCCGGCCTTCTTGGCGGTGCGCTTGGTGGCCTTGTAGGCCTTCTTGGTGCCGGTCTTGGCCTTGTCGACCACGGTCGGCTCGGGTGCGGCGGCCGGTGCCATCGTGGTGGTCGCCGGTGCAGGCTGCTGTGCCATGGCGGAGAAACCGATGGACGCGATGCCCAGTGCGAGGATGGCGGGAACGGTACGGATGAAAGACGAGGTCATGAGGGTTCTCCTTGAACAGTTGTAGTCACGGACGGGCCGCACTGATCGAACAACGGGCCACATGGCGATCAGGATGACAGCAAAAACACACGGTGTAATCGTCGAAACAGAAATCGGGCCGCGCGCCTACAGGCCAGCCTGACCGGAAGCTGACGCCGGCGTCAGCGCGCGCAGACGCGGCATCGCCTCCAGCGCATTGCGGGTGGTGGCCTCGGCCAGTACTTCCAGCGAAATGCCGCGCAACTGCGCCAGTTCCTGCGCGATGCGCGGCAGCTCGCCCGGCTCGTTGCGGCCCTGCGGCGCGCCGGCCTCGCGCTCCTCGCGCGTGCGGTAGAGCCAGTGCGGCTGGATGTCGGGTGCGTCGGTCTCCATCACGATCGCCTCGAGCGGCAGCGTGGCGGCCAGGCGGCGCACCTGCAGCGCGCGGTCGAAGGTCAGCGTGCCGCCGAAGCCCAGCTTCAGGCCCAGGTCCAGGCAGGCCTGCGCCTGCTGCGCGCTGCCGTTGAAGGCATGGGCGATGCCGCGCCAGGGCCGGCCGGCGCCGACCCGGCGCAGCTGCTTGAGCACCTGGTCGACCGAGCGCCGCACATGGATCAGCACCGGCAGATCGTGCCGGCGCGCGAGTTGCAGCTGCGCATGGAAGAAGTGCTCCTGCTTCGCCCAGTCCAGGCCGGGCACGAAACCGTCCAGGCCGATCTCCCCCAGCGCCACCAGGCGCGGGTCGGCGAGGTTTTCCTGCAGCGCAGCATCGAGCGTGGCGAGGTCCTGGTCGCCCGCCTGGCCGGTGAACAGCGGATGGATGCCCAAGGCATAGGCGTCGCCTTGCACATGCGCCAGGCGGCGCACCGTCTCGAAGTCGAAGGCCGCCACCGCGGGCATGACGCAGAGCGCCACACCGGCCGCCGCGGCGCGGGCACGGACCGTGGGCATCTCGTCGCCGAACTCCGGGGCGTCGAGGTGACAGTGTGTATCGATGAAGGCGGGCATCGCTTCATGATGCCCGAACGCATGCAAAGGGCCACAAAGCGTGCTACCGTGATTTCCTCCCCACGTCACTCTTTGCCGGAGGTGTCGATGCGCAGGACAGCTCTCTACAGTCGCTCGCCCCAGGCGTCGAAGGACGCCGAGGCGCCGGTGGCCGACACACCGCAGGCGGTCGCCCCGCCGGCCGCGGCCGGCGCGCGATGGCAGCCGGGCCGGCGCGCTTTCGGCGCCCTGCTGGCACTGGTCGTCGCCCTGGGCGCGGGCGGCGCGGCTTTCTGGCCGCGGCAGGCCGCCCACACGCTGACCCAGAAGGACATCGATGCCGCGGTGCTGCGCACGCTGCAGACCGCCACCCTGCCCTCGGCCGCGGCCCGCGCGGCGGCCCTCGTGCAGCCCTCGGTCGTGCGCGTGGTGAGTTACGGCCCCGAGCGCACCTCGCCCGAGGCCAAGACCGAGAAGCGCGGCCGCAACCTGGCGCGCGGCAAGCAGCCCGAAGCCGACGGGCCGCCCGGCGAGGTCGAACGCGGCATCGGCACCGGCGTGGTGATCGTCGACAAGGGCGTGATCCTCACCAACCTGCACGTGGTGGCCGGCGCCCAGACCATCAAGGTGACCTTCGCCGACGGGCTGGAAGCGCTCGCCACCATCACCGGCGTCCAGCCCGAGAACGACCTGGCCGTGCTGCAGGCACGCAAGATTCCCGACGACCTGATCCCCGCCACCCTGGCTTCCACCGCCGACCTGCAGTCGGGCGACCAGGTGGTCGCGGTCGGCTTTCCCTTCGGCATCGGGCCCTCGGTGTCGGCCGGCGTGGTGTCGGGTCTCAAGCGCTCCTTCCGCTCGCCCGAGGGCAAGCAGGAACTGGGCAACCTGATCCAGTTCGATGCCGCGGCCAACCCCGGCAACTCGGGCGGCCCGCTGGTGAACATGGAAGGCCAGGTGGTGGGCATCGTCACCGCCATCCTCAACCCGACCCAGCAACGCACCTTCATCGGCATCGGCTTCGCCGTGCCGATCGAGAACGCGGCCTCGGCGCTCGGGTCGCCGCCGTTCTGACCGCCTCGCCTCTTCCAACCTGTCACGAAAGCCGTCGCATGAGCCCAGAGACCACGCCGCCGTCGAATCCGCCCGCCACCGCCGAGCTGATGGAGCAGATCCTCTACGAGGTCAAGCGCATCGTGGTCGGGCAGGACCGCTTCCTCGAGCGCGTCATGGTCGCCATGCTCGCCGGCGGCCACCTGCTGGTCGAAGGCGTGCCCGGCCTGGCCAAGACGCTGACCATCAAGACGCTGGCCGACACGGTGCGCGGCCAGTTCAAGCGCATCCAGTTCACGCCCGACCTGGTGCCGGCCGACCTGGTGGGCACGCGCATCTACAACCAGAAGACCGGCGAGTTCAGTACCTCGCTGGGCCCGGTGTTCGCCAACCTGCTGCTGGCCGACGAGATCAACCGCGCGCCGGCCAAGGTGCAGAGCGCGCTGCTCGAGGTGATGCAGGAGCGGCAGGTCACGATCGCGGGCGAGACGCACAAGGTGCCGCGCCCCTTCCTCGTGATGGCCACGCAGAACCCGATCGAGACCGAGGGCACCTACCCGCTGCCCGAGGCCCAGGTCGACCGCTTCATGATGAAGGTGCTGGTCGACTACCCCAGCGACGAGGAGGAGTTCGTGATCGTGCAGCGCGTGATCGGTCCGCCCGTGGAAGCCGCGGCCGTGGCCACCACCGAGCAGCTCGCGGCGCTGCAGGCCGAGGCCCGCCGCGTCTACGTCGACCCCTCGCTGATCCAATACGCGGTGAAGCTGGTGTCGGCCACGCGCAACCCCGAGAAGCACGGCCTGAAGGAGCTGCGCCGTTTCATCACCTTCGGCGCCAGCCCGCGCGCCACCATCAACCTCACCGAGGGTGCGCGCGCGCTCGCGATGCTGCGCGGCCGCAGCTATGCGCTGCCCGAGGACATGACGGCGCTGGTGCCCGACGTGCTGCGCCACCGCGTGACGCTGTCCTACGAAGGCCTGTCGGAGGGCCTGACGCCCGACGGCCTGATCGACAAGATCATGCGCGCCATTCCCGCCCCGCCGAAGCCGCTCGAACATGAAAAACTGGTGGCCTAGCAAGCGGGCGCGTGCCGCGAACGACGCCCAGGTGGCCGCTGCGGCCGAGACGGCCGCGGGCGCCGCCGAGCGCCTGCTGCGCCGGCTCGAATGGACCGTGATCCGCCGGCTCGACGGCCTGCTGCAGGGCAACTACCGCACGCTGATGCGCGGCACCGGGCTCGACCTGGCCGACCTGCGCGAGTACCAGCTGCACGACGACGTGCGCCACATCGACTGGAACGTCACGGCGCGGCTGCAGACGCCGCATGTGCGGGTGTTCACCGAAGACCGCGAGATGGCCGCCTGGTTCGTGCTCGACCTGAGCCGCTCGGTCGACTTCGGCTCGGGCCTGCGGGCCAAGCGCGAGATCTCGGCCGGCTTCGTGGGCGTGCTGGCGCGCCTGCTCACGCGCCACGGCAACCGGGTGGGCGCGCTGGTCTACGGCAGCGACCTCGAGGCCGTGATCCCGCCGCGCAGCGGGCGCCGCCACGTGCTGCACCTGCTGCATTCGATGGAGCGCCGCGCGGTCGAAGGCCCGGCGGCGCAGGGCCTGACGCGGCTGGCCGAGCTGCTGCAATCGGCCGCCACGCTGATGCCGCGGCGCGCCACGGTGTTCGTGGTGTCCGACTTCCTCAGCGAGCCCGGCTGGGAGAAGCCGCTGGCCCGGCTGGCGCAGCGCCATGAGGTCGTGGCCGTGCGCCTGTTCGATCCGCTCGAGCTGTCGCTGCCCGACCTCGGCCTGGTGCCGCTGCGCGACGCCGAGACCGGCGACCAGCTCTGGGTCGACACGCACGACGCCGGCTTCCGCCAGCGCTTCGCACGCCTCGCGGCCGAGCGCGAGAACACCTTGCGCGCGGCGCTGGCCAAGGCCGGCGTCGATGCACTCGAACTGTCGACCGACGACGACCTGGCCGCCGCCATCCTGCGCTTCGCCGACCTGCGCAAGCGCCGCGTGCGCGCCGGCGGCGCGGCCCGCCCCTTGCAGGCGGCCACCGCATGACACCGATGTCCACCCGGAGCGCACCATGAGTTTCCTGTGGCCCCAGTTCCTCTGGCTGCTGGCGGCGTTGCCGCTGCTGGTGCTGCTCTATGTCTGGCTGATGCGCCGCAAGAAGAAGCTGGCGCTGCGCTATGCCAGCCTCTCGATCGTGCGCGAAGCCATGGGCGCGGGCCAGAGCGTGCGCCGCCACATCCCGCCGCTGCTGTTCCTGCTGGCCATGGCCGCGATGCTGATCGCCGCGGCCCGGCCGATGGCGGTGGTGGTGCTGCCTTCGAACCAGCAGACCATCATCCTCGCGATGGACGTGTCGGGCAGCATGCGCGCCACCGACGTGCAGCCCAACCGCCTGGTGGCCGCGCAGGACGCGGCCAAGGGCTTCATCAAGGACCTGCCACGCACCGTCAAGGTCGGCATCGTGGCCTTCGCCGGCAGCGCGCAGGTGGCCCAGCTGCCGACCACCAACCGCGACGACCTGGTCACGGCCATCGACGCCTTCCAGCTGCAGCGCGCCACCGCGACCGGCAATGCCATCGTGGTCTCGCTGGCCACGCTGTTCCCCAACGCCGGCATCGACATCGCGAACTTCGATCCGCAGAGCCGGCAGCGCGGCGTGCCGATCGAACAGGCGGGCAAGACCCCGCCCAAGGATTTCGTGCCGGTGGCGCCCGGCTCCTATACCTCGGCCGCGGTGATCATGCTGACCGACGGCCAGCGCACCACCGGCGTCGATCCGCTCGACGCGGCCAAGGTGGCGGCGGACCGCGGCGTGCGCGTCTACACCGTGGGCATCGGCACCGTCGACGGCGAGACCATCGGCTTCGAGGGCTGGTCGATGCGCGTGCGGCTCGACGAGGAAACGCTCAAGGCCATCGCCAACAAGACCCAGGGCGAGTACTTCTACGCGGGCACGGCGGCCGACCTGAAGAAGGTCTACGACACGCTGAGTTCGCGCCTCACGGTGGAGAAGAAGGAAACCGAGGTCTCGGCGCTGTTCGCGCTGGGCGCGGCGCTGCTGGCCTTCCTGTCGGCCGGCCTGTCGCTGTTCTGGTTCAACCGGATCCTGTAAGGGCGGGGGCGACCGGCCCTCAGCCCGGATGGCGCAGCAGGCCCAGCCGCGTGGCCTCGAACACCGCCTCGTTCTTGGAGTGCACGGCCAGCTTGCCGTAGAGGCTCTTGATGTGGGTCTGCACCGTGTGCACGCTCAGGGACTTGAGGCGCGCGATCTCGGCATAGGAGAAGCCCCGCGCGATCAGGGTCAGCACCTCCTGCTCGCGTCCCGACAGCAGCGAGGGCGGCGCGGGCGCGGGGGCCGGCGGCGCGGCGCGCAAGGCATCGGCGGCCTCGCTGGCCTCGGACTGCAGGCTGCGGTACTTGGCCAGCACGCGGCGCGCGATCATGGGCGAGATCGGCGAGGCGCCGGCCTTCATCTCCAGGATGGTCTGGGCGATGTCTTCGGGCGGGGCGTCCTTGTGCAGGTAGCCCACGGCCCCGGCCTCGATGCTGGCCAGCACGTTGTCTTCGTCGCCGAACACCGAGATCACCAGCGGCTCGCACTGCGGAAAGCGCGCCACCGCGGCCCGGATCACGTCCAGGCCCGTGCCGTCGGGCAGGCCCAGGTCCGACAGCAGCACATCGGGCGCCTCGGGCGTCGCGGCCAGCCAGGCCAGCGCCTCGCCCACCGTGCCCATCCCGGCCAGCCAGCGCAGCCGCGGACTTGCACGCACGCTGCGCTCGAAGAAGGCACGCGTGCCTTCGTCATCCTCGACCACCAGAACACTGAACGGGCGCCCGGCACCCGGCGCATAGACCTCGGTTTGCATAGACGCCGAGCATAAGCCGCGAAAGCGGCCTGAATCCGCGGGAACTCACCGATTCATGGGATGCGCGCGCAGAGGCAGCGCTTCAGACTGCGCGGGCGCCGGTGTGTAACGCCGCCGTTACCCCTCGATCCCCCCAAGGAAGGACATCCCATGAAGAACTCCGCCATCGCCAGAACCCCCATCGCCTGGGCCTCTGCCCTGCTGCTCACCCTCGCCGCCTGCGGCGGTGGCGGTGGAAGCGATGGCGCGTCTTCCGGCGGTGGCGGTGGCGGCGGCGCCGCGGGCGGCGGCGGCGGGACCGAGCAGCCGGTCGCGCTGGCGCAACTGCACGGCGTCGCCGCCACCGGCGCGCCCTTCAGCAACGCCACGGTGACCGTGACCGACCAGACCGGCGCCGTGGTCTGCACCCGCACCACCGATGCGAACGGGGCCTACACCTGCGAACTGCCCGCCGGCACCAAGGCGCCGCTGGTGATCCGCGCCAGCCGCGACGACCTGAGCCTCTACAGCACCACCGCCAGCGCCACCGGCGGTATCGTCAACGTGACACCGTTGACCACCATCGTCGTTTCACAGCTCTCGCCCGACGGCAACCCGGCCAGCCTGGCCGGCGCGATCCAGACCCGGCCCGAGGCCGTGACGGCCGCGACCATCCAGGCCCAGGCGGCGGAACTCAGCGCCGCGCTCAAGCCGCTGCTCGACGCGCTGGGCCAGAGCGGCCTGGACCTGATGAACGGCAACTTCGCGGCCGACGGCACCGGCCAGGACCGCCTGCTGGACGCGATCGCCGTGAGCGTGCAGCCCGACGGCAGCGCCGCCAACATCCAGATCACGGTCAAGAGCGTGCCCTCCAGCGGCAGCCCCGAGCCGCAGTCGATCAGCTTCAGCACCGCCGACACGGGCACGCCGGTGCTGCCGCCGGTCGATGCCGGCACGCTGGTGCAGCCGCCGACCCCGGCGCTGATCGCGTCCTTCCTGGCCCGCCTCAACGCCTGCTACGCCCTGCCGCTGGCCCAGCGCGTCACCGCCGTCAACGATGGCGTGAACGCCACCGGCACCGCGGCCGACCTGGTGGCGCCGGCCTGCCGCACGCTGTTCGTCGGCGACGACCCGGCCAGCTACCAGGCCAACGGCGCCAGCGTGGGCCGCAACGCCAGCGGCCGCGGCGCCTTCGAGAGCATGTTCCGCGCCGGCCCGACCGGCCTGGTGCACGACCGCGGCAACTTCGAGTTCTTCCGCAACGCGACCGACGTGGTGATCACCTACCGCTGGACCGACACCCTGGGCAACACCGACAACGACACCCTGCTGCTGCGCACCGAGAACGGCGTGCTCAAGCTGACCGGCAACGGCAACGCCTACCGCGTGTCGGTGCGCCCGATCGCCGAGAAGCGCGAGATGATCAACACGCCCGACTTCAGCTACAGCGCCACCGGCTACAACGTCAACATCGAGAACCGGCTCGACGAGAACTTCCAGCCGGTGCTCGACAAGGTGGTGGTCACGCCCCCCTTCGGCGCGCCGCAGACCTACCGGCCCCAGCCGGGCTTCTCGTACCTCACGGTGGCACGGCCGAACGGCAACGCCACCAACGCCAGCGGCAGCGTGATCTACCTGGCGGGCCGCTTCGACAACCCGGCCACGGCCGGCACGCCCGCCGACAAGGAGACCAACCTGAACTTCGTCAGCCCGGCCTACGCGGAAGCGGACCTGCGCGCGCTCAAGGACCAGAGCGTGTGGAAGATCGAGTTCTACCGCCTCGGCGAAACCGCGCCCTCCACCACCCAGAGCGCACGCACCATCGCCCGGGCCCAGACCCTCGACGAGATCAGGCAGCTGAGCTTCGCCGCGATCACGCCGGCCCTGCGCGACGAACTGCGCGCCGAGACGGCGAACACGACCGACCACGTGCTGGTGTTCGGCACCAGCACCCCGCAGGAACCGAACCTGATCGACTTCAGCGCCGAGGGCAACAACCCGGGCTGGGCCGTGCCGACGGGCGCACTGGCGCCCACGCTGTTCACCGCCTACGGCCGCTACAGCGGCACGCGCTGGGAAGACTCGGTGACGGTGCGCAACACCGCCCGCACGACGATCCTCAACTGCTCGCCCTATGCGGCGACCGACGGCCATTGCGTGACCCTCAACGGCGCCCGCGAGTACCGGCCGGGCGCGAGCCTGAACACCTTCGACCTCTGGGCCCGCAGTTCGCGCCAGGTCGAGCTCAGCAGCAAGATCGGGCTCTACAGCATCCAATAAGCCGCCCCGGCGCCAAGAAAGCCCCGCCTGCGCGGGGCTTTCTTCTTGCAGAATCGAGATCCACACACCCGGGCCGCCGCTTCGACAGCCCCACCCGCATGCCACAGCGTCCTGTCACCCACCTGCTCTACCTGCACGGTTTCCGCTCCTCGCCGCAGTCCATGAAGGCCCGGCTGGTGGCGCAGCGCGTGCAGCAACGCCACCCCGGGCTCCAGTGGTGGTGCCCCCAGCTGCCGCCCTCGCCGTGCGAGGCGATGGACATGGTGATGCGCGGCATCGCCGACTGGCCGCGCGAATCGATGGCGGTCATCGGCTCCTCGCTGGGCGGCTTCTATGCGACCTACGTGGCGGCCATGACGCGCTGCCGCGCGGTGCTGCTGAACCCGGCCGTCGAGCCCGCGCGCGACCTGGGCCGCCACATCGGCGAGCAGACCGCCTGGCACGACCCGCAGCAGCACTTCTTCTTCCGCCCCGAATTCATCGACCAGCTGCGCACCCTCGAGGTCGGCGAACTGTCGCGTCCGGAACGGGTGTTCGCCATCATCGCCAAGGGCGACGAGGTGCTCGACTGGCGCGAGATGTCCGCCCGCTATCCGGGCAGCCGGATCCGGCTGCTCGAGGGCGGCGACCATGCGCTGTCGGACTTCGCCGCGAAGCACCTCGACGACGTGATGCGCTTCGTCCACCCCGGCTGATCCCGGCCTCGGCGCCGGCGCCGGGGCCGCGTGGGACAATCCGGCCCATGTTTGTATTGTTCGAAGAAGCCGGAAAGTACCTCGGCGGCCGCGTTTTGTCGGAGGCCGAGGCGTCGGCGCAGGTCGAGCTCGACACCGGCAAGCGGCTCAAGGTCAAGAGCGCCCACATCGTGCTGCGTTTCGAGAAACCGGCCCCGGCCGAGCTGATCGCGGAGGCGCGCGCACTGGCCGCCACCATGGACCTCGACCTGGCCTGGGAATTCGCGGCCGAGGGCGAGTTCGGTTTCGCCGACCTCGCGGCCGACTACTTCCAGTCCAACCCGACGCAGGCCCAGCAGGCGGCTGCGCTGTTCGCGCTGTTCGAGGCGCCCCACTATTTCCGGCGCGCCGGCAAGGGCCGCTTCAAGAAGGCGCCGGCCGAGATCGTCCAGCAGGCGCTGGCCGCGATCGAGAAGAAGAAGCAGGTGCTGGCCCAGATCGCCGAATGGGCGACGCAGCTGGTGGCCGGCGAATGCCCGGCGCCGGTGCGCGAGCAGCTCTACAAGATCCTGTTCAAGCCCGACAAGAACGCCCCCGAATACAAGGCCGTGGTCGAGGCCTCGCGCACCGCGCAGCGCGCGCCGCTCGAGCTGCTCGAGCGCGCGGGCGCCATCGACTCGGCCTACCAGTTCCACTGGAAGCGCTTCCTGTTCGAGAACTTCCCCAAGGGCACGGCCTTCCCCGCGCTCGCGGCCCCGCCGATCGCCGACGACCTGCCGCTGGCCGAAGGCGTGCAGGCCTTCTCGATCGACGATTCGCAGACCACCGAGATCGACGACGCGCTGTCGGTGCAGGGCCTGGGCACGGGCACCGTCACGGTCGGCGTGCACATCGCGGCGCCCGGCCTGGCCTTCGCGCCCGGCAGCGCGCTCGACCAGGTGGCGCGCGCGCGCATGTCCACGGTCTACATGCCCGGCCACAAGATCACCATGCTGCCCGACGCGGTGGTGCAGACCTACACGCTGCTCGACGGCGGCGACCGCCCGGCGGTGTCGCTCTACGCGCGCTACGACGAGGCCACGCTCGAACTGCAGGGCACCGAGACGAAGATCGAGCGCGTGCCGATCGTCGCCAACCTGCGCCACGACCAGCTCGACAGCGTGATCACCCAGGCCTGGCTCGAGGACGCCTCGGTGCCCGGCGCCGGCGCGCCCGCCATCGTCACCACGCTGCGCGACCCGCTGATGTTCCTGTTCCGCCTGGCCAAGGCGCTCAAGGCGCAGCGCGAGGTGGTGCGCGGCAAGCCGGAGAACTTCAACCGGCCCGACTACAACTTCCGCCTGGTCGGCAACGAGGGCGAGCCGGACGGCAGCGAGCAGGTGCAGATCAGCACGCGCCAGCGCGGCGCGCCGCTCGACCTGATCGTCTCCGAGGCCATGATCCTGGCCAACAGCAGCTGGGGCGGCTGGCTGGGCGAGCTGGGCGTGCCCGGCCTCTACCGCAGCCAGGCCAGCCTGGCACCGGGCATCAAGGTGCGCATGGGCACGCGCGCGCTGCCGCACGCGGGCCTGGGCGTGAAGAGCTATGCCTGGAGCACCTCGCCGCTGCGCCGCTACACCGACCTGGTGAACCAGTGGCAGATCATCGCCGCGGCCCGCCACGGCAAGACCGCCGCGCTGGCCGCGCCCTTCAAGCCCAAGGACGCCGACCTGTTCTCGATTCTTTCGGGCTTCGACGCGGCCTACGCCACCTACAACGCCTACCAGGGCGGCATGGAACGCTTCTGGACGCTCAAGTACCTGGCGCAGCAGGGCATCACCGAGCTCACGGCGACGGTGATCAAGGACCTGCCCAACGGCGCGCTGGTGCGGGCCGACACGCTGCCGCTGGTGTTCCCGGTGGCCGGCCAGCAGGAGCGCGGCGCGCACCTGCGGGTGAAGCTGGGCGAGATCGACGAGATCGCGCTCGACGTACACGGCACCGTGCTCGAGCGCCTCGATGCGCCGGTCGATGACGCCGCGCTGGAAGACGGCGCGGGTGAGGACGACGAGGAAGTGGCCGGCCCGATCGCCATCGCGGTCGACCTGAGCGACAGCGAGGCCGGCACGGAGAACACGCCCGCCTGAGCACCGCCGCCGACGCACGCCCGATGAACCTCAAAGACCTGAGCACCCTGCAGATCGCGCTGGGCCTGTCGGTGGTGGCCCATGCCCTGCTGCTCACGGTGCGCTTCATCGACCCCGAGGCCATGGACCGCGTGTTCCGCGACACGCCGCTCGAGGTGATCCTGGTCAACGCCGCCACCCAGGAGCGGCCCGACAAGGCCCTGGCCATCGCCCAGAAGTCGATGGCCGGCGGCGGCGACCTCGAGCGCGGCCGCGCCACCAGCCCGCTGCCCCCCTCGACCTTCACCGCGGTCGGCGATGCGATGGAAGACGCCGAACGCAAGGTCGAGGCCCTGCAGGCGCAGCAGCAGCAGTTGCTCACGCAGATCCGGCAGCAGCTCGCGGCCATGCCGGTCCCCGACCCGCGCCAGGCGGGCCAGCCGAGCGAGGCCGCGGCGCAGGAAGAGAAGCGCCGCCAGCTGCTCAACCTGCTGGCCGAGATCGAGCGCCGCGTGAACGAGGAGAACGCGCGGCCCAAGAAGCGCTACATCAGCCCGTCGACGCGCGAGGAGGCCTACGCCGTGTACGTCGATTCGCTGCGCCGGCGCATCGAGTCGCGCGGCACCGAGAACTTCCCCGAGGTCGCGGGCCGCAAGCTCTACGGCGAACTCACGATGCTGGTCACCGTCAACTTCGACGGCAGCGTGCTCGGCACCGAGATCGTCCAGACCTCGGGCAACCTGGCGCTGGACCGCCGGGCCCAGGCCATCGTGCGCAGCATCGGCAGCTTCGGCCGCTTCAGCGACGCGATGCGCCGCCAGGCCGACCAGATCGTGCTGCCCTCGCGCTTCCGCTTCACCCGCGACGAGACGCTGGAAACGCAGCTGTCCGCGCGCCAACCCTGAGACCATGGACCTCTACTGCGTCATGGGCAACCCGGTCGCGCACAGCCGCTCGCCGTGGATCCACGCCCGCTTTGCCGAACTCACGGGCCAGACCCTGGCCTACGGCCGCCGCCAGATCGCGCTCGACGGCTTCGCCGACGGCATCGCGGCCTTCCGCGCCGATCCCGAGGGCACGGCCCGCGGCTGCAACGTGACCGTGCCCTTCAAGTTCGACGCCGGCGCGGTGGCGCAACACGTGAGCCCGCGCGCGGCGCTGGCCCAGGCGGTGAACACGCTGAGCTTCCGCGACGACGGCGTGCACGGCGACAACACCGACGGCGCGGGCCTGGTGAACGACATCCAGCGCAACGCGGGCGTCGCGATCGCGGGCCGCGAGGTGCTGCTGATCGGCGCGGGCGGCGCGGCGGCCGGCGTGATCGGCCCGCTGCTCGACGCCGGCGCGCGGCGCATCGTGCTGGCCAACCGCACGCTGGCCAAGGCCGTGGCGCTGGTGCGGCGGCATGCGGCGCTGGCGCTGTCGCACGGCGCGGTGATCGAGGCGCATGAACTGCACACCGTGCCGGGCGATTTCGACATCGTGGTCAATGCCTCGGCTTCGAGCCTCGCGGGCGATGCGGTGCCGGTCGCGGCCGGCGTGCTGCGCCCGGGCGCGCTGGCGGTCGACATGATGTACGGGCCCGCGGCCGCGGCCTTCATGGACTGGGCCCGCGCCCACGGCGCGGTGCCGCGCGACGGGCTGGGCATGCTGGTCGAGCAGGCGGCCGAGTCCTTCGCGATCTGGCGCGGCGTGCGCCCGCCCTCGGCGCGGGTGCTGGCCGAGCTGCGCGCGCAGCTCGAGGGCTGAAGCCGTGCGCGGGCTGCTGCGCCTGATCGCCTGCCTCGCGGCCGCCGGCCTGGCGCTGCAGCTGTTCTTCATCGGCCGCATCGCGCTGATGGTCGCCATCGACCCGCAATCGACCACCTTCCAGCGCTCCGAGGCCTGGCGCATCGCGAGCGCGGGCCGCGACAACACGGCCAAGGGCGAGACGCGCGCCTGGCAGCAGGAATGGGTTCCCTACGAGCGCATCGCCGACACGCTCAAGCGCGCGGTGATCGCCAGCGAGGACGCCGACTTCATCTCGCACGGCGGCGTCGAATGGGAAGCCATCGAACGCGCGCGCCAGCGCAATGCCAAGGCCGAGGAGATCGCGGCCCGCCGCGCCGCCCAGGCCCGCGCGCGCGGCCGGGAGCCCGCGCCGCCGAAGATCCGCGGCGGCTCGACCATCACGCAGCAGCTGGCCAAGAACCTGCTGCTGTCGGGCGAGCGCACGCTGCTGCGCAAGGGCCAGGAGCTGGTGCTCGCCACCACGCTCGAGTTCCTGCTGGACAAGCGCCGCATCCTCGAGATCTACCTCAACAACGTCGAATGGGGCGAAGGCGTTTTCGGCGCCGAGGCCGCCGCGCAGCACTACTTCAACAAGCCGGCCGCGCGGCTGAGCGCCAACGAGGCGGCGCGGCTGGCCGTGATGCTGCCCAGCCCCAAGTTCTTCGAGCGCCGGCCGGGCTCGCCCTACGTGAGCGGCCGGGCCGCGACCATCGTGGCGCGCATGCCCGCGGCCGAGCTGCCCTGAGCCTGCGTCAGGCGCGCTCGAACACGATGCGCGAGACGGCGGTGCGCCCCGAGCCATGGGGCCGACGCGCCGGCTCGGCGAAGGTGTCGATCACGCTGAAACCGGCCTTGCGCATCATGCCGGCGGAGGCCGCGTTCTCCTCGTGGCGATCGATGTAGACCTCGCGCAGGCCTTGCGCTTTCAGCACGCCCAGCGCGGCAGTGAGCAGGGCGGCACCGATGCCGCGGCCCACGCCCTCGCGGTGCACCGCGGCCTCGCAGACGTAGCCATGCACCGCGTCGCGCCGGTCCTCGGATTGGTAGCGCGCAAAGTGCGTCGTGCGGCAGAAGGTGACCACGCCGAGCACCGCATCGCCCTCGCGTGCCACCACCGCACCGACCTCGCCGGTCGTGATCTGCGCTAGATGGGCCGCCACTTCGTCGGGCGGCAGCCAGTTCCAGACGTTGGGGCCGTGCGCGAGGATCAACTCGGTCAGCGCGGGAATGTCGGCGGCCGTCGCCACATCGATCTGCCAGGTCATCGCTTCTGTCCTTTGAAGAAAACCACGTCGATCCACAGCACCGCCGCGCCGCCGATCGCATAGGCCAGCACGTCCAGCCAGTCCGGCGTGCTGCCCAGCAGGATGCGCAGCACCGGGTTCGGGATCTGCCAGTGCCAGAGCTTGGCCAGGTACTGCCCCAGCTCCAGCAGGCAGCCGCTGCCGAAGGCCGCCAGCGCGAGTTGCCAGGGCCGCGCAGCCACCACGCTCTTGAAGACGAAGTAGAGCCAGGCGACGGCCAGCACGTCGCCGAAGAAGCCACGCAGCCAGCCGGCGCGCGCGCCCACGGTGGCCAGCAGCGCCAGCAGCACGAACAGGACCAGCGCCGCGAGGCCCGCGCGTGGATCGAAGCGCCAGGCCGCGGCGGGCCGGTCGAGGGAATGCCATCTCATGCCCCGTATCATCGCCTCCATGTTTGCCGCGAAGTTGCTGGGATGGGTCTTGCTGGGCGTGGTGCGTTTGCTCACCGGGGCACAGGCACGCTGGTGGGGCTGCCCGCCCAAGGCCGAGCAGCGCATCTACTTCGCCAACCACCAGAGCCACCTCGACCTGGTGATGATCTGGGCCGCGCTGCCCGAGGAATTGCGCAGCATCACGCGCCCGATCGCGGCGCGCGACTACTGGGCCAACACGCCGATGAAGCGCTGGATCACCACCGAGGTGTTCAACGCGATCTACGTGGAGCGCGGCGGCACGCCGGCCCCGGCCGAGGAAGGCGCGCCCGCGCCCGACCCGATGGCGCCGCTCATGCCGCTGATCGAGGCGCTCAGGAGCGGCGACTCGATCATCATCTTTCCCGAAGGCACGCGCGGCCACACCGGCGAGCCGCAGAAGTTCAAGTCGGGCCTCTACACGCTGGCCCAGATGTTCCCCGAGGTGGTGCTGGTGCCGGCCTGGATCGACAACGTGCAGCGCGTGATGCCCAAGGGCGAGATCGTGCCGGTGCCGATCCTGTGCTCGGTGACCTTCGGCGCGCCCATCGCGCTGGGCGCCGACGAGGAGCGCCGGGCCTTCCTGGACCGCGCGCGCGAAGCGGTGGTCGCACTGCGCAACGTATGAACGCCTTCCTCCGCAACCTCACGCCCACCCAGCAGGTGGCCGCGCTCTTCGTGATCGTGTTCGGCCTGCTGGCCGTGATCAGCATCGCGACCCTGCTGGTCGGCTTTCGCGAACGGCGCAACGCCGCGCACGGCGAGGCCTGGCTGCGCGAGTTCAACGACTTCCGCGCGCTGCTCAGCACCACCTGGTTCATGGTGGTCGTGTTCTGGATCGGCTGGGCGCTGGGGCCCAGCGTGGCGACCGTGCTGTTCGCGATCATCTCCTTCTTCGCGCTGCGCGAGTTCATCACGCTCTCGCCCACGCGCCGGGGCGACCACCGCAGCCTGATTCTGGCCTTCTTCGTGGTGCTGCCGATCCAGTTCGTGCTGGTGGGCACGGCGCGCTTCGACCTGTTCACGGTCTTCATCCCGGTCTACGTCTTCATCGCCATCCCGGTGGTGAGCGCGCTGGCCAACGACCCCAGCCACTTCCTCGAACGCAACGCCAAGCTGCAGTGGGGCATCACGGTCTGCGTCTACGGCATGAGCCATGTGCCGGCGCTGCTGCTGCTGAGCTTTCCGGGCTACGAGGGCAAGAGCGCCTTCCTGGTCTTCTTCCTGGTGTTCGTGGTCCAGACCTGCATGGTGGTGCAGCACCTGATCGCGCGCCAGTTCGCCCCGCTGGCGGCCGATGCGCCACAGCCCACCGGCCTGCGCGGCCGGCTCCAGCGCCTGCTGGGCCGCGCGCCCTTCGCGCCCAACGTGAGCCGCAGCTTCAACTGGACCAGCTGGGGCGTGGGCATGGCGATCGCGAGCGTGGTGGGCGCGCTGATGTCCTTCATCACGCCCTTCAAGTTCGGCCAGGCCCTGGCCATGGCGCTGATCGCCTGCGTGGCGGGCTCGATGGGCCACCTGGTGATGAAGGCGCTCAAGCGCGACCGCGGCATCCCCAACTGGGGACCCAAGGGCGTGGGCGTGACGGGCGCCAACGGCCTGCTCGACCGGGTCGATGCGCTGTGCTTCGCGGCGCCGATCTTCTTCCATTCGGTGCGCTGGTACTTCGGCGTCTGATCGCGTGCGCATCCTAGGCATCGACCCCGGCCTGCAGACCACCGGCTTCGGCGTGGTGGACCTCGACGGTCATGCGCTGCGCTACGTGGCCAGCGGCACCATCAGCACGAGCAAGCTCGAGCGCGGCAACCTGCCGGCGCGGCTCAAGGTGCTGTTCGACGGCATCGGCGAGATCGTGGCGCGCTACCAGCCGACCACCTCGGCGGTGGAGATCGTGTTCGTCAACGTGAACCCGCAGTCCACGCTGCTGCTGGGCCAGGCCCGCGGCGCCTGCCTGACCGCGCTGGTCTCGCACGACCTGCCGGTGGCCGAGTACACGGCGCTGCAGATGAAGCGCGCGGTCGCGGGCCACGGCCAGGCGGCCAAGGCGCAGGTGCAGGAGATGGTCAAGCGCCTGCTCGACCTGCCCGGCCTGCCGGGCAGCGACGCGGCCGACGCGCTGGGCATTGCGATCACGCATGCGCACGTGGGCAGTTCGATGGCGCGGCTGGGCGAGGCCTCGGCACTGGCGCGCAGCACCAGCGGGATGTACCGGCAGGGGCGGACGCGCTAGGCGACGCGCTCGGCGATCAGCACCGCGAAGAAGCCGAAGGCCGCGAGCAGCGTCCACTTCAGCACGATCCAGCCGAAGCGGCGGTACTTCATCTGGCCCGTGCCCGCGTAGAACGCGAAGGACACGCCGGCGATCAGCAACAGCAGCAGGATGGCCCAGCGGAACAGCAGCATCGGTCGTCGGCGCCTGCGTTACCAGGCGCGCGCGACTTCGGCGAAACCGGCCGGCGCGCGCTTCTCGTCGTCGAAGGTGACGATCTCGAAGGCGTCGGGGTGCGCCAGCAGCTCGCGCAGCAGCTGGTTGTTCATCGCATGGCCCGAGCGGAAGGCGCTGTAGGCGGCCAGCAGCGGTCGGCCGACCACGTAGAGGTCGCCCATCGCGTCGAGGATCTTGTGCTTCACGAACTCGTCGTCGTAGCGCAGGCCGCCGACGTTCAGCACCTTGGTGTCGTCCATCACGATCGCGTTGTCGAGCCCGCCGCCCAGGGCCAGGCCCTTGCTGCGCATGTACTCGACTTCCTTGGTGAAGCCGAAGGTGCGCGCGCGCGCGATGTCGCGGCTGTAGGAGCCCAGCCCCAGGTCGAACTCGACGCGCTGGCCGGTGGAGTCGACCACCCGGTGGTCGAAGTCGATCTCGAAACTCAGCTTGAAGCCGTGGTAGGGCTCGAGCCGCGCCCACTTGGCGTTGGCGCCCTCGCCTTCGCGCACTTCCACGGGCTTCAACAGCTTGATGAAGCGCCGCGGCGCGTTCTGCAGCGCGATGCCCGCGCTCTGCAGCAGGAACACGAAGGAGGACGCGGAGCCGTCGAGGATCGGTACCTCGTCGGCCGTGATGTCGATGAGCAGGTTGTCGATGCCCAGGCCCGCGCAGGCCGACATCAGGTGCTCGATGGTCTGCACCTTGGCGCCGCCGTTGGAGACGGTCGACGCGAGGCGCGTGTCGGTGACGGCCTCGGCCGTCATCGGAATGGAAACGGGTTCGGGCAGGTCGACGCGGCGGAACACGATGCCCGTGTCCGGCGCCGAGGGCCGCAGCGTGAGCTCGACCCGCTGCCCGCTGTGCAGCCCCACGCCGACGGCGCGGGTGATGGACTTGAGGGTTCTTTGTTGCAGCACGGACGTGATTTTAAGAGCGCGCCGTTCCCCGCGGGCCACGCTCCAGACTATCTTGCCCATAGCCAACGGGATTGATGGGATGGGAAGCGTCGCGAGCGGCCCGAGCTCACGCCGAGCAGCGCAGCCGTACTCAGGTACGGCGAGCAGCACAGGTGCGAGATCGGGTCGCGCAGCAGCTTCACACCCATCAATCCGCTTGGCGGCGCAGGAAGGCGGGGATCTCGAAATCGTCCATGCCGCCCGAAGACAGCGCGTCGACCTTGGCCGCGGCCATCGTGCGGTTGGTGCGCCACACGCTGGGCACCGCCATGCCTTCGTAGTTGGGCTGGCCGTGCGCGCCGGCGTGGCCCATGCCACCCATGGTCGGCACGTTGAACGGGATGTTGTCGGTGCCGGTGCGGATCACTTCCAGCAGCGGTGCCTGGCGGCGTGCGTCGGCACGCGACAGGCCGGTGGCGACCACCGTCACGCGCATCTCGTCGCCCAGGTTCTCGTCGTAGGCGGCGCCGTAGATCACGTGCGCGTCGGGCGAAGCGTAGGCGCGGATGGTGTTCATCGCCAGCTTCGATTCCGACAGCTTCAGCGAGCCCTTCGAAGCCGTCACCAGCACCAGCACGCCCTTGGCGCCCGAGAGGTCGATGCCTTCGAGCAGCGGGCAGGCCACGGCCTGTTCGGCGGCGATGCGCGCGCGGTCCGGGCCGCTGGCCGCGGCCGTGCCCATCATGGCCTTGCCGGGTTCGCCCATCACGGTGCGCACGTCTTCGAAGTCGACGTTCACGCCGCCGTACTCGTTGATGATCTCCGAGATGCCGCCGACGGCGTTCTTCAGCACGTCGTTGGCGTGCGCGAAGGCTTCCGCCTGCGTCACGTCCTCGCCCAGCACTTCGAGCAGCTTCTCGTTCAGGATCACGATCAGCGAGTCGACGTTGGCTTCGAGCTCGGCCAGGCCGCTGTCGGCGTTGGTCATGCGCTTGCCGCCTTCCCAGTCGAAGGGCTTGGTCACCACGCCCACGGTCAGGATGCCCATTTCCTTGGCGATGCGCGCGATCACGGGGGCCGCGCCGGTGCCGGTGCCGCCGCCCATGCCGGCGGTGATGAACAGCATGTGCGCGCCGTCGATGGCCGCGCGGATCTCGTCCACCGCCAGCTCGGCCGCTTCACGGCCCTTGTCCGGCTTGCCGCCGGCGCCCAGGCCGTTGTTGCCCAGCTGGATCAGCTTGGGCGCGTTGCTGCGCGACAGCGCCTGCGCGTCGGTGTTCGCGCAGGAGAACTGCACGCCCTGCACGCCGCGCTCGATCATGTGCGCGACCGCGTTGCCGCCGCCGCCGCCGACGCCGATCACCTTGATCTGGGTGCCTTGGTTGAACTCTTCCATTTCGATCATTTCGATGGCCATTTGGAACTCCTAATTTCTTGCTGCTGCAGTTGCTGTTGTTTCAATGAATTTTTCTTGTCGTTCACCGGATGCGTGTCATGAGGGCGGCCCGGTGCGTCGCCATCGCTCATTGAAATGACGAGGGGGGCTTCCGCGCGCCAGCCACAGTGGGTAATGCGTCATGTCAGAAGTTCCCCACGATGAAGTCCTTGAAGCGGCCGAAGGCGGTCTTCACGGAACCGTTTTTCTGGGCCACCTTGTAGCCGCGCATGCGGGCAAAGCGGGCTTCCTCGAGCAGACCCATCACCGTCGCGGCACGGGGCTGGGCCACCATGTCGGACAGCGCGCTCGCATATTTGGGGATGCCGCGGCGCACCGGCTTGAGGAAGATGTCCTCGCCCAGTTCCACCATGCCAGGCATCACGGCGCTGCCGCCGGTCAGCACGATGCCCGACGACAGCACTTCCTCGTAGCCGGATTCGCGGATCACCTGCTGCACCAGCGAGAAGATCTCCTCGATGCGCGGCTCGATCACGCCGGCCAGCGCCTGCTTGCTCAGCATGCGCGGGCCGCGGTCGCCCAGGCCGGGCACTTCCACCTGAGTGTCGGGGTCGGCCAGCAGCTGCTTGGCGTAGCCGTTCTCGACCTTGATGTCCTCGGCGTCCTTGGTCGGGGTGCGCAGCGCCATCGCGATGTCGCTGGTGATCAGGTCGCCCGCGATCGGGATCACCGCGGTGTGGCGGATCGCGCCGTTGGTGAAGATCGCCACGTCGGTGGTGCCGGCGCCGATGTCGACCAGGCACACGCCCAGTTCGCGCTCGTCCTCGGTCAGCACCGCCTGGCTCGAGGCCAGCGGGTTCAGCATCAGCTGGTCGACCTCCAAGCCGCAGCGGCGCACGCACTTGATGATGTTCTCGGCCGCGCTCTGGGCGCCGGTCACGATGTGCACCTTGGCCTCCAGGCGCATGCCGCTCATGCCGATCGGCTCCTTGACGTCCTGGCCGTCGATCACGAACTCCTGCGGCTCGACCAGCAGCAGGCGCTGGTCGCTGGAGATGTTGATCGCGCGCGCGGTCTCGACCACGCGGGCCACGTCGGCCGGCGTGACTTCCTTGTCCTTGACCGCCACCATGCCGCTGGAGTTGATGCCGCGGATGTGGCTGCCGGTGATGCCGGTGTAGACCCGCCCGATCTTGCAGTCGGCCATCAGCTCGGCCTCCTTCAGGGCCTGCTGGATGCTCTGCACGGTGGCGTCGATGTTCACCACCACGCCGCGCTTCAGGCCGTTGCTCGGCGCCACCCCCAGGCCGGCGAGCTTGAGTTCGCCGTTGGGCAGCACCTCGGCCACCACCACCATCACCTTGGCGGTGCCGATGTCGAGGCCGACAACCAGGTCTTTGTATTCTTTGGGCATGAAATGTCCTCGGTATTCGCTTATTTCTTCTTGGGGTCGGTGACGACCGTGGTGACGCCGCGCATGCGCAGCGCATAACCCTCGTTGTGGCGCAGGTCCGCGCCCTCCACCGAGGCCACGGTGCGCCCGTACTGCGCGGCCACCTGCTTCACGGTGCGCAGGAAACGCTCGGTGCGCACCACCACCTCTTCGCTGCGTCCGCGGCCGAGCTCGACCGTGGCGCCGTTGTCCAGCAGCACATGCCAGCTGCCGCGGCTCGACAGGCCCAGTTCCTCGACCGTCAGGTCGTAGGGTTTGAACAGCGGCGCCAGCAGCCGGTACATGCCCAGGACCTGGCTGGCCTGCTCGATCGGGCCGTCGAGGCGCGGCAGGTCGTCGTCGACCTCGGCCGTGTTGGCTTCGAACACCTCGCCGAAGCCGTTGACCATCTTCGAAGCCGTCTCGTCGCCCCAGTGCGCGACCGGCACGTGCTCGGTCAGCGTGGCGCGCAGCCGGTTCGGGAACTCGCGCCGCACCACCGCCTTGCGCACCCAGGGCACCGACTCGAAGGCGCTGCGCGCGCGCGCCAGGTCGACGGTGAAGAAGTTGCCGGCCAGCTGCGGCGCCACGTTGGCGCGCAGGGTGACGGCGTTGTTGTGCGTGACCTCGCCGTCGACCTTGAGGCCGGCGATCGGGAAGAAGGGCTGCCGCAGCACCCACCACGCGCCCGCCGCCAGCAACACCAGCGCGAACGACACGAACACCAGCGTGGCCGTGAAGTTCATCAGCTTGACGTCGAAGGGGACGGGGGCGGTGGTGGCCATGGGGCTAGACCTTGCCTTCCGAATCCAGGGCCGCGGAAGCGAGCACGCGCACGCACAGGTCCTCGTAGGCGATGCCCACCGCGCGCGCCGACATCGGCACCAGCGAATGGGTGGTCATGCCGGGCGAGGTGTTCATCTCGAGCAGGAAGGGCTTGCGGTCGCTGGCGCGGATCATCACGTCGGCGCGGCCCCAGCCGCGGCAGCCCAGCGTGCGGTAGGCGGCCAGCGCGATGCGCTGGATCTCGCGTTCCTCGGCCTCGGGCAGGCCGCTCGGGCAGTGGTACTTCACGTCGTCGGTGAAGTACTTGTTCTGGTAGTCGTAGGCGCCTTCGGGCGCGGCGATGCGCACCACCGGCAGCGCCTGCGCGTCGAGGCCGTGGCCCAGCACCGCGCAGGTGACTTCCTCGCCCTCGATGAATTCCTCGCACAGCACGTCGGCGTCGTACTTCGCCGACAGCGCGACCGCGTCCTGCATCTCGGAGTAGCCCTGGACCTTGGTCACGCCGATGGACGAACCCTCGCGCGGCGGCTTGACGATCAGCGGCAGGCCCAGCAGGTCGGGCACCACGCGGACCTGCTCGCGGCTCTGCTGGTCGGCCGCCAGGCGCACGTACTTGGGCGTGGGCAGGCCGTCGGCCACCCAGATGCGCTTGGTCATGACCTTGTCCATCGCCACGCTCGAGGCCATCACGCCCGAGCCGGTGTAGGGGATGCCCAGCAGTTCGAGCGCGCCCTGCACCGTGCCGTCTTCGCCGTGGCGGCCGTGCAGCGCGATGAAGCAGCGCGCGAAGCCTTCGCGCTTGAGTTCGACCAGCTCGCGCTCGGCCGGGTCGAAGGCATGGGCGTCGACGCCGCGCGCGCGCAGCGCCTCCAGCACGCCGGTGCCCGAGAGGATGGAGATGTCGCGCTCGGCCGAGGTGCCGCCGAACAGCACGGCGACCTTGCCCAGGGAGGAAACGGAAGAAGTGGGAATGGATGGTGTGCTCACAGTGCACGCCCCTCGGAGGTGAAAGAAACCGTCTTCGGCGAGGCGGCCGCGCCGCCCAGCTCGACCACCCGGCCCGGCACCGCGCCGATCGAACCGGCGCCCATGCAGACCACGACATCGCCCGCACGGGCGTTGTCCAGGATGGCCTGCGCCATCGCGCCGATCTCGTCGACGAACACCGGCTCGACCTTGCCGGCCACGCGCAATGCGCGCGTCAGGGCCCGGCCGTCGGCCGCCACGATCGGCGCTTCGCCGGCCGCATAGACCTCGCTCAGCAGCACGGCGTCGGCCGTGCCCAGCACCTTGACGAAGTCCTCGAAGCAGTCGCGCGTGCGGGTGAAGCGGTGCGGCTGGAAGGCCAGCACCAGCCGGCGGCCCGGGAAGGCGCCACGCGCGGCGGCGATGGTGGCCGCCATCTCGACCGGATGGTGGCCGTAGTCCTCGATCAGCGTGAAGGCGCCGGCAGTGGCCGCATCCTTCGCCGCCACGTCGCCGTAGCTCTGGAAGCGCCGGCCCACGCCCTTGAAGTCGGCCAGGCCGCGCTGCACGGCTTCGTCGGGCACGCCGAGCTCGACTGCCATCGCGATCACCGACAGCGCGTTGAGCACGTTGTGCTCGCCCGCCAGGTTGAGCACGATATCCAGGTCGGGCAGCGTCACGCCGTTGCGGCGCTGCGCGGTGAAATGCATCTGCGCGCCCACCGCGCGCACGTTGACCGCGCGCACCTGGGCTTCTTCGTTGAAGCCGTAGCTGGTCACCGGGCAGGTCACCTCCGGCACGATGGCGCGCACCGCGGCGTCGTCGGTGCACAGGATCGCCACGCCGTAGAAGGGCATGCGGTGCAGGAAATCGACGAACGCCTTCTTGAGGTTGCCGAAGTCGTGCCCGTAGGTCTCCATGTGGTCGGCGTCGATGTTCGTGACCACCGCCATCACCGGCAGCAGGTTCAGGAAGGACGCATCCGACTCGTCGGCCTCGACCACGATGTAGTCGCCGCTGCCCAGCTGCGCATTGGCGCCGGCGCTGTTGAGCCGGCCGCCGATCACGAAGGTCGGGTCGAGCCCGGCCGCGGCCAGCACGCTGGCCGCCAGGCTGGTGGTGGTGGTCTTGCCGTGCGTGCCGGCGATCGCGATGCCCTGCTTGAGGCGCATCAGCTCGGCCAGCATCATGGCGCGCGGCACCACCGGGATGCGCTTCTCGCGCGCGGCCAGCACCTCGGGGTTCTCGGACTGCACCGCGGTCGAGGTCACGACCGCATCGGCGCCCGCGATGTTGGCCGCGGCATGGCCCACATAGGTGGTGATGCCCAGGCCCGCGAGCCGGCGCAGCGTGGCGCTGTCGCTCAGGTCGGAGCCGGAGATCCGGTAGCCCAGGTTGAACAGCACCTCGGCGATGCCGCTCATGCCGGCGCCGCCCAGGCCGACGAAGTGGATGTGGCGGATGGCGTGCTTCATGCGCGGCTCCCCTTCTTCTTTTTGTCGGCGAGTTCTTCGCAGGCGCGGACCACCAGGTCGACCGCCTCGGTCTTCTGCATCGTCTTGGCCTTCGAGGCCTTGTCCACCAGGGTGGTTCTTTCGGTTTTCTGTAGCAAGTCGGCCAGCAATTCGGGAGTGAGTTCGGTCTGCTGGACGAGCCAGCCGCCACCCGCGTCGACCAGGAATCGCGCGTTGGTGGTCTGGTGGTCGTCCACCGCCGAGGGGAAAGGCACGAACAGCGCTGCTGCGCCGACGGCCGCGATTTCGGTGACGGTGCTGGCACCGGCGCGCGCGACGATCAGGTCGGCCGTGGCGTAGGCCTCGGCCGTGTCGTCGATGAAGGGGGTGAGCTCGGCGTCGACGCCGGCGGCCGCATAGTTGGCGCGCAGCTCGTCGATCTGCTTGGCGCCGCTCTGGTGCAGCACGATCGGCCGCTCGGCGGGCGCGATGCGCGCCAGCGCCTGCGGCACGATGGTGTTGAGCGCGCGCGCGCCCAGGCTGCCGCCCACGACCAGCAGCTTCAACGGACCGCTGCGGCCCAGGAAGCGCACGACCGGGTCGGGCTGCGAAGTGAAGGCCGCGCGCAGCGGGTTGCCGACCCATTCGGCGTTCTTCAGCACCTTCGGGAAGGCGGTGAAGACCCGGTTGGCGACGCTGGCCAGCACCTTGTTGGCCAGGCCCGCGACCGAGTTCTGCTCGTGCAGCACCAGCGGGCTGCCCAGCAGCACGCTCATCAGGCCGCCGGGGAAGGTGATGTAGCCGCCCAGGCCGATGACCACGTCGGGCTTCACGCGGCGCAGCACGCCGACGCTCTGCGCGAAGGCGCGCAGCAGGCGCACCGGCAGCATCAGCACCGTGAGCGGACCCTTGCCGCGCAGGCCGCCGAACTGCACCGGCTCGAAGGCGAAGCCGCGCGGCGGCACCAGCTGCTGCTCCATGCTGCCGGGCGCGCCCAGCCAGTGCACTGTCCAGCCGCGCGCGCGCAGCGCCTCGGCCACGGCCAGGCCGGGGAAGATGTGGCCGCCGGTGCCGCCGGCCATGACCAGTGCGGTGCGGCTCATATGCGGCCTCCCCGCATGAGGACGCGGTTCTCGTAGTCGACCCGCAGCACCACCGCCAGCGCGATCGAGATCATCAGGATCGCCGAGCCGCCGAAGCTCATCAGCGGCAGGCCCAGGCCCTTGGTCGGCAGCGCGCCCAGGTTCACGCCCATGTTGATGAAGGACTGGAAGCCGATCCAGATGCCGATGCCCTGCGCCACCAGTCCGGAGAACACGCGGTCGAGCGCGATCGCCTGGCGGCCGATGTGCATGATGCGGCGCGTGAGCCAGAGGAACAGGCCGATCACCAGCAGCACGCCGATCAGGCCGAACTCCTCGCCCAGCACGGCCAGCAGGAAGTCGGTGTGGGCCTCGGGCAGCCAGTGCAGCTTCTCGACGCTGCCGCCCAGCCCGACGCCGAAGATCTCGCCGCGGCCGATCGCGATCAGCGAGTGCGAGAGCTGGTAGCCCTTGCCCAGCGCATGCGCTTCGCTGAAGGGGTCGAGGTAGGCGAAGATCCGTTCGCGCCGCCATTCGCTGGTCATCACGATCAGCGCGAAGGCCGCCACCACCAGCGTGGCGATCACGAAGAACATGCGCGCGTTGACGCCGCCCAGGAACAGGATGCCCATGGCGATGACCGCGATCACCATGAAGGCGCCCATGTCGGGCTCGGCCAGCAGCAGCATGCCGACCACCACCACCGCCACGCCCATCGGCAGCACGGCGCGGAAGAAGCGTTCCTTGATCTCCATCTTGCGCACCATGTAGCTGGCGGCATAGAGCACCATCGCGAGCTTGGCGAGCTCGGAGGGCTGGAAGTTCATGATGCCCAGCGGCAGCCAGCGGCGCGCGCCGTTGACCACGCGGCCCACGTGCGGGATCAGCACCGCCACCAGCAGCAGCAGCGAGACGACGAACAGCCAGGGCGCGATGCGCTCCCAGGTCTGCATCGGGATCTGGAAGGCCAGCAGCGCCGCGACGAAGGCGATCGCGATGAACAGCACATGCCGCGTGAGGAAGAACATCGGCCCGTAGCCGGCGCGCGCGAAGCGCGGGTTGTCGGGCAGCGCGATCGAGGCCGAATAGACCATCACCGCCCCCCAGGCCAGAAGCGCCAGCGTGACCCACAGCAGCGCCTGGTCGAAGCCCAGCACGCGCATCGGCGCGGCCTTGGTCTGCGACATGGTGCCGCCGCCCAGCCGCACCGGCAGGTGCATTGGCAAGGCATCGATGCCGCTCTTGGCGGCGCGCGTGAACCAGCCCTTGAGGCGGCCCGGCGCTTCGTTGGGGGTGGCGGCGCTGGCGTTGTTCATGCCGAATGTCCTTCGTCGATGCCGTCGCAGGACGACTCGGGCAGGGCCTGCACCGCCTCGCAGAACACCGCGGCGCGGTGGCCGTAGTCCCTGAACATGTCGAAGCTCGCACAGGCCGGCGACAGCAGCACCGCGTCGCCCGGATGGGCGCGGCGCGCGGCCAGCTGCACGGCCTGTTCCATCGATTCGGCGTGCACGATCGTGACGCCGGTGTCGGCCAGCGCGGCCTCGATCACCGGCGCGTCGCGCCCGATCAGCACCACCGCGCGCGCGAACTGGCGCACCGGCGCGGCCAACGGCGTGAAGTCCTGGCCCTTGCCGTCGCCGCCCAGGATCGCGACCACGCGGCGCTCGGCGCCGAGGCCGCCCAGCGCGGCGACCGTGGCGCCCACGTTGGTGCCCTTGCTGTCGTCGAAGTACTCGACCTGGTCGAGGATCGCGACCGATTCGACGCGGTGCGGCTCGCCCTGGTACTCGCGCAGGCCGTAGAGCATCGGGCCCAGCGGGCAGCCGGCGGCGCTGGCCAGCGCGAGCGCGGCCAGCGCGTTGAGCGCGTTGTGCTGGCCGCGGATGCGCAGCGCATCGGCGGGCATCAGGCGCTGCAGGATGATGTCCTCTTCCTGCGCCGCCGCGCCGCGCTTGCGCTTGATGGTTTCGTCGGCCTCGAGCGCGCGCACCAGCCAGGTCATGCCGTTGACGCGTTCGATGCCGAAGTCGGAAGGCCGCAGCGGCAGCCCGGCGCCGAAGGTGATGTGGGTGCGGATCTGCGGACGCTGCAGCTTGACGCGCACCGGCGGCGGCAGCATCGCCATCACGCCGGCGTCGTCGCGGTTGAGGATCATCAGGCCGCGCGCGCCGAAGATGCGCTGCTTGGCGGCGCTGTAGGCGGCCATGTCGCCATGCCAGTCCAGGTGGTCCTGCGTGAGGTTGAGCACGGTCGCGGCCGTGGGCTCGAAGCCCTGCACGCCGTCGAGCTGGAAGCTGGAGAGTTCGAGCACCCAGACCTCGGGCAGCGTGTCGGCATCCAGGTGCGCGCTCAGCGTGTCGAGCAGGGTCGGGCCGATGTTGCCGGCCACGGCCACGGTCTTGCCCGCGCGCTCGACCAGCTGGCCGGTGAGCGCGGTGACCGTGGTCTTGCCGTTGGTGCCGGTGATGGCCAGCACCGCGGGCTCGTAGCCCTTGGGTGCCGCGGGCACGGCGACCGGCAGCGGTTCGGGCGCGGGGGCGGCTTCCTCGACCGCGGCCGAGGCCGGGTTCGAGACCGCCAGTTCGGCGATGCGCGCGACGAACTCGGCCGCCTCCTTGGCGGCGCTGGGGACGTAGGGCTGGCCGGCGGTCGGCTGGCGAAGGGCTGCGGCGGGCACGGCCGGCGCTTCGGTCGCGGCGGCATCGGCCGGCGCGGCTTCTTCGGGCTGCGCCACCGCCACATGGGTCGACGGATCGCGCGGCGCGCTCTCGGCCATCGCGTCCGGCGTGGCGGCCGGTTCGGGCTCGACGGCTTCCGCCTCGGTCGTTTCGGTCGGCGGCGCCACGGCCTCCGGCGCGTCGACAGGCGCTGGCGCCTCCGGCACCGGCTCGGCGGCGACCGGCTCCTCGATGGCTTGCGGCGCCATCTCGATCTGCATCTGGGCGTCGGGTTCGGGTTCGACTTCGGGCTCGGCCGCGACGGGCGGCAGCTCGACGGTGCGCAGGTCGCTCAAGGCGCGCGCGAACAGGTCGAGTTCGCCGCCCACCGGCAGGCCGACCGCGCGCGCCGCATCGACCACCGGGGCCAGCGTGGCGGGCGTCAGGCCGGGCGAGCAGTACACGGCGCGCACAGAGGTGCCTTCGATCAGCGCAGCGCTCAGCGGCCCGCCGACGAAGGCCACCTCAGGCCATTCGGCCTGCAGCCGACCGAGCAGCGCCGGCGCTTCGCGCGTGTCGGCCACCGTGACCCGCGCGCCGTGGCGCGCGCACCAGCGCGCCATCGCCAGCCCGGACGCACCGAGGCCGAGGACGAGGACGGGGAGGTCTTTCAGGTGCCGCATGGTTCGGTTACCGCAGCTTCAGCGTCGACAGGCCCACGAGGCACAGCAGCATCGTGATGATCCAGAAGCGCACCACGACCTGCGTCTCGCGCCAGCCGCTCTTCTCGAAGTGATGGTGCAGCGGCGCCATCTTGAGGATGCGCCGGCCTTCGCCGAAGCGCTTCTTGGTGTACTTGAAGTACGCGACCTGCGCCATCACCGAGATCGCCTCGACCACGAAGATGCCACCCATCACGAAGAACACGATCTCCTGGCGCACGATGACCGCGATGGTGCCCAGCGCGCCGCCCAGCGCCAGCGCGCCGACGTCGCCCATGAAGACCTGCGCCGGATGGGTGTTGAACCACAGGAAGGCCAGGCCCGCGCCGGCCATGGCCGAGCAGAACACCAGCAGCTCGCCCGAGCCGGGGATGTGCGGGAACAGCAGGTACTTCGAATACACCGAGCTGCCGGTCACATAGGCGAACACGCCCAGCGCCGAGCCGACCATCACCACCGGCATGATCGCCAGGCCGTCGAGCCCGTCGGTGAGGTTCACCGCGTTGCTCGCGCCCACGATCACCAGGTAGGTCAGGATCACGAAGCCGATGCCGCCCAGCGGGTAGCTGATCTCCTTGAAGAAGGGCACCAGCAGGTTGATCTTGGGCGAGAACTCGAGCGCGAAGCCCGAGCGCACCCAGGCCGCGAACAGTTCCAGCACGCGCCAGTTGGAGCTTTCCGAGATGCTGAACAGCAGGTAGAAGCCGGCCACCAGGCCGACCAGCGACTGCCACAGGTACTTCTCGCGCGAACGCATGCCCTCGGGGTCCTTGCGCACCACCTTGCGCCAGTCGTCGACCCAGCCGATGGCGCCGAAGCCCAGCGTGACCCACAGCACGATCCAGACGAAGCGGTTGCTCAGGTCGAACCACATCACGGTCGAGAACGCGATCGAGAACAGCACCAGCACGCCGCCCATGGTCGGCGTGCCGCTCTTGCTCAGGTGCGTTTCCATGCCGTAGCCGCGCACCGGCTGGCCGATCTTGAGCGCGGTCAGGCGGCGGATCGCGTAGGGGCCGACCGCCAGGCCGATCAGCAGCGCGGTGGTCGCCGCCATCAGCGCGCGGAAGGTCAGGTACTGGAAGACGCGCAGGAACCCGAGTTCGGGCGACAGCGTCTGCAGCCATTGGGCCAGACTCATCAGCATGGGGTGTTGCGCGGTTCATGCGGCATGACCGGCCTCCTTGTTGTTGTTGTTGTTGTTGTCGTCGTCGTTCGACGCGAAATTCGCGGCGGCGGCCGTCACGGCCTGCACCACCCGTTCCATGCGCATGGAGCGCGAGCCCTTGACCAGCACGCTGGCGGTCCGGGGCAGCTGTTCGCGCACCGCGGCCTGCAGCGCGTCGATGTCGGCGAAGTGCCGGCCGTCGCGGCGCTGGCGCGTGTCGTCGAAGGCCGCGACGCTGTGCGCCGTGGCCTCGCCCAGCGCGAACAGCACCTCGATGCCCTGCTCGCGCGCCCAGTTGCCGACTTCGGCATGGAAGCCTTCGGACTGGTCACCGACCTCGGCCATGTCGCCCAGCACCAGCAGGCGCGGGCCGGGCAACGCGGCCAGCACGTCGATGGCGGCGCGCACGGAGTCGGGGTTGGCGTTGTAGCTGTCGTCGATCAGCACCAGCGTGCGGTCGTCGGCCATCGGCAGCTCGAGCGCGCGCGAGCGGCCCTTGACCGGCTCGAAGGCCGCCAGGCCCTCGGCGATCTTCTCGATCGAGACACCGGTGGCCAGCGCGCAGGCCGTGGCGGCCAGCGCATTGATCACGTTGTGGCGCCCGGCGATGCGCAGCGTCGTCTGGAAAGCGCCGAGCGGCGTGCGCACTTCGACCTGCCAGGCGCCGTGCGCCCAGGTGGCGCCGCCCAGCGAGATGTCGGCATCGGGCGTGTCGCCGAAGGTCATGCAGCGGCGCGTTCCGCCTTCGCGGGCGATCTCGTTCCACAGCGGCGTGAAGTCGTCGTCGGCCGGGAACACCGCGGTGCCGTTGTCGGGCAGCGCCGAGAACACGGCCGCGTTCTCGAGCGCCACCGCCTCGACGGTGCGCATGAACTCCTGGTGCTCGCGCTGCGCGTTGTTGACCAGCGCGATGGTGGGCTTGGCGATGGCGGCCAGCCGCGCGATCTCGCCCGGGTGGTTCATGCCCAACTCGACCACGGCCAGCTGGTGCTGCGGACGCAGCCGCAGCAGCGTGAGCGGCAGGCCGATCTCGTTGTTGAAGTTGCCGACGGTGGCGAACGCGCGCTCGCCCCAGGCCGCCTGCAGGATCGTCGCGATCATCTGCGTGACGGTGGTCTTGCCGTTGCTGCCGGTCACGGCCACCAGCGGCAGGTCGAATTGCGCGCGCCAGCCGGCCGCCAGCGCGCCCAGGGCACGCAGCGTGTCGGGCACCTCGAGGCCGGCCAGGCCGGCTTCGCGCAGGCCGCCGTGGGCGATGGCCGCGACGGCGCCGCTGGCGCGCGCGTCGGCCAGGAAGGCGTTGGCGTCGAAGCGCTCGCCCTTGAGCGCGACGAACAGGTCGCCCGGCTGCAGCGTGCGGCTGTCGGTGTGCACGCGCGCGATCGGCGTGGCGGGGTCGCCCACCAGGCGCGCCTCGGGCACCCAGGCCAGCAGCTGACCCAGCGTCATCATGGCGGCGTTGGCTTGCGTCATGCGGCACCCCTCGCGGTCAGCGCGTCGATCGCATGCACGCGGTCGGAGAAGACGATGCGTTCGCCCGCGATCTCCTGCCAGGCCTCGTGGCCCTTGCCGGCGATCAGCACCACGTCTTCGGGCGCGGCCTGGGCCAGCGTGGCGGCGATGGCCGCGGCGCGGTCGGGCTCGACCTGCGCGGCTTCCGGGCGGCTCAGGCCCAGCAGGATCTGGCTCAGGATGGCGGCCGGCTTCTCGCTGCGCGGGTTGTCGCTGGTCAGCACCACGCGGTCGGCCTGGCGCTCGGCCACGGCGGCCATCATCGGCCGCTTGGTCGCATCGCGATCGCCGCCGCAGCCGAACACGCACCACAGCTTGCCGCCGCGCTGCGCGGCCAGCGGCTGCAGCCCGGCCAGCGCCTTGTCCAGCGCATCGGGCGTGTGGGCGTAGTCGACCACCGCCAGCGGCCGGCCCGGCAGCGCGATGCGCTCCATGCGGCCGGGCACGCTGTGCAGGCCGCGGCAGGCACCGACCGCCTCGGCCAGCGTCATGCCCAGCGCGCGCAGCGCACCGATCACGCCCAGCAGGTTGGCCACGTTGTACTGGCCGATGAGCTGGGTGGCGAGCGGCTGCGGTGCCGCGCCCTGCTCGACCACCTCGAAGGACAGGCCTTCGGCGCCGTGATGGATGTTCTGGGCCATCAGCCGCGCGGCGCCGCCGTTGGCGGAGGTGGTCCAGATGTCGAGCGCGCCGGTGCCGCGGTCGATCAGCTGGGCCACCAGGCTCGCGCCGTGCAGGTCGTCGATGTTGACCACCGCCGCGCCCAGGCCCGGCCAGCGGAACAGCTCGGCCTTGGCTTCCCAGTAGGCGTCCATGTCGCCGTGGTAGTCGAGGTGGTCCTGCGTGAAATTGGTGAACACCGCGACGCGGATCTCGCAGCCGTCGAGGCGGCGCTCGGCGATGCCGATCGACGAGGCCTCGATGGCGCAGGCGCTGAAGCCGCGCGCCACGAAGCCGCGCAGCTCGCGCTGCAGCATCACCGGGTCGGGCGTGGTCAGGCCGGTGTGGACCATGTCGGGCGGCACGCCGATGCCCAGCGTGCCGACCAGCGCGCAGGGACCCTGGCCGGGCCGCTGCGACAGCGCCTCGGCCAGCCACCAGGCGGTCGAGGTCTTGCCGTTGGTGCCGGTCACGGCGATCAGCGGGATCTGGCTCGAGGGCTGGCCGTAGAAGGAGGAAGCGATCGGGCCGGTGGCGGCCTTGAGGCCGGTGAAGGACGCGATGCCCTCGTGTTCGAAACCGAAGGCCTCGACGCCCTCGCGCTCGACCAGGCAGGCCACCGCGCCCTGGGCCAGCGCCGCGGCCACGTGGGCGCGGCCGTCGGTGGCGGCGCCGGGCCAGGCGATGAAGGCATCGCCGTCGCCCACGCGGCGGCTGTCGGCATGCAGGTCGCCCGGCACGCACGAACGCAGCCAGTGCGCGGCTTCGTTGGGGCTGGAAAGAAGGATGTCGTCGTCCATTAGAAACTCTCGTCGACGCCCTTGGTCAGGACCAGCGGCTTCACGGCCAGGTCGGGTGCCACATTCATCATGCGCAGCGTCTGCTGCACCACTTCGCTGAACACCGGGGCGGCGGCGATGCCGCCGAAGTAACGGCCGTCGCCGGGCTCGTCGATCATCACGCCGACGATGATGCGCGGCGTCTCGATCGGCGCCATGCCGGTGAACCAGGCGCGGTACTTGTTGCTGGCGTAGCCCTTGCCGACCTGCTTGTGCGCGGTGCCGGACTTGCCGCCGACGGAATAGCCCACGGTCTGCGCCAGCTGGCCGGTGCCGCCGGGGCCCGCGGCCATCTGCAGCATCTTGCGCACCGCGTGCGCGTTCTCGGCCGAGAACACGCGCACGCCGACGGCCGGCTCCGGACTCTTGAGCATGGTCACGGGGATGATGCTGCCGTCGTGCGCGAAGGAGGTGTACGAATGTGCCATCTGAAACAGCGAGGCCGACAGGCCGTAGCCGTAGGCCATGGTGGCCTGCTCGACCGGCTTCCAGTTCTTCCAGGGCCGCAGCCGGCCCGTGACGGCGCCGGGGAACTGGATCTGCGGCTTCTGGCCGTAACCCAGGGCGGTGTAGGTGTCCCACATCTCGTGGGGCGTCATCTTCTGCGCGATCTTGAGCGCGCCGACGTTGCTGGACTTCTGGATCACGCCCTCGACCGTCAGCGCGCCGTAGTTGTGCGTGTCGCTGATGGTGAAGCCGCCGATCTGGTAGCGGCCGGGGGCGGTGTCGATGATGGTCGACGGCTTGACGCGGCCGGCCTCGAGCGCCATGCCCACGGTGATCGGCTTCATGGTCGAGCCGGGCTCGAAGGTGTCGGTGATGGCGCGGTTGCGCAGCTGCTCGCCGGTCAGGTTCTGGCGCTTGTCGGGCACGTAGCTCGGGTAGTTGGCCAGCGCCAGCACTTCGCCGGTGATGGCGTCGAGCACCACCACGCTGCCGGCCTTGGCCTTGCGCGCGATCACCGCGTCGCGCAGCTTCTGGTAGGCGAAGAACTGCACCTTGCTGTCGACGCTGAGCTGGATGTCCTTGCCGTCGAGCGGCGGCACGGTCTCGCCCACGCCCTCGACCACGCGGCCCAGCCGGTCCTTGATCACGCGGCGCGAGCCGGCCTTGCCGGCCAGCTCCTTGTCGAACGCGAGTTCGATGCCTTCCTGGCCGTGGTCTTCCACGTTGGTGAAGCCCACCACGTGCGCCGCGGCCTCGCCTTCGGGGTACTGGCGCTTGTATTCCTTGCGCTGGTAGATGCCCTTGAGGTTGAGGTCGGCGATCTGCTTGGCGATGGGCGCATCGACCTGGCGCTGGATCCAGACGAAAGTCTTGTCCTCGTCCTCGAGCTTCTTGTCGAAATCCTTCTGCGCCATGCCCAGCAGCTGCGCGACCTGCCGGAGCTTGGCGCGCACCTCGGGGTCGTTGCGCTCCACGTCTTCGGGAATGGCCCAGATGCTGGGCGCGACCACGCTGGACGCGAGCAGCAGGCCGTTGCGGTCGAGGATGCGGCCGCGGTTGGCCGGCAGTTCGAGCGTGCGCGCGAAGCGCACCTCGCCCTGGCGCTGGAAGAAGTCGTTGCCGATCACCTGTACATAGGTGGCGCGGGCGGCCAGCACCACGAAGCCCAGCGCGATCGCGGCCACGATGAACTTGCTGCGCCAGACCGGCGTCTTGCTCGCGAGCAAGGGGCTGGTCGTGTACTGGACGCTGCGGCTGTTGCGGGCCATCAGCCCCCCCTTCGCGCTGGCGCCGGCGCCGGTGGGGGCGCCGGGATCGGCGGGATCACCGTGCCGTCGGGACGCACGTACTGCGTGATCGCCGGCGTGGTGGTGCGCATCTTGAGCTGCTCCTTGGCCAGCTTCTCGACCCGCAGCGGCGTGGCCTGGGCCCGCTTCTCGACCTGCAGCCGGTCGCCGTCGACCTCGAGGCGGCGCGCCTCGGTGTTGGCGCGGTCGAGCTCGGTGAACAGCAGGCGCGAGCGGTACTGCGTGTGCACGAGGAACAGCGCGGTCGCCATCACGGCCATCAGCAGGAGCACGTTGAGCCGCGCCATGTCAGGCCTCGGTGCGTTCGGCGATCCGCAGGATCGCGCTGCGCGAGCGCGGATTGCCCGCCACCTCGGCCGCCGACGGCCGGACCCGGCCCAGCGCGCGCAGCTTCATCACCTTGGGCGCCGCGAAGGGCGCGCGGCGGTCGTAGACCTCCTTCGAGTGGCTCGCGATGAACTGCTTGACGATGCGGTCTTCGAGCGAATGGAAGGCGATCACCGCGAGCCGCCCGCCGGGTTCGAGCACCGAGAGGCTGGCCTCTAGCGCTTGTTGCAGCTCTTCAAGCTCGGCGTTGATGAAAATCCGAAGAGCCTGAAATGTGCGCGTTGCAGGGTTCTGGCCCTGCTCGCGGGTTTTGACCGCGCCAGCCACGAGCTCGGCCAGCTCGGTGGTGGTTGAAATTGGGCCCCGTTCTTGTCGGCGAGCATCAATCGCCTTTGCAATCTGAACAGCAAACCGTTCTTCGCCATAGTCACGAATCACCTCTGCAATCTGCTGAGTTTCGGCCGTCGCCAGCCAGTCGGCCACGCTTTCGCCGCGCGTGGTGTCCATGCGCATGTCGAGCGGGCCGTCGAAACGAAAAGAAAAACCCCGTGCGGGGTTGTCGATCTGCGGAGAGCTGATGCCCAAGTCCATGAGCAAGCCGGTCACGCTGCGCGGCGGCAGCTCCCCCAGATCCTTGAAACCCTGGTGCCGGATCGAAAAACGCGCATCGGTGATGCGCGCTGCTTCGGCCACCGCTTCCGCGTCCTTGTCGAACGCGATGAGCCGGCCCTCCGGCGCCAGTTTTTCCAGCAGCCGCCGGGTGTGCCCCCCGCGGCCGAAGGTGGCATCCACGAAGGTGCCACCGAGTGCGTCCGGCCGGTCGGCGGTCAGTGCGTCGACCGCTTCATCCAGCAAGACGGTGGTGTGGGTCCATGAAGTGTCCAAGGCGGTACTCGTCATCAGAAGGCGAGGTCCTGGAAGGACTCCGAAGCGAGGCCGGCCTGGATGGCTTCGGCCTCCTTGGCATCGTGCGTGGCCTTGTCCCACAGCTCGAAGTGGCTGCCCATGCCCAGCAGCAGCGCGTCGCGCGAGATGTTGGCCGCGGCGCGCAGCTCGGGCGAGACCAGCACGCGGCCGGTACCGTCCATGTCGACGTCCATCGCGTTGCCCAGGAACAGGCGCTTGAGCCACTGGTCCTTGAGCGACATCGCGGCGATGCGTTCGCGGAACTGCTCCCAGGCCGGGCGCGGGAAGATCATCAGGCAGCCGTGCGGGTGGCGCGTGATCGTGAGTTGACCGCCGGCCGTTGCGGCCAGCACGTCACGATGCCGGGTCGGCACGGAAAGCCGACCCTTGGCATCCAGACTCAGCGATGAAGCGCCTTGAAACACGGCCACGAAACCCTTGTGATGGGACAGCGCGGGCACCTCGACGAGGCACAAACCGACACTTTTTCCCACTTAACTGCACTTTTTTCCACTGTAGCAGCAAAGTTCAGGCGTGCAATCAGGCGTCGCGAGTATTTTTTGTAATGGAATCAACGACTTAGCGCGGTTTCCGAACCTTCGGAAACCGCGAATTCCGTTGCAAATGAAGCACTTAGCTCACGCAGTGAATGTGTTGCGTGAAGCCATGGGCCGTGGCGGCCCGCCTCAAAGGATGAAACGCGACAGGTCCTCGTCGTGACTTAGTGCCGCCAGCCGCTGATCGACGTAGGCCGCGTCGATGCGCACGGTCTGCCCCGAGAGCTTGGTCGCGTCGAAGCTGATCTCGTCGAGCAGCCGCTCCATGACCGTCGACAGCCGCCGCGCGCCGATGTTCTCGGTGCGCTCGTTGACCTCGAAGGCGATGCTCGCCAGCCGCGTGATGCCCTCGGGCGTGAAGTCGATGGTCACGCCTTCGGTGGCCAGCAGGGCCTGGTACTGCTTGACCAGCGAGGCGCGGGTCTGCGTGAGGATGGCCTCGAAGTCGGCCACCGACAGCGACTGCAGCTCGACGCGGATCGGGAAGCGGCCCTGCAATTCGGGAATCAGGTCGCTGGGCTTGCTCACGTGGAAGGCGCCGCTGGCGATGAACAGGATGTGGTCGGTGCGCACCACGCCGTACTTGGTGCTCACGGCCGTGCCCTCGACCAGCGGCAGCAGGTCGCGCTGCACGCCCTGGCGCGACACGTCGCTGCCCTGCGCCTCGGCGCGGGTGGCGACCTTGTCGATCTCGTCGATGAAGACGATGCCGTTCTGCTCGGCGTTGGCGATGGCCTGGGCGCGGATCTCCTCCTCGTTGACCAGCTTGCCGGCCTCCTCGTCGATCAAGAGGCGCATCGCCTCGGCGATCTTGAGCTTGCGCGTCTTGCGCTGCCCGCCCCCCATCTGGCCGAACATGCCGCGCAACTGCTCGGTCATCTCCTCCATGCCGGCCGGGCCCATGATCTCGAGCGGCGTGCGGGTCTCGGCCAGGTCGAGCTCGATCTCCTTGTCGTCGAGTTCGTGCTCGCGCAGCTTCTTGCGGAAGGCCTGGCGGGTGGGATTGGGGGCGTCCAGGGCGGTGGCCGCACCGTCGGCACCGCGCGCGGGCGGCAGCAGCACGTCGAGGATGCGCTCCTCGGCCGCGTCCTCGGCGCGCATGCGCACCTTGGTGCTTTCCTTCTCGCGCGTCTGCTTGACCGCGATCTCGGCCAGGTCGCGGATGATCGCGTCGACGTCCTTGCCGACATAGCCGACCTCGGTGAACTTGGTGGCCTCGACCTTGATGAAGGGCGCATCGGCCAGCCGCGCCAGGCGGCGCGCGATCTCTGTCTTGCCGACACCGGTCGGGCCGATCATCAGGATGTTCTTGGGCGTGATCTCGTGGCGCAGCGCGCCCTCGACTTGCTGGCGGCGCCAGCGGTTGCGCAGCGCGATGGCCACGGCGCGCTTGGCGTCCGGCTGGCCGACGATGTGGTTGTCGAGTTCGGAGACGATCTCCTGCGGAGTCATGGACATGTCAGAGCGTCTCAATCGTGTGGTGCATGTTGGTGTAGATGCAGAGGTCGCCCGCGATCTCGAGCGACTTCTTGACGATCTCGGCGGCCGAGAGCTCAGTGTTCTCGAGCAGCGCCTTGGCAGCCGACTGCGCATAGGCGCCGCCCGAGCCGATGGCCACGATGCCGTCCTGCGGCTCCAGCACGTCGCCGTTGCCGGTGATGATCAGCGAGGTGGTGGCGTCGGCCACGGCCAGCATCGCCTCGAGGCGGCGCAGCACGCGGTCGGTGCGCCAGTCCTTGGTCAGCTCGACCGCGGCCCGGGCCAGCTGGCCCTGGTGCTTCTCGAGCTTGGCCTCGAAGCGCTCGAACAGGGTGAAGGCGTCGGCCGTGGCACCGGCGAAGCCCGCGATGACCTTGCCGTGGTGCAGCCGGCGCACCTTGCGCGCCGAACCCTTGATGACGATGTTGCCCAGTGTGACCTGGCCGTCGCCGCCAATGGCGACCTGGTCGCCTCCGGGGCCCTTGCGGCGCACGCTGATGATCGTGGTTCCGTGAAATTGTTCCATCGGAGCCACTTGGGGACCCTGCCGCCCAATGCAAGGGCCAATGTCAGTTCTCGCGCACCCGCACCAGCGCATGGTCGGCGATGCCCACCACCTTGAAGAAGGCCGCGATCAGCCGGTGCGCGTCGATGAACTGCACGCGCTGGCCGCTGGCGTCGCGTTCGGTCACCCAGTTCAGCAGCGTGCCGGCGGCCGTGAGGTCCAGCCGCACCAGCGCGGCGCAGGAGATGGTGGCCGCGGCCGCCGGCTGGGCCGTGCCGGCCTCGGCGATCTCGGCATCGAGCCGGCGCCAGGTCGAGACCGAATCGCCGCTCAGGTCGCCGGCCAGCGCGGCGCGCATCGAATCCGGACCGGCGTTCGCCGCCGGCATGGCGTCGAGCGAGAGCGCGGCCGGCCCGGTGCGCGGCGTGCCCGGCGCCTCCGACGGCAGGCAGCGGCCGCGCGGCTCCTCCCAGGGCGGCGGCGAGACCTCGTAGGTGATGCAGTAGTTGAGCGCGGCCAGCTCGAAGGGATCGACCGCGTTGAGCAGCCGCAGCGCCGCCATGCGCAGCTGCCACCAGCCCTGTTCGGTGCTGCGTTCGTTGACCGGAGTGGCTTTCTCGAGCACGGCCAGCAGCCGCCCGACGCCCAGGAAGCGCATGTCGACCGGCGACGCGGCCCAGTGGGCGAACAGCGCCCGCAGCGGGCCGGCCGCATTGGGCTCGATGCCGCCGAGCGCCCGCCAGTCCAGCGTCCAGACGTTGCCGGCCGCGGACAGCGCGCGCGTGAGTTCGGCCAGGCTTTCGCGCGTGACCTGGGGCGGGCTGCGCCAGTCGGCCTCGTGGCCGCCGCCGACCGCCGCCTGGGTCTTGGCATGGCGCGCCAGCGCCCGCAGCGAGACCCATTCGGGCCCGTTGCGCTTGAGCCGCTGGGCATAGCGGGTGCTGGCGGCCGCGAATTTCTCGGCATCGCCGGTCGCGCGGTACAGGTCGAGCAGGGCCAGCCAGTTCTCGTTGTGGTCGCCCTGGCCGTCGGCCACCAGGCTCTGCAGCAGGATCGATTCGGCGCCGGCGTCGTCGCCATGGGCGAAGCGGATCGCGGCCTCGTCCAGCGCGCTGTCGTAGACCAGCAGCGGCGAGGGCACGCTGGACGGCGCATGGTCGAAGGCCATCGGCGACGAAGCCGGCACCGCGTGTTCGGGCGGCAGGCCGGGCGTGGTGTCGGCATAGGCGCGCGCGCGCTGCGCGGCCAGGTCCTCGGGGTGGACCGACGAGACCGATTCCTCGGCCGGGCCGCCCTTCCACCACTGCTGGGACATCTGCTCTTCGATCTCGTCGATCTTCTTGAGCGTCAGGGCCCGTCCCTCGATCTTGTCGGTGGAGTTGCCGACGTTGAGCGAGGACGGCTGGTCGGGATCGTGCGCGCCGGCCGCCTCGCGCTGGCGCAGCTTGCGCAGCACGTCGAACTCGCGCCGGCGCACGAAGTCGTTGCGCTGGCGCCGCTCGATCATCTCCTTGAGCATCTCGCGGCTGTAGCCGTTCTCGTCGGCACCGGTCTCCTGCGCGTCGAGCTCGGTCCAGTCCTTGAGCGGGTTGCGCACGAACTTGGCCACCTTCGACAGCAGGCGGCCGGTCGGTTCTTCCTTGGACATGGCCTTCCCGTCAGAAACCCGAAGAAGCGTCGCGGCCCGGGCCACGCACGCCGATGCAAGGCGGCCTCCGAAGCGGAAGCCGGATCGGCCGCAGCCCGGGACGCGCGCGCAGGCTAGTCACCGAACATCTTCTGCTTGAGTTCGCGGCGTTGCTGCGCTTCGAGCGACAGCGTGGCGGTGGGGCGGGCCAGCAGGCGGCCGACGCCGATCGGCTCGCCGGTCTCGTCGCAGTAGCCGTAGTCGCCGGCATCGATGCGCTGGATCGACTGCTCGATCTTCTTGAGCAGCTTGCGTTCGCGGTCGCGCGTGCGCAGTTCCAGCGCGTGCTCTTCCTCGATGGTGGCGCGGTCGGCCGGGTCCGGCACGACGACGGTGTCTTCGCGCAGGTGCTCGGTCGTTTCACCGGCGTTCTCGAGGATGCCGCGCTTGAGCTCGACCAGCTTCAGGCGGAAGAAGGCCATCTGCTTTTCGTTCATGTACTCGGCGTCGGGCATCGCGATGACCTCGGCGTCGACCAGTTCCTCGGCGGTCTTGGTCTTCCAGTTGTTGGCGAGCTTCGGGTCCTTCTTCACGGCCACGTGCGGCGGCGGCACCAGGGCGGTCGAGACGATCTGGGTGAAGCTGGACTTGGCGGCGGTCGAGGCGACCGATTGGGCCATCGAGGGCACGGTCAGTTGCGACAGGCGCGAGACCCGTCCGCCGCGGGCGGCGGGCGCCGGGGTCGTGGCGCTGTTCGGGGTCGAAGGGGTCGCCGGGGCGGTGGTGGAGGCGGCAGCCGTCTTTTTCATGGGGGTCGGGGGAGCTGGAAGAACGGCAGCGGAACTGCCGACAGGTTTGGATGACGATGGGCCCACGCCTGCAGTCTTGGTTGCAGCAGCGACAAGCTTGGCGGATTTTTTCGCAACGGTCTCGGCCTTGGCCGGTGACGCTGCGGACTTTTTGGAAGCGCTCTTCTCCTTCGAGGCAGAAGCCGGCGCGGTGGCGGAAACCTTCTTGGCCGCAGGGGTCGCCTGCTTGGCAGCCGCCGCATGCTTTGCTGCTGCGGCGGGCCGGGTGGCGGGCATGGCCCTGGCGGCGGGTTTCTTCACGGTGACTGGCTCCTTGAACGAACTGGAACGCGCTTTCACTGGGTGTCTCCTCCCATGGGCGCCCTGAGGGCCCCCGTTGTCGAGGTGCTCGCCTGTCGGCGAACCCCGGGGTTATACCCCTTAAAGCTCTCCAGAAACACGCGGCACCCCGTGCCGACAGCCACATCCCGTCGTGGGGGACCGGTCTGGCTCTCGGAACAGGCGCGCGATTGTATAGAGAACTCGAGGGCGCGGGCGATACAGCGAGGGGGCCGCCGCCCGGCCCCGGACGCCCGCCGCCGGGACGGCCCGGAAGACCTTGGACAAAAAGGCAGTATGGGGGCGCGCCCCAAGGCAAAACGGCGCGCCCCTCGCGGGACGCGCCGTCGTTCAGGGCCGCAGCCGCCGCGGGATCAGACCAGGCACTGGTCCAGGCCCTGCACCAGGATGTCGCGCGGCAGTTCGATGCCGATGAACACCATGCGGCTGCTGCGCGCTTCGTCCGCACTCCATTCCGGGCCCAGGTCGCTGCCCATGAGCTGGTGCACGCCCTGGAAGATCACCTTGCGGTCGGTGCCCTTCATGTTCAGCACGCCCTTGTAGCGCAGCATGCGCGGGCCGTAGATGTTGACGATGGCGCCCAGGAAGTCCTCGAGCTTGGCCGGATCGAAGGCGCGGTCGGCCTTGTAGACGAAGCTCTTGACGTCGTCGTCATGGTGGTGATGGTGGCCGTGGCCTTCGTGTGCATGCGAGGGATGGTCGCAATGCTCGCCGTGTTCGTGGTCGTGGCCCGCGTGGTCATGGTCGTGGTCGTGGTCGTCTTCCTTGAGGAAGTCGGGGTCGATGTCCAGCTTGGCGTTCAAGTTGAAGCCTCGCAGGTCGAACACGCTGGAGAGCGGCACTTCGCCGAAATGCACCTTCTGCTGCGGGGCGCGCGGGTTCATGTGCTTGAGGCGATGGATCAGCGCATCGGTCTCCTCGGCCGACACCAGCTCGCTCTTGCTGATGAAGATCTGGTCGGCGAAGCCCACTTGGCGGCGCGCTTCCTGGCGGTCGTTGAGCTGCTGCGGCGCGTGCTTGGCGTCGACCAGCGTCAGGATCGAGTCGAGCAGGTAGCTCTCGGCGATCTCGTCGTCCATGAAGAAGGTCTGGGCCACCGGGCCGGGGTCGGCCAGGCCGGTGGTCTCGATCACCACGCGGTCGAAGTCCAGCAGGCCCTGGCGCTTCTTGGCGGCCAGCAGCTGCAGCGCCTCGCGCAGGTCTTCGCGGATGGTGCAGCAGACGCAGCCGTTGCTCATCTGCACGATCTGCTCCTTGGACTCGGTCACCAGGATGTCGCTGTCGATGTTCTCCTCGCCGAACTCGTTCTCGATCACGGCGATCTTCTGGCCGTGGGCCTCGGTGAGGATGCGCTTGAGCAGCGTGGTCTTGCCCGAGCCGAGGAAGCCGGTGAGGATGGTGGCGGGGATGAGGGCCATGGGATGCTCCGGAGGGTCGAAAACGGGAAAGGGCAGAAAGTTTAACGAGGCGGGCCAACGCCCGCTCGCGCAGGGACAAAGCCTATTTGCGCACCACCACCAGGCCCTTGAGGTACTCGCCCTCGGGGAATTCGATGGTCATGGGGTGGTCGGGCGCCGCGCCCAGGCGCTCGCTGATGTAGCCGTCGACGCCGGCGTCGATGCCGGCCGAGGCCACGATCTTGTGGAACAGGTCGGCGCCGATGCCGCCCGAGCAGCTGAAGGTCAGCAGCACGCCGCCCGGCGCCAGCAGCTTGAGCCCGAGCCGGTTGATGTCCTTGTAGGCGCGCGCGGCGCGCTCGGCATGGGCCACCGTGGGCGCGAACTTGGGCGGATCGAGCACGATCGCGTCGAAAGTCCGGCCTTCCTCGATGAAACGGCGCAGCGAGGCGTTGACGTCGGCGTCGAGGAACTGCGCGTTGGCGCCCTCGAAGCCGTTGAGCGCCAGGTTGGCGCGTGCCCGGTCGAGCGCGGGCAGCGAGGAATCGATGGAGGTCAGCTCGGCGCCCTCGATCGCGCCGGCCGCCTTCAGGCCGGCCAGCGCGGCCACGGTGAAGCCGCCCGTGTAGCAGAAGCAGTTGAGCACGCGGCGGAATTTGCGGTGCTGCGCCATCTCGGCGAAGCGCTGGCGGCTGTCGCGCTGGTCGAGGTAGAAGCCGGTCTTGTGGCCGGTCGCGATGTCCAGCGACAGCCGCCAGGCGTGCTCGCGGATCACCTGGGCGGTGTCGCCCTCGCCGCGCAGCCAGCCGGTGACGGGCTTCAGGCCCTCGCGCTCGCGCCCGCTGGCGTCGGAGCGTTCATAGAGTTTCGAAAGCCCGGTGGCGGCCAGCAGCGCATCGGCCAGCACCGGCTTCCAGCGCTCGACGCCGGCCGACAGGAACTGCGCGACCAGCGTGTCGCCATAACGGTCGACGATCAGGCCCGGCAGGCCGTCGGCCTCGCCGTGCACCAGCCGCACGCCGTCGCTCTGCAGGTCGAACAGGCCGCGGGCGTCGACCGCCTTCTTCACTCGCTCCTGGAAGAAGGCCGCGTCGATGCGCTGCGCCTCCACGAAGCTCCAGGCCCGGGCCCGGATCTTCGAGGCCGGGCTGGTCGAGGCCCAGGCCAGGAACTGGCCCTCGCTGGACTCGACGCGCACCGTCTCGCCCGCGTCGCCGCTGCCCTTGGCGATGGCCGAATCGAACACCCAGGGATGGCGCCGCAGCAGCGAGCGCTCCTTGCCAGGCCGCAGCCGCAATGCCTTCATTTGTCTTTTGCTTTCGTCTCGGGGGAATCGTCGTTGCGCGCTTTCGCGCGGGGATGGGCGGCGTCGTAGGCCCTGGCCAGGTGCTGGAAGTCCAGCCGGGTGTAGACCTGCGTGGTCGTGATGCTGGCGTGGCCCAGCAGCTCCTGCACCGCGCGCAGGTCGCTGCTCGATTGCAGCACATGGCTGGCGAAGGAATGGCGCAGCATGTGCGGATGCACCGGCGCGGCCAGGCCGGCCTTGAGGCTGCGCGCGCGGACCTGCTTCCAGGCCGCCTGCGGCGTGAGGCGCATGCCGGTACGGCCGATGAACAGCGCGGCGGCGCTGGCCGGATCGCGCAAGGTCGCGGCCGCCAGCGCGGGCGCGTCGGCGCGCACCGCGAGCCAGGCGCGCAAGGCTTCGGCCGCCTTGGAGCCGACCGGCACGCTGCGGCGCTTGCCGCCCTTGCCCAGCACATGGGCCTCGCCCGCAGCCAGGTCGACCCAGCCCGCGGCGTCGCGGCTGGCGTGCAGGTCGAGGCCGGTGAGCTCGCTCACGCGCAGGCCGCAGCCGTAGAGCATCTCGACCACGGCGCGGTCGCGCGCCTCGGTCCAGGGGTCGGCCTCGGCGTCGTGCCATTCGGCCAGCCGCACCGCGTCGTCGACCGCCAGCGCCTTGGGCAGCGGCCGGCCGGCCTTGGGCGCGCGCACGTCCTGCACCGGGTTCGAGGCCACCAGGCCTTCGTGGCCCAGCCAGCGGTAGAAGCTGCGCCAGCACGACAGCACCAGCGCGATGCCGCGCGGCTCGCGGCCGGCGCCGTGCAGCTGCGCCATCCAGCGGCGCACATGGGCGGCGGTGACGCGCTGGACACCGAGCTGCGCCTCGGCGGTCTTCGCGGCCAGCAGCCGCAGGTGTTCGGCGTAGATGTCGAGCGTGCGCGCGGCCAGCCGGCGCTCCACGCGGGCGTGTTCGAGGTAGCGCGCGACCAGCGCCTCGTCGGTGGGATGTTGTTCAGCCATGGCCATGCGCAGCGGGGTTCACGGTGGCAGGGCCCGGCGGGCGCTCAGGGCCGCAGGCGCGACAGCGCGGCCGAGGCGAGTTCGGCGATGCGCTCGAGGAAATCGGTGCCCATGTCGGGGTTGAAGCGCTGCGAATCGGGCGAGGCCAGCACCAGCATGCCGAAGGCCGGCGCTTCGGGGTCGGGGCGCAGCGGGATCATCGCGATCGACACCGCCGCGCGCGCGTCCTCGAGCCAGCCCGAGGCCTCGAAGCCCGAGTTGAGGCCGCAGTACGGCGCGCTCAGCGAGGTGGCCAGCGCCTTGACGTCGTCGCTCACCCACTGGGCATAGGCCTCGTTCTGGTAGGCGGCGTCGCAGTCCCAGAGCTTGATCGCGGTCTGCGGCACCATGAAGAAGGCGCGCAGGTCGTCGGTCAGGCTGTAGGGCAGGCCGCGCGGATCGCGCGTGGTCAGCAGGCCGCGCGTCCAGCGCTGCATGCGGTCGGCCGTCATCGCGTTCTCGGTGCCGTGGCGCACCATGTCCATCAGCCGGTGCTCGAGCGCCTTGATCTTCTCGCGCAGCATCTCGGCCTGGCGCTCCTGCAGGCTCACGGCCCGGCTGCCGTGCGGGCTGGTGAGCTGCACCTGGGCCAGCAACTGCGCATGGCGCTCGAAGAAGTCGGGCGTGTTCGCCAGGTAGTTGGCGATGTCGTCCTCGGTGATCGGGTTCATGGCGGCGTCGTTGTAGGAGGTGGTCATTCAGGGTTCCATGAGGACGGGTCAACCGGCTGCATCAGCCGAGGTGGGCAGACGACACGCAGTGCGCGCGGCTCAGATTTCCGGAATCTCGATGTCGCCGGCAAAGACGGTGACGGCCGGGCCGGTCATGCGCACCGGCTGGCCCAGGCCCTGCCATTCGATGGTGAGCAGGCCGCCGCGCGTCTCGACGTCGACCCGCGCGTCGAGCCGGCCCGAGCGGATGCCCGCCACCACCGCCGCACAGGCGCCGGTGCCGCAGGCCAGGGTCTCGCCCGCGCCGCGTTCGTACACCCGCAGCCGCACGTGCGTGCGGTCGACGATCTGCAGGAAGCCGGCGTTCACGCGCTGCGGAAAACGCGGATGGTGCTCGATCAGCGGGCCCTGGGTGGCCACGGGCGCGGTGTCGACGTCGTCGACGATCTGCACCGCGTGCGGGTTGCCCATCGACAGCACCGCCAGCGCGACGATCGCTCCCTCGGCGTGGGTCGACAGCGCCAGGTGCCAGTTCTCCCAGCCGCCGTCGGCCTGCGGCGAGAGGCCGGCCGCGTCGAAGGGCACGCGCGCCAGCTCGAAGACCGGGGCGCCCATGTCGACCGTGACGCGGCCGTCGGCGTTCATGCGCGGCTCGATCACGCCGGACAGCGTCTGCACCCGCACCGCGTCCTGGGTCGTGAGGCCCTGCTCGCGCACGAAGCGCATGAAGCAGCGCGCGCCGTTGCCGCACTGCTCCACCTCGCCGCCGTCGGCGTTGTGGATCACGTACTGGAAGTCGACGCCCGCCGCGGGCGAGGGCCGCACCGAGAGGATCTGGTCGGCGCCCACGCCGAAGTGGCGGTCGGCCAGGAACTGGTACTGCGCGGTCGACAGGCCGAGCGGCGCACGGGTCTCGTCGAGCACGACGAAGTCGTTGCCGGCGCCCTGCATCTTGGTAAAGCGGATTCGCATCGTCGGATTATCCGCCGCGCGCGCTTGCCCCTGCTCAGGCCTCGCCCAGCCGCGCGCCCAGGAAATCGAGGAAGCAGGCGATGCGCGCCGCCAGCTGCGTGTTGCGGTAGTACACCGCGTTGATCGGCTGGCGCACGTCGACCGTCTCCTTCGCCAGCACCTGCACCAGGTCGCCGCGCTCGCGGTCGGGCCCGGTCATGAAGTCCGACAGGCAGGCGATGCCGACGCCCTGCAGCGCCAGCTGGCGCAGCGTCTCGCCGTTCGACACCGTGATGTCGGGCGTGATCGGCCACTCGTCGCCGTGCGCGCCGCGCAGCGGCCAGCGGTTGAGCGATTCGGGCTGGGTGAAGCCCAGCAGCGTGTGCGGCGCCAGGCCCAGCACGCCCTTGGGCTTGCCCTGCGCGGCGAGGTAGGCCGGGCTCGCCAGCAGCCGCAGCCGGCTGGTGCACAGCGGGCGCGCATGCAGCGTGGAGTCGCGCAGCACGCCGATGCGGATCGCGATGTCGGTGCGGCGCTCGAGCAGGTCGATGTTGAGCTCGTCGGTGTCGAGCTCCAGCGTGATCTCGGGGTAGCGGCGCCGGAACTCGGGCACCAGCGGCACGATGGCATGCAGCATGAAGGGCGTGGCCGCATTCACCCGCAGCCGCCCGGCCGGCTTCTGGCGCCGCGCCGCCATCTGCTCCTCGGCATCGTCGATCGAGGCCAGGATCGCGCGCGTGCGACCCAGGAACAGCGCGCCCTCCTCCGTGAGCTCGATCCGGCGCGTGGTCCGGCGCAGCAGCGTGGTGTCGAGCTTCTTCTCCAGCCGGCCCAGCGCGCGGCTCACGCCGGAGACGGTCTGCTCCAGCTGGTCGGCCGCGGCGGTCAGCGAGCCGGTGGCGACGACGGCGGCGAAGGCCTGGAGTTCTTCGAGGGTGGTTTTCATGGGGAAGCTTGGTGCATAGGAGGCCGCTGAGCCAAGAAGAAAGATGTTGCCTGACAAGTACTTGCAAAGAGGAGCCGGCCGCTTTGGCGCTTGGCTTTGGCGCGGACAACCCCGATAGCCGGCCATCTGAACCAAGTCACTGCAGGCGATAGCGCGTGGCGCTGCGCACGCCCTGCGGGGCCAAGCGCCCGTCCTTGACGAGTTGTTCGACCGCGCGGCGAACACGGGAACGCGGAATCTCCAGGCCGATGCGCTGGTGGACCTCGCCGATCCTCGACTGCGGATAGCGTCCCACGTCTTCCACGATGAGCGCCAGCAACCGGTGCGGCTCGATGCGCTGGAGCGTGGTCTGCCCTGCGAAATCGAGGCTGTGCAGCAATCCTGGATCGACGAAGTAGCGCGTGGCCTGGGTGCGGCCGACGCTCTGCACCAAGTGCCACGCCAGCAGGCGCCTGATCCAGGGCTGCAGCGCGTCCACGTCCGGCAACTCGACCCGGGCGGCCAATTCGCGGGCCGTCAGTGCGTCATGCTGCGCCAGCAAGCCTAAGGCGATGCGCTCGCGCTGCGTGAGCTGATAGCTCTGGTCCGCCTTGGCGATGAAGTCGATGACCTCGGGCTTGAGGATGCGGCGATACACGGTGACTTGCACGCGGTCATGCGTCTCGATCAGCTCCGGCGCAGGCCGGCCCTGGGACAGCAGCACCTCGTAGATCTTGTCGATGCCGCTGCCCTCCCGCTCCATCAGCTTCAGGTCATGGAACAACCGGGCGAGATGCTCGTTGCGACGCACGGTCGTATGCAGCACGTTCTGCGGCGTGACACCCAGCGGCAGGAGGCCGGGATTGACGATCTCCAGGCGGTCGGGGTGCAGGTTCAGGAAGATGTCGCCGCGCTGGGTGTAAGGCCGGTGTACCAGGGCATTGACCAGCAGTTCGCGCACCACGATTTCATCGAAGGCTGGCACGCTCTGGCGATACAGGCCGTCGGGCAGTTCGTAGCGCTCGCGGAAGTCCGGCACCTGCTGCCAGATTGCTTCGATGAGCGACATCGGGCTCAGTGCATGGTCGTCCCACACCAGCTTGTTGACCTTCTGGCCGTGCTCGTCGTACTTGATGAACTGAACGACCGGGGCGGTCGCCAACCGGGCGCGCTGGGCCGGACGCCCCAGACAGAGCAGGCCCAGATGGGTGAGGTGTCCCTCGGATGCGAGAAGATAGTGAGCCAGCAGTTCAGGGTCGGACTTTTCCTTGACCGAGGATTTGACGCGATCGGACATGCGCAGCGCATGCAGCAGCCCGTCGCGCTGGGCACCATCCGCCTCGGCACTGGACACGCGCAAATCGACCTGGGTTTCCCATGGCAGCGTCGAACGTTCGCTGGCCAGTCGCATCACGTCGTCGCCGGTGACCGGTTTGCTCTGGTCGGCCACACGCAGGAAGTAGCGGCCGTCCGTGGTGGATGCCACCGCCAGCGCGCGCGGAATGCGCAACTCGATGTACTGCCCACCGCCCGCCGCCGTGACGACCTCGGGCAAGACCGTCACGTTGACGGTGCGCTCGCTCAGCTTGCGCCGAAGGATGTCCGGCAAGTCGGGGGGAATTCTCTGGCCGCCCGGCGGCGCTGTCGGGCCATCCTCGATACCGATCCACAGACGGCCGCCGGTCGCATTGGCGAAGGCCACGCAATCCTTCGCGACTTCGTTCCAGTCGGCCGTGCTGCCCGTCACCGCGCGCAAGGACTTGCAGTCGAGGAGTTGTCCTTCCTGGCTCAATCGATGCCTCCCGCAACGTGTTTCATGGTTCCCGCCTCCGCTTCGATGGATCGTCGGCCTCTTCGACGTGCACCTCGTCGGCGCGGCCAGTTTAGGGCCTCCCGCGAAGCCCGTCGCGGCCCCTGTCGATGGAAGACGGTCGATGGACCGGCAGCTCACGGCGACGATGACTATTGATTCTCACGCAAGTATCTTTGGAGAAAACACGTCTTTTTCTGCAAGGACCCGGGCCTCAGACTTCACCCCATTCCCAAGGAGTCCCTTCCATGCCCATCGCCCTGCTCGCGCTGACGCTCAGCGCCTACGCCATCGGCACGACAGAGTTCGTGATCGTCGGCCTGTTACCCACCGTCGCCGCCGACCTCGGCATCGGCCTGCCCTCGGCCGGCCTGCTGGTCAGCCTCTACGCACTGGGCGTCGCCATCGGCGCGCCGGTGCTCACCGCCCTCACGGGCAAGCTGCCGCGCAAGGCGCTGCTGCTCGGCCTGATGGCCCTGTTCACGGTCGGCAACCTGCTGGCCTGGCAGGCGCCCAGCTACGAGACGCTGGTCGCCGCACGCATCCTGACCGGGCTCGCGCACGGCGTGTTCTTCTCGATCGGCTCGACCATCGCCACCGGCCTGGTGCCCAAGGAGAAGGCCGCCAGCGCGATCGCGATCATGTTCACCGGCCTGACGGTGGCGCTGGTCACGGGCGTGCCGCTGGGTACCTTCATCGGGCAGCACTTCGGCTGGCGCGAGACCTTCCTGGCCGTGTCGGCGCTGGGCGTGATCGCCCTCGTCGGCAGCTGGATCTTCGTGCCCAACAACATCCGCCACACCGCGCCCGCTTCGCTGGTGGAGCAGGCCAAGGTGCTGGCCGAGCCGCGGCTGCTGCTGGTCTACGCCAAGACGGCCATCGGCTACGGCGGCACCTTCATCCCCTTCACCTTCCTGGCATCGATCCTGACCGAGGTCTCGGGCTTCAGCGCCGGCGCGGTGGGCTGGGTGATGCTGGTCTACGGCATCTCGGTCGCCGCGGGCAACATCTGGGGCGGCAAGCTGGCCGACCGCATGGGCCCGATCCCCGCGCTGAAGATCATCTTCGCGCTGCTGGCGGCCGTGCTGCTGGTGCTGCAGTTCACCGCGCCGCACAAGTGGCTGGCGCTGGCCACGGTGCTGGCCTGGGGCGCGGTCGCCTTCGGCAACGTGCCGGGCCTGCAGGTCTACGTGGTGATGCAGGCCGAACGCTTCACGCCGCAGGCGGTGGACGTGGCCTCGGGCCTGAACATCGCGGCCTTCAACCTCGGCATCGCCGGCGCGGCCTGGGCCGGCGGCCTGATCGTCACCCACCTGGGGCTGATGCACACGCCCTGGATCGGCGCCATCGTGGTGCTGGTCTCGCTGGCCCTGACACAGTGGAGCGGCAAGCTCGACCGGCGTGCCGGCATCCCGCTGCGCTCCAGCGGCCCGGTGCCGGTCGGCCACTGAAGCCTTTGCCACACCCGCGGGTTTCGCTTGTCGAAGCCCGCACTTTCCCGGCCCCCCGAAGGGGCCAAATCCGATCCCCCGGCATCCACGAAGCGATCCACCGGATCATCCACGCAAGAGAAAGAACCGCCTCATGAGCACGCATACCTCCATCCCCGCCTTCGGCCTCGGCACCTTCCGCTTGAAGGACCAGGTCGTGATCGACTCGGTCAAGACCGGCCTCGAACTCGGCTACCGCGCGATCGACACCGCGCAGATCTACGGCAACGAAGCCGAGGTCGGCCAGGCCATCGCCGAGAGCGGCGTGGCCCGCCAGGACCTGTTCATCACGACCAAGATCTGGACCGACAACTACGCGCAGGACAGGCTGGTGCCCAGCCTCAAGGACAGCCTGGCCAAGCTGCGCACCGACCAGGTCGACCTGACGCTGATCCACTGGCCCTCGCCCGGCAACGCCGTGCCGGTGGCCGAGTTCATGGGCGCGCTGGCCGAGGCCAAGGCGCAGGGCCTGACGAAGCACATCGGCGTGTCGAACTTCAACATCGCGCTGATGAAGGAAGCCATCGCCGCCGTGGGCGCCGACGCCATCGCGACGAACCAGATCGAGCTCTCGCCCTTCCTGCAGAACCGCAAGCTGGTCGACTTCGCGAAGAGCCAGGGCATCCACATCACCTCCTACATGACGCTGGCCTACGGCAAGGCGCTGCAGGACCCGGTGATCGGCGCCATCGCCAAGGCGCACGACGCGACGCCCGCGCAGGTGATCCTGGCCTGGGCGATGCAGCTGGGCTACGCGGTGATCCCCTCGTCGACGAAGCGCGAGAACCTGGCGAGCAACCTGCTGGCGCAGCAGCTCCAGCTGAGCGACGCCGACATGGCGCAGATCGCCGCGCTCGAGCGCAACGACCGGCTGGTCAGCCCCGACGGCCTGGCACCGGCCTGGGATTGAGCGCCATGTCACACGACACGCTGCCCTTCGTGGGCCGTTCCTTCGAGATCCGCTACGGCACGGCCATGACGGTGCGCAACAGCTACGCCGACGACGGCCGCACCATGACCTACGAGGTCACCGAGGGCGAGTTCGCCGGGGCCACGGCCACGGTGCAGTACGAGGCGGTGGCGCTGTCGCCGGGCCTGTTCGCCCTGTCGTGGCAGGAAGCCGACCGCGGCGTGGTGGTGCACCTCGACGACTTCGCGGCCGGCAGCTCGCGCAGCTTCTACACCACCGCCGGGCTCGAACTGTTCCGCATGGCCGGCACGCTGACGCGCATCGAACAGCCCGCGCCATGAGCACCGCGCCCGAATACATCCGCACGCCCACCGGCTACCTGATGGTGCTGCGCCAGGGCGCGGACGTGTTCGCGCGGCTCGAACACCTGGCGGTCGCGGAAGCGATTCCGTCGGCCAGCTTCACCGGGCTGGGCTTCGTGCACGCCACCTTCGGCTTCTGGGACGCGGCGAAGAAGGTGTTCGAGCCGCAGACCTTCCGCGACGTCGAACTCGGCAGCCTGGTCGGCAGCCTGGCGTGGAAGGAGGGCCAGCCCTCGGTCCATGCCCACGGCGTGGCGGCCGGGCGCGATTTCCGCGCCTACGGCGGCCACCTGCTGGGGCTGGAGGTCGGCACCGGCTCGCTCGAGCTCACGCTGCTGCTGCACGACCAGCGCCTGGAGCGCGCCATCGACGAGTGCCTCGGCGCGAACGTTCTGGGCCTCTGACACATCGCGCGGGCAGGATGCCGTCGACCATCGACGGCACCGATCCTGCTTGCGCATCCTTCATTCAACGAACGGCCTTCCCATGAAATCCACCTGGTCCCTGCTGGCGCTCGCCGTCGGCGCCTTCGGCATCGGCACCACCGAGTTCGCGCCCATGGGCCTGCTGCCCGTGATCGCCGACGGCGTGCAGGTGTCGATCCCCTCCGCCGGCCTGCTGATCAGCGCCTACGCCATCGGCGTGATGGTCGGCGCGCCGCTGATGACGCTGGCGCTCGGGCGCATCCGCGTCAAGGCGGCGCTGATCGCGCTGATGAGCATCTTCGTGCTCGGCAACCTGCTGTCGGCGCTGGCGCCCGGCTACTGGACGCTGCTGGCCGCGCGGCTGGTCACCAGCCTCAACCACGGCGCCTTCTTCGGCCTGGGCTCGGTGGTGGCCGCCAGCCTGGTGCCCAAGGACAAGCAGGCCAGCGCGGTGGCGACCATGTTCATGGGCCTGACCATCGCCAACATCGGCGGCGTGCCCGCCGCCACCTGGATCGGCCAGCAGATCGGCTGGCGCATGGCCTTCGCCGCCACGGCCGGGCTGGGCCTGCTGGCCATCGCGGCCCTGGCCTGGGCGCTGCCGCGCGGCGAGGCCGGCCAGATGCCCGAGGTGCGCAAGGAACTGCGCGTGCTGAGCCAGCCCGAGGTGCTGATGGCCATGGCCACCACCGTGATGGGCGCGGGCGCGATGTTCACGCTCTACACCTACGTGGCGCCGGTGCTGCAGAGCCTGACGCATGCCTCCACCGGCTTCGTCACGCTGGCGCTGGTGCTGATCGGCATCGGCTTCACGATCGGCAATGCGCTGGGCGGCCGGCTGGCCGACTGGTCGCTCGACGGCGCCACCCGGCTGTTCCTGGCCGCGCTGGCGGTGATCATGCTGGCCCTGCCCTGGCTGCTGCCCAGCCACGCCGGCGCGCTGGTCGGCCTGCTGGTGTGGGGCATCGCCACCTTCGCCATCGTGCCGCCGGTGCAGATGCGCGTGATGCAGGCCGCGGCCGGCGCGCCGGGGCTGGCCTCGTCGGTCAACGTGGGCGCCTTCAACCTGGGCAATGCGCTGGGCGCGGCCGTGGGCGGCGGCGTGATCTCGGCCGGCCTGGGCTATGCCGCGGTGCCGATCGCGGGCGCGGCGCTGGCCGCTGGCGGCCTGCTGCTGGTGCTGGGCGGCGCGGCCCTGCGCCGGCGCCAGGCGGTGGCGATCTGAGCGCCCGGGCCGGCCCGGTCCGCCGCGACCGCGGGCGGCCGCGGCCTTGACCCGCACGCGCCCAGGGTCGCGCGCCTGTGCCTAAGATGCCGCTCCGCCCTCGAGCCCCTCCATGACCGCCGTCGCCGCATCGCCCAGCCGATTTGCCCGCCAGCTCGCGCAGCAGTACGGGCTGGACGCGGTCGCGGCCGCGAGCGCCGGCACGCGGCCGCTGGACATGGTGCGCATGCACTACGAGCAGCCGCACCTGTTCGTTCTCGCGCCGCTGCCGGCCGACGATGCCTTCGTGCTCAGCGTGGAGCTGTCGCGCGCGGGCAGCCGGCGCTTCTTCCAGGGCGACGCGCAGACGCGGCTGGGCCTGATGGAGGTCGGCGCGGTGCACATCGCCGACCTGGCCGCGCGGCCCGCGGCCTACGTCTGCAGCCCCTTCCATTCGGTGCTGTTCCGGATCACGCGCGCCGCGATGGACGACTTCGCGCGCGACGCCGGCCAGGCCCCCGCCACCGCGCTGCGCTGCACGCCCGGCGTCACCGACCCGGTGCTGGCCCATCTCGCGGCCGCCCTGCTGCCCTCGCTGCAGCGGCCGCAGGAAGCCTGCCCGCTGTTCCTCGACCAGATGGCGCTGGCGCTCTACGCGCACGTGGCCCACACCTACGGCGACACCGCGCAGCGCACGACGGTCGCGCCGGGCCGGCTGGCACCGTGGCAGGAGCGGCGCGCCAAGGAACTGCTGGGCACCGACCTCGCGCGCGAACTCTCGCTGGCCGAGGTGGCGGCCGAATGCGCGCTCTCGCGCAGCCATTTCGGCAAGGCCTTCAAGGCGAGCACCGGCCTGGCCCCGCATGCCTGGCGCATCGGCCGACGCATCGAGGCAGCCCAGGCCATGCTGCGGCGCGACGACGCCCCGCTGTCGGAGATCGCCATCGCCTGCGGCTTCGCCGACCAGAGCCACCTGACACGCGCCTTCAGCGCGCGCGTGGGCCGTTCGCCCGCGCAGTGGCGGCGCATGCGCCGGACGTAGGACCGCGCGGTCAGCAAGCGGTCAGCAGCCGGCGCCACCGGCGCCGCGGGAACCACTAAGATTTGCGCCGGCGCGCGGACCCGCGTGCCATGCGGCCTTCCCCACCCCGTCCGTTGCTGCCCCCGATGTCCGTCGACACGCTCCTCGTCCCGCCCGCGCTCCGCCGCCGTCCGCTGCCCGGGCGCGCCGCGCCATGAGCGGCCGGCGCAGCTCCGCCTTCGCCTCCGGCGGCGGCGAGATGGGGGCGCGGATGCGCGCCTTCGACTGGTCGGCCACACCGATCGGGCCCATCGCCGCCTGGCCGGCCGCGCTGCGGATCTCGGTCGACAGCATGCTGTCCTCGGACTTCCCGGCCTGCCTGTTCTGGGGCCCGGACCTGATCGCCATCTACAACGACGGCTACCGCAAGATCCTGGCCGACAAGCCCGACGCGCTGGGCCAGCCCTTCCGCGTGACCTGGCACGAGGTCTGGGAACAGCTGCGGCCCATCGCCGAGCGGGCGCTGCAGGGCGAATCGACCTTCATCGAGGACTTCCCGGTTCACATCGATCGCCGCGGCTTCCTCGAGGAGGCCTTCTTCACCTTCTGCTACAGCCCGCTGTACGACGAGCACGGCCAGGTGCTGGGCGTGCTCGACACGGTGGTCGAGACCACCGGCAAGGTGCTGGCCGAGCGCGGCCTGCAACACGAGCGCGAGCGCCAGCAGGGCCTGCTGCAGCAGATGCCCGGCTTCGTCGCCGTGCTCTCCGGCCCGGGCCATGTCTTCAGCTACGTGAACGACGCCTATGTGCGGATCGCGGGGCCGCGCGACTTCCTCGGCCGCGGCGTGCGCGAGGTCTTCCCCGAACTCGCGGGCCAGGGCATCTACGAACGGCTCGACGGCGTCTATGCGAGCGGCCAGCCGATGCACGCCAAGGCCCTGCCGCTGCAGCTCGAGGGCGATCGCGAGGCGCGCTACATCGACCTGCTCTACCAGCCGATCCGCGACGACGGCGGCCAGACGGTCGGCATCTTCGTGGGCGGCTACGACATCACCGAGCATGTGCGCGCCAAGACCGAGCTGGCCGAAAGCGAGGCCCGGCTGCGGGAGCTGGCGGCTTCGCTCGAGCAGCAGATGGAGGAGCGCACGCGCGCGCTGCAGGATTCGGAAGACTTCACCCGGCTCGCGTTGGGCGCCACCGGCGGCGTGGGCGTGTGGTCGTACCGCGTGGCCAGCGACACCTTCTTCTGCGACGCGGCCATCTCCGAGCTCTACGGGCTCGACCCCAATGTCGCCGCCAAGGGCATCCCCCGCACCGCCTTCCTCGCCAACGTGCACCCCGACGACCTGCCGCGGCTGCGCGAGACCATGTCCGGCGGCCTGCGCAACGAGGGCGCGCTCGAGCTCGAGTACCGCATCCGCCACCCCGACGGCTCGGTGCGCAGCGTGCTCTCGCGCGGCCACACCTACTTCGACGATGCCGGACAGGCCGTGCGCCGCACCGGCGTCGGCATCGACATGACCGGCCAGCGCCAGCTCGAGGAACAGCTGCGCCAGTCGCAGAAGATGGAGGCGCTGGGCCTGCTCACCGGCGGCATCGCGCACGACTTCAACAACATGCTGCAGGGCATCGTGATGCCGCTGCAGCTGATGAAGAAGCGGCTGGAGCAGCGCCGCCACGAGGGGCTGGAGCGCTACATCGACGCGGGCCTCGAGTCGGCGCGGCGCGCGGCCTCGATCACGCAGCGGCTGCTGGCCTTCTCGCGCCGCCAGCCGCTGGCCAACCGCAGCCTCGAGATCGCGACCGCGCTGCGCGGCCTGGAGGAGATCCTGCGCAACGCGGTGGGCGAGAACGTGGCGGTGGTGTTCGACGAGCAGGAAGGCACCTGGGACGTGCTGACCGACCCGCACCAGTTCGACAGCGCGCTGCTCAACCTGACGATCAACGCGCGCGACGCCATGCCGGCCGGCGGCACGCTGTCGATCCAGGTGCGCAACGTCAGCCTGAGCGCCTCGGAGGCCAGCCGCATCCAGGGCCTGATGGCGGGCGACTACGTGCGGGTCTCGGTCGCCGACACCGGCATCGGCATGTCGGCCGCGGTGATCACCCAGGCCTTCGAGCCCTTCTTCACCACCAAGCCCATGGGCCAGGGCACCGGGCTGGGCCTGTCGATGATCTACGGCTACACCCGGCAGTCCAAGGGCAGCATCACGATCGAGAGCGCGGAGGGCACGGGCACCACGGTGAGCCTGTTCCTGCCGCGCGCGCCGCTGGCCGCGGCGCCCGAGGACGCCGTCGCGCCGCCGGCCCCGGCCGCGGGCCCCACGCGCCGCCGCATCCTGGTGGTCGAGGACGATGCCGTGGTGCGGCAGAGCGCAGTCGAACTGCTGCGCGACCAGGGCTACGAGGTGCTCGAAGCCGCGGACGGCACGGCCGGCATGGCCTGGCTGGAACAGGCGCCCCACATCGACCTGCTGCTGTCGGACGTCGGCCTGCCCGGCCCCAACGGCCGCCAGCTCGCGGACTTCGCGCTCACGCGCCGGCCCGGCATCCGGGTGATCCTGATGACCGGCTATGCGGCGCACGTCGCCACCGACACGGCCCTGCTGCAGGGCAATGTCGAACTGATGACCAAGCCCTTCGACGCCGATGCGCTGCTCCACAAGCTCGACGCGATGCTGGGCGTGCGAGACGGCGCGTAGGCTCATTCCTGCGCCCGCTCATGCCCTGGGCTCACCCGGTTGGGGGGCGGGCCGGGAAGAATCGCGGCAAAGGTTCCTCTCCATGCCCTTGCCCATATTCCTTGCCGAAGACGACGCCCAGCTGCGTGATTCCCTGATCGCCGCCATGGACGCCGTGTGCGACGCCGAAGTCGTCGCCACCGCCGAAACCGAGGCCGAGGCCGTGCGCTGGCTCAACGCCCATCCGCGCGACTGGGGGCTGGCCGTGCTGGACCTGTTCCTGCGCGACGGCACCGGCTTCGGCGTGCTGCAGAAGCTGGCCGGCGAGGCCAAGGACCGGGTCATCGTGCTGACCAACTCCGCCACCCGCGAGAACCGCAGCCGTTGCCTGCAGCTGGGCGCGCACGCGGTCTACGACAAGACCACCGAGCTCGACCAGTTCCTCGACCACTGCCTGCGGCACCACCGCCAGCAGCGCCCGGGTCCGCACACCGGCTGAGGCGCCGCGCCCCCCGGGGCTTGCAGAATTCTTGGAGATCCTTGCACGATCCTCCGACGACGCACCGGCGGACGAGACAAGCGGCGGCCAGATGCCTAAGCTTCGGGCCATGCTGACCTCGAGCCCCCACACCCTGCGCAACGACCCACCCGTCGACCGGCTGCGGGCGACCGTGATGCGGGCCGAACTGGCCGCGATGATCGATCGCCTCACCGTCACCGACGGCGCCCACGAGACCGCGATCCCGCGCCTCGGCCTGGTGCGCGCCACCCAGACCCAGCACCCGGTGCACGGCATGTGCGAGCCGGCCTTCTGCGTGCTCGCCCAGGGCAGCAAGCGCGTGCTGCTCTGCGACGAGGTCTACATCTACGACAGCAGCCAGTACTTGGTGGCGGCGCAGAACCTGCCGGTGACGAGCCAGGTGATCGACGCCTCGCCGGAAGCGCCCTACCTGGGCTTGCGGCTGGGCTTCGACGTCAAGGAAGTCACCGCCCTCGCGCTCGATCTCGCCTTCGGCAAGACCGCGCCGACGCGCGCCTCGCAGCGCGGCATCTTCACCGGCGAACTGTCGCCCACCTTGCTCGATCCCGTGCTGCGACTGGTCAAGCTGCTGGACTCGCCCGAGGACATCGGGGCGCTCGCGCCGCTGATCACGCGCGAGATCCTCTACCGCGTGCTGCGCTCGGCCGACGGCTGGCGGCTCGCGCAGATGGCGGTGGTGGACAGCCACAGCCAGCGCATCGCGCAGGTCATCAGCCTGCTGTCGCAGCGCTTCCAGGCGCCGTTGCGGATCGAAGACCTGGCCGGCCAGGTGCACATGAGCGTGTCCTCGCTGCACCAGCACTTCAAGGCCGTGACCGCGATGAGCCCGCTGCAGTTCCAGAAACAGCTGCGGCTGCAGGAGGCACGGCGCCTCATGATCGGCGAGCACCTCGACGCCGCCACCGCGGGGCACCGCGTGGGCTACGAGAGCCAGTCGCAGTTCAACCGCGAGTACAGCCGCTTCTTCGGCTCGCCGCCCGCGCGCGACATCAAGCGCCTGCGCGAACGCCAGCTGGGGCGCCCGGACAGCTGACGGGCGTCGGCCCGCTTCATCCCGCACACCCGCCACACCCGCCGCACCCCGCAAGGGCGACGGCCGCATCTCCGAGAAAAAAGCACTGTCGGTGCCGCCCAGCGGCGCACCGCGGTCGCATCCGTTCCTTCGCTGGGCAGCCAACACCCTAGGGGTACCCCATGAGAATCCAACTGACACTGAACCATGGCACGGTGATTTCCGCCACGCTGGCGGACCACAGGACGGCCGAGGATTTCGTGGCCATGCTGCCGCTGACCCTCACGCTGCACGACCTGTTCCGGCGCGAGAAATTCGGCCCGCTTCCCGGCCCCGTCTCGGGCCGCGGCGCGCGCGAGCAGGCCTATGCGGTCGGCGACATCGTCTGCTGGACGGCCGGCCCGGACCTGGCGATCCTGCACCGCCAGGACGGCCAGCCCCTGCGCGGCGGCTTCGAGCTGCTGGGCCGGCTCGACTTCGGCGCCGAACTGTTCGCCGTGCCCGGGCCGATCGACGTGACCATCGCGCTGGCCGCGCCCGCCCATGCCGGGCTCACGACGGCAGGATGTCCGGCACCAGCGGCCGCTGAAGGCGCGCGCGCCACCACTTGAGCGCCTCGCCCATGGCGGTGGGCTTCCAGGCCAGCCAGAAGGTCTCGTCGGGCCGCGATTCCTCGCAGGCCAGTTCGACCAGCGTGCCGCGCGCCAGCGCGTCCTTCACGCAGTCGCGCGGCAGGAAGCCGTGGCCCAGCCCGTCGATCTGGCAGGTGATCTTGGCCGCCATCGACGGCACCGTGATGCGGCGCTGCCCGGCCAGCAGGCCGATGGTGCGGTCGGACAGGGTGCGCGCGCCGTCGCCCACCACCACCGCCGTGTGCTGCAGCAGGTCGGCGCGCGTGAGCGGGCGCCGCAGCATGGCCAGCGGGTGCGTGGGCGCCACGCAGAACACGAAGGCCAGGCTGCCCACGGCCACGGCCTTGTAGCCGCCGCCCGCGGGCCCGTCGCCGGCCGCCACGATGATGTCGGCGCGGCCGTCGCGCAGCGCCTCCCAGGTGCCGGTCATGGTCTCGCAGGCGATGCGCAGCCGGGTGCCGCAGTTCAGGTCCTCGAAGGCGCAGATGTCGGGGTTGAAGGCGCTGGTGGGGATCAGCGAGTCGTGCACCAGCCGCAGCTCCGACTCGAAGCCGGTGGCGATCTGGCGCATGCGCGATTCGAGCTCGCCCGCGGCCGCGAGCAGCCAGCGCCCCTCCTTGAGCATCTCCTGCCCGGCCGCCGTGAGCGTGACGCGCGGCCCCTGGCGCGTGAACAGCGCCAGGCCCAGCTGCTCCTCCAGCTTGCCGACGGCATAGGAGATGGTCGAGGGCACCTTGTGCAGCCGCTCCGACGCGGCCGCGAAGGAGCCGTGGCGCGCGATCGCGTCGACCAGCTCGATCGCCTCGAGGGTGATCTTCAGCATGGGGCTGCCTCTTTCCTGATCATCGAAATATTCGATTGTTCTCGCATAAAACCTTCAGCATCGACAGGGCCTCGGCGTTCGATACTTCTTCCACACCAAGAGATCTTCCTCTGTGATTCGCCCGGAAAAGGCGAAGAAACCACCGCGGAAGTTCTCGTGAATTTTATCGACAGTCTCAACGCAAAAGGACCGCATCATGCTCGAACTTCGCAAGGCCGACCAGCGCGGCGTCGCCAACCACGGCTGGCTCCGCTCGCGCCACACCTTCTCCTTCGGCCATTACCACGACGCCCGGCAGCAGGGCTTCTCCGACCTGCTGGTGATCAACGACGACCGCGTCGATCCGGCCCAGGGCTTCGGCACCCATCCGCACCGCGACATGGAGATCTTTTCCTATGTGCTCGAAGGCGCGCTGGCGCACCAGGACTCGATGGGCACGGGCTCGGTGATCCGCCCCGGCGACGTGCAGATGATGAGCGCCGGCACCGGCGTTCGCCACAGCGAGTTCAACCACTCGAAGACCGACGGCGTGCACTTCCTGCAGATCTGGATCGTGCCCTCGCTGAAGGGCGCGGCGCCGCGCTACCAGCAGGTGCATTTCAGCGAGGCCGAGAAGCGCGGCCGGCTGCGCCTGATCGCCTCGCCCGAAGGCGACGGCGGCTCGCTGGGCGTGCACCAGGACATGCGCATGTACGCCGGCCTGTTCGACGGCGCCGGCGAAAACGCCACGCTGGACCTGCCCGCCGACCGCTACGCTTACGTGCATGTGGCGCGCGGCAGCGTGGAAGTGAACGGCGAGCGGCTCGGCGAAGGCGACGGCGCGCGCATCCGCGGCGAAAAGCAATTGCGCTTCGCCAAGGGCGAGCAGGCCGAGGTGCTGGTGTTCGACCTGCGGCCGCACGAGCTGCCGTCGATGTGAGCATGGATCAAACCAGGAAACGCAGCATGCAAGACCCCCAAGCCCAACCCGCGATCGTCAAGGACCGCCCCGAGAAGAGCCGCTTCGAGATCGCGCTCGACGGCCACCGCGCGGTGGCCATCTACGAACGCGCACCCGGTGTCATCACCTTCGTCCACACGCTGGTGCCCGACGAACTGCAGGGCCGCGGGCTGGCCCGGCAACTGGTGCTGGCCGGGCTGGCCTCGGCGCGCGAACGCGGGCTGGCGGTGATTCCGCGCTGCCCGGTGTTCGCGGCCTACATGCGCAAGCATGCCGAGACCCACGACCTGCTCGCGCCCGAGGGGCGTGCGCTGCTCGGGCTCTGATCAGCCCGGCGTGGCGGCCCGCGCATGCTTCATGTCCAGCGCCAGGAAGTGGTGCACCACCGGCTGGCCCGGCCCGATGTGGAAGCGGATCGCCTCGTTCTGCAGGTCGGCATCGGCATGCGAGACGCGGTGGTGCTGGCGCAGGTGCTCGGCCCAGGACTCGACCAGGAACCACTCCATGAGCCGCTCGGGCTCGCTGGTGTGCTCGGTCAGGCCCCAGGCGTAGGCGCCGTCGCGGCGGCGCTCGAGCGACACGCGTTGCATCGCCTGCACGAAGGCCGGCTGGTCCTCCTTGCGGATGCGGTATTCGACCTGCACCATGACCGGGCCGCGGTCGTGCGCCACGGGCGCGGTCAGCAAGGGCTCGGGCCAGTGGTTCGAGGCCTGCAGGTCGGCCTCGCCGGTGGGCAGCTTGACGCGGTGGAACACCAAGGCCACGAGCGCCAGGCCCGCGGCGCCGACCACCAGCGTGACCGGCACGCCGACCTGCTGCGCGACCAGGCCCCAGCCCAGGCTGCCGCCGGCCATCGCGCCGTTGAAGACCGTGAGGTAGATCGCCAGCCCGCGGCCGCGCACCCAGTTGGGCAGCACCGCCTGCGCCACGCCGTTGAGCGTGGTCAGCGCGATGATCCAGCCCACACCCAGCAGCAGCATCAGCAGCACCGCCACCCACTGCGGCGGCGCCAGCGCCAGCGCCACCATCACCACCGCCGAGATCAGCGAGGCCGCGAGCACCAGCCCGTCGGCATCGAGCTTCTCGCGCAGGCGCGGCAGCAGCACCGCGCCCAGGATCGCGCCCGCGCCCACCGCCCCCAGCATCACGCCGTAGAAGCCCGCCGTGCCGCCGAGCATCTTGCGCGCCACCAGCGGCAGCAGCGCCCAGACCGCGCTGGCGAACAGGAAGAACACCGCCGCGCGCAGCAGCACCACATGCAGCTCGCGGCTGGCGCGCGCATAGCGCAGGCCGGCGCGGAAGGCGCCGAAGAACTGCTCCGACAGGCCCGTGTCGACGGCCGCCGGCCGCTTCCACCACAGCAGGGCCGCGATCACGAACACATAGCTCAGCACGTCGGCGCCATAGGCCGTGGCCGCGCCGAAGCTCGCGAGCAGCAGGCCGCCCACGGCCGGGCCGATGGCGCGCGCGATGTTGATGCCCAGCGAGTTGAGTGCCACCGCGTTCTTCAGGTCAGCGCGCGGCACCAGCTCGGGCACGATCGATTGCCAGGTCGGCCCCATCAATGCGGCGCCGATGCCGCCCACGAAGGTCAGCGCGACCAGGTACTCGACCGTGAGCGCGTTGCCGCGCGACAGCAGCAGCAGCGTGGCGCTGACGCAGGCCAGCATGACCTGGATGAAGATCAGGAAGCGCCGGCGGTCGAGGATGTCCGACAGCACGCCCGCCGGGATGGCCAGCAGGAAGATCGGCAGCGTGGCCGCGGTCTGGATCAGCGCCACGGCCGCTGGGCTGGCCGAGAGCTCGGTGACCATCCACGAACTGGCGACGTCGCGCATGAAGCTGCCCACGTTGCCCAGCACCGTCGCGGCCCAGAGCACCGCGAACACGGGCTGGCGCAGCGGCGCGAAGCTGCTTTGCGCCTTGGTGGCCTCAGTGCTCATCGCGCGCCTTCAGGTCGTGCCAGGCCACCAGCAGGAAGGCGCCCACCAGCCCCCAGTGCTCGAAGAAGGCGTTGGCCGCCATGAAGCGCTCGGGCGTCGCCACGGCGATCTCCCAGAAGCGGTTGGCCACGAAGGTCGCCATCAGCGTGAAGCCCGCCAGGCCCAGTGCGCCGAGCCAGCGATGGAAGCCCGTGAGGATCATCAGGGCCGCACCCAGCTCGAACACGATGACCGCCACGGCCATCGGCGCGGCGGGCGACAGGCCGAAGTGATTCATTTCGGCGAGGGCCGAAGGGAAGTCGGTGGCCTTGTTGAAGCCGCCCTGCAGGTAGGCGGCGCAGAGGAAGAGCAGTGCGAGCCAGTGCACCGCGCGCGTGGTGAAGAGGCGGCGCATCAGATTGCCCAGCAGGCACAACCCAAGGCGCCCCAGAAACTCTTCAAGTCCGCAATCGGCAGCTGGCTGCTCCATGCGGTCGCATGCCGGTGCCCATGCACATTGCAGTCGTTGGCGCAGGCGCAGTCGGCCGCCATGCGGCGCAGCGTGGCCTGCATCGGCCGGCCTTCCTTCTCGCCCCAGCCGCCGTAGCCGCCGAAGCTGCGCACCGGCGACCAGTCGGGCATGGCGGGCGGCGGCGCGCCGTCGTCGTGCGGCTGGAACGGGCCGGCGCCGTAGACCACGCGGCCGCCGACCATCGTCAGCAAGGCCGTGGTGTCGGCGATCTCGGATTCGGGGCAGGCGAAGAAATCGCGGTCGGGCACCACCAGGTCGGCCAGCATGCCGGGCTCGACGCGCCCTTTCTTGCCGACCTCGTTGGAGAACCAGGTCACGTTCTCGGTCCACATGCGCAGGGCCGCTTCGCGGTCGATGCAGTTGCGCTGCGGATAGAGCTGCAGGCCGCCGACGGTCCGGCCCGTGACCAGCCACGACAGCGAGACCCAGGGGTTGTACGAGGCCACGCGGGTCGCATCGGTGCCGGCCGAGACCTTCACGCCCTTCTCCAGCATGCGCTTGACCGGCGGCGTGGCCGCGGCCGCGCCCGCGCCGTAGCGCTCGACGAAGTACTCGCCCTGGTAGGCCATGCGGTGCTGCACCGCAATGCCGCCGCCCAGCGCGGCGATGCGGTCGATCGATTTCTCGGAGATGGTCTCGCAGTGGTCGAAGAACCAGTTCAGGCCGGCCAGCGGCGTGTCGCGGTCCACCTTCTCGAACACGTCGAGCGCGCGCTCGATGGTCTCGTCGTAGGTCGCATGCAGGCGCCAGGGCCACTTGTTCTGCACCAGCACGCGCACCACCTCTTCGAGTTCGCCTTCCATCTCGGGCGCCATGTCGGGGCGCGGCTGGCGGAAGTCCTCGAAGTCGGCGGCCGAGAAGACCAGCATTTCGCCCGCGCCGTTGTGCCGGAAGTAGTCGTCGCCCTGCTTGTACTTCGAGCTCGCGGTCCAGTCGAGGAAGTCCTGCTTCTCCTGCTTGGGCTTCTGCGTGAACAGGTTGTAGGCCAGGCGGATGGTGAGCTGGCCCGCGTCGGCCAGCTGCTGGATCACCTGGTAGTCCTCGGGGAAGTTCTGGAAGCCGCCGCCCGCGTCGATGGCGCCGGTCACGCCCAGGCGGTTGAGCTCGCGCATGAAGTGGCGCGTGGAATTGAGCTGGTACTCGAAGGGCAGCTTGGGCCCCTTGGCCAGCGTCGCGTAGAGGATGCTCGCATTGGGCTTGGCCAGCAGCAGCCCGGTCGGGTTGCCGGCCGCGTCGCGCACGATCTCGCCGCCGGGCGGCGCGGGCGTGTCTTTGGTGTAGCCCACGGCGCGCAGCGCGGCGCCGTTGAGCAGCGCGCGGTCGTACAGGTGCAGCAGGAACACCGGGGTGTCGGGCGCCACCGCGTTGAGCTCGGCGATGGTCGGCAGGCGCTTCTCCGTGAACTGGTGCTCGGTGAAGCCGCCCACCACGCGCACCCACTGCGGCGCGGGCGTGAGCGCGACCTGGCGCTTCAGCATGCCCATCGCGTCGGCCAGGCTGCGCACGCCGTCCCAGCGCAGCTCGAGGTTGTGGTTAAGCCCGCCGCGGATGATGTGCAGGTGGTTGTCGATCAGGCCCGGCAGCACCGCGCGGCCCTGCAGGTCGATCAGGCGCGTGCCGTCGCGCGCCAGCGGCAGGATGTCGGCGTCGCTTCCCACGTGCGTGAAGCGGCCGGCGCGGATCGCGACCGCGGTGGCCGTCGGGTTGGCGCGGTCCAGCGTGGTGAAGCGGCCGTGGTGCAGGATGAGTTCGGGGGCATCGACCATGTCGGGTGTCCTTGAAGAAGCGGGAGTTTGCGCCAGGCCGGGCGCGACCCAGGCGGCGCCGAGCGCGCCCAGCGCACCGACGAAGTGGCGGCGGCCGTGGGGACCAGGTGCGGTGCTCATGCCTTGGGTTCGACCGGAGGGGTTTCGGTGCGGGCAGTGGGCTTCGCGCATTGCGGCAGCTCGCCGAACATGTGCGGCCTGACCTGGTGCTGCAGCCACGAACTGGACGCAGGAGCGCGGTCGAACAGCCGCTTGGCCAGCGACGGCAGCTGCTCGCCCGCGAGGATGCCCAGCAGGCCGACCAGCGCGATGATCGGCGGCGCCGGCGAGCGCACGCTGAACAGCGCGTAGATCACGCCGACCAGCAAGCCGAGGGCGAGCGAGACGATGTAGGGCTTCATGGCGCGCTGGCGCTCAAGCCTCATGCGCGTTGAACATGGTCTTCGCGTAGGCGATGCCCAAGCCGTAGGCACCGCCGAACCTGCGCGCGATGCCCGTGGTCATCTCGTAGCTGTCGGTGCGGGCCCAGTCGCGCTGCAGCTCGAGCAGGTACTGCAGCGCGGTCATGGGCTGCGCGCCGGCCTGCACCATGCGGTCCATCGCGCGCTCGTGGGCCTCGGTGGAGACGTCGCCGCAGGCATCGGCGATCACGTAGACCTCGAAGCCCTGGCCCAGCGCCGACAGCGCCGGGCCGACGATGCACACGCCGGTCCACAGGCCCGAGAGCACGATGCGCGGCTTGCCGATCTCGTTGATGCGGCGGATCACGGCGGCGTCTTCCCAGGTGTTCATCGAGCTGCGGTCGAGCATGGCCTGGCCCGGGAAGGCGGCCGTGATCTCGTCGAACATCGGGCCCGAGAAGCTCTTCTCGGCCACGGTCGTGAGGATGGTCGGCACGCCGAAGCCGGCCGCGGCGTTGGCCACCAGCGCGGCGTTGTTGCGCAGCGTGACCGCCTCGATCGAATGGGTGGCGAAGGCCATCTGCGACTGGAAGTCGATCATGACCAGCGTGTGGTCCTGCGGGGTGAGCAGCTTGGCGCCGGGGGCAGCGGTGGCGGTGAGGGGCATGGTGTGTCCTGCAAAAAAAGAAAAGGGATGCGGCTCAGGCTTCGATGAAGGCCAGCAGGTCGGCGTTGAGCCGTTCCTTGTGCGTGAAGGGCAGCGCGTGCGGCGCGCCCGGGTAGACCTTGAGTTCGGCGCCGGCGATGGCCTGCGCGGCGAGCCGGCCCGTGGCCTCGAAGGGCACGACCTGGTCGTCGTCGCCGTGCACCACCAGCGTGGGCACGTCGAACTTCTCCAGGTCGGCGAAGAAGTCGGTTTCGGAGAAAGCGGTGACGCAATCGACCGTGGCCTTGATCGAGGCCAGCAGCGCGATCTGCAGCGTCTGGGCCAGGATGCCCTTCGACACCTTGGCGCCTTCTCGGTTGGTGCCGTAGAACAGCGTGCCGAAGTCGTCGAGGAACTGCGGGCGGTCGGCCAAGAGGCCGGCCTTGATGCCGTCAAACACGGCCTTGTCCACGCCCTGCGGATGCGCGGCGGTCTGGATGAACAAGGGCGTGACCGCGCTCAGCAGCGCCGCCTTGGCGATGCGCGCCGTGCCGTGGCGACCGATGTAGCGCGCCACGTCGCCGCCGCCCATCGAGAAGCCGACCAGCACCACGTCCTTCAGGTCGAGGGTCTCGATCAGCTCCGACAGGTCGTCGGCGAAGGTGTCGTAGTCATAGCCGGTCCAGGGCTGGCCCGAGCGGCCGAAGCCGCGGCGGTCGTAGGCGATGGCGCGCAGGCCGTGTTCGGCCAGGAAGTGCATCTGGTACTCCCACATGTCGGCATCGAGCGGCCAACCGTGGCAGAAGACGACCGGCCGGCCCTGGCCCCAGTCCTTGTAGTAGATCTCGCATCCATCGCGCGTGGTGAAAGTGCTCATGTCGGACTCCGGCTGAGGAGCGCTGACGGCGGAGCCAAGCGCAGGACGCGCTCTCTCCCGTCAGACGCTCGAAAGGAGTCCGCAGGCTACCGGCGCGCGGCGCCGGCGGCTTGAACGAAAAGGCGCTGCCTTGTCTTTTTGCGCGATGCAACTGCAACAACAGGGGCCGGCTCAGGCCTCCAGCGGCGGCAGCGCGCCGATGCGCTTGTCCAGCGTGAGCGGGTAGTCGCGCACCCGCGTGCCGGTCGCGTTGTACATCGCGTTCGACACCGCGGCCCCGACCCCGCAAATGCCCAGCTCGCCCACGCCCTTGGCCTTCATGGGCGAGGACATCGGATCGGTCTCGTCGAGGAAGACCACCTCCTGGTGCGGGATGTCGGCATGCACCGGCACCTCGTAGCCCGCCAGGTCGTGGTTGACGAAGAAGCCCAGCCGGGGGTCGACCGCCAGTTCCTCCATCAGCGCAGCGCCCACGCCCATGGTCATGCCGCCGATCACCTGGCTGCGCGCGGTCTTGGGGTTGAGGATGCGGCCCGAGGCGCAGACCGCGAGCATGCGGCGCACCCGCACCTCGGCGGTGAAGGCATGCACGCCCACCTCGACGAAATGCGCGCCGAAGGTGGACTGCTGGAACTTCTTGTCCAGGTCGCCGTAGCTCATGGTGTCCTCGGCCACCAGCGTCTGGGCCGACGCGAGTTCGGCCAGCGGCACGCTGCGCCCGCCGGTCGTCACGCGGCCGTCGGTGAAGGTCGCAGTGGCGATGTCCAGGCCGGCGCGCCGCGCGATCTGTTCGCGCAGCTTCACGCAGGCCGCGTAGACGCCGGCGGTCGCGCTGTTGGCGCCCCACTGCCCGCCCGAGCCGGCCGAGATCGGGAAGCTCGAATCGCCCAGCCGCACCACCACCCGCTCGATCGGCACGCCCAGCATCTCGGCCGCGGTCTGCGCGATGATGGTGTAGCTGCCGGTGCCGATGTCGGTCATGTCGGTCTCGACCGTGACCACGCCCTGCGCATCGAGCCGCACCCGCGCGGCCGACTTCATCACCAGGTTGTTGCGGAAGGCCGCGGCCATGCCCATGCCGACCCACCACTGCCCGTCGCGCACGCGGCCCGGCACCGGGTTGCGCCGCTCCCAGCCGAAGCGCTCGGCGCCGATGCGCATGCAGTCGACCAGCCGGCGCTGCGAGAAACGGCGCTCGGGCTTGGCGGGGTCGACCTGCGTGTCGTTGAGCGCGCGGAAGGCGATCGGGTCCATGCGCAGCCGCTCGGCCATCTCGTCCATCGCGACCTCCAGCGCCATCAGCCCCGGCGCCTCGCCGGGCGCGCGCATCGCGTTGCCTTCGGGCAGGTTCAGCACCGCGAGCCGCGTGCCGGTCAGCCGGTGGGGCGCGGCGTAGAGCAGCGCGCTCTGCTGGGTGGCCTCTTCGGGCTGGCCGCCGGGCTGGTCGCCGGACCAGCTCTCGTGGCCGATGGCCGTGAGCCGCCCGTCCTTGGTGGCGCCCAGCCGGATGCGCTGGATGGTGGCCGGCCGGTGGGTGGCGTTGTTGGCGATCAGCGGGCGCTGCAGCGCGACCTTGACCGGCCGCTTCGCGAGGCGCGCGCCCAGCGCCGCGAGCAGCACGTCGGACCGCAGGAACAGCTTGCCGCCGAAACCGCCGCCGATGAAGGGCGAGATCACGCGCACCTTGGCCTTGGGGATGCCCAGGGTCTTGGCCAGGTCGGTGGCGGCCCAGTCGATCATCTGGTTCGAGGTCCAGACCGTGAGTTGGTCGCCGCGCCAGGCGGCGATGCTGGCCATCGGCTCCATCATCGCGTGCGAATGGTCGGGCGTGGTGTAGGTGCTGTCGAGCTGCACCTCGGCCCGCTCGAAATGGGTGCCGAAGTCGCCGACCTTCTTGTCCTTGCTGACCAGCTTGGGCTGCGACGCCTTGGCCTGCGCCAGGTCGAAGTGGCCCTCGGCGGGCGCGTAGTCGACGCGCAGCAGCGCCGCGGCCGCGCGCGCCTGCTCGAAGCTCTCGGCCACGACCAGCGCGATCGCCTGGTGGTAGTGGTCGACGGTCGGCCCGCCGAGCAGCCTGGCGGTGTTGCGCTCGCCCTTGCCCAGCTTGCCCGCGTTCTGCGCGGTGACGATGGCGATCACGCCGGGGGCGGCCTGGGCCTGCGCCGTGTCCATCGACACGATGCGGCCCTTGGCGATGCCGGCGCCGAGCACGACGCCATAGGCCTGGTTCGCGACCACGTCGTGCTGCTCGTAGGCATAGCGCGCGGTGCCGGTGGTCTTGAGGCGGCCGTCCACGCGGTCGACGGCCTGGCCGACGACCTTGAGCTGGTCGATCGGGTTGGTGGTGGCGGGGGTGTCGAACTTCATGGCTCAGGTCCTGGCTTGGGCAAAGGTGGCGGCGAGCGTGCGCTCGGCCAGCGGCAGCTTGAAGGCGTTGTGCGCGGTGGGCCGCGCGTCGGCGAACAGCGCATCGGTCACGGCCTTGGCGCCACGCGGCATCAGCGCGTCGGCGCCCTCCATGCGCCAGGGCCGCGGCGCCACGCCGCCCAGCGCAACGCGCCCGCTGCCGTCGCGCTGCACGATGGCCGCGACCGACACGACCGCGAAGGCATAGGACGCGCGGTCGCGCACCTTGTGATAGATGTGCGTGCCGCCCACCGGGCCGGGCAGCGTGACGGCGGTGATCAGCTCGCCCGATGCCAGCGCGGTCTCGACCTGCGGCGTGGCGCCCGGCAGGCGGTGCAGCTCGGCGATCGGGATCACGCGGCGCGTGCCGTCGGGGCGCAGGGTCTCGACCGAGGCATCGAGCACCCGCATCGCGACCGCCATGTCGCTCGGGTGCGTGGCGATGCAGGCGTCGCTGGTGCCCACCACCGCCAATTGCTTGCTCACGCCGCCGATGGCCGCGCAGCCGCTGCCCGGCTGGCGCTTGTTGCAGGCCTGGTTCGTGTCGTAGAAGTAGGGGCAGCGCGTGCGCTGCAGCAGGTTGCCCGCGGTGCTGGCCTTGTTGCGCAGCTGGCCCGAGGCGCCGGCCAGCAGCGCGCGCGAGAGCACGCCGTAGTCGCGCCGCACGCGCATGTCGGCCGCGAGCTGGGTGTTGCTCACCAGCGCGCCGATGCGCAGGCCGCCCTCGGGCGTGGCCTCGATCGTTTTCAGGCCGAGTCCGTTGAGGTCGACCAGGTGGGCCGGCGTCTCGATCTCCAGCTTCATCAGGTCGAGCAGGTTGGTTCCGCCCGCGATGAACTTCGCGCCCGGCACGCGCTGGGCCTGGGCCAGGGCGTCGTCGGTCGAGCTCACGCGTTGGTAGGTGAAGGATTTCATGCCTTGGCTCCCGCGTTCGCGACGTCCGTGATCGCCTCGACGATGTTGCTGTACGCACCGCAGCGGCAGATGTTGCCGCTCATGCGTTCGCGCAGCTCGGCGGCCGAGAACATCGGCTTCGCGTTCAGGTCCTCGCTGACATGGCTGGGAACGCCCTTCGCGATCTCGTCGAGCACGCCCGCGGCCGAACAGATCTGGCCCGGCGTGCAGTAGCCGCACTGGAAGCCGTCGTGCTTGACGAAGGCCGCCTGCAGCGGATGCAGGCGCTCGGGCGTGCCCAGGCCTTCGATGGTGGTGACCGCGCCGCCCTCGTGCATGACCGCGAGCGTGAGGCAGGAGTTGATGCGCTGGCCGTCGACGATCACGGTGCAGGCGCCGCACTGGCCGTGGTCGCAGCCCTTCTTGGTGCCGGTGAGGTGCAGGTGCTCGCGCAGCGCATCGAGCAGCGTGGTGCGGGTGTCGAGCGCCAGGCGCTGGGTCTTGCCGTTGACCTGCAGCGTCACGGTCGTGAGCGGCGGGCCGCCGGCGGCGGTGTCCGGGCTGCGCGCGGCGTCCTGCGCCTGCGCCTGCGCCTGCGCCTGCGCCTGCGCCGTCCGGGCCACCATCGTGGCGGAGGCGGAGGCCGCGCCGGCGGCGAGCAGCCCACGCCGGGTGATCGGCAAATGGTTCGAGCTTTGCATGGGTTCGTCCTTCATCGTGGGGTGTGGCGGGCGGCACCGGATGGGTGTCGCCCGCGCATGTCACGAACCACTCTACGGAGCGATGGCGCATCGCACCAGAGGCGCATCGCTTCATCGCGTGACCCGGTGTGGCCGACGAACCAGCGCCCGAAGCCGCTCTACAGAGGGAGACGGCCATGCCTGGCCGGGTGCCGTCGGCGGGCTCCTACGGCAGCTGTCGCCTCCGGCCTAAGCCCGTGCCGGGCCGCGCTTGCACCGCCGCGGTGCAGGATGCGCCGGCGGCCTACTTCGCGCCCGGGTACAGGCCCAGCACGTTGGCGCCGATGGCCGGGTCGACGAAGCGCTCGAGCCGCTGCGGATGCAGGATCACCATGATCTCGCACGAGCCCGTGCCCACCGTCATGCCCAGGAAGTGGCCGCCGGCGCCGATGAAGGTCCCGTCGGTCACGATGCCGTGCGCATGGATCGAGGGCTTGCCCTCCTTCCACGCGATGCTGCCGGTGAGGTTGGCCATCTCCACGTCCTTGAAGGTCTTGGGGTTGAAGACCTTCTTCGAGAAGTCGTAGAAGCCGAAGGTGGCCTCGCGCATGAAGCCGATGCCGAAGATGCTCGCGCTCTGGATCTGCTCGACCTGCGCCAGCTTCTCGATGTGCGCGAGCACGTCGTCGCCGTTGCGCAGCACCATCAGGTAGCCGGTGGGCGTGCGCGTGACCTTGCCGGTCAGGTCCTGCGCCTGCGCCGCCGTGCCGAAGGCGAGCGCGGCGAAGAGCGCGATGCACAGGGAAGTGAAAGTCTTGATGACCATGGGGATGCCTCGATTCTTGGTTGGGATGAGAGGGAGATGCACGGATGCGGCTTGCGCCGCGCGAGGGCCGTCGCCGCCCCTCGAACGGTTCCGGCCGGGTGAGGAACGCCCGCACGCGCGGCCGGGGCCGTGCGCGCTGGCATTCGACGCTGGAGGCCCGCACGCGGGCCGAATGCCTAGGTCTGGGGAAGGTTGGCCTGCACCTTGGCGCGCAGGCGATCGACGTTGACCACGAAGCGGCTGTGGGTGCCGCGCGCGACTTCCTTGTCGCCCTCGTGCACCGCGAAGTCGAAGCCCACGCTGCGGCCGTCGACCGCGTTCACGCGCGCCTCGATGCGCACCGCCTGGCCCAGCAGCGTGGCGCCGCCGTGCGTGAGCGCGATGGCCGTGCCCACCGAGTTCTCGCCCGGCGCGACATGGCCGAGCAGGAAGTCGAGGCAGGTCTGCTCGACGTCGCGCACCAGTTCCGGCGTGGCGTAGAGGCGCAGTGCCTCGCCCAGGAAGTCCACGGTGCGGCGCAGGTCCACCACCAGTTGCCGATGGGCGACCGCGCCCACCTCGAGTTCGTTTGTCATGCCGCTGTTCCGAAGGCGCCGCAGCGCGTGGAGTGAGGCTCTCAGCGCGTGCGCGTCGAGCAGGGGCGCCAGTCTAGGAAGGCGGCCCCCGCTTGGGCAAACGAGTTTTTCTAGGGCGAATGCGGAGAAAATATTGAAGGCTTTTGGCGCACACTCGGCGCTCCCGACCTGCAAGGTGCAGCTCGGCGCACCGGGTCTGCCGACCCGGGCCGGTTCATCGAAGGAATCCACTGTGTCGCGCCCCATCCCGCCGCTCAATCCCCTGAGGGCTTTCGAAGTCGCCGCCCGGCACCTGAGCTTCACGCGCGCCGCGGAGGAACTGTTCGTCACGCCCTCGGCGGTGAGCCACCAGATCAAGACGCTCGAAGAGAGCCTGGGCATCGCGCTGTTCACGCGCGACGCCAAGTCGCTGTCGCTCACCGCCGCCGGCAAGGCCTACCTGCCGGGCGTGCAGCAGGCCTTCAAGCAGCTCGCGCATGCCACGCACCAGCTGCAGACGCAGGGCATGCCCGCGCTCAAGATCAACGTGCCGCCGACCTTCGCGGTCAAGTGGCTGATCCCGCGCATGGACCGCTTCATGAAGGCGCACCCCGAGATCGACCTCAAGGTCTCGACCTCCAAGCACATGGTCGACTTCGCGCGCGAGGACTTCGACCTGGCGGTGCGCTACGGCCGCGGCAAGTACCCGGGCCTGCATTCCGAGCTGTGCCTGCCGGTCGAGGTGTTCCCGGTCTGCAGCCCGGCGCTGATGCGCGGCGAGCACCCGCTGCGCACGCCGTCGGACCTGCGCTTCCATACCCTGCTGCACGACGACAGCACCTACAGCGACGTGAGCAACCCGCACTGGGCCATGTGGCTCGAGCACGCCGGCGTGACCGAGGTCGATGCCACGCGCGGGCCCTCGTTCTGGCCCAGCCACCTGGTGATCAACGCCGCGGTCGACGGCCTGGGCGTGGCGCTGGCCAAGAAGAACTGGGTGCTCAAGGACCTGGCCGACGGCCTGCTGGTGCGGCCCTTCGACATCAGCCTGCCGGTGGAGTTCTCCTACTTCATCGTCTACCCCGAGGAGCGGGTCCACGACCGCCGCATCGCGGCCTTCGTCGACTGGGTGCGCCAGGAGGTGGCCAGCGAGCCGTCCGGCGTGGCTCCGGCCATCGCCGGCCTGACCGCCTTCGCGTCCTGAAAGCAGGAGGAGGCGCGCCATGACCCGCTACTGGCTGATGAAGTCCGAACCCGACGAATGCGCGATCGACGACGCGCTGGCCGCGCCCGACGCCACCGTGCCCTGGACCGGCGTGCGCAACTACCAGGCGCGCAACTTCATGCGCGACGGCATGCAGGTGGGCGACGGCGTGCTGTTCTACCACTCGAGCTGCCCCGAGCCGGGCATCGCCGGCATCGCGCGCGTGGCCTCGGGCACCCGCCCCGACCCGACGCAGTTCGACCCCGCCTCGCCCTATTTCGACGCGGCCTCGAAGGCCGAGGCGCCGCGCTGGCTGCTGCTGGACGTGCAGGCGCTGCGCAAGACCCGCCTGCTCGGCCTGCCCGAGCTGCGCGCCACGCCGGCGCTGGCCGAGCTGGTGGTGCTCCAGCGCGGCAATCGGCTGTCGATCACGCCGGTGGACGAAGCGCACTGGCGGCTGATCACCGAGGACCTGCTGGCCTGAGGGCCGGCGCCCTTCACTCCAAGCGATAGAACCGCACCGCGTTGTCGTGCAGCAGCGCGCGCCGCTCGTGCGCGGGCCGGTCGGCGATGGCGGCCACGAAGCCCGCGAGGATCGTGCCGTAGCCGGCCACCAGGCTGTCGACCGGGAAATTGCTCGCGAACAGGCTGCGCCCGGCACCGAAGATCGCGATCGCATCGCGGATCACGGGCACGTTCTCGGCCTGCGTCCAGGGCTTGCCGCGCTGGCCCAGGCCCGAGATCTTGATCGCGGTGTTGGGCTGCGCGGCCAGCGCCTCCAGCGCGCGGCGCCAGCCCGCGAGCCCGGCCGGGCTGCGATCGGCGGGCAGGCCGGTGTGGTTGAGGATCAGCAGCGTCTGCGGGAAGTCGCTTGCCAGCTCGGCCGCCTGGTCCAGGTTCCACCAGGGCGCCTGCAGGTCGAAGGACAGGCCATGCGGCTGCAGCAGCGCATAGCCGCGGCGCCAGCGCGCATCGTCCATCGAGCCCGCGAGGCCGCGCTGCGCGACCTCGGCCGAAGCCGCGGTCACCGGCTTGTGCCGGATGCCGCGCACCAGCGGGAAGGCGGCCTGGGCGGCCAGCAGCGCGGGCGCGTCGGCATGGTCGAGCGCCACGTGCGCGACCAGCGCGGTGGGCCGGCCGTGGGCCTGCGCGAGCTGCGTGAGCCAGCGCGTCTCGGCCACCGGGTCGGCGCGATCCCACTCGGCCTCGATGTGCACCGTGCCCGCGGGCGCATGGCCGCGCGTGTCGCGCGCCAGGTCCTCGGGCAGGTAGTTGCGCTGCAGCGCCGAATAGTCGCCGTAGCGGAAGTTCGGCACCGTCTCGCCCTGCAGCCAGGGATAGGGGTTGGCGCCCAGGTCCCAGAAGTGCTGGTGGGCGTCGATGAAGGGCTCGTCGAACTCGAAATCCATCGCCGGATTCTCGCGCTCAGCCCGCGAGCTTGAGCTTGCCCGCGAGCTCCTTGAAGAAGGCGCTCTCCCGGGTCATCACGGCCTCGAGCGTCGCGTCGTCGGCGTAGGTGTCGGTACTGAAGTGCAGCTTGGTCAGCGCGTCGATCCAGACCGGCTCCTTGACCGCCTTGGCGGTCGCGGCCTTGAGCACGGCCATCACCTCGTCGGGCGTGTTGCGCGGCGCCGAGAGGCCGCGCCAGATGCCGATCGACAGGTCGATGTTCCGCTCCTTGAGCGTGGGGATGGTCTCGAAGCCGTCGGCCACGCGCTTGTCGGCCATCACCGCCAGCGCCTTGAGCTTGCCGGCCGCCACGTAGCTCGAGACCTCGGCCGTGCTGACCGTCACCGCCTCGATGTGGCCGCCCAGCAGCGCCAGCACCGCGGGCGCGCCGCCGGGGTAGGGGATGTGGTTGAACTTGGCGCCGGTCTTCTCGCCCAGCGCCGCGGCCGCCATGTGCCAGGTCGAGCCATGGCCGGCATTGCCCACGCGGATGTTCGCATCGGCCTTGCGCGCGGCATCGAGGAACTGCTCCAGCGTGGTCCAGGGCGCATCGGCGCGCACCACCACCGCGGCCGGGTCGGCGTTCAGGCGCGCGATGGGGCGCAGGTCCTTGTACGAGAACTTGGCCAGGCCCAGGTGGTTGAGGAAGGTGAGCTCGGTCGACGAGAGCACGATCTTGTAGCCGTCGGGCCTGGCGTTGACCACGTCGCCCAGGCCCAGCACGCCGCTGGCGCCGGGGCGGTTGACCACCACCAGCGGCTGCGGCAGGAACTTGGCGACCGCGGCGCCGAAGGAGCGGCCGACCACGTCGGCGCCGCCGCCCGCCTGCCAGGGCACGACCAGCTCGATCGGCTTGCTCGGATAGGCGCCGGGCTGGGCCCAGGCGGGCACGGCCAGCGTGGCGCCCAGCATCAGGGCCGCGCGCAGGCCGTGGCGGCGCGCGGGGTCGAAGGATTCTGTCGTTGTCATGTCTTGTCTCCGTTCTTTGCTCTGCTCACGCTCAGCTGGCCGCCGCGACGCCGACCTTGGCCGGGCCGAAGGCGCCGGCCTGGCGCAGTGCGTCGATGCGCTCGGCCGACAGGCCGATCTCGCCCATCACCTGCTCGGTGTGCTGGCCCAGCAGCGGCGCGGGATGGCGCACCTGCTGCGGCGTGCCGCTGAGTTTGACCGGGAAGCCCAGCGCGCGGGTCTTGCCTTCGACCGGGTGGTCGATGGTCAGCACCATGTCGCGCGCCACCGCCTGCTCGCTGCCCAGCGCCTCGGCGTAGTCGTAGATCGGGCCCGCGGGCACGCCGGCGGCGAGCAGCGCCGCCACCCATTCGTCGGCCGTGCCGCGCGCGAACTCGGCCTCGATCTCGGCGATCAGCACCTCGCGGTTGCGGATGCGCAGCACGTTGTCGGTGAAGCGCGCATCCTGCACCAGGTCGTCGCGCCCGATCACGCCGCACAGCGCCTTCCAGAGCTTCTGGTTGGCCGCGCCGATGACGAAGGGGCGGTCGGACGCGCGCACCGCCTGGTAGGGCGCGCTCATGCGGTTGGCGCTGCCGATGGGCACCGGCACCTCGCCCGTGCCCCAGTACTCGGCCGATTCCCAGACCGACAGGCTCAGCGCGGTCTCGAACAGCGAGGCGTCGATGAACTGGCCTTCGCCGGTGATGCCGCGGCCGATGATCGCGCTCAGGATGCCGTAGGCCGCGAACAGGCCCGCGCCCAGGTCGGCCAGCGGCACGCTGGACTTGACGGGGGGCTGGCCCGCGTGGCCCATCACGCTCATCACGCCGGTCATGGCCTGCGCGATCAGGTCGAGGCCGGGGCGGCGCGACCAGGGGCCGGTCTGGCCGAAGCCCGAGATGCTGGCGTAGACCAGCCGCGGGTTGATCTCGCGCAAGGTGGCGTAGTCGATCTTGAGCCGCGCGACCACGCCGGGCCGGTTGTTCTCGACCAGCACGTCGGCCTCTTTCACCAGCGCGTAGAAGGCTTCGAGGCCGGCCGGGCTCTTGAGGTCGATCTCGACGCTGCGCTTGTTGCGGTTGAGCGCCAGGAAGCCGCCGCTGTCCTCGCCCTTGAGGCGAAAGCCCATCGACTTGCGGGTCTGGTCGCCGATGCCCGGCGTCTCGACCTTGATGACGTCCGCGCCCATGTCGCCGAGCAGCATGCAGCAGAAAGGGCCGGCCATGATCTGGCTGACGTCGAGGACCTTGATGCGGGAAAGAGGAAGGGTCACGCGGTGCTCCGTGGGAATGTCGGGGGGAACGGACGCACTCAGCGGCCCGTGAAGACCGGGCGGGTCTTGGCGAGGAAGGCCTGGAAGCCGATGCGGAAGTCCTCGGTGTCGAAGCAGGCGTAGGCCTCGTCGGCCTCGGCCGCCGTCAGCGGCTGCGGCTGTGCCAGGCGGCGCACGAACTTCTTGTGCCAGCGCGCCACCAGCGGCGCGCCGTTGGCGATGCGGCGCGCGGTGGCCTGGCCTTGCGCCAGCACCTCGGCGTCGTCGACCACGCGGTTGACCAGGCGCTTCTCGAAGGCCTCCTTGGCGTCGAACACCCGGCCCTCGAGCACGATCTCGAGCGCGGTCGCGCTGCCCACCAGGTCGACCAGGCCGCCCAGCTCGCCGTACGACATCACCAGGCCCAGCTTGTTGACCGGCACGCCGAAGCGGCTCGAGCTGCCGCAGATGCGCATGTCGCAGACCGAGGCGATCTCCAGCCCGCCGCCCACGCAGGCGCCCTCGATCACGGCCAGCGTCGGATGCTTGCTGTGCGCGATGGCCTGCATCGCGGCGTGCGTGACCTTGGCGTAGTCGCCGGCCTGGGCCGCGCTGGAGCGCAGGCGGGTGAACTCCTCGATGTCGGCGCCGGCCGAGAAGGCCTTGCCGCCGGCGCCGCGCAGCACGATGCAGCGCAGTTCGTCGTCGGCCGACAGCTCGGTGAAGGCGTCGGTCAGGCCCTGCCACATGCCCAGGTCCATGGCATTCATCTTGTCGGGCTTGTTGAGGATGACGGTGGCGATGCGCTCGTCGCGCTCGATGAGGATGAGCGGGGTCATGTCGGGTCGTCTCTTTCGTGTGGTGCGCCGCGCCTTCTCGGCGGCACGGGATGAGGGGTGCGAACGGTCCGAAGTCTAGGAACGCGGGGCCCAGCGGACAAACGAAAAAAACTGGGCCGGTCTTCAAGAAAAACTCGCGCGGCCCCCGCCGCCGGGCTTGTGAATTTTTCTCGGTCGGGCTTCAAGTTATTCCACGTTGCCCCGCCGGCGCCCCCTTCCTAGACTCGCGGCCCACGACGGCAGAGCGCCCAGCCGAGGCCGCCGTCGACGAGACAACACCCGATATCGCAGCCGAACGGAGACCGCATGGCCCTCATCCACTACATCACCCAGATCCAGATCGACTTCGGCGCCGTCAAGCTGCTCGCGCAGGAATGCGAGCGCATCGGCATCCGCCGGCCGCTGGTGGTCACCGATGCCGGCGTGCGCGCCGCGGGCGTGCTCGACCGCGTGACCGCGCAGCTGGGCGGCCTGCCCTTCGTGGTGTTCGACGGCACGCCGTCGAACCCCACCGAGCGGGCGATGCGCGCCGCGGTGGCGATGTACGTGGAGAACCAGTGCGACGGCATCGTCGCGGTCGGCGGCGGTTCGCCGATCGACCTGGCCAAGGGCGTGGCGGTGTGCGCCACGCACGAAGGCCCTCTCAAGTCCTTCGCGGCCATCGAGGGCGGTGCGGCGCGCATCACCGCCGCCACCGCGCCGGTGATCGCCGTGCCCACCACGGCCGGCACCGGCAGCGAGGTCGGCCGCGGCGCGGTGCTGATCCTCGACGACGGCCGCAAGGTCGGCGTGCTCTCGCCCCACCTGGTGCCGCGCGTCGCGCTGTGCGACCCCGAACTCACGCTGGGCCTGCCGCCGCTGCTCACCGCGGCCACCGGCATGGACGCGATCGCGCACTGCATGGAGACCTTCATGGCGCCGGCCTTCAACCCGCCGGCCGACGGCATCGCGCTCGACGGCCTGCGCCGCGGCTGGCGGCACATCGAGACCGCGACCTCGACGCCCGGCGACCGCGCGGCCCGGCTGCACATGATGAGCGCCTCGATGCAGGGCGCGCTGGCCTTCCAGAAGGGCCTGGGCTGCGTCCACAGCCTGAGCCATTCGATGGGCGGCCTGAGCCCGCGGCTGCACCACGGCACGCTCAACGCGATCCTGCTGCCGGCCGTGATCCGCTTCAACGCCGAAGCCCCGTCGATGCAGCAGGAGCAGCGGCTCGCGCGCATGGCGCAGGCCATGGGCCTGGGCAGCGCCGACGCGGTGGCGCCCGCGGTGAGCGCGATGAACCGCCGGCTGGGCCTGCCCACCGGCCTGGCCGCGCTCGACGTCTCGCCCGAGCTCTTCCCGCGTGTGATCGAGGGCGCGCTCAAGGACCACTGCCACAAGACCAACCCGCGCGAGGCCAGCCCCGCCGACTACCAGGCGATGTTGATGGACTCGCTCTGAGCCCTTCGACAGCGGCCTTTTCACAGAAAAAACCGGAGACAAAGACATGCAAAGACGCCACTTCCTCGCCACCACTCTCGCCGCCTGCAGCGTGCCGCTGGTGCACGCGCAATCGCCGCTGCCACCCGGCCCGATCCGCATCGTGGTGGGCTTTCCGCCCGGCGGCGGCACCGACGTGATGGCGCGCGTGATGGCGCAGAAGCTGTCGGTGATGTGGGGCACGCCGGTCACGGTCGAGAACAAGACCGGCGCGGGCGGCGTGATCGCCGCCGAGTACGTCGCCAAGCAGCCCGGCGACGGCACCACGCTGCTGATGACCAACATCAGCAACCACGCGATCGCGCCCGCGCTCTACCCCTCGCTGCCCTATGTGGTGGAGCGCGACTTCACGCCCATCGTGCTGGTGGGCATCACGCCCAACCTGCTGATCTGCAACACCAGCCAGCCGGCGCGCACGCTCAAGGACGTGGTCGCGCTGTGCCGCAGCAGGCCCGGCGCGATCACCTTCGGATCCTCGGGCGCGGGCGCCTCGCAGCATCTGGCGACCGAGCTGTTCAAGCTGCGCGCCAACGTCGACGCGCTGCACGTGCCCTACCGCGGCTCGGCGCCGATGCTGACCGACCTGATCGGCGGCCAGATCAACTACAGCTTCGAGACCATGACCTCGGCCACGCCGCATGTGGCCAGCGGCAAGCTGCTGGCCATCGCGCAGACCCGGCCGCAGCGCTCGAAGGCACAGCCCAACGTGCCGACCGTGGCCGAGCTGGGCTACCCGGGCTTCGATGCCAGCACCTGGTACGGCCTGGCCGGCCCGGCGCGCATGCCGCCGGCCATGGTGCAGCGCATGAACGAGGACTTCAACAAGGTGCTCTCGATGCCCGACGTGGCCGAGAAGCTGGCCAGCTACGGCGCCGAGGACGGCGGCGGTTCGGCCGCGAAGTTCGTCGACTTCATCGCGGTCGAGAAGGAGAAATGGGCCAAGGTGGTCAAGGACGCCAAGGTCACGGTCTGAGCCGCATCGCGGCAGCCATCCACCACAGGAGACAAGCATGCACATCCCCTTCAAGCCCCTCGCGGGCGGCCTGCTGGCCCTCGCCTTCGCACTCGGCGCCGGCACGGCCGCCGCGCAGACGCCGGTCAAGCTGCGCTTCAGCCACACCGTCCCCGAGAGCGACTCGCAGCACAAGGCCGCGCTCGACTTCAGCAAGCGCGTCAAGGAACGCACCCAGGGCGGGGTGGAGATCCAGGTCTTCGCCAACAGCCAGCTGGGCAACGACGTGACGCTGGTGACCGGCGTGCGCAGCGGCACCATCGACATCGGCGCCACCGGCAACCCCTTCGTCACCGGCCTCGCGCCCAAGCTCAACGCGCTCGACCTGCCCTACCAGTTCAGCGATGCGCAGCAGGCCTACCGCACGCTCGACGGCCCGGTCGGCCGCGGCCTGCTCGACGAGCTGGGCGCGCACCAGATCAAGGGCCTGGCCTTCTGGGAGATCGGCTTCCGCAGCCTGGGCAACAACAAGCGGCCGATCAACACCGCGGCCGACATCAAGGGCCTGAAGATCCGCACCACGCCGAACCCCTCGCACCTCAAGGCCTTCCAGCTGCTGGGCGCGAACCCGCAGCCCATGCCCTTCGCCGAAGTCTTCGGCGCGCTCGAGTCGGGCGCGGTCGACGGCCAGGAGAACCCGCCCACGCTGATGCTGTCGTCGAAGATGTACGAGGTGCAGAAGTACCTCTCGCTCACCCGCCATGCCTACACGCCGCTGGTGGTGATCATGAACAAGGCGCGCTTCGAGTCGCTCAAGCCCGAGTTCCAGAAGGTGATCCTCGAGGAGGCCACCGCCGCGGCGAACTTCCAGCGCAAGCTCAATGCCGACGGCGAGAAGGACGCGATCGCCCAGCTGCGCGCCAAGGGCATGCAGATCAACGAGAACCCCGACACCGCCGGCATCCGCCAGATCGTGCGCGACGAGACGCGCAAGCTCTACGTCGAGAAGAACGGCGACGCGGTGCTCAAGGCCATGGACGCGCAGCCGTGAGCACGCCGCCGCTCCCCACCGCGATCGTCGACGCGCACCACCACCTCTGGCACCTGTCGGAGGGCCACTTCCCCTGGCTGCAGGACCGCTACGACGCCGACGCCTTCTTCCTCGGCGACTACAGCGTGCTGCAGCGCGACTTCGGCGTGGCCGACTACCGCGCCGTGACCGCGGGCCTGCCCATCGTCGCCACCGTGCATGTGGAAGCCGAGCGCTCGCGCGCCGAGTCGCTGGCCGAGACGCGCTGGCTGCACGCCGTCCATGCGCAGCACGGCTTTCCCGACGCGGTGCTCGCCAACGTGGAGTTCCTCGCACCCGACGCCGAGGCGCAGATGCGCCAGCAGGCCGAATGGCCGCTGGTGCGCGGCGTGCGCTGCAAGCCGCGCATCGCGCGCAGCCCGGCCGACAGCGTGCGCGGCCAGCCCGGCACGCTGCAGCACGAACCCTGGCGCGCGGGCCTGGGGCTGCTGCGCGACCACGACCTGCTGTGGGACGTGCGCGTGCCCTACTGGCACCTGGAGGAAGCGGCCGAGGCCATCGCGCGCTTTCCCGGCCTGCGCGTGGCGGTCGAGCATGCGGGCCTGCCCTGGGACCGCAGCGAGGACGGCCTCGCGCACTGGCGCCGCGGCATGACGGCACTCGCCGCCCTGCCCGAGGTGGTGGTGAAGCTGTCCGAATTCGGCCTGCCCGACGCGCCCTGGGACGCCGCGAGCAACGTGCGCGTGATCCGCGAGACGGTCGAGATCTTCGGTGCGCAGCGCTGCATGTTCGCCAGCAACCTGCCGGTGTCGGGCCTGCGCGCGCCCTTCTCCGAGGTGGTGCGCACCGTGGCCGAGGCGCTGGCGCCGCTGGATGCGGCGGCGCGCGACGCGATCTGGTGCGGCAACGCGCTGCGCGTCTACCGCATCGCGCCCGCCAGCCGCTGAAGCCGACGCCTCCCCCAGAACCCACAACAACAGGAGACCGTCATGCTGTCCCGCCTTTTCGAGCGCACCGCGAACGTGCTGATGATCACGATGATGGCCGTCATGGTCGCGCTCGTGTTCGGCAACGTGGTGCTGCGCTACGCCTTCAACTCGGGCATCGTCTTCTCGGAAGAAGCCTCGCGCTTCGTCTTCATGTGGCTCACGCTGATCGGCGCGCTGATGGTGATGAAAGACAACATGCACCTGGGCATGTCGACCATCGTCGCACGGCTGGGCGAACGCGGCCAGCGCTTCTGCCGCTTCGTGGCCGACGTGGGCGCGCTGGGCTGCTGCCTGCTGCTGGTGCACGGCGCCTGGAAGCTGGTCGTGATCGGCATGGACGACCGCGCGCCGGTCACCGGCGTGCCCATCGGCGTGGTCTATGCCTGCCTGCTGGTGAGCAGCGCCGGCATGGCACTGCTGCTGGTGCATTCGCTCTGGCGCCTGCTGAGCGGGCGCATGCCGCGTTCCGAACTGGTCAACGACACCGGCAGCGCCGGCGAATGAGCTACTCCCGATTCCGAAAGAACGCATGACCATCTTCGTCTTCGTCTCCTCGCTGCTCGGGGCCATGGCCTTCGGCATGCCCATCGCGTTCGCGCTGCTGTTCTGCGGCGTGGCGCTGATGGTCCACCTGGGCAGCTTCGACACCCAGATCCTCGCGCAGAACATGCTCGAGGGCGTCAACAACTACCCGCTGATGGCGGTGCCCTTCTTCATGCTGGCGGGCGAACTGATGAACGCCGGCGGCCTCTCGACGCGCATCGTGCGGGTGGCCGACGCGATGGTCGGCCACGTGCGCGGCGGCCTGGGCTATGTGGCGATCATCGCGGCCACGGTGGTGGCCAGCATCTCGGGCTCGGCCGTGGCCGACACCGCGGCGGTGGCGGCGCTGCTGATCCCGATGATGCGCAACGCCGGCTACAACGTGCCGCGCGCGGCCGGGCTGATCGCCGCGGGCGGCATCATCGCGCCGGTGATCCCGCCCTCGATCGCGATCGTGGTGTTCGGCGTGGTGGCGCAGGTCTCGATCACCAAGCTGTTCCTGGCCGGCCTGTTCCCCGGGATCATGATGGCGCTCACGCTCACCGCCACCTGGTGGCTGTGCGCGAAGAAGGAGAAGAGCGTGGTGGTGCGCAGCTTCAGCGGGGCCGCGCTGGGCCGCGCGGCGCTCGACGGCGTGTGGGCGCTGATCCTGCCGATCGTGATCATCGGCGGCATGAAGTTCGGCGTGTTCACGCCGACCGAGGCCGCCGTGGTGGCCGTGGTCTATGCCTTCGTGGTGGGCATGTTCGTCTACGGCGAGCTCAAGTTCTCGCGCGTGCCCGAACTGGTGCTGAGCGCGGCCAAGACCTCGAGCACCGTGCTGTTCCTCGTGGCCTGCGCGCTGGTCTCGGCCTGGCTGATCACCATCGCCAACATCCCGGCGCAGGTGACGGCGCTGCTCGAACCCTTCGTCGACAGCCCGATCCTGCTGATGTTCGTGATCATGGTGCTGGTGATCATCGTGGGCACCGCGCTCGACCTGATGCCCACCGTGCTGATCATGACGCCCATCCTGATGCCGGTGATCACCAAGGCCGGCATCGATCCGGTGTACTTCGGCGTGATGTTCATCATGAACAACGCCATCGGCCTGCTCACGCCGCCCGTGGGCACGGTGCTCAACGTGGTGGCCGGCACCGCGCGCGTGAGCCTCGACAGCGTGATCTCGGGCGTCTGGCCCTTCCTGCTCTCGCTGACCGCGCTGATGTTCCTGTTCGTGCTGTTCCCGCAGCTGATCCTGGTGCCGGCGAGCTGGCTGCGCTGATCTCCCTTCCCTTTCCCTCCTTCATGACCCTGATCACCAACATCGAAGACCTGCGCGTGCTCGCGAAGAAGCGCGTGCCGCGCATGTTCTACGAGTACGCCGACGCCGGCTCCTGGACCGAGAGCACCTACCGCGCCAACGAGGCCGACTTCCAGCGCATCCTGCTGCGCCAGCGGGTGGCGGTGGACATCGGCGCGCGCAGCACGCGCACGCAGATGCTCGGGCAGGACGTGGCGATGCCGGTGGCCATCGCGCCCACCGGCCTGACCGGCATGCAGCATGCCGACGGCGAGATCCTCGCGGCGCGCGCGGCCAAGGCCTTCGGCATCCCGTTCACGCTGTCGACCGTGAGCATCTGCTCGATCGAGGACGTGGCCGAGGCCACCGACGGCCATCCCTTCTGGTTCCAGCTCTACGTGATGCGCGACCGCGCCTTCGTCGAGCGGTTGATGGCGCGCGCGCATGCCGCCAACTGCACGGCGCTGGTGCTCACGCTCGACCTGCAGATCAGCGGCCAGCGCCACAAGGACTTGCGCAACGGCCTCTCGGCGCCGCCGCGGCTCACCTTGCCCAACCTGCTGAACATGGCGAGCAAGCCGCGCTGGTGCGCGGGCATGCTGGGCACCAAGCGCCGCAGCTTCGGCAACATCGTCGGCCATGTCGAGGGCGTGGAGACCATGAGCTCGCTGGCCGACTGGACCGCGCAGCAGTACGACCCCACGCTCAACTGGCAGGACGTGGCCTGGATCCGCAAGCAGTGGCCGGGCAAGCTGATCCTCAAGGGCATCCAGGACGTGGACGACGCGAAGCTCGCGGCCGACAGCGGCGCCGACGCGCTGATCGTGTCGAACCACGGCGGGCGCCAGCTCGACGGCGCGCCCTCCTCGATCCGCGCGCTGCCGCGCATCGCCGAGGCCGTGGGCCACCGCATCGAGGTGCACATGGACGGCGGCGTCCGCTCGGGCCAGGACGTGCTCAAGGCGCTGGCCCTGGGCGCCAAGGGCACCTTCATCGGCCGCGCCATGCTCTACGGCCTGGGCGCGATGGGCGAGGCGGGCGTGACCCGCGCGCTGCAGCTGATCCACAAGGAGCTGGACCTGACGATGGCCTTCTGCGGACGCACCGACGTGCGCACGGTGGACCGCGGCATCCTGCTCGACGAGTTCGCACCCTCGCCCGGTTTTCCGATGTTCTGAGCGCAACGCACGCTCGCCTTTCCGCCAACCCTGGAGACACCATGCCGACCCTCGCTTCCTTCCGTTCCCCGCGCGCCCTGCTCGCGCTGTCGCTCGCCCTCGGCGGCCTGCTGGCCACCGGTGCCGCGCAGGCCGCGGACTACCCGGTGCGCCCGATCGAGCTGGTGGTGCCCTACCAGGCCGGCGGCGGGGCCGACGTGATGGCGCGCGGCTTCGCCGCCGCGGCCGTGAAGCACCTGCCGCAGCCCATCGTGGTGGTCAACAAACCCGGCGCGGCCGGCGTGATCGGCTGGAACGACGTGATCAACGCCAAGCCCGACGGCTACCGGCTGGCGCTGACCACGGTGGAGGTCACTTTCCTGAACCAGATCGGGCTGGCCAAGTTCGGCTGGAACGACCTCACGCCCATCGCCCGCCTCAACGCCGACCCGGCCGTGGTGGTGGTGCGCACCGACGCGCCCTGGACCACGCTGGAGCAGTTCGTCGCCGCGGCGAAGAAGCCCGACGCCAACGTCCGCGTCGGCAATGCGGGCCAGGGTTCGATGTGGCATCTGGCGGCGGCCGCGCTGGCCGACCGCACCGGCGCCAGCTTCAACTACATCCCCTACGCGGGCGGCGCGCCGGCCGTGCTCGCACTGCTGGGCGGCCATGTGGACGCGGTGACGGTCAGCACCCCCGAGGTCGCGACCCACATCGCCGCGGGCAAGCTGCGCGCGCTGGGCGTGATGGCCGACCGGCGCGTGAAGGGCTTCGAGACCGTGCCCACGCTCAAGGAGCGCGGCATCGACCTCGAGCTCGGCACCTGGCGCGGCCTGGCCGTGCCCAAGGGCACGCCGCCCGAGGTGATCGCGGTGCTCAAGGCCGCCACCGCCAAGACCATGAAGGAGCCCTCGCTGCGCGCCGACATGGAGCGGCTGAACTTCACCGTCGACACCGACCTGGACAGCGCGGCCTTCGAAGCCCGCATGGCCCAGGAGAGCGCCTACATCAAGGACATCCTGAGCCGGGTGGTGCTGCTGCAGAAATAGGCGCGCGCCCTAGCCGGCGCCGCGGCCGGCCTCCTCGTCGTAGAGGCGCACGACGGAGGCCGAGTCGGCCGTCTGGTTGCCGCGGCCCACGTAGTCCGCGTAGCGCGCGGTGGCGGCCGCGACCAGCGGCAGGTCGAGCTGCAGCTGCGACGACAGCGCCTGCACCGCGCGCATGTCCTTGAGCAGCTGCCGCGCATAGCCGCGCGGCTGGGCGAAATCGCGCGCCTGCATCTGCGGGTAGATCTTTTGCAGCAGGCCGCTGTCGGCCAGCCCGCCCGCGAGGCAGCGCGGCAGGTCGGCGGCCGCGATGCCGGCGGCCTCGGCCAGCACCAGCGCCTCGGCCATCAGAACATAACCGGTGCCGACGATGGCCTGGTTGATGGTCTTGGCGGCCTGGCCCGCGCCCACCGGGCCCATGCGCGTGCAGTTGGCCGCGAGCTCCGCGAACACCGGCCGGGCACGCGCGATGTCGGGCTCGCTGCCGCCGGTCATGAGCGTGAGCGTGCCGTCGCGCGCCTGCAGCGGCCCGCCCGACACCGGCGCATCGACCCAGCCCATGCCGGTCTCGGCCGCCAGCCGCGCGGCCATGGCACGCGTGGCGTCGGGCGTGATGGTGGAATGGTCGAGCAGCAGCTTGCCCGCTGCCGGGCCGGCCGACGCGATGCCGCCGTCGCCGAAGACGCAGGCCTGCACGGCCGGCCCGTCGAGCACGCACAGCAGCACGATGTCGCTGGCCGCGGCCACGCCGGCCGGGTTGGGTGCCGCGACCGCGCCGGCCGCGACCAGCGGCGCCATGCGTTCGGGCTCGAGGTTCCAGACCGTGAGCGCCCAGCCCTGCTCGCGCAGGCGCTGCGCCATGGCCGAGCCCAGCAGGCCCAGGCCGATGAAGCCCAGGCGCGGTCGGGCGGAGGAAGTGGAATGCGAGGTCATGCGGTGCCTTGTGGAGTCGGCCCGCAGTCTAGGCAACGCAAAGGCACGCGGCAAACCAGAAAAGTTCGCGCTGCGGGTGACAAAAACTCATGCGACTGCGCGCGTTGTGCCTCGGGTGTCACCAAGGTATTCAACACGACGCAGATCCGCATTGCCCGCACCTGAAACAACATGTATCTTCGCCGGGCGGCGCGGCATCTCGCGGCGTCGGCGATAACAACACAAGGAAGAGCATGAGGATTCAGTTTTCATTGGCCTGCGTGGCTGCACTGGCGGGTCTGACAGCATGTGGAGGAGGAGGTGGTGGTGGAGACGGCGGCGCGGTGACGCCCGTGACGCCGCCCGCGCTCACGACGACCGTCAAGATCAACGGCAACGCGGCCGTTGCCGACGCGAACGGCCAGTACGCGACTCAGCCGGGCGACACGGTCGAGATCACGCCCAGCGAGGCCGCCCAATGGAGCAGTTCGGGGGCCAGCACCATCACCCTGCTGAACCCGGGCACCACGGCCACGAAGTGGAGCGCCCAGATCCTCAATGCCTCCGCGAGCGCGGGCGCGTACACGGTGTCGGCCACCACCACCGCCAGCCCCGCGCGCACCAAGGCCACGGTGCTCGCCGTCGCGGCCGGCGATGCGCGCAACGGCACCTACCGCGTCTACGCGAGCAACGGCCTGCAGTACCAGCTGAGCCTGGACTTCAACCTGAACCGCTACACCTTCACCGACCAGGACGGCAGCCACCCGGTGTCCGACACCTTCGGCACGGATGCGTCCGAACCCGGCAGCTTCTTCTTCAAGAGCGACCGTGCCCCGTCGACGGTCAACGTGTCGCGCTTCCGTGTGACGACCGATGCGGTGGTCGGTGCCTTCCCCTTTGTGGAGCCTTTGGCGACAACCCCCACCTACGCGGTCAAGCCCTTCATCGCGGCGCGCAAGCTGATCACGACGGCGGCGGAACTCGACGGCACCTACAACCTGTTCGGCATCAGCCGTGAAGCGGCCGGCAACGGCTCGGCGATCACGCAGACCTCGCTGTCCGCAGGCGGCACGGTGTTCAAGCTCTGCAACAGCATGCAGATCTACAGCATCGCCGACTGCCCCTCGGGCGTGACGCTGACCTACAACGTCGAGCCGACGGACTTGAGCGGCGTATGGCGCATGGTCAACGTGGCGAATGCCAACGACACCAGCCGCTTTGTGGTCGCGCGCATCGGCAACCAGAACGTCTACCTCTCGGGCGGGGCCTCCAACGCGATCGCCGGGCGCTACGTGATGCGGATCGGCGTGCAGGACACCCCTGTGTGGAACGTCGCCACCGGCTACGGCGGGTCGACCGGCGGCTCGTGGGGCAAGGTCAACCTCACGGCCACGGGCAACACGCGCAACGTGATCGCCGCAGACGGCAGCACGTCCATGTCCACGAACACCTACGTCGATTTGGGTCTCACCGGGCCTGCCGGCCTGCGATTCGTCGCCAACTCCGCACCGAACGCCGGGTACTTCGCCATCTACAACACGAAGCTCCTGGTGCTCGTCGGCGGCGCGGCACCCTCCACCGCCGCCGGCTACCTGCAGATCAACCTGCTCGACTAGGCGGCCATGGCCTCAGGCAGCGCCCTTCAAGCGCGCTGCTTGAGCGCCAGCACCGACAGCCCCGACGCGATGAAGGTCAGGCCCGCGCCCACGTTGAGGCCGGTGCCGAAGCGCGGGTGGCGGCGCAGCCAGGCCGACAGGATGGAGGCGCAGCAGCCCAGCACGGAGAAGATCACGGCCGTGAGCAGCGCGAAGATCGCGCCGTAGACCAGCATCTGCACCGCCACCGGGCCGCGGCTCGCGCTCACGAACTGCGGCAGGAAGGCCAGCACGAACAGGCCCGGCTTGGGGTTGAGCACGTTCGACAGCAGGCCGGTGAAGAACACCTTGCGCAGCGACTGGTGCGCGCTGGGTTCGAAGGAGATCAGGTTGCGCGAGGCCAGCGCCTTCCAGCCCAGCCACAGCAGATACACCCCGCCCACCGCCTTGACCGCCCAGAAGGCCACGGGCGAGGCCTGGATCAGCAGCGACAGGCCCAGCGCCGCGGCCAGCGCATGCACCATGATCCCCAGGCCGGCACCGGTGGCCGACAGGCAGGCCGCGGCGCGGCCCTGGCTCAGGCCCCGGCTGATCGCGAGGATGTTGTCGGGGCCGGGCGCGATCACGACGATCAGGCAGGCGGCCAGGTAGGTCAGCAGCAGGTCGAGGGGGAACATGGTTTCTTTCTCCAGAAAGGTGCGTGTGCTCAGACCCAGCCGGCCTTGCGGAAGCGGTAGTAGAGGTAGCCGCAGATGCTGACGATCAGGCCCAGCGCCATCGCATAGCCGTAGCGCCATTTCAGCTCGGGCATCTGCTCGAAGTTCATGCCCCAGATGCCGACGAAGGCGGTGCACACCGCGAAGATCGCGGCCCAGGCGGCGAGCCGCTTGGTGACCTCGCCATCGGCGATGGTGACCATCGACAGGTTGGCCTGGATCGCGATGCCGATGGTGTCGCGCATCGCGTCGATCGAGCCGTTGATGCGGTTGAGGTGGTCGAGCACGTCGCGGAAGTACTCCTGCGTGCCCACGCAGATCTGCGGCACCCGGCCGCCATGCAGCTTGTTGGCGCCCTCGAGCAGCGGCGCGACCGCGTGCTTGAGCACCGTGAGGCGCTGCTTCAAACCGTAGAGGCCCTGGATGTTCTCGCGCGCGCCGCCTTGGGTGAAGATGCGCTCCTCGATGGTCTCGAGCTCGACGTCGAAGGCGTCGATGGCCGGGAAGTAGCGGTCGACCACCGCGTCCATCAGCGCGTAGAGCACGAAGCCCGGGCCGTTCTTGAGCAGTTCCGGTTCGCGCTGGCAGCGCTCGCGCACCTCGACGAAACCATGGCTGCTGCGGTTGCGCACCGACACCACGTAGTTGCGGCCCACGAACACGTCGAGCTCGCCGACCTCCATGGCGGTGCGCGGTGCGTCGGCGTCGGCATCGAGCAGGTGCAGCACCACGAACAGCGAATCGCCGTACTCCTCGACCTTGGGCCGCTGGTGGCCGTTCTGCGCGTCCTCGACGGCCAGCGGGTGCAGGTCGAAGGCCTGCTGCAGTTCCAGCAGTTCCTCCTGCGAGGCGTCGTGCAGCGCCACCCAGACGAAACAGCGCGGCAGCGAGAGGTACTCGCCGATGCGGCTCACGGGGATGTCGGCGAGCTTGGAGCCGTCTTCGTAGACAACGCAATTGATGAGCATGCGAAAGACCGTGGAGCGATGGAGACGCATGCATCTTGCCACGCGCCGGCCGGCGCCCGACGTGGGCCTTTTTACGCCCGGGCCCTGCCTTTTTACGCGGGTTTTACGCGCCGCCTCCTACGCTCGCGCTTCCTCATTCCCAGCTCATTCTCTTCATGTATTTCCCCAGCTCGCACTCCACCCTGGCCCTGCTCGCACTCGCCGTGCTTCCGGCCTTCGCCAACGCCCAGACCACGGCCAACATCGCGCTCAGCAGCGACTACAAGTTCCGCGGCCAGGACCAGGACGTGCTGGGCCACGACGGCGGCGCCAGGACGCGCGCGCTCAAGCCCTCGCTGCAGGGCGGCTTCGACCATGCGTTCGGCGACAGCGGCTGGTATCTGGGCAACTGGAACGCCAGCGTCGGCTGGCTGGCCGGCAACAGCATCGAAAGCGACCTCTACGGTGGCTACAAGTTCAAGGCCGACGTGTTCGACATCGACCTCGGCGCGCTCACCTACCTCTACCCCGGCAACCACGCGGGCAACACGACCGAGTTGTACGCGGGCGCGAGCTACACCGATGCGACGCTGGGCAGCGTGACGCTCAAGTACGCGCACACTGTGTCGAAGGACTACTTCAACTACGCGGGCAACGCCGCGGGCTCGGGCCTGTCGGGCCGTAACACCGGCTACCTGAGCCTGGCCTACAGCAAGGAGATCGGCGCGGGCGTCACGCTCAAGGCCGCGCTGGGCCACACCCGCATGGCCAGCGACATCCGGCGGCTGGGCTACCGCAGCTTCGTCGACTACAGCGTGGGCGCCAGCCTGGACCTGGGCAGCGGCGTGTCGTTGGGCGGCGCGCTGCAGGGCGCGAGCCACGAGCGCGCCTACGCGCTGACCAGCGGCCCCGACGCCGGCTGGTCGCCCAACCGGCCGCGGCTGGTGCTGACGCTGGCCAAGACCCTGTGATGCGCCGACAGGGGACGTCGAGTAGGTGACCGGCGGGCCGGCGCCATGCTGCCGATAATCGACGCATGGTCCGCCCCACACAACTCACATATCCCCCACGCGAAGCCGCCCCCGTGCGCGACGCCGCCACCCTGCTGCTGCTGCGCGACACGCCGGCCGGCATTGAGGTGCTGATGACGCGCCGCTCCGACAAGGCCAGCTTCGGCGCCGGTGCCTACGTCTTCCCCGGCGGCCGCATCGACGCGGGCGACGCCCAGGCCCACGGCGTGGCCGAACGCCGCGTCACGCAGAGCGACCTGCAGCTCACCCAATCGATTGCCGCGCTGCGCGAATGTTTCGAGGAACTGGGCGTGCTGCTGGCACGCCATGCCGACGGCCGCCCGGTCGAGGCCGCCGAAGTCGCGGCCATGGACCGCAGCACCGCCGACGGCACGCAGCCCTTCGCTGCCCAATGCGCCGCGCAGGGCCTGCGGCTGGCGACCGACCAGGTCTTCACCTTCGCCCACTGGATCACCGACCGCGACCTGCCCAAGCGTTTCGACGTGCCCTTCCTGGTGGCGCGCATGCCCGAAGGCCAGACGCCCACGGCCGACGAGACCGAGCAGTTCGAGCCCGTGTGGGTGCGGCCGGCCGATGCGCTGGAGCGCCACAAGGCCGGCGGCTTCCTGCTGATGTTCCCGACCGTGCGCACGCTGGAACGCTTCACCGCCTACGCCACGGTCGATGCCGTGCTGGCGGCCTGCGCGCAGGAACAGCCGTTGTTCACCAGTTGCCCGCGCGCCGGCCTGCTCAAGGGCCAGGAAGCGCGCTTCATGGAAAGCGACACGCCGTATGGCGAGCTCGCGCTGGTCTGCCCCGACGGCCAGATCGTGCATGCGCTCGACTGGCAGAGCGAGGCGCCGGTGCGGCTGCTGCACAACCTGCAGCGCCTGACCGCGCCCAACCCCAGCGCCATGACCGGCCCCGGCACCAACAGCTACATCGTGGGGGACGCCGCCACCGGCTACATCGTGGTCGATCCGGGCCCGCGCGACGCGGCGCACATCGCGCGGCTGCACGCGGCCACCGGTGGCGACATCCGCATGATCGTCTGCACCCATTCGCACGCCGACCATTCGCCCGCCGCCGCGCCGCTGCAGGCGCTGTGCACGTCGACCAAGCCGCCGATCCTCGGCCTGCCCTCGGCGCCCACCGCACGCGCCAACGCACAGTTCACGCCCGACCGCGCCCTGGCCGACGGCGAGCGCCTGGTGCTGGAAGGCGCATCGCGCGAGACCACCCACACGCTGCGCGTGATCCACACGCCCGGCCACGCGGCCAACCACCTGTGCCTGGTGCTGGAGGAGGACGGCCTGCTGTTCTCGGGCGACCACATCCTCAACGGCAGCACGACGGTGGTCGACCCACCGGACGGCCACATGGGCGCGTACCTCGATTCGCTCGACACGCTCGACGAGTCCTGCGCGACTGGCGGTGTCGACTTCATCCTGCCCGCGCACGGCTACGTGCTGGGCTCGGCGCGCGACGCCATCGCCTATTTGAAGATGCACCGCCTGCGCCGCGAGGCCCGCATCCTCGCCGCCATGCGCGCGCAGCCCCAGGGCACGCCCGAGGAATGGCTGCCGGTCGCGTACGGCGACGTGCCGCAGCGCATGTGGCCCGTGGCCGCGCGATCGCTGGCCGCGCATGTGGAACGCATCCGCGAGAAGGGCCTGGCATGAACCGCGCCCCCGCACGTCATGACCCCAGGAACGACGAGAGCGACGAAGGCATCCGCCTGGCCAAGCGCGTCGCCGCGCAGGCCGGCTGCTCGCGCCGCGAGGCCGAGCTGCTGATCGAGAACGGCGCCGTGCGCGTCGACGGCCAGCGCATCGAGGTGCCGCAGGCCCGCGTCAAGCCCGAGCAGACCGTCGAGGTCGACAAGAGCGCAAAGCCCGAGCCGGTGCAGGTCGTGACCCTGCTGCTCAACAAGCTGCCCGGCATGGCCTTCGACGCCCCGATTGCGCGCCTGCTGGTGCCCGATCAACGCTGCGAGCACGACGTGTCGCAGCGCCCGACGCTGCAGCGCCATTTCGCGAACCAGCGCTGCTTCACGCCGCTGGAGACCGGCGCCGGCGGCCTGATCGTCTTCACGCAGGACCCGCGCATCGAACGCAAGCTGGTCGAGGACGCCGCGCTGATGGAATACGAGGTGATGGTCGACGTCAAGGGCGAGGTCGGCCCGCAGGCGCTGCACCGCCTCAACCAGTCGCCGGTGATCGACGGCCGCGCCATGCTGCCGGCCAAGGTGAGCATCAACCGCCAGAACGAGGGCGTGACCGGCCTGCGCTTTGCGATGAAGGGCGCCTGGCCCGGCCAGATCGCGCAGATGTGCGACAGCGTGGACCTGCGCATCGTGGCGATGAAGCGGCAGCGCGTGGGGCGCGTGTCACTGGCGGGCATGGCGCCGGGCAACTGGCGCTACCTGTTGCCGCACGAAAAATTCTGAGGGCGGGGTCGCCGCACCCTGTCGGCCGTAAAGCTGCGTAAAGCGTTCTTCTACCTACGGCAGCTTTCACACAGCCCTTCTAAGCTCAGGTCGTCGTCTCTTCTCTTGATTGGAGTTTCCCATGAAAAAAATCGCATTGTTCGCTGCGGCGATTCTCGTTTCCTCCCTGTCCTTCGCCCAGCCCGGCCCGGCCCACCACGGCAACGGCCCGCACATGAAGCGCGCCCCGTCGCACCAGGTGCATCGGCCGCATGCGAAGAAGAAGGTGTGGGTCAAGGCGCATCGGGAGCATGGGCGGGTGGTGAAGGGGCATTACGTTTGGCGGTAGGAGGCTTGGGCAGCTATGGCACGAAAGCTTGTAGATGCTCGACGTCTGCTTCAGACTGGTTCCGGTCAGTCGGCGCGGGCTGCTGAATGTCTGCTGTGCGCCGCAATCGAGCCATCCTGCAGCGCATTGGTCCGCCTCCGCAAAGTGCGCAGAAGTGGCCATTGCGCCCAAGCAATGTGTTCAGCTCGGTAGCTTTGCCGCAAGCACGTCTACGTTCTGAATTGACGGCGGCTCGGAGAACAGTTCACCGGCTTGTGCCATCAGCGCCGCCGCCACCTTGCCCGAGAGATGCGCCTGGCGGCCCGCTTCATCTGGAAAGGCATCAAAGATTCCGAAGCTTGTCGGCCCAAGGCGAAGGCCAAACCAGGCGGTGGTGGCGGGCTCTTCCATGACGAGAGGAAGACCACCCACGAGGAAATTTTCAACCTCTTTCTCTTTTCCGGGCTTCGCTTCCAGACGAACGTACAACGCGACTGTGACCATGACATACCTTCTTTCGTTTAACAACACTCGACCGGATCGGGTCGAACCGGTCATGGCAGTCTGCGCCTTTTCAATGCCGGTGGCGCAAACAATCTTCCGTTGGCAAACGTCCTGGCAGTGAGTCCAGGCGACGCAACGCGTGGACTGCAGCTCTGTGAAGACCAGAACTCTTGGTGCCAAGCTGATGCCGTTGGCATATCAGTCTGCGCCCTTTGAATACGTAGGTCGCAAAGTATCGGTCGTTCATAAACGACCTGGCAGTTAGCGCCGACTGGCGCGTCGGCTCGGGCGAACCCGGGCTGCCGCCGTCAGCGTTCCCGTCGCAGCTGCTTGTATATGCCGCCGTCCTTGGGTGGTTTTCGCAGCAATCGGGAATACCGCCTCCCGGCACGCCGCGTACGCTTGCGCCATCCAACAGGAGAGCGCGCATGCTCAAAGTCAATCCGACGGCCAGGGCCGACGAAGCGCCAGGCTTCAGTCGCATGTTCCGCGTGGGCCGACTCACGGTCGGCGTCTTCTTTCCCATCGAGGCCTATGCGGGCGACGAGGCACCGATGCACGACCAGGAGCGGCTTGCGCAGCGCGCCGAGACGCTCGGCTTCGCCGCGCTCTGGGTGCGCGATGTGCCGTTGCGCGATCCGAGCTTCGGCGATCTTGGTCAGATCCACGATCCCTGGGTGTATCTCGGCTGGATCGCGGCACACACCAAGGCGATCGCGCTGGCCACGGGCGCCATCGTGCTGCCGCTGCGGCATCCGCTGCATGTCGCCAAGGCGGCGGCCTCGGTCGACCAACTGTCGGGCGGCCGCCTGGTGCTGGGCGTGGCATCGGGCGACCGACCGGTGGAGTTCCCGGCTTTCGGCGTCGACATCGAACGGCGTGCCGACCTGTTTCGCGAATACTTCGGGATGATACGGCGCGTGCTGGAGCGCGAATACCCGGCGTTGACGTCAACGGCCGGCGCGCTCTCCGGCAATGCCGACCTCGTGCCCAAACCGATGGGACGCCTGCCGATGCTCGTCACCGGAAAAAGCGGGCAGTCGCTGTCATGGATTGCCAGCCACGCGGATGGCTGGATCACCTACCCACGCGGCATCGATCACCAAGCCGAAACGGTGGCACGCTGGCGCGGCGAGGTCCATTCCGCCAGGCCGGGCGCCTTCAAGCCGTTCGTGCAGTCGCTCTATGTCGACCTGGCCGACGACCCGTACCTGGAGCCGACGGCCATCCATCTCGGGTTCAAGGCAGGGCGGCATTTCCTGCGGCACTTTCTGGACTCGCTGCGCGTAGCGGGCGTCAACCACGTGGTTCTCAATCTCAAGTACGGCGCGCGACCGGCGTCCGAGGTACTCGAGGAGATCGGAACCGAGTTGCTGCCGGCCCTCGCAGGCAAGCCCGATGGCAGCGAGCCGGAACCCATCGGGGACGAGGTCGACGACATGCTCTCGCCGCAGCATTGAGGCCGCCCGGTGGACCTGCGATATTTCGACCCCCATCGTCGCGCGACGTGGCTCGAGCTTTTCTTCGATCTGATCTTCGTCGTTGCCCTGCACGGCGCCGGCGAGATCCTCAGTGAAGCGCATGAGGGCCACATCGGGGCGCACCAGGTCATGCGGTTCGTCATGGTGTTCCTGCCGCTTTGGTGGATCTGGGCGGGCCACACGATATACGCCAACCGCTTCGACACCGACAGCCGTCAGCACCGGCTGTCCACCCTGCTGATCATGTTCCTGCTGATCGTGATCTCGGCGCAGAGCGCCACCGGCACCCAGGAACACTATGCGCTGGCCGTGGCCTGCTACTGCGGGGCGCGGTTGATCATCTCCGCGATGTACTTCGTCTCCAGGCGCAAGCACCACGACGGGGGCGGCTTCGCGTCGACGGTGGGCACCGTGTTTGCCGTCGGTGCCGCGATCAGCCTTTGCTCGGTCCTGCTGGAACCACCGTGGCGCTACCTGGTCTTCTATGCCGGGATCGTGTTCGACATGGCGGCCCTAGTGCTGCTTCGCCGGAGGCTGCACGTCGTGCCGGCGCACGCGGCACACCTGGTCGAGCGAGTCGGACTGCTGACCATCATCATGCTGGGCGAATCGGTGATCAGCATCTCCGCGGCGCTGGCGCACATCGCGTGGGACCAAACCAACGTCATCGCCGCAGTCAGCGGATTCGTCATGGTGTCGGCCATCTGGTGGATCTACTACGACAGCTTCCACCTGCTGGAGCAGCGCAGGTTGGCGACCGGGTACTCGATCCTCTATTCGCACTTCTTCCTGTTCGTCGGACTGGCGATCCTGGCCTCCCTGATCCGGCATGCGATTTTGGACGACCTCGACCCGGCCGACTTCCGTCGGCTGGCCGCGGTCGGCACGGTGCTGTTCTTCGTGGGCAAGCAATACGGCTACTACATGGAGGCACCCGAGCTGCGGCCTTACCTCCTGTCCAACACGGCGGCCGTCTTCGCGCTGACGGCAATCGTGCTGATGTTGCCGCTCGGGCTCTGCGCCATGCTGGTGGGGATCACGGCGACCATGATCTGCTACGTGCTGCTCAACCTGCGCTATCGCCACCTGGTGCGCCCCCGACCGGCGGCGGCCTGAACCCCGACGAGGGGTCGGTTGCCTACGTCGCTCGTCAAGCCTGAGCCCGACGGCGTTGTGCATGGATCATCACGGGTTGCGGTCGCCTGCTGTTGACGCGACGGACGGGATCGACGCGTCGCGCGCACTCATCCGGAACGCCTTCGGCGTGAAGCCGGTGTAGCGATGAAACACGCCCCGTGAAATGACCTTGCGTGCGAAAGCCCACGTCGGCCGCCACGTCGATGATCGGCGAGTCGGTGCCGGCCAGGAGCTCCTTGGCGCGTTTGATGCGCTGCAAGAGGATGTAGAGGTGCGGCGACTGTTCGGTCGATTGCTTGAACATCCGCGCGAAATGAAAGGGGCTCATGTGCACTTCGGCGGCGAGCTGCTCGACGCGGATCGTCTCGCCGAGATGCTCGGCAACGAAGGTGCGCACGCAGCGGATCTTGTGGGCCGCCAACCCGCCGTTGGACACGGCCCTCGCAGGTCCCGCGGCCAGGTAGTTCCTGGCGACGTGCGCGGCCAGCAGGGCGGCCAGTGCGTTCAGAAAGTTCGCTTCCAGCCGGTGGCTCGGGAACTGCTGGTCGACCGCGTCGGCGACCTCGCGGAGCAACGAATCGTTCGTCGCATGGGGTTCGACAGAACTGAATTGGTCGCTGCCCAGCGCGGCACAGGCCGTTGCGCGGAAGAAGGGCCCTGCGATGCGGAGGAGGAGCGTGTGGGAGCCGGGTCGGTCTGCCAGCGAATGCGGCAGGGCCGGCGGAACCACGACGACCAGCGGCGCGCGAACGTAGGCGGTTCGGTCCCGCGCGGCCTCCATGTGGCGGGTGGTGAACAGGTTCGCGGTCTCCTTGGGCACGAGGATGTCGAGCGAGTCGCTCGTGCGCACGCTGCCGAGGTCCGCTGCACCCAGGTACGCAATGCGCATGACCGGTTCGCACGCGGCGGCCGGCGCCTCCGGATACGGCCGCATCGGCATGTGGACACTCGACGAGCTATCGATTCCGGCATGGTTTGCTGTCAGCATGGCGTCCCCTCGGTGCATCTGCTGGTTGTGCCGCCGATCGGCGGGTGCTCGACCGTTGCAAGGGGCGTGCCGAATCTTGTGCGAGCCGACGAACGACGCGCTGCCTTGCGGGATCTCGAAGCGTGACAAGGGTTTGGGCGAGCCGGATCACACTTGTGCGACTCGCTCGATCGGCACATGCTGCCGGTCTTCCGGCAGCGCTGCCGGCCCTCCGGCAGTACTCTCAGCTGCGGGCAATGCCGAGCTTTTGCATCCTGTATTGCAGCGAGGTGCGCTTCATGCCCAGCCTGGCAGCCGCCCCGGCGGGGCCGGCGATGACCCCCTTGCATTCCTCGAGGGCCCGAAGGATGTGCTGGCGCTCCATGTGTTCGAGACTTTGGTCCGAAGCATCTCCCGCATGCAGGCCAGGCTTCAGTTCACCTACCGGCACCTCCAGCGTGACACCTTGCGTCAGGATCACGCAGCGCTCGATGAAGTTCGACAATTCACGCACGTTGCCGGGCCAGGAATACCGGCTGAGTGCCGCCAGGCTCTCCGGGGCAATGGTCGTAACCGACCGGTTGTTGGCGCGCGCGTGAACCTGCAGGAAGTGGCGGGCCAGCACGGGGATGTCGTCCACGCGGTGGCGCAGCGCCGGCGTCTCGATCGGGAACACCTTCAGACGGTAGTACAGATCGTCGCGGAAGGTGCGCTCGACCACCATCCGCGCCAGGTCGCGATTGGACGCCGCGATCAGACGCACGTCGGTCTTCTGCGTATGGGTGCTTCCCAGACGTTCGAACTCGTGCTCCTGCAGCACGCGCAGCAGCTTGGCCTGGAGTTCGAGCGGAATCTCGCCGACTTCGTCGAGGAAGATGGTGCCCTTGTCGGCCAGTTCAAAGCGCCCGATGCGTTTGCCAACGGCTCCGGTGAAGGCGCCTTTTTCATGTCCGAACAGTTCGGCCTCGATCAGCCCGGTAGGGATGGCCGCGCAGTTGAGCCGGACGAAGGGATGTTGCCGGCGATGGCTGAGACGGTGGATGGCACGCGCGATCAGTTCCTTGCCGGTCCCAGTCTCGCCCTGGACGAGCACACATGCATTGGTCGGCGCAACGCGCTCTACCAGTGTCAGTGCCTGTGCGAGCGACTTGCTGTGCCCGACGATCTCGCCCCAATGCTGTTCGGTTTCCTGGCGCAGATACGCGTTGTGCGCCTTGACTTCGTCATTGAGCCTTTCCGCGGTCTCTGCACGCTGCCGGGTGATCGCCAACTGCGCCCGCTGCAGTTCGACCACCGCCTGGTTCGCGGCCACCCGCAGCAGCAACGTTTCGGTAGCGCTCGGGAATCCGGGTCGCCTGGAAGCGGCCAGCAGCACACCGACCTCCTTCTTGGCGCCGAGCCAGAGGTGCGTGACGCGCAGGTCGCCCTGCTCGAACGGGTTCGGCACGACATAGGGGACACCGGAGTGCTGTGCCAGAAGCCACGGCGCGATGGCTGCACCGACCTCGCTCGCGCGTCGGGCGATGTCAGGTAGGTACTCGCTGCGCGCCAGCTCGAGCATCGGCGCGGTCTCGCCGTTGTCAAGTCGTGCGTACGCCAGATCCAGGGCCAGCATGCGTGCCAGCATATCGAGCAAGGTTCGCAGGATGGACAGCGGATCGCGGCCGTCCCACAAGGACGGCAGAGCGAGCAGACTCATCAGTCCGCTGATGCAGTCCCGAAGGCGGCGGATTTCGGTGCCAGTTTCATCCATGGTCTGCAAGTCGAGGGCGACCAGCGAGCGTGGCACGAATCGACCCGGCGATTCCACTTTCTTTTCGCCAAACGTGCTAAAAGGTTTCGAGGATGGGGCGCTTTGCAGTCGGGCGCACGTTGTCGGCGTGGAATAAAACCTGGGCAAAACATCATGGACTCAAGCTTCACCGGCCTCGTAGCTTTGTCGTCCGGTCAGGGCGAACAGGTTGGCGTGGAAATCGCAGGTTCGACACTGGGCAAATACCGCCACATCTGCGCCTTCTTCCGCACCGCCGAGGAGGAAAACCGCATCATGATGCCGTTTATCAAGGATGGGCTCGAGCGAGGCGATCGGGCCTGCCAGATCGTTGACGCGTCGCTTCGCGACGAACATCTGCGGCAGCTCTACGCAGCCGGCATCGACGTCGCTCAGCAGGAGCGCAATGGGAAACTCCGGGTCCACTCGGTGTTCGACATGTACCTGCGCGACGGACGCTTCGACGTGGCCCGCATGCTCGGCTTCGTCCAGCAGCATATCTCCGACGATTCGCAGACCTCGATCTCGCGCATCAGCGGACACGCCGAATGGGCTGGCGAAAACTGGCCCGGCGTTGAGGATTTCCTTGAGTACGAAGCCCGCCTCAACGCTGTAGTGCGCGAAGGGCGCGACACCGTGGTGTGCATGTACGACCTTTCGAAGACCAGCGCGGCGCTGATGGCAGACGTCCTGCGCACGCACCCCGTCATCATCCTCGGCGGCGTGCTGCACGAGAACCCCTTCTTCACACCTGCGGAACAATTCATCACCGAACTTCGCGCGCGCGAGGTCGCGCGGCAGGACCCATCCGCGTGACCATGGCGACATTCAGCCGACGTCGAGATTGCGGTGAACGAAGGCCACCGCCATCGCGCCTTCACCCACCGCGGATGCGCAGCGACGTACCGCGTTGTGCCGCACGTCGCCGGCTGCGAACACCCCCGGGATGCTGGTCTCGAGAAAATGCGGCTCGCGGTCCAGCGGCCACCGTGGGGGGCGCCGGCCACCTTGCAGGAGATCGGGGCCCGTGAGGATGTAGCCTGCCTCGTCGCGGTCCATGCCGATCGATTCCGCCCAGTGAGTGTGCGGCTCGCCGCCGATGCACACGAAGAGCCATTGCGTCGCAACGCGGCGTTCGGCGCCGGTGGCGCGGTCGCGCAACGAGATCTCGCGCAGCGCGCCATCGCCGTGCAGCGCACTCACCTCCGTGCGCGCGAGGACCTCGATGTTGGCACTGGCGGCAATGCGGTCGATGAGGTAACGCGACAGCGTGCTCCTCAGCGATGTGTCGCGGATCACCATGCTGACGTGGCTCGCGTGCGGCGCGAAGTGCATCGCCGCCTGGCCGGCCGAGTTGCCGCCGCCGACGATGAACACGGGCTGGCCGCGCGCCAGCGGCGCCTCGCTGGCGCCAGCGCCGTAGTAAAGGCCCGAGCCCATGAGCTGTTCCTCGTTCGTCAGTCCGAGCCGCCGGTAGGCCACGCCGGTGGCACAGATCGTGGCGCGCGCGACGATCCGTGTGCCATCCTCGAGCACGCCGACGCCGCGTCCGGGCTCCAGCTCGGCGCGCACGCCTTCACGGGCGAGCAGGATCTCGACACCGAACTTGCACGCCTGCTCGCGGGCGCGCTCCGCGAGCTCCATGCCGCTAATGCCCTGCGGAAATCCCAGGTAGTTCTCGATCTTCGAACTGCTGCCGGCTTGGCCGCCGACGGTCAGGCGCTCGACCAGAACGGTCGACAGGCCGTCGGCTGCGGCGTACACCGCGGCGCTCAGCCCGGCCGGCCCGGCGCCATAGATGGCCAAGTCGTATTCGGAGCGCGACGGATTCCTGAACCAGCCGAGCTTCTCGGTGATCTGCCGGATCGTCGGGCACTCCATGCGGGTGCCGTCGGGGAACAGGCAGACCGGCAGTCGCGCATCGTGCAAGTGGCCGACCTGGACCGTGCTGCGTGCGCTGTCGTCACTCTGCAGCGGGACCCACTCGAAGGGCACGTCGCTGCGGTGCAGGAAGTCGCGAATGGCCCACGCGGCGGCATTGCCCAGCCGTCCGTAGATCTTGACCAGCGCCGGTCCGGCCGGCGACGACAGGGTTCTGAAATCGGCAAGGGCCTCGGTTGAATCGGGTTCGCGCATCGCCTGATCTCCATGGATTGACTCTCCAGGGGTCAGCGTAGGCGCGTTGGCCGCGCCGGTCTTCCGGATTCCTGCGCATGCTGGCGAAGTCCGGCCCCGGCATGCGCGCCGCATTTCGCGCATATGGCATTGCCCGCGAGCGCCTTGATCATTGCGCGCAGTCCTGCGACATGGCTGCGCAGGTCTGCGCAAGACTGCACCGATCGGACTGCCTAATCTTCAAGCAACCGACTGCCCCTGCCATTGCGCCCGCGTGCGGCTGTCGGATGCGAAGTCGCGTCTCCACCGCGGGCGCTCGACAACACACAGAGGATCAATCATGACTGTTGCTACCGCTTCCCGCACCGACGTCGATATCCAGAACGAGGTGCTGGCCGAACTGAAGTGGGAACCACGCGTGCAATCCAACGAGATCGGCGTGGCCGTCAAGGATGGCGTCGTCACGCTCACCGGCTTTGTCGATTCCTACACCAAGCGCTGGGCCGCGGAAGAGGCCTCGCATCGCGTGCGCGGCGTGAAGGCGGTGGCCAACGACATCGAGGTCCGGCTCGGTGTGAGCTCCGAACGCACCGACCCCGATATCGCCGCCTCCGCAGCGCGCGCCTTGCAGTGGGACATCCTGCTGGAGCGGGAAAAGATCGATGTCACCGTTTCCAAGGGGTGGGTCACATTGAAGGGCACGGTCGACTGGCAATACAAGAAGCAGCAGGCCGAGCGCGTCATGCGCAACCTGGCCGGCGTGACGGGCGTGAGCAACCTGATCGAAGTGAAACCCAAGGCGCAACCTTCGGACATCAAGAAGAAGGTCGAAGAAGCACTGGTACGCAGTGCGCAGACGGACGCCGAGCGGATCACGGTCGAGGTGGACGGCGGCAAGGTGACCCTCAAGGGCAGGGTGCGCGCGTGGGCCGAGCGCGAGGAAGCCGAGCGGGCGGCCTGGAAGGCGCTGGGCGTCAGCACGGTCGACAACCGCATCACGATCGGTCTTTGAGGCCGGCGGCACGGACAGATCGAGTGATTCTCTTCAACCTCTACGGAGTGAACATCATGGACACGAAACTTCTTCGCACCCGCATCGCATGCGCAGTGCTCGCCCTCGGCCTGACGCAACTCGCGGTCGGCCAGACGGCGCCCGAACCTGCCGCGCCCAAGGGAGGGGCCGTCAAGGCAGCCCCCGTCCCTGTGGCAGCGAAGGCGACGATCGGCGTGACCATCGCCGAAACGCAACTGGTCGCCACCGGCTACCGCGCCTCGAAGCTGCTTGACCAGGACGTCTACAACGAGAAGGGCGAAAAGATCGGCAAGGTGGATGACCTCGTGATCTCGACCGACGGCAACGTCTCGACCGCCATCGTGAACGTCGGCGGCTTTCTCGGCCTGGGCAAGCACCTGGTTGCGATTCCGGTGCGGCAGTTCGAGCACATCGCGCCAAAGGCCGTCCTGCCCAAGGCGAGCAAGGACGAGCTGAAGGCCCTGCCGAAGTTCGAATACACCGCCTGAAGAAGGAGCAGCCATGGCCAAGTGCGACGTGTGCGGACGCCCCGCCTCCACCCAATTGACCCTGCGCGAAGGCGGACAGACCCGCCAGGTCGCACTGTGCGACGAACACTATGCCGAGACGATGGCAAGGACCTTCAAGCGCTCGCCACTTGAGTCCTTGTTCGGTGGCGGCCTGTTCGACGAGTTCCAGAGCTTCTTCGGCGATCGTGGGTCGCTGTTCGGCCGGTCGACAGGCACCGGCAGCGCAGGCAGCGACAAGGCGCGGCCACAGGCCGGCGCGCCTCGGCGCCAGCGCTCACGCGACGCGGTGGACCTGCGCAGCTTCCTGAATGAAGCGGCGATGGACCGGCTTCAGGGCGCAGCGGAGAAGGCGCTGGAATACGGCAAGGACGAGGTCGACACGGAGCATCTGCTGCTGGCGCTGCTCGACAACGAGATCGTCCAGGAGATCCTGCGCGACTACAAGCTGTCGGAGGCGGATCTCAGGTCGAACATCGAAGAGAACGCGCCGCGCGGCGAGCGCAAGGTCGAGAAAGACGACACGCCGCAGATCAGCGTGTCGCCGCGCGCCAAGAGCGCTCTCGAGCACGCCATGATCGCGTCCCGCGAACTGGGCCACAGCTATCTGGGGCCGGAGCACATCCTCGTCGGCCTGGTGCAAGAAGAAGACGGCTTTGCCGGCGAACTGCTGCGCAAGCTCGGCCTCAGTTCTCAGTCGTTGCGCCAGAAGGTCGTCAAGGTCGTCGGCCAGGGCGCTGAGGAAGGTAAGCTCAAGCAGCGCAGCGGCACGCCGACGCTCGACAAGTACAGCCGTGACCTGAGCGATCTGGCCCGACAGGGCAAGCTCGACCCGGTGATCGGCCGCGCGCAGGAAATCGAGACGACGATCGAGGTGCTGGCGCGGCGCAAGAAAAACAATCCGGTGCTGATCGGCGAACCCGGTGTCGGCAAGACCGCGATCGTCGAGGGGCTGGCACAGCGCATCGTGCAGGACCAGGTGCCCGACGTGCTGCGCGGCAAGCGGGTCATGGAGCTCAACATCAACAGCATGGTAGCGGGCGCCAAGTACCGCGGCGAGTTCGAAGAGCGCGTCAAGCAGGTGCTCGACGAGATCATCGACAGGCAGGACGAGCTGATCATCTTCATCGACGAGCTGCACACCATCGTTGGCGCGGGTGCCGGCGGCGGCGAGGGCGGACTGGACATCGCCAACGTATTCAAGCCGGCATTGGCGCGCGGCGAACTCCACCTGATCGGCGCGACCACGCTCAACGAGTACCAGAAGTACATCGAGAAGGACGCAGCACTGGAGCGACGCTTCCAGCCGGTGACGGTGCCGGAGCCCGGCATCGAGGACACGATCGAGATCCTGCGCGGCTTGCGCGACCGCCTGGAAGCGCACCACAAGGTAAAGATCAGCGAAGGCGCGATCGAGGCCGCCGCCAAGCTCTCGGCACGCTACATCGCCGCACGCTTTCTGCCCGACAAGGCGATCGACCTGATCGACCAGGCCGCGGCGCGGGTGCGCATCCATGCGAGCTCGCGGCCGCAGGACTTGCAGCACATCGAGGCCAACGTCCGCAAACTGCGTCAGGAGCAGGACGCCGCTGGTGCGGCCAAGCAGTACGACAAGGCCAAGGCCCTGGGCGACCGCATCAAGGGCGACGAGAAGAAGCTCGAGGACGTCACTGCGGCCTGGAAGAAGCGGCGTGGCACCAGCTCCTCCGAAGTGAGCGTGGAAGACGTGGCGCAGATCGTCTCGGCGCTGACCGGCGTGCCGGTGTCCGAACTCACGTCCGAGGACCGCGAGAAGCTGCTGCGACTCGAAGACCGGCTGCGCGACCGCGTGGTCGGCCAGGAAGAGGCGGTGCACGCGGTCAGCGAAGCCGTGCGCCTGGCGCGAGCCGGCCTCGGCGAAGCAGGCAGGCCCACCGCGACCTTTCTTTTCCTCGGCCCCACCGGCGTCGGAAAGACCGAGCTGGCCAAGGCGCTTGCGGCCACGGTCTTCGGCAGCGAGGAGTCGCTGGTGCGCATCGACATGAGCGAGTATGCCGAGCGGCACACGGTCGCCCGGCTGGTCGGCGCGCCTCCCGGCTATGTGGGCTACGAGGAAGGTGGCCAACTCACCGAGCGCGTGCGGCGGCGGCCCTACAGCGTGGTGCTGCTCGACGAGATCGAAAAGGCGCATTCGGAGGTGCACAACATCCTCTTGCAGCTGTTCGACGAGGGGCGCCTCACCGACGGCAAGGGACGGGTGATCGACTTCACCAACACCATCATCATCGCTACCAGCAACCTCGGTTCGGAAGTGATCCAGCGCAACCTCAAGGCCGAAGATCGCGAAGTTCTCGCGTACCCGGCACTGCGCGACCGGTTGATGGAACTGCTGCGCCACCACTTCCGGCCCGAATTCCTCAACCGTGTCGACGAGGTCGTGGTTTTCCACGCGCTGGGCAAGCGGGAGATCCATGCCATCGTCGGGCTGCAGCTGCAACGCGTGTCGCGCACCGCCGCCGCGCAGAAGGTGCAGCTGACGTTCGACGACTCGCTGGTCGACCACTTGGCGGAGATCGGCTACGACCCCGAGTTCGGCGCCCGCATGCTCAAGCGCAAGCTGCGCTCGGAGGTCGAATCGCGGCTGGCGACCGCCCTGCTCAAGGGCGAGGTGTCGGCGGGACAGAGCGTGAAGCTCGGCTACGACCCGATCCAAAAGGCGCTTCGCATCGACAAGGTGTCCGACGCAACCGCTGGCCCGAAGCGGCGCGCCGACGCAGGAGGGACGAAAGCGCAAGTGGAGGGGGAAGTGCAAGCCGAAGCGGAGGTCGGGGAGGCGCGAATTTAGTCCGGGCAGCGGGCATTTGTTGGTGCACAGTGGATTCGTATCGGTACAGCACCTATTGGAGCAACACTTCTACAACGGGATCCGCTCGATTCGAGACAGTCCGCGCACCTGAGGGACCGCAACCAACATCACAGCGTGAAGAACGGCGGTCGGCGGGGATAGGAAGCCACCGCTGATGCAAAGCTGCCCTTGAGCGCGCGCAGCATTGTCTCGATCAACAGCCGTGGATAGTTCGCCTTCAATCTTGAGCGCGCGCATCCTCGACGATCGGGAGCCGTCACTTGCAAAGGCCCCTTTTTCCCGGCAGGACCCGGTCGGGCTCAACACGCGAACGGCGGCAACCGCTGCAAAGCAGAAGTTCCGCTAGGCACCCTAAAGGCCCGTTGTTGACCTCAAGCATCCTTCCTAGGTGCCGCCGAGCTTGACCCCGCCAGCGCGCCCGGGTCACCAGCTCTCAGCCGTGTATTTGTCTAGGAAGCATTGCTGCGTTGCACCGGCAATTCCAACACCTCCCGCCGCGAAAGCATCTTCGCCTACCGACGGAAATAGTCCGTCGGCATGGCCTGGGAATCCCAAACGAAAACCCGCCCTGCATACTCGCCAACAGCCAGAACTGCCGCACCGCGATGAAGTGTCGCAACTGCCCCTGCCGCTTTGTCGCTCCATGCGCCTTCGGACGTGCGCGGATAGAGATTCCACAAGTAAACCGCGAGTCCATAAGCCAGGTGCCTAGGCACTACTCGGTGAAATTGAAGAACACCGCTCCGCGCTCGCCCTTTGCACTACGAACGAGGAAATTATTGCGGCCCTGCACATCGTCGCCCAAGCCTTCAGCAGCATGGCGCTCCCTGCAGCACCCACACGACACCCACCCACGCGCGCCACACAAAGCATTCACAAATGAGAACCATTCTCGTCATAATGCCAGCGCGATCCGCGTGCCCTCCTCCCGCCCATGTCCGCCCAACTCTCTCCCACCCCGCTGCTCTCGGCTTTCCAGGAAAGCTATCCGGAGGTGGTGCGCTTCATTGCGCGCCGCACGGGCAGTGCGCAGGACGCGCGCGAGCTGGCGCACGACACCTGGATCCGGCTGGCCGAGCGCGGGGCGGCCGGCGATGAGGCGCCGCCGGCTCCCGCCGCGCGGGCCTACGTTTACACGGTGGCGGAGAACATCGCGATCGACCATCTGCGCCGGCGGCAGCGCGGCCACGAGCGCTTCACGCCGCAGCGCGCGGAGGGCGAAGCGCCGTTCCGTGAGCCGCTGACGCCCGACATCGCCGAGCGGCTGGGCCATCGGCAGGCGCTCGATGCGGTGGCCGCGGCGCTGGCGGCGCTGCCGGCGCGCAGCCGCGACATCTTTTTGGCGGACCGGCTCGACGGCGCGAGCCATGCCGAGCTCGCGGCGCAGCACGGGGTGTCGGTCAAGACCATCGAGCGCGAGGTGATGCGCGCCATGGACGGCGTCGAGGCCGCGCTGCACCGCTGGCGCGGCGAGGCGGTGCCGCCGGCGCGCACGGGGCGGCGGCGTGCGCTGTCGGCGCTGCTGGGCGTGGCGGGCATGGGCGTGGGCAGTGCGGGGGTCTGGCAGGCCTGGCGCCGGTACGTGCCAGAGCAGTCGCTCACGCTGGCCACCGCGCCCGGGCGCATCCGGCAGCAGACGCTGCCCGACGGCAGCCGGCTCACGCTCGATGCGGCCACCCAGCTGGAGGTGGCCTATTACGCGGCCCGGCGCAGCACGCGGCTGCTGGCCGGCAGCGTGTTCTTCGACGTGGCGCGCGACCCGCAGCGGCCCTTCACCATCGCGGCCGGCGCGCACGAGGTCACGGTGCTGGGCACGCGCTTCGAAGTGGCGCTGCAGGAAAACACGGGCGACCTGCAGGTGGCGGTCGAGTCCGGCCAGGTGCGGGTGCGCAGCGGCACGGGCGCGCAGTGCGTGCTGGGGGCCGGCGAACGCGTGCGCATCGAAGGCGCGCAGCTCACGGTCAGCCGCGACGGCGATGCGGCCGCGGTGGCGCCCTGGCGCGAGGGCTGGCTCGACTTCCAGCACACGCCGCTGGGCGAGGTGGTGGCGCGGCTCGCGCGCTATGGCACGCAGCCGATCGAGGTGGCGCCCGAGGTCGCGCAGCTGCCGGTGGTGGGCCGGGTGCGCATCGCGGACAGCCGGGCCTGGCTGCGGCTGCTGCCGGGCAGCCTGCCGGTGCAGGTGCGCGAGCGGGGGCCGGGGCGTTCGCTGGTGATCGAAGGGCGCGGCTGAGGGATTCCGGAAGTTCGTACGTTTCAGCAATCCATGAGCCCGCGCCGACCGACTTCGGGGCGCGGGATGTCGATGGACCCGAACGAGCCGAGAAACCCGAATGCCTGCTGTTGCTGCTGATCATCCTCCCCGTCTTCACGCTGGCGCCCGCCGCCTGATCGCCGTGGCCGTCATGGCCCTGGCCGCCCCGCAGGGCCAGGCCCAGACCGGCGCTGCGCCGGCGCCCTCGCAGCGCGCGGCCATCGCCTTCGCGATCCCCGCCCAGCCGCTGGACCAGGCGCTGGGCCAGCTGGCGCGCCAGGCCCATCTTCAGCTGATGGCCGCGCCCGCGCTGCTGCAGGGCCACCAGGGCCGCGCGGTGCAGGGCAGCCTCAGCGCCAACGCGGCCGTCGCGCAGCTGCTGCAGGGCACCGGCCTGTCGGGGCGTATCGACGGCAACACGCTGGTGATCGAGCGCGCGTCGAATGCATCGAGCGGCACCACGCTGGCCACCGTCACCGTGATGGCGGCCAGCCCCGAAACGGCCACCGGCCCGGTCAACGGCTATGTGGCGCGGCGCAGCGCCACGGCCACCAAGACCGACACGCCGCTGCTCGAGGTGCCGCAATCGGTCTCGGTGATCGGCCGCGAGGAGATGGACGCGCGCGGCGTGCAGGACGTGATGGAGGCCATCCGCTACAGCCCCGGCATCACGGTGGGCATCTACGGCCCGGACAACCGCGGCTGGGACCTGATGCTGCTGCGCGGCTTCGACACCTCCAACAGCACCTACCTGGATGGGCTCTCGCAGGCGCTGTTCGGCGTCAACCGCTTCCTGACCGAGCCCTATGCGCTGGAACGCGTCGAGGTGCTGCGCGGGCCGGCCTCGATGGCCTTCGGCCAGGGCGATGCGGCCGGGGTCATCAACCGCGTGAGCAAGCAGCCCACGGGCGAACGGATCCGCGAGATCGAGGCGCAGGTCGGCAGCTTCGACCGCAAGCAGCTGGCCTTCGACATCGGCGACCGCTTCGGCGCCGATTCCGACTGGAGCTATCGGCTGATCGGCGTGGCGCTCGACAGCAACGACCAGGACCGCTACCCCGACGGCCACAAGCTCAACCGCCGGCGCAGCTACCTCGCGCCCTCGGTGCGCTGGCAACCCCATGCCGACACCTCGCTGACGCTGTATGCCAATGTGCTCGACAACAAGTCGCAGGAGGACACCTACTACTTCAGCCAGAACAACGTGCTCACCGACGTGAAGATGGGCGACTACAGCTTCAGCCGCATGAAGCAGCGCCAGAGCGCCGTCGGCTACAACTTCGAGACCGCGCTCGACGGCAGCTGGACCCTGCGCCAGAACTTCCGCTACAGCCACGTGGCATTGAGCCGGCGCACGGTGTGGGTCGACGAAGTGGATGCCGACGCGCACAGCATCTCGCGCGTCGCCCGCAGCTGGGACGACCCGGTGAACCAGGCCAGCCTCGACACCCACGTGCAGGGCAAGCTGCGCACCGGCGAGGTCGCGCACACGCTGCTGTTCGGCGTGGACTTCAGCGAGCAGCGCGGCACCGCGCGGCGCTTCATCGGGCCGGCGCCCGCCCTGGACCTGCTGGCACCGGTCTATGGCCAGCACGTCGACACGCCGCAGGACCCGCTGGCCCACTACAGGCAGACCACGCGGCAGATCGGCCTCTACGCGCAGGACCAGATCAAGTTCGCGGACCGCTGGGTCGTCACGCTGGGCGGGCGCCAGGACCATGTGCGCTCGGTCACCGACGACCAACTCCACGCCGCCGTCACGAAGAAAAGCGACGATGCCTTCAGCGGCCGCGCAGGGCTGACCTACCTCGCGGGCAACGGCTGGGCGCCGTATGTGGGCTACACCGAATCCTTCCTGCCCGTGAGCGGTGCCGACGCGGACAACAACCCGTTCAAGCCGATGCGCGGCAAGCAGGTCGAGGCGGGCGTGAAGTTCCAGCCCGAGGGCAGCCGTACGCTGGTCACGGCCGCGGTGTTCGACCTGCGCAAGACCAACGTGGTCACCTACGACCCGGTGAACTTCGAAGGCCGGCAGATCGGCAGGCAGCGTTCGCGCGGCCTCGAGCTCGAGGCCAAGGGCGAGATCCTCCCGGGCCTGAATGCGCTGGCCTCGTACACCTGGATGGACACCAAGGTGCTCGAGAGCGCCGACCCCGACGAAGCCGGCAAGATCCCGCCGCTGGTGCCGCGGCAGACCGCCTCGGCCTGGCTCGACCACACGCTGGGCAACGGCTGGGGCGCGGGCGCGGGCGTGCGCTACATCGGCCGGCGCGCCAACGACGAACACAACACGTCCTTCGAGCGCGGCGTGACGCTGGTCGACGCGGCGCTGCACTACGAGCAGGGGCCGTGGCGGCTCGCGCTCAACGTGTCGAACCTGTTCGACAAGGACTACAAGGCCATCTGCTACCACGGCGAGTGCTACCGCGGGAACCTGCGCAGCGCGACGGTGACGGCGCGCTACCGGTTCTAGGGGCCTGCCTGCGGCCCGCAGCTTGCGGGCCGGAAAAATAAAGTGTGAAGCGCGCCGATAAGCCGGATTCTGTGCACCGGCGCTCCTTGCGGAATGCCGGCGTGACCGCCATTACTCTGGGCCGTCTGTCACCAGACGGCTCGATGCCACCTACCCGCCAGCTCAGCGGAACCACCTCGATACTGGCCTACTTGGTGTTGCTGCGCGCAGAGATTGCCCGTTTCACCCGGATCCGGGTTGCCCCTTCACCGACTCGTCTCTGTTGCTCTGATCCTCACCTCACGGTGGAGAGCCGTTAGCTCCTGCGCTGTCCTGTGCAGTCCGGACGTTCCTCCAGTGCTCCCTTTCGGGAATTGCACCAGCGGCGGTCTGGCGCGCTTCACGCGGGGGATTATCGCCTCACATTCCGCAGAACTCTTTGCGGTACTGCTCGGGTGTGGTGCCGGCCTCGCGCTGGAACATCGCGATGAAGGCCGAGGCGGTGCCGTAGCCCAGGTCGAAGCCGATCTGCTGCACCGTGTGGCCGGCCTCGAGCGCATCGACGGCGCGCAAGAAGCGCAGGCGCTGGCGCCACTCGCCCAGGCTCATGCCCAGTTCGCGCTGGCAGTGCCGCGCCAGCGTGCGCTCGGTGACATGCACCTGCTGCGCCCAGTCGGCCAGCGAACGGTGGTCGTCCGGCGCGGCCTGCAGCGCATCGAGCACCGCGACCAGCGCGGGCGACTGCGCATCGGGCAGGTAGCAGCGCTGCTGCGGCGCCTGCGCCAGCTGGTCGACCACCACGTGGGCCAGCCGCAGGTCGGCCTCGGTGCGCGGCTCGAGGAGCGCGCGCGCGGCGAAGTCGGCCAGGATGCTGCGCACGATCGGGCCCACGCGCACCGTGCAGGGCGTGGCCGGCAAACGGGCGCAGAGCGCGCGCTCGACATAGATCGCGCGGTAGGCGATCGCATGGCGCAGGTGGCAGCTGTGGACCACGTCGGGCGGAATCCAGACCGCGTACTGCGGCGGCGACAGCATGCGCAGGCCCTCGGTGTCCATCTGCAGCGTGCCGTGCGCCGCGTAGTTGAGATGGCCCCAGCTGTGGCCGTGGGCCGCCGCCACGCTGTCCGCGTCGAACTCGTCGTAGCGGAAATAGAAGGGGCCGGGCTTGCCCTCGACGTCCTGGATGCGCAGCTGCTGGGTGGCCATGGCGGGCGATGGGGTGCAGAAGGTCCGAAACGCCGGACCGAATGTCCTGAATGCGCTATATGCCTCAGGACAGACGAACCGATCATAGGACCCCTTCAAGGAATCCCTATGTGGCGCTATGCATTTCCCCTGATCGCGGTGGTGATCTGGTCCTTCAACACGGTCGTGAGCAAGATGGCCGCGGGCCTGATCGCGCCCGCCGAGATCAGCTTCTTCCGCTGGCTGCTGGCCGCGCTGCTGCTCACGCCGCTGGCGCTGCGCGCGACGCTGCGCAACCGGCAGGCGGTCCGACCCGCGCTGGGCCGCATCGTGGTGCTGGGCCTGCTGGGCATGGTGGTCTACCAGAGCCTCGCCTACTACGCGGCCTACATGACCAGCGCCACCCACATGGGCATCATCGCGTCGCTCACGCCGCTGCTGGTGCTCGGGCTGTCGGTGCCGATGCTGCGCCAGCGGCTCACGCCGGGCGCGGTGGCGGGCTCGCTGCTGTCGATCGTCGGCGTGCTGATCGTGGTGAGCGAAGGCAGCCTGCACGCCCTGCTCGCCTCGGGCATCGGCGCGGGCGACGGGCTGATGCTGCTGGCCATGCTGGCCTATTCGCTCTACGTGGTGCTGCTCAAGCGCTGGAACCTGCGCGAGGTGCCGCCGCTGCAGCTGATGTACCTGCAGGTGCTGGTGGCCGCGGTGGCGCTGTTCCCGGTCTACCTGCTGTCGCCGCGCATGGGGCTGTCGGCCACCAACCTGCCGCTGGTGCTGTTCGCGGGCGTGTTCGCCTCGATGGCCGCGCCGCTGCTGTGGATGCATGCGGTGGGCCGGCTCGGCCCCAGCCGCACCAGCATGTTCTTCAACCTGATGCCGCTGTTCACCGCGCTGATCGCGGCCGCCACGCTGGGCGAGACGCTCGAGGGCTACCACGCGATCGGCGGCGTGCTGACGGTGGGCGGCGTGCTGCTGGCCGAGCTCTGGAAAGCCCCGTTCGCCACATGGAAGCCACCGGCCGGCGCCACAATGGCGGTCCGCAAAGACCGACCCTGAAGGAGACCGCACCCATGAAAGCCGACACCATCCTCGCCACCATCGGCCGCACGCCCCACATCCGGATCCAGCGGCTGTTCGCGGGCACGGCCAAGGGCACGCAGCAGGTCTGGATCAAGTCCGAGCGCGCCAACCCCGGCGGCTCGATCAAGGACCGCATCGCGCTGTCGATGGTCGAGGACGCGGAGAAATCCGGCGCGCTGAAACCCGGCGGCACCATCATCGAACCGACCTCGGGCAACACCGGCATCGGCCTCGCGATGGTCGCGGCGGTCAAGGGCTACAAGCTGGTGCTGGTGATGCCCGACTCGATGTCGGTCGAACGCCGCCGGCTGATGCTGGCCTACGGCGCGACCTTCGACCTCACGCCGCGCGCCGGCGGCATGAAGGCCGCGATCGCGCGCGCCGAGGAGCTGGTGGCGAGCACGCCCGACAGCTGGATGCCGCAGCAGTTCAACAACCCGGCCAACGTGGCGGTGCATGTGCGCACCACGGCCGAGGAGATCGCGGCCGATTTCCCCGAGGGCCTGGACGCCATCATCACCGGCGTGGGCACGGGCGGCCACATCACCGGCGTGGCCAAGGTGCTCAAGGCCAGGTGGCCCAAGCTCAAGGTCTACGCGGTCGAGCCGGTCGCCTCGCCGGTGCTGTCGGGCGGCAGCCCGGCACCGCACCCGATCCAGGGCATCGGCGCGGGCTTCGTGCCCAAGATCCTCGACATGGGCCTGATCGACGGCGTGATCCAGGTCGATGCCGATCCGGCGCGCGAGATGGCACGCCGCTCGGCGCGCGAGGAAGGCACGCTGGTGGGCATCTCCTCGGGCGCCACGCTGGCCGCCATCGCGCAGAAGCTGCCCGAACTGGCCGACGATGCCGTGGTGCTGGGCTTCAACTACGACACCGGCGAGCGCTACCTGTCGGTCGAAGGCTTCCTGCCGGCCTGAGGGTTTCAGCCGGCCTGTTCGCGCAGGCACTCGGCCTTCTGCGCCAGCGCCACCGCCTCGGCGAGCTGTGCGATCGACAGCGGGCCGCTGGCCTCCACTTCGCCGGTCAGCAGGCTCTTCAAGGTCTCCTGGCCGGCCGGCCCCGCCACCCAGGCGAAGGCCGAGGTGATCGAACCGCCGCCGAACCTGGCGCGCAGCGCCTTCGCCGCCGCCCGGCCCACTTCGGCGAAGCTGGCCTGGTCGGCGGCCGTCGAGGCGGCCCGCACGATCACGCAGAAGGCCTCGAGCTTCTCGGCCTCGGTGCGCAGGCGCCGGGCCTTGGCCGCGCTGTGGACCGAGGCGCCCAGCAGGGCCGGCTCGTGCAGTTCGGTGAAGGCCACGATCTCGCGCCCTTCGGTCCAGCCCGCCTCGGTGCGCGCGACTACGTCAACCCGGGCGCCGCGCGCCGCCGAGGCGCGTTCGGCCGCGGCCTGTGCCGCCTCCGCCGCGGGCCACACCAGCAGCGGCAGCGAGGCGAAGCCCTGGACCGCCCATCGGCCGGCGCTGTTGAGGCAGCGCGGCGGTCCGTCCGCTGCGGGCGACGCGTCGGCGAGGGAAAGGAGCAGGTACGTGGGGAGCGGCATCGGTGCGTTCATTCTTCGGGAGAGCGCCGATTGTCGCCGGCCCGCGCAGGCCGACCGCCTCAGCCGTGCGTTGCGCGCCGGGCCGGGAAGCCGCGCGTGCGCGCCGCGCCGGCGATCACCAAGCCGACCAGCACCAGCGCCAGCGCCGCCCAGGGCAGCGACGCGACGCCCACCCGATCGAGCAGCACGCCGCCCAGCAGGCCCGCGCCCGCGATCGCGCTGTTCCAGGTCACGACGTTCATCGACAACGCCACGTCCGCGCCCTCGCCGGCGGTGTCGGCCAGCGCCGTCTGCAGCAGGGTCGCGGCGCCGCCGAAGGTCGCGCCCCAGGCAGCGACCCCGACGAAGATCGCCAGCGGGAGCGACGCGAACAGCCCGAACAGCAGCGTGACCAGCGCGAACACACCCAGGCTGGCCAGCACCGCGCGCCGCAAGTGCCGGTCGACCACGCGGCCGGTGATCCAGATGCCCAGCAGCGCCGCGGCGCCGAAGACCAGCAGCACGACGTCGACCGCATCGCCCAGGCCCGAGGGCGCCACGAAGGGCGCGACATAGGTGTAGAGCAGGTTGTGCGCGAGCATCCAGGCCAGCACCACGCCCAGCACGGGGCGCACGCCCGGTGTGGTGAGCACGCGCCCCAGGGGCAGGGACTGCGCGTCCGACGCCTGGCCCGGGTAGTCCGGCACCTTGGCGAGCACCCAGGCGATCAGGCCCAGGCTCAGCAGCGACATGACGCCGAAGGTGGTGCGCCAGCCCAGCAGCGCGCCCATCCAGGTGCCCAGCGGCACGCCCAGCGACAGCGCGACCGGCGCGCCGACCATCGCCACCGCCATGGCCCGGCCCTGCTGGTGCGGCAGGACCATGCGCCGCGCATAGCCCGCGAGCAGCGCCCAGGCCAGGCCCGCCGAGGCGCCGGCGAAGAAGCGCGCCACCAGCGTGAGCGCGTAGCTCGAGGACAGCGCCGTGAGCGTGTTGAAGACCAGGAAACCCACGATGGTCGCGAGCAGCACCGTGCGGCGGCGCCAGCGGCGCGTGGCCATGGTCAGCGGGATGGCTGCCAGCAGCGAGCCCAGCGCATAGAGCGTGACCATCTGGCCGGCCAGCGAGGCCGACACGCCCAGTCCTTCGACGATCTGCGGCAGCAGGCCGGCCGGCAGGGTCTCGGTGACGATGCAGATGAAGCCGGTCATGGCCAGCGCCAGCAGGGCGGCCAGCGGCAGGGGTTCGGCGCGCTCGTTGGCGGGCATGCGCGCGGGCGGCGCGGTTCGGGACGAAGACATGGGATTCCTGAAGTGAAGGGTTGCGAAGAAGCCGCGAGGACCGCGGTCACGACATATATATCGATCGGTACAAATGTAGGTCGCCCGCCGCTGGCTTGTCAACGACTTTTGTATCGACTAGTATTGAAGTGGATTTGCAACCAGGAGACCGCCGTGGCACAGATGGGCCGCCCCCGAAGCTTCGACCGCGACGCGGCCCTGACCCAGGCCATGCACCTGTTCTGGGAACAGGGTTTCGAGTCGACCTCGCTGAGCCAGCTCAAGGCCGCCATCGGCGGCGGCATCTCGGCGCCCAGCTTCTATGCGGCCTTCGGCTCCAAGGAGGCGCTCTACGAGGAGGCCATGGCGCGCTACCTCGCCACCCACGGCCAGGTCACGCAGGCGCTGTTCGACAAAGCGCTGGCACCGCGCGACGCCATCGAGCAGGCGCTGCGCACCTCCGCCAGGATGCAATGCGAAGCCGGCCATCCGCGCGGCTGCATGGTGGCGCTGGGCGCGGCCTATGTCGGCGGTCCGGGCCAGGAGGCGATCACGCAGCCGCTGCGCGACTCGCGCGACCGCACGCGCACAGGCATCCTCGCCTGCGTGGAGCGCGGCATCAAGACCGGAGAGTTGTCGGCCACGACCGATGCCAAATCGCTGGCCGCGGTGTTCGACAGCTTCCTGCTGGGCCTGTCGATCCGCGCGCGCGACGGCGCCCGGCATGCGCTGCTCGACGCGGCGATCACGCAGGTGCTGACGCTCTGGGACGCGGCGCGCGCACGCCAGCGCTGATCCGCGCCGCGCGCCTTCGGGCTTTCACGGCAGCTGGCGCGCGAACGCACGGCGCTGAGCGCGCCTGCCCCTCGGCCGCGGAAGGCGGCTGTCAGCCAGGGGAAGGCCAATGGGTCTAAGATTCGGGCCCTGCTTGATAACCACAAGCCCATTCCCATGCTCAGACTTTCAGAAATCAAGCTCCCGCTCGATCCGCCCGCCGATGCGCTCGCGCATGCCGTGCAGGGCCTGCTCGGCGTCGACGCCGCGGCGATCGCCAACATCCACGTCCACAAGCGCAGCTTCGATGCCCGCAAGGTCGACCTGCTGCAGGTCTACATCGTCGACGTGACCCTGGCCGACCCGGCCGACGACGCGCGCCTTTTGGCCAAGCTGGCCGGCAACCCGCGCGTGACGACCGCGCCCGACATGGTCTACCGGCCGAGCGCGCAGGCGCCGGCCGAGTTGCCGATCCGTCCGGTGGTGATCGGCTTCGGCCCCTGCGGCATCTTCGCGGCGCTGATGCTGGCGAAGATGGGCTTCAAGCCGATCGTGCTGGAACGCGGCAAGACCGTGCGCCAGCGCACCCGCGACACCTGGGGCCTGTGGCGCAAGAGCGTGCTCAACCCCGAGTCGAACGTGCAGTTCGGCGAAGGCGGCGCCGGCACCTTTTCCGACGGCAAGCTCTACAGCCAGATCAAGGACCCGCGCTTCCTGGGCCGCAAGGTGATGGAAGAGTTCGTCAAAGCCGGCGCACCGCCCGAGATCCTCTACGTCGCGCACCCGCACATCGGCACCTTCAAGCTGGTGAAGGTGGTGGAGAACATCCGCGAGCAGATCGTGGGCCTGGGCGGCGAGATCCGCTTCGAGCAGCGCGTGACCGACGTGCACATCGAGGACGGCCACCTGCGCGGCCTCACGGTGCGCGACCAGCAGACCGGCAGCTCGAGCGAGCTGCGCTGCGACCATGTCGTGATGGCGCTGGGCCACAGCGCGCGCGACACCTTCGAGATGCTGCATGCCCGCGGCGTGCACATCGAGGCCAAGCCCTTCTCGATCGGCTTCCGCGTCGAGCACCCGCAAGGCCTGATCGACCGCGCGCGCTGGGGCCGCCATGCCGGCCACCCGCTGCTGGGCGCGGCCGACTACAAGCTGGTGCATCACGCGAGCAACGGGCGCTCGGTCTACAGCTTCTGCATGTGCCCGGGCGGCACGGTGGTCGCGGCCACCAGCGAGCCGGGACGCGTCGTGACCAACGGCATGAGCCAGTACTCGCGCAACGAGCGCAATGCCAACGCGGGCATCGTGGTGGGCATCGAGCCCTCGGACTACCCCGGCTGGGAGAACGGCCAGACCGGCTCGCCGCTGGCCGGCATGGTGCTGCAGCGCCAGCTCGAATCCAAGGCCTTCGTGCTCGGCGGCAGCGACTACCGCGCGCCGGGCCAACTGGTGGGCGACTTCATCGCCGGCACGCCCTCGACCGCGCTCGGCAGCATCGTGCCCTCGTACAAGCCGGGCGTGACGCCGACCGACCTGCACCAGGCGCTGCCGGCCTATGCGATCGAGGCCATGCGCGAGGCCTTCCCGGCCTTCGGCCGCAAGATCAAGGGCTTCGACACGCCCGACGCGGTGCTGACCGGCGTCGAGACGCGCACCTCCTCGCCGATCCGGATCACGCGCGGCGAGGACTTCCAGAGCCTCAACACCCGCGGCCTCTACCCGGCGGGCGAAGGCGCGAGCTACGCGGGCGGCATCCTGTCGGCCGGCGTGGACGGCATCAAGGTCGCCGAGGCGGTGGCGCGCGCCGTGCTGCAGGACGCCGAGCGCCTGCCGAAGGCGGCCTGATGGCGTTTCCCAAGGCCTCCGCCGCGCAGTTCGCCGGCGCCACGCTCGCGATGGCGGCGGTGGTGCTGGCCTCGAACATCCTGGTGCAGTTCGCGATCAACGACTGGCTGACCTGGGGCGCCTTCAGCTACCCCGTGGCCTTCCTGGTCAGCGACCTGATCAACCGCCGCTTCGGACCCGCCCCGGCGCGCCGCGTGGCCTACATCGGCTTCGCGGTCGCGGTGATCGCCTCGCTGGCGCTCGCGCCGGTGCGCATCGCGCTGGCTTCGGGCCTGGCCTTCATCGCCTCGCAGTTGCTCGACATCGGCATCTTCGACCGGCTACGCCGCGGCACCTGGTGGCGCGCGCCGCTGGTGGCGACGGTGATCGCGGCCGTGCTCGACAGCGCGGTGTTCTGGGGCATCGCCTTCGCGGGCACCGACGGCCCCTGGCTGACCTGGGCGCTGGGCGACCTGGGCGTGAAGCTGGCGGTCGGCGTGCTGATGCTGCTGCCCTTCCGGCTGCTGATCGGCCGCGCGGTCGGCGCGGGCCCGGCGCAGGCGACCGGCCGCTGAAACACAGGAAGGAGAAGGCCATGGCCGACGACACCGATTTCCACTTCTACGAACCCGCCAAGGGCCACGGTCTGCCGCACGACCCGTTCAACGCGATGGTCGGGCCGCGGCCGATCGGCTGGATCTCCTCGCAGGACAGCGAAGGCCGGCGCAACCTCGCGCCCTACAGCTTCTTCAACGGCTTCAACTACACGCCGCCGATCATCGGCTTCGCCAGCATCGGCGCCAAGGACAGCCTGCACAACATCCGCCAGACCGGCGAGTTCGGCTGGAACCTCGCGACCCGGCCGCTGGCCGAGCGCATGAACGCCTCGTGTGCCGCGGTGCCGCCCGAAGTCGACGAGTTCGAGCTCGCCGGGCTCACGCCCGTGGCCTCGCGCTGCATCGCCGCGCCGCGGGTGGCCGAGAGCCCGGTGTCCTTCGAGTGCAGGCTCACGCAGATCGTGCAGCTGCAGGGCGCCGACGGCCAGGCCGTCCAGACCTGGCTGGTGCTGGGCGAAGTGGTGGGCGTGCACATCGCGCGCCACCTGCTCAAGAACGGCATCTACGACACGGCGGCGGCCGAACCGATCCTGCGCGCAGGCGGCCCGGCCGACTACTTTTCCGTGACCCCCGACAATCTCTTCAAGATGTTCCGTCCGCGCTGAGCGCGGGCCCTTCGCTTTGCGGCACTTCGGTGCGGCCCTCACCCCGAACAGAACCATGACAGACGCACCCGAAACCACCACCTCCGCACCGGCCGAGGCCGTCGCCGCGCCAGCGCCGGCCGCCGACACCGCAGCGCCCGCGGCACAGCCGGAATCGACCGGCCGCCCGCCCCGCTCGCGCGGCGGACGCGGCGGCCGCGGCCGGCGCGCACGCCCGGCCGATGGCGCAGCGGCGACCGACCCGGAACAACAGCAGGCCGCGCAACCGGCGGCGAAGCAGCCGAATGCCCCACGCAAGCCGCAGCAGCAGGCCGCGCGCAAGGTGCACCCGGTGCTCGAACGCCTGTTCGAGCTCTACCCCAAGCTCTTCGGCGCGCGCTTCCTGCCGCTCAAGCTGGGCATCTACCAGGAACTGCTGGCCGCCCACGGCGACGAGTTCAAGGCCGAGGACCTGAAGCTCGCGGTGGGCCTGCATGCCCGCTCGACCCGCTACCTGGAATGCGTGGCCGCCGGCCATCCGCGCCATGACCTGCAGGGCCACCCGGTCGAGCCGGTGGCGCCCGAGCACATCCACCACGCGATCCTCGAGGCCTTCCGCCGCCGCCAGGCGCGCACCAAGGAAGACCTGGGCCCGCAGCTGCGCGAACGCATCATGGCGGCGATCGAGGCCTCGGGCGTGGGCCGCGAGGTCTATGCCGAGCGCGTGCGCGCACGCGACGACGCATCGAACGCGGCCCTCGACGACGCGCTGGCCGAACTGGGCCGCCAGGCCGCCAAGCGCGAAGCGCTGGTGCGCGCCTTCGAGGCCAGCGGCAAGACCGAGGCCGAGTTCGCCGACATGTACGGCATGGACCCGAAGGAGGTCGCGCGCACGCTGAACCGGGTGCGCCGCGACAAGGCCGAGGACGAGAAGCGCGCGGCTGCTGCAGCCGCCGCCGAAGCCGCCCCGGCCGCCGACGACACGGCCCCGGCGGCGGAAACCCCGGCCGCCTGAGCGCCCGACGCGCATGAAAAAGCCGGCGTCCAGCGCCGGCTTTTTCGTGGTGAGAAGCGAAGCCTGTCGCTCAGCCGCGCTGCGAGTTCTGCAGCGCCGCGATGCGTTCCTCGATCGGCGGGTGGGTGGCGAACAGCTTGCCCATCGCGCCGGTGATGCCCATGGCCTCGACCGCCTTCGGCAGCTCGCCGGCCGGCATGCCGCCCAGGCGGGCCAGCGCGTTCATCATCGGCTGCTTGCGGCCCATGAGTTCGGCCGCACCGGCATCGGCGCGGAATTCGCGCTGGCGCGAGAACCAGGCCACCACGATCGCGGCGGCGAAGCCCAGCACGATGTCGAGCACGATGGTGCTCACGTAGTAGCCGATGCCCGGGCCCGAGTTGCGGTCGTCGCCGCGGCGCAGGAAGGAGTCGACCGCATAGCCGATCACGCGCGACAGGAACACCACGAAGGTGTTCATCACGCCCTGGATCAGCGTCATCGTGACCATGTCGCCGTTGGCGATGTGGGCCACCTCGTGGCCGATCACGGCCTCGACCTCTTCGCGCGTCATGCCCTGCAGCAGGCCGGTCGACACCGCGACCAGCGAGGAGTTCTTGAACGCGCCGGTGGCGAAGGCATTGGGCTCGCCCTCGAAGATCGCGACCTCGGGCATGCCGATGCCGGCCTTGTCGGCGAACTTGCGCACGGTGCCGACGATCCAGGCCTCGTCGGGCGTCTGGGGGTTGTCGATCATGCGCAGGCCGGCGGTCCACTTGGCCATCGGCTTGCTGATCAGGAGCGAGATGATCGCGCCGCCGAAGCCCATGACGAGCGCGAAGCCCAGCAGCGCCGTGAGGTTGAGCCCGTTGGCCGTGAGGAAGCGGTTCACGCCGAGCAGGCTCGCGACCACGCCCAGCACCGCGACCACCATCACGTTGGTCAGGACGAACAGAAGAATGCGTTTCAAGTTGGTTTCTCCGTGGGGAAATCTGCCGCTCAGTTGGGGGCCGGACGGCCCGCTTCAAGCGTTGCGGCGGCGCGGGCCCGATGGTGTTGTCGCTTGTTCTGCGGGCCTGCGCGGACGAAAGACGTCGGAGTCATCATAAAAGCAAAAGTTCGAGTTCTGTGGCCACCAGCCGGGCACGCCCAGCACCGGCAGCGGCGCGAAGGGCTTGGCCGCCAGGTGCGCCGGGTCCAGCGCCGCGGCGAGCGCGGCGTCGCCGGCGCAGGACGCGCCCGCGGGCAGCCGCAGCACGTGCGCGGTCAGGCCCTTGCGTGGCGCCACCAGCTTCTCGAGCAGCGCATGGCCGAACAGCCACAGCCGCGCCTCCTGCCAGCGCGCGCGCTCGGTCACGAACAGCCGCCGCCAGTCGCGCTCGACCAGCGCCTGCCAGAGCACCGGCGGCGCCTCGAGCAGCGCGCCGTTCTCGTCGAACAGCGTGAGCGCGTCGCGCAGCGGACCGCGCGTGGCGCCGATGCCGGCCCGGGCGATCTCCGCGGCCTGCAGTTCGTTGAGCCGGCGCTTGCTGTGCGGAAACGCGCACCACACGAGGCCGTTGAAGAAGTCGTGCAGGTTGTCGCGCGTCGGGACGCTGCGGGTCTGGAAGATGTGGGCCTCGTAGGCCTGGCCCGCGGGCAGCGCCTCCTGCGGCACGAAGACGGGCGCGTTGTCGGGCCGCGAGGCCGACAGCGCCGTCGCTACCGAGGCCTGCAGGGCGGCCTGCGCCACGGCGTCGCCGCGGGCGCGGTACGGCGCGAACCAGGGCTGCGCCCAGTCGACCGCCGGCAGGCTCAAGGCAGCGTTGCGCCCGTCCAGCGGATGCGGTCGGGGTGCTGCAGCACCGCGAACTCCGCCGTGAGCTTGTCGAAGAGCTTGAGCGAACTGCCGCTCTTGCTCAGCAGGCCGGCCGCGCGCAGCGCCTGCGCCACGTCGTTGAGCTGCACCTCGTTCCCGCTGCGCAGCGCGGGCACGGCCGCGAGGATGAACTCGGCCGCTTCGGACACCGGCGCCGGCTGGGGCACGGCGGCCGTCTTGCGGGCCGCGGTCTTGCGCGCGACCTTCTTGGCCGGTGCGGTCTTGGCCGCGGCCACGGGTGCCGGTGAAGGCGCGACCGTGCGGGCCGCCGGCTTGGCGACGGCCTTCACCGCGGTCTTGCGCGCCGGGCGGGGCGCGGCCTCGGCTGCAGGCTGTGCGCGCCGCGATCGGGGCGCGGCTTCCGCCGCCGGCTGCGGGCGCGCCGCATGGTGCTGCAGGTCGGTGAAGGCGTCGTAGGCGGCCACGGTCTCGTCGCCGGTCTTGCCCTGCTGGCCGATGCCGCAGACGCGGCAGCCTTTTTCGCGCAGCCGGATCACCAGCGGCGCGAAGTCGGAGTCGGAAGACACCAGGTAGACGATCTGCGGCCGCTCGGCGATGGCCAGGTCGATCGCATCGACGGCCAGCGCGATGTCGGTGCTGTTCTTGCCCGCGGCCAGGTTGACCATCGGCCGCACCGACAGCCGCTTGAACAGCGCCTGGTGCTTGAGCGCGACCTCGGGCGTGCCGTAGGCGCGGCGCACGTGCAGCGCGCCGTGTTCCTTCAACACCAGTTGCACCGCCTGCTCCATCACGTCGGCCGAGACGTTGTCGGCGTCGATCAGCAGCATGACCTTCGGGGCGGCGTTCATACCAGCTTCCAGGGCAGCGACTCGCCGCCGCGCAGGGGCTTGAGTTCGGCCTCGCCGTAGGGCACGGTCTCGGGCACGGTCCACGGCTCGCGGCGCAGCGTGATGGTGTCGGTGTTGCGCGGCAGGCCGTAGAAGTCGGGGCCGTGGAAGCTCGCGAAGCCCTCGAGCTTGTCGAGCGCGCCGGCGTTGTCGAAGGCCTCGGCGTAGAGCTCGATCGCGGTCAGCGCGGTGTAGCAGCCCGCGCAGCCCAGCGCATGCTCCTTGAGGTGCGAGGCGTGCGGCGCGCTGTCGGTGCCGAGGAAGAAGCGGTCGCTGCCGCTGGTGGCAGCCTCGACCAGCGCCACGCGGTGGGTCTCGCGCTTGAGCACCGGCAGGCAGTAGTAGTGCGGCCGGATGCCGCCGGTGAAGATCGCGTTGCGGTTGTAGAGCAGGTGGTGCGCCGTGATGGTGGCCGCGGTGAAGCGGTCGGCGGCGCGCACGTAGTCGGCGCCTTCCTTGGTGGTCAGGTGCTCGAACACGATCTTGAGCTCGGGGAAGTCGCGCCGCAGCGGGATCAGCACGCGGTCGATGAACACCGCCTCGCGGTCGAACAGGTCGATGCTCGGGTCGGTGACTTCGCCGTGCACCAGGAACAGCAGGCCGTGCTTCTGCATGGCCTCGAGCGTCTTGTAGGTGTGGCGCAGGTCGGTCACGCCGGCATCGCTGTTGGTGGTGGCGCCGGCCGGGTAGAGCTTGAGCGCGCGCACGCCGGCTTCGGCCGCCAGCGCGATCTCCTCGGGCGGCAGCCGGTCGGTGAGGTAGAGCGACATCACGGGCTCGAAGGCCGCGCCGGCCGGCACCGCGGCCAGGATGCGGTCGCGGTAGTCGAGGGCATGTTGCGCGGTCGTGACCGGCGGGCGCAGGTTCGGCATGATCAGCGCGCGGCCCATCTGGCGGGCCGAATGCGGCACGACGGCTTCGAGGGCGGCGCCATCGCGCACATGCAGGTGCCAGTCGTCGGGGCGGGTGATCGTGAGGGTGTCGGCGGTGCGTGTCATGCCGTGATTGTCCCATCGGCCCGTGCGGCGCCCGCCGGCGGCGGGGTCGCGCAGCTAAGGAAACCCCCGATGGAGCCGGGGCTGCAAGTCGTTACGATCTTTGCAGCCTTGCTCGCGGCAAGGTGCACGGACCGCGTTTCCGGTGCCTGCCCCGGTGACACAACGACTCCAACATCCACCCGTTTCGCAGACCTCCGCCCTCCTCCGATGTCCTCCCCACCCGAGTCCGGCGCCCTGCTGGACGCCACCAGCCCCCTCCCCCCGCAGATCGAAGCCGCCGACGAACCGGCCAAGGTGCCGCTGGCCATCGAGGACTGGGCCACCGTCGTGATCATGGGCCTGCTGGCCTGCATCACCTTCGCCAACGTGCTGGTGCGCTATTTCACCGACTCCTCCTTCGCCTGGACCGAGGAGTTCTCGGTCTTCCTGATGATCCTGCTGGCCATGGTGGCGGGCTCGGCCGCGGTGGCGCGCGACCGCCACATCCGCATCGAGTACTTCTCCGAGAGCGGCTCGATGGCGCGGCGCAAGCGGCTGTCGCAGTTCGGCGCGGTGCTGGTGGCGGCGCTGTTCATCCTGATCGCGGCGCTGAGCACCCGCATGGTCTGGGACGACTACCGCTTCGACGAGACCTCGCCGGGCATCGGCGTGCCGCAGTGGTGGTACTCGATCTGGCTGCCCATCGTGTCGACCGCGATCGCGCTGCGGGCCATCGGCCTGTTCATCCGGCGTGGTCGCCGCGATGACGGCGAAGAGGCATCGAAATGATCGCCACCCTGCTGTTCGTCGCCTTCGTGGTGCTGATGCTGGTCGGCGTGCCGATCGGCGCGGCGCTGGGCCTGGCCGGCGCGGCCTGCATCGCGCTGGCCAACGCCGACGCCCAGTGGTTCGGCCTCCTGGCCGTGCCGCAGAACTTCTACGCCGGCCTGGGCAAGTACCCGCTGCTGGCCATCCCGATGTTCGTGCTGGTCGGCTCGATCTTCGACCGCTCCGGCGTCGCGCTGCGGCTGGTGAACTTCGCGGTCGCGATGGTCGGCCGCGGCCCCGGCATGCTGCCGATGGTCGCGATCCTGGTCGCGATGTTCCTGGGCGGCATCTCGGGCTCGGGCCCGGCCAACGCCGCCGCCGTGGGCGCGGTGATGATCGCCGCGATGTCGCGCGCCGGCTACCCGCCGGCCTACTCGGCGAGCGTGGTGGGTGCCGCCGCCGCCACCGACATCCTGATCCCGCCTTCGGTGGCCTTCATCGTGTATTCGGTGCTGGTGCCCGGTGCCTCGGTGCCGGCGCTGTTCGCGGCCGGCATGATCCCCGGCATCCTGGCCGGCCTGGCGCTGATCATTCCGGCGGTCTGGATGGCCCGCAGCCACAAGATGGGCGCGCTCGAGGCCAGCATGCCGCGGCCCGCGTTCTGGAAGAGCTTTCGCGAAGCCACCTGGGGCCTGGCGGCGCCGATCCTGATCCTTGGCGGCATGCGCGCCGGCTGGTTCACGCCGACCGAGGCCGCGGTGGTCGCGGTGTTCTACGGCCTGTTCGTGGGCATGGTGATCTACCGGACCATCAAGGTGCGCGACCTGTTCGTGATCCTGCGCGAATCGGGCGAACTCTCGGCCGTGATCCTGCTGGTGGTGTCACTCGCGGGCATCTTCGCCTACTCGCTGTCAACGCTGGGCGTGATCGACCCGGTGGCCACGGCCATCGTCAACTCCGGCCTGGGCGAGTACGGCGTGCTGGCACTGCTGATCGTGCTGCTGATCACGGTCGGCATGTTCCTCGACGGCGTGTCGATCTTCCTGATCTTCGTGCCGCTGCTGTGGCCCATCGTGCAGCACTACAAGTGGGACCCGGTCTGGTTCGGCGTGATCCTCACGCTCAAGGTCGCGCTGGGTCAGTTCACGCCGCCGCTCGCGGTCAACCTGATGGTGTCGTGCCGCATCGCCAACGTGCGCATGGAAGAGACCGTGCGCTGGGTCGGCTGGATGCTGTTCGCGATGTTCCTGGTGATGGTGGCCGTGATCATCTGGCCGCAGCTCGCGCTGTGGCTGCCCGCCAAGCTCGGCTATTGATTCATCGAATACGGGCAGCCGGACGCAGAAGGCAGACAAAAGCAACGCAGAGGTCGCAGAAGAACCACCAGATTTCCTGATCTTCTTTTCTGCGACTTCCGCGAACGCTCTGCGCCTTCCGCGTCCGGCTGTTCACTGGCATCCCGCTTCCGTTCATACCAAGGAGACTGCACTCATGAAATTCCGCCGCACCCTGCTCGGCCTCGCGCTCGCCGCGACCGCTCTCGGCTTCACCACCGGCGCCATGGCGCAAGCGGCGTACAAGGCCGAGTACAAGATGTCGCTGGTGCTGGGCCCGCCCACGCCCTGGGGCCAGGCCGGCCAGATCTGGGCCAACCTGGTGAAGGAACGCACCCAGGGCCGCATCAACATCAAGCTGTACCCGGGCGTGTCGCTGATCCAGGGCGACCAGACGCGCGAGTTCAGCGCCCTGCGCCAGGGCGTGATCGACATGGCCGTGGGCTCGACCATCAACTGGTCGCCGCAGGTCAAGCAGCTCAACATCTTCTCGATGCCCTTCCTGATGCCCGACTACGCGGCGGTCGACGCGCTCACGCAGGGCGAAGTGGGCGCCGAGCTGTTCAAGATCATCGACAAGGCCGGCGTGATGCCGCTGGCCTGGGGCGAGAACGGCTACCGCGAGATCACCAACTCCAAGCACCCCATCAAGTCGCCGGCCGACCTCAAGGGCATGAAGATCCGCGTGGTCGGCTCGCCGCTGTTCGCCGACCTGTTCACCGCGCTGGGCGCCAACCCGACGCAGATGAGCTGGGCCGATGCGCAGCCAGCGCTGGCCAGCGGCGCGGTCGACGGCCAGGAGAACCCGCTGTTCCTGTTCACCGTGCTCAAGATGCACAACGTGGGCCAGAAGTTCGTCACCACCTGGGGCTATGTGGCCGACCCGCTGATCTTCGTGGTCAACAAGGAGATCTGGGCCTCGTGGACGCCGGCCGACCAGGCCATCGTGAAGCAGGCCGCCATCGACGCCGGCAAGCAGGAGATCGCGATCGCGCGCAAGGGCCTGGTGGAGGCCGACAAGCCGGTGCTCAAGGACATCGCCGGCATGGGCGTCACGGTGACGCAGCTGACGCCGGAAGAACGCGAAGCCTTCGTCAAGGCCACGCGCTCGGTGTATGCCAAGTGGCGCCCCACGGTCGGCAACGACCTGATGGCCAAGGCCGAGAAGGCCATCGAGGCGCGCAAGAAGTAAGGCGCCCGCGCCGCAACGCAAAAGGCCCCGCATGCGGGGCCTTTTGCGTGGACGTGCGCTGCGGCTTGCTCAGCGCAAATACTCGCCGCTGGCTTCGGGCTGGAAGGCGATGCCCGCGATGCGCAGCGCGCCGCCCGAGCCGTCGGGCGCGACCCAGTTCGCCACGTCGCCCACGCGCAGGCCCAGCAGCGCGGTGCCGACGGGCGACAGCACCGAGATGCAGCCGGTGGCGGGGTCGGCGTCCTGCGGGTAGCTCAGCGTCAGCGTGCGCTCGCCCGCACCGGCCAGCTCGGCCACGTTGACGCGCGAACGCATGGTGACGACGTCGGCCGCGATCTCGGTCGGCGACACCAGGTCGGCGTTGTCGAGCACCGCCTGGATGGCCGGCGAGTAGGCCGCATCGGCGTCGGCGTACTTGGCGAGCCGCGCGTGATCGAGTTCGGTCAGGGTGCGACCGGCAATGACCGCGGACGCGACGGGAGAAGAAGAAGAGGAAGAAAGGGGTTGGACCATGGAACGCTCCTGGAAGAAATGCACAACGCCGGACGGAGGGCGCCCGGCGATCCAGTGGCGGGAATGGGGAGAGGAAGGAAGCGGATCGCCGGGCTCAGGAATGTGCAGCAGCACTTCGAGCCGGCGGCATGCGGCGAAGCTCCGCGCGCGGACGCGTCGCCGGACGGCTCGAGACGAGCCGGCGAGCGAGAACGCAGCCGAGGGAGAACGCGATGGAACGCATGGCCACATCGTAGGCCGGCGCGGCCCGGACGCGGGCAATAGCCTTGCGCCGCATCAGGTACCGGGCGCGCCAAAGAAAAAGGCCCCGCATGCGGGGCCCTGGTGCAGCGAGGTGCCTGCGATCCGCTGGCTCAGTGCTGCAGGATCTTGTTCAGGAATTCCTTGGTGCGCGGCTGGCGGTGTTCCGGGTGGTTGAAGAACTCGTCCTTCTCGCAGTCTTCCAGGATGCGGCCGCCCACGTCAATGAAGATCACGCGGCTCGCGACCTTGCGCGCGAAGGCCATCTCGTGCGTGACCACCATCATGGTCATGCCTTCCTTGGCCAGCGTGACCATCACGTCGAGCACTTCGCCCACCATTTCGGGGTCGAGCGCCGAGGTGGGTTCGTCGAACAGCATCACGATCGGGTCCATCGACAGCGCGCGGGCGATCGCCACGCGCTGCTGCTGGCCGCCCGAGAGCTGGCCCGGGAACTTGTCCTTGTGCGCCATCAGGCCCACGCGGTCGAGCATCTTCAGGCCGCGGGTCTTGGCTTCGTCGGGCGAGCGGCCCAGCACCTTGATCTGCGCGATCGTGAGGTTCTCGGTCACCGACAGGTGCGGGAACAGCTCGAAATGCTGGAACACCATGCCGACCTTGGAGCGCAGCTTGGGCAGGTTGGTCTTGGGGTCGTGCAGCGGGATGCCGTTGACGGTGATCTCGCCCTTCTGGAAGGGCTCGAGCGCGTTGACCGTCTTGATCAGCGTCGACTTGCCCGAGCCCGACGGGCCGCAGACCACGACCACGTCGCCCTTGGAGATGTTCACCGAGCAGTCGTTGAGCACCTGCACCGGGCCGTACCACTTGGAGACGTTCTTGATTTCAATCATTTTTTCGGACATTTCAAACTCCTATGAGTGTGTTCATCGCACCGCGGGTCACCGCGGTGCGCGAAGACGGCAGGGTCAGCGGATGATCGCAATTTTCTTATGCAGGCGCTTCACCATCCAGGAGAGCGAATAGCACAGGATGAAGTAGACGACCGCGGCCAGCAGGTAGGACTCGACGGTGCGGCCGTACTGCTTGCCCATCGTGTCGAAGCCCTTGAGCAGGTCGTAGGCGCCGATGGCGTAGACCAGCGAGGTGTCCTGGAACAGGATGATGGTCTGCGTGAGCAGCACCGGCAGCATGTTGCGGAAGGCCTGCGGCAGGATCACCAGGCGCATGTTCTGGTTGTAGGTCATGCCCACCGCCTGGCCCGCGTTCACCTGGCCGCGCGGGATCGACTGGATGCCCGCGCGCATGATCTCGCTGAAGTAGGCCGCCTCGAAGGCGATGAAGGTGATCACCGCCGAGATCTCCGAGCGGTAGTTGGCACCCATCGAGCCGAACAGGCTGTAGAACGAGGCCGGCACCAGCAGGAAGAACCAGAGGATCACCATCACCAGCGGGATGCTGCGCATGCCGTTGACGTAGATGGCCGCGGGCGCGTCCAGCCACTTCTTGCCCGACAGCCGCATCAGCGCCAGCAGGGTGCCGAAGAACACGCCGCCGATGGTGGCGATCAGGGTCAGCATCACGCTGAAGTAGAAGCCCTTCAACACGAAGTTGGAGATGACTTCCCAGTTGTAGAAGGAAAAATCGAGGTTCAACATGTCAGTGGCCCCCGCCGCCGCTGGCCGAGACGATGAAGCCCGGAACGCGTGTTTTCTTTTCGATGAAGGACATCAGCCGGTTGATCGCGAAGGCCGAGACCACGTAGAGCGCCGTCACGGCCAGGTAGACCTCGATGCCGCGCGAGGTTTCCTCCTGCGCCTGCATCGCGAACATGGTGAGTTCGGACACCGACACCGCGAAGGCCACCGACGAGTTCTTGAAGATGTTCATCGTCTCGCTCGTGAGCGGCGGAATGATGATGCGGTACGCCATCGGCAGGATCACGAAGCGGTAGTACTGGAAGGTGGTGAAGCCCACCGCCATGCCCGCGTAGCGCTGGCCCTTGGGCAGCGCCTGGATGCCGGAACGCACCTGCTCGGCGATCCGCGCGGAGGTGAAGAAGCCCAGCGCCAGCACGACCAGGATGAAGCTGGGCACGGTCTTCATCGGCGGCACGAGCGCCGGAATGACGTGGTACCAGAGAAAGATCTGCACCAGCAACGGGATGTTGCGGAACAGTTCGACCCATGCATTGCCCAGGCGAATGAGCCATGGGTTGTCGGGCAGCGTGCGGATGATGCCCACCAGCGAGCCCAGCACCAGCGCGACGATCAGCGCCAGCAGCGAGACCGACAGCGTCCAGCCCCAGGCCGAAAGCATCCATTGCCAATAGGTCGGGAATTTCCCGCCCGGATCCTGCAAGAAGACCTGCCAATCCCAGTTTGATCCCATCGGGACTCTCCTTGTTGTTGTCGACTGATTCGATGTGAAGCGCGCCCTGCTTCAACAGAAACGCCCGCCGGATGTGGCGGGCGTTGGCGCAATGACCTGCGAAGCGATTACTTCTTCGCGGCGTAGTCTTCCATCGGCTTGTCGTTGGGGTTCGCCCAGGCGTTCTTGGTCGCGTCCGACAGGGCCAGGCCGATCTTCACGTTCGACGGCGGGATCGGCTGGATGAACCACTTGTCCCACAGCTTGGCCAGGTCGCCGTTCTTGATCTGGGCCTTGATGCTGTCGTCCACGGCCTTCTTGAAGGCCGGGTCGTCCTTGCGGATCATGATCGCGATCGGCTCGACGCTCAGGACTTCACCGACGATCTTGAAATCGTTGGGCGCCTTGGACTTGGCGATGTTCGAAGCCAGGATGGAACCGTCCATCACGAAGGCGTCGGCACGGCCCGATTCCAGCAGCAGGAAGCTGTCGGCGTGGTCCTTGCCGAAGACTTCCTTGAAGTCGATGCCGCCGGCGCGTTCGTTCTTGCGCAGGGTCTGCACCGAGGTGGTGCCGGTGGTGGTGGCCACGGTCTTGCCGTTCAGGTCCTTGATCGAGGTGATGCCCGAGTTCGCCTTGACGGCGATGCGCACTTCCTCGACGTAGGTGGTGACGGCGAAGGACACGTCCTTGGCACGGGTGGCGTTGTTGGTGGTCGAGCCGCATTCCAGGTCGACGGTGCCGTTCTGCACCAGCGGCACGCGGTTCTGCGAGGTCACGGGCTGGTACTTGGTTTCCAGCTTCTTGCCGACGAGCTTCTCGAGATCCTTGATGATGTTCGCGCAGATGTCGTAGTGGAAACCGGTGTACTGGCCGTTACCGAGGGTGTAGGAAAGTCCGGAGGATTCGCGCACGCCTTCGGTGATGCTGCCCGAGGCCTTGATCTTGGCGAGGGTGTCGTTGGCTTGCGCGAACGCACCGCCGGCGGCCATGACGGCGATGGTCAACGCCAATACTTGCTTCTTCATACGAAACTCCTGAGTGAAACTGAAACAGAGCCAAATTTTAGACAGTCGCGCGGACAGGGGCACCCGGTCCAACCCGGTGCACGACCCCGCACCCGCCTGGCGCGGCGCGAATGCCTTCGATACCGCCTTGGTGCAACGCACCGCTGACGCATGACATGAAGGGGATTAAGCAGTCTTTGTGCCTGCTTCGCGCGCCCGCAGGCAAGACATCGGCCTCAGCGCGAAAAAGAACACACATGCACTGCTTTCCCGCCGTGTGACAGCAAAGCAGGCGGGACTGTATGCGGCGCGCGACGGCCTGACCAATGCCGTATGCGCGCGTCATTATGCATATGACTTATAGTTTGTGCGGTGCAGCAAATAATCAATTGACAGGCTGCGTTTCGACCAGATAGGCCCACAGCGCATCCAGCGCGCGCTTGGGCGGCGCGACCTCGTCGTGCGGCGGCTTGGCGGCGGCGCGGCCCGACTTGGCCGGCACGGCCACCGGGCGCTCGCGGTAGGCGCGGATCTCCATCGTGGCCTCGAGCCGGTCGATCTCGGGCGGCAGCGCGCTCACCAGCCGGCGCGCCTTGACCTCCTTGCGCACCGCGCTCTGCGGCAGGAAGGCGATGCCGTGGCCCTCGAGCGCCATCGCCTTCAGGCCTTCGGACATGTCGGTCTCGTAGACGCGGTCGAGGTGGATCGCGGTATCCGATTCCTTGATCAGCTGGTCGACGATGCCGCTCATGTAGGCCCCGGGCGCATAGCCCAGGTAAGGCAGCGGCTGGCCCTGGCGGCCCGGCAGCCGGTAGCGCGGCGCGCCCTCGGCATCGGGCTTGACCCAGGGTGCGACCACCTCCTGCCCCAGCACCACCATCTCGTAGCGGTTGGTGTCGAGCTGCAGCGGCTGCGAGGGGTGCTGGTAGGCGATCAGCAGGTCGCAGCTGCCCTCGACCAGGCGCATCACCGCGTCGTGCACGTTGAGCGCGATGAGCCGGCTCTTGAGCGGCCCGAAGTGCTCGCGCAGCGTGGTGGCCCAGGCCGGGAAGAAGGTGAAGGCCAGCGTGTGCGGCACCGCGAACTCGATCACGTCGTGCGCCGCGGCCGAATGGCCGCGCAGCATGGCGCGCGTGCTCTGCAGGCCCTGCAGCATCTCGAGCGCCTGGCCGTAGAGCGTCTGGCCCGCGGGCGTGAGCCGCGTGGGGTAGGACGAGCGGTCCACCAGGTCGGTGCCGGCCCAGCCCTCGAGCGCCTGGATGCGGCGCGAGAAAGCCGGCTGCGTCACATGGCGCAGCTGGGCGGAGCGGCTGAAGCTGCGGGTTTCAGCGAGGCTGACGAAGTCTTCGAGCCACTTGGTTTCCATAAGCGCCGATCCTATATCGGCGTGACCACGCCGCGGCCGGTGAAGTGGCCTTCGGCGTTGGCGAGGAAACGCTCGAACGAGGCCTGCGTGGCCTCGGGCGACCAGCCCGCGAGGTGCGGCGTGAGGATCAGGTTGTCCAGGCCGATCAGCGGCTCGGGCCGCAGCGGCTCGCTCTCGTAGACGTCGAGCCCGGCGCCGGCGATGCGGCCTTCGCGCAGCGCCGTGGCCAGGGCCTCGGTGTCGACCACGCTGCCGCGGCCGATGTTCACCAGGAAGCCCTTGGGGCCCAGCGCGTCGAGGATGCGCGCGTCGATGATGTGGTGCGTGGCCGCGCCGCCCGGCGCCGCGCAGACCAGCACGTCGCACCATTCGGCCAGCGCATGCAGGTCGTCGAAGTAGCGGTGCGCCACCCCTTCCTTGGGCTTGCGGTTGTGGTAGCCGACGGCCATGTCGAAGCCCGCGGCACGCTTGGCGATCTTCTGGCCGATGGTGCCCAGGCCCAGGATGCCCAGGCGCTTGCCAGAGACATTGGGCGGCTGCGGAATGGCCAGGCGCCAGACGCCGTCGCGGCACAGGCGGTCGAGCTGGCGGAAGTTGCGCACCGCCGAGATCAGCAGGCCGAAGGCATGGTCAGCCACGCAGTCGTCGTTGGTGCCCTGGCCGTTGGCCAGCACGATGCCGCGCGCGCGGGCTGCGGCCACGTCGACCTTCTCGTAGCCCGCGCCCATGCAGCACACCAGTTCGAGCGCCGGCATCGCCGCCATCTCGTCGGCGGTCAGGCCGGTCACGCCGATGGTCAGCACCGCGCGGACGTCGGCACCGCGCTCGGCGATGGCGGCCGTGCGCTCGGCGGGCTCGGCGGCATAGCGCAGGTCGAAGTGCTCGGCGAGCACGGCCTGGTGTTCGTGCGAGACGTGGCTCAGCACCAGCAGGGGAATCTTGGTCGTCATTTGTGATGGGTTCCGAATGAGGAGTGTGGTGCGCCCGCTGGACGGAGGCTCCGGCCTCGATGGCCTCAGCTTGTCACCGTCTCGGACGACGGGAGCATTTTCCATGCGGAGGCAAGGCGGTGGCAGCGCGGGCACGCATCGTCCCTGAAAAAGCGTCCAGCCGCCTTGGAGAGCCCGGAATCGGCCGGGCATTCTTGTGCCTAACGGTTGCCGATCACCACATAGCCATCGCCGAACTTGTCGGCCTTCGGTGCCACCTTGGCACACAGGCGCTGGTTGCACAGGTTCAGGTCGCCCGCGGCGATGGCACCGAGGACCTGTCGGTTGTAGTCGATCTCCTGCAGCGCCTGGGCATTGCGCCACACCCAGTAGCTGCTGCCACCCACGACCAGCACGGCCATCGCAAGCAGCGCCAGCGAGACTTTCCACAGCCATGCCTTCTGGGCCGTAAGCAGCTGGCTCTGCGCCCTCTGCAAGAACTGCTCCGCATTCGTCAGCTCGCGCTGCATGTTCTTCTGCCCCTCGCGATGCGCGGCGTTGACATCGGCCGACAGACGCGAAGCGCTTTGGTCGAGCTGCTGGCTGGCGTGTGCGATCCGCGCCGCGGCGCCCTCGTTCTGTCGGCGCAGGTGCTCGGTCACGCTCGACAGGTTCAGCGCGAGCTCTTGCAGTTTTTCGGGGGTCATGGTGCGCCCGTTTCGAGGGGTGAGGCCGACGGTGCCGAAGGGGGCAAGGGGTCGGCAATCACGAATTCGGGGCTGAAGGAGGAACCGCCGCCTTTTCGCATGAGCGGAAGCATTTCTTTGCCCGCTTGCCAATAGTCGACGGTGATGGTCATCGGTTCGGTGCTTTCATCAACGTGTATTTTTTGCTCCAGGACGGTCCACTTGCCCGCTTCGACCACGATGGTTGTGCTTTGGGGCGGACTGCGGAACGGGTAGTACTTACCGGAGAGCGTCAGCTTTTCCACAACGCTGGCTCGGGCGGATAGCCTGTATATACCGGGGGGAACTAGCGGGGCGTCAGCAGGAAAGAGCCCCTCCCTTGACCTCAAAGTGACTGGATCAATGTAGTCACGACCAAATACCGCGTTGAACCAAGCACTGCCTTGAGCTTCCTGTGCAGTGACGTTTGGCACATAGGCTTGTGCATTGACCTTGGCTGCGCCCGGTTGCTCGCCTATACGCTCCAGAGTGGAGAATCCTTGAATGGTGTATTTCTCCGTTGAGCCATAAACGGTGCCCCCCAACAACGCACCCCGTGTGGGGTCAGCCGGCGCCCCGTAGCTCGTAGGCATGTTGCCACCGCAGCGGCTAAAGCATTCGCCGTACCCAACCATGGCGCAGCCTGCCAGGGCCGACACCGCCAGTACGGCAACGGGCCACTTTTGCAATCCATTTTTCATGGCGCGTTCTCCTCAACGACCCATGGCCGGGCCACGCTGTTGCTGCTGACGGATGTCTTCTTCCCGCTGTGCCGCGAGTTGTTGCTCGCGCTCACGTTGCTGCTGCGCAATCAGGGCCTGTTCGTAGTCATGGTTTTGCTGCTGAAACTTCTGCCATTCAGGCGATGCCTGCTGCGCCTGAATCACTTGGTCATAGGCTTTGTCGTCTTTGCGTTCGATGGCGTTGACCAGCGCCTTGAACCGCTCGCCGATGGCGCTTTCCGGGGTGATGGATGCGGCTGAAGCCTTGTCGTCTGAAGCGGGCTGCCGTGATGAGGACAGTGGCGCAACGGTGGGTCGCTCCGGGGGCGGTGTAGGTGCTTCAACTGGTTTGGCTGGTTTACCGTGCGGATGCGGCACCACGTCCAGGTGCAGCGGGTGGTCTTTGGCGAGGTAGTTTTGTTGGGCTTGTATGTGTTGGGCTTTGATGTCGACTTTTACGTCATCAAGAACACTGCGGCGATCAGGCTTCAGGGCATTTTCAATCTCCCGATACTTCATCTCCAGATCCCGGAGCGCCTCCCGATACAACGGACTGCCATCCACCCGCGGATGGTCGTTCTTCCCCTCGGGCAGCGTCCTCTGCGCAAGAAGCTCTCCCTGCCCATTGCGCGTTTCGACGGCGTAACTCGGCGTGAAGTAGTTTTGCGCAACGAGCGGTCCGGTCGGCGTCTTGGTTTCAATGCTCAAGGTCTGCCCGGTCACAGGATCGCTCATCGTCGTGCTGAAGCGCCGCCCCTGGTCGAGGTCGAGCACCTTCTCGATGCGGTGGCCTTGCGCGTCGGCATAGGCGAGCCTGAAGCGGCCATGCGCCATCGCGCCTGCCTGGTCGGCCGGATGGTCCGGGTGGGGCTCCCACACCGGCGCGCCATGCTGCTTGATGCTGTCGATGCTGGGGTGGAAGAAGTCGCGCTCGCGGTCGCTCAGGGGCAGCGTGGCGAACTGTTCGAACTCGGTTTTCTTGAGGCCCGAGGCCCCCATGGCGTGGCCCACCATCGAGAGGGGGTCGAAGTCCACGCGCCCCCCTTTGTCGCGCAGGGCGGGCATCTCGCCCAGCATGCGTTCTTGAGAGGACGCGGGGTAGCTGCCTGCCAACGCTTCGAATCCGGCCACGCCCTTGTTCTTGAAATAGCCGGCGGCGGCGCCTTCGGGCTTCCAGTCCTGCAGGCCGTGCAGGAACTCGATTTCGGCGGTAGTGCGAATGTCGTGGTAACGAGCGGCTGCCGCCAAGGCCATGGCGTTGGTGCCCTGCTCCCAACCACTTAGTTCGGCCCAGGTGCGGTATTCGCCAGGTCGCCCGGGTCGCTCGAATGCCTTGTGGCCTTGCAGCATGCGGTCGCGCTGGTCGGCCGCATACCAGCATTCGATGTCGTGGCGCTGGGCGATGGTGTCCGCGTAGGAATTCGCGCCCGTCGTGCGCGGCACCTCGGGGTCGGCAAGTTGCTGGTGGATCGTGTAGTGCGCCGCCACCTGCGCATCGAGGTTGTAGACCCGGTCGCCGTTGGGCAGCACGGTGCCGTACAGATCAGGCCGGCTGCCCTTGGCGGGATGGATCTGGCTGACCCCTCCGAAGTAGTCGGCGCCGGGTGAATTGCCATAGCGCGGCGGCAGGCTCTGATCGGCCTGGTGTCTGTAATCGCCCATTCTTTGAGGCTCCCTGTGATGGCTGAAGCATGCACATCCCGGATGAAATGACAGCGGGCCATGCCGCCGCACACCATCCGTTTTGGCGCATGCTACTTCCCTCTGAGGAAGCTACAAAGCGATGAGAAATGTGTTCAAAGATTGACCGGCGTCGCCTCGATTTTCTGCAGCGCCCACATCTGCGCATAGCGCCCCTGGCGCGCCAGCAGTTCCGCATGGGTGCCGCGCTCGACGATCACGCCGGCCTCGAGCACCAGGATCTCGTGCGCATCGACCACGGTCGAGAGCCGGTGCGCGATGACCAGCGTGGTCTTGTTCTGCGCCGCGCTCTTGAGCTCCGACTGGATCGCGCGTTCGTTGGCCGAATCGAGCGCCGAGGTGGCCTCGTCGAAGATCACGATCGGCGGGTTCTTGAGCAGGGTGCGCGCGATCGCCACCCGCTGCTTCTCGCCGCCCGACAGCTTCAGGCCGCGCTCGCCGACCGGCGTGGCGTAGCCCTTGGGCGTGGCGGCGATGAAGTCGTGGATGCGCGCGGCCTTGGCGGCCGCCTCGATCTCTTCGGTGGTCGCGCCCGGCCGGCCGTAGGCGATGTTGTAGGCGATGCTGTCGTTGAACAGCACCGTGTCCTGCGGCACGATGCCGATGGCCTGGCGCACGCTGGCCTGGGTCACACGGCGGATGTCTTCGCCGCCGATGGTGATCTGGCCCTGCTGGACGTCATAGAAGCGGTAGAGCAGCCGTGCCAGCGTGGATTTTCCGGAGCCCGACGGCCCCACCACCGCCACCGTCTTGCCGGCCGGGATCTCGAAGCTCACATGCCGGAGGATCGGCCGCGAGGGCTCGTAGGCGAAGCTCACGTCCTCGAAGCGCACGGTGGCGTCGGTGCCCGCCAGCGCGCTCGCGCCCGGCGCATCCTGCACCTCGCGCTCCTTCTCCATCAGCACGAACATCTTGTCGAGGTCGGTCAGGCTCTGCTTGATCTCGCGGTAGATCACGCCCAGGAAGTTGAGCGGGATGTAGAGCTGGATCATGAAGGCGTTGACCATCACCAGGTCGCCCAGGGTCATGCGCCCCTCGACCACGCCCGAGGTGGCGCGCCACAGCATCAGCACCAGGCTCACCGCGATCAGCAGCTGCTGGCCCACGTTGAGCATCGACAAGGTGCGCTGGCTCTTGATCGCGGCCTTGCGGTAGCGGTCGAGGCTGGCGTCGTAGCGCCTGGCCTCGAACTCCTCGTTGTTGAAGTACTTGACGGTCTCGTAGTTCAGCAGCGAATCGACCGCGCGGCTCTGTGCCATGGTGTCGAGCTCGTTCATGGTCTTGCGGAACTGCGTGCGCCACTCGGTCACGGTCACGGTGAAGCCGATGTAGAGCACCAGCGCCGCGCCGGTGATCCAGACGAACAGCGCATCGAACTTGACGCCCAGGATGGTCAGCACCAGCGCCAGCTCGATGACGGTGGGCACGATGCTGTAGAGCGACATCGAGATCAGCGAGTGCACGCCGCGCGTGCCGCGCTCGATGTCGCGCGTCATGCCGCCGGTCTGGCGCTCGAGGTGGAAACGCAGGCTCAGCGCATGCAGGTGGCGGAACACCTCCAGCGAGATGCGCCGCGCCGCGCCCTCGGTGGCCTTGGCGAACACCAGCTCGCGCAACTCGCCGAACAGCGAGGTCGAGAAGCGCAGCAGGCCGTAGCCGAGCAGCAGCGCGATCGGCACCACCAGCAGCGCCTGCGCCATGTCGGGCTTGGGCGTCATGGTGTCGACCAGGTTCTTGAGCAGCACCGGCACGCCGACGTTGGCGACCTTGGCGCCGACCATGAAGGTCAGCGCGGCCAGCACCCGCCATTTGTAGTCCCAGAGGTAGGGGAAGAGACGCCGCAGCGTCGCCCAGTCGGAACGGTCGGCCCGCGCCGGGGCGCCGCCGGGGGCTGTGTGGGGAGAGGAAAGGGCTTCGCCGCTGCGGCGCATGGGGGACAATCTGGCTGTTATTTGCTTCGATTGTGCCCATGTCCCATTCTCCCGACACCCACGTGGCTGCTGTGCTCAAGAGCCTGCCGACCGACATGGAGCTGGTGCTCAAGGTCATTCCGATGCCGGCCGACTGCAACGCCAACGGCGACATCTTCGGCGGCTGGGTCATGGCCCAGTGCGACCTGGCCGGTTCGGTGATCCCGGCGCGCTACACGCTGGGCCGGATGGCGACGGTGGCGGTCAACGAGTTCGTCTTCAAGCAGCCGGTGCGCATCGGCGACATCCTGTCCTTCTATTCCAAGCTGGTGCGCATCGGGCGCACCTCGGTCACGGTCACGGTCGAAGTCTTCGCCGAGCGCTTCAAGGCCCAGGGCAACTACATCAAGGTGACCGAGGCCACCTTCACCTACGTCGCGATCGACGACCACGGCCGGCCGCGGCCGATCGCGGCGACGCCGGCCTGAGCCCTGTTCCTCAGTTGCTCATGCGCACCGACTTGTCCAGGTACTCGTTGGTGAACAGCGTGGCCGGCTCGAAGGCCTTCTCGATGCCGATCATCTCCTTGACCAGCTCGTAGTCGGTCTTGACGCGCGCGCCGTCGAAGGCGCCCAGCGCCACGCCGGTGGTGGTGTCGTCGCGCATCAGCTGCTTGATGCGTTCCCACTGGTCGCGCTGGTTGTCGGGCGTCAGGCCGCTCACGCTGGCGGTCAGCGCATCGAGGCAGGGGGCGAAGTCCTTCACGCAGGCCGCGTAGGCGCGCTGCGTGACGGCCGCGAACTTGCGCACGCGCTCGGGGTTCGCCTTGAGGTAAGCGCCGTTCACGAACAGCGAGTTGCCGTAGACGTTCACGCCCACCGTGCGCCAGGCCACGAAGCCCAGGTCGGGGCCGAACTCGCGCACCTTGAGGTCGTGCTCGTTGTAGAAGTCGCTGATGATGTCCACCGACTTGCTCTTGAGCGCGCCCACCTTGGCCTGCGGGCTCAGGTTGACGAAGTTCACGCCCGCCGGATCGATGCCGGTCTTCTTGGCGAAGGCCGGCCACATCAGGCGCGCGGCGTCGCCGGGCGGGTTGCCGATCTTGCGGCCGGTGAAATCCTTGGGCCCGTTGATGCCCGAGGACTTGAGCCAGTAGAAGCCCTGCGGGCTGTTGGCGTAGATCACCATGATCGCCTTCAGGTCGGCGCCCTTGCCCACGGCCTGGATGGCGGTCGGCAGGTCGGCGATGCCCAGGTTGGCGCCACCCGATCCCACGCGCTGCGCCGACAGCGCCGAGCCCTTGCCGGCCTCGATGCTGAGGTCGATGCCGGCCTCGGTGTACCAGCCCTTGGCCTTGGCGAAGTAGATCGGCGCATGGTCCGCGGTCGGCGTCCAGTTGAGCATCAGGTTCATCGGGTCCGCGGCCGAGGCCGTGCCGGCGAGCCCGAGGGCGCACAGGGCGGAGAAGAAGACGGAAGACGCGCGTGCTCGCATGGGATCGCTCCAGAATGAAGGGGTGGATCAGGACTAGAATTCATATTACCAACTGTTTGGTTGACAATCAATACAACAGAACGAGCAGTACGCATGGCCCCCTCCCCTTCCACCACCGCCCCCCGCACCAAGAAGGCCGCCCCGGCCGAAGGCGCCGCGCGCCGCGACGCCGCCGCCACGCGCGAGGCGCTGCTGGCCGCCGCGGTGGCCGAGTTTTCGCGCAACGGCTTCGCTGGCGCGCGGGTCGACGAGATCGCGCGCACGGCCGGCGCCAACAAGCAGCTGGTCTACCACTACTTCGAGAGCAAGCAGGGCCTGTACCTGGTGGCGCTCGAATCGGTCTATGCGGCGATCCGCGAGAAGGAGCAGGCGCTGTCGCTGGGCGCGCTGGAGCCGGTGGAAGCCATGACGCAGCTGATCGGCTTCTCCTTCGACTACCTGGCCGAGCACCCGGAGTTCATCGCGCTGCTGACCGACGAGAACCGCAACCAGGGCCAGCACATCCTGGGCTCGGAGCGGCTGCAGAAGATGCACTCGCCCTTCATCGAGATGCTCGAGGCCACGCTCGAGCGCGGCGTGCGGCAGGGCGTGTTCCGCAACGACTTCGACGCGATCAACCTCTACATCTCGATCGCCGGCATCTCCTACTTCTTCTTCTCCAACAACCACACGCTGTCGGCCATCTTCGGCAAGCCGCTGGGCTCGCGCGGCGCGCTGGTGCAGCGGCGGCGCCATGTGATCGCCTTCGCGCTCAACGCGCTGCGGCCCTGAGCCGCTGAGGGCCCGGCGAGCCCGCCGGCGTCTTTCTCGATAATTTATCAACCAGTTGGTTGACAGTGCATCGGTCGAATCCTATGATTTGGATTCGACCCGCACTCCCGAGGAAGACGCACCCATGACGGCCTCCGCCACCGCACCCGCCGCCGACCCGCCCGCCATCCAGGCTGCGGGCGGCTCCGACAGCAGCCAGGACAGTCCCGCCTGGCAGCGCTGGGCCGCCATCGTCGGGGTCCACCTGGCCGGCGTGGCCTTGTGGGAGCTCGCGGTGCGCGTGTTCTCGATCCAGACCTTCATCCTGCCCGCGCCCTCGCGCGTGCTGGCCACGCTGGGGAACGGCAACTACCACTGGCTGTCGAACACCGGCGTGACCGCGCTCGAGGTCTTCGGCGGCTACGTGCTGGCCCTGGTGCTGGGCATTCTTTGCGCGCTGCTGTTCATCACCAGCCGGCGCCTGATGCTGCTGGCCTTCCCGCTGCTGGTCACGCTCAACATGATCCCGAAGGTGGCGATGGGGCCGCTGATCATCGTGTGGTTCAGCTACGGCATCGGGCCCAACATCCTGATCACCTTCAGCCTTTGCTTCTTCCCGATCCTGCTGACCACCATCCGCGGGCTCAACGAGACCGAGCCCGAGCTGCTGAACCTGGTGCGCGCGCTCAAGGGCTCGCGCTGGCAGCTGTTCCGCTACATCCAGCTGCCGGGTTCGCTGCCCTACGTGTTCTCGGGCATGAAGGTCGCCACCATCCTGGCCGTCGCCGGCGCGGTGGTGGGCGAATTCATCGCCTCCGACAAGGGCCTGGGCTATTTGATGATCCAGGTGCAGGCCTCGCTCGACACCCCCGCCGTCTTCATGGCCGTGCTGCTGATCACCGGCCTCGGCGTGCTGCTCTACCTGCTGGTCCTGCTGCTGGAGCGCTTCTTCATCACCCAGGACGCCCGCATCCAATGACCACCTCCAACACCACGCCCGCCGCCATGCTCGACACACGCGCCTTCCCCATGCACTTCGAGACCGAACAGGCGCTCGAGGACTACCTGGCCACGCCCTCGCGCGAACTCATCGACGACCTCGCGCGCCTCGACGGCGACCTGATGATCCTCGGCGTGGGCGGCAAGATGGGCCCGACGCTGGCGCGGCTGGCGCGCAACGCCCTGCCCGCCGGGCGCCGCGTGATCGCGGTCGCGCGCTTCAGCGAGGCCGGCATGCGCGAGATGCTGCATGCGCACGGCATCGAAACGATCGTCTGCGACCTGCTCGACGCGGCGGCCGTGGCCGCGCTGCCGAAATGCGCCAACGTCGTCTTCATGGCCGGTCGCAAGTTCGGCGGCGACGCCAACAACCCGCTGACCTGGGCCATGAACGTGCACGTGCCCGCGCTGGTGGCCCAGGCCTTCAGCGCTTCGCGCATCGTGGCCTTCTCCACCGCCTGCGTGTACCCCTTCGTGCCGGTCACGGGCCAGGGCGCGGCTGAAGACCTGCCGCCCAGCCCGCCCGGCGAGTACGCGAACTCCTGCGTCGGCCGCGAGCGCATGTTCGAGTATTTCTCGCAGCAGCACGGCACGCCGGGCCGGCTGTTCCGCCTGAGCTACGCGATCGACCTGCGCTACGGCGTGCTGGCCGACGTGGCGCAGAAGGTCTGGCGCGGCGAGCCGGTGGACGTGACCATGGGCCACGTCAACGTGATCTGGCAGGGCGACGCCAACGCTCAGGCCTTGCGCTGCCTGGCCGTGGCCACGGTGCCGACCTCGCCGATCAACGTGAGCGGCCCCGAGACCACCTCGATCCGCTGGCTCGCCGAGGAATTCGGCCGCCGCTTCGGCAAACCGGTGCAGATCACTGGCAGCGAAGCGCCCACCGCCTGGCTCATGAACACCGGCGAGGCCGAGCGCCTGTTCGGCTACCCGCAGGTGCCGCTGTCGCAGCAGCTGGGCTGGGTCGCCGACTGGATCGCGCGCGAGCAGCGGCTCTACGGCAAGCCGACCAAGTTCGAGTCGCGCGATGGCAAGTACTGAGCTCGACGCGCCGGTGCACGTGGTGGAGACGCTCGGCGCGCTCGACCGCGAGACGCTGGCGATGCTCGACGCCCTGGTGGTGCAGAGCGGCTGGAACCAGACCGCCGAGGACTGGGCGCTGTTCGCGCAGCAGGGCACGCTGTTCGCGGTGCGCGACGGCGAGGGCCACGATGGCCGCATCGTCGCCAGCGGCGCGGTGCTGCCGATGGGCGACACCGGCGCCTGGATCAGCATGATCCTGGTCGCGCCCGCGCTGCGCGGCCAAGGCCTGGGCCGCACGGTCTTCGAGCAATGCCTGCGCGAGGTGCGGCGCCAGGGCCGCGTCGCGCTGCTCGACGCCACGCCCGCGGGCGAGCGGCTCTACACGCAGTACGGCTTCTCGCCGTTGTGGCGCCTCACGCGCTGGCAGCGCCCCGCCACCGCGCCGACCGCAGCACTCGCACGGCAGGAACCGGCCGGCCTCGCGCCTCTGGCCGCCCTCGACGCCGAGGCCCTGGGCCTGGCACGCGGCGAGGTGCTCGCGCACCTGGCCGGTCGCGCGGGCTCGCGCCTGCAGCGTCATGCGCAGGGCTTCGCGATCGTGCGCGCCGGCCGCATCGCCCACCAGATCGGCCCGCTGATCGCGACCGACGAGGCCGCCGCCGCGCGGCTGCTGGCCGAGATCGCCGAGGGCACGCCCGGCCCGCTGATGGTCGACGTGCCCGACATGCGCGCGCTGCTGCGCGAGCAGCTCGCGGCCGCCGGCTTCACGCCGCAACGCGGCTTCGTGCGCATGGCCCTGGGCGAACCCGTGCCCCATGGCCAGACCGCCTTCCTCCACGCCATCGCCGGCCCCGAGTACGGCTGAGCGCCCCTTCACCTTTCCAGGAGTTTCGATGGCCTTGCAACGATCCGATCTTCCCGCCGACGTTCTGGCGCTGCTGGCGCAGGGCACGGTGATTCCGGCCCACCCGCTGGCGCTCGACGCCGAGCGCCAATTCGACCGCCGCCGCCAGCGCGCGCTCACCCGCTACTACACCGACGCCGGCGCGGGCGGCCTGGCAGTGGGCGTGCACACCACCCAGTTCAGCATCCGCGAACGCGGCCTCTACGAGACCGTGCTGCGCGCCGCGGCCGAAGACCGCGCCGCCTGGACCGACCGCCCCATGGCCATGGTCGCCGGCCTGTGCGGCCCCACCGCCCAGGCGCGCGCCGAAGCGCGTACGGCCGTCGGCCTGGGCTACCACGCGGGCCTGCTGAGCCTCGCGGCCGTGGCCTCGGCCTCGGAGGACGAACTGATCGCGCATTGCGAGGCCGTGGCCGAGGAGATCCCGCTGATCGGCTTCTACCTGCAGACCGTGGTCGGCGGCCCGATCCTGTCGAGCGACTTCTGGCGCCGCTTCGCACTGATCCCCAATGTGCTGGCGATCAAGGTCGCGCCCTTCAACCGCTACCGCACCATCGACGTGGTGCGCGGCGTGGTCGATGCACGCGCCGAGGATCGGGTCTTCCTCTACACCGGCAACGACGACCACATCGTGCTCGACCTCGCCCTGCCCTTCAGCGCCATGCGCGACGGCGCCCAGGTACAGGTGCGCTTCCGCGGCGGCCTGCTGGGCCACTGGTCGGTCTGGACCGCGAGCGCGGTGCAGCAGCTGGCGCAGATCAAGGCCGAGATCGCGGCCCACGGCGGCGCGTTGAGCCCCGCGCTGCTGGCCCTCGACTCGCGCGTGACCGACTGCAACGCGGCCTTCTTCGACGTGAAGAACAACTTCCACGGCTGCATCGCGGGTTGCCACGAGGTGCTGCGGCGCCAGGGCCTGCTCGAGGGCATCTGGTGCCTGGACCCGGCCGAGGGCATGGGCGCAGGACAGAGCGAGGAGATCGACCGCGTCTACCGCCTGCACGGCGACCTGGCCGACGACGCCTTCGTGCGCGACAACCTGGCACGGTGGCTGGCATGAGCGCCGTGTTGCGCGAGCGCGTCGCGACCGGCGCACCGCTGATTCGCATGCAGCAGCTGCGCAAGGTCTACCGCAAGAAGCAGGCGGGCGGCAGGACCGAGGAATTCCTCGCGGTGTCCGACGTGTCGATGGACATCCACGAGGGCGACATGGTGTCGCTGGTCGGGCCCTCGGGCTGCGGCAAGTCGACCCTGCTGAAGATCCTGTCGGGCCTGCACGGCCACGACGGCGGCACGCTGCAGATCGGCGGCGGCGCCGGCGGCGCGCCCTTCAACGCGGGCCGCGACGTGGGCATGGTGTTCCAGCAGCCGGTGCTGCTCAAGTGGCGCACCATCCTCGAGAACGTGATGCTGCCGGCCGACATCCTGGGCCTGGACCGCAAGAAGGCCCGGGTGCGCGCGCACGAACTGCTGGAGATGGTGGGCCTCACCGGCTTCGCCGACAAGCTGCCCTACGAACTCTCGGGCGGCATGCAGCAGCGCGCGGCGATCGCGCGGGCGCTGATCCACGACCCGAAGCTGGTGCTGATGGACGAGCCCTTCGGCGCGCTCGACGCGCTGACGCGCGAGAAGATGAACCTCGAGATGCTGCGCATCTGGGAAGAGACCGGCAAGACCTTCGTGGTCGTGACCCACAGCATCCAGGAGGCCGTGTTCCTGGGCACTCACTGCGCCGTGCTCACGGCCGGCCCGGCGCGCATGGCCGACTTCTTCCCCATCGACCTGCCCGCGCCGCGCCGGCTGCACCTCAAGACCAGTCCGGCCTTCGGCGACTATGTGCGCAGGGTGTACGACCTGCTGGGCGTCGAATAACGACGCCGCCGATCAGAGCTTGGAGAAGTCGGGCTTGCGCTTTTCCATGAACGCGCCAAATGCTTCGCGCGCCGCCGGCTCGCGCAGCATGCGGCCGAAGCTCTGGCCTTCCTCGTCCATGCGCTCGATCACCGCGGCCTGCTGCGATTTCTTGAGCAGGCGCTTGGTCTCGATCAGCGCCGTGAGCGGCTTGGCCGCGAGCTTGCGAGCCTGGGCCTGGGCGATGCCGTTGGCTTCGGTCGGCGGCACCACGCGGTTCACCAGGCCGATCTCGAGCGCGGCCTCGGCCATGAAGGGCTCGCCCAGCAGCAGCGCCTCGGCCGCGCGGTGGTAGCCGAACATCTGCGGCACCAGCAGGCTGGAGGCCGCCTCGGGGCACAGGCCCAGGTTGACGAAGGGCATCGAGAAGGCCGCGTTGTCGCCCGCGTAGACCAGGTCGCAATGGAACAGCATCGTGGTGCCCACGCCCACGGCCGGACCGCAGACGGCGGCGACGATGGGCTTGGGGAAGGTCGCGATGCCGCGCAGGAAACGGAACACCGGCGACTCGGTGGTCGCGGGCGGCGCGTTGAGGAAGTCGCCGATGTCGTTGCCGGCGCTGAAGATGGTCGGGTCGCCCTGGATCAGCACCGCGCGCACGGCCGGGTCCTGCTCGGCACGGGCCAGCGCGTCGGCCAGTTCGCCGTACATCGCGCCGGTGATCGAGTTCTTCTTGTCGACGCGGTTGAAGGTCAGGGTCATCACGCCGGCTTCGGCGTGGACGAGGATGTCGCTCATGGGGTCATTCCTTGAAGTAAACGATCTGGTTGGAGGTGGCGAGCAGCACGCCGGCTTCGCTCCAGAGCTGCGCGCTCTGGTCGAAGAAGCCGTTGCGGAACTGCTGCCCGGCCGCACAGGCCAGAAGATAGCCGCTGCCGACCTCGGCCATCTGCGCCGCGTCGGTGTGGAAGTAGGTGGTGATCGAGACCGTGCCGGCCGGCACCGGCTTGGCGCGGCGCAGCCAGACGCGCGGGAAGAACACGTCGCTCATGGCCGCGAGCGAGGGGAAGTCGAGCGCGCGGGCCTGCGCGTCGCGCACCCAGAGCCGGGTCTGGCTGTGGTCGCCGCCGCCGTCCCAGGTCGAGGGCGGCGCGCCACTGACCGGGCGCATGTCGTACTGCGCGAACCAGGCCACGCCGGCACGCGCGGCTTCCATCCGCGCCAGGGTGTCGGGCCGCGCGACCTCCGGCATCGTCAGGTCGGTGCCGCCCCAGGTGTCGCGGCGCGCGGCCGTGACCACGGTGGCGGTGGTGGTCATCTGCGGCGCGCCGTCGATGCCGGCCTGCGTGATCTGCACCGTCCAGTGCTGGGTCGAACGGTTGGTGCGCACCGGCGTGGCCTGCACGTCGAAGGCGCCGGCCTCGATCGCGGCCGCGAAGTTGACCGTCAATGCGATCGGCGCGCCCAGCAGGTCGGGATGCTGCATCACCGCCTGCAGCGCGATCGCGGCCGTCATGCCGCCGAAGGGCCCGACCATGTTCCAGTAGTCGGGACTGGTCATGCCCGTGAAATGCCCGGCGCGGATGTCGCTGTGCTGGAGCGCGAGCGCCTTGTCGAATACGTGTTGTGTTGTCACTGCCTGTCTCCTGTTCGATCGGCGGCGCCGGACCCCGCGGGGATCAGACCCGCTCGAAGATGCCGGCGGCGCCCTGGCCCATGCCCACGCACATCGTGACCATGCCGTACTTCAGATTCTTGCGCCGCAAGGCATGCACGACTGTCGCGGAGCGGATAGCGCCCGTTGCACCCAAGGGGTGGCCGAGCGCGATCGCGCCGCCCATGGGGTTGACCTTGGACGGGTCGAGACCCAGCGTGCGGATCACGGCCAGCGACTGCGCCGCGAAGGCCTCGTTGAGCTCGAACCAGTCGATGTCCTCGTGCTGGAGGCCCGCATAGCGCAGCGCGGCCGGGATCGCCTCGATCGGGCCGATGCCCATGATCTCGGGCGGCACGCCCTTGCTCGCGAAGCTCACGAAGCGCGCCAGCGGCGTCAGGCCGAACTGCTTGACCGCCTTCTCGCTCGCGAGGATCAGCGCGCCCGCGCCGTCGGAGGTCTGCGAGCTGTTGCCCGCCGTGACCGTGCCGCGCGCCGCGAACACGGTGCGCAGCTTGGCCAGCCCCTCGATCGAGGTGTCGGGCCGAGCGCCTTCGTCGAGCGACACGGTGCGGCGCTTGGCGATCGCTTCGCCGGTGGCGAGGTCGGGCGTGCGGTCGGTCACCTCGATGGGCGTGATCTCGTCGGCGAACTCGCCGGCCTGCTGCGCGGCCAGCGCCTTCTGGTGCGAGGCGAGCGCGAATTCGTCCTGCGCTTCGCGGCTCACCTTCCACTGCTGCGCCACCTTCTCGGCCGTCAGGCCCATGCCGTAGGCGATGCCCACGTCGCCTTCACGCTCGAAGATCGAGGGCGACAGCGAGGGCGCGTTGCCCATCATCGGCACCATGCTCATGCTCTCGACGCCGGCCGCGATCATCACGTCGGCCTCGCCCACGCGGATGCGGTCGGCCGCCATTTGCACCGCCGACAGGCCGGAGGCGCAGAAGCGGTTGACCGTGATGCCGCCGATGCTGTTGGGCAGGCCGGCCAGCACCGCGCCGATGCGCGCGATGTTCAGGCCCTGCTGCGACTCGGGGATCGCGCAGCCGCAGATGATGTCTTCGATGGCCTGGGGGTCGAGGCCCGGCACGGCGGCCAGCGCGGCCTTGAGCGTGGTCGCGAGCAGGTCGTCGGGCCGGTAGTTGCGGAAGTAGCCGCGGTGCGACTTGCCGATGGGGGTGCGGGTGGCGGAGACGATGTAGGCGTCTTGGACTTGTTTCATGGAGAACTCCTGGATGTGGCTCCTTCCCCCTCTGGGGGAAGGTTGGGATGGGGGCAGGCGGCCGTCAATTCGTCGATGCGATTGACGATCACCTGCAACACCCCTTCAAGATTGACAAAGGGATCGTTCGATCCGAAGCGCAGCACCTCGAAGCCCTGCGCACGCAGGAAGGTGTCGCGTCGTGCGTCGTGGTCCTGCTGCGCCTGATGCTGCGACCCGTCGAGTTCGACGATCAGCTTCGGACCGAGACAGGCGAAGTCGGCGATGTAGTGGCCCAGCGGATGCTGCCGACGAAACTTCACGCCCAACTGCTCGTTGCGCAGACCGCTCCAGAGCCTGCGCTCGGCGTCGGTCATCCCGCGGCGCAGGACGCGGGCGTTCTGCTGAGCTTTGGAGGTGGATTGGTTTTGCATCGGCTGCATGCCCCCATCCCTGCCTTCCCCCGGAGGGCGAAGGAGAAACGCGGGATCCGCTCAGTTCCGCACCGGCTTCCCCGTGCTCAGCATCCCCATGATCCGCTCCTGCGTCTTCGGATGCACGATGAGCGAGCAGAACGCCTTGCGTTCCAGCGTCATGACGTATTCCTCGGTCACGAGCGAGCCCGCGTCCACGTCGCCACCAGTCACCACGTTGGCGATCAGGCTCGCGATGTGGAAGTCGTGCGCGCTGATGAAGCCGCCGTCGCGCATGTTCACCAGCTGGCCCTTGATGGTCGCGGCGCCGCTGCGGCCTGCCACGCGGAAGCTGCGGCGCAGCGGGGCGCGGTAGCCGGCGTCGGCCATGGCCTTGGCCTGCTGCAGCGCCACGTACAGCAGCTCGTCCTTGTTCGGCACGATCACGTCGCTGTCGAGCAGGTAGCCCAGCTTCTTCGAATCGAGCGCGCCGGTGCCGACCTTGGCCATCGCCGCGGCGGTGAAGCCTTCGGTGAGGAAGGGCAGCAGGTCGGTGCCGGTCGATGCCGATGCGTTCTCGGCCGCGCGGCGCGCGATGTAGGTCAGGCCGCCCGCACCGGGGATCAGGCCCACGCCGACTTCGACCAGGCCGATGTAGCTTTCCATCGCCGCGACACGCCTGGCCGAGTACACGGCCAGTTCGCAGCCGCCGCCGAGCGCCATGCCGCGCACGGCGGAGATCACCGGCACGCTGGCGTAGCGGATCTTGAGCATGGTGTTCTGCAGCTCTTCTTCCGCGCCTTCGACCGCGCCGATGCCCGCGACCACGAAGGCCGGCAGCATGGCCTGCAGGTCGGCGCCGACCGAGAACACCTCGTCGGGCGACCAGATCACCAGGCCCTTGTACTCGGCCTCGGCCAGGTCGACCGCGGCGCCCAGCGCCTCGGCCACGTCGGGGCTGATGGCGTGCATCTTCGACTGGATGCTGGCGATCAGCACTTCGCCGTCGAGCGTCCAGACACGCACGTCGCCTTCGTCGCTGATCGTGGTACCGGCCGTATTGGCATCGGCCGCGTTCGCGCCGAGCACGCTCTCGGGGAAGAGCTGCCGCGCATGCACCGGCAGCTTGCGCTGTGGCACGAATTTGTTCTGCGACGCGCTCCACGAGCCTTCGGGCGTGTGCACGCCGCCGGCCTCGGCCACCGGGCCTTCGAACACCCACTTCGGCAGCGGTGCCGTGCTCAGCGCCTTGCCGGCATCGATGTCTTCCTGCACCCACTTGGCGACCTGCGACCAGCCGGCTTCCTGCCAGAGCTCGAACGGGCCCTGCTTCATGCCGAAGCCCCAGCGCATGGCGAAGTCGATGTCGCGTGCGCTCTCGGCGATCTCGGCCAGGTGCACGGCGGCGTAGTGGAAGCCGTCACGCAGGATGGCCCAGAGGAACTGGCCCTGCGGCCCTTCGCTCTCGCGCAGCAGCTTCAGCCGCTCGCCCGCGGGCTTCTTCAGCATGCGGCCGTAGACCTCGTCGGCCTTCTCGCCGGCGGGCACGTAGTCGCCGCTCGCCAGGTCGAAGCGCAGGATGTCGCGGCCGACCTTCTTGAAGAAACCGGCCTTGGTCTTCTGGCCCAGGTTCTTCAGTTCGAGCAGCTTGGCCAGCACCGGCGGCGTGGCGAAGTTGGCGTAGAAGGGATCGGTCTCGGCGTTGAGGTTGTCCTGCAGCGTCTTCACGACGTGGGCCATGGTGTCCAGGCCCACCACGTCGGCGGTGCGGAAGGTGCCCGAGCTCGCGCGGCCCAGCTTCTTGCCCGTGAGGTCGTCCACCACGTCGGGCGTGAGGCCGAACTTCTCGACTTCCTTCAAGGTCGCCAGCATGCCGGCGATGCCGACGCGGTTGGCGATGAAGTTGGGCGTGTCGTGCGCGCGCACCACGCCCTTGCCCAGCGTGCTGGTGACGAAGGCCTCGAGCTCGTCGAGGACCTGCGGCTGGGTGGTGGGCGTGTTGATCAGCTCCACCAGGAACATGTAGCGCGGCGGGTTGAAGAAGTGGATGCCGCAGAAGCGCGGCTTCAGGGCTTCGGGCAGCGCCTCGCTCAACTTGGTGATGGACAGGCCCGAGGTGTTCGAAGCCAGCATCGAATGCTTGGCCACGTGCGGTGCGATCTTCTTGTAGAGATCGAGCTTCCAGTCCATGCGCTCGGCGATGGCCTCGATGACGAGGTCGCACTCGCCCAGCTTGGCCAGGTCGTCGTCGTAGTTGGCGGGCTCGATCAGCACCGCGTCGGCCACGTCGCCCAGCGGCGCGGGCTTCTGCTTCTTGAGGTTGTCGATGGCGCGCGTGACGATGCCGTTCTTCGGGCCTTCCTTGGCCGCCAGGTCGAACAGCACCACGGGCACGCGCACGTTGACGAGATGGGCCGCGATCTGCGCCCCCATCACGCCAGCGCCGAGCACGGCGACTTTCTTCACTTGAAATCGGGACATAAGAGCGCTTGGAAGTTTGGTGTTGATTCGGGACACACCGCGGAACCGGCTCCGCCGGGCCGCTGGTGTGGCCCCCTTGAGGGGGAGGCGGCGACACGCAGTGCGCCGCCACGGGGGTGGGCTAGTTGGCTCTGTTCCAGGTCTGGGTGCGCCAGAACGGCCCGATGTACCCGCGCACCTCCAGCTTCTGACCACCGTCGATGGGCGTGAAGCTCGCGCGGTATTCCTTGCCGTTCTCGGGGTCGAGGATCTTGCCGCCTTCCCAGACCTCCTTGCCTTCGGCCTTCTTGCCGCCGCGGATGATCTCCAGGCCGGCGATGGGCTTGCCCTTGCGGTCGTCGGGGCACTCGTCGCAGGTGGCGTCGGGCTTGGTGTCCTTCTTCAGCGAGCGCTTGAGCCGGCCGAGCAGGGCACCGTTGGCCTCGACGATCCGGATCTCGCCCTTGGCCTCGCCGGTCTTGTCGTCGACGTTGCGCCACAGCCCCACCGGGGTGCTCTGGGCCATGGCCGACGCCGCGATGGCGCCGAACAGAAGGGTCGCGAGTGTTTTTTTCATGCGTGTCTCCCGGTGCGTTGAAGAAGAAGAAGGATGGGAAGGGCTGGCCTCAGGCCAGTGCGGCGTCGGTGTCCATCAGCACCTTGCTGCCGGCGCGCGCGGTGCGCATCAGCGTCGCGGTCTCGGGGAACAGCTTGGCGAAGTAGAAGCGCGCGGTCTGCAGCTTGGCGACGTAGAAGGGGTCGGTGTTGCCGGCGGCAATCTCGCGCAGCGCGACCTGGGCCATGCGGGCGAACAGGTAGCCGAACACGAAGTGGCCGGCCACGCGCAGGTAGTCCACCGCGGCGGCGCCCACTTCGTCGGGGTTCTGGAAGCCCTTGAAGCCGATCTCGGTCGTGAACTTGGTGAGTTGTTCGCCCAGCACCGCGATCGGCGTGATGAACTCGCTCATCTTCTCGTTGACGCCCTCTTCGGCCACCAGCGCGCCGACCAGCTTGCCGAACTTCTTGAGCGTGGCGCCGTTGTTGCCCAGGATCTTGCGGCCCAGCAGGTCCAGCGACTGGATGGTGTTGGTGCCTTCGTAGATCATGTTGATGCGGTTGTCCCGCACGAACTGCTCCATGCCCCATTCCTTGATGAAGCCGTGGCCGCCGAAGACCTGCATGCAGGCGTTGGTGGCGGTGTGGCCGTTGTCGGTGATGAAGGCCTTGACGATGGGCGTGAGCAGCGCGACCAGCTCGCCGCTGTCCTTGCGCACCTTCTCGTCGGGATGGTGGTGTTCCTTGTCGAGCAGCAGCGTGCAGAAGATCTGCAGCGCGCGGCCACCTTCGGCATAGGCCTTGGCGGTGAGCAGCATCTTGCGCACGTCGGGGTGCACGATGATCGGGTCGGCTTCCTTGTCCTTGGCCTTGACGCCCGACAGCGAGCGCATCTGCAGCCGGTCCTTGGCATAGGCCAGCGCGTTCTGGTAGGCCACTTCGGTCAGGCCCAGCGACTGGTTGCCCACGCCCAGGCGGGCCGCGTTCATCATCACGAACATCGCGGCCAGGCCTTTGTTGGGCTCGCCCACCAGCGTGCCGGTGGCGCCTTCGATCACGATCTGCGCGGTGGCGTTGCCATGGATGCCCATCTTGTGCTCCAGACCGGCGCAGAAGATCGGGTTGCGCTCGCCCAGCGAACCGTCGGCCTTGACGTGGAACTTGGGCACCACGAACAGGCTGATGCCCTTGCTGCCCTTGGGCGCGTCGGGCAGGCGGGCCAGCACCAGGTGGATGATGTTGTCCGCCATGTCGTGCTCGCCGGCCGAGATGAAGATCTTGTTGCCGGTGATGCGGTAGCTGCCGTCGGCCTGCGGTTCGGCCTTGGTGCGCAGCAGGCCCAGGTCGGTGCCGCAATGGGGTTCGGTCAGGCACATGGTGCCGGTCCACTCGCCGCTCACCAGCTTGGGCAGGTAGGTCTTCTTCTGCTCGTCGGTGCCGTGGGCCACCAGCGCCTCGTAGGCGCCGTGCGAGAGGCCCGGGTACATGGTCCAGGCCTGGTTGGCGCTGTTGAGCATTTCGTAGAGGCACTGGTTGACCACGAAGGGCAGGCCCTGGCCGCCGAACTTGGGGTCGCAGGACAGCGCGGCCCAGCCACCTTCGACGAACTTGGCGTAGGCGTCCTTGAAGCCCGTGGGCGTCTTGACCTCGTGCGTGGCCTTGTCGAGCACGCAGCCTTCTTCGTCGCCGCCGATGTTCAGCGGGAAGGTGACTTCGGCCGCGAACTTGCCGGCCTCCTCGATGACCGCGTTGACGGTGTCGATGTCGGTCTCGGCATGGACCGGCAGCGCCTTGAACTCGTCGGTGACCTTGAGGACTTCGTGCAGGACGAACTGCATGTCGCGCAGCGGTGGGGTGTAGAGCGGCATCGTGGACTCCGGGAAAAGAAGAAGAGGAAGAAAGAGGAAAGGAAGGAACGCGAAAAAGGAAAGCGGTGGCGCCTCAGCGCACGGTCTTGAGGCGGCGCCCCGCGGGCGCCGGTGTGGGCGCCTCGGCGGTGGCGCTGCGCGCGAGGATGTTGTCGAAGCCGGTGTTGGCGCGGGCGATGGAGCCGGGCACCTGCAGAAAGCGCGCCTCGTAGTGCAGCGCGAGGATCAGCCCGTGGATCTCGAAGCCGATCTGGCGTTCGTCGGCATCGGCGCGCAGGTGGCCTTCGCTCTTGGCCTGCACGATGGCGCGCAGCACCGCGGCCTGCCAGATGCTGACCGACTCGACCAGCGCATCGCGCACCGGGCCCGGGCGGTCGTCGAATTCGGAGGCGCCGCTGATGTAGATGCAGCCCGAATCGATCTCGGTCGAGGTGCGCTTCATCCAGTTGGCGAACATGGCGCGCAGCCGCGGCAGGCCGCGCGCGGCCTTCAGCGCCGGGAAGAACACCTCCTGCTCGAAACGTGCGTGATACTCGCGCACCACCGAGATCTGCAGCTCCTCGCGCGAGCCGAAGTGGGCGAACACGCCCGACTTGCTCATCTTGGTGATCTCGGCCACCGCGCCGATCGACAGGCCCTCGAGCCCGATCTGCGCGGCCAGCGCCAGCGCGGCGTCGACGATGACGGCCTTGGTCTGCTGGCCCTTCTGGGCGACCCTGGCGGGCTTGGCGGGAACGGCGTTGACGGACATGTGGAAGCCCCGAAATAAAAACGAACGATCGTTCTATTTTGTCGTGGCTTTGCACTTTTGGCTGCAAGAGCCCCTCAACTTCTGAAGGGCTTCGCGGCGGCGAGCGCGAGGCGCCTGTGCGCGGTGCGGCGGTCGTCCTCGATGATAATGAGAAGAGTTCCCATCTACGACGCGCGCAAGGTCAGCCGCCGCCACATCCCACGCCAGCAGTCGACGGAACGCATCACTCCCCTGGCCCTGGTGATCGTGCTCGAGCGCTACTACCGAGAACTGCTGAACTTCCTGTCCCGCACGGTGAACGACCGCGATGCCGCGGCCGACCTGGCGCAGGAGAGCTACGCCCGCGTGCTGGCGCTGCGGCAGTCGGGCCAGGCCATCGCCAATGCGCGCGCCCTGCTCTACCGCACCGCGCGCAACCTGGTGATCGACCGGCACCGGCGCGGCCAGTTCCGCGCCCACGAAGACCTCGACGCACAGGACGACGCCGCCGAGGGCGCGGCCGCCCCGCGCCACGAGCAGCCCGAGGAGGCCTATGCCCATGCCCAGCATGCGCGCGCCCTCGCCGCGGCCATCGAGGCCCTGCCGCCGCGCTGCCGCGAGGCCTTCGTGCTGAACCGCTTCGAAGGGCTCTCGCACCAGGAGGTGGCCGAGCGCATGGGCATCTCGAAGAACATGGTGGCGCAGCACATCATTCGCGGCGTGCTGGCCTGCCAGGCCTGCGAGGACGCGCTGGACGCTGCCGGCAAGAGGGCCGCCCGGAACGAATAATCGAGGGCGCAGCGCGGCGGCCGCCGACCTCCACTTTCCGGCCGCCCGTGCGTCTACATCCCGAGACCTCCCGCATGAACGCGCCCCCTTCCGCCCGCCCCGCCCCGCCCCCCTTCGAGGGCGAGGCCCCGGCGCGCGAGCATGCGGACTTCCTCGCGGCGCAGGACCCGGTCGATGTCGCGGCGGCCGGCTGGATGGTGCGGCGGCAGGATGGGCTGGCGCCGGCGGAAGAGGCCGCGTTCCAGGCCTGGCTCGCGCAGACGCCCGCGCACCGCGCCGCCATCGCGCGGCTGGCCGGCACCTGGCAGGGGCTGGACCGGCTCTCCGCCGCACAGGTGGCGGCGCTCCAGCCCCGCCCCCCCGTGCGCGCGGCCGGACGCCCGCAGGCGGCCCGCCCCCGCTGGGTGCCGCTGGCTGCGATGGTCGGCCTGGCCTGCGCCATGGTCGCGGGCTGGATGGGCTGGTCGCACTGGCAGGCGCAGCCGGTCTACAGCCAGCACTTCGCCACCGCGCGCGGCCAGCAGATGGAGGTGCAGCTGCCCGACGGCAGCCGGCTGGTGCTCGACACCGCCACCCGCGCCGAGGTCACGCTCTACCGCCAGCGGCGCGAAGTCCGGCTGCCCCAGGGCCAGGCGCTGTTCACCGTGCAGCACGATGCAGGCAGGCCTTTCGACGTGCTGGCCGGACCGGTGCGCGTGACCGTGGTCGGCACGCGCTTCTCGGTGCGCAACACCGGCGCGGGCCTGGGTGCCGACGACGTGCGGGTGACGGTGCAGGAAGGCCGCGTGCGCGTCGCGCCCATCGACCCCACTGCGGCCGGTCAGCCGGTGCTGCTGGGCCCGGGCGGGGCCATTGCCGCCGGCACCGACGGCACGCTGCGCCCGCCGGCCGACGCCGCGCCCGCCAACGCGATGCTCTGGCGCGAGGGCCGGGTGAACTTCGAGAACACGCCACTGGCGCAGGCCGTCGCCGAATTCGAACGCTACGGCCCGACCCGGCTCCGGCTGCGCGACCCGGCCGTGGCCGCGATGCGCATCAACGGCAGCTTCGACCTGCGCCAGCTGGGCGCCTTCACCCGGGCGCTGCCGCAGGTGCTGCCGGTGCAGCTGCAGGCCCACGACGGTACGACCGAGATCGCGCCGCGCTGAGGGCACGGAACGGGCGATAAAAAAACGCAGGATTTTTCGATCGGGACCTCCACTGTCCCGCGCGTGGTGCGTCTTCATGGGGAGTTCTTCTTCCACCACTTCCTGCTCCCGGAGATCCGCTTCATGCCACGCCCGCGTTTTCGCCCCGCCACGCCCGCCCTCGCGGCGGCCCTTGCCATCGCCGCCTGGAGCGCGCCGACCGTGCGGGCCCAGCCGGCCCCGCCCCAGCAGGCCGAAGCCACCTTCAGCATCTCGCTGCCGGCCCAGGCCCTGGGCCCGGCCCTGAACGAACTCGCGCGCCAGGCCCGGCTGCAGCTGATGGTCCACCCGGACCTGGTCGCGGGCAAGCGCGCGCCCGCGGTCGCGGGCACCCTGACGGCCCGGCAGGCGCTGAACCGCCTGCTGGCCGACAGCGGCCTGAGCGCGAGCGTGGACGGCAACGCGGTGGTGATCCGCGCCACCGCGCCGACCTCGGGCGAGCGCACGCTGCCGACGGTGCTGGTCACAGCCGCACTCGAGGCCGATTCGACGGCCGCGCTGCAGCAGGAGGGCACGGCCGCCGCCGGCTACCGCGCCAGCACCGTGTCCTCGGTCGGCGCGCTGGGCAGCATGCGCCTGCAGGACACGCCCTTCTCGGTCAGCGTGGTGCCGCGCGAGCTGCTGCAGAACATCCAGGCGCAGTCGCCCGACGACGTCTACAAGCTCAATCCGTCCACACGGACCATCACGCCGCAGGTCACGGGCTGGACGCCGATGGTCAGCATCCGCGGCTTCGACGGCTCCAACATCGCAGAGGACGGCATGCGCCGCATCTACAACCATGCCGCCGTGCTCGAGGACAAGGAGCGCGTCGAGGTGCTCAACGGCCTCTCGGGCTTTCTCTACGGCGCGGCATCGCCGGGCGGCATGATCAACTACGTCTACAAGCGGCCGACCCTCGAACGGCTCCACAGCGTGACGGTGGGCAATTACGGCGGCAGCCAGGGCTACGTCCACGGCGACTTCGGCGGCCGCATCGACGAGGCCGGCCGCGCCGGCTACCGGCTGAACGTGGTCGAGCAGGAAGGCGGCACCGCCGTCGACGACCAGAAGATCCGGCGCGAACTCGTCAGCGCCGCGGTCGACTGGCAGGTCAGCGACCGCCTGCTGCTGGAGTTCAATGCCAGCGCCAACAACTACCGCACCACCGGCGCCTCGGCCTACTGGTTCTTCAGCGACGTGCCGCACGGCCGCGCGCCCGACGCCAGGAAGAACTGGGGCCAGCCCTGGGTGCAGGACGAATTCGAGAACACCAAGCTGATGGCCAAGGCGACCTACCGGCTCAACGACCAGATCACGCTGCGCGGCGCCTACATGCGCGACAACATCGACCGCCCGCTGCAGGACCACACGATGAACAGCGTGGCCTCGCCCGACGGCTTCAGCCAGATCCGCATCCACTCGGGCCGCACCCGCGACACCTTCGAGGCCGGCTCCGCACTGGCCGACATCGCCTTCGCCACCGGCCCCCTCGCGCACAAGCTGACCGTGGGCTACACCATGTACAGCGACCGGTCGTGGGGCACGAACTACAGCCCCAACACCGGCTGGCAAGGGCCCTACCCCTTCAGCGCCCCCACCTACGTGCCGCGGCCCGACTTCCCGCCCAACCTGCTCGGCACCTACGACGCGGGCCGCGTGCGCAACGGCAACCTCCTCGTCGGCGACCAGATCCAGTTCAACGAACAATGGTCGCTGCTCGCGGGCCTCAACCGCAGCACGATCCGCTCGGAGACGCTCGACGCCAGCGGCGCACGCTCGCAACCCGACTACGACCAACGCCGCGACTCGCCCTCGGTCTCGCTGATGTACAAGCCCCTGCCCTGGCTCAGCAGCTACGCCAGCTACATCGAAGGCCTGGAGCAGGGCGGCATGGCGCCCGACACCGCCGCCAACGCCGGCGCCATCCTGGCCCCGATGCTCAGCAGGCAGAAGGAGATCGGCGTCAAGGCCACGGTGGGCGAGATGCTGCTGACCGCCGCGCTGTTCGACATCGAGAAGGCCTACGAATTCACCGACGCCAACAACGTCTACACGCAGAGCGGCCGGCAGAACCACCGCGGCCTCGAGCTCAACGCCTCGGGCAGGCTCGGCGCCCGCTGGACCGTGGTGGGCGGCATCACGGCGCTGGACGCCAAGGTCAAGGGCTCCGAGCTCGACGGCAAGGCGCCGGTGAACGTGGCGAAGGTGCTGGCCAAGGTGTATGCCGAATACGAACTGCCCGTGCCCGGCCTGAGCCTGACCGGCGGCGTCTATTACACCGGGCGGCAATGGGCCGACGGCCCCAACACCGACCGCCTGCCGGCCGTGACCACCGCCGACGTCGGCCTGCGCTACGCGACCCGGGTTTCCGGCAAGCCGCTCACCTTGCGCCTGAACGTGGCCAACCTCGCCGACAAGAGCTACTGGCTCAACAGCTACTACGTGGGCGCGCCGCGCAGCGTGGCCTTCTCGGCGCAGATGCAGTTCTGAGCTGAGCGCCCGCGGCCGGTCAGAAGTCCTGCGACACCGGCCGCACCACCACCTCGTTGATGTCCACATCGGCCGGCTGCTCCACCGCATAGACCACGGCGCGCGCCACCGCGTCGGCCGGGATCTGGTTGGCCTCGTAGAAGGCCTTCACGCCCGCGGCGGCGTCGGCATCGGTGCTGCCGAACTTCAGTTCGGACTCGACCGCGCCGGGCGACACCACGGTCACGCGCACGCCGCTGTGGCCCATCTCGACGCGCAGGCCTTCGGAGATCGCGCGCACCGCATGCTTGGTTGCGCTGTAGACCGTGCCGATGGGCGTGAACACCTTGAAGCCGGCGATCGACGCCACGTTCAGGATGTGGCCGCTGCCCTGCGCCTGCATGCGCGGCAGCACCGCGGCGATGCCGTAGAGCACGCCCTTGATGTTGACGTCGATGGTGCGGTCCCACTCGTCGACCTTGAGGCGCTCGATGGGCGACAGCGGCATCACGCCCGCATTGTTCACCAGCACGTCGATGCGGCCGAAGGCTTCCACCGTGGCGGTGGCGAGCTTTTCGAGGTCGGCACGCCTGGCCACGTCGGTGGCCACCGCGATGGCCTCGCCGCCGGCCTCGCGGATCTCGGCCACCACCTTGTCGAGACGGTCGGTGCGGCGCGCCGCCAGCACCACCTTGGCGCCGCGGGCCGCCAGGTGGCGGGCCATCGATTCGCCGATGCCGCTGCTCGCGCCGGTGACGATCGCGACCTTGCCGCGGATGTTGTCTTGAACGGATGTCATGGGAATTCCTTTGCTTGCATGGATGAAGAAGTGCATGCAGTGTGGAAAATCCAGGCATTCCCGTAAATGAAGACATCACGCCTTCAGAATTCCTCGCAAAGGAACACCCATGTCCAACCGCCTCGAAGCCCTGCGCGTGTTCTGCACCGCCGCCGACGCCGCCAACTTCCGCGAGGCCGCGGTGCGCCTGTCGGTCTCGCCGCAGGTGGTGACGCGCGCGGTGCGCGAACTGGAGGACGAACTGGGCGAGCCGCTGTTCCACCGCAGCACGCGCGGGGTGCAGCTCAGCGACTTCGGGCGCCAGCTCGCCGAACGCGCGCGCGTGGCGGTGGGCGGCGTCGACGAACTCTTCCACCGCATCGACCGGCGCGCGCTGTCGCAGCACACGGGCACGGTGCGGGTCACGGCGCCGCACATGTATGCACGCTTCATTCCGCAGGCGCTGGCCCCGCTGCTGACGGCGCACCCCGGGCTGGTGCTCGACCTGCGGCTGTCGGAGCAGCATGCCGACGTGGTCGACCAGCAGATCGACATCGGCGTGCGCGTGGGGCCGCTGCGCGATGCCCGCTTCGTCTCGCGGACCGTGGGCAAGATGGCGTTGCGCGTGGTGGCCGCGCCCGCGCTGATCGCGCGCGTCGGTACGCCGCGCGAGATCGAGGCGCTGTCGGCGCTGCCGGTGACGGCGCTGATCGACCGCAGCTCGGGCCGACCCTGGCCCTGGGCCTTCAGCCGCAAGCGACTGTTCACCGTGTCGGCGCCGGCCTTCGTGAGCGACAACATCGATGCCGAATGCGCGGCCGTGCTGGCCGGCCTGGGCTTCGGCCAGCTGATCGCGCCGCTGGCCGAACCGTGGCTGGCATCGGGCGAACTGGTGGAGGTGCTGCAGGCCGAGGCGCCGGTGCCCTGGCCGATCAATGTCTATCGACCGCAGCGCGCGCCGGTGCCGGCGCGCGTGCGGCTGGTGTTCGACGCGCTGGTGCTCGCCCTGCGTTGAGCGAAGCGCGCCGAAGCACACCGTGGCGGGCGCATGGCGCGCCCGCCCTCACCGCCTTCAGAGCTTGAAGGGGATCACTTCCTGGCGCTGGTCGCCCAGGCCTTCGATGCCCAGGGTCATGACGTCGCCCTTCTTGAGGTAGAGCGGCGGCTTCATGCCCAGGCCCACGCCGGGGGGCGTGCCGGTGGTGATGACGTCGCCGGGCATCAGCGTCATGAACTGGCTGACGTAGCTCACCAGCTTGGCCACCGAGAAGATCATGGTCTTGGTGCTGCCGGTCTGCACGCGCTTGCCGTTGAGGTCCAGCCACATGGCGAGCTTCTGCGGGTTGGGCACGTCATCGCGCGTCACCAGCCAGGGGCCGATCGGGCCGAAGGTGTCGCAACCCTTGCCCTTGTCCCAGGTGCCGCCGCGCTCGATCTGGTACTCGCGTTCGCTGATGTCGTTGATGGTGCAGTAGCCGGCCACGAAGTTGAGCGCGTCCTTCTGCGAGACGTAGCGCGCGCGCGTGCCGATGACCACGCCGAGTTCGACTTCCCAGTCGGACTTGACCGAGCCCTTGGGCAGCATCACCGGGTCGTTCGGGCCCTGGATGCAGCTCGTGGCCTTCATGAACACGATCGGTTCCTTGGGAATCGGCAGGTTCGATTCCGCGGCGTGGTCCGCATAGTTCAGGCCGATGGCGATGAACTTGCCGACATTGGCCACCGGGCTGCCCAGGCGGGGCTTGCCCTTGACCAGCGGCAGCTTGTCGGTCTTGAGCTTGCGCAGCTTGGCCAGCGCGGCATCGCCCAGCTGTTCCGGACCCAGGTCCTTGACCACCGCGCTCAGGTCACGCAGTTGTCCGTTGTCATCGATGAGGCCTGGCTTTTCCTTGCCGGGGTTGCCGTAACGCACGAGTTTCATTCAGAGATTCCTTTCAAAGGTGGTGGGAAGTGTATTCAGTGAGGCCGGCCGCTGCCGGCGCGCCTCAGATCGTGATGCCGCCGTCGACCGAGAAGGCCTGGCCGGTGGCAAAGACCGACTCATCGCTGGCCAGGAACACCACGACCGGCGCGATCTCGTGCGCCTGCGCGAGCCGGCCCATGGGCTGGCGCGCGATGAAGGCCTTGCGCGCCTCGACCGGATCGGCGTTGGCGTTGATGCGTTCGCCCAGCGAGGGCGTGTCGACCGTGCCCGGGCACACCGCGTTGCAGCGCACGCCCTGCAGCACGTAGTCGGCCGCCACGCTCTTGGTCAGGCCCAGCACCGCGGCCTTGGTGGTGCCGTAGACGTTGCGGTTGGGCAGGCCCTTGATGCTGGAGCAGACGCTGGCCATGTTGATGATGCTGCCGCCGCCCGCGGCCAGCATGCGCGGCAGCACCGCCTGGATGGCCCAGAACTGGGCCCGCACGTTGAGGCGGAAGGCGAAGTCGAGGTCGTCGTCGCTCGCGTCGAGGATGGTGCCGTTGTGCACCACGCCCGCGCAGTTGAACAGCACGTCGACCGCCGGCATGCGCGCCACCAGCGCGTGGATGGCGGCCTTGTCGAGCACGTCGAGCACCGCGGTCTGCACGTTGGGCGTGCCGGCGTAGCGCTCGAGCAGCGCGGCGTTGACGTCGGTGGCCCAGACCTGGGCGCCTTCGGCGGCCATGGCGAGCGCGGTGGCCTGGCCGATGCCCTGGCCGGCGGCCGTGATGAGGGCAGTCTTTCCCTGGAGTCTCATGCGATGTCCTGGTGATGGGGGATGGAGGTGGGGTTTTCAGGGTTTCGCCCGATGGCGAGCACCCGACGGCGCCCGTATTCTGAATTGGCCTGACCACTTGTCCAATTCAGGACAACCCTTAACCCCCCTTTTTCTTCTTTCCTGCCCGTGCCTCTGCAGTCCATCGCGCCCCAGCGCCTCTACCGCCAGATCGCCGACCAGCTGCGCACGCTGATCGGCGACGGCGAATTCGCCACCGGCGCACGGCTGCCGGCCGAGCGCGACCTGGCGCGCCAGCTGGGCGTGAGCCGGCCCTCGGTGCGCGAGGCGCTGATCGCGCTCGAGGTCGAGGGCTGGGTCGAGGTGCGCACCGGCTCGGGCGTGTACGTGCAGGACCGCTCGCAACGCCAGGCGGCGCCGGTCGCCGCCCTCGAATGGGGGCCGCTGGAGCTGATCCGCGCGCGCCGCGTGGTCGAGGGCGAGACCGCCGCGCTGGCCGCGGTGCAGGGCCGGCGCAAGGACGTGGACGCGATGACGCGCGCCATCGTTCTGATGCAGGAACTGGCCGGCCGCAACGTGATGCCGCTGGAAGGCGATCGCGCCTTCCACCTGGCCATCGTCGGCGCCTGCGGCAACACGGTGCTGCAGGAGACGGTCGAAGGCTTCTGGGATTCGCGCAACGGCCCGATCTTCACGCGCCTGGGTGGCTACTTCGAGACCCTGCCCTCCTGGCGTTCGGCCATCGCGGAGCATGAGCAGATCCGCGACGCCATCGCCGCGCGCGATGCCGATGCGGCGCGCACGGCCATGCACGAGCACATGGACAAGTCCCACCAGAGATTCAGCGCGAGCTGGCGCCGCGCGAAGAAGGCTGCCTGATCGATGCGCCAGCAAGGTTTCTCGTTCCCCATCACACAACAACGGAGACAAGCCACATGAATCGCACGAACGACAAGCGCAAGCGTTGGGTCCTCAAGGCCGTGGCGCTGGGCGCCCTGGCCGTCGCCACCTTCGGGGTGGCCGGCACCGCGGGCGCGCAGACCAAGCTCAAGTGGGCCCATGTGTACGAGACCTCGGAGCCCTTCCACAAGTACTCGGTCTGGGCCGCGGAGGAGATCAAGAAGCGCACCAACGGCCGCTACGACATCCAGGTGTTCCCGGCCTCCAGCCTGGGCAAGGAGGCCGACATCAACCAGGGCCTGACGCTGGGCACGGTCGACATGGTGCTGACCGGCGCCAGCTTCGCCGGCCGCAGCTACACGCCGCTGGCGATCTCCTACTTCCCCTTCATCTTCCGCGACGCCGAGCACCAGCTGAAGTACGCCAAGAGCGACGTCTTCAAGGAACTGGCCAAGGGCTACGACGACAAGACCGGCAACCACATCACCGCGCTCAACTACTACGGCGCGCGCCACGTGACCTCGAGCGCAGCGCGGCCGGTGGCCAAGCCCGAGGACATGAAGGGCCTGAAGATCCGCGTGCCCGACGCGCCGGCCTACCTGGCCTTCCCCAAGGCGCTGGGCGCCAACGCCACGCCGATCGCCTTCGCCGAGGTGTACCTCGCGCTGCAGAGCGGCACCGTCGACGCGCAGGAGAACCCGCTGCCCACCATCGAGGCCAAGAAATTCTTCGAGGTGCAGAAGAACATCTCGCTGACCGGCCACATCGTCGACTCGCTGCTGACCGTGGTCTCGGGCCAGCTCTGGGGCAAGCTCAGCGCCGACGACAAGAAGGTCTTCACCGAGGTCACGCAGGAAGCGGCCGAGAAGACCGGCCGCGAGATCATCGCGGCGGAAGCCCGCCTGGTCGAGGAGTTCAGGAAGCGCGGCAACAACATCATCACGGTCGACAAGAACGCCTTCCGCGACGCGGTGCTGAAGAACACCAAGCCGACGGACCATGGCTACCGCCAACAAGACTACGACCGCATCCTCGCTATCCGTTGACTGGGGTGCAGGACGCTGCTGCGCGCCGCGATCCTGCGTTTGCGATGCTCGACGTACAGGAGTACGTCTGCGCTTCTCAACGCAGGCTTGCGGCGCTCGCCAAGCGTCCTGCATCCCCCTTGAGGCTGTCGAGAAAAAACCAAAACACAACACGATGGAGATGCGATGAGCGACAAGTTGCTGGGGGATGACGGGGAGTTTCATGTGACCGACGAGGCGGTCGACCTGTCGGGCACGACGGTCGAGGCCTGGGCCGCGCTGGGGATCTTCTGGGCACTGGGGCTGACGGTGCTCTACCAGTTCGTCACGCGCTACGTGCTCAACGACTCGGCCGCCTGGACGGAGGAGATCGCACGCTACCTGCTGATCGGCGTGGTGTTCATCGGCGCCTCGATCGGGGTGGCGAAGAACAACCACATCCAGGTCGACTTCTTCTACCGCCACATGCCCGCGCGCATGGGCAAGGCGCTGGGCATCGCGGTCGACGTGCTGCGCACGCTGTTCTTCGTGGCGGCGGTGGTGATGACGGTGCAGATGATGATCAAGATCGGCAACAACGCCGCCATGACCATCGTCGACCTGCCGATGAACATCGTCTACGGCGTCTGCCTGCTGGGCTTCGTCGCGATGCTGGCGCGCTCGCTGCAGGTGAGCTGGGTGCACTGGCAGCGCGGCTACTGCGTGCTCGAGCGCCCCGAGTCCACGATCGGGGACCGCTGAGGGGAAGACGCCATGCTCAAGATCGCCTTCCTCCTCTTCATGAGCGCCGGCCTGCCGGTCGCCGTGGCCATGGCCGGCGCCTCGCTGGTCTACATCTACTGGTCGGGCAACCTGCCGCCCTTCGTCGTGATCCACCGCATGGTGAGCGGCATCGACAGCTTCCCGCTGCTGGCCGTGCCCTTCTTCATCCTGGCCGGCAACCTGATGAACAACGCGGGCATCACCAACCGCATCTACAACTTCGCGCTCGCGCTGGTGGGCTGGATGCGCGGCGGGCTGGGCCACGTCAACATCCTGGGCTCGGTGATCTTCTCGGGCATGAGCGGCACGGCCATCGCCGATGCGGCCGGCCTGGGCACGATCGAGATCAAGGCCATGAAGGAGCACGGCTACTCGACCGAGTTCGCGGTCGGCGTGACCGCGGCCTCGGCCACGCTGGGCCCGATCATCCCGCCCAGCCTGCCCTTCGTGATCTACGGGATGATGGCCAACGTCTCGGTGGGCGCGCTGTTCATCGCGGGGCTGATGCCCGGCGCGATCATGACCCTCCTGATGATGCTCACGGTCGCCTACTACGCGCACAAGAACGGCTGGGGCGCTGACGTCAAGCTGGTCTGGCCGCGCGTGATCAAGGCGCTGATCGAGCTGCTGGTGGTCTGCGCCTGGCCCATGGCGCTGTGGTTCGCGGTCGACACGCTCGGGGTGCCCGCGCAGCCGGCGGTGCTGGTTGCGCTGGTGATCCTGTTCGTGGCCGACAAGGTGTTCAAGTTCGAGGCGGTGCTGCCCATCATGACGCCGGTGCTGCTGATCGGCGGCATGGCGACCGGCCTGTTCACCGCCACCGAGGGCGCGATCGCGGCCTGCGTCTGGGCCATCGTGCTGGGCTTCTTCTGGTACCGCACGCTCAAGTGGAAGATGTTCGTGCGCGTGTGCCTCGACACGGTGGAGTCCACCTCGACCGTGCTGTTCATCGTCGCCGCGGCCTCGATCTTCGGCTGGATGCTGACCGCCACCGGCGTGACCGCGGACATCGCGACCTGGGTGCTCAATTTCACCAAGGAGCCCTGGCTGTTCCTGCTGCTCGCGAACCTGCTGATGCTGTTCGTCGGCTGCTTCCTCGAGACCACCGCCGCCATCACGATCCTGGTGCCCATCCTGCTGCCGATCTCGACCCAGCTGGGCATCGACCCGGTGCACTTCGGCGTGGTGATGGTGCTGAACCTGATGATCGGCGTGCTGCACCCGCCCATGGGCATGGTGCTGTTCGTGCTGGCGCGCATCGCCAACCTGAGCATCGAGCGCACGACGGTGGCGATCCTGCCCTGGCTGGTGCCGCTGCTGCTGAGCCTGGCGCTGATCACCTACTGGCCGGCCACCGTGTTGTGGCTGCCCAAGCTCATGCAATGAGTTCCTTCTTTTTTCTTCTCTCTCTCCAGAACACGAGCCCCCGATGACCCCTTTCATTCGCCTCCACCCATCCGATGACGTGGTGATCGCCCGCAGCCAGCTGGTGGGCGGCACCGCGGTGGAGAACTTCACCGTGCGCGGCCTGGTGCCGGCCGGCCACAAGGTGGCGGCACACGCCATCGAGGCCGGCGCGCCGGTGCGCCGCTACAACCAGATCATCGGCTTCGCCAGCAAGCCCATCGCCGCGGGCGAGCACGTGCACACGCACAACCTCGACATGGGCCCGGACAAGGGCGACTTCGCCCGCGACTACGCCTACGGCGCCGACGTCAAGCCCGCGCCCGCGCGGCGCGAAGCGACCTTCATGGGCATCAAGCGCGGCGACGGCCGCGTGGCCACGCGCAACTACATCGGCGTGCTGACCAGCGTGAACTGCTCGGCCACCGCCGCGCGCGCCATCGCCGACCACTTCTCGCGCAAGACCAACCCGCAGGCGCTGGCCGACTACCCGAACGTCGACGGCATCGTCGCGCTCACCCACGGCACCGGCTGCGGCATGGACACCCAGGGCATGGGCATGCAGATCCTCGAGCGCACGCTGACCGGCTACGCCACGCACCCCAACTTCGCCGCGGTGCTGGTGGTCGGGCTGGGCTGCGAGGCCAACCAGATCAAGGCCTGGCTCGACACCGGCCACCTGGCCGAGGGCGAGAACTTCCGCACCTTCAACATCCAGGACACCGGCGGCACGCGCAAGACGGTGGAGAAAGGCGTCGCGCTCATCCAGGAGATGCTGCCGCGCGCCAACGCGGTCAAGCGCGAACCCTGCAGCGCCTCCCACATCACGATCGGCCTGCAGTGCGGCGGCTCCGACGGCTACTCGGGCATCAGCGCCAACCCGGCGCTGGGCGCGGCGGTCGACCTGCTGGTGGCGCATGGCGGCACGGCCATCCTCAGCGAGACGCCCGAGGTCTACGGTGCCGAGCACCTGCTGACGCGCCGCGCAGTCAAGCGCGAGGTCGGCGAGAAGCTGGTGCAGCGCATCAAGTGGTGGGAGCACTACACCGAGATCAACCAGGGCGAGATGAACAACAACCCCTCGCCGGGCAACAAGGCGGGCGGGCTCACCACCATCCTCGAGAAGTCGCTGGGCGCGGTGGCCAAGGGCGGCACCAGCAACCTCGAGGCGGTGTACGAGTACGCCGAGCCGGTGACGGCGCACGGCTTCGTCTACATGGACACGCCGGGCTACGACCCGGTCAGCGCGACCGGCCAGGTCGCGGGCGGCGCCAACCTGATCTGCTTCACCACCGGCCGCGGCTCGGCCTACGGCTGCGCGCCCTCGCCCTCGCTCAAGCTCGCGACCAACTCGGCGCTGTGGAAGCGCCAGGAAGAGGACATGGACATCAACTGCGGCGAGATCGTCGAAGGCACGGTGTCGATCCAGGAGATGGGGCAGCGCATCTTCGAGATGGTGCTGGCGACCGCCTCGGGCGAGCCGTCGAAGAGCGAGAAGCATGGCTATGGGCAGAACGAGTTCGTGCCATGGCAGGTCGGCGCGGTGATGTGAGTTTGCTTTTCCTCCCTCTCCCTGCGGGAGAGGGCGGGGGTGAGGGCTCGCAGCCTCACAAGCTTGCGCCCGCTTCGACGCAGCCCCCATCCCAGCCTTCCCCCAGAGGGGGAAGGAGCCAAACACCCAGGAGCTTTGAATGTCCAGAACCGTTTCCGCCGCCCTCCTTCGCCAACAGGTGGCCCAAATCCTCACCGCCGCCGGCAGCGCCCCCGCCGAAGCCGAACAGGTCGCGGCCAACCTCGTGCTCGCCAACCTCAGCGGCCATGACTCGCACGGCATCGGCATGGTGCCGCGCTATGTCGATGCGGTGGCCGAGGGCGGGTTGAAGCCCAACACGTCCGTCGCGGTCACCGCCGACATCGGCACGCTGCTGGCGCTCGACGGCCAGGGCGGCTACGGGCAGGTGGTGGGCGTGCAGGCGATGGAGATGGGCATCGCGCGCGCGAAGCAGCACGGCAGTTGCATCTTCACGCTCGCGCATGCGCACCACCTGGGCCGCATCGGGCATTTCGCGGAGATGGCGACGGCGCAGGGCCTGGTGGCGATGCACTTCGTCAACGTGCTGTCGCGGCCGGTGGTCGCGCCCTGGGGCGGCGGCGACGGGCGCTTCGGCACCAACCCCTGTTGCATCGGCGTGCCGCTGGCCGGTGCCGAGCCCTTCATCCTCGACTTCGCGACCAGCCGCGTCGCGCAGGGCAAGATGCGCGTGGCCCACAACAAGGGCGAGCGCATCCCGCCCGGCTACCTGATCGACGAACAGGGTCGGCCCACCGACGACCCGGGCGTGGTGGTGGTGCCGCAAGCAGGCAGCGGAGGGCCCGCGGGCGGGCCGGGCTTGTTCGGCGCGCTCATGACCTTCGGCGAGCACAAGGGTTATGGCATGGCCGTGGCCTGCGAACTGCTGGGCGGTGCGCTCAGCGGTGGCGGCACCTGGCACCGGCCCGCGGACACCGCGCGCTCGGTCTTCAACGGCATGCTGACGGTGCTGATCGACCCCGCCAAACTGGGCACGCAGGCCAGCTTCGCGAAAGAAGCGCAGGGCTTCGTCGACTGGCTGCGGCAGAGCCCGCCGGGCGCGGGCTTCGATCATGTGCAGATCGCGGGCGAGCCCGAGCGCGCGGCACGCCTGGCGCGCGAGCGCGATGGCGTGGTGGTCGACGACGCGACCTGGGGCGAGATCGTGGCCGCGGGCCAGGGGCTGGGGGTTTCGGTGACGGCTTGATGTCCGCCTCGCAAGGCGCGCACTGGCGTGTCTATGAAGCGCTTCGGAAATTCCTATGGGCATTGCATTGCGCGGTGGATAGCATCGAACCACAATGGGCGGGCAGTCGATAGCCCGTTGCTATTTTTGAAAGGAAGCTCCACCGATGTCCAAACTCACCACCGCCTTCGGCGCCCCCGTCGTCGACAACCAGAACAGCCTGACCGCCGGCCCGCGCGGCCCGCTGCTGTCGCAGGATGTCTGGCTGTTCGAGAAGCTGGCCAACCTCAACCGCGAGGTGATCCCCGAACGCCGCATGCACGCCAAGGGTTCGGGCGCCTTCGGCACCTTCACCGTCACGCACGACATCACGCGCTACACGCGCGCCAAGCTGTTCAGCGCGGTCGGCAAGAAGACCGAGATGTTCGCCCGCTTCACCACGGTGGCCGGCGAACGCGGCGCGGCCGATGCCGAGCGCGACATCCGCGGCTTCGCGCTCAAGTTCTACACCGAGGAAGGCAACTGGGACCTGGTGGGCAACAACACGCCGGTGTTCTTCCTGCGCGATCCGCGCAAGTTCCCCGACCTCAACAAGGCGGTCAAGCGCGACCCGCGCACCAACCTGCGCAGCGCCACCAACAACTGGGACTTCTGGACCAGCCTGCCCGAGGCGCTGCACCAGGTCACCATCGTGATGAGCGACCGCGGCATCCCGTCCAGCTACCGCCACATGCACGGCTTCGGCTCGCACACCTACAGCTTCATCAGTGCCAGCAACGAGCGCTTCTGGGTCAAGTTCCACATGAAGACGCAGCAGGGCATCCAGAACCTGACGGATGCCGAGGCGGCCGCGCTCGTGGGCTCCGACCGCGAGAGCCACCAGCGCGACCTGTTCGACGCGATCGAACGCAAGGACTTCCCCAAGTGGACCGTGTTCGTGCAGGTCATGCCCGAGGCCGATGCCGACACCGTGCCCTACCACCCCTTCGACCTGACCAAGGTCTGGCCCAAGAAGGACTACCCGCTGATCGAGGTCGGCGTGATCGAGTTGAACAAGAACTCGGAGAACTTCTTCGCCGACGTCGAGCAGAGCGCCTTCGCGCCCAACAACCTGGTGCCCGGCATCAGCGTGTCGCCCGACAAGATGCTGCAGGCGCGGCTGTTCGCCTACTCGGACGCGCAGCGCTACCGCCTGGGCGTGAACCACCACCAGATCCCGGTGAACGCCGCGCGCTGCCCGGTGCACAGCAACCACCGCGACGGCGCGATGCGCGTCGACGGCAACTACGGCGGCACGCCGCACTACGAGCCCAACAGCTTCGGCCACTGGCAGGAACAGCCCGACTACCGCGAGCCGCCGCTGAAGATCAAGGGCGACGCCGACTTCTGGAATTTCCGCGAGGACGATGCCGACTACTACAAGCAGCCGGGCGACCTGTTCCGCCTGATGAGCCCGGCCCAGCAGCAGGTGCTGTTCGAGAACACGGCGCGCGCCATGGGCGATGCGCCGGACTTCATCAAGCAGCGCCACATCGACAACTGCAGCAAGGCCGACCCGGCCTACGGCGCCGGCGTGGCGCAGGCGCTCAAGCAGCTGCAGGGCTGAACACGGCCGACGCCGCGTTCCTTCTTCAGAGCATCAGTTGGACGGCGGCGTCCAGGTGCTCCGAAGGCAGGCGGCGGAAGCCCGAACGCACGAAGCGCTGCAGCCGCCCCACCACGAAGGCGGTGAGCGCACCCGCGCGCACCTGCGCATCGACCGTGGGTGTCGCGGAGCCGTCGGCCACCGTGACGTCGCGCAGCACTTGGCGCAAGGTGGCCTCGATCTTGTCGAAGAACTGGTTCATGCGGCTCTGCAGCCGCTCGTTCTCGTAGACCAGCGCATCGCCCACCATGACCCGCGTCATGCCGGGATTCTTTTCGGCGAACTGCACCACCATCGTCACGATGCGCGCGGCCCGCTCGCGGCCCGCGCCGTCGCGCTCGGCGATCTGGTTGACCAGCGTGAACACGCTCTGCTCGATGAAATCGATCAGGCCCTCGAACATCTGCGCCTTGCTGGCGAAGTGGCGGTAGAGCGCCGCCTCGCTGACGTCGAGCTGCGCCGCCAGCGCGGCCGTCGTCACCCGCTCGGCGCCGGGTCGCTCCAGCATCGCGGCCAGGGTCTGCAGGATCTGCACGCGGCGCTCGCCCGGCTTCGGCCGCTTGCGAACGGACGGCGGAGCCTCGGACAACGGGGCAGAGTCGCGGGACGGGGCGCTGGTCTCTTCGTTTTGCATGGGCGGCGCACGCATATGTAAAAAAATGATTCTCGCACAGGGCGGTGAGTGCGTGCCTACTGCGCGAGCGGCGATGAGGCCCCCCTGGGCGTCGCGCAGAATAGCCCTTTTGACCACGGACCGAACAAGCGATGCGCAAGAACATTCTGGTAACGGGCGGTGCCGGCTTCATCGGCAGCCACACCTGCGTGGCCTTGATCGAAGCCGGCTATGCGCCGGTGATCCTGGACAACCTCGGCAACAGCGACGTGCGGGTGCTCGAACGTCTGGCGCGCATCACCGGCACCACGCCGGCCTTCATCGAAGGCGATGTGCGCGACCGCGCCCTGCTCGACCAGGTGTTCCGTACGCACGAGATCGTGGGCGTGATCCACTTCGCGGGCCTGAAAGCGGTCGGCGATTCGGTGGCCGACCCGATCGGCTACTACGACAACAATGTGCACGGCACCTGGGTGCTCGCGTCCGCGATGCAGGCGGCCGGCGTCCGCACGCTGATCTTCTCATCGTCCGCCACGGTCTACGGCGAGCCCGACAGTTCCCCCATCCCCGAAGGGGCGCCCTGCCGGCCGGCCAATCCCTATGGCCGCTCCAAGCGCATGGTCGAGGAAGCCCTGATCGACCTGCAGCTGGCGCAGCCCGACTGGCGCATCGCATTGCTGCGCTATTTCAACCCGGTCGGCGCGCACGAGAGCGGGCTGATCGGCGAGCACCCGCAGGGCAAGCCCAACAACCTCATGCCCTTCGTCTGCCAGGTGGCCGTGGGCCTGCGCGACAAGCTGTCGGTGCACGGCGGCGACTACCCCACGCCCGACGGCACGGGCGTGCGCGACTATGTGCACGTGATGGACCTCGCCGAAGGCCATGTGGCGGCGCTGCGCCATGCCGAAGCGGCACCCGGACTGGTCACGCTCAACCTGGGCACGGGCACCGGCGCGTCGGTGCTGGAGGTCGTCAAGGCCTTCGAACGCGCCAGCGGACGGCAGATCGCCTGCGAGATCGGCCCCCGCCGCCCGGGCGACGTGCCGGCCTACTGGGGCGATCCAACGCTCGCGCAGGCCACGCTGGGCTGGCGCGCGCGGCGCGGGCTCGATGCGATGTGCGCCGACAGCTGGCGCTGGCAGCAAGCCAACCCCCGCGGCTACGCGCCCTGAATGTTTTGAGCGTGAGACACCGCGGAACCGGCTTTGCCGGGCCGCTGGTGTCGCCCCCGGAAGGGGGAAGGCGAAGCGACACGCAGTGCGCGAGCCCTCGGGGGAGAGCCTACCGTGCTCGGATCATCGTGCCGTAGGCCTGGTCCGTGAGGATCTCCAGCAGCATCGCGTGCGGCACGCGGCCGTCGATGATGTGCACCGCGTTGACGCCGCTCTTGGCGGCATCCAGCGCGCCCTCGATCTTGGGCAGCATGCCGCCGGAGATCGTGCCGTCGGCGAACAGCTCGTCGATCTCGCGCGCGCTCAGGTTGGTCAGCAGGTTGCCGGCCTTGTCGAGCACGCCCGGCGTGTTGGTCAGCAGCATCAGCTTCTCGGCCTTGAGCACCGTGGCCAGCTTGCCCGCCACCACGTCGGCGTTGATGTTGTAGCTCTCGTTCTCCTCGCCGAAGCCGATCGGGCTGATGACGGGGATGAAGGCATCGTCCTGCAGCGCCTTCACCACGCTCGGGTCGATCGACACGATCTCGCCCACCTGCCCCACGTCGTGCTGCACGCTGGGATCGTTGCGGTCGGCCAGCTTGAGCTTCTGTGCGCGGATCAGGCCGCCGTCGCGCCCGGTCAGGCCCACGGCCTTGCCGCCGGCCTGGTTGATCAGGCCCACGATGTCCTGCTGCACCTCGCCGGCCAGCACCCATTCGACGACTTCCATGGTCTCGGAGTCGGTGACCCGCATGCCCTGGATGAAGTGGCCCTTCTTGCCGAGCTTGTTGAGCGCGGCCTCGATCTGCGGCCCGCCGCCATGCACCACCACCGGGTTCATGCCGACCAGCTTGAGCAGCACCACGTCTTCGGCGAAGTCGGCCTGCAGGGCCGGATCGGTCATGGCATTGCCGCCGTACTTGATGACGATGGTCTTGCCGTGGAACTTGCGGATGTAGGGCAGCGCCTGGGCCAGGATCTCGGCCTTGTCGCGGGGGGGGATGTTGAGGACGGGGTCGGTCATGAGCGTTCCGTTTCGGAGGTTGCCAAATTGTGCCGCAATGGCGGCGCGAGTCCGCGCGCGAAGACCTGCCGTTGTGCCACCAGCAGCAACAGCACCAGGTCGACGCCGACGCGGCCGGTCCAGGCCAGGGCCGCGCCGACCAGGCCGAACTGGTACAGGCCCGCGAGCAGCATGGGAAAGTAGAAGGCGGCCTCGACCAGGTGCAGCTGCGCGGTCAGCCGCGCCAGGCCGGCCGCCTGCACCGCGGCGAAGGGCACGAAGGCCACGCCGTTGAGCAGCAAGCCCAGCGCGAAGATCGACACCACGGGCGCGGAATGGTCGGCGAAATCGGCACCCAGCCACAGCGTCAGGCCCGCGTGCGCGCCCCAGGCGATCAGCGCGCACAGCGGCAGCAGTGCCAGCGCCACCCATCCCACGCACCGGTGGTAGAGGCGCCGGGCCGCCTCCAGGTCGCGGGCCATCAGCGAAGCCAGGCGCGGGAACAGCGCCCCGGTGAGCGCGCCGGGCAGGATCAGCACGCGCGCCAGCACCTCGGACGGCACGGTGTAGTAGGCGACGACGGCGGCGCCCAGCACGCCGGAGATCATGAAGCGGTCGGCCGTGACCATCAGCGGGCTGATCACGTTGGAGACGGTCATCCACAGGCCGAAGGACATCAGATGCCGCAGGTGGCGGCGCTCGATCGGCACGCCGCGGAAGCCACCGCCCAGCCTCCTGCGCACAAGCACCCAATGCGCCAGGCCGAACACGGCGCGCGCCACGATCAGCGCCGCCACGATCGGCACCAGGAACGGGCCGCAGAGCAGGACGCTCAGGGCCGGCAGCCCGAAGTTGCCCACGCCGAGCAGCATGCGCAACAGGTTGACGTCGCGAAAATCTTCATAGGCCTCGAGCACGCCGCGCAGCCCGACGGTCGCCGTCGTCAAGGGCACGCCCACCGCCGCGATCAGCAGCGCATGGAAGACATCGACATGCAGCGCCTCCGACACCTTCAGCACATGGACCGCCAGCGGTTCGGCGGCAAAGGCCAGCACGACACCGCCCAGCGCACCGGTCGCCGACGCCAGCATGAGCCCGCTGCGCACCAGCGAGGGAATCCCGGCGCGCCGGCCGGCCGCCAGCTGCTGCGCCACCTGCTGCGTGAGCGCGCGCCCCAGGCCCAGGTCGAACAGGCTGAAATAGCCGACCAGCGCCCACACCAGCGTGAGGATGCCGAAGCGCTCGACGCCGAGCGCATGCAACAGGTAGGGAATGAATGCCGCGCCGGCCAGCAACGGCAGGCCCGCGCCTGCGAGGTTCCACATCACGTTGCGGCGCAAGGACATCTTCGCGCTCAGTGCGACGCGAGGGTCACGGCTTCAACCAGCGTGGAACCTTGAAGCGCACGATCATCAGGTAGGCCGCCACGTAGGTCGCGACGAACAGCAGCGTGCACAGCATCAACACCAGGGTGTTGTTCCAGAACAGCACCGCCGGCACGACCGACAGCGCGGCGAACATCCAGAGATAGGGCGAGGTGCGGTTGTTGCGCGCCAGGAGCTGCCGCGCCTCGTCGTCGGAGAAGGCCACCCGGACGATGCGCCTGAAGATCAGCTGGTGGAAATGCAGCGCGTCGGCCGTGCCGGGCGACTGCCCGCGCGCGAGCTTGCGGTAGATCGAGAACAGCGTCTCCCACACCGGGTAGATCAGCAGCAGCATCGGGAACCACGGCGAGACATTGGCGTGGCGCTGCACCAGCATCACGCAGGCCACCGCGATCACGATGCCCCAGACGTAGGCCCCGCCGTCGCCGGCGAAGATGCGGCCGCTGGGGTAGTTCCACATCAGGAAGCCCAGCGTGGCGCCGAACAGGCAGATCACCATGACCGCCAGCTGCCGGTCGCCCACCTGCAGCGCCACATGCGACACCGCCAGGCAGACCAGCACCGCGACCGTGCCCGCGAGCCCGTTGTAGCCGTCGATGATGTTGAAGGCATGCGGCAGGCCGCCGATGGCCAGCACCGCGATCAGCATCGCGCCCCATGGCACCAGCGCCACCCAGCCGTCCACGGCGGCAAAACCTGTGCGGTGCACGCCCAGGCCCAGCAGCCAGCACAGCAGCAAGGCCGAACCCAGGGTCAAGCCCAGGCGGTAGCGCACCGGCACCCGCTGGGTCATGTCCTCCACGATGCCGCCCAGCACCGCGGGCGCGATGCACAGCAGCATCAAGGCCGCGGCGGCCAGCGGCCAGCCGACGTTGAAGGGGTCGCCGAACAGGCCCGCGAACAGCCAGGCCACGCCGGTGCCCAGGAAGATGCCTGCGCCACCCAGGCGCGGCACATGGCCTTTGTGGAAGCGTTGAGGCATGTCGGCCGCATAGAGGCGCGCGTGACGGCGCGCCCGCCGCATGAACACCAGCACGGCGAACGCGGAGACGACGAAACTGACAACGATCAGGGCAATCATGTGGGGAGTGTGCGGGACCTAGAATTCCCGAGCGAAATTAGACCATGCCGACATCCTCCCCCCCGCACAAGCCCATCACGGTCTCCATCGTCAGCCATGGCCAGTTGGGCCTGATCCGGCCCCTGCTGGCGCAACTCGACCGCTGGTGCTCGGCCTCGGTCGAGAAGGTGGTGCTCACGGTCAACATCCCCGAAGCCGACCTGCTGGAAGGCATGGACTGGGGCTTCCCCGTCGAGCGCATCGAGAACCCCGCGCCCAAGGGCTTCGGCGCCAATCACAACGCAGCCTTCGCGCATTGCGCCACGCCCTGGTTCCTGGTGCTCAACCCGGACATCCGCCTCGACGGCGACGTGCTCGCGCCGCTGATCCTGCAAGCCGGCGCCGACAGCGGCCTGCTGACCCCGCGCATCCTGGAACCGGGCAAATCGGCGCCGGAGGCGCACCGGGCCCTGATCACACCGGTGGAGATCCTCACGCGGAATCGGCCCGGCTACGTGGCCCCTTCGCAGCCTGCCTGGATTCCCGGCCTCTTCATGCTGTTCCGCAGCGCCACGTACGCGCAGATCCACGGCTTCGACGAACGCTTCTTCATGTACGGCGAGGACTTCGACATCTGCGCCCGCACGCAGCTGGCCGGCTGGAAACTGCAGGTGGCGGAACAGCTGCTGGCAAGGCACGAGGCCCAGCGGGCCAGCCATGCCAGCCGCCGGCACCTTTACTGGCATGTGACCAGCCTGCTGAAGGTCTGGACCTCGGGGGCGTTCTGGCGCTACGTCCTGCAACACAGGGGTCGGTAAAATCGGCGCTCTCTCTATAGCGTCCGCCCCAAGCACGCCCTCCATTCATTTCCTACTGCGCATCCCGCCGGTCTCCCACGCGCCCAGCGCGACCCCAAAAATGACACCCCTCTCTGACATCGCGCCTTCCTGGGCGCATCGGTACACCGCGCCATGAGCCAGGCGCACTCCAACCTGCATCGCAGCGCCTGGGCCGACTGGTGGGAAGGCACCCGCCGCACCGACATCTGGTGGACGCTCGCCTGGTTCGACATCGTGCTGCGCTACCGCCGCTCGATGCTCGGCCCCCTGTGGCTGACGCTCAGCATGGGCGCGATGATCGCCGGCATGGGCCCGCTCTACAGCTCGCTGTTCGGCACCAACCTGTCCAAGTTCTTCCCCCACCTGACGCTGGGAATGATCTTCTGGGGCCTGTTCTCGGCCATGGTGACCGAAGGCTGCAACGCCTTCATCGGCTCGGCCCACTACCTGAAGCAGGGCTACTTCCCGATCAGCCTCTTCGTGTGGCGCAGCATGTCGCGCAACCTGATCCAGTTCCTGCACCAGATCGTGCTCTACATCCCGGTGGCACTCTGGGCGGGCATCTCGCTGTCATGGTCGGCGCTGCTCGTGATCCCGGCCTTCGTGCTGCTGCTGATCAACGCGCACGCGATCGGCCTGGTGCTGGGGCTGGTGTGCACGCGCTTTCGCGACGTGACGCAGATCGTGACCAGCCTGATGCAGATGCTGATGTTCCTCACGCCCGTGTTCTGGATGCCCGAGAGCTTGCCGGGCCGCGCCCGGTACATCCTCTGGAACCCCTTCGCGCAGATGCTCGATCTGCTGCGCACCCCCCTGATGGGCGGCACCGCCACGCTGCACAACTGGCTCGGCGTTCTCGGCTGGACGGCGGGCGGCGTCGTCGTCGCCGTCCTCCTCTTCGCGAAGTACCGTCGTCGCGTCGTCTACTGGCTCTGAACATGGCGCTCATCTCCCTCAAAAACGTCTCGGTCAGCTTCCCCATCTACGGTGCGGGCTCCGCGTCACTGAAGAAGACGCTGGCGGCTTCGGTCACCGGCGGCCGCTTCGGCAAGGAAACCGGCGTGAACGTGGTGCAGGCCCTGCACGACATCAACCTGGAACTGAAGAGCGGCGACCGCCTGGGCCTGCTGGGCCACAACGGCGCCGGCAAGTCGACCTTGCTGCGCACGCTCGCGGGCGTCTACGAGCCCTCGGCCGGCGACTTCGTCCGCCAGGGCACCGTGGCCAGCCTGATCGATCCTTCGCTGGGCATCGAACCCGATGCCAGCGGCATCGAGAACATCATGCTGCGCGGCCTGGTCATGGGCATGAGCCGCAAGCAGGTCGAGGGCCTGACGGCCGAGATCTGCGAGTTCAGCGGCCTGGGCGAATACGTCAACATGCCGGTGCGCACCTACTCCACCGGCATGCTGATGCGCCTGGCCTTCTCGATCTCGACCAGCGTGCAGGCGGACATCCTGCTGATGGACGAATGGCTGTCCGTGGGCGATGCGGAGTTCACCGAGAAGGCAGAACAGCGCATGAAGGACGTTGTGTCGAAGTCCGGCATCCTGGTGCTGGCATCGCACTCGCCCGAATTGATCGCGCGGGAATGCAACCGTGTGATCCACCTGGAACACGGCCGCATCGTCGAACGCTGAACCCTCGCCGTCGTGGGCCCGCGGGCTTGAATGCGGCTTGGAATTGACGCCCTGGGCCCGCACCGCCTTTTCTGCGGGCTTGCGCCCATGGTCAGGGAAGCCGGACTTCCTTGAAGAACTGGCACTGCTCCAGCGTTTCGCCTGTTTTTCGGACGATCCCGACCTTGTAGGCTCCGTGCAGCGCCTCGACGCCCACCAGTCTCGAGAACCCATGGTATGCGCCGAGCGGCTTCGGAAACGCATCATTGATATCCTGTCGCCAGACACGCAGGGCTTCCAGATACAGCGGCGGAGAACCTTCTTTCTCCAGCGAAAGATAGACATCGCCTCCTGGCGAGCCTTCCTTTTCGCGCAGCCATCCCACGGCTAAAAGGCTCTGTTCACCGACGGTGCCCTGAAGGGCCACGCCGTCGAGCGCGCCCTCGCATTGGACGGCGGATTTCCTGAGGCCTGCGTCCAGCGGCGCGTGCGCAGGGAAGGCCAGATAGCAGCCATGGGCCGCGCCGATCTTCCAATCTTTCTGCTGTACCGACCAGGACTGCAAGTCGGCAAGTGTCGGATGTGCGACCGGCGGGCAGAGCGTGACGCCGCCAAGGTCAGCGGCACGCATGTAGTTCGACGGATTCTTCGAGTTCTCCTCGTATCCACCCATGAAAACCGGGACGGTGAACGACCGTCGCCCGGAGAAGTAGGCGAGCGCCGAATTCCAGTCACTGCCGAACGCGACGAAACCCTTTTCCGCCGGAATTTCCCGGCTCAGGATTTCAGCCATGCCGAGTTCGCGGCTCCTGGACACGGAGAACGATTCTTTCATCGCCGTGGAATAGATGTCGGAGAACCAGTAGTGGTTGGAGGACACCGCCATCACGACGAACAAAACCAGCGGCCAGCCGGATCCGTTCATTCGACGCGAGACGTAGACGATGCTGACCGCCAGGGCGAAAATCGCAAACAGCAGGTTTGCCGATTGATAGTAAGTGTGAACCAGATGAAGGTTGGTGAACAGCAAAAGCGGCGCGAATGCCATGACAAGCGCAGACGCCACGACCGTCTTAGCTCCCCGCTGTTGAGGCAAACAGAGGAAAAGAAGAACGATTGCCAAGCCGAGCAGCCCGGCCAGGTTCTGAACCCACATTCGGTTCCAGAACACTTCCGTATAGAGTTCGGGGGAGGTTCGTTGACCGAATGCACCCCAGTTCCACGCGCTGAGCGCCTTGGACGTCAGGTGAACTCCGAGGGGGTTGCTCTCTTTCACCTTGTCCGTGTAGAGCGTCCACAGCACTCCCACTGCCAGCGGTACGCCGACGTAGAGCACGGCGAGCCCGATTCGCCGCATGACGAAGCGGGCCCTCTTCCCGGCGCCAAGATCGCGGCCATGGGACAGAAACTCGATCAGGCTCGAGAAAAAGAAAACGAGGCCCAACACAGCCAGCACCGGAAGACCCGTGGTCGCCTTCTGCAGGATGCTGAGGCCCATGAAAACCAAGAAAAGCAAGGCATGACGCCCCGAACCCGAGCCCTGCAGCAGCTCGATGAAAAATCGGATCGCCACCAGCACGAAGAACAGACTGGCCGTCTCGATCATGAAGCTGCGCCCCCAGTAGAGGTACACGGGGCTGGACAACAGCAATGCCGAGAAAACCCAGAACACAGCGGATTCGAGCTTCAGCAGTCGAACGATCGTGCGGACCGGCCAAAGGCACAGGACCAGGAAGACAAAACTCGTGACGCGGCCGACATCGGTCAAAGGCAAGGTAGTGATCCTGGCCACCAATGCCACGATGTATTGGTACAGCGGGAACTCGAAGGGAATGCTCCAGGGCGCACCCGCCACCGGTGTCTCATAGGCCAGCCTGAACCCATCCTTCATCATCCAGAGTGAGGTCAGCGCCGTCTGCGTCTGCCGGAAGAAGTACTTGTCCAGCAAAGGCTGAGAGGCGTAGCGCAGCGCAAGATAGCCCGCATAGCAGAAGCACACGAGCGCAATGAAGCGCAGGAAGCCATCGGCGACCGGCCAACCGGTCCATACATTTCTATTTTTCACGGCGATCTATGTTGTTCGGGGGCGAGAAGCGGGCGACGTTCGGTCCGAGGACAGGGAAAAATGGACAGTACGTGCTCACTTGAAAGTGAGCATCCGGTGTCCGAAGTAGCTGGTCACCACCGGCACCAGCACGCCCACCAAGTGCCCTATGGCTTCGGCATGCGCCACGACGCCCAGTGCCGGCAACACCCAGCGCGCCAAGAGCAGGCTGATCAGCAGGGTCTGCCCGACAGCCAGCAGGTTCACCAGCACGAACTTGGCGACCTGGGCCGACACCGGGCCGCGAGCCGAGGTGAAGACATGCTGCCGCATCAGGATGAAGGCCACGGTCATGCCCACCAGGTAGGCCAGAACGATCGACACGCCGTAATCCAACCAGATGCCGAACAAGAAGCGGGACCCGTAGTTGGCAGCCGCCGCGATGCCGCCAGCGAGCAGAAAGCGGATGAATTGCGGACTGAGCATCGAAGCCATCACGCGGCAGGCGCCGCCACGTCGGCGGCGGCCACCGATCTGGCGAGTTCGCGCCCGAAACCGATGCTCTCGGAGATGCCCCGGTCCTCGGGGTAGTAGTACGAGGTATCGGCCACCCACAACCCACCGACTGGCAAAGCTGCCGGCGGCAACCTGTCGAGGTAGCCCGGATCACAAATCGGCTGCGCATGGCGGTAGCGGCTGGCGCGCAGGTCGATGAAGTCTTCCGCCGTCAGCGACGGATTGATCTTCATGCAATACCGACGGACCTTGTCCAGGAACACGGTGTCGGGCTCCTGGTATTTCGGATGCTCGCCCGGCATGTAGAAGGGCACGTACAACACATGCGGGTCGAGGGGGCGCAGGTTGCTGTATTCGACCAGGCCAGGGATGTCCATCTCGGGGTCGTTGATGTTGAGCCAGAAATTCTCGGTCAGCGGCTTGCGCAGCTTCACAATCACACAGACAACGGCAATGTTCTTCAGTGCGGCAAAGGCCGAAAGCACTGCCGGCGGCAGGTCGGGCATCAGGCGCGACACATAGGGCAGCGGCACGGTGCTGACCACCTTGTCGAAGGCCTCGACGCCTTGCGCGTTCTGCACGCCCGTCACGCGTCCGTGCGCGATGGTTACTTTCGATGCAGGCGTGGACAGACGGATCTCCCCGCCGCGGGCCTCGATGGCCGCCTTCAGGCCATCGAGCAGGGTCTGCGAACCGCCGTCGAGATAGCCCAGCTTCTCTTTGAACAAGCTGTAGCGCGAGCGCCCGATGCGCCGGATGCGGCTCCAGATCCAGGCGGCCGACAGATTGCTCGTGTAATCGTAGAACTTGTAGTCGAAAAGGCGCTGCCAGAGCACCTCGTAGGCCTCCTTGCCGACCCAACGCCGGATCCAGCCAGTGGCCTCGACGTGATCCAGCGGCTTCCAGTCGTTGCGCTTGACCGAAAGGAAAGCATGCAGCCCGTAGCGGAACTTGGCGACCATGCCCAGGCCCCTGAAGGTGAGCAGTGCGATCGGATTGCCCCAGGGTTGCAGCCGGTCCTGGTACCAATAGCCCATCTTGGTGGCCACCCAGTGCATCTTCTGCGCCAGACCGAGCTCTTCGAGCACCTGCAGGAAGGCCGTGTCCGACGTGCAATGGAAATGATAGTAGCGCTCGATCTGCAATCCGCCGAAATCAAAAGTGGCCGTCATGCCTCCGACGCGGTCGTCCGCCTCGAAGACCACTGGACGATGCCCGTCTAGCGCCAGTTGATAGGCCACGGCCAAGCCCATCGGTCCCGCGCCGAGTACCGCGATGCGCTGCCCTGTCCGTGCGCCCTGCGTTGCCTGTGTCGTCATCTCAGAACTCCAGCGCGATCTTGCTGTAGACCGGGTCGTTGAAGGTTTCGTCCAGCGCCTCGTCAAAAGGCGTCGAGCGCACACCGAAGATGCCCGGCCAATCGATCACCTCGAACTCGTCCCGCGCCACCAATGCCTGCAGCTGCTGCGTGGTGAACGGGGGCTTCTTGTCGAACAAGGCCCAGGTCCAGAGCAGCGCATAGAACAGGCCGTAGGGAATCTTCACGATGCGCGCCCTGGCGCGTGTGGCACGCTTGATCTGGCGGATGATGTCGATGTAGTCGACCTGCTCACGGCCAGTGACATTGAAGACGCCGCTGCGGATATCGTTCTCGATGCAGCTGATGATCACATTGCAGAAGTCGCCGACATACAGCGGCTGACGCATGAAACGACCGTCGCCGGGCACGGGGAACACCGGCATCTTCGCCATGAAACGCGACAGCCAGCCCAAGTGCTTTCGGTCGAACCAGCCGAACATCAGCGTCGGCCGAAGGATCGGGCATTCGATGCCGCTCTTCACCACGAGCTGCTCCTGTTCCTTCTTCGATTCGGTATAGAAGTCCTGGGCCACCGACTCGACAACCGAGGAACTGATATGCACCAGTTGGGGGATGCGGTGCTTTCGTATTTCCGCCAGGATGAGGTCGGTCGACCTGACGTTGTTGTCGACGAACTCCTGATAGTCGAGCCCGCCGATCTGCGCCTGCAACATCACGACGACATCGGCCGAGGCGAAGAGTCGCTGCCAGTGGCCGGGCTTCGAAAGGTCGGCGAGTTCCACGGTCACGTCGGGCTGCACCTGCTGGAGGATCGCCAGATTGGCCTCGTGCTTGTCGATCACGACGATGTCGGTGTACCCCTTGGCGCGCAAGCGCGCGACGAGGTTCTGACCCACGAGGCCGGCGCCACCGGGAAGGACGATCTTCTTCTTCATCTTGCAGGCATTTCCGCGTTCTATGTAGGTTGGAAGCGCATCATCCGCGCATTGGACGGACGAGGCCGGGAGCGCAAGAGCACCTCAGAGGCTGAGTCGTTTGAAGATCCGGCCGGGGATCAGGCGAATGATCAGCATGATCAGCGCCCAGAACCATGGGGTGTACAAGACATCCTTGCGCGCCGCGATCGCCTTCTGGATGTCGCCGGCCACACGGTCGGGCGAAACCGTCAGCTTGGCAGGCAGGTCGAGACCTGCGGTCATCGGCGTGGCGACGAAGCCGGGCTTGATGGTGAGCACATGCACGCCCTTCTTGAACAGGCGAGCGCGCAGCCCCGAAGCGCAGGCATCGACCGCCGCCTTCGCCGCGCCGTAGAGGTAGTTGCTGCCCCGGCCCCGGTCGCCCGCCACCGAACCGATCACGGCCAGCACGCCATCGCCCTGCGCCTCGAAGCGCGCAGCGAGTCCGAGCATGCAGGCGATAGCGCTTTCCCCATTGAGACGGAAATGCTCGATGGCATAGGCCATGTCGACCTCGGCACGTCGCTGGTCCGGCAGGGTGCCGTGTGCGATCAAGGCCACATCGACGCGTCCCAGCGACTGCCAAGCCCGGTCGAGCACGGCGGGCAGCGCAGCCACGTCATTCGCATCCCACAGTTCAGGGCTGGCACCGGCGGCACCACGGACCTTCAGGTCGGCGGCGATGATATCGACCTTGTCCTGCTGGCGCGCGACCAGCAGGAAGCGAGCGCCCTCCGCCGCATAGCGGCGCGCCACGGCTTCGGAGATGCCTGAGGTGGCGCCGACGATCAAGATGTTTTTGGGAGTCACGGGTCACCTAGGAGTTACACGTTGCCAGAAGCGCGACATGAGACGGGGGTCGCGCAGGCGCTCCACCGTCTCCCATGCCGGATAGGCCGATTGGAAATGCGCCGCACTCATGTGGGCGTCCTTTGCAGGATAGAGACGACCGCCAGCCTCGTGGACCAGCGCATCGAGCTTGGCAAAAAGGCGTGCATTGACCACATCGCGTTGCGCGAAGTCAAGGGCCAGCGAAACGCCCGGCCTCGGGAACGACAGCAAGCCTGGCGACAACGCCTCGCCACAATGCTTGAGCACGGCAAGAAAGGATCCGGTGCCGCTTTGCGCAATGGTCTGCAGCACGGCCGCAATGACGGCACGGGCATCGGCATCCGGGACGACGCACTGATACTGTTGGAATCCGGCCCGTCCATACATGCGATTCCATTGGAGCAGCCTGTCCAACGGGTAGAAGAAGGCGTCATAACCCACCGTCGCGTCGACTTCTTTTTGACGTTGACGCCCATAGTAGAGCGCGTTGAAGAGGCGCAGGCTCAGCGAATTCACCAGCGAGATGGGTGGATCGATCGGCATGTGCTTCACTTTGCCGGTCGCGGACTGCAGCACCCCGTCTTCCGCATGCGTCCCGAGGGTGTAGTGTCCCCGCCCGGCCGAGGCACCGATGGCCAGGCAATCGATCCACGCGACAGCGTACTCATGGTTCGCATCGTGCTGCGCCGACAACTGGAAGAATTCCTCCAGATTGCCGAACTTGATGTTGCGCTGCTCGATGTGGCAGGAACGCACCGGGCGCAGGTCCAATTCGACCGCCAGCATGATGCCGGTCAGGCCGAGCCCGCCGATGGTTGCCGCGAACAGTTCCGCATTCACCTCGCGCGAACATTCGATCACGCCCTCGGCCGCACGATGAAGCAGGATCCGTCGGACGTGACGACCGAAGGTGCCCATCACATGGTGGTTCTTTCCGTGCACGTCGTTGGCCACTGCGCCGCCCAGGGTGACGAACTTGGTTCCCGGCGTCACGGGCACGAACCATCCCCGGGGCAACGCGACGCGGATCAGCGTGTCCAGCGTCAGTCCTGCCTGCGCGAAGACGCGCCCAGTCGTCCAGTCTGCCGACAGGAAGCGGTCGAGGCCCTGCATCGCGAGAACGTGATCTGACGACGCGAGACAGGAGTCTCCGTAGCTCCGTCCCTGGCCGAAAGCCAGCGTCATCGCCCCCGCAGCGGCCACGGCGCCCTCCAGCTCAGAGGGCCAATTCACGGGATGACCCTGCTGCGGATGCTTCGGATAGCGCCCCCATGACGACAACGGCTCCATCAGATCGCAGCCAGGATGAAGACCATGACGAAGGCGACGCCGACCCAGCGGCTTACACGATCCCGCAGCGCAAAGACGATCGGATCGTCGTGCATCTGGCCGCGATGCGCGATCAACCACACCCGGCTGAGCCAGAACAACAGCAGTGGGCAGGCCATCCACATCCAGTGCGGATGGTGATAGAGGATCTGAGCCGCAGCATCGTTCACATAGAGCGCGAGGACCAGCACCGACAGATAGCCCGCCGAGCCGCCAAGAGAGGCCAGCAACTCGAAATCGGACGGGAGGTAGCCGCGGCCGGGCGCTTTCGCGCTGTCTCCCCGGTCCTTGGCATCGTAGAGCTCCGTGTAGCGTTTGACGAAGGCCAGGCTCAGGAAAATGAAGATGCAGAACGCCAGGATCCAGAAGGTGGGCGCATGCGAGATCGCCGCGGCACCCGCGATCACGCGTACGGTGTAGAGCATCGCGAGAATGACCACATCGAGCATCACGATCCGCTTGAGCCACATGGAGTAGGCCAGCGTCAGGAAGTAGTACCCGAGCAGGACGACGGAAAACATGAGTGGCAGCCACAGCAGCGCGACAGCGAAGGCGACCACCAGCAACGCGGGAATCCAGAACATGGCATGCCATACCGACAGCGCGCCGGAAGCCAAGGGTCGATGGCATTTGCTGCGATGCTTGCGATCGTCCGCGAGATCGAACATGTCGTTGAGCAAGTAGACGCTCGAAGCGCAGGCGCCGAAACAGAAGAATGCCAGCAGGCCGTTGGCCAGCACGGGCAGTTCCATCAACCGATGCGCGGCCAGCAACGGAACGAACACGAGCAGGTTCTTCGCCCACTGGTGCATGCGCAAGGCTTTGCGCAAAACACCGAGCTGCCCTGCTCGCTCATCGAACAGCTGCCCCATGCGCCCGAACTTCGCCGCCGCCGCAAGCACGCCCCGGTCCGGGTTGGCGACATGGACGACGCTCGCAGCCTCCCAGACGGCGAGGTCGGCGCGCGAATTGCCCACGTATTCGAAGCCGAGCCTGCCGTAGCGTGCCACCAGGACATCCCGCTTGTTGCGGGAGGCGAGATTGCGGTCTTCGGTGCCCAGGACCCCCTCGAAGATCTGGAGATGCCCGGCAATGTCTCGAGCGATCCTTTGGTCCGATGCCGTCGCGAGCACCAGGGCTGCGCCGCCCGCACGTTGCGACTCAAGCCACCGGAGCAGCGCTCGGTTGTAGGGAAGTGTGCTCGCATCGGGCGCCACCGCATCCGCGATGCGCCGCTTGAAGTAGGCCTTGCCATGCAAGACCCAAGCGAAGAGCTGGAAGATCCGCAGCGGATGCATGCGGACAAACATGAACAGGCTCTCGATCAGCATGTCCGACTGGACCAGCGAACCATCCAGATCGACCGCGATGACACGCTGCCCTTGATCGGATCGCGCCATTACCCGGCAACCGCGTCGCTAGGAGCTGGGGCCGGAAGCGCACCAAGGCTCGAATGCCCGATGGCAAGAGGCAAGAGATAGCAGACGACGAGACGCACGGTCATTGGAAATGTCTTTATCCGTTGAATTCAACCAGCAAAATTAGACCATGCGCCTGTCGACACGCCAATTCTCCCTGTGGCACGTCGATGGTTCAGGCCTGCCCCACGGCGCTTCGTACGACAACGCCCTGCAGCGCTCATGAGTCTCCTCGTCGGCAGCACTCGTCGAACACTTCGATGTAGCGCTGCGCAACCGATTCGATTCGGTAGCGACTGATCAAGCGGGATACCACGCCGGTGGCCGCCTGGTAGCGGCCGGCGTCATCGGCGAACGCGGCAATGACCCGGGCCGCCTCCTGCACAGGGATCTTCCAGTCTTCGAGCCGCACCAGCGCGCCGGCCAACTGCTCACCGTCGGTGAGCATGTTAGGGATCTCGCCCACATCCGTCGCAATGTAGGGCCGGCCGGCGAACAGGCAATCGATGATGGTCAGCGGGAAACTCTCCGACTTGAACCGTGTCAGCATGATGCCCATGTCGGCCAAGAGATAGTGGCCCACGGAGTTCTCGCTAAATCCCACGAGGTGGACGAAGGACGGAATGGCCTCGCGCCGAAGCTCGTTATAAACCGGTCCGTTACCCACGAGGACCAGGTGAATATCCCGCCCGCTCAGCTCGCGCGCCGATCCGACTGCCGCCATCGTTTCGCGCCAGCCCTTGTCGGGAATGGCCCGGCTGACGCAGCACAGCACGAAGGCATCGTCGGGAATATGGAGCTGCGCGCGCGACACGGCGTCGGCATGCGGGGCCTGAACGCCGTTCGGCATCTTGAGGAAGCGTGGCGAGCCGGGTTCATGCAAACCCAATTTGATGAAGGGCGTCAGGTTCTTGTCCGCGGTGTACACCCAACGACTGACCCCGGTGTCGGCCTTTCCCAACTCTGCCGAAGTGACGTCGAAAGCACTGCCGTGCTCGATCATGCCGTGCAACGTCGCCACATGTGCGCGAAGCCCCTCGAAAACGTTCTCCTGCAGGGCAGGATATCGCTGGATGTACCACTGATGCGAGTTGAGGACCTCGATGCCGAAATCTCTGATCAGCTGACGTGTGGCCTCCAGATCGTGCGTCTCCACCACCGGCACGTCGTTGCGATGCATCCGCCAGATGCGGTCCTCGAACGCACCCAGGCCCGTGCTCAGCAGCAGCACCGACTGGCCCTGCGCCTTGAATTCATTGGCCAGCTGGATCGGGAAGATCTCGGCCCCGCCCGGGAAGAATCCCATGGTTGTCACCAGCACGTTCGGCTGGCGTGCCTCGCGCGCTCTCAGCACGGCGTCGTAGTCGTACCACTCGTCGAATTCCGCATCGTCGCCGCCGACCAGGTCCCGGTAGACGCGTCGATAGCCGTCGCGGCAGCGCTCCAGGATGCTCAACGGTACGTCGTACAACGCCGCCACCGTTCGGCTCGCGAAGCCCAGCTCCTGATAGAACACCCGTTTGCGGTAAGTCACTTCGGCCGCACTGCCCTCGTAGCGACGGAAGTAGTTGATCGCACCGGGCACGTACGCGATCTTCCCGCCCCGAAGAAGATGTAAGTAGAACACCCAGTCGCCCGCCACACGCATGGCCCGCCAATCGGGGTCTTCGAGCAGGGGCATGTCCAGCGGGCGACGGAAGAGCACCCCGCTCGCATTGGGGATGGTGTTCTTGATGCCGAGTGCCGCACGCACCTCGTTGTGGGCAGTCTCCACGTACGGCCCGTTCCATTTGGACGCGCATTCGAGATCGGCGACATAGCTCTTGAATCCATCGGGCAAGGGAGCTTCATCGCTGCCGACGAACACACAGCGAGCACTGGCCAGCATCACGGCTTTGTCATCGAAGCTTCGTACCATCTCTTCCAGAAATGTCGAATTGCAGAAGTCGTCGCTCTCGGCAATCCACACCAGATCGCCGGTCGCCGCCGCGATACCCTTCGCCCACTGCCGGAAAGGACTGCCGGAGTTCGTCTCGTTGTAGATCGTGCGCGTGTTGGCGGGGTGCTTGGCTGCATACGTGTCCAAGAGCGCCCGGCTTTGGTCGGTGGAGCGGTCGTCAAGCAGCAGCACCTCGAAATTCTTGTACGACTGGGCATAGATGCTGTCCAGGCGCCGCCGCAGAAAGCGCTCGTGGTTGTAGCTGACCACGATCACCGTGACCTTCGGCGTGGCCAAGCCGGAATCAATCCCCATCAGCGCGCGCGTACTCTCGTTCAAGCGTCCGAATCCGCCTTGGAGATCGGGCTCCAGCACAAGACCGGCCTGCCAATCATTCCAAGCATCGGCGAACACGAAGCGCTCGGCGCTTGGCATGGTGCTGGCGCGTACATGCGCAATGGCGGCATCCAGCCAACGGCGATAGGTCCCGAGTCGGAATCGCCTGTACTCATGGCGCCTGACCTCGGGCTCCTCGCCACGGGCTCCCAGAAGGACCAGCGGCAGTCTGGGCAGCGCAGCAGTCGCGGCGCGCTCCAAGCGTGCCAGCTCGTGCTTGGCCATCAAGGCATAGGACGGCATAGGCCCGGTGCCATCGGCGCCCGTCGGCAACACCGTCACGGCGTCGCAGTCCTGAAGCGGATCTACGCTATCGGGCAGGCAGGCGACGAGGAAGAACTTACCCCGCAAGCGCTCCAGCGTCCTGCGAATGGCACGCAGTGCCCCGCCCACGTCCCGACCGGCCGCCGGCTGCACGAGCAGCATCGGCAGCCCTCCCACTCGAATCCACCGGGGATCACCCGAGGCCCTGGCGATGGAGACCAGCAGCGATTCCGAGCACGGTTCGTCCGGATGCAGATCGAGCCGGGCGCAGCAGTGCAGATCGATGTCAGTTTGCGCTTGCCAGACATCCAGCATCGGATGCGACCGCTGATTCCGTGCATCCACGACAAAGCAAAAACCGTGAACCCCATGTCGGGCGGCCATTTCGGCCTGCTTCCGGAGAAGCGCTGGATTGGCGCTTTCGTAGAAGCCGAGCTCCACGCCTGGACGAGTGCCGTTCCTGTAGCTGGCACCCGCGAAAACTGCGGCCCAGTCGACGCAATGGTGCATGACGATGAATTTGACGTCGCTGTCGCATGGGCCGAAGTTCACATCATCTTCACAGCGGGTGAGCTCTCCAGGATCGGGAGAGCGGTTCTCGCCCGCGCCGGCGACGGCGTAGTGCCAGAGGGGGTTGAGTCCGCTCTCGTCGATGTCCTGGTAGGTAGACAGATACGCTTCGGTGTTGAACATGTCCGAGGGATCTCGCCCCTCCAGCCATCCCCTCTCACAGTAGTGATGCAGCGGGTCCTGGGGCACTGGCCGAATGTCGGGATACATGGCCAGGTAGAAGGCCTCGTCGAACAGTTCGGTTCGACGGATGGCTTCGCATTCGGCAGCAACTTTTTCGGCGGGGCGTTTGCGCAAGTGCTTGGGCAAGGTGTGCCGCGCCTCCTCCTGGCCGGCCAGCGCGTAGTGCAGCAGCGGATTCATCCCGGCTTCCTCGATGTCCGGATAACTCTCCAGGTAGTAGCGCGTGGAGAATTCCGCGGACGGATCGAGTCCCGCGCGCCAGCCGAATGCGCAGTAGTGATGCAGCGGCTGGTTGCCGTGCGCCACATCGGGATAGGTCGCCAGGTAGTAGCTCTCGTCGAACAGGCCGGTGGCGGCCAGGGTCGCGACCTCGGCCTCCAGGGCGGCTCTTTTCGCTTCGGCGGCATCCAGGTGCGCGGCGCCCTGATTGGAGCCTGCGAGCATGCGCCGTCCACGATTGCGCACTTTTCGCGCCAGCGTCCCCAGCTTGCGCACGCCAGCAGTGGCACGCCAGGATCGGGAGTCCAGCGTCTCGGTCAGCCGGCGTTGCAACTGCTCCGCCTGTTCTGCGTACAGCGTCGCCTTCGCATCGGCGCTCTCGCGCTCGACAGCGATCTGCGCCAGCGCCTGATCCTTCGCTGCCAACGCCTCTTCGAGCTGCCGGACCTGTGCATCCCGCCTGAGCGCCTGAGCGCCAGCCTTTTCCTGCTGACGATGCATGGCGATCTGCAGCTGTGTCACCTCCGCATGGTCGGGGCTCAGAAACGCACTGTTGACTTCCTTGCCTGCCGTTGCGTCCACGCCATTCCAGCAATTCGGCAGGGAATGCAGCATGCGCCTGGCGTAGTGAGGCGCATGCACGGCATCCTTGACGAAAACCGCCACGAAGTCGTTCCAGGCACCGCCGCTGGCGAAGCCTTCCGGAGACCGCTCGCCCACGAAGGACTCCAGCAGCTTGGACGCGAAACCCTCCCTGTTCGCCCATGCCTCGAGCGCCATCCCGGCGTCGGGATAGAAGCGCCAGCAGTCCACAGGGTAGCGATGGAAGCTGCCATTGCTGGGCACATTCAAGTACAGCAGTCCCTCAGGCTTGAGGACCCGCAACATCTCCAGGAACGCCAGCCAGAAGAACTGAGAATGCTCGAAGCACGAGCTGCAGACGATGACATCCAGACTGTCGTCGGCGAAAGGAAGGCGATAGGGGTCTTCGAGCACGATGTCGACTCCCCGGCCCTCCACGAAGTCGACGCCGACGTAGGCAAGGTGGGGGGGAAGCACGTCGCTCAGCGAGCCGTTCACGTTCTGAGCGCCGATGTCGTGCACGGTGGCGCCTTGCAGCTCACTGCAATAGGTCTCAAAGAACAGTTTGCCGAAATCGAGGGCGGATGTATGCATGTAACTGTCCAAAAGAGTTGCCGCGTCGATCTATCGACGCAGCAACGGAGCCAGTCGAGCGCGGGTCAGCGACCCTGCGCAGCCAGGGTGAGGCGAAGGCCTTCTGCGAACCCGATGCGAGGCGCCCAGCCGAGTTCGGCATTGGCCAGCGATATATCCAGAACGCTCGCGGGAACATCGAATTTGCGGCCAGGCAAGTAGCGCCGGTCCACCTTGGCGCCGAGCAGGGACTCGATCTCGTCGAGCAACCCATTCAGACTCAGGCCGCAACCCGCGCCGATGTTGAGCACCTGGTGCCGGCCTTCGTAACGCAGCGCGGCGGAGATCGCGCTCGCCACGTCGTCGACATGCAGGTAGTCCCGCACGACCGAGCCGTCGCCCCAGATCTCGATGGTCTCGCCATGCAAGGCGCGGTGGAGGAAGACCGCCACGGCCCCCTGTGCGGTATCGATCCGCTGGCGACCGCCATAGGGATTGGCAATGCGGAGACACACCGGCTGCAGTCCATGCAACTGGCTGAACAGGTACAGGTACTTCTCGATCATCAGCTTGCAGATGCCGTAGGACACCTGGGGCTGCGTCGGATGGTCTTCACGAATCGGCAGATGCGTCGGGACGCCGTAGACCGTACCGCCCGACGATGCGAACACGATGCGTTGCACCCCCTGAGCCACCATCTCCTGCATCAGTTGCAGGGAGCCCAGGACGTTGGACTGCACGTCCTCATCGGGCGAGTCGTTGGACTGCCTTGGCAGCATGGTCGAGATGAGATGCACCACGGCGTCCACGCCCCCCAGCGCAACGCGCAATGCCGCTCGGTCTTGGAAATTGCCCTCCATCCATTCCAGGGGCTCATGGGGGCCGAAGACGCGATAGGGCCGTACCCCGGGCCGATCGAAGACGCGCACGCCCCAACCTTCGGCAAGCAGTCGATCGGCGATGGCCGAACCGATAAAGCCTCCACCACCCAGGATCAGACAGGTCTTCTTCAATGTCGCTTCTTTCAAAACTGCGGGCTTTCCAGCCGGCCATCAGCGGTCAGCAACACATCGCGATAGAAATCCATGTAGCAATGCACCATCACGAGCGGGTCGAACTTCACCGCCGCTCGGGGGACCTGTGCGGCCGCCCGCTCGTACAAGCCGGGCTCGTTCGCCATTCGAGCCATCCATTGGGCAAGTTGCTCGACCGGGATCACGAAACCGGGTTCCAGATCGAAGACCGCGCCGGCCGGCTCACCGTCGCCTTGCAGCATGTCGGAAATTTCACCGATACGACTCGCGAGCAGGGGTCTGCCTGCCAACAGGCAATCGATCAGCACCAGCGGGGCGCTCTCTCCTGGAAAACGAGAGGGCAGCAGGCCCATGTCAGACATGAGGTAGTAATCCCGGATATTGGACCTGAACCCCAGAAAATGCACCCGGTCGCTTGCACGCGCAGCCAACCGCGTCGACTCGATGCCCTCGCCGATCAGCACCAGGTGGATCGGACGGCTGCCCAGAAGATTGGCACGCTCGACAGCATCGATGGCCTCCTCCCAACCCTTTTCAGGAATCGCCCGTGCCACCAGGCAAAAGACGAAGTCCTGCTCGGTCATGCCGAGCGCGGCGCGGTCTGCCGGCGTGACCGGCTGGACGGTCAGCGCATTGCGGATGAGGGTGAAATGCTTCTCTGCCTGGAACGCCGGCGAGAAGGGCCCGAGGTTCTTGGCGGCGGTGTACACGACGCCGTCAATGTGCTCATCCAGCATGGGCATGACGTTGGCCAGCGCGTCCGGCGTCATCATCTCGTACATGCCGTGCATGGAGACGACCTGCCGGATGCCAGGCTGCCGGGTCAGGCATTGGGCGAGCGTCATGTCGACCCAGGCATGGTGCGAATGCACAAGTTCAACGCCCAATTCTTCACACAGCGCCCCGATGCGACCGAGATGGTCGAGTTCGACCAACGGTACGCCGCGCTCCAGCATCTTGCGCACCCCGGGCTCCGTCGGCACATGGCGGCAGTTGAAAAAGGTTACGGCGACGCCCTGCTGTCGCAGCAGATTCGCCAGCATGACAGGGAAGGTCTCGCCTCCGCCGGCGATCAATGCAAAACCTGCCATCAGCACATTGGGCGAGCGCATTCCCACCGCCCGGCGGACCCGTTCGAGGTCGTAGAGCTGCGCGAATTCCACCTCGGCCTTCGCGCCCCGGGCCGCACACCACTCAACATACAAAGCCTGCTGCTGAGACGCCAGGATCTCGGTGTCGATCCGGTACAGCTTCAACACGGCATGGGCGACCGCCTCGAATTCGCTGTAGTAAGTGTCGCGTTGACGTATTTGGAAGGACGTGCCTTCGCCATGCTGGCGGTAGTAGTTCGTGGTTTGAGGCGTGTACCCCACCAAGCCACCGCGGACCAGATGGAGATAGAAGATCCAGTCGCCGCAAAGGCGCAGGCGCGTCCAGGCCTCGTCCTGCAGCAATGGCAAGGCGCCTGGATGACGAAACACCGCACTGCTGGCATTCACCACCAGATTCTTCTTACCCCACGCGTTGTTGACCAGACGATGGGCCGACTGTATGAAGGGCTGGCGCACCAGGTCACCCAGACAATCGGCCAGTGCCTCGTCCGTGCTCCACTCGGTCTTGCACTCTTCACCGCGCACGAACTCGCTGCGGCAAAACGCCAGCGTGACCGCTTCGTTGCGAAAGAAGCGGACCAGTTCGGACAGATGGGTCGGTTCGCAGTAGTCATCGCTCTCGGCGATCCAGATCAGTTCGCCTCGAGCCAACGACAGGCCCTTCTTCCACTGATGGAACACACCACCAGAATTCGCTGCATTGACATGCAATGACGTCTTCGAGGCATGACGTTCGGCGTACTCGCGCAGCACTTGGACGCTGTCATCCGACGAAGCGTCGTCGAGCAGAATCACCTCGAACCGGTCGTAGTCCTGACGATAGATCGAGTCCAGCCGTGCACGCAGGTACTTGGAATGGTTGAAGTTGGGCACGATCACCGTCACCAGGGGCAGGAATGAGCCATCCAACGGGGGCGGCACCACGAACAGCCCGTTGGCCAATCCAGCCCAGCCACGCCGCGGGTCCGCTGCATCGGCCATCTGCAAAACGGCGCGTGCGCGTCGCCACAGACCTCTCCAACCTTCCTGCTGCCACGCGCGCCACGCCTTGCGCGCGACCAGCTGAGGGGATCCGTAATAAGCGAAGGTTTGCCGCAGCGCGCGTACGGCCAAAACCGGCTTTCGTGCGATGTCGGCAGACTTGCGCGTCGCGCGCGCCATCCAGGAATCGGCTTGAATCACGCGAGCGACACCTGCGGTGCGTCGTCGAAGGTCCGCCGGACCGTGGCCAAGCTCACGGCAGTGGCGCCATGTGAGCGGAGCACTGCTGCGCCCCCGGTGCAGAGGCGATCAAATGCGCGGGGCGTCATTCAAACACCTCCGCGTGATCCAGCCGCCGCCCCGCCTGATCCTTGGCGGACAGCGTCGGCTTCAGGCTGTCCGGCCAGACGATGGCCAGCGTGGGGTCATCCCAAGCGATGCAGCGCTCATGCTGGGGCATGTAGTAGTCGGACGTCTTGTAAAGGAAATCCGCGGACTCGCTCAGCACAACGAAACCGTGCGCGAAGCCCTCCGGCACCCACAGCATGCGCTGGTTCTCCTCGGACAATTCCATGCCGACCCAACGCCCGAAGGTCGGTGAAGATTTTCGGATGTCCACCGCCACGTCGAACACCGCACCCCGAACGACGCGAACCAGCTTGCCCTGGGGTTGCTGGATCTGATAGTGAAGGCCACGCAGCACTCCCTTGCTCGAGCGGGAATGGTTGTCCTGCACAAAGTCGACATGCCGGCCGAGGGCCTCGTCGAAGACCTTCTGGTTGAAGCTCTCGAAGAAGAATCCGCGCGCATCGCCGAACACCTTGGGCTCGATGACGAGCACGTCCGGAATCTCAGTGGGTATAACTTTCACGAGCGAATCTCCTCGGCCAGCAGGCGGGACAGGTATTTGCCGTAGCCGTTCTTCTGCAATGGGGCAGCCAACCTGGCCAGTTGTTCGCGGTCAATGAAGCCCGCCCGCCACGCGATCTCCTCAGGACAGGCGATCTTCAACCCCTGCCGATGCTCCAGCGTGGCGATGAACTGACCGGCTTCGAGCAGGCTCTCGTGCGTGCCGGTGTCCAGCCACGCATAGCCGCGCTGCATGATCTGCACGTTCAGCTGGCCGCGCTCGAGGTAGGCCTGGTTAACGGCCGTGATCTCGAGTTCGCCGCGCGCACTCGGCTTCACGGCCTTGGCGATGTCCACCACCTGCTTGTCGTAGAAGTACAGGCCGGTCACCGCGTAGTTGCTCTTGGGCTGCTCGGGCTTCTCCTCGATGCTGCGGGCCTTGCCCTGCGGATCGAAGTCGACCACGCCGTAGCGTTCCGGGTCCTGCACGTGGTAGGCGAAGACGGTCGCGCCCGCGGCTTGCGCATCGGCACCGCCGAGCAGCTGCGCGAAGTCATGGCCGTAGAAGATGTTGTCGCCCAGCACCAGCGCGCTGGGGGCGTTGCCGATGAACTGCTCGCCGATCAGGAAGGCCTGGGCCAGGCCGTCGGGACTGGGCTGCACCGCGTACTGCAGGTTCATGCCCCATTGGCTGCCGTCGCCCAGCAGCTGCTGGAAGCGCGGCGTGTCCTGCGGCGTGCTGATGATCAGGATCTCGCGGATGCCGCCCAGCATCAGCGTGCTGAGCGGGTAGTAGATCATCGGCTTGTCGTAGACGGGCAGCAGTTGCTTGCTCATCGCCAGCGTGGCCGGATGCAGACGGGTGCCGGAGCCGCCGGCGAGGATGATCCCTTTGCGTTGCGTCATCGTGTTCGTCTTTTCTTGGTCAAAGCGTTTCGCTCAACATACGGGTCACACCCGCTTGCCAATCGGGCAGCACGAGGCCGAATGTGGCCTGCAGCTTGTGGGTATCCAGGCGGGAGTTGGCGGGTCGCACGGCCGGCGTCGGGAAGGCGCTGGTGGGGACCGCATCGACGGTATCAGGCCTCGCCTTCAATGCGACGCCCTTTTGCAGCGCCTGCTCGAGCACGAAGCGTGCATAGCCGTGCCAAGTGGTCTCGCCACCTGCTACGAGGTGGTAGAGGCCGGCCTTGTGCGGATCGCGCAGCGTTGCGCGGATCGCATGGGCCGTGACGTCGGCCAGCAATTCGGCACCGGTGGGGGCGCCGAACTGGTCATCGATGACGGTCAGCCGCTCGCGCTCCTTCGCCAAGCGAAGCATGGTCTTCGCGAAGTTACCGCCGCGCGCCGCATAGACCCAGCTGGTGCGGAAGATCAGGTGCCTGGCGCAGTGCTGCGCGACCAACTGCTCGCCCTCGAGCTTGGTGCGGCCATAGACGCTCAAGGGGCCCGTGGGGTCGTCTTCCTTCCACGGCGCGCTGCCGCTGCCGTCGAAGACGTAGTCGGTGGAGTAGTGCACCATCAGCGCGCCGACCTGCTGCGCAGCCTCGGCGACCACGCCGGGCGCGGTCGCGTTGAGGGTGCGCGCGAAGTCCGCTTCGCTCTCGGCCTTGTCGACCGCCGTGTGCGCGGCCGCATTGACGACGACGTCGGGGCGCACTTTCAGCACGGTCTCGGCCAGTTGCTCGGGGCGGCTGAAGTCGGCGTGGAGATCCGTGCTGTCGAAGTCCAGCGCCACCAGCTCACCGAGCGGCGCCAGGCTGCGCTGCAACTCCCAACCGACCTGGCCGCCTTTTCCCAGCAGCAGCACCTTCATGCGGCGGCCTTGGCGTCGTATTGCTTCTGGACCCATTCGCGGTACGCCCCGCTCTGCACGTTGCGCACCCAGTCGCCGTTGGCGAGGTACCAGGCCACGGTCTTACGGATGCCGCTGTCGAAGGTCTCGGCCGGCTTCCAGCCCAGCTCGCGTTCGAGCTTGCGCGCGTCGATCGCATAGCGGCGGTCGTGGCCCGGGCGATCGGTCACGTAGCGGATCTGTGCCTCGTAGGGCTGGCCATCGGCGCGCGGGCTCAGTTCGTCCAGCAGCGCGCAGACGGTGTGCACGATCTCGATGTTGGGCTTCTCGTTCCAGCCGCCCACGTTGTAGGTCTCGCCGAGTCGGCCGGCCTCGAGCACGCGGCGGATGGCGCTGCAGTGGTCCTTCACATACAGCCAGTCGCGCACCTGCATGCCGTCGCCATACACCGGCAGCGGCTTGCCGGCAAGCGCGTTGACGATCATCAGCGGGATCAGCTTCTCGGGGAAATGGAAGGGACCGTAGTTGTTCGAGCAGTTGGTGGTCACTACGGGCAGGCGGTAGGTGTGGTGCCAGGCCCGCACCAGGTGGTCGCTGGCGGCCTTGCTGGCCGAGTACGGGCTGTTGGGCTCGTACTTGTTTTCTTCGGTGAAGGCGGGGTCGGTGGCCGACAGCGAGCCGTAGACCTCGTCGGTCGACACGTGCAGGAAGCGGAAGGCTGCCTTTTGGTCCGCGGGCAGCGCGCTCCAGTAACCGCGCACCGACTCGAGCAGGCGGAAGGTGCCCAGCACGTTGGTCTGGACGAAGTCCTCGGGTCCGTGGATGGAACGGTCGACGTGCGACTCGGCCGCGAAGTTCAGCACCGCGCGCGGCCGGTGCTCGGCCAGCAGCCGGTCGACCAGCGCGCTGTCGCCGATGTCGCCTTGCACGAAAACGTGGCGTGCATCATCCTTGAGCGAGGCCAGCGTCTGCGGATTGCCCGCATAGGTGAGTTTGTCCAGATTGACGACCGGCTCGTCGCCTTGGGCCAGCCAGTCGAGTACGAAGTTGGCGCCGATGAATCCGGCGCCGCCGGTGACAAGGATCATGTGGGAAGCTCTTGGTCTGTTGAATCGGCCGTCGGTGGGCCCAAGCGCTTCATTATCCATGGCACATTGCGAGCCAATGGCGTTTCATAGCCCCGTGTGTACGCCCTGATGCAACGGTCTAATCCATGGAAAGGCGTCATACGTAGTGATACCCCGGGCGATCCGAGTCAAAAATAGGGGATTACGCCAAATCAAGCACACGATTGGAAACAATTAGCAGCTAAAGTAAGAGTTCTTTAGTTTTACTTCTTCAGAAGCCCGAGGCCTCGAAAAGAACCACTGTGTCGTCGGTCATCACCGCCTCATTTCCGCGAAATACCATGACAAATTCCATACATCCGGTTGTTCTTTGCGGTGGCAGCGGCACGCGGCTGTGGCCGCTCTCGCGCAAGTCGCTGCCCAAGCAGTTCGCGCCGCTGATCGACGGCAAGAGCCTGCTGCAATTGACCTTGGAGCGCCTGCAGGTGCTCAACCCGCGCATCACCTGCGTCGCGGCCGATGACCACCGTTTCCTGGTGCAGGAGGCGATGGACGCCGCGGGCGTCGGCGGCACCCAGCTGCTCGAGCCCATGGGCCGCAACACCGCGGCGGCCATGGCCGTGGCCGCCCTGCTGGCCGCCCCCGACGACCTGCTGCTCTTCGCGCCGGCCGACCACCACATCCCCGATGCCGCACTGTTCGCCCAGACGGTGCGCGCCGGCATCGACGCCGCGCTGGCCGGCAACATCGTGACCTTCGGCGTGGTGCCGAGCTTCCCCAGCACCGCCTACGGCTACATCGAATCCGGCGCGGCGCTGGCCGCGGCGCCGGGCAGCCAGGCCGTGGTGCGCTTCGTCGAGAAGCCCAACGCCGAGGTCGCCCAGTCGCTGCTGCTCAAGGGCGGCTACTTCTGGAACGCCGGCATCTTCCTGGTCCAGGCCTCCACGCTGATCGCGGCATTGCGCGAGCACGCGCCGGACATTCTGGCCGCCTGCCAGCAGGCCACCCAGGCTCCGGCCACCGACGGCAGCTTCGTGCGCCTGAACCGCGAGGCCTTCGAGGCCTGCCGCAGCGAGAGCATCGATTACGCGGTGCTCGAGAAACACAAGCAGATCGCCGTCGTGCCCTTCGCCGGCGCCTGGAGCGACGTGGGCAGCTGGAACGCCGTGGCCGGGCTCTACCCGGCCGACGACGAGGGCAACCGCCTGAGCGGCATGGCCAGCGCCCTGAATGCGCGCAACACCTTCGTCCACGCCCCGCTGCGCCCCGTGGTGGCCCTGGGCACCGAGGACCTGATCATCGTGGACACGCAGGACGCGGTGCTGGTGGCCAGCGCCGCCTGCGCCGAGCAGGTCAAGGACGTGGTCGCGATGCTCAACCGCGAAGGCCGCAACGAGGCCACCGAGCACCGCCGCGTGGCGCGCCCCTGGGGCGCCTACGACAGCGTGGACAACGGCGAGCGCTTCCAGGTCAAGCGCCTGACGGTCAAGCCCGGCGCCAAGCTGTCGCTGCAGATGCACTACCACCGCGCCGAACACTGGGTGGTGGTCAAGGGCACGGCCAAGGTCACGCGCGACGAGGAGACCATCCTGGTGCGCGAGAACGAATCGGTCTACATCCCGCTGGGCACGGTCCACCGGCTCGAGAACCCCGGCAAGACGATGCTCGAAGTGATCGAGGTCCAGTCCGGCAGCTACCTCGGCGAAGACGACATCGTGCGCTTCGACGACACCTACGGCCGCGTCGCGCTGGTCGCGCAAACCAAGTGAGCACGCCCACCATGACGACGATCCCCAAGAAAGCACTCATCACCGGCATCACCGGCCAGGACGGCTCCTACCTGGCCGAATTCCTGCTGGAAAAAGGCTACGAGGTGCACGGCATCAAGCGCCGCGCGTCCTCGTTCAACACCGACCGCATCGACCACCTCTACCAGGATCCGCACGAGAAGAACCGCAAGCTGCACCTGCACTACGGCGACCTCACCGACACCAGCAACCTGACGCGCATCGTGCAGCAGGTGCAGCCCGACGAGATCTACAACCTGGGCGCGCAGAGCCACGTGGCCGTGAGCTTCGAGGCACCCGAGTACACCGCCGACGTCGACGCCATCGGCACGCTGCGGCTGCTCGAGGCCATCCGCCTCCTGGGCCTGCAGGACAAGACACGCTTCTACCAGGCCAGCACCAGCGAGCTCTACGGCCTGGTGCAGGAGATCCCGCAGCGCGAGAGCACGCCCTTCTACCCGCGCAGCCCCTACGGCGTGGCCAAGCTCTACGCCTACTGGATCACCAAGAACTACCGCGAGGCCTACGGCATGTACGCCTGCAACGGCGTGCTGTTCAACCACGAGAGCCCGCGCCGCGGCGAGACCTTCGTCACCCGCAAGATCACGCGCGGCCTGTGCAACATCGCGCAGGGCCTGGAAGCCTGCCTGTTCGTCGGCAACCTGGACGCGCTGCGCGACTGGGGCCATGCCAAGGACTATGTGCGCATGCAGTGGATGATGCTGCAGCAGGACAACGCCAAGGACTACGTGATCGCCACCGGCGTGCAGTACAGCGTGCGCGACTTCGTGCGCAAGACCGCGGCCGAGCTGGGCATCACGCTCGACTTCGTCGGCACCGGCGTGGAAGAGAAGGCCGTGGTGCGCAGCGTCGAGGGCGACGCGGCGCCGGGCGTGAAGCCGGGCGACGTGGTCGTCTCGGTCGACCCGCGCTACTTCCGTCCGGCCGAGGTCGAGACCCTGCTGGGCGACCCCTCGCTGGCCAAGAAGGACCTGGGCTGGATCCCCGAGATCACGCTCGATGAGATGATCAGCGAGATGGTCGCCAACGACCTCGAGGCTTCGCGCCAGCATTCGCTGCTCAAGACCCACGGGTACCGCGTCGCCGTCAGCAAGGAAGACTGAGGAACACCGCCATGGCAACGAAGGACGACGACAGGAAGGCCGACCCGATCAAGGACTCCGCCCAGCAGATCTGGCTGGCCGGCCTGGGCGCCTTCGCCAAGATGCAGCAGGAAGGCAGCAAGGCCTTCGAGGCGCTGGTCAAGGACGGCGCCGGCATGCAGAAGAAGACCCAGCAGGCGGCCGAGGAAACGCTGGCCCAGGCGCAGAGCCGCATGGCGGGCCTGGCCAGCGAGCTCGGCACCAAGACCGCCGCCGGCTGGGGCAAGCTGGAGAACATCTTCGAGGAACGGGTGGCGCGCGCGCTGGCCAACCTCGGCTACCCCTCGATCGAGGAATTCAACGCCCTGCGCGAGCGGGTCGAGGCCCTCGAGGCCCGGCTCCAGGCCGGCGCCCCGCAGGACGAGCCGGCGGAACCGCCCCGCCCGCGCCGCCGCGCGCCGCGCAGCGAAGGCTGAGAAACCCCGCGCCACGGCGCGGCCTTCTCTCGTTCGATGTCACCCCGCTGGCATCCACTTGCGCTAGAGTGGGGCCAGAGACAAAAAACGGCTGACATCACAAGGCGGACTTATGGCCAAGAAGGCGCCGCGCCGCACTGCCGAGCGCATCCTCGAAGCAGCCCTCGACCTGTTCAATCGTTTCGGCGAGCCGAACGTGTCGACGACGCTCGTGGCCGGCGAACTGAACATCAGTCCCGGCAACCTCTACTACCACTACCCGGCCAAGGACGAGCTGATCAACCGGCTCTACAGCCAGTACGAGGCCGAGCTCGACGAACTGCTGCATGCCAGCGAAGGCGTCGGCGACGTGGAAGACGCCTGGTTCTTCATGCACAGCCTGTTCGAGCTGCTGTGGCGCTACCGTTTCCTCTACCGCGACCTCAACGACCTGCTGAGCAAGAACCGCCATCTGGAGACCCAGTTCCAGCTGGTGCTGCAGAACAAGGCCGCCGCCATCCGCGCGCTGCTGTCCGGCCTGGACCGCGCCGGCCACCTCGACATCGACGCGCGCGAGGTCGACACCCTGGCCCAGAGCATGGTGGTGGTGCTGACCTACTGGCTGAGCTACGAGTACGTGCGCAACCCGCGCGAGGCGCTCGAACCGGCCCATGCGCAGGGTGCGCTGCTGCGCGGCGCCCACCACACCCTGCACCTGCTCACCCCCTACCTGGTGCCCGAGCAGCGTCGGCATTTGCTGACATTGAGCCGGGCCTACGAAGGCGAAGATGCGGCCCTGACGGCCTAGCGACGACAGCACAAGAACCCGGCGGACGAGACAACGACGCAGCCATCACCCGAGACAACACCATGGCCACGCAGGACTTCCAGCCCCTCTCCCTGTTGCCCCCCGGTTGCCACGGCCCGGCGACCGATGCCGCCGCGGCGATGCACTGGGTGCCCTTTCCCTACGACGACATGCCGCGCTTCGACCCGCAGGCCACGCTGGCGCAATGGATGCGGCTGCACGCGGGCCAGGCCGGACTGGCGCCGCAGGCCCCCGCGCTGGCCGAGGGCTGGGCGATGTACCACAACGGCGAGTTCGCGCAGGCCGCCACGCTCGGCTTGCAGCTCGGTGGCGAGGGACTGATGCTCGCCAACCAGGCCACGGCGGTCTATGCCAACTACCTGGAACCGCGTGAGCGGGTCCGGCTCGCACTGTTCCTGCAGGTGGCCGAACGGGCCGCCGGCCAGGCCGCCGCGGAGCCCGACAACTGCCATGCGCTCTACTGGGAGGCCTATGCGCTCGGCCGTTACGCGCAAGGCATCAGCGTGGCGCGCGCGCTGGCACAGGGGCTGGGCAACAAGGTCAAGCTGGCGCTCGAACGCGTGATCGCGCTCCAGCCCCGTCACGCCGATGCCCACCTGGCGCTGGGCGCCTTCCATGCCGAGGTGATCGACAAGGTCGGGCCGCTGGTCGGACGCATGACCTACGGCGTGCGCGCCGAGACCGCCCTGGCGCTGTTCGAGCGCGGCCTCGCGCTCAACCCGGACTCGGCCAGCGGCTGGATGGAATACGGCCGCGGGCTGCTGATGCTCGAAGGCGACGCCCGGCTGGCCGATGCCATGGCGCTCTACGAGAAGGCGGCCGCCCTGGCGCCGGCCGACGCGCGCGAACGGCTCGACGTCGAACTGGCGCGGGCCGGCCTGCGCGACTGAGGCTCCCTTAAGATGCGCTCCCCTGCTTTCTCGAGTGCTTCTTGCCCATGTCCGACCTGCAATCCCTCTTCGAAGCCGCCCAGGCCAACTCCAAGCTGCTGGCCGAACGCCCCGACAACCCGACGCTGCTGAAGATCTACGGCCTGTTCAAGCAGGCCACCGAGAGCGACAACACGGCCAAGCGGCCCAGCTTCAGCGACATCGTCGCGCGCGCCAAGTGGGACGCCTGGACCGCGCAGAAGGGCCTGTCGGCGGACGAGGCCAAGCAGAAGTACATCGACCTGATCGAATCCCTGCGCTGAGCACGTGGAATGACGCTGCTGCGCCCCCGATGCCGCATCGACGCAGGCTCAGGGCGTTCGCGACGCTTCCTTCTCACGTTTTGAACGCTGCGCCGTGAGCGCCGCCCCGGCCTGCAGCGCCGCATGCCGCTCGGCCTTGGGCAGGGCCGCCATGCGCCGGACCTCGGCGTAGAAGCGCGGCCAGTCGCGGCCCTCGCGCTCGAACAGGGCCTCGAAACCCGGCACCAGGTCGTCGTAGGCCGCCTGCGCGCCGAAGGCCGCGTTGTTGGCGCGCGCCACCCAGCCGTCGTAGGCCGCCTGCTGGCGCGGCGGCCAGCCGCTGCGCAGGGTGGCGAACTCGGCCCGGAAACCCTCCATCACCGCGCGCTTCTGTGCCTCGACCGCGGCCCAGTCCTGGGCCTTGGCCTGCGGCGAGCTGTAGACCGCCTGCAGCCGCTGGCGCGTGGCCAGCGTGAGCGCGCGGAACTGCTGGCGCCGCGCATCGAACTGCGCGTACTCCGTGCGCGCCGCCTCGCTGGCCTGGGTGGCGAGCCAGCGCGCGCCGCCGATGCGTTCGACCGCGGTGGCGAAGGATTCGTTGAAGGAAGTGTCGCCCGACGCGTAGACCAGCTGGTGCGAGAGCTCGTGGAAGATCAGCCGCGCGAGTTCGCCCTCCGGGTAGCCGATGAAGGTGCTCAGCAGCGGATCGCCGCCGGCCCAGTTGAGCCAGCCCAGCGTCGAATAGGCCGGCACCGGGTACACCGCCGCTTCCAACCCCTTGGCGCGCTGGCTCTGCGCCTCGGCCTGGGCCAGCGCCTCGTCGTAGTAGCCGCGGTAGCCCACGCAGCCCGCCACCGGGAAGCACCAGGTCTGCAGGGTCAGCGAATAGGGCGGCGCGGCGACCACGTTCCAGACCGCGGCATTGCGGTGCAGGTCGGCATAGCCGGTGTAGCTGGGGTTGTCGGGCAGTCCCAGTTCGGTCACCGCGAAACGCCGGATGCGCTGCGTGAGTTCGAGCTTGGCCTTGAGCGCGGCCGAGGTGCTCGGGTCGTCCAGCCACTGGGGCACGGGCCGGGCCGCGCGCATCACGTGGAGGTGGCCGCTGGCCGACTGCCAGTAGTAGCCGAGGTCGGCGCAGCCCGAGAGCCCGATCAGCCCCACCACGCCGGCCGCGAGCATCCCGCGCCGCAGACGGCTCATGGCAGGCGCTCCACCTGCACCAGGCAGTCGTAGAAGGTCGGGCCGCGGCCGATGTCGGTGAGCCGCTGGCTGGTGAGCTCGTTGACGTTGGTGCCGTCGTGGCCCAGCTTGCGCCACCAGATGCCCAGGCCGTGCACCACGCCCGTGCGCGCGCGGCGCGACACCTCGGCCCGGCAGCGGTGCTCGCCACGTCCGTTGAACACCCGCACCATGGCGCCGTTCTCGATGCCGCGCGCCGCGGCGTCGTCGGCGTGGATCTCCAGCAGCGGCTCGCCCTCGATGGCGCGCAGGCTGGTCACGTTGACGAAGGTCGAATTCAGGAAGTTGCGCGCCGGCGGCGAGATCATCGCCAGCGGGTACGCGGCCGAGCTGCCGGCCGGTTCGTGGTTGGGCACATGGTCGGGCAGGCCGTCGGCGCCCTGGGCCGCGAGGCGCTCGCTGAAGAACTCGCAGCGCCCCGAGGGCGTGGGGAAGTTGCCTTCGGCAAAGGGCGCGTCGGGCAGCCGCAGCGTGGTGAAGCCCTGGGCGTGCAGCTGTTCGACGTCGATCGCGCCGGGCGCGAAGGCGGCGCGGCACAGCGCCTCGTCGTCGTCGGCGAAGCAGGGCTCGTCGAAGCCCATGCGCCGCGCCAGTTCGCGGAACACCCAGGCGTTGCTGCGCGCCTCGCCGCGCGGCGCCACCGCGGGGCGGTTGAGCAGCACGTCGGTGTGGCCGTAGCTGGTGTGGATGTCCCAGTGCTCGATCTGCACGCTGGCGGGCAGCAGGTAGTCGGCATAGTCGGCGGTGTCGGTCTGGAACTGCTCGAGCACCACGGTGAACAGGTCCTCGCGCGCGAAGCCGGCCGCCACCTTGGCCGACTCGGGCGCGACCGCCACCGGGTTGCTGTTGTAGACCACCACCGCCTGCACCGGCGCGCCGCCCGACAGCGCCCGCGCGTCGCCGGTGAGTGCATCGCCGATGCAGCTCATGTTGATGGTGCGCGGCCGGCGGCCGGCCAGCAGGTCGGGCCGCTGCAGTGCCGCGCGGTCGACCGGGTAGGCGCCCGAGCTGCTCAGCAGCACGCCGCCGGCCCGGTGGCGCCAGGCGCCGGTCAATGCGGGCAGGCACGCCACGGCACGGGCCGCGTTGCCGCCGCCGCGCACGCGCTGCATGCCGTAGTTCAGCCGGATGGCGGCAGGCTTCGTCTGGCCGTAGTCGCGGGCCAGCGCGACGATCTGCGCCTCGGGCACGCCGCACACCGCCGCCGCGCGCGAGGGCGGCCACTGCAGCGCGCGTTCGCGCAGCGCGTCCCAGCCCACGGTGTAGCGTGCGATGTAGTCGTGGTCGAGCCAGTCGTGCACGATCAGCTCGTGCATCAGCGCCAGGGCCAACGCGCCGTCGGTGCCGGGCAGCAGCGCGATGTGCTCGTCGCACTTGTCGGCCGTCTCGGTCTTGCGCGGGTCGATGCACACCAGCCGCGCACCGGCGCGCTTGGCCGCCTGGGCGTGGCGCCAGAAATGCAGGTTGCTGCCGATCGAGTTGCTGCCCCAGATCAGGATCAGCTTGGCCTCGGCGAAGAACTCGACCCGCATGCCCACCTTGCCGCCCAGCGTCAGCGCCATCGCCTCGCCGCCGGCGGTCGAGCAGATGGTGCGGTCGAGCAGCGAGGCGCCCAGCTTGTGGAAGAAGCGGCGGTCCATCGACTCGCCCTGCACCAGGCCCATGGTGCCGGCATAGCTGTAGGGCAGGATGGTGCTCGCGTCATGGGCCGCCAGCTGGCCCAGCCGGGCCGCGATGGCGTCCAGCGCCTCGTCCCACGAAATGCGCTCGAATTGGCCTGAACCCTTGGGCCCGCTGCGCTTCATCGGATGGAGCAGCCGCTCGGGGTGCACGCTGCGCTCGAGGTAGCGCGAGACCTTGGTGCACAGCACGCCGCCGGTGTGCGGGTGCGCGGGATTGCCCTGCAGCTTGACCGCCACGCCGTCCTGCACGGTGGTGACCAGCGCGCAGGTGTCGGGGCAGTCGTGGGGACAGGCGCCGTGGACGGTCACGGCGGGGGAAGGCGTCGGGGCGGAAGCCGGGGGGGCGAGCATCGGGCGAGTCTAAGTTCTAACGTCGCGCGCTGCTCGGGCCGGACACCGCGCCCTGCCCCCGTACTCAGCCTTGCGCGTCGACCACGCAGCGGAAGCCGACCATGCCCGACCGGTCGCGCCCCGGCGCCATCAGCAGGTATTTGCCGTGCTGGTCGAGCCGATGGGCCTGCGGGAAGTACCAGTGCGAGCTCTGCGGCTGGTAGGCGCTGCCGCCGCGCAGCACGGCCGCGCGCGTGTGCGTGTCGTGGAATTCGTCGGTCCACTGCCAGACCGTGCCGACCAGGTCCTGCACGCCGAAGGGGCTCGCGCCCTCGGGGTGGGCGCCCACGTCGTCCAGCGGCTGCAGGCCGCGGCCGGTGTTGGGGGCCGGCACGGCATCGGGCCGCCAGGTGTCGCCCCAGGGATAGCGGCGGCCGTCGGTGCCCTGGGCCGCGTACTGCCACTCCCATTCGTGCGGCAGGCGCTTGCCGGCCCAGGCCGCATAGGCGCGCGCATCCTCGATCGAGACCCAGGTCACGGGCTTGTCGGCCCAGCCCGGCGGCGGCCGGCCGTCGGTCCAGTCGCGCAGGAAGTTCTGGTCGTCGGCAGGCCGGTAGCCGGTCGCGGCGATGAAGCACTCGAAGGCGCCGTGCGTGACCGGATGCCGGTCGATGTGGAAGGGCCGCATCGCCATCCGGTGCCGGTGGCTGCGGCGCGCGCCCGGCTCCCAGGGGTACTGCACGTCGAGGCCGGCCCAGGTCGCGCCCTCGATCTCGATGCCCGCGACCTGGAACGGGAAGTCGCCACCGGGAATCGTGACCATGCCCTCGGGCGCCTCGGCCTGGGCCGGGGTGGCCGGCGTGTCGACCATCCGCTGCGCCAGCGGCGTCCACTGCTTCGACAGCGACGACAGCGGCACCTGCGCCTTCATCTGGTCGAGGAAGGGTTGCACGGCCTCGAGCGAAGCCGTGGGGCCCAGCGCCAGCACGCAGCCGAAGCCGCGCGCCTCCAGATCCAGCGAGAGGATCGCCGTGCCGTCCTGCAGATGCGGCTCGAGCGGCACGCCGTTCCAGAGGTCGAAGTAGCGCGCGCCTTCCCGGTGCGGCACCTCGATCTGTTCACCCTGCATCGCGTACTCGTTGCGGTTCACGATGGTCCAGAGCGCCTGGTCCTCGCCCGGGAACAGCGAGGCGAACACGCCCTGCTGCAGCGTGGTCGCATAGGGCGCCCAGTCGGCGCTGGTGATCAGGGGCGCGAAGCGCCGCTCGATGGCCGCGATGCGGCGCAGCGCCGCGCCATCGCGCGCGGTCAGGCCGTTCCAGATGCCCCAGACGTTTTCCCAGGCCACGTAGCCGATGCCGTTGAAGAAGATGTAGTGCAGGTCGTCGGTGCGGTCGCGCGACCAGCGGTTCTCGACGCTCACGGTGTGGCGCGGCTCCAGCCACTTGAGCTTGCTGACCGCCGGGATGATCTCGGCCGAGGGCTTGCCCCAGCTCTGCAGGTTCCAGCGCAGCGCCTCCTCCACCGTGGTCGAGACCTCGGGCTGCAGCACCAGCGGATGGCCCAGCCGCTCGGCCTCTTCGGCGTAGATGCGCGGCACGCTGCCGTAGGTGTCGCCGTTGATGCCGTCGGCGCCGACCTCGACCGCCAGCCGCACGATGGCCTCGCAGTCCGACAGGCCGTCGTCGCGCGTGCCGTGGTCCCAGGGCATGGTGGGCAGGAAGACCTTGACCCCGCGCCGGTGGAAGTCGGCCACCGCCTGCTTGAGGCCGGCCACGCCGCCAGGCAGCGCATGCGCCATGTCGAGCTGGTTGCGGTCGTCGATGCCGATGTTGGGGTAGACCCACCAGATCAGCACGCTGTCGAGGCCGCCGAAGCGCTGCTCGAGGTCGTCGAGGTAGCGGTCCACCGTGTAGCGGCCCTGCACCGGGTCGTAGAAGTAGCGGTCCTCCACCATCATCTGGGTGTGGACGAAGTTGCGCTGCGACCAGGCCAGCTCGGGCCGCCGGTACTCGGCGTCGTCGTAGCCGATGCGCGACATGTGCTCGCGGCGCCAGACCCGGTGCGCCTCCAGCCAGCCCGCGGCCTCGCCGACCGGGTCGAGCCGCCACTGGCCGAACAGCGACCTGGGCCAGCCCGGCACCTTGCCGGGCAGCGGCAGGTGCAGGCCGATGGCATGCGGCAGTCCCTCGTCGTAGGGCTGCGGATGGCGCACGGCCGCGTGGGCGAGCCAGGGGTTCGAAGAGCGTTCGGTGTCTGCGGGTTGCGAGGGAGGCTGAAGGGTCATTTGCGCTTGGGGTTCTGGTGCAGCAGCGGGTTTTCCGCGGCCGTCATGGTTCGGTCGTAGGCGGCGTTGATCAGGCGCAGCGCCTCGGTGGTCGCGGCGAAGGCGGCTTCGTCGTCGACCAGTTCCTTGAGGTCGACGGCCGCCTGGCCGACCGTGATGTCGACGGCTTCGTCGATGCGCTGCATGCCGAGCGCGGTCAGCTGGACCATCATGCTGCGCCGGTCTTCGGGGTCGGGGATGCGGCGCACCACGCCCATCTTCTCCAGCCGGTCGACGCGGTAGGTGACCGTGCCCGAGGTCACCTTGAGCAGCTTGAGGATGTCGGTCGGCCGCAGCACGAAGGGCTCGCCCTCGCGGCGTAGCGCGTGCAGCAGCAGCATCTCGCTGTAGCGCAGCCCGAGCCGCTTGGCCACCTTCTCGCCGAACTGGCCGATCAGCAGGGCCAGGCCGGTGATGCGCAAGGTGAGGCCGAAGGCCCGCATGTCGAGGTCGGGCCGCTCGCGCGTCCACTGGTTGACCAGCAGGTCGGTCGAGATTTCCGTGTCGGGGGACACGACGGCTGTCTTGCGCTTGGTCGCGGTCGGCTTCGCCATGGGCGGGGTCTCCGGCTGGATGTCGTGAGGAACTGCAGCCTTCTTTCGTGGCGCAGGCGTTGCCTTCGATGGTGCCATCAGGCGGCGGCCGCGCTTCGGCCCACGCCCAGGTAGGCCTGGATCACGCGCTCGTTGGCCGCCACCTCGGCGGCCTCGCCTTCGAGCGTGAGCCGGCCCATCTCCAGCACATAGGCGTAGTCGGAGATCTGCAGCGCGGCGCGCGCGTTCTGCTCGATCAGCAGGATCGACACGCCGGTCGAGCGCAGCGCGCTCACCACCGCGAAGATCTCGCGGCACACGCGCGGCGCCAGGCCCAGGCTGGGCTCGTCGAGCATCAGCAGCGCGGGCTTGGACATCAGCGCGCGGCCCAGCGCCAGCATCTGGCGCTCGCCGCCCGACAGCGTGGCCGCCATCTGCTCGCGGCGCTCGCGCAGGCGCGGGAAGATGTCGTAGACCGTCTCGAGCTGGTCCATCCAGCCGGCCTGGCCGCTGGCGCGGCGCGGGATCGCGCCGAGGACCAGGTTGTCGAGCACGCTCATGGTGCCGAACAGTTCGCGCTTCTCGGGCACCAGGCTGATGCCCAGGCCCACGCGCGCCGCCACGTCGCTGCGGCTCATGTCGTCGCCGTGGAAGACGAAGCGGCCATCGACGCGCGAGTACGGCGGCAGGATGCCCATCACGGTGTTGAGGAGCGTCGACTTGCCGGCCCCGTTGGGCCCGATCACGCTGACGATCTGGCCGGGCCGCATGCGCAGCGACACGCCCTCGATGGCCTGCGCGTTGCCGTAGGCCACGTGCACGTCGTGCAGCGACAGGATGTCCTGTGGCGCGGTGGTGGCGTTCATAGCTCTTCTCCTCCCAGGTAGGCCTGCAGCACCGCCGGGTCCTGCTGCACGTGCGCGGGCGTGCCCTGCGCGATCTTCGAGCCGAAGTCCATCACCACGATGTCGTCGGCCAGGCCCATCACGAACTCCATGTCGTGCTCGACCAGCAGCACCGTCACCCCTTCGCCGCGCAGCTGGCGCAGCAGCGCGGCCAGCGCCTGCTTCTCGAGGTGGCGCAGGCCGGCCGCGGGTTCGTCCAGCATCAGCAGCACCGGGTCGGCGCAGAGTGCGCGCGCGATCTCGATCAGCCGCTGCTGGCCCAGCGAGAGCGAACCGGCGTTGGCATGGAGGAAGTCGCCCAGCCCCACGCGCTGCAGCTGCAGCGCGGCTTCGCCCAGCAGCTCGCGCTCCTCGCGGCCGTTGAGACGCAGGATGCTGCGCAGCACGCCGCGGCGCGCGTCGCCGGCCGGGCGCAGGTGCGCGCCGATGGCGGTGTTCTCCAGCACCGACATCTCGGGCAGCAGGCGCACATGCTGGAAGGTGCGGCAGATGCCGCCCTTGACGATCTGGCGCGAGCTCAGGCCCGAGATCGGCTGGCCCCGGTACTCGATGCGCCCGCCGCTCACCGGCAGCACGCCCGTGACCAGGTTGAAGGTGGTCGACTTGCCGGCGCCGTTGGGCCCGATCAGCGCCACGATCTGGCGCGCCTTGACTTCGAAAGACACCTTGTTGACCGCCACCAGGCCGCCGAAGACCCGCAGCACGCCCTCGAGCTTGAGCAGCAGCGTGCCGGCGGCCGGTTTTCCCGAGCGCGGCAGGAAGGCCGCGTCGGCCGGCGCCACCGCCACCGGTGCGATGCGGATCTTGCGCTGGATGAAGGGCCACAGGCCCTGGCGCGTCTTGATCAGGATCACCACGATCAGGATGCCGAACAGGATGGCCTCGAAGTTGCCTTCGAGCGGCAGCAGGCGCGGCACGTAGCTCTGCAGCAGGTCCTTGAGGATGGTGAGCACGCCGGCGCCCAGCAGCGCGCCCCAGAGCTGGCCCACGCCGCCGACCACCGCCATGAAGACGAACTCCACGCTGTAGTTGAAGCCGAAGGCGCTCGGGCTCACCGCGCGCACCATGTGGGCGTAGAGCCAGCCCGCGGTCGAGGCCAGCAGCGCGGCATAGACGAACACCAGCGTCTTCAGGTGCACCGTGTCGATGCCCATGGCCTCGGGCATCACGGTGCCGCTGAGCAGCGCGCGCGTGGCGCGGCCCAGGCGCGAGTTCAGGTAATTGCGCAGCCCCAGCAGCGCCAGCACCACCACCGCCCAGATCAGGGCGTACATCGCGGTCTGGCCTTCCAGCGACCAGGTGCCGACCCGCACCGCCGGGATGCCGCTGATGCCGTCGTTGCGGCCCAGCACGTCGAGGTTGGCGAAGGTGAAGTACAGCGCCAGGCCCCACAGCATGGTGGTGATGGGCAGGTAGGGCCCGGTCATGCGCAGCGTGACGCGGCCCAGCACCCAGGCCGAGCAGGCCGTCACGACCCAGCCGGCCAGCAGGCCCAGCCAGGGCGACCAGCCCAGGTGGGTGCTGAGCGCGGCCGTGGCGTAGGCGCCCAGGCCGAGGAAGGCGGCCTGGCCGAAGGACAGCATGCCGGCCATGCCGGTCAGCAGCACCACGCTGAGCGCCACGATCGAATAGATGCCGATGTAGCTGAAGGTCGTGACCCACGACTCGCGGATCGGCAGCACCGGGATCAGCGCGGTGATCACGACCAGCGGCAGCAGCGCGAGCGCGGAATTCTTGAGGTAGGAGTTCTTCACGTCGGGTCCTATCTCAATGCGTGTCGTCGCTGTCGCCGCCGTGCAGCGTGCGGAACAGCAGCACCGGGATGATCAGCGTGAAGACGATGACCTCCTTCCAGGCGCTCATCCAGAACGAGGAGAAGGATTCGAGCAGGCCGATCAGCAACGCGCCCAGCGCGGCGATCGGGTAGCTCACGAAGCCGCCGACCACGGCCGCGATGAAGCCCTTCATGCCGATCATCAGGCCCGACGAGTAGTTGAGCGTGATGCGCGGCGCGATGAGCAGCCCGCAGATGGCGCCGATCAGCGCGGCCAGGGTGAAGGCCAGCTGGCCCGACCGGACCACGCTGATGCCCATGAGCTGCGCGCCGGTGCGGTTGACCGCCGTGGCGCGCAGCATCTTGCCGCGGATGGTGCGGTTGAAGAAGAAGAACAGCCCCACGGTCAGCAGCACGGCCGCGCCGAGGATGAACAGGCTCTGGCCCGGGATCACCAGCTCGCCCAGCGTGAGCTGGAAGTCGGTGTACGCCTCGGTGCGCGCGCCCTCGGGCCCGAACAGCACCAGGCCCACGCCGATCATCGCCACCTCGACCGCGATCGACAGCATGAAGAAGGTCAGCGGGTCGCTGTCGATCAGCGGCTGGAAGGCCAGCCGGTAGATCATCGGCCCGATCGGCACGATCAGCAGGCAGGCGGCCAGCATGCCCACGGGCACCGGCACGTGGCTGCGGCTGGCCAGCACGGCCAGCCCGCTCAGCGCGACGGGCGCCAGCAGGTACTTGCCGGCCGCGGCCAGGATCGTCCGGCCGCCGGTGCCGCTGCGCCAGGCGCTGCCCAGCTCGAGCAGGAAGCACAGCACCCCCATGGTGACGACCACCCAGGCGACCAGCGGCGTGCGCTGTTCCTGGATCGCGACCAGCGTCAGCGCGGTGAAGGTGACGAAGCCGCCCAGCGGCACGAAGGGCACGTGGGTGATGCTGAAGACCAGCACCAGCGCGGTCGCGAGCAGCGCGTAGATCGCGCCGGTGACGATGCCGTCTTGGGTCAGGAGAATGGCGAGAGAAGTGTCCATGGGGCGTTCGGAAAGCACAGTGAAAAGGTCCGGTGCCGCGCCTGCATTCAGGCGCGGCACCGGACCGGCATGGCGCTTACTTGGACAGCAGGACCCAGGCGTTGTTGCGGTACTCGAAGACGCCGGTGGCGCGCTCGTCGTAGCCCACGTGGTCGGTCGGCGACATGTTCACGTAGCCGGTCTGGGTGACCATGCCCTTGACGCGCTCGATCTGGTCGCGGATGGCGGCGCGGAACTCGGGCGTGCCGGGCTTCTGCGTCTTCAGGGCTTCGGGCACGGCGGCTTCGACCAGCTGCGAGGCCATCCAGAGGTTGCCCACGTAGGAGCTGAAGCTGCCCTTGCCGTAGAGCGCCTCGTACTTGTCGATCAGGAGCGCCGAGGCCTTGCGGATCGGGTTCGACGGGTCGAGCTGGTCGGGCTGGAAGCCGGCCGAGGTCACGGCGATGGTGCCGTCCATGTCCTTGCCGCCGAGCTTGTAGACCTCGGGCGCCAGCGCCGCGTAGGTCTGGTAGACGGTGCCCTTGAAGCCGCGCTCGCGCACCGTCTTGTGCGGCAGCGCGGCCGGCGTGCCCGAGGCCGCCACCAGGATCGCGTCGGGCTTGGCAGCCAGCACCTTGGCGGCCTGGGCCAGCACCGTGGTGTCGGCCGGCGCATAGCGCTCGACGGCCACGATCTCCAGCGGATATTTCGACTTCAGCCGGTTGAGCTCGGCGGTCCAGGTGTCGCCGTAGGCGTCGGAGGTGGCCAGCACGCCCAGGCGCTTGGTGCCCGAGGCGCTGGCGCGCTTGAGCGTGGCGTCGATGGCCAGCGCTTCGTCGAAGGGCGTCTTGAAGGCCCAGCGGCGCTTCTCGTCCACCGGCGTCGTGATGCGCGAGCTGCCGGCCATGCTGACCAGCGGCACCTTCTGCTCGGCCACCACGTCGACCAGCGCGATCGAGGGTGCCGACATCGAGGAGCCGATCAGCACGTCGACCTTCTCGTCGGAGATCAGCTTGCGCGCAGCCTTGACCGACTGGTTGGTGTCGGAGGCGTCGTCCATCACGATGTAGCTGACCTTCTGGCCGCCGAGCTCGGTCGGCAGCATGGCCACGGCCTTCTTCTGCACCGAGCCCAGCGAAGCGCCGGCGCCGGTCGCCGACACGATCACGCCGACCTTGACCTGCGCCTGCACGGAGGCGGCGCACAACACGAGAAAGCTGCATGCGGCAGCGGAAACCAGACGAGGAATCAAGGGATGTCTCCAGGCGCACGAGCGCACTTTTTGGATGGAGCAAGGGCCTTCGGCACGCTTGCGGGGCAGCAACCCGATGGCCCGATGCCATCGAAATTACCTTAAATTTAATTTAATTAGAATTCGTGCAACTGTCAATCCGGACCCACCGCGGTCGGCGCTTCGTCCCCCGCCCGCAGGCGAACGCCGCCGCCTGGCGGCCCGCCAGGGCAGTCACAGGGATCTGTCTTCGACGCGCGCCGTTCAGGCGTCGGCCGGCGCGGCCCACTGCGGAAGCCAGCGCATCAGGTGCTCGGCGAAGCCTTCGGCCGCCGGTGACAGGTGGCGTCCGTTGGGGCGGTAGAGGCAGACCGTGCGCACGGTCTCCGGGTCGACCACGCGCCGCATGACCAGGCCGAGCGAGGCCGCCATCACGCCGACGTAGGCCGGCGCCAGCGTGGCCGCCAGCCCCTGCGCCGCGATGCCCAGCGCGGTCGAGACGTTGTCCACGATCTCGACCGGCGTCACGCGTTCGCCCTCCGGCATGTTCAGGTGCATCTGCGCCACGCTGCGCTCGTGGTCGCGCCCGGCGGCCACCAGCGGCGTGCCCTGCAGGTCCGCCCAGCGCAGCAGCTTGCGGCGTGCCAGCGGATGCGTGCGCGCGCACCAGAGCACCCAGAGGCTCTCGAACACCACCTCCCGGCCGGCGTCCGGGCCGACGGGACGGTCCGGCCCCACGGCGAGGTCGACGTCGCCGGCGACCACCGCATCGACCAGCGTGTCGACCGAGACGTCCTTGATGCGGATGATCACCCGCGGCCGCTCGGCCTGGTAGGCCCGGATCGCCGCGGGAATCGCCGCGCTGGCCAGGACCAGCGGCGCCCCCACCCGCACGATGCCGGCGGCCCGGTTGCGCAGGTCGGAGGCCGCGCTTTCGGCGCCCTGCACATGGCGCAGGATGCTCTGCGCCGAGCTCAGGAAGTCCATGCCCGCGCTCGACAGGCTCACACGGCGCGTGGTGCGGTCGAACACGCGAAAGCCCAGCAAGGTCTCCAGCTCGGCCACCAGCTGGCTCACGGCCTGGGAGGTCATGCCCAGCAGCTGCGCGGCACCCGCGAAGCTGTGCTGGTCGGCGACGGCCACGAAGGCCTCGATCTGGCGCAAGGTGAAGCGGGTCAGCGGCATGCATCGATTATCAAGTGGGCCTTGATGATCTGCCGGAATCCATTGTTTGTGCACCGGCGAGCGCCTGGAGACACTGCATCCCCATCGCAGACACACGCCACCCAGGAACCTTCTTCGTGCCGGACACGCCGCTTCATCCCTCGCCTGCCCGCGCACCCGGGGCGGCCGACGTCCCCGCGTTGAGCACCCTGCGCGAGGCCTTCTCGGGCCGGCTCCTGAGCGCGGCCGAGGACAAGGCGGCCTTCCTGACCGACTGGCGCCGGAAGTGGACCGGCGCCGCCTGGGCCGTCGCCCAGCCCGACAGCGCGCAGGACGTGGCCGCCGTCGTGCGCTGGTGCCACGCCCACCGGGTGCCGGTGGTGCCGCAGGGCGGCAACACCGGCCTGTCCGGCGGGGCCACGCCGGACGACAGCGGCCGCGCGCTCTTGCTCTCGCTGGCACGGCTGAACCGGGTGCGCGCCATCGATCCGGTCAACAACACGATCGAGGTCGAGGCCGGCGTCACGCTGCAGCAGGTGCAGGCGGCGGCCCGCGCGGCCCACCGGCTGTTCCCGCTGAGCCTGGCGGCCGAGGGCAGCTGCACCATCGGCGGCAACCTCGCGACCAACGCCGGCGGCGTGCAGGTGCTGCGCTACGGCAACGCGCGCGAGCTGTGCCTGGGGCTGGAAGTGGTGACGGCCGAGGGCGAGGTCTGGAACGGCCTGCGCGGCCTGCGCAAGGACAACACCGGCTACGACCTGCGCGACCTGTTCATCGGCAGCGAAGGCACGCTGGGCGTCATCACCGCCGCGGTGCTCAAGCTGCATCCGCTGCCGGCCGCCCGGGTGGCGGCCTTCGTGGCCGTCCCCGACCCGGCCGCGGCCACGGCCCTGCTGCAGCTGGCGCAGCAACAGCTCGGCGCCGGGCTGACGGCCTTCGAACTGATGAGCGATGCGTGCATCCGGCTCGTGCAAAGGCACATCGCCTCGGCCAGCTTCCCGCTGGCCGAACGCTCGCCCTGGTACGTGCTGATGGAGGTCAGCGACGCGCGCAGCGAAGCCCTGGCATCCGAGTCCATCGAGGGGCTGCTGGCGCGCGCGATCGATGCGGCATGGGCCACCGACGCCGCGCTGTCGTCCAGCCTGGCGCAGTTCCATGCGCTCTGGGCGCTGCGCGAGCACATCTCGGAATCGCAGGGCGCCGAGGGCAAGACCATCAAGCACGACATCTCGCTGCCGATCTCGCGCATCGCGGACTTCATCCGCGCCACCGATGCCGGGCTCGAAAGCCGCTGGCCCGGGGTGCGCGGGGTGGTGTTCGGGCACCTGGGCGACGGCAACCTGCACTACAACCTCTCGCCGGCGGCCGACGCCAAGGGGGCGGCGCACGAAGCCGCCTTCCTGGCGCTGGAGGCGCCGATCAACCGTTTCGTGCACGACGCCGTGGCGGCCCATGGCGGCTCGATCTCGGCCGAGCATGGCCTGGGGGTGCTGCGCCGCGACGAAGCCGACCGCTACCGAAGCGGGGTCGCGCTTCGCCTCATGCGATCGATCAAGCAAGCCCTCGATCCGCACCACCTGATGAACCCCGGCAAGCTGCTGCCAGAAGAAAGTATGAAATGAAAGTCTGCATCGTCGGAGCCGGCGCCATCGGCGGCTTCATCGGAACCCGGCTGGCGCGGGCCGGACGCGCGCAGGTCAGCGCCGTCGCGCGCGGCGCCACGCTGGACGCACTGCGCAGCCATGGCTGGCGCATGGACACGGCCGGCGGGCTTCTGCAGGCGCCGGCGACCGTGGCGGCCGACGCGTCGGAACTGGGGCGCCAGGATCTGGTCGTCATCGCGGTCAAGGGCCCGGCGCTCGCGCAGGTGGCCGACGGCATCGCCCCGCTGCTGGGGCCCGACACCGTCGTGCTGCCCGCCATGAACGGCGTGCCCTGGTGGTTCTGCGCGGGGCTGCCCGGCGCGCTCGGCGCCCCCCTGGCCAGCGTCGACCCCGGCGGGCGAATCGCCGCGGCCCTTCCCACCGCGCAGGTGCTCGGGTGCGTGGTGCACGCCAGCACCTCGGTGGCCGAGCCCGGCCGGGTCGTCCACAAGATGGGCCAGGGCCTGATCGTCGGCGAGCCGTCGGGCGGCAGCAGCCCCCGCGCGACGGCGGTGGTGGAGCTGCTCTCCCATGCCGGCTTCGATGCGGTGCAGAGCCCGAACATCCGCTACGACATCTGGTACAAGCTTTGGGGCAACATGACGATCAACCCGCTCAGCGCCATCACCGGCGCCACGGTCGACCGGATCCTCGGCGACCCGCTGCTGCGGGCCTTCTGCTCGGCCGCGATGGGCGAGGCGGCGGCCATCGGGGAGCGCCTGGGCTGCGCGATCCGCGAGAGCGCCGAGGACCGGCACGCCGTGACCGCCCGGCTGGGCGCCTTCAAGCCGTCGATGCTGCAGGATGTGGAGGCGGGCCGCGGCATCGAGCTCGACATGCTGGTGGGCGCCGTCGTCGAACTGGGCCGACGCGTGGGCCTCGAGACGCCCCGCCTCGATGCGCTCTACGGCATCACGCGGCTGTTCGGAGAGGTGCGCGGGGTGTACCGACCGGAGCATTGACGAGGTGGTGGCCCATGCCCGTGCCTGAACCGCCGCGCACCGCACCCGATCTCGACGGGCCGCGATGAACAAGCCACGGTCCGCCGCCTACGCCTCCTGGGACGCGTCGCTCACCGTCTCCGGGCCCTGGCTGCAGGCCGTCGACCTGGGCCAGGTGATCCGGCGGGCCGGCGGCGAGATCCTGTATGCCGAAGGCTCGCAGCATCCGTACTTCTATCTGATCCGCTCCGGCTACGTGCAGACGACGCTGCAGCGGCCCAACGGAGCGAACCTGCTGCTGGACATCTTCGGGCCCGGCGCGCTCTTCGGCGAAGGCTCGGCCTTCACCGGCCCGATCCGCTCGGCCACCGCCACCACCATCACGCCGGTGGTCCTGAGCCAGTACGACCCCCAGGCCATCGGCACCGCGTTCGCGCAGCAGCCCGAGCTGGCCATCTCCCTCGTGCGCCTGCTCGGCATCAAGAACCGGCTGCTGCTCAACAAGCTGACGCGCTTCACCTCCTCGGACCCGGAGCAGCGGCTGGTGGAACTGCTGGCGCGCGTGGCGCGCACATGGCGTGACGATGCGCACGGCGCCGCCCCGGCGCCCGGCGCCACGACGTCCGTGCATCTCACCCACAGCCAACTGGCGGACATGACGGCGCTGAGCCGCGTGTCGGTCACGCGCGCGCTCAAGGCGCTGGCGCAGCGCCAGCTGGTGTGCACCCGCACGAAGTACGTCCAGATCCTCGATCCGGCCGGCCTGGAACGCTGCCTCGACGCGTACTGACAAAAAGAGCGCCGCTCCGGTATCTCCGGATACACCCCGCCGGCCGGGTGCCAAAGAAACTCTTCTTCTTTGTCATCATGGAGTTGCGAGATGGGTGATTGGATCAACGTGAGCGGCGAAGACGGCCATCGCATGCGGGCCTGGCATGAACGCCCCGCGCAGCCCAAAGCCGGTGTCGTGCTGCTGCAGGAAGTGTTCGGCGTCAACGAGCACATCCGCGCCGTGGCCGCGTCGCTGGCCGCTGCGGGCTTCGAGGTGGTGGCGCCGTCGCTGTTCGATCGCCTGATGCCGCGGGTCGAACTGGGTTATGGCCCCGACGGCATCGAACGCGGTGTCTCCCTGATGAAGCAGGCCGCCCCCCAGACGGCCGTGCGGGACGTGCAGGCCGCGGCCGCGGCGCTGTCGCCCGGCCTCCCGCGCAGCGTCGTGGGCTTCTGCTGGGGCGGCTTCGTCGCGTGGCTGGCCGCGGCGCAGGTGGAGGGCCTCTCGGCGGCGGTCTGCTACTACCCGGGCGGCATCGACGGCGCCGTGGAGGCGGCGCCGCGCGTGCCGGTGCTGGTGCACCTGGCCGAGCGCGACGAGCACATCCCGGTGCGGGGGGGCGAGACGCTTCGGCAAAAGTACCCGGAGCGCGTGCGCGTCCACACCTACGACGCCATGCACGGCTTCCACTGCGACGCCCGCGCCAGCCACGACGCGAGCAGCGCGGCCCTGGCGTGGGAGCGGACGATCGGCTTCCTCGGCGCGCAGGCCGCTGCCGGGAGGGTCGCGGCATGAATCCGCAACAGCGCGAAGTCGGCCGCAGCGGCCTGCGCGTCGGTGCCCTGGGGCTCGGCTGCGCGACCCTGGGCGGCAGCCGGCATCCGGTGCGCAGGGACGAGGCCGAGGCCCTGCTGCGCCACGCATGGGAGGCCGGCATCCGGTACATCGACGTGGCGCCCTTCTATGGCTACGGCGCCGCCGAGCGGCGCGTGGGGGATGCACTGCGCCACGAGCAGCGCTCGGACTGGGTGCTCTCCACCAAGGTCGGCCGCCTGCTGGTGCCCGAAGCCAACCCCGAGGCCGGCCCCAACGGCACGCCGCGGCCGATGCCCTTCGGCGCGGTGTACGACTACAGCTACGACGGCGTCATGCGCTCCTTCGAGCACAGCCTGCAGCGCCTGGGCCTGGACCGGATCGACATCCTGCTGGTCCACGACATCGGCGAGTACGTGCACGGGGCGGCCAACGAAAAGCATCTGCGCGACCTGCGCGAAGGCGGCGCCAGGGCGCTGGCGGAACTGAAGCAGAGCGGCGCGATCCGCGCGGCGGGGCTGGGCGTGTTCGAGCCGCAGGTGTGCCTGGACGCGATGGACTGGGGCCGCTGGGACCTGTTCCTTTTGGGCGGGGCCTACACCCTGCTGGACCAGGGACCGCTGCAGGATCTTCTGCCGGCCTGCCAGCGGCACGGGGTGTCGATCGTCGTGGGCAGCCCCTTCAATGCCGGCGTGCTGGTCGGCGGCGAACTCTGGAACTACAAGCCGGTGCCGCCGGCCGTGCGGGACAAGGTCGCGGCGCTGCGCGACCTGTGCCACGAGCACGGCGTGCCGATCGCCGCCGCGACGCTGCAGTTCCCGCTCGCCCACCCCAGCGTGGCGGCCGTCATCCCCGGCCCGCGCAGCATCGAGGAACTCGACCTCGCCCTGTCCGCGGCCCGCCACCGCATCCCGGACGCGCTGTGGGCCGCGCTCAAGCAGCGCGGACTGATCCACCCGGATGCGCCCACGCCCGATACGCCCCCCACCCTTTGAAAGGAACCGCCATGCCAGTCTCTCGCCGCACCGTGCTCCAGATCGCCGCGTCCGCCGCCACCGCGATGGCGCTGCCCGCCGTCCGCGCCCAGGGCACGGATCGCCCCTTGCGGATCCTCGTGGGCTTCGCACCCGGCGGCGCCACCGACGTCGTCGCCAGGACCATCGCCGAGCCCCTGGGACGGCTGCTCGGGCGCGCCGTCATCGTGGACAACCGGCCCGGCGCCGGCGGCATGGTCGCGACCCGGCTGGTCAAGGACGCGGCACCGGACGGCACCACGGTGATGCTGACCATCGACCATGCCCAGGTGATCATCCCGCTGACCTACAAGCAGCCCGGCTACGACCCGGCCGTCGACTTCACGCCGCTGGCCGGCGTCGCGAACTACTACAACGCGCTGGTGGTGAGCAACAGCGTGGGGGTCAAGGACTTCCAGGGCTACGCGGCATGGCTCAAGGCCAACCCCTCGCAAGGCAACTACGGTGTGGGTGCCGCCGGCAGCGTGGCCCAGTTCTCGGGCCAGCTGATCGGCAGCGCCCTGGGCGTCCACATGGAACCGGTGGCCTACAAGGGCGGCGCCCCGCTGGTGCAGGAGCTGATCGGCGGGCAGATTCCCGCGGGCATCGTGTCCCTCACCGATGCGCTCGAGCACCATCGCGCGGGCAAGCTGCGCATCCTGGCCGTCTCCGGCGCCTCGCGTTCGAAGGTCGAGCCCACCGTGCCGACCTTCTCGGAACTGGGGCTCAAGGGCCTCGAGGTGAATCCCTGGCTGGCCTTCTTCGGCCCCAAGGGCCTGCCGCCGGCCATGGTCGATGCGTTCAGCACCTCGGTCGCCAGGATCCTGCAGCAGAAGGACACGACGGAGCGGCTGGCCAGCATCGGCAACGAGGTGCTGTACGCGAGCCCCGAGCAGCTGCAACGCGAATGGGTCACGGCCGCGGCCCGGCACTGGGCGCCCGTCGTGAAGGCCTCGGGATGGGTGCTGCAGTGAGCGCTCCCCGGCTGCTCGCCGCGTACTGGACCCTGGCCGGGCAGGCGATGCCGCGCAACCCCAGTCAGGTGAGCCCCTTCGACTTCGAGGCGCGCATGCGGTCGGCGGTCGATGCCGGCTACCGGGGCGTGGGCCTGATGGCCGACGACGTGGCCGCGGTGGCCGCGCGCATCGGGCTGCCGGCGATGCGCGACGTGATCCGCTCCGAAGGGCTGCAGGAGCTGGAACTCGAGTTCCTGACCGACTGGTTCTCGTCCGGCGAACGCCGGGCGCTCGCCGATGCCCGCGCGGGGGCGCTGCTGGAAGCCGCCCAGGCGCTGGGCGCACGCCACATCAAGGTGGGCGGCGACCGGCTGGGCGCCCACTGGCCCCTGGCCTGCCTGGCGGACGGGTTCGCGGCCCTGTGCGAGCGCGCGCGGGCGTACGGCGTGTCCATCGGGCTCGAACTGCTGCCCTGGACCCAGCTCGACACCGTCGCCCAGGGCCTGGCGCTGCTGCGGGCGGCCGGTTCACCGCCCAACGGCGGCCTGCTGCTCGATGTCTGGCACCTGGATCGCGTGGGCCAGGACTGGGCCGCCATCGCCGCGCTGCCCGCCGACGCCATCTGCTCGGTCGAACTGAGCGATGCGGGGCCGGCGAGCGACAGCGTGTGGAACGACACCATCCTGCATCGCAGGTGCTGCGGCGACGGATCGATCGATCTCCCCGGCTTCATCCGCGCCGTGCATGCCACGGGCTACCAGGGCCCCTGGGGCGTGGAGATCATCTCCGACGCGCACCGCGCGCGCACGCTCGACAGCGCGGCCCATGCGTCGTACCAGAGCGCCCGCGCAGCGCTGGCCGAAGCGGGGGTGTGGCATTGATGCCGGCACCGCAGCCCCCGCCTCTTCACTTTTCTGAACGGACTCCATGACCCTGCCATTCGCTTCCAGGCTCGACAAAGTCGAGACCTCCGCCATCCGGGAACTCTTCAAGCTGCTGGGCCGGCCCGGCATCATCTCCTTCGCGGGCGGCTTTCCCGACAGCGCCATGTTCGACATCGAAGGCTTGCGCGACGCCAGCACGCGCGCCCTGGCCGACGACCCGGCCGGCGCGCTGCAGTACGGCGCCACCGAAGGGTTCGGGCCCTTGCGCGGCGCGATCGCGGCGCACGAACGCGCCAAGGGCGCCATCGACATGACGGCCGAGGACCTGATCGTCACCACCGGCAGCCAGCAGGCGCTGGACCTGCTCGCCAAGACGATGATCGATCCGGGCGACAAGGTGATCGTCGAGGCACCGACCTTCCTGGCCACCATCCAGTGCTTCCGCCTCTACGGCGCGGAGCTGATCGGCGCGCCCATCGACGCACACGGGGTGCGGGTCGATGCGCTCGAGGCGCTCATCGCGCAGCACCGTCCCAAGCTCGTCTACCTGATCCCCTCTTTCGGCAATCCGAGCGGCGCGCTGCTGTCGCTGCAGCGCCGCCTCCAGGTGCTGGAACTCGCCGCCAGGTACCGCACGCTGGTGGTCGAGGACGATCCCTACGGCGAGCTGTACTTCGCCGACGATGCGCCGCCGCTGTCGCTGCTCGCGCTGGCCTCGGAGGTGCCGGGCGCGCGCCCCTGGCTGGCGCGCTGCGGCAGCCTCAGCAAGGTGCTGTCGCCGGGCCTGCGGATCGGATGGCTGGCGGGCCCGGCCGAGCTGCTGGCGCGGGCGACCATGTGCAAGCAGTTCAGCGACGCCCACACCAGCACCTTCGCGCAGGCCACGGCCGCGCAGTACCTGGCGTCGGGCCGCCTCGCACCGAGCCTGGACCAGGCCAGGCGCGTCTATGCGCGGCGCGCCGACGCGATGTGCAGCGCGCTGGAACGGCATCTCGGCGACGCCGTGCGCTTCTCGCGGCCCGGCGGCGGGCTGTTCGTCTGGGCCCGGCTCAGTGACGGCAGCGACGCCAGGCACTTCGCGGCCCGTGCCATCGCACAGGGCGTGGCCTTCGTGCCGGGCGCGCCCTTCTTCGCCGACGCACCGGACCCCGGCTGCTTCAGGCTGTCCTTCGCCACCGCCAGCGAGGAGGCCATCGCCGAGGGCGTGTCGCGCCTGGCCAAGGCCCTCTAGGCGCGTGCCCCGCCGTGCCTGTTCAGCTCACGCGGCGGCGTCTTCCTCGATCAGCACCGTGGCGATGCGCTCGGTCAGGCCCGAGGCCTGCTGCGTGATCTTCGTGGCGGTGCGGTGCGGAAAGGCGGCCTCCATCGCGGACAGGTCTTCGAACCACATCTCGGTGACGCCGTCGCAACGCATCGCGGGCAGCTCGCGCGCCGGAGCGCGTTCGTCGACGGCATCGACCACCGCGTTCTGCACATAGGCCTTGAGCTGCGGAAGGTTCGCCGCACTGGGACCGTGCTGCTCGAACCACCAGCGCCGGAAGGCCTCGCGCGAGACGCCTTCCTTGATCTGGAACAGGCCCATGCGCTTGAGCCAGGGCGCGCCTTCGACCGCCGCCGGCCGCGGGATCACCTCGTTGGAGAGCACGACCAGCCCGGTGCTGCGCGCCATCGTCTGCACCAGCACCTCGCGGCGACGCTGGAAGGCCGACGACGCGAGCGCCTGGCGCAGCGCGGTGTAGTCCGCGAAGCACAGGCGCGTCACGGCATCGACCGGGATGTCCGCGGGTGCCATCGAGAGCTGACGGTGCGTGCGGTCGTAGACGCGCGAGACGGTCCGCGAGACCAGGCCCGGCAGCGAACGCTCCAGCGGCGCCAGGTCGGCGGCCAGCGCGCGGTAGCGGTCGCCGTCCGCATCCCCGGTGTCCGGCAGTTGTTGAAGCGAGAGGTAGTGAATCATTTTTTTTGGTCCGGAAAGACGGGATGGCGTGGCGCCTGAGAGCGACACGACGAGAGATCAAGGGCGGCCCGTCAACAACTGACCAGGAAGCCGCCATCGACGGTGATGACGGAACCCGTCATGTAGCTGGACATGCCGGAGGCCAGGAACACCGCGGCACCCACCAGCTCCTCGGGGTTGCCGAAGCGACGCAGCGGGATGCGTTGCATCAGCTGCGGACTGCGCACCGGGTCGGCACGCGAGGCCGCGGTCATGGCCGTCTCCATGACGCCGGGCGCGATCGCGTTCACCCGGATGCCGCGCGGCGCCAGTTCGAGGGCCAGCACCCGCGTCAGCATCTGCGCGGCGGCCTTCGAGGTCGAGTACGAAATCGAGCGCGGCGACGCGAAGGTCGCGGCCGTCGAGGTGATGTTGACGATGGTGCCGCCCGACGCCGCGAGGGCGTCCTCGAACGCCAGGCTCAGGTGGCGGACCGCTTCCACGTTCACGTCCATGGCCTGCCGCCAGAGGCGGTCGCGCTCCGGCGCATCGAAGGCATGGTAGGGCCGAACGCCCGCGTTGTTGACCAGCACGTCCACGCGGCCCGCGAGCGCGATCGCCTCGCGCGCGAACCGGCCGCAGGCCGCGCTGTCGCGCACATCGAGGCCGAAGGCCCATGCGCGATGGCCGTCGCGCTGCAGCCGGGCCGCCATCGCGTGCGCACCCTCCTCGTCCACATCCACGACCACCACACTGGCGCCGTACTGCGCCAGGCCGGCAGCGATCGCCGCACCATTGCCGCGGGCCGCACCGGTCACCACGGCCACCTTGCCATCCAAGCTGAAACCCATACATTGATCCTTGCGCTGGCGGTCCATTCCGCTGCCGCAGGAGATTACGGAGATCGGCCGCCAGGCGCTGTATCGCTGGATACGCGGCGCACGCCGCTCAGTCGCGGTTCAGCAAGGCGATGATCGCGGCCCGGTCGAGGATCCGCACATGCGAAGGGTGCGTGGACAGCAGCCCCTCGGCCGCCATCGCCTTGAGCGTGCGCGTCACGGTGACCCGGCTGAGCCCCGACATCGAGGCGATCTGTTCGTGCGTGAGCGAGACCACCACCGCGTCCTGGCCCGGCGATCGGTCCGTCGCCGCGATCCGACCCAGCAGTCCGACCAGCCGATCGAAGGGCGTGCCCGATGCGAAGCGGGCCAGCTTGTTGACGAGCACATGGTTCTTGGCGCCGAGCAACTCGATCAGCGAGAGCGCCAGCCGATGGTTCGACTCCGCGCTGGCGGCGAGGCAGTCCCTGGTGTAGCCGACGAGTTCCGCATCGGTCAGTGCGGTGATGGTCGCCGTGCGCGGCGTGCCGGCGAAGGTGGGGCCTTCGCCGAAGATCGCGCCCGGGCCGAAGATTTCCAGCAGCAGCGATGCGCCGTCGGCGCGATTGACGGTGGCCGCCACGAAGCCGCTGTGCACGCGGTAGAAGTGATCCGACCGGCTTCCCCGTTGGTAGAGCATGTGGCCCTCCAGCAGCTTCACGCGGGTCCCGGCGATCGTCGCCTGCTCCCACAGCGAAGAAATTCTCAGGGACGCATCCCATGAAGCGTAAACGCGCGAGTGGCTCATTTTTTCATTATGGGTCCGCGTCTTCGCGTCCCCGGCATCGCAACCGCGATGCATGTATCGGTGGATACAGCGCCGGTGCCGGCCCGCGATCCAGAATTTCCAACCCCTCGGGAATGCCATTCAAAACAGGAGACACACCATGATCGCATTCACGCGCCGGCAGGCGCTCGTCGCCGCGGCCCTGCCCTTTCTGGGGCGGCTGGGACAGGCACAGGCCGCCGCCGACCATTCTTCCGGGCAGGTGCGGATCGTGGTGCCCTACCCGGCGGGCGGGCCCACCGACACGATCGCGCGCCTGCTGTCCGACGGATTGCGCAAGGGCCTCGGCGCGACCTGCCTGGTCGTCAACCAGCCCGGTGCCTCGGGCATGATCGGCACGCGCATGGTGGCCGCGGCCGAGCCCGACGGCCATACGCTGCTGCTGGGGAACAACCAGACGCACGGCTCCAACATGCTGCTGGTGAAGGAGCCGGGTTACGACGCCTTCGCGGATTTCAAGCCGGTGCTCGGGATCGCGGCCATGCAGCATCTTCTGGTGACCCGCAAGGACCACCCCGCCGGCAGCCTGGCCGAGTTGATCGCCAGGGGCAGGAAGGCGCCCCTCGCCTTCGGCTCGACCGGCAACGGCTCCGCATCGCATCTGGCGCTGGAACTGTTCCGCGCCACCACGCAGATCCAGGCCGTCCACGTGCCCTACCGCGGCTCGGCGCAGGTGCTGCCGGACCTGATTGGCGGCCGCCTGGACGGCTGGTTCTCCACCCTGCCCAGCGTCATCGGCCAACTGCGCAGCGGCACGCTCAAGGCCTTCGCGGTGGCCTCCGCGACGCGGGCACCGCAGATGCCTGAAGTGCCGACCCTGGCCGAGCAGGGCGTGGCCAACTGCGAGGCCGATGCCTGGTCGGCGCTGTTCGCGCCGTCGAAGGTCCCGGCGGCCGTTTTGGACAGGCTGTCGGAAGCGACCCAGGCCACCTTCGGCAGCGCATCGGCCCGCGCGGCGCTGACCGAAGCGGGCTTCCTGCCGAAGCTCGTGCCATCGGGCCCCATGGCCAGCTTCATGAAGGAGGACCTCGAGCGCTGGCGGGCGGTGGTGCGCACCGCCAACCTGTCGGCGGAATAAGCGGCCCGGGCTCAGCGCCGCAGGTTGCGCTGCTCCGTCGCGCTCAGCTGGCTCAGTTGCGCCGCCGGCAGGTCCATCTGCCCCAGCACCTCGAGCGCCTGGCCCGGCGCACCCGCATGGCCGCCGCGCGCGGCCGGTGCCGGCGAACGCGGCGCGCCCTCGGGCGCCTCGCCGCCGAAGCCCAGCACCCGCACCGTGAACACCGAGGGCAGCGCCTGGCGCGCCGCCGCGCGCTCGCGCTGCAGCACCTCCTGCGCCGCCGCCGTGGCTTGCGCGGTCGCGGCGCTGGCGTTGGTCAGCGCGCCGATGTTCACCGCGGCGATCACCGGAATGCCCTTGCTCTCGCCCTTGACCTGGATGTTGTCGGCGTTGAGCACCTGCAGCGCCGCGATGTTGAGGTTGCCCGCCACGCGTAGCCCCGCATCGCCCGCGTTCACCGTGCCCAGCGGCGCCACCAGGTCGACGTCGCCGTCGCCCACGGTGCCGATGCCGCTGCCGCTCATGTCGGACTTCTCGCGCACCGTGGTGTTGCCGTTGAGGTCGGTCAGCACCTCGGGCGCCGAGGGCACGCGCACGGTCTTCGAGCCGCGGCCCGCGTCGATGTCGCCCACGGTCGACCAGATGATCTGGTCGCTGCCCTGCTGCGTGGCCTCGGGCACGAAGGACAGGATGCGCGAGCGGTTCACCGTCACGTCGTCGTTGGCGAAGATGTCGATGTGGCCCGAGGCCAGCGTGACCAGGCCGTAGCCCTCGGGCACGGTCGCGCCCAGCGCCGCCACCTGCAGGCCGCCGCCCGGCGTGAGCACGTTGATGTCGCCGCCGGCCATGGTGCGCAGCATCAGCTGGTTGGCCGCCACGTCGCCCTTCCAGCCGGTGCCGGGGAACAGGGTCTTGATGGCCTCGTAGCCGCGGTTGTAGCCGCCGTTGCGCGGCAGGCCGCCGGTGCCCGGCTCGTTCTGGTCGCGCCCGGCCTCGCGCAGTTCGAGCAGGTAGATCTGGCGGATGAACTGCTGCTGCGCCAGCGCGGGCAGCGTGTTGAAGCGCGCCCAGGCCTCGAGCGGCGCCAGCGTCTCGCCGGTCATGTCGTGCATGTACGAGACCAGGCCACGCCGCACCGTCTTCTGCAGGCCGCCGAGACGGGTCTCGATGCGGTCGCTCAGGTAGCTGGGCAGCAGCGTGCCGTCGGCACCGCGGGTCGTGAGGTAGGCCGGCATGGCCGCGACCTTCGTCGGATCGAGGTAGGCCGCGGCGAAGGCACCGTAGCCCGCGGCCGCGTTCATGCCGGCCATCACCGTGATCGACGCGCCGTTGTCGGGCAGGCCATTGACCTGCGTGAGCGGCACCGGCCGGTTGTTGCTGTCGTAGCGCCGGTTGCCCAGCGTCTGGATCTGCAGGTCGTCGGCGTACACGTCGCGGCCGGCTGACAGCACGAGCGCGCCCGCGCCTTCGACCGTGATCAGGCCCGCGCCCGCGCTGGCGTTGCGCACCGAGCGCATCGAGAGGATGTCGTTGCCGGCCTCGAGCAGCGTGCTGTCCTGCGCATGGACGTTGCGCGCGCTCAGGCGGATGCCGCGGATGTCGGTGCCGGCCCGGGCCCAGGTCTGCTCGCTGGCCGTCATGTCCAGGCCCAGGATCGAGCCCTTCGCGGCGTAGACGCGGCTCGGTTCGTGGTCGCCGGCCAGCGGCAGCGGGTCGGGGTTGCGCAGGCCCTGGTAGTAGAGCTCCTGGGTCGCGCCGGTGTAGCTCAGCCCCATGTCGTTGCGCAGCAGCGCGTTCAGGTTGACCTGGTGCAGCGCGCCGTCGCCGCCCAGCGGCACGAAGGCCGAGGGCATCATGGCCGGCGTGGCGCGCGCCATCACGATCTCGGTGAAGGGCTGCTCGGGCGTGCCGGCGTTCGGTCCGTTGCGCAGCACCACGTCCTGCTGGGCCAGCAGGCGCAGGTCGCTGCGCGCCGCGGGCATCAGGTACATCGCGCCCTCGAGGGCCAGCGAGCCGTTCATCGCCGTGGCCTGCACCAGGGCCGGATAGCGGTTGGCGCCCTTGCCCGCCAGGTTGTTGTCGGCCGTGTTGTTGTTGTAGAGGTCGACGTCGCGGAAGACGTACTCGCCCTGGTTCACCAGCGTCACGTCGCCGCCCGTGGACAGCAGGCGCAGCGCGGTGCGCGCGGTGTAGCCGCTCATGTAGGCGCCGTAGTCGAGCACCAGGCCCGTGGGGCGGTAGCCCTCGCCGTAGCGCACCAGCAGCGGGTCGAGCACGGTCTGCAGCCGCAGGTCGCCGGCGGTGCGCAGCGTCATCGTCGCGTCGCCCAGCGCCAGCACCGGCGCCAGCGCGTAGGTGGCGCTGACCGTGCTGCTGCCGCCGTCGTGGCGGCGCACGTCCACGCTGCGCCCGGTCGCGGTTTCGCCTGCGCTGATCTCGCCCGCGCCGCGCGCCACGTAGTACTGGCCACCGCGCAGCGCGCCGGCCGCGTCCACCGTCAGCGCGCCGCCGTTGCGCATCTCCATGGTCATCGGCGCGCCCACCGACAGGCCGCCGCGCACGCGCGCCGTGGTGGTGAGCGAGACGCCCAGGTCCACCACGTCGCCGCCCGCGCGGACCCGGACGTTGCCGCCGCCGAACACGCCCACGCCCTGGCGGAATTCGCCGTGGTTGACCCACCAGCTCGATTGCTCGGGTGCGTGCGGGATCGGTCCGTAGACGCCGTCGATCTCGCCGAAGGTGCCGTCGTTGTATTCGCCGAAGAAGAAGCCGGGGCTGAGGTTGCCCTGGCGGTTGAGCCATTGCGTGTAGCGCTGGTCCGAGGGCGCGGCCGTGATGTTGCCCTGCGCGTTCAGGTCCAGGTTGCCACCGGCCGTGCCGTAGCGCGCATCGGCGCGCGCGGTCGTGAAGTCGTCCCAGCGGCTCAGGTCCTTGCGGCCCGCGGTGTAGATCACCGAGTCGCGGTGCGCCAGCGTCAGGTCGCGGCCGGCGCGCACTTCGATGTCGCCGGTGCCGGTGCGCAGCAGCTTGCCGGCGCCGTTGTCGGGTTCGCCGGCCGCCGCGGTGTTGGCGGTGCCGATCGTGATCGAGCCCTGGCCCGCCGCCAGGCCGGCCAGCGGCTGCAGCGCCAGCCGGTCGGCCGATGCCAGGTCGGCCCCGGCCACCAGCCGCAGGTTCCACGACGCGGCGTCCTGCAGCACGCCCGTGCGGTCGGCCGCGTCGAAGCCGTCGCTCAGGTGGCCGTGGAGGACCAGGTTGCCCGCGGCGCGCAGGCTCAGCGTGCCCTCGTGCGCACCGGCGAAGTCCTGGTGCAGGTTCCAGTCGCTGCCCAGCGTGAGGTCGCCCGGGCTCTGGATCTCGATGCCGGCCATCACCTGCATGCCGCTGCCCAGCCGCGCCTGGATCGCCGCGGCGCGGGCCGCGAAGGCATGGGCCTCGGCGACCGCCACCGCCTTGACCGCCTCGACCGTGTCGGCCGTGTAGCTGGCCGTGCCCTCGAGCACGGCCGAGCGCGCGCCCACCAGATCGACCGCGAGCTGCGTGACCGCGATGTCGTCGTTGGCGGCATTGCGCAAGGCGCGCAGCCGCACCACGCCACCGTCGGCGCCCGCCACGTCGATGCGCCCGCCGCGCAGCGCGAGCACGCCGCCCGTGGCCTCGAGCGTGACCCGGCCGCTGCCGAGTTCGCCGGTCGTGCCGGCCAGCAGCTGCGCGCCGGCCTGCATCGTCAGGCCGTCGCCGCCGACGATGCGGATCGCGCCGCCGTAGGCGCTGCGCGCATCGATGCGGCCGGTGATGTCGACCCGGCCCTGGTCGGCCACCAGCGCGAAGTCTTCCACCGTGGTGCTGCCGTCGAGCCGCACGTCGCCCTCGCGCACGCGGAACTGGCGCGAACGGTTGAAGCCCGAATCGTTGAGGCGCTGGCTGAAGGCCGCGAAGTCGGGCAGCGCCGCGATGTCGAGCGAGAAGGCGCCGGCCTTGCCGCCGTCGGCGCCGGCCTGCGCCGCGATCTCGCCGTCCAGCCGCACGGTGCCGCCGCCCGAGGCCGCCAGGCTCAGCCGGCCCGCGTTGCCGCCGTCCGGGTGCGCGGCCAGGTTCAGGCGGCTGCCGCCTTGCAGCCGGATGTCGCCGCCGATGGCACCGATGCGGATGCTGCCCGCGTCCGCGTATTCGGCCACGTCGAAGAACTGCTTGGCGAAGCCGCCGACGTCGAGCACCGCGCCCTCGGCCACCACCACGCTGCCGCCGTTGGCCGTGATGTCGATGCTGCCGCCCAGCGCCTGCGCGCGGCTCGCGACCCGCACGTTGCGCCCGGCCAGCGAGAGGCTCGCGCCCAGGCTGGCCTGGGCATCGGCCGGGGCCGTGCCCGGCTCGGCCTGCGCCAGCAGCGCGAGCTCGCCCTGCGTGGCGATGCTCTGCACCGCGCCGCCGCGGCCGGTCAGCAGCGGCGTGCGTAGCGTGAGCGCGCTCGCGCCGCTGTCGATGCCGCCCTTGCCCTCGCCCACGATGCGCTCGCTGCCACCCAGCGAGACCGCGGCGAAGCCCGCGAAGGTCTTCTGGCCCTGGCCCAGCACCAGCTCGCGCGCATCGATGCGCAGGCTGCCGCTGCCGCCGGCCGGCATCGGTGCCGCCGTGCCGCCGCTGTTGGCCAGCGTCACGCGGTCGCCCTGGACCGTGATGTCGCCCGCGCCCGCCGCCACGAAGGCCGCGCCGTCGAAGGTCAGCGAGGCCAGGCCCGCGGCGCCCAGGTCCAGCGAGCGGTAGAAGTCGAAGCTCGAATAGCTGCGCAGCGTGAGCCGCGTCGAATCCGACAGCTGCGCCAGCGAGCCCGCGTCCAGCACCATGCCGCCGCTGCCGCCGCCGAAGCCGATGCGCCCGGCCGCCACCGACAGGTCGGTCGCGCGGATCTGCGCCGAGCCCGCGAGCTCGGTGCTGCGCGTGGCGTCGATCAGCAGCGCCGCGCCGCCGTCGATCACCGCGCCCGCGCCGATGCGCACCAGGCCGCCCTCGCCGATGTCGACGTTCTGCCGCACCACGCGCGCCGCCTCGCCGCTCGACAGGCGCAGCAGCGCGCCATGGTCGCGCGCCGGCGCGGTGAGCACGTCGTCCTTGGCGTCCCTGGCGTCGATCACGCCGTCGCCGTTGTCGTCGAGCCGGCCGTCGGGGTCGGTGTAGACCGCGGCCGTGTGCGGCGTGACGATCAGGTCGCCGCCGCCGGAGGTGGCCCGGCCCTTGACCGCCAGCCGGCTGCCCGCGTCGACGCGCACCTGCTCGCTCGCCGCCAGGATGATCTCGGGGCCGTAGAGCGCCGAGCCCGCGTCGTTGCGCACCACGATGTCGCTGGCCGTCACGTCCAGCCGCAGGCCCAGCGCATCGCCGCTGCGCTTGCCGCCCACCAGCAGGCTGCCCGCGCCGAAGCCCGAGAGGCTGGCCGCGTCGATCACCAGGTAACCGTCGCGGCGCAGGTCGCCCGCGTCCTGGCCGGCGCCGACGATGGCGATCTTCTGGCCCGCGATGTCGACCAGGCCGCCGCGTCCGCCCGCATCGGGCTGCGAGCGCAGCGTGCCGTCGAGCAGCAGCGTCTGCGTGGCCTCGAACAGCACCGCGCCGCCGTCGCGTGCCAGCCGCGGCGTGACCACGTTCTGGCCGGTCAGCCGGTACTGCGTGAGCTTGAAGGCCTCGGAGGAGAAGAATTCGTTGGCGAAGGCTTCGTTGTATTCGGTGTACTTGCGCACCGTGGCGCCGGGCAGCACGCGCCAGCCCGAGGCCTGCTCGTCCTGCGTGCCGCCCAGGCTGTCGCCGCGGCGGCCCTGGACCACGAAGCTGCCGTCGGGCAGGCGGGCCGCGCCGGTGGCCACGCCGCGCCAGTCGCGGCCGTTGCCCTGCACCGCGAAGGCGCCGGGCAGCAGCGCATAGCGGGCCGGCAGCAGCGTGTACCAGCCGGCCGCCAGGCCCGGGCCGCCCGCGAGCCAGACGCGCGCGCCCGCGGGCACGCCGTTGACCGGCGCGGCGCTGTCGTAGCCGGGCACGATGGCATACATGCCGGGCACGTTGAGCACGTCGTGCGAGCCGCCGGGGCCGGGCACGAACTCGGCCGCGTGCAGGTCGCCGCCGCCGGTGATGTCGAGCACCGCGCCCTTGGCGAGGTTCACCTCGGGCGCCTTGAGCGTGATGCGCTTCTCGGGCGGCGCGGTCATCGAGCCGCCCGCGGTGCTGCCGTCGGCGGCCTTGCGCGGGTCGTGCCAGTGCTCGTTGTTGACCAGGTAGCCGTAGGGCACGTCCAGGCCCGCGCCCGACACCGAGCTCAGGCTGCCGTCGCCCAAGGTCAGCTGTCGGCCGGCGACCAGTTCGATCTGGCCGAAGGGCGCGCGCAGCACGCCGTTCTGCGTGATCACCGGCGCCTCGAGCCGCAGCGTGCCGCCGGCCGACAGCGGCGCCGAGCGCGCATCGCCCAGGCGCTCGACCGTGATCGCATCGCCGGCCTGCACCACGCCGCTCATGCCGGTCGAGGGATAGACCTGGCCCGCGCGCAGCACCAGCGCGCCGTCGACGGCCAGGCGGATGTCGAAGCGGCTGCCGTCCTGGATCTGCGTGGGCAGCTCGCCCGCGAAGCGGATCTCGTCGCCTTCGATCACGGTGCGCGCGAAGCCGCCGATGTGCATGCCCGCATCGCCGCCCTGCGTGTCGCGGCGGATGTCGACCAGCCGGCCCGCGAGCGTGAGCTGACCGGCGGCCGCGGCGCCGGCCGGCGCGGCCGCGGCCACGCCGTCGCTCAGTGCGCTGAGTACCAGCTGCGGCGCGCGCAGCCGCGAGCTCGTGCCTTCGTGGCCGACGATCGGTCCGGTGATGGCAATCGAGCGGCCCAGCGAAAGATCGACCTGGTCCAGCCGCACGTTGCCGGTCAGCGCGAGGTCCGCGAAGCCGCCGCGCGCGATGCTGCCCGGGCGCACCGTCAAGGCGTGACGCTGGCCCGGCGTGGCCAGCGCATCGCGCAGCAGGTCGGCATAGAAGAGGTTGTCGCGGAACAGGTCCAGCACTTCGGGCGTCAGGCCGAAGGCGCTGCCGTCGAGCGCCGGCGTCCGGCCCGGCTGGGTGGCCCGGTCGGACAGCACGATCTCCTGCGTGTCCTGGAGGTGCGCGAGCAGCGCGGTCGGGATGACCATCGGCCGGTCGATGTCGTAGCCCCAGCTGCGCAGGCCGGGCGCCCAGTCGTAGTCGAGGCCGCCGGTCCAGTTGCCGCAGACGCCGTCGCCCGGCAGGCCGAAGCAGTCGGGGTCGACCAGGTTCTGCGCGAGCTGTTCGAGCGGCGATCCGAGCGCCGACGTGGGCGCCGCCAGCATGAGCTGCAGCCGGCCGCCGCGCGCACCGGGGCCGCCGGCCTCGGCCTTGAGCGTGCTCGCGATCAGGCCGGTGCCCGAGATCAGGATGCTGCCGCCGTGGCTGTCGAGCGTCTGCATCGGCGCGGCGCTGCCGCCGAAGCGGTTGCCGCTGCGCACACCGTCGATGCGCCCGGTGGCGCCCGACACGTCGACCAGCGCGCCCTCTTCCAGCGTCAGCAGCGAAGGACCCTTGCCGATGGCCACCGTGCCGCCGTCGAGCACCTGACCGACCTGCACGCCCGTGGCATCGGCATGCAGCAGCGGCACGCCGCGCGCCAGCAGCTGTGCACCGGTGCTCAGTGCGACCTGCCGCCCTTCGAGCTCGATGCGGCCGGCCGGCGCCTCCAGCGTGCCGTGCACCGTGGTCGCGCCGGCCTCGGTCTTGAGGCGGAGCGTGCCGCCCGCATCGGAACGCACGACCGCGCCGCTGCCGACCGTGATGTCACCCGTCCCGCCCAGCGCCAACTGCACCGGGCGGCGCGCGAAGCGCTGCTCGGGCGCCAGCACCGCGACCGGCACCGCCTCGGCGAGCCGGGTGCCGCTGGCCAGGTGGCGGTAGTCGAAGCCGTCCAGCGCCAGGCTGTGCGGCAGTTGCGTGACCTGCGCATCGTCGGGCACGCGGATGTCGCCCAGGCTGTTCACCGACACCACGCCGAAGCCGCGCGCGCCGTAAAGGTCGCCCGGCAGCCACAGCACATCGGGTGCGGCCGCGCTGCCGCCGAGTTGCACCGACGCGGCCGTGGTCAGCGCCAGCGTGCCGGCCGAGCCCGCGGCCAGCGCGCGCAGGTCCAGCGCGCCGAGGTCGGCGCCCGCGGCCAGGCCGGTCAGGCCGACCGTCCCTGCGTTGCCCACGCGCAGTGCCGGCAGGCCCTTCTTGCCCGCGTCGACGCGGCCGCCGCCCGAGACGTCGATCACGGCCTGGGTGGCGATGTCGAGCTTCTCGGCATCGAGCATGACCGTGCCGCCATGGATCGCCCAATGCCGCGGCTGCACGCCGTCGCGCCAGCTGTTGATCCACTGGCCACCGGTGTCGAGCCGGCCGCCCTCGCCGAGCCGGAGCGTGCCCCTGGCCGCCGTGATGCGGATGTCGCCGCCGGCCGCGCGGACGGTGCCGTCGATGGTGACCGTGTTGGTCGAGTTCTCGAACTCGTTGACCAGCACCGAGGCGCCCGGCGCCAGGTCCAGCACCGCGCCGGCCTGCAGCGTGAAGTCGCGCCGCAGGTGGAATTCGATGGTGCCCATGCCCGAGGCGCTGAGTTCGTCGTCGCGGATGTAGCTGAGCTTGTCCACGCGTCCCGGCAGCGGCGGGGCGACGAAGTCCTCGCCCAGCGGCGACTTCGCGCCGAAGTCCGCGGCCAGCCGGTGCGGGTCGCGGCCGATCACCAGTTCGCCCAGCGACCAGGGCCGCTCCTCCACGCTGCCGTTGCCGAAGGCCAGCGTGCCGCCGGCCTTCTTCGCCGCCTGCTTCTGCTGCCGCTCGCCGACCACCACGTCGCCCGCGTAGCCGCCCTCGAGCACCATGCCCGAGCCGGCGAAGATCTTCACCGTGCCGGCCGCGCGGCCTTCGGTGTAGCCCGACTCGAGCATGTGGCGACCGATGACCGGGCTCTGCCAGGCGGTGGACACGCCCCAGCGCGAGTGGCTCTCCACGTACTGGCCCGCGATGCCGGTGAAGGCCATGTCGGGCATGGCTTTGTCGGCGCTATAGACGCGGCCGTCGGCGCCGATCAGCTTGGTCGCGGTGTTGAGCCCGTCGGCGTAGCGCACCGAGCCGCCCGAGACGTCGAGCAGCGAGCCCTCGCGCGAGATGAAGGCGCCGCCCGCGCGCAGCGTGATGGTGCCGGCGTCGGTCGACAGCTCGGCCAGGTCGGTCTTGCCCACGCCGACCCAGCCCGCCACGTCGGCCAGCGGCGTGCCGACCCAGGCGCCGGGGATGTAGGCACCGGCGGCGTTCTTCACCCACTCGACGCCGGCCATCGGCCCGTCGGTGAACACGCCGTTGGCGCGCCGGTCGACGATCAGCTTCTTGCCGCGCAGCCAGGCGTCGAGCTGCAGCGGCGAATCGCGCAGCTCGTTGATGCGCAGCTCGGCCTCGATGAAGTTGCGCGCCATGTCGACCCGCGCGCCCTGCACGCCCGCCACGCTGACGTAGGCGTCGCGGTCGAGGTAGATGCGGCTCGCGTCGCCGAGGTGGCTGGGGCGGAAGTAGCCCAGCTGGATGTTGAGCGGATTGACCGCCGACTCGACCTTGACCGTGCCCGCGGGCGCGATCACGCCGGCCTGGGGCCGGAAGTCGATCAGCTGGCCGTAGAGGCTGATCCAGCCCGGCTGGTAGCGCGTGGCCAGCGCGGTGGTCTCGATCTCGCTGGTGTCGCCGGCGTCGAAGCCCACGCGCGTCACGCTGCCCTCGCCCAGCGTGAGCGTGCCGGCGGCCCAGTTCAGCAGCACGTCGTTGGTGTCGCTGTTCTGCCAGGCGTGCGTGCCCAGGCCCCAGGCGCGCAGCAGCACCGAGCCGTTGCGGTTGTTCAGCGCGGTGGTGGCCAGGGCGACGCCGTTCTGGTGCACGTCCATGGCCTGCATCGTGATGTTGCCGCGCTCGGCCTGCACGATGCCGCTGTTGGTCACGTCGTAGCCGACGCTGCTGGCGCGCTCCGCCATCTCCTTGAGCACCACCGCCTTGAGCGCTTCGGTGAAGGCCGGGTTGTAGGGACTGGTGCCGGTGGTGAGCGCGTTGTAGAGGTGGGTCCAGGCAAAGGCCCAGCCCTGCGCGGCCGACACCGCGACGTCGAGCCCGCGCAGCGGGTCGCGGTCGGTGGCGCGCGACTCGTTGAGGTAGACGTTCTCGCCCGCCGCCAGGATCACCTGCCCGTCCGGCGCCGAGATGCGCCCCGCGTTGCTCACCTTGGGCGCGAACAGCATCACCTTGCCGCCGCTGGCCGCCTCCAGCCGCGCGCCGGCCAGCACCTGCACCGCGCCCGGCAGCGCACCGGGCACGAAGCGGTCCACGCCGCCCAGCTTGTCGGGCGCGCCGTTCCGGCCGGGCTCGAAGCCCAGGTTGATGTCGGGGCGCACGGCCGTGAAATCGCCGAACTGCGGAATGCCGAAGGCGTCGCCCTGCCCCTCGTAGGCATCGGGGAAGGACTGCTGGTTGTTGATGCCCAGCTTGAACTGCTTGTCCGACAGCGACAGGCTCGAGGCCACCAGCGAGCGCGTGTTCACCTGGCTGCTGCCATGGAACACGATGCCGTTGCGGTTGACCAGATAGACCGAACCCTCGGCCTGGATCTGGCCCGCGATCTGGCTCGGCTTGCCGCCCGGGTCGTTGATGCGGTTGAGCGCGATCCAGCCGTTGGTGCCGTCCTTGGCGTTGCGGCCCTTGGACTGGTCGAACTTCACCGTGGTGTTCCGGCCCACGTTGGAGCTTTCCCAGTTGAGGATCGCCTTCTCATCGGTCTGCTCGATGCCCACCACCGTGCGCCCGCCCGCGACGCTCTGCACCGGCGCCTTGGCGTTGAGCCAGCCGGCCGTGAGGCTGTTCGTGTCGACCTTGAGGCCACCGTCCACGAGGCCATCGGGCACCGTGGCCGTGGCATTGAGCGCCGCCAGCCGCGCCGCTTCCTGGGCCGCCTGCTGCGCCGCGATGCCGCGTGCGGCGAGGTTGAGGTTGTCGAGTGAGCGCTGCATCTGCGCGTTGTCGCGCTGCTGCGTGGGGTTGGTGAGGCTCGACACCGGCTGGCCGTTGGGCAGCCGGCCGGTGGCCTGCGCCGTGCCCTGGATCACGTTCTTCTGCGCCAGCCAGGCCGCGCCCAGCGCGCGCTGCGCATGCGCGCTGCCCACCATGCCGCCGGCGGCCAGTGCCAGCATCAGGGCCTGCACCAGCGGCGTGAGGCGCAAGGCGCTGCGCGCCTGGGAATGTGACGACGTGGCGGCCCCGGCCGGGTGGTGAATGCGCGTATCCATGTGATGCCCTCGATCCTTCTTCTGTGATCCGTGCGCCGCGACAAATGAGCGGCGCTTGGAACCTAGACCGGCGGGCCCGGCCGGATCGGCAAGCTTTTCTTTTGAAGATTTCGTGACAGCGCGGCGGCGCCGGCCGTCAACTCAACAACACCAGACCGCCCGGCAACGAGCGCACGCCCAGGCCCAACGAATGCTGGATCTGCGCGATCGCGCGGTCGAGCGCGGCGATCTGGAAGCGGCCGGTCACCTGCCTGCCGGCCAGCTGCCGGTCGAGCAGCACCACCTGGCCCGCGCGGTAGCGGTTGATCTCGGCCACCACCTCGCCCAGCGGCGTGTCGACGAAGCGCAGGTAGCCCTCGCGCCAGGCCGAGAGCCGCGACAGCGCGCCGGCATCGACCGCGCGTGCCGGGCCCAGCACGCGCGCGTCGTAGACCAGCTGCTGGCCGGCCGCAAGCGTGCGCGCGCCGGCCGCGTGCGCGACCTCGACGCGGCCGGCCAGGCAGCTCACGCAGATGCCCTCGGGGCCGCTGCGCAGTTCGAAGCGTGCATCCGAGGCGCTCACCTGGGCCCGGCCGGCCTCGACCGTGATGCGGCTGCGCGGCCCCTGCAGGTCGACCGCGGCCTCGCCCGCGATCAGCGCGATGCCGTCGGGGCGCAGCGCGATGCTGGTGCGGGTGTTGAGCTCCACGCGCACGCCCTCGCCCAGCGCCACGCTGCGGCGTTCGCCGATGCCGGTGCGGTGGTCGGCCTGCAGCTCGCCGATCGACGGCCAGAGACCCAGCGGCGGGTGCACGATGGCCGCGGCCGCCGCCGCGGTGGCGAAGCCCAGGCCGCCGCCGACGAACCAGCGGCGCGAAGGTGAAGGCACGACGGCGCGCTGCGGCGCGCGCGCGGCCGACAGCGCGCCGGCCGCGCCCAGCAGCGCCCAGCCGCGGCGCGCGGAGGCGAAAGCAGCCTGGTGCGCGGGGTCGGCCCGGCACCAGCGGCGCAGCGCGTCGGCGTCGGCCGGCGTCATCTCGCCGGCCGCGACGCGGTCCATCCACGCGCGGGCCTGGCGCGCGATGGCGTCGCGCGGTGGCGTGGGGGGCAAGGAGTGGGACAGGGTCATGGTCGGAAGGCCGTCCTCAGAGGACGGTTGGCGGGCACCGGATCGGCAAACAACAACTCAGGCGTCCTTGTTCGGCCGGCGGGCCATGCAGTACTCGTGGGCGCGCTTGAGCTCGAGCCCGATCAGCCGCGCCGACACGCCGAAGCGCGCCGCCGCGGCCTGGTTCGAGAGCTCGTCCACGCGCACCGCGAGGAAGATCGCGCGGCGCCGCGGCGGCATGCTGTCGATCACATGCGACAGCGCCTCGATCTCGTCGCGCGCGGCCGCGAGTTCGTCCGGGCCGGGCGCGGGGTCGGCGATCTCGTCCATCAGCGCATCGATCTCGTCGGCGCCCATGTAGCGCTTGTCGCGCTCCATGCGGTCGAGCGCCACGTTGGTCGCCATGCGCATCAGGTAGGCGGCCGGGTTGGCGATCGGGCCCAGCGCCTCCTTGCGCTCGTCGAGCCGCACCCAGGTGTCGTGCAGCGCATCGCTGGCCAGGTCGACCGAGCCCAGGCGGAAGCTCAGGCGGCGCTTGAGCTCGTCGTAGCGCTGGGTCAGCAGCTCGCGCAGGGCGGACAGGCTCGCTTGGCTCATGGAAGGGGCTCAGGGTTGCGCGCAGACCGGCGGCGCGTCCGCGGGCTGCGCGCGCAGCAGCACGACGAAGGGCTGGCGCGGGTCGGCCGGCGGCGGCGCGAGTTCGGCCCGCGCCACGGCCGCGACGATGGCCGCATCGCGCCGCGCATCGCCGGTGGTGTCGAGCAGCCGCGCCTGCGCCACGCGCCCGGTGCCGTCGATGCGCACGCGCAGCGCGAGCCGGTAGCGCCCGAGCGCCAGGTCGTCGCGCGCGCACAGCGCCTGCAGTAGCGCGGCCTGCACGCGCGCGTTGTCCGAGGCCTCGCGGCCCACGTTCGCCTCGGTCGCCGAGGCCGCGCGCGGAGCGGCTTCCTCCGCCGGCATCAGCACGAAGGCATCGGGCGCCACCGCGCGCGCCTGCAGGCCGCTGCCTTCGAGCAGCCGGTGCAGCGCCTCGGGCGGCGCGAGGCGGCCGCGCAGCGCGGCGCTGCGCCGGCCCTCGACCAGCGCCGAGGCGAAGAAGACCGAGAGCTGGGTGAGCGCGTCGTAGCGCGCCAGTGCTTCGGCCAGCGGCAGCGCGGGCAGGTCGAAGGCGGCCTCGGCCATCGGCTCGCCCGCCGGGGCCGCGCCGGCTGGCGGCGCGCCCGCGACCAGGACCGCCATGCAGCCCGCCAGCAACCAGTTGCGGGCGCACAGCGCCATGCTTGCCATCGGGAGTCGCGCGTCCTGTGGTCCATGCCGATCGATGAATCGCACCGCGGCAGAATCGCCCGGCACGCGTGCGCCGCGGATCGTAGGCAGGCGGCATGACCTGTCGGTGACAACGCGGCGGCCGACCGCCTCTGTGCACCGCCGCCTCAGCACTTGGCCTGGCCCGCCCGTGCGCAGATCGGCACGAAGAGCCGGGTCGCGCCGCGCTGCACCAGCAGGGCCGCGGCGCCGTCCGCCAGCTCGAGTTCGTTGGCCAGCGTCTCGGCACTGTCGATGGGCTGGCCGTTGAAGGCCAGGATCAGGTCGCCGGCCTGCACGCCGGCGCGCGAGGCGGCCGCGTTCACACGCTGCACCAGCAGCCCGCCCTCGACGCGCAGCAGCTGCTGCTCGTTCGGCGCGAGCGGCCGCACCGCGAAGCCCAGGCGGGCCGGGGCCGAGGGCGCGGCGGGCGCGGTCCGGGGCGCGTCGTAGCCCTCGACCTGCACCTCGATCACGCGCTCGGCGCGGTCGCGCCAGACCACCAGCCGCAGCGTGCGCCCGGGCGGCTGCTCGGCGATCAGGCCCAGCGCATCGGCCGCCTGCACCACCTCGCGGCCCTGCACCTGTCGGATCACGTCGCCGGGCCGCAGGCCGCCGCGCTCGGCCGCGCCGCGCGGCGCCACGTCGTTGACCAGCGCGCCGGCCGGCCGCGGCAGGCCGAAGGTGTCGGCCAGCGCCTGCCCGACCTCCTGCACCGACACGCCGATGCGCCCGCGCGTGACGCGGCCGGTGGCCAGCAGCTGGTCCTTGATGCGCATCGCGGTGTCGATCGGGATCGCGAAGGACAGGCCCTGGTAGCCGCCGCTGCGGCTGTAGATGCGCGAGTTGATGCCGATCACCTCGCCCTGCAGGTTGAACAGCGGGCCGCCCGAGTTTCCGGGGTTGATCGGCACGTCGGTCTGCAGGAACTGCATCGCGTCGGCGCCGGGCAGCAGCCGGCCCTTGGCGCTCACGATGCCCGCGGTGACCGAGTTGCCGAAGCCGTAGGGCGAGCCGATCGCGACCACGCCGTCGCCCGGCTCGGCGCGCGCCGGATCGCCGATGCGCACCGTGGGCAGGCCCTGGGCCTCGATGCGCAGCAGCGCGATGTCGGAGGCCGCGTCGAGCCCCACCACCTGCGCCTTGAACTCGCGCCGGTCGGGCAGGGTCACGCGGATCTGCGTGCCGCGCGCGACCACGTGGGCGTTGGTGAGGATCAGCCCGTCGGCCTCGAGGATGAAGCCGGTGCCGAAGCTGCGCGTGTCGGCCGCGGGCTCGGTGCCTAGCGGCAGACCGCGGTCGCTGTAGCGCCGCGGCGGCGTGGCGTCGCGCTCGACGCCGATGTGCACCACGGCCGGCCCCTGGGCCTTGACCAGCGCCGGCAAGCCCGCGACCGGCCAGGGCGCGGCGGCCGGCGCGAGCGTGCACGCGGCGCCCAGGCACGCCGCGACCAGCCCCCGGCGCCACCCTTGCATGCGCGCGGCCATGGCGCTCAGGTGGCGGCCGTGAAGCTCAGCGTGAGCTGCAGCACCATGGGCTGGCGCATGTCGCGCGGCGGCGGCTCGCTCAGCGGCTGCGCGGTGAGCAGCGCACGCAGGTCGGCATCGGCCTGCGCGTCGCCCAGCGAATCGAAGGCCACGCGCTCGACCCGGCCGTCGGCCGCGACCCAGACCCGCACCACCAGCGGCGGCGGGGGCGGCGCGCCTTCGCGCAGCAGCCGCGCCTGCATCCAGGCATGCAGCCGCTGCACGACGGCATCGGCCGGATCGCTGAGCGTGGACTGCAGCTGGTTGCCGGCCATGTTGGCGTAGCTGATCCAGTGCTGCGGCACCGGCGTCTGGGCCTGCACCGGCGCGCCCGTGGCGGCCAGGCCGAGGCCGACCAGCCCGCAGGCGCGCAGCAGGCGGCCCCAGCCGCGGCGCAGGGTCGAGAAGGAGGAGGAGGAGGCAGAGGAAGAGGTCATGGGGCAGTCGTGGAATCGATCGGTCGGGGTCCGCCGCACAGCACGCCGACGGAGAGCGTCGATGCACGGGCGGCCGGCGATTGGTGGGCGCTCAGCTGCGCGCTGGTGCTCTGCGAGAAGGCGATGCCGTGCGCCGCCAGAAAGGGCTTGATGGCCGCCACCGACACCGCGCGCACCTGCGTGGCGCCGGTCAGCGGCGCGGTCGACGACGTGCGGCTCAGCACCTGGCCCGACGCATGCGGCGCCGCGGCCACGCGCTCGACCACCACGCCCAGCAGCAGTCCGTCGGCGCCCAGCACGGCCGTGCCGCTGGCGCCGGGCCGCGCGCCCGACAGCAGCTGCAGGCCCTCGGCGCCGGGCACGGTCATCGCGTTGCTGCGCAGCAGCGCGCGGTCGGGCAGCCGCCGCAGCGTCTCGTAGGCTTCGGCGAACACGCCGACGCTGGTCGCGGGCAGTGCATCGGCCTGGGCCAGCGTGGCGCTCAGGTAGGGCTTGAGCGTGCTTTGCAGCACGGCCAGGTCGAGCCCGGCATCGACCGCGCGCACGCGGGCCTCGGCCACCTGTGCGCCCTTGATCACGAACAGCGACTTGCAGTTGGCCACCGCATGCGCGGCCGTCAGCACCTCGCCCTCTTCGTTGAGGAACACGCCGCTGGCATTGGCCTCGGGCGCGGCCACGGCCGGCATGGCGCAGGCGAGCAGCACCCCTGCCGCCCAGAGGCTGGCGCGCGGCATGGCGTGCGTGGATCGCGGCAGGAAGGAAGGCATGGTGGCGGTCGGTCGTCGGGTGGGTGGGGCGCGCACCGCCTCCTGGCGATGAGCGGCCCTGATCCAAGACGGAACAGCGCACGCGCCACTGTCGTTTGTCACAAAAACTTCATGAAGAAAAAAAAGGCGGCGCGCACCGCTGGGTGCGCGCCGCCCGGTGCGGAAGCCGCTCAGCGCGGCAGCCGGCGCTGCTCGGCTTCGGTCAGCCGTGCGCGCTGCGCCGGGTCGAGCGCGCCCTGGCCCAGCAGCTGGAAGGCGCTGTCCGGGTCGTAGCGCACCGCGCGCTGCAGGCCACCGGGGGCCGGGCGCGCACCGGTGTCGGCCGGCTCGGACGGCAGCGCCTCGGTGCCGAAGCCCAGCACCCGCACCGTGAACACCGAGGGCAGCGCCTGGCGCGAGGCCATGCGCTCGCGCTGCAGCACCTCCTGCGCCGCGCCCGCGGCCTGCGAGGCGGCGGCGCTGGCGTTGCTCAGCGCGCCCACGTTCACCGCCGCCACGGTCGGGATGCCCACCGACTGGCCCTTGACCTGGATGTTGGCCGCGTTCACCACCTGCAGCGCCGCCAGGTTCACGTTGCCCGACACGCGGATGCCCGCTTCGCCCGCATCGATGGTGCCCAGCGGCGCGATCAGGTCGATGTCGCCCGCCGGCACTTCCGCGATCGGCGCCAGCGTCGCGATGCCCGCGCCGGTGCTCGGCACATCGGAAGACAGCGTGACGTTGCCCCAGCTGTCGTACACCCGCTTGGGCGGCGTGTAGACCACCGTGGTCTTCGAGCCCCGGCCCGCGTTGATGTCGCCTTCGGCCGACCAGCCCAGGATGCCGCCGCCGAAGGTGGTCATGATCCGGCTCTGGCCCAGCAGGATGCTGCCCAGCGAGTAGATCGCGATGTCGCCCGCGCCCTGGGTCAGCACGCCCGAGCTGGCCGGCGGCGCCTCGCCCTCGACGCCGAAGACCTGGCGGCCGCCCGGCGTGAGCAGCTGGATGTCGCCGCCGAACAGCGTGCGCACGAAGCCGCTGCGCACGATGGTCGTGCTGACGCCGTCGGCGACCGTGGTGCGCGTGCCCCGGAACACCGTGATGTCGCCGCGGTAGTCGATCGGCTGGCCATTGGCAGCGGTCTCGGGGAACAGCGCCGCGATGGCGTTGCGCCCGCGCAGGTAGCTGCCGAAGCGCGTGCTGTCCCCGTCGTTGTATTCGCGCCCGCCGGCCTGCAGCTCGGCGAAGTAGACCTGGCGCGCGAAGATGCGCTGCTGCTGCGGCGGGAGCGCGTCGAAGAAGGCCTGCGCCTCGGTGCCCGTGCCGGTGAAGCCCAGGCCGTTGTCCGGGTCGGCCAGCCATGCGAGCATTTCGGCGTCGTAGGTCTTGACGACCTTGCCCGGCTGGTCGGCCAGCGGCAGGCCCGCCTGGGCGCGGTTTGCCGTCCCCAGGTAGCGCGCCAGGAAGCCGCTGTAGTCGGGCCCCTGCGCGCCCACGCCGGCCAGCATCGCGATGCGCGCGCCGGGCCGGCGGTCGCCCGGCACCACCGGGCCCAGGCTGGTCACGCCCGCGCGGTCTTCCATCTGGATGTGGCGCCCGGCCGTGATCTCCAGCGTGCCGGGGCCGGCGATGCCGAAGTTGCTGTAGAGGATGTCGCGCCCGGCCGCGACCACCGACACGTCGGACGCGTCGCTGTGCGTGAACAGGTTGCCCGAGGTCGTGTAGGCGGTGTAGAAACTGCTGCCGATGCCGATGCCCTGGCCGATGGGCGTGCCGCTGCCGACGATGTCACGCCCGGCCATCATCCACACCGGCTGTCCGCCCTCGTAGTAGGTCTGGCCGGCGCGCGTCGGATCGTTGGCCTCGAAGACGTTGATGCGACCCGTGGCCACGCCCACCAGGTCGCCATTGACCGCATAGAAGCGCACCGGTTCGCTGCCGTGCTCGCTGCCTGCCGAAACGGTGTTGGCGCCGAGCGCGAACAGCGGCCGTCCGTTCAGCACGCGGTTGCCGGCGCGCGCCAGGTTGCTCACCGCCGTGCCGGCCGCCAGCGTGCCCTGGAAGGCCGGATGGAAAGGCGTGGCCATGGCGCTGTCGACCGCGCCCGAAGGGCTGACGGTGAAGCCGCCGCCGTAGATCGACTCGGTGGCGAGGAACTCCAGCAGGCTGTTGGACGATGGCGCGAGCACCAGCGCGCCGCCCGCTGCCGTCGTGTTGGCCGTGGCCATGCTGCCGTAATAGAGGCTGCCGCTGGCCGCGACCGCGCTCAGGATCGACGGATAGACGTTGCCCATGTCGGTGTCGGGCGTGCCGGCGTTGGCCATCTGCGGCGTCAGGTCGCCACCGGCCGAGAACAGGCGGATGGCGGTGTGGGGCGTCCACAGCGTGAACCAGCCCTCGCCGCTGCCCGCACCCGCGGCGCTGGTGAAGGGCGTGGGGTTCTGCAGCACGGCCCGGCCCGCGTCGTTGGCGCCCACCACGACCAGGTCGCCGCGCGTGTTCAGCTGGTAGTTGGCATCGCCCGGCACCAGCACGATGCCGCCCTGCGCCACCGCACGCCCGGCCGCGAACGGATCGAGGGCGCGGCTGTCGCGCTCGGACAGCAGGGAGACGTATTGCGAATAGCGCAGCGACTGGGTGCCGATGGCGCCGGTCTGCAATTGCACGTCGCCGCGCAGATTGACGATGGTGCCATTGAGCAGACCGTTGGCCTGGATGTCGTTGAGCGATTCCAGTGCGAAGGGGTTGAGCGCACCGCCCACGCGCAGGCGCAGGTCGCCGCCGCCGGTGAGTGTCAGGCTGCCGTCGGCCAGCACGCGGCCGGTGCCGCCCACGGCCAGCACCAGGCCCTCGCTGCGCCGGTTGTTTCCTTCGTTGCGGACCGCCGCGCCGCGCTTGGCCACGATGCCCGCATCGCCACCCACGTCCACGCGCAGGTCGCCGCCGCCCAGCGTGCCGAAGCCGGTGAAGCCCACCAGCGCGTCGGCGTCCTTGCGCGTCGCGTAGCTGCCGAAGTTGATCCACCAGGCCGTCGGCTGGTCGCTGCCTTCGCCGAGCGTGTGGCCGCTGCCCTGGCGCCACAGCCAGTTGGCGGTGTCGGGGCTGGTCACGCCGCCGTCTTCCGTCCGGGGACGGCCCATGCCGTAGACGGTGAGGGCCTGCACCAGGTCGCCGGTCAGGTTGCCACCGGCCTGCAGCGTGAGGTTGCCACCGCCACTCGGGTACCAGGCACGCGCCAGGCTGTCGGCGCCGCCGTCGACCAGCTTCTCGTAGCCTTCGTTGCCATCGATCAGCACCGTGCCCTTGCTGCCCACGGCGCGCGGCAGGTTGTACGGATCGCCGGCCTGCGTGGCCTGCGACGAGGTGCCGGCCGTGTAGACCCCATACAGCGACTTCATCGCCAGATCGCCTGCGGCGCGCAACTCGAGGTCGGCGGCGCCGGTGCGCAGCACGCTGAAGCGGATGCTGCCGGGCAGGTGTTCGTACTCCGTCACCGCGCTGGAGGCGCAATGCGAGGGCGAAGCCGAGCAGTAGTTGGCCGCACTCTGCGTCGGGTCGCCGGTGGCATCGCGCAGCCACTGGTCGTCGATGGGCTTGCCCGCCACGATCTCCGGCAGCCCGATCTCGTCGACCGCGGCCTGCGTCCAGGTGTAGGCGGAGATGGGCGCGCAGTAGGACGGGTTGTCCGCGCACAGCGCCGCGGCGGTCTGGTAGGCGCCCTCGCTGAGTTGCTGGGCGATTTCGTCGGTGATCTTTGCACCTGCCTCGAGGCCCAGGTCATCGGCCGCCTGCTGCGTCCACGCGAACGAGCCCTTGAACGGCAGCGCCTTGGCGAACAGGCCGTAGTGGGTGTCGGCCAGGCGCAGGTCGCCCGCCAGCGGGTGCTGCTGCAGCGTGCGCGCATCGGCCGCGCCGAGGTCGGCGCCTGCGACCAGCTGCAGCGACCACGACTGCGAGCCCTCGGGCAGCATCGCGGCCGCGCCCCAGAGCCGGCCCGTGCCGTCGGGGCGCAGGTCGACCGACGTGGCGTCGCCCGGCAGCTTGATGTTCGTGGCCGCGGGCAGCAGCGCACCCACCGGCAGCAGCGTGTTGCCATTCATCACATAGCGCGTGCCGACGCCCGGCAGCAGCACGCCCCTGGGCCAGACCATCGCGGCCAGCGTGGCGTTCGTCGGCAGGCGCATGCCTGCATCCAGGCGCGTGCCCTGGGGCAGCGTCACGGTCTCGCCGACGATGCTGCCCGCCGCATGGAGGATCCGGCCCGAGGCATCGCGCACGTTCGCCGCGAGCACCGTGCCCGCGCTCAGCAGCATCGGCGCCGCCAGTTCGCTGGTCACGGGGATCACCATGCCCGCACCGAAGGCGCGCGACTGGATCGGCAGGTCGAAGTTGAGCGCGGTGCCGCCCTCGAAGGCGGTGCCGTCGCCCAGCACCACGCCGGCGCGCGGGATCACCGTGTCGCCGCCGTAGAAGCTCACGCCCGGCAGCAGCAGCCAGCCCTTGTCGTCCGGCGTGGCGGGGGGCGGCGCGAAGCCGTCGTTGATGCTGCCGAAGATGTCGAGGTTGCCGGCCGCGCGGATGCGCAGGGTGCCGACCTCGCCCGAGCCGTAGACGCCGGTCTGCTGCGTGTGCGGGTTCAGGCTCGCATAGCGGTAGCCCGACAGGTCCAGGTCGCCCGACACGACGAGGTCGCCGCCCGGGTTGGTCACCGCGTTGCTCACGATCTCGACGCCCGGGCGCAGGTGCAGGGCGTCGGCATAGGCCGCGCTGCGCAGGCCGGCCAGCTTGCCGTTCACCGGGCTGACGAGGCTGTCACGGGCCAGCGCGGCATCGACGAACTTCGTGTTCTCCGCGTGCCTGCCGTCGAGCCAGGCCTGGGTGATCTCCTGGTAGGGCCGGCCGCTGGCGGCCGGGGTGGCGATCAGCGGCGCGTCGTCGTAGCGCTGCATGCCGTTGACCGCGATGGAGCGCGCGCCGCGGATGTCGAGCGCGCCGCGCGCATCGATCGCGATGTCGCCGTAGACCGCTGCGTCAGGCGTGTTCGGCAGGCCGTTGGCCCCCAGGCGCGGGGCCGAGAGCTCCAGCGTGCCGCGCGCGCGGCCGTCGTTCTGGCCAGCCGCTGTGCCCGTCACGGCACTGGTGCCGTGGCGCAGGTCGATGCGCGCGCCGTCGGCCAGCGTGAGCACGCCCTCGCGCGTGCTCAGGTCGACGATCGCGCGGTTGGGCGAATCGATGATCTTGCCGTAGCTGTCCACCCGCAGCAGCGTGCCGTGCGCGTCGAGCATGGCCGTGCCCGTCAACGTGAGTGCGTTCTTCGCCGCCAAGTGGATCTGGCCCACGCGCGCGCCGCTGGCGTCCACGGTGCCGGTGACCGTGAGGCTGCCGTTGTCCACCGACACGTTGATCTCGCCGGCCTTGAGGCCGTCGCCGATCGTGAGGTCGCCCTGCTTGAGCTGGAAGGTGCGGGCGCCGAACACGCCGCCCTCGTTGAGGCGCTGGTTGAGCGACGCGAACTGGCTGTCGAGCGTGCCGGCATCGCCCAGGCGCTGCGCGCGAATCTCCACGGCGCCCGCGAGGTAGGGCACCCGCGTGCCGCCCGCGTCGTAATGGCCGCTGCCGGTGCCGCGGAGCGTGCCCTGCAGGTCGACCACGCCGGCCTGCGCGCCCAGTGCCACGACCTTGAGCGTGCCGGCGCGGTTGTTCTGCGCCGACAGGTCGATCACCGAGCCCTCGGCCTGGCGCACGTTGCCGGCCAGGCTCTCCAGCGTGAGGTCGCCGCCCCAGCTGTACTTGCTCACGTCGTTGAAATCGATCTTGCGCCCGGCCAGGTCGAGCTGCGCGCGCCCGGTCAGCGTGAGTTCGTTCTGGGCCGTGATCACCAGCTTGCCCGTGGGCAGCGCCAGCGTGCTGTCGATCCGCACATCGCGGCCCGCGAGGCGCAGTTCCGCACCGAGTGCGGCGTCGGCGGCCGACGCGATGGCTGGCGCGGTGCGGGTCACGCGCAGGTCGCCGCCCGCGGTGATGCGCTGGATGGAACCGGCCTCGCCGGTCACCAGCGGCGCGTCGATCGTGAGGTTGCCGCCGCTGTAGGCGTAGCCCGTGGCCGCGTCGTAGGCGCCCTGCGACTGGTAGACCGACAGGCTGCCCTTGTGGTTGGACGTGATGCGGTCGCTGGCCGTGAGCCGCACATCGGCGAAGCCCAGCGCCAGCCGCGCGTCGTCGCTGGTGCCCGTGGGCTGCGTGCCGGGGCCGTAGCCGAACTCGATGCGCGCGGCCTCGATGGCCAGCGTGCCGCTGCCGGTGCCCGCGCCCCCCGTGACCGCGGTCGCCGGCGCGTCGGGCGCGCCCTTCCAGATCAGGTGCTGGGTGCGGATGGTGGCCACGTCGTTCGCGTCGCCCGCGCCGTAGATGGCGGGCGTGCCCAGCACCAGCCGCGCCAGCGAGGACTTCCCGGTGGCCGGGTCGATGGTGTCGAGCGAGGCGCTGCCGAAGAAGCGCATGCCGCCGCTGGCGTTGAGTTCCAGCGTCTCGAGCGCCGGCGCGCCGTAGCGGGTGTCGCCGCGCAGCAGGCGGTCGAGCACGCCCTGGTTCAGCGCCAGGCCCGAAGGCAGCACCTGGCGCGCGGCCGCATCGGCCAGCGCCGCGCTGTCGCCGACGTTGATGCCCTGCACCGCCAGCGTGAGGTTGCGCGTGCCGTAGCGCACGGTGTCGTCGAGCACGAAGCGGTCGGGCGTGGACAGCGCGATGGTGCCTTCGGAATACAGCTCGGTCACGCCCACGCAAGGCGAGACGGTGCAGGCGCCGACCTGCAGGCTGCGGTTGCCGTAGGTGTCGACGCTGGCGGGCACCGGCAGCATGGTGAGCACGCCGTTGGACACCGCCACCAGGCTGCCGGCCGAGCCCGCGTAGACGAAGCCGTCCGCCGAGTCGTAGGCGGCACGGCCCTTGCCGAGCGTGTGGATGCCCGCCCCCTGCTCGATCACCAGGTGGCTGGGGATCGCGGCGTTGGCGGCGTCGGCCAGCAGGAACACCTCGGGCGCCGACAACAGCGCGCCCTGGCGCAGCGTGAGCTCGCTGGCGCCGCTGTTGAACATCACGATGCGGCCCCCCGGGCCGTAGGTCACGTACTGCAGGCCGCCGAGCATGAGCCTCGATGCGCCCATGCGGTTGAGCGCATCGGCGCTCAACGTCACGCCTGTGAAGCCCGGCGTGGCGGCCGCCCCGGCGCCCACGATCTCGATCTGCCCGCTGCTCGATCCCCCGATGGCGGCCACGGTGCCGCCGTAGCCGCCCTGGGCCGCGTCGAAGCGGCCGATGCCGTCGAACTGGAGCGACGCCTTGCCCGCGCCCGGCACGAAGTTCAGCAGCAGCGTGCGTGCGTCCGCTGGCGCCATCGCGCGCGGCACGCCCTGGCGCGCGGCATCGCTCAGGATGAACTGGTTGAAGGAGGTCTCGTCGTACTGCGAAAAGGTGCGCAGCACGGCAGCCGGCGTGAGGATGGCCTGGCGGAACAAGGTGTCGCCGATGGCGGTGCGGGCCACGCTCAGTTGCGCGGCCGCCGACCACGAGCCGTTGCGCAGCGGGCTGCTGGCCATGGCCGCGGCCTGCTTCGCGGCGCTGCCGTTGAGCTCGACCCGGAAGGCGCCGGGCAGCAAGGCATAGGTCGAGGGCATCAGCGTGTAGGTGCCCGCGGGCAGGCCCGGCACGCCGGCGCCCAGCGTGATCTGCTGGCCGACCAGCGGATCGACCGCGCCGCGCTCGCCGGCGACGGGCGCCTGGGGCGCCTGCACGCCCGGCACGATGGCGTAGACCGGGTTGGTGCCGAGCCCCGGCAGGCTGAAGCTGCCGTCGGCCGCGTTGCGCACCAGCGGGTGGTAGCGCGCATCGGTCGAGCCGCCGCGCCCGCCGATGAAGCCGGTGCCGGTGAGGTCGCCACCGCCCGACAGGTCCAGCACCGCGCCGGCCTGCACGTTGGCACTCGCGCCGCCGAGCGTGAGGCCGGCCACCAGCGTCTGGCCGCGCGTGTCGGTGCCACCCACACCGGTCAGTTCGACCTTCTTGCCATCGTAGAGGTAGTTGAGGCCATCGACCGTGCCGCCATAGGGCATCAGCAGGCCGTTGCCGCTGACCGAGGTCAGGCTGCCCGGCAGGAAATCGACGCGCTGGGTGTTGCCGTCGCCGACGCGCAGGTAGCCCAGCGGCACGCGCAGCACGCCGCCCTGCTCGATGGTCGCGGCGCCGAGGATCAGCTGGCCGAACACCGCGTAGGGAACACCGGGTGTGGCATCGCCCTGACGCTCGATGCGCAGCACGCGATCGGGCGCGTAGCGGCTGTTCGGCAGCACGCCCGCGTAGATGGAGGCCGAGACGCCGGTGGCCGGATAGATCTGCGCGGCGCGCAATGTGAGGTCGCCCGGGGTGGAGATGCCGCTGACAGGCGCACCGTTCGGCGATGGCGGCTTGTCCGAGAGGAAGCGCAGGTCGCCTTCGCTGACCAGCGTGAGATGGTCGAAGCCCAGCCGCTCGATCAGGGGCCCGGTCGGCGTCGGGGTGCCGGCTGTCGGCCTCAGCGGAACGCTGCCGTGGATGCTGCTCATCGCGTACTGGGAACGCACGTCGATGAGGCCGGCGCGCACCTCCAGCTGGGCCTTGGAGGGCAGCCAGCCGCCGGTGTCGACGACGCCGATGCGCCCGCGGGTCACGTCCTGAGAGCTGCTCTGCGTGATGCCCGCCAGCCGCACATAAGGTGCTTCGAGCGTGATGCGCGCATCGCTGCGCGCGCCGGCGGCGAGCACCAGCGCGCCGTAGATCGACAGGCTCTGGCCCAGCCGCAGGCTGGCGTTGTCCTCGAGGCTGATGCTGCCGGCGGTGAACAGCGCCAGCGTGTCGAATCCGCCCCGCGCGAGGGTGTCCACGCCCAGCCGGCCGTGGCCATAGACCAAGGCCGCATCGGCCGCGCCCGGGGCCAGCACGGCCGGCAGGTCCGACGGGCCCTGCAGCCCGCCGATGACCAGTTCGCGATGACCGCGCACCCCGTTCTCGGCCAGCGTGTAGCCCGGCACGCCGGCGCTGGTGCGCACCTCGGGCGATTCCAGCGCGACCTGCAGCGCGCCGCCGGCCGCGCCGGCACCGCCGGCATGGGCGCGCAGTTCGCCGTTCAGGTAGAGGCCGTTGTTCGTGGCCAGCGCGATGCGCCCGCCGCGGCTCGCGACCGCGACCGGGCCGGCATCGCCCAGGTCGAGCACGGCGGCGGTGCCGGAGGCGTCGAGCAGCGCGCCCTCGCGCACCACGATGAAGCCGTTGGCGGCCGTGGCCGAGCCGTCGCTCTCCTTGATCTCGCCGCCGACCACGATGCTGCCGCCGTCGCGCACGATGCCGTAGCGCCGGCCCTGCGCGTCGAGCGCGGTGGCGGGCGTGGCCGACACGTCGACCACCGCCTGTTCGGCGATCCAGATCGAGCGGCTGTGCGCCACATCCACCGCGCGCTCCTGCTCGAGCCGCGTGAGGTCGAGGCTCTTGAGCGCGATGCTGCCGCCGTGCGCCTGCAGCGTGCCCTGCAAGGTGAGCTGGCCCACGCTCAGCACCTGGATCGACTGGCCCGGATCGACCGCGATCCGCGCGCCCTGCCCGATCAGCGCCGACACGTTGGGCAGGTCCGCCGCCAGCGTCTGCGCCGTGCCTGCCTGCAGGCTCAGGCTCGCGCCCGCGCGCTGCTTGAGCACGCCCTTGGCCGCATCCTCGGTGTAGAGCGGCGGCGTCCAGGCCTGCAGCGCTGCGCCGGCATCGGCGCCGGTCGCGAGCTTCTTCGCCTCCGGCGTGACGCGCAGCACCGGCATCGTCACCTCGACCTGCGTGCCCTCGGCCACCGTGAGGCCGCCGTCGCCGACGAGTTCGTAGCGGCCGAAGCCCTTGTCGAAGAAGCTGCCGGCCAGCACCAGCGTGCCGGGCTCGGCCACGTCCGCGCTCCCGCCGATGCGGACGCGGCTCGTCTCCAGGCTCAGCGTGCCGCCGCCCGTGGTGCCGCCGCCGCGCAGCACGCCCTCGATCGCCAGCACGCCGTCGGTGCTGCCGCCACCGGCGTTGGCCTGCAGCCGGATGTCGCCGCCCTTGCCGCCCTGCTGCGCCTTGCCGTCGGCCAGCAGTGCCGCACCCGAGGACACGTCGATCGCGCTGCCCTCGGCCAGCCGCAGGTCGCCGCTGCTGCGGATCGACACGCTGCCGCCGTCGCGCCAGGCCATGGCATGCGTGTCGGCCGGGTCGCGCCACAGGTTGCTCCACAGGCCACGCGTGTCCAGCGTCACGCCCTGGGTCACCGCCACGCCCGCGCGCAGGCCCGCGGCGGCGCCCAGGCTGGTGGTGTCGTCGATGTAGTTGGTGCTGGCCTGCGTGAGCGTGTTGCCCAGGCGGATGCGGCCGCCGTGCGCCGTGAGGTTTGCGTTCACGGCCACCTGCGGGCCGTAGAGCGTGAGGTCGCCGCCATTGCCCAGCGTCAGCTCCGCCTCCACCGTGATCGAGCCCGTGGCCGCGATGCGCACCGCGCCCAGCGCGAAGCCGTTGAGCAGCGTGGTGTCGAGGTAGAGCGTGCCCTGGCGCGCGGCCGGCAGCGCGGCCGTGAGGTCGAGCCCGGCGGCGATGCGCTCTGCGGTGTCGCCCAGCACCACGTCCTTCGCGCCCACGGCATCGAGCCGTCGGTGCATCAGGCCGGTGCTCTTGTCGTAGAGCGCCGCGTAGCTGCCGACCACCAGCTGCGCGCCGCGCGCCACCGCCTTCTGCGACTGGTTGTAGCCGTCGAGCGCGGCGTTGGGCGCCTGCGTCTGGCGCGGGCCCTGGTAGGTGTCGCCGACGATGCCGCCTTCGAGCACCGCGCTGCGCGTGCCCACCACCAGCAGGCCGGCGTCGCGGCCCACGGTGTAGCCGTTCTCCAGGCGCTGGCGCGCCGCGATCAGCGGGCTGTGGAAGTACTCGGTGGCCTTGTCGCCCCAACGCTCGTGCGTGTCCTCGAAGCCCTTGTAGAGTCCCGTGTAGCGCAGGTCGCCCGGCGCCTTGTTCAATTCATACAGGCGGCCGTCGGCCCCCTTGAGCCAGCTCTGGTTGAGCTTGCCGGTCTGCACGTCCAGCGTGCCGCCCGAGAGGTTGATGGCCGAGCCGGCCTGCGTCACCACCTCGGCGCCGCCGAAGTTCACCACCCCGCCCTGCGCCATCCATTCGCCCACCGTGTGGCCCTGCGTGCCCAGGTAGCCGCCGACTTCCAGCAGGCCGCCGGCCGTGTACCAGCGGTCGTTCTCGTAGCCGTTGGTGCCCTTGGGCACGAAGACCAGGCTGCGGCGGTCGATCCACACGTCGTTGCTGTTGAGCGCCTTGCCGTCGCGGTTGACCGGCGCGTCGCGCTGCTCGTTGCCCTGCACGTTGATCTTGACGTTGTTGCTCTCCATCGTGAGCTGCACGCCCACCGCGCCCGCGACGTCGATCACCGCGCCGTCGCGCACCAGGCTTCGCTTCGCAGCGTTGACCACCACCTGGCCGCCGGTGGCCAGCGTGAGCGAGTCGCGCGCGAAGTCCACGGTGCCGCCGCTGGTGATCTCCACGCGCGAGAGGTCGCGCCGGTCGTTGCCGGCATCGATGATGTTGCCGCCGCCGTCCACCACCGGCGTCACCAGGACCGCGCGCTGGCTGTCGAGCGCCGAGGCGCCGCCAGTGTCGAGCAGGATGGCGGTGGTGCTGCCCGCGCCCAGGGTCACGGCGCCGGCGGCACCGAGCGCGCCGAGGTGCACGGTGCCGCGCGTGTTGACCGTGGTGCTCGACACCACCACGCCGTCCTGGTGCACTTCACGGCCGGTCAGCGTGACGTCGCCCGTGGTCGCCGCGATCAGCCCGGTGTTGACCACCTTGCCGGCCGTGCTGCCCGCGTTCAATGTCACGAGCGCCTCGTTGCCGCGGGTGGTCGAGGCCTGGTTGCCGTCGGTGCCCACGCCCTTGCGGATCGTGAAGCCGTCGCCCGCCGCCAGCAGCGCCTGGCCGCCGGGCGTGGCGATGGCGCCCGCGTTGCGCACCTCGCTGCCCATCAGCAGCACATAGCCACCGCCCTGCGTCGCCGTCTTCGGCGCCGGGGTCGTGATGCGCGCGCCGGCCTGCACCTCGACCTGGCCCAGCGCGTCCTTGAAGTTGGGCGTGTTGCCCGCCGCATAGATGCCGTTGGCCTTGAAGCCCGCGTCGTCGAGGTGGGCGGCCGCAGCCACCAGGTTGCGCGTGTCGACCTGGCTCGTGCCGCTGAACACGATGCCGTTGCGGTTGGCGATCAGCACCGTGCCGTCGCCCTTGACCTGCCCCTGGATCTGCGAGGGCCGCGCGTTCGGGTCGTTGACGCGGTTGAGCACGGCCCAGTCGGCCTGCTGCTTGAACTCGACCGTGGTGTTCCTGCCGACGTTGAAGCTCTCCCAGTTGAGGATCGCCTTGTCGGCGGTCTGCTGGATCGCGACCGTAGTCTTCCCGTCGGCCGTGGCCTGCGTGGGCGCGTTGGCGTTGAGCCAGCCGGCCGTGAGGCTGTTGGTGTCGACCTTCAAGCCGCCCTCGCCCAGCCCGTCGGGCACGCTCGAGGCGACGGCCAGCGCCGCCGCGCGCGCCGCGGCCTGCGCCGCCTGCTGCGCCGCGATGCCGCGCGCCGCGAGGTTGAGGTTGTCGATCGAACGCGCCAGTTGTGCGTTGGCCGCCTGCTGCTGCGCCAGCGGATTGGTGAGCATCGACACCGGCTGGCCGTTGGGCAGACGCCCGGTCGCCGCCGCGGTGTTCTGCGCCACGTTCTTCTGCGCCATCCACGCCGGGCTGAAGGCCCGCTGCGCCTGCGCCGCATGCATCGCGCCACCGGCGGCGAGCATCACCGTGAGCGCACGCACCAGCGGCTTCATCCGCCGCACGCGCCGATCGCTGCGTGCAGGAACAGGGGTGGCGGGCTTCATCGGGGCAGGATGACGGGACAACATGACAGATTTCTTTCGAGGGCGAACGAATGGACGAAGGTCGTGGCCCTCACGCCGCGCATGCGGCGAGGGCCTCGTCCTTAGACGGATGCCGCGCTGGAAAGCTGTACGAATCTGCGCTCGAAAAACGCATGTCACGGGACCGTCATGCATTCCGAGAGGCCGGGTACATCAGGATGCGCAGGCCCCGCTCTTTCAGCGGCAGCCGAAGCCGCCTCCGCAGCCCGCCGCCGGAGCGAAAGTGACGCCACATCTTTGCGCGGGTGGAGACGGACCGGGTCATCAGCCGTGCTGCGTCCTGGGACGGGGCGTCATTCGTCCCGGATCAGCTGCTGCCAAGCCGTTTCGCAGTGATCACTCGCATTCCTCAGACCGTTGACCTGGGTCAGGATGACAAGCCAGGGCAGTGGTGTCGGCAGTGCTGTCACTTCTTGCCGCCCCAATGGTTTTCAAAAAACTGCCGCACCCGACACAGGTTGCGGCACGTGAAGCCACGGCAGGCGACCCGGTGTTGGCATGCAACCGTTGGGCCTCGACATAAGATCAAGCGAGCCCTCGCCCGCCCATGACCACCCCGCCCTCCCCCCCAGCCACCTCCTTCCTCGCCCAGATCCGCCACATGCTGGACGCGCTGCCGCCCAGCGAACGGCGGCTGGGCGAGTTCATCCTGGATTTCCCCGGCGACCTCGCGAGCTACAACGCCTCGGAGCTGGCCGCGCTGGTGAAGGTGTCGAACGCCACCATGACGCGCTTCATCCGGCGCCTGGGCTACGACAGCTACGAGAGCGCGCGGCGCCATGCGCGCGAAGAGCGCTCGGAGGGCTCGCCGCTGTTCCTCGATGCGCTGCGGCCGGGCGCGCCCGAGGGGTCGATCGAAGCCCACATCCGGCTCGCACAGCAGAACATCGCTTCCACCTTCAGCCACATCGCCGAATCCACGGTGGACGAGATCGCCAGGGCGATCACCAAGGCACGCAGCGTCTGGTTCCTCGGCTACCGCAGCAACCGCAGCTTCGCGAGCTACCTGCGCTGGCAGCTCGCGCAGCTGCTGCCGCGCACCCAGGTCATTCCCGGCGCGGGTGAAACCCTGGGCGAGTACGCGATGGACATGGGCGACAAGGATGTGCTCGTGGTGTTCGCGTTGCGGCGCAGCCCGGCGGTCGCGGCGCAGTTCGCGAGCAGCGCCACGGCGGCGGGCGCCAAGGTGCTGTACGTCACCGACCAGCTCTCGCGCACCCACGTGAACGCGCAATGGGTGATCCGTTGCCACTCGGCCGCCCCGGGGCCGCTCGACAACCACGTGGCGCTCATGCTGCTGTGCGACCTGCTGGCCACGCGCGTGATGGAACAGGCCGGCGCGGCGGGCCGCAAGCGCCTGTCGGGCGTCGAGGCCGCGCACCAGGCCTTCGCCGAGCTGCGCGCGGAAGCCGCACCGCGCCCCCCTTCGGCCTGAGTTTCCAGGCTTCCGGCCGCATCGGCGCCTGGACCCGGAACGCGGGTTTCTACGCGTTTCAATGAAAACCAGTTTTCATTGAAACTCTGGCACGAAATCTGCATTTCATCTTTCGGTGACTTGGTGAAGGCACCAAGGCTGGGCGTTCCGAACAAGACCGCCTCTTCAAAACGTTAAGAACCGAGGAGTTTTCATGGCTGGAGAAGCAATCGTTTCTTCGTCCGCACCACAGACCGCCCAGATGCGTCAACTCGAGACGGCACTGGACGGCATGGGCGTGACGCGGTCGCACAAGAGCATCATCTTCCTGGTGGTCTGTGGCGTGCTGTTCGACGTGTTCGAGCAGAACGCCGTGGGCCTGGTGGGCCCGCTGCTGCGCCAGCAGTGGGGGTTGAGCGCCACCGACATCGGCTTCCTCAACACCATCACCTTCATCGCGGCCGCGATGGGCCGGCTGGGCTCGGGCTACTTCGCCGACCTCAAGGGCCGGCGCTTCATGCTCAACGTGAACCTGGCGCTGTTCACCTTCGGCGCCATCCTCTGCGCCACCGCACCGAACTACACCGTGCTGTCGATCGGACGCTTCATCGTGGGGCTGGGCCTGGGCAGCGAGATCACGACCGCGGTCACCATGCTGGCGGAGTTCTGCTCGGCACGCTTCCGGGGCACGGCGGTGGGGCTGATCAACGTCGGCGGCGGCGGGCTGGGCAACATGCTGGCACCGGCCTTCGCGCTCGGCGTGTTCGCGATCTTCCCGGGCGACAACGCCTGGCGCTGGCTGTTCGGCTGCCTGGTGCTGCCGGCGGTCTTCATCGTGTTCTACCGGCGCTTCATTCCGGAGACACCGCGCTTCCTGCTGTCGCAGGGCAAGGTGAAGGAGGCCAACCAGGTGCTGTCGATGCTGGCCGCGGGCCAGCTCGCCAACGGCAGCTACCCCTTGCGTGAATACATCACGGCCGATGCCGAATCGACCGCGCCGCAGCGCCGGGCCACCCGCATCGGCGACATCTTCAGCGGCGTCTATGCGCGCCGCACCATCGCCGTCGGCATCGCCTCGTGGATGACCTTCGGCGCCCAGCTGTCGGTGCTCACGCTGATGCCCACCATCCTGGTGGCGCAGGGCTACTCGATCACCAAGAGCTTCGCCTTCACCATCGTGATGCAGAGCGGCAGCCTGCTGGGCGCGATTGCCGCGTCCGTTCTGGGCTACAACCTGCCGCGCAAGCGGGTGCTGACCTTCGGCGCCATCGCGGCCTGCCTCGCGGGCCTGGCCTTCGGCAACCTGACCGGCAGCGTGGCCTACGTGCTGGTCTTCGGTGCGCTGTTCCAGTTCTGCGTGCTCACGCTCAACACCTCCATCTGGATCTACGCACCCGAGCTCTACCCCACGCGCATGCGCGGCCTGGGCGTGTCCTTCCTGCTGGCACTGGGCACGGTGGGCGGCGCGCTGTCGCAGCTGGCGGCGGGGAAGATGTTCGACCTCCATGGCGTGGCCGGCATGTTCGGGATGATCGCCGTGATGTACGGGATCTTCGCGCTCGCGGTCCAGTTCGCGCCCGAGACCTTCGGAAAATCCATCGAGGGCAGCGGCGACGACGAGGCCGACACACCGGTGCCCGCTGTACCGGCCCGACCTGTTTCCTCCCACTGAGTGCCGCGCCGCGCGCCGGACCGTCCGCCATGAAACCCATCGTTCTGCTGATCAACCCGAACACCTCGCGCGAGACGACCGCGATGATGCATGCCATCGCGCGCCGTGCCCTGCCCCCGGCCTTCGCGCTCGAGAGCGAGACCGCCGCGCGCGGCGCGCGGATGATCACCACCGTCGAGGAACTGGCCATCTCGGTGGAAGAGGTGCTCGCGATCGGCCGGCGGCGCGCGGCCGAGGTCGGCGCGATCGTGGTCGCGGCCTATGGCGATCCCGGGCTGGAGGCGCTCCGAGCCAGCGTGTCGATTCCGGTCTTCGGCATCGGCGAGGCTTCGATGCGCGAAGGTGCCCTGGGCGGACGCCGCTTCGGCATCGCGACGACCACCCCCGACCTCGGTCCGGCGATCACCGCGGCGGTCGATCGGCTCGGCCTCACCCACTGCTTCACCGGCTGCCGGATTCCGCCCGGCGATCCGCTGGCCCTGGCCGCCGACCCTGCCTTGCAGGACGCGTACCTGGCCGAAGCGGTCGCGCTCGCGATCCAGCAGGACGGCGCGCAGGCGGTGGTGATCGGCGGCGGCCCGCTGGCCGAGAGTGCCGAACGCATCGCCGGCCGCTTCGCGGTGCCGGTGATCGCGCCGGTCGGCGCGGCCATGCGCATGGCGGCCGCGGCGCTGCAGGCCTAGCTTCCGAATCCCTTTTTTAAACGCGGCCGCCATCGGCCGTGCGGATGCGCACGTCCCCAATTTTTCTTCTTCATTCACGAACCCACACCATGAACCTCTTCCACAGGCTCCCCTGCGCCGCGGCGCTCCTCCTGCTGGCCTTGTCGGTCCACGCCCAGTCCTCGCGCGGCCTGCCGCCCGGGAACGCGTCGTCGGTCTCGCTGTACGGCATCGCCGCCACCGAACTGGTCCACGTCACCCACGTGCGCGAAGGCACGAACCTCGGCAGCACCACCCGGCTGGAGAACAGCAAGGTCACGGCCTCGCGCCTGGGCTTCATCGGCAGCGAGGACCTGGGCGGCGGGCTCTCCGCGGTGTTCAACCTCGAGATGGGCTATTCGCTGGACACCGGCAACCCGTCCAACGCCACGGCCTTCTTCAACCGCAGCAGCTACGTGGGGCTGCGGGGCGGCTTCGGCACGCTGACGCTGGGCCGCCATTGGGATGTCGAAGACGACATCCTCGGGCGCTACTTCGTCTTCGCCGGCTATTCCGCCTTCCAGTTCGGCGAGTTCGGCGGCATCAGCGAGACGATCCCGAACTCGGTGAAGTACGTGTCGCCCAACTGGAGCGGCGTGACGCTGCGCGGGCTCTATGCGCTGGGCGAAGGCACGACCGGCCACACCTCGGAGATCGCCGCCAACTACGCGGCCGGCGGCCCCTTCGAGGCGGGCGCGACCTGGCGCGTCCAGCACGACGCGCAGGGCCGCGCGACGAAGCTGGCGACGGTCGGCGCGAGCTACCTGTTCCAGCCCGGCGCCACCGGCAGCTGGCGCCTGCATGGCGGCTACGCGGCCAGCACACCCGACGCCAGCATCGGCGTGCCCAAGGCCGCGGCCTACGACATCGGGCTGGTCTGGACCCCGCCGAAGCTGCCGATGAACCTCACGCTCGACTACGTGGCGCGCGACCAGAAGGGCACGCCCGACGACAGCGCCTTCGTGCGGGTGGGGGCCGAGTACTTCCTGTCGAAGCGCACCGCGCTGATCGCCAACCTGGTGCGGATGCAGAACAAGGGTTTGGCAAGCCAGCGCTTCTACGGGCTCGGCGCGGCGGGCTACGACCAGAACGTCTACAGCGTCGGCCTGCGGCACGCGTTCTAGTCACACCCGGCTGCTAGGATGCCGTCGCCGGGAAAACAGCCTCCCGGCCTGAAACAAGACGGTGTCCCGTCCAAGCGCTGGAGACCCCTTCGGAGCCGTCCGTGGACACTGCCTCGCCCCCTGCGCCGCCCTCGCCTGCCGCGCCCCCTCCCGTCACTTTCGCAGAAGCCCTGCGCTTCTGGCTCAAGCTGGGCTTCATCGGCTTCGGCGGGCCCGCCGGGCAGATCGCGATCATGCACACCGAGCTGGTCGAGCGCCGGCGCTGGATCAGCGAGCAGCGCTTCCTGCATGCGCTGAATTTCTGCATGCTGCTGCCCGGCCCCGAGGCCCAGCAGCTGGCCACCTACATCGGCTGGCTGATGCACAGGACGCGCGGCGGCATCGTCGCCGGCGTGCTGTTCGTGCTGCCCTCGCTGTGCATCCTGATCGCGCTGTCGTGGGTCTACCTGCGCTTCGGCAACGTGCCGGCGGTGGCCGGCATCTTCTACGGCATCAAGCCGGCCGTCACCGCGCTGGTGCTGCACGCGGCGCACCGCATCGGCAGCCGCGCGCTGAAGAACCGCTGGATGTGGGGCATCGCCGCGGCCGCCTTCGTCGCGATCTTCGCCTTCGACACGCCCTTCCCCGCGATCGTGCTGGCGGCCGGCGCGATCGGCCACCTAGGCGCGCGCTGGGCGCCCGCGGTGTTCTCGCCCGGCGGCGGCCACGGCCGTGCGTCCGCGCACTACGGCCCGGCATGGATCGACGACGACACGCCGACACCACCCCATGCGCGTTTCTCGCGCGCGCGGCTGGCCAAGGTGCTGGGCGTGGGCGCCGGCCTCTGGCTGCTGTCCATGGGCATGCTGGTCGCGGTCCAGGGCGTGCAGGGCACGCTCACGCAGATGGGCTGGTTCTTCAGCAAGGCGGCGCTGCTGACCTTCGGCGGCGCCTATGCGGTGCTGCCCTATGTGTACCAGGGCGCGGTCGAGCAGCACCACTGGCTCTCCGGCGCCCAGATGATCGACGGGCTGGCCCTGGGCGAGACCACGCCGGGCCCGCTGATCATGGTGGTGGCCTTCGTGGGCTTCGTCGGCGGCTGGTTGAAGCAGGTGCTGGGGCCGGACGCGCTGTTCCTGGCCGGCGCGCTGGCCGCCAGCGTCGTGACCTTCTTCACCTTCCTGCCGTCCTTCGTCTTCATCCTGGCCGGCGGACCGGCCATCGAGGCCACGCACGGCAGGCTGGGCTTCACGGCGCCGCTGTCGGCCATCACTGCGGCGGTGGTGGGCGTGATCCTGAACCTGGCGCTGTTCTTCGCCCACCATGTGCTGTGGCCCCAGGGCTTCGGCGGGCCCTTCGACATCGTCTCGGCCGCGATCGCCACGGCCTCGGCCATCGCACTGTTCCGTTTCAAGGTCGGCGTGCTGCCGCTGCTCGGGGCCTGCGCGGCCGCGGGGCTGGCGATCACGCTGCTCGGGCCCTAGCCCAGCAGCACGATCCCGCCGGGCAGCGCCGTGCGCTCCAACCGGAACAGCCGCTGGATCTGCACCAGCGCCTGGTCCAGGTCGGCGATCACGAAGCGCCCGCTGACCGGCTGGTCGCCCAGCGCGCGCGCCAGCAGCAGCACGCGGCCCGGCCGGTAGCGGTTGATCTCCGCCACCACCTCGGTCAGCGCGGTGTGGCGGAAGCTCAGCACGCCCTCGCGCCAGGGCGACAGCGCGGCCAGGTCGATCGGCCGTGGCGTGCCCAGCGCGTGGCTGTCGTAGCTGAGCTGCTGCGCGGGCCCGAGCGTGGCCTCGCGCCCGCCGGCCGCCACCTGCACGCGGCCTTCGAGGCAGGTCACGCAGATGCCGTCGGTACGCCAGCGGACCTCGAAGCGTCCGTCGGTGGTCCAGGCCTGGCCCTGGGCGGCGGTCACGGTGAAGGGGTGCGCGGCACGCGCCGCATCGACCGACACCTCGCCGTCGATCAGCTCGATGCCCGCGGACGGTCCGTCGGCGGCGCGCAGCGCGAGGCTGCTGCGGGTGTTGAGGTCGACCGTGACCGACGGGCCCAGCGCGAGGCGCCGCTGCTCGCCCACGCCGGTGCGGATGTCGGCGCGCAGCGCCTCCACCGAAGGCCAGAGGTCGAGCGGCGGCTTGACCAGCGCCACGCCGATGCCGGTGACGGCCATCGCCATGGCCCCGCCCAGCATGCGGCGGCGCGACAGCACGGGGGTGGGCATCGACGCCGTGTCGACGGCGCGCAGCCGCGCGAGCTCGGGGTCGTGTCGGCCGGCCAGCACCGCCGCGGGGCGCAGCGCGCGCCACTGGCCGTGGGCGGTGCGGAAGGCCTGGGCGTGCGCCTCGCTGGTCTCGCACCAGCGCTTCAGCGCGCGCGCATCGCGTGGCCGGGCCGCGCCCGAGGCCAGCTTGCGCACCCAGGCCTGGGCCTGCGCCTCGAGTTCAGGCGCGCGCATCGACGGCTCCGCGGGCATGGCTGGCAACGGGTGAAACGGAAAACGCGGGGCGCATGGACAGAAGACGGTTCTCGCGCGCCGAAACTGCACACCTGCGGCGCGGCCTCATCGCATGCGCTCCGTCACATGCTCGTGGGCGCGGCGCAGTTCGCGGTCGACCAGGCTCACCGACACGCCCAGGCGCCGCGCCACTTCCTGGCGCGGCATCTCGTCGACCCGGATCAGGATCAGGATGCGGCGGCGCCGCGGCGGCATCTCCTCGAGCACGGCCGCGAGGCGCTGCGCCTCGGAGCGGGCCTCGGCGGTCTGCGCGGGGCCGGGCGCGGGGTCGCTCAGGCTGTCGAAGATCTGCTCCACCTCGGCCCCGCCCAGGAAGCGGCCTTCGGCGCGCAGCCGGTCGAGCGCGGCGTTGGTGGCCATGCGCATCAGGTAGCTCAGCGGGTACTGCACGGGCGCGGCCGATTCGGCGCCGCCTTCGAGGCGCAGCCAGGTGTCCTGCAGCGCGTCGCCCGCCAGGTCGGCGCTGCCCAGCTGCAGCGTCAGCCGGCGCTTGAGCTCCTCGTAGCGGCCCAGCATGAAGTCGCGCAGCGCGCCCAGCCCGGTCTTCTCGCTCATCGGGCCTCGCAGTCGCGCGCGGCCGCCAGGGCGCGTGGCACGATCAGCATGACGAAGGGCTCGGCCGAATGGCCCGCCGGCGGCGCACGGCCCACGCGCACCTCGCGCAGGGCCTGCAGGATGGCGCCGTCGCGCGTGGCATCGCCGGTGCTGTCGAGCAGCATCGGGCGCGCGATGCGGCCCTCGGCATCGACCTGGAAGCTCAGCGCCACGCGCCAGCCGTCGGGCATGGTGCGCGCGTCGCGGCAGAAGATCTCGCGCACGCGGGACTGCAGCAGGCCGTCGTAGACCGGATCGCGCGGGGCCGCCGCCGCGACGCCCGGCGCCGGGGCCGCCTCACCCCCCGGTTCGAGCACGAAGGCCCCGGGCGCGGTGAAATGCACCGCGAGGCCCGAGCCCTCGAGCAGCAGGCGCAGCGCGGCCTCGGGCGGGTAGCGACCGGCCAGGGCCGGTGCACGCCGGCCCGCCACCTTGTCGGCCTGGTAGAAGCCCGACCAGCCCGTCATCGCGCCGAAGGTCTCGAGCGCTTCGGCCAGCGGCTGGGCCGGCAGGTCGAAGGCCATGACCGCGGCACGCGAGGATGCGGATTCAGGCCGCTGCACGGCCGCCGGTCCGGCCAGCGCCAGGCTCATGCCGATCGCCAATGCGAACGCGCAGGCGAGCGGAGCCGGGGTTGCCATGGGCGGGGGGAGGTCATGCGGTGCAGGGGGGACGCCGCGAAAAGGCACGGCGGGTGTCGCAGCGCATGCTGCCCGCGCAATTTGACCGGCGCGTGACGAAGGCCCCGAAAGTCGCGCACACCGGGGCAGCGAAGGTAGGCATCGCCCTACAAGGGATGGGCGTGCATCGATGTAACTTCGCCTTCACATTCCAGGCCGAGACGCATTTCGCGTCATGCGCCTGCCCTCCCGGCAGGCGGGCGGTCCTGGCAACAGGAGCTGCCCATGGACGTGGTCGTCATCGGTGGAGCCACAGGTGCGCTCGACGTGCTGAAGCGCCTGGTTGCTGCCCTGCCCAGCAATTTCCCCGCCGCGGTCGTCGTGGTGCTGCACCCCGACGAACGACATCCCAAATCCCTGGCCGCGGCCTTGATGAAGGCGACGCCGCTGGACGTCTCCTATGCCGACGCCGGCGAGACCCTGCGACGCGGGCATCTCTACCTGGCCCCGCCGGATCACCACCTGGTGTTCGACGCGGCCGGCCAGCTGGAACTGGACGACGGGCCGAAGGTCCGGCTCCAACGCCCGGCGGCCGACCGCCTGTTCAAGAGCGCGGCCCGTGTCTTCGGCCGGGAGGTCATCGGCGTGCTGCTGAGCGGCAGCGGCAACGACGGCACCGACGGCCTGATCGCCATCAAGGGCGCGGGCGGCCTCAGCATTGTCCAGAGCCCCAGCGATGCGCAGGAACCCGGCATGCCCACCTCGGGCCTGCTCAACGACAGCCCCGACCATGTGCCGCTCGCGGAGGAGCTCGGACCGCTGATCCAGCAGCTGGTCGAGCAGCGGGCGCAGCGCACGAGCCGACGCACCGTCGCCCTGTAGGACCCTACCCCCGCCAGTGGCGCCGCGCCTCGTTGAGTTCGGCCATCGAGATGTGCAGTTCGGCCATGGTCTGGACCATGAGTTCGAGCAGCGCCGCGCGCTGGCGCAGCCGCGCGGCCTCGGCGCGCTGGGCGCGCTGGGCCTGCTGCGTGGCGGCCCGCAGCGCGCGTTTGGCAGGCGAGTCGGGTCCGCTGGTGTCGTGCAGCGAGGGCGCGTCGGCCCGGGGCCCGGCCACGCCGGCAGCGAGGCGCATGGGGCTCACGCCTCGACGGCGGCTTCCACGGCGGCCGGCGCATCGGCCTGGGCCTCGCCTTCGGCTTCCGAAGCCGCCTTGTAGTTGCGCAGGTGCAGGAAGAACTGGCCCATCATCTGCGTCCACAGGTTGAGCGACAGCGCCAGGTGGGCCGGGGCCACGCCGCCGGCGGCCACCACGTCCATCTCCAGCACCACGAAGTCGCCGTGCTGCGCCACGCGCGCGAAGCGCTTGCTGCGGTGCCACGACGAGAGCACGCCCTCGGGCAGCGTGCCGCCCTGCACGCGCAGCGGGCAGCTCAGCGTGAGGTCGGCGTACTCGCCGGCGGCGATGGGGTTGCCCCACAGCACCTGGAAGCCGATGCCGTGGCTGGCGCTGTGCAGGCGCACCACGCCGTCCTGTTCGACGGCGGTGACGGCACAGCCGGCGGCCTGGATGGCATCGGTCACGACGGCGGCGTTGAGGCTCTGCAGCAGCGCGGGCGCGGCGGTGGTGGGGGTCGATTTTTCGGTCATGGAAAGGGTCTCCGGAAGAGGTGAGGAAGAGGGTGTGGAATCAAGGGGTCTGGCGCAGCGCCGCGTCGAGGGCCGCGCCGTCGATGGTCACGCTGCCGGCCGGCGCGAGGCCCGCCATGTGCGCCTGCACCAGCTGCTGCTGGCGCTGCTGGCGCAGCGCGGCCTGCAGCTGCGGCTTCATTTCCTGCAGCGTGGCGACGCGCGCCGGCTGGGTCTCGAGCAGCTTGACGATGTGGAAGCCGGCGTCGGAGGCCACGGCCTCGCTGACCTCGCCCACCTTGAGCTTGCCCACCACCGTGCGCACCTCGGGCAGCAGCTGGGCCAGCGGCAAGGCGCCGACCTCGCCGCCGCGCTCGGCGCTGCGCTTGTCGTCGGAGCGGCTGCGCGCCAGGCTCGCGAAATCGCCGCTGCGCGCCTGCGTGGCGAGCTTGCGGGCTTCGTCGCGCACCTTGGCCTGCGCGGCCGCGTCGCCGGCCGGGGCGGCCAGGTAGATCTGCGCCACGCGGTAGACCGCGGGCAGCGCGAAGCCGGCCTTGCCCTGTTCGTAGGCGGTGTTCACCTCGGCGTCCGAGGGGAAGCCTGCGGGCAGCTGGGCCAGCGATTCGAGGTAGCTGGTGGCCACGATGCGCTGCGTGATCTCGTCGACCGCGGCATCGATGCGCGCCTTGACCTCGGGCCGCTCGGCCCAGCCCTTGGCGCGGGCTTCGCGCAGCAGCGCTTCGCTGGCGAGCCGCTGGCGCAGCCAGTTGTCGAGCGCGCCGCGGTTGTCCTTGAGCGCCGCGCGCTCGGCTTCGGGCAGGCCCTGGAGCAGGCGCTCGACGTCGGCCCGGCCGACCGTCACCGCGCCCAGGCTGGCCACCACGGGGTTCGCGGGCGAGGCCTGGGGTGGGGTCTGCGCCGTCGCCGCGCCGAGGCACGAGGCCAACAGCACGCCGGCCGCGGCACGCAGCGAGGGCATGCGGACTGCAAATTGCTTCTTCATTCGGTTCATCTCTTTCACTGCGTTGTCAACCCACACCAGGGACCGCCGCGGCGCCTTCGCCACCGGCATGGCCGCGCCTTCCTGCTGCAGGCCGCGGTGTTCGTCACGGCTTCCCAGCAGCATGACGAAGCATTCGCGGCCGAGCAGCAGCAGGGTCGGTGCCGGCACGTCGATCAGGCGGCGGACCATGGTGCGTCGCTTCACTGCGCCGCGGCGGGGGCCGCCGGCGCGCTCACGCTGCGCGCGTCGAAGCGGCCTTCGTAGAGCTTGTCGCCGTACTGCTGCGCGATCTGCTCGTACTTCACGCGGCTCTGCGCGGCGAAGGGCTGGCGCGACGCGAGCACGCTGCCCAGGTCCACGGTCTCGTAGGCGCGCAGGATCTCCTGGCCCACGGCGTAGAGCTGCGTGTTCTTGGCCTCGCACTGCGTGACCGCGGTGCGTTGCAGCTGCGTCTCGGCGGCCAGGCGCTGGCGCTCGGCCTCCGAGGCGCGCGCCATCTTCAGCAGCTCGTCGTAGGCGTTGCGGAACTGCGCGACCTGCGCGGTGGCGCGCTCGGTCGCGGCCTGGGCCTGGGCCTTGACCTGCTGGCTGCCTTCGGTGGCCTGCGCGCGGCCCTGGCGCTCGGCGCCCAGCTGCGCCTCGGCGCGGGCCAGCGCCTTCTTCAGTTCGGCGACTTCGCCCGCCGGTGCCGCGGCCACGGGTGCCGCGGGGGCGGCACCGGACTTGAGCTGCGCCAGCTCGTTCTGCGCCTGCTGCAGCTGCGCGGTGGTGATGCGCAGCTGCGCGCGCAGCCGTTCTTCCATGCCCTGGCCCGGCGGCGTCTGGGCCAGTGCGGCACCGCAGGCCAGCGCGGCGGCCAGGCTGCAGGCCAGCGGACGCCAGCGTGCGAGCGATCGATTCGATGGGGTGTTCACGCGCCGCTCCTTAGAACCGTGCATTGAATTCGAGCTGCAGCGTGTCGATCGCCAGCGGCGCGCCGAAGACCTGCTTGGTCGCCGACCAGCGGCCGGTGAACCAGGCGTTCTTGTCGATCGCGTACGAAGCGCCGAGGAAGTAGCCCTTGGCGTTGGTGCCGCCCTGGTGGAAGGTCGAGTCGTTGAAGCCGTCGGGCAGCGCGTCGGGTTCGATGCGCTTGTAGCCGGCCAGCACGTTCCAGTCGCCGCGGGCCGCGGGCGTGGGCTTGCCGTAGGTGGCCTGCAGGCTGTAGGCGTTGCCGCCGCTCTGGAAGTCCGCCTCGGTGGTGGCGCCCGAGCCGCCGAAGTTGTTGATGATGCCGCCGCGTGCGCGGGCGAACATCTCCGACTTGTCGTAGGCCATGTTGCGGATGAAGTTGGCGTCCAGGCGCAGCGCGTTGCCCGCGACGCGCGTGTCCCAGCGGAAGTTCAGGTCGACCAGCTGGAACTTCGAGGCCAGGCCCACGTACTGTGGCTGCGGCGTGTTGCCCGGGTCCAGCGGGTTGAGCGCGATGTCGCGCAGCAGCATCAGCGTGTTGCCCTTCTGCATGAAGGCCGGACGTGCCCAGTCGGTGCTGCAGCTGTCGGCGCCCGCATACAGCGCGCACGGCGTCGAGACCTTGCCTTCGGTGTTCTTGAAGTCGTAGTAGGCGATCGCGCCGCGCAGGCTGTTGACGCTGTCGAGCTTCCAGCGCGCGCCGGCCTGTGCGCCCAGCAGCCACTTGTTCTCGCTGGCCATCTTGTCCTGCTGGCGGCTGGGGAAGCTGTCCGACGAGTACTCGAGCGGGATCAGGCCCAGCGTGCCGAAGACCGAGATGTCCTTGTTGGCCAGCGTCTTGTCGAACTGCGCGGCGATGCCGTCGAAGTTCAGGTCGCTGGAGAACAGCGTGTCGGTCGAGACGAAGGGATTGCCGAAGCGCCCGCCGGTGAAGGTGAGCCATTCGGTCGGCTGGTACGACAGCCACATCTGGTCGAGCCAGACGTTCTTCTTGGACAGGCCGCCGCCCAGCGTCTGGGTGGTCGACACCGGGCTGCCGTCGCTGCCCGAGGCCAGGCGGATGCCGGCCTTGGTCTGGTCGCTGATGTCCGCGAAGATGCCCAGGCGGGCGCGGGCGCGGAACTGGTTGCGGCGGTCCTGGCGCGTGTTGAGCAGCGAGGGCAGCGCGAGGTTGGTGTTGTTGTTGACGTCGAAGCCGTTGCCTTCGTTGAAGGCCGGCCAGTTGATCTCGATGTTGGAGTTGCCGCCCGAGTAGCTGCGCGACTCGTTGCGCACGCGCACGTCGCCTTCGACGCGGATGCGCTTGCTCCACTCCGGCGTCTCGTTGGGCGCGGCCCAGCCTTCGGACTTGGCCTGCGCCATGACCTGGCCCTTGACCTCGTCGCGGATCTGGTCGCGCACGGTCTGCGAGATGTAGGGCACGCGCACGTCGCCCGGTTCGACGCGCAGGCCGCCACCGGCCGTGGCCGCCGGTGCGGCGGCCGCGGCCTGGCGCTGCAGCTGCTGCGCGGCCATGGCTTCGGTCTGGGCCTGCGCCAGCAGCGCCTCGCCCACGTCCTTGCTCAGCGTGCCGCTTTGCATCAGGCCGCGGACCAGGCGCACCATGGCGCTGTCGCCCACCGGTGCGGCGGCGGTCTGCGCATGGGCTGCGGAGCCCATCGCGCCCAGCAGCGCGAGGGCGGAGGCCGCCGCCAGCGACTGCGCGCTGCGTCGGAGAGTCTTGGATTGGTTCATCGGATTGCTCAGGAAATTGGATGGAATGGACGGGGTGCCGCGCGCCTCGGTCAAGGCCGGCGCCCCTTCATGGACACGCGCATCGGGAAGCGCGCGGAGGCCGGCGGGCTCTCGTCGATGCGGGTCATCTCGCGGGCCATGGCGAGCACGGCCTCGTCGGACTGCGGGTTGCCGGTGCTCTTCACCAGCTGCACGCGCGTGGTCTTGCCGGCCGCGTCGAGCCACAGGTCGATCTGGATGTCGTCGAAGGTCAGTTGCCGGGTGCGCGGGTCGCGCGCCAGGGCCTGCTGCAGCGCATTGGCCACGTAGCGCCCGTAGGAGCCGCTGCCCAGGCCGCCGCCGCCACCGCCACCGGTCATGCCGCCGCCACGTCCGGCCGCGATGCCGAAGGCGTCGGTGCCGGCCTGCGCCGCGCCGTCGATGGTCACCGGGTCGCCCACGTCCTGCGACGGGCTGGGCGGCGCGTCGTCCTTGGGCGGCTCCTTGTTGTCGATCGGCGTCGGCTCGGGCTCGACCACGTCGGGCTTGACCTTCTCGGGTTCGGGCTCGGGCAGCTTCTCGGGCTCGGGCGGCGGCGGCGGTGGGGGCGGCGGCAGCATCAGCATCGGCGCGTCGGCCACCTGGCGCTTCTGGCTGGCCGTGTCGGACAGCAGGTACCAGACCAGCGCCGCCAGCAGCGCCAGCACCACCGCACCGATGACGACACCGCCCCAGCGACGCCACAGGCCGGCCGCGTCCTTCGACGCCGGCCGCCGCGGGCTGGTTGGATGGGCTAGGTTCACGGGCACGTCCTCAGCTCGGCTTGCCGGTCACCAGGCCGACCTGGTTGAGCTCGATGCGGCGCAGCAGGTCGAGCACCTCGACCACCTTGGCGTACTGCACCGCGGCGTCGCCGCGCACGATGACCGGGAAGTCCGGCGACAGGGCCTTCTCGGTGCGCAGGCGCTCCTCGAGTTCGGCCAGCGAGACCGGGTAGGCGTCGAGGAACAGCTGGCCCGCGTTGTCGACCGTGATGGCCTTGGTCTTGGGCTTCTCGAGCGCGATCGAGGAACTGGCCTTCGGCAGGTCGACCTTGATGCCGGGGATGCTGGCGTTGCTGGTGAGGATGAAGATCACCAGCACCACCAGCAGCACGTCCACGAAGGGCGTGATGTTGATGCCGCCGGAGCGCTTCTTGGTGCCGAACTTGGCAGGGTTGGCCATGGTCTTCTCTCGGCCTCAGGCAGCCACGTGGCCAGGAGCGGAAGTCCAGCCGGCGTCGGCGTCGATGCCGGCGCGGCGCGCGCTGCGTGCCGGCGCGGCCTGCGGCAGCGAGCGGCCTTCGCCCTGCTCTTCGGCCAGGCGCGTGACGAACTCGTCGACGAACACCGCCATGTCGGCGCCGATGGCGTCCGAGCGCGAGGCGAGCCAGTTGTAGCCGAACAGCGCGGGAATCGCGACGCCCAGGCCGGCGGCGGTACACAGCAGGGCCGCGGCCATGCCGGGGGCCACCGAGTTGATGTCCACCGCGCCGGCCATGGCCGCCACGACGAACACCAGCATGATCCCGATCACGGTGCCGAACAGGCCGACGTAGGGCGCGCCTTCGATGGTGGTCGAGAGCCAGTTCATGCGCTTGGACATGCGCTCGTTCTCGCGCACCATCACGCCGTCCATCGCGGCGCGGATCGCACCGATGGTGGAGGCCGACACGGAGTTGAGGTCGTAGCCGCGGTCATGGCGGCGGCGCATCTCGTCGACCGCCACTTCGTACAGGCGCCACAGCGAGGAGTCGGCCTTGACCTGCTCGGACACGGCGTTGCTCACGGCCAGGCGGTCCAGCGGGGCACCGGCGGTTTCGCGGAACAGGCCGATGAAGGCGGCGTTGGCGCGCGAGGCGGCGCCGTAGCTGCGACCCTTGCCGATCATGATGGCCCACGACAGCACCATCATCAGGCCCAGCAGCGCGACCACGATCCAGGCGTCCAGCGGCATGGCCGCGAGGATGAAGCCGAAGTGGCTCTTGCCGGCCTGCTGCTCGTCGGCACCGAAGACGGCGAGACGCGATTCGGCGCCTTGCGACACGGCATCGGCCAGCAGCAGGGCGTCGGGGCGCGCGACCTTCGACAGGCGCACTTCGTCGATCGCGCCGGTGAAGGCGGCCAGTGCCGGCACGGCGGCCTGGCCGGCCGGCGTGGCGGCGGCGGCCGCATCGGCACCGATCGAGGCGGCACTGGCGAGTGCCGGCATCGCGGCGGCGAGCGAGACGGTCGGACGGCCGCCCACGAACAGCGTGGCGTTCTGGCCGTCGGACTTCAATGCCAGGTAGGCCCACTGGCCGGCCTGGATCGGCTGGCCGGGCGCGCTGCGCTGGCCGTTGATGCGCACGAAGGGCACGCCCTGGTCGACGCCGATCACGAGTTCGCTGGCGCCGTCGCGGCGGGCATAGACCACCTGCTGGGCACCGAGCTGCTCGGGCTTGATCCAGGCCGAGAAGGTGAACGGTGCACCGGCCTTCTGTGCCAGCGAAGGCGAGGCCGGCAGCATCAGCGCGTCACGGCCGAGCTGCGCGCCCTTGCCGATCACGGTGCCGTCGAGGCTGACCACGGCGCTCTGGCCATGGTTGCCGTAGGCGGTGGTGTCGCGCGGCGGCACGTTGGCTTCGGCGAAGTGGTAGACCAGCGTGTAGTCGGGGTCGTAGGTGCGCTGGCCGTTGCCCGAGGCCGGGGCCTTGGGGTTGCCGTAGTACATCCACAGCTTCTGCGGCGCACCCGCGCCGACCGCGGGCACGTCGACCCAGATCAGCGCCATGCCCAGCAGCGGGTCGAACTGTTCGATCTGGTGGTTGAGCACCGTCTTGTCGTCGCCGGCGACGAAGCGCAGGTCGGCGCCGGTCTCGTTCACGCCCTGGAAGCTGAAGTTGCCGGTGTGCAGGCGCACCAGCACCGGGGTGCGGCCGGCGTCGCCGCCGATCGCGCCGGCCTGCGGGCCGCCGTCGACGGTGAGGGGCTTGCGGTAGGCCCAGTCGGGCTGCCACCAGGCGTGCGCCAGGCCCGGCAGGAGCGTGCTCAACAAGGTGAGCAGAACAAATAGTGTGCGTCGCATGACAGAGTTCTCCGGAAGCTCGTAGGAATGACGATGAAAGATCGAGGGGTCGTGCCGACGGTCAGTAATTGGCCGTCAGGCTGAAATTGATGCGGGTGTCGTGCTTCTCGGTGCGCGCACCCTTCTTGAGCGGATAGCCCACGTCGACGCGGCCGTTGAGGCGCTCGGCGACGCGGAAGGTGGTGCCGAAGCCGACCGAGGCCAGCGTGAAGCCGTCCTGCTGTTCGGCCAGCGGGCTCTTCAGGCGCAGCCGGCCCGCATCGGCGAAGGTGTAGAGGCGCCAGTTCTCGACCATCGGGCCGAGCCAGTCCAGCGGCTTGGTGCGCCACTCGAGCGAGCCGACCAGGCCGATGTCGCCGGTGCTCTCGGCCGACAGGTAGCCGCGCACCGAGTTCATGCCGCCGGCGGCGATCTGCTCGCTCGACACCAGCGGCGAATCGCTGAGCTGGCCCGAGAGGCGGAAGCCGATCTGCGAATCGCCAGCCAGCGTGTAGCTGCCGTTCAGGTCGCCCTTGAGCACCATGAAGCTGGGCGAGGACTTGTAGCGCTTGTAGTCGAAGGCCTGCCAGTCGCTGCCGTAGCCGAAGGAACTGCGCGTGCCGGTCACCAGCGACAGGCCCAGGCCGACCTGGCTGCGCTCGGCCTGCAGGAAGCCGTTGTAGCCGAGCGTGATGGGCGCGTACTTGAGCGGCACGGTGTCGCCGGTCTTGCCCAGCATCAGCGCTTCCTTGTTGTCCTTGAAGTCGATGCCCACGCTCAGCGTGTGCCACCAGTCGCCGGCGTTGGGCACGGTGTAGGTGGCCTTGAAGCCGATCGAATGGCCCTTGCCCAGCACGTTGGTGCCGCCCACGGTGGCGACCGCGCTGTCGGACTTGTAGGCCGAGGCTTCGAGCGCCCAGGCGGTGCCGGGGATCGGGGCGCTGTACGAGGCCGAGATCACCTGCGTCTGGTTCAGGTCCTGCGGCGCACCGAAGAAGCTGATCGAGGCGCTGTGGCCCATCTGCCAGAGGTTGTCGTGGCCGATCGAGGCGGTGCCGCGCAGCTTGCGCGTGTCGGCGCTGTAGTCGTTGTTGAGGCCCAGGCTGGCGCGCCACGGGCTCTCGTCGTCGACCTTGAGGTCGACGTCCATGGTGCCGGGCAGCGCGCCCTGCTTGACCAGCGGCATCACCTGGCGCTTGCCGCCGCGGTTGAGCGCGGTGAGCTGGGTCTGGGCCAGGTTGAAGTCGGGCACCTGGCCTTCGCGCAGCGCGGGCACCTGCTCGCGCACGTCGACCGGCGAGGTGTACTCGGAGCCGATCACGCGCACGCGGCCCACGCGGGTCTCGTTGACCTGCAGGAACACGATGCCCTCGGTCACCTGCTGCTCGGGCAGGTCGACGTAGACCGACTGGAAGCCCTTGGCCTGGTAGACGGCCAGCAGCGCATCGCGCGCGCCCTCAATGTCCTTCATCGTGCGCTCGGGCCCGAGGAAGGGCGTCACGGCCTGCTCGATGTCGCGCACGTCGAGCGCGGTGTTGCCGCGCACGATGTACTCGACGACATCGACCTTGCGCTGCGCTTGTTCGGCCGCGGGCTGCGCGGCGGCCGCGGGCGCGTCCGCGGCCTGGGCACCGGCGGCCAGGGGCACGGCCAGGCTCAGCACGGCCAGGCACACCGCTGTCCAGCGCATCGGCGGCCTGTTCTCGTTCAGTTCATGCATGGGTCCAACTCGATCTTCAAAATGGATGCGACGCGATGCCGGTCAGGGCACCGCGCAGGAAGGTGAAGCCGCACGGCGCACGGTCGAAGCCGACCCATGATGGAAGTCCTTCATGTCGCAGTTGCGTACGGATACATAGACGCAACCGGCGCGCGGCGACTGTCGTTTGTCACGAAAACTTCATCAAAAAAGAAAGGCGGCCCCTTTGCGGCGGCCGCCTTCTTCACGAGACGAGAGAACCGGATCGCGGGCTCAGAGTCCCAGCGTGCGGCGCTCGGCAGGCGTCAGCTGGTTGCGCGCGCCTTCGTCGACGCGGCTGGCCTGGCCCAGCACCTGCACCGCGCTCTCCGGCCGGTAGCCGACCGGCGCCGCCGCGGGGGCGCCGGACGAGCGCGCGCCGCCGCCGTCCACCGGCTCGTTGCCGAAGCCCAGCACCCGCACCGTGAACACCGAGGGCAGCGCCTGGCGTGCCGCCGCGCGTTCGCGCTGCATCACCTCCTGCGCCGCGCCCGCGGCCTGCGCGGCGGCGGCGCTGGCGTTGGTCAGCGCGCCCACATTGACCGAGGCCACCACCGGCATGCCGATCGACTGGCCCTTGACCTGGATGTTCTCCGCGTTCACCACCTGCAGCGCCGCCAGGTTGACGTTGCCCGAGACCCGGATGCCGGCCTCGCCCGCATCGATGGTGCCCAGTGGCGCGATCAGGTCGACATCGCCCGGCGGGATCTCCGGGATCGGGTTCAGCGTGGCGATGCCGGCGCCGGTGCTGGGCGTGGCCGGCGACAGCGTCACGTTGCCCACGCTGTCGTAGACGCGCCGCTGCGGCGTGGCCACCACCGTGGTCTTGGCGCCGCGGCCGGCGTTGATGTCGCCCTCGGCCGACCAGGCCAGGATGCTGCCGCCGAAGGTGGTGAAGATGCGGCTCTGCCCCATCAGGATGTCGCCCTTCGCGTAGATGTGGATGTCGCCCTCGCCCAGCGTCATCACGCCCGAGCCCGGGCCCGGCACGAAGCCGCCGTCGACGCCCACCAGCGTGCGCCCGCCCGGCGTCATGATGCTGATGTCGCCGCCGAAGTTGGTGTGGATGCCCGCGTCCAGCACGTCGTAGAAGGACACGCCGTAGCCCGGCCGGTTCAGCGCCACCCACTCCGCGTAGGTCAGGTAGTTCACTCCGGGGCGCGGGCGCGCCTGGCCGGTGTTGTTGTTCACATAGTCGGCGTTGTAGTAGAGCGCGCTGCTGAACATCGTCAGGTCGCCCGCATACGACAGCGCCTGGCCCTGCGCGTCGTGCGAGGGCAGCAGCGTGGCGATGGCTTCGCGCCCGCGCAGGTAGCTGCCGAAGCGCTTGCCGCCCTCGTCGTTGTACTCGCGCCCGCCGGCCTTGATCTCGGCGTAGTAAACGTTGCGCAGGAAGGCGCTGCGCTGCTCGGCCGGCAGCGCGTCGAAGAAGGCGCGCGCATCCATGGTGGCGGCATCGAAGTGCAGGCCCGAACGGTTGCTGCCCGCCTTGCCGAAGCGTTCGTTCAGCCAGTTGACCAGGTGCAGCCGGCTCTCGACCTTGTACTCGCGGGCCAGCGCCCGGCCGGCGTCCGTGCCGCCGCCGGCCAGGGTCTGCTCGCGCTGTCGGTCGAGCTTGCCCTGCTGCGTGGCCAGGAAGGCCTCGGCGCCGGCCTCGTCGCCGGTGTAGCCGAACTCGCGCGCCAGCCATTGCGACAGCCTGAGCTGGCCGCTGTACACGGTCAGCGCGGTGCCCGGCTGGTCGGCAAAGGGCAGATCGGGGTTCGCCAGGTGGGCCGGATCCAGGTAGCGCGCGGCGAACGCGTCCCAGTGCGCCCCCGTGCCCAGGCCGGCAGCCACGGCAATGCTGGCACCGCTGGCGCGGTCGCCCGGCACCCCGTCGACGACCGGGCCCAGGCTCTTGAACTCGCCCTTGTCGGCCAGGTAGACGTTGCGACCGGCGCTCACGTCCAGCAGGCCGGGGCCGGTAACGTAGAAGCTGCTGTAGCGGATGTCGCGGCCGGCCTGCACCACCGACACGTCATCGGCGAAGGTGTGCGCGATCAGGTTGCCGCGGGTGTCGCCGATGGAGCCTTTGACATTGACGGTGGTGTCGGCGCGGCCGAGCTGCGTGCCCGAATCGGTGATGTCACGGCCGGCGCGAATCGCCACCGGCATCGAGCCTTCATGGCGCGAGCCCTGGGCGCCCGCTGGAAAGCCCAGCAGCACCTCCTGGCCCACACGCAGGCCGACGATGTCGCCGTCCACCGCGTAGTAGCGCGCCGGTGCCTGGCCCACGCTGGCGTAGGCGCTGGTGGCCGTGCTGCCGAAGGTGAACAGCGGCGCCACGTTGTAGCGCCCACCCTGCGTGCTGATCCAGGTGTTGCGGCTCGCCATCTCGGCCGCGGTGTTGTGCACCCAGAGCGGATCCCAACCGTAGGGTCCTCCGCCCGAGTCCGCCACCTGGCCGACGAAACCGGGCCGGAACACGCTGGCCAGCGCGGCCGGGTCGGCCGTTGAGGCGCTGAACACGAAGCCGCTGCCGAAGATCGAGTCGCGCGCCAGCAGCTGCAGTTCGCCGCGGCCGGTGGCATTGGCGAACTGCGCATCGGTGGGCGACGGCGCCAGCACCACGCCGAAGCCCACGCGCAGCGGCGTACGGCCGAAGTTGTTGGTCAGCGGGGTGGTGCTCACGCCGTAGTACAGGCTGCCGTTGGCCGCCGCCGCGCGCACGATGGATGGATAGAAATAGCCATCGCTGTTGGACGACTGGTTGCGGCCGTCGCCGTTCCAGCGCACGTCTTCCTGCGCCCCGCCTTCGGCCCAGGCCGTAGTGGGGGTGAGGTTCCCGCCTGCGCTCAGCAGGTCGAGGGCCGTGGCCGGCGTCCACATCGAGAACCAGGTCCAGCCCAGGTCCGCATGCTGCGTGCCCTGGTAGGAGAACGAGGTCGATTCGAGCATCAGCGTGCGCCCGGGGTCGGCCACGCCGCCCAGCACCAGGTCGCCGCGCGTCTCGATGCGCACCGTGCTGTCGCCCAGCACCAGGATCGGGCCGCCGCCGGCCAGCACCGCCCCGGCCGCGAACGGGTCGCCGGTGCGCGTGTCCACCAGGTTCAGCGCGCCATAGCGCGGCTGCGTGCCGCCGATGGCCCCGGCGTCGATGTGCAGCGCGCCGCGCAGGTTGACGAAGGTGCTGTTGAGGTCGTGCTCGTTGCGACGCCAGGTGGCGTCGGGGTTGAGCGTGCCGCCCAGGCGCAGGTCCAGGTCGCCGCCGCCGGTCTGCACCAGCGTGCCGTCGGCCGTGATGCGGCCGGTGCTGGCCACGGCCAGGTGCAGGCCCTGGCTGCGCGGGTTGTGCGACGACGGGTCGAGCTGCTGGCCGGACGGGTTGGGCCGCGTGCTGCCGCGCGGGTCGATGATGCCGGCGTTGCCGCCCGCTTCCACCCGCAGGTTGCCGCCACCCAGCGTGCCGACGCCGGTGAAGCCGACCAGGGACGGGTCGTTGCCGTACAGGTAGGTGCCGTACTCGTCGGGATGGCCGTCGGCGCCGCCGCCCACGTAGGTGCCGAAATTGATCCACCAGGCCGTGGGCACGGCGCTGGCGCCGCTTTCCACCGAACCGGTGCCCTGGCGCCAGAGCCAGTTGCCCACCGCCGTGCTGGCGTGCTGCTGGCGCGTGGTGCCGAAGGTGTAGTAGGGCTCGATGTAGGCGGCGTTGTTGCCGATCAGGTCGCCCGTGAGGTCGCCACCGGCCCGCAGCAGCACGTTGCCGCCGCGCTCGGGGTACCAGGCCGCATAGAGGCTGGCGGCGCCGCCGTCCACCAGGGGTTCGAAGGCCGCGCCTGCGGTCTGCAGGATGGTGCCGTCGGCGGCCCGGGCCCGCGCACGGTCGAAGCCCGCGCCCGGCATGGCCGAGGGCGTGCCGGCCGTGTACACGCCGTAGGGCGTGCGCAGGTCCAGGTCGCCGGCGGCGATCAGGTCCAGATCGCCGGTGCCGGTGCGCAGCACGCTGAACAGCTGCTGGCGCGCCGGCTTCATCACCGTCTCTTCGCCCAGGAACTCGACCACCGTGCCGAAGCCGTAATCGTTGAGTTCCTCGACCTTCTGCCAGATCAGCCCGTAGTCCTTCAGCACCTGGATGGTGTCGGGCTTCAGCAGCGTCCCCGGCTGCCAGTCGAAGCCGTAGTACAGGCTCATCATCTCGAGGAAGCCGGGGTCGACGCCGAGCGGCAGCTGGTAGGTCTGGTCGTAGGCGGTGCCCAGGCCGAAGTGGGTATCGGCCAGCTGCAGCCGCGCCGTGCTGCCGGGCCGGGTCAGGCGCGAATCGGCGGCGCCGAGGTCGGCGCCGGCCACCAGGCGCAGGTCGCTCGACTGCGAGCCCGGCGCCAGCATGGGTGCCAGCGCCCAGGTGCGGCCCTGCCGGCCCTGCGCGTCGGCGGGGCGCAGATCGACCACCGTCGCGCCGTCCGGCAGCACCACGTCGGTTTCCGAGGGCACGATCGCGCCCTTGGCCAGGGTCAGCGGCTGCGCCAGCGTGAGGTCCATCGGCAGCTTCCGGCCGGCCGGCCAGACGCTGGCCGCCAGCTTGGTGAGCGCCGTGAGGCGGAAGCCCGCCTCCAGCCGCAGGCCGGCCGCGAGCAGCAGCGGCTCGCGCAGCACGGTGCCGGCGGCGTGCAGCAGCGTGCCGTCGGCATCGCGCACGGCCGCGGCCAGCACGGTGCCGGCAGGCAGCGTCAGGCTCTGGCCGAGCGGCATGGCCACGGGCAGCACGCTGCCGGCGGGCAGCGTCAGGTCCGTGACCGGCAGGTCGTAGTTGAGCGTGCGGCCGGCCTTGAACACCGTGCCCACGTCCAGCGTGGCCACGCCCGCATGCGGGATCACCAGGTCGCCGCCGAAGGGCATGCGGCCGGCCGGCAGCACCCAGCCCTTGTCGTCGGGCGTCTCGCCCAGCCGCGAGCCATCGAAGCCGTCGCTGATGCTGCCGAAGATCTGCAGGTTGCCACCCGCGCGCAGCACCAGCGCGCCGGCCTCGCCGGAGCCGTGCACGCCGGTCCGCTGCGAATGCGGGTTGACGCTGGCGTAGCGGTGGCCCGACAGGTCGATGTCGCCATCCACATGCAGGTCGCCCGTGGTGGCCACTTCGACGCCGGGACGCAGGCGGAACTGGTCGGTGTAGGCCCGCAGGCCGGCGAGCCTGCCATTCATCAGCGCGCCGTTGGCCAGCGCGTTGCCGATGAAGGTGGCGCTCTCGGCGTGGCGCGCGTCCAGCCAGGCCTGGTCGATGGCCTGGTAGGGGCGGCCGTCGACCGTGGTCTCGGTGCCCAGGGGCGCGTCGTCGTAGCGCTGGAAGGCGTTGAGCGCGATGGAGCGCGCGCCGGTGATGGTCAGCGCGCCGGCGGCATCGATGTCCACGTCGTTGCCGGTGGCGCCGCCCAGGCGCCGGGCATTGAGCGCCACCGTGCCGTAGCGGGCATCCGCGCCGGCCACGTCGAGCCGCAGGGTGGCGCCCTGCGCCAGCACCAGGCGGCCGTCGCCCGCATCGATCTCGATCACGGCGCGGTTGGGCGCCTCGATGGCCTGGCCGTAGCTGTCGCGGCGCAGCACGCTGGCGCTGGCATCGAGCACGGCCGTGCCGGCCAGGGTCAGGCCGTGGTTCGCGGCCAGGCGGATGGTGCCGGCCTGCTCGCCGCTGGCATCGACGCGGCCGTTCACCGTGAGCTGGCCGTGGTCCACCGAGACGTTGATCTCGCGCGCCTTGAGCTCGTCGCCGATCACCAGGTCGCCCTGGCCGAGGCGGAAGCTGCGGCCGCCGAACACGCCGCCGTCGGTCAGGCGCTTGTTGAGGCCGGTGAAGTCGTCGATGCGCAGGCCATGCACTTCCACCGTGCCGGCCGCGAAGGGCACCTGCGTGCCGCCGGCGTCGTAGCGGCCGCTGGTGCGGCCGTCGATGGCGCCGGCCAGGCTCACCGCGCCCTCGGCGGCGATGGCCGCGAGGCGGCCGGCGCGGTTGCGCGCCGCCGACAGATCGATGCGCGAAGCGGCGGCCTGCGTGACGTCGCCGGAGCGGCTTTCCAGCTTCAGTTCGCCGCCCCAGCTGTAGCTGCTGACGTCGAAGAAGTCGATCTTGCGGCCCGCCAGGTCCAGCTGCGCGCCGTCGTCCAGCCGCACATCCTCGCCGGCCGACAGGCCGAGCTTGCCGCTGGGCAGCAGCACCGCGGTGTCGAGCGTGAGCCCTCGGCCCGCATCGAGCGAGAGCGTGGCGCCCAGCGCATCGGCCAGCGTGGCGTTGTCGGGCAACGGCGAGGCGCTGCCGGCCGGGGCCTTGGCCGTGATGGCGCCGCCGGCCTTGAGGGTGTTCACCGAGCCGGCGTGGCCGGTCAAAAGCGGTGTCAGCAGGTGCAGGTCGCCACCGCTGTAGTGGTAGGCCTGGGCCACGTCGTCCCAGGCGCCCTGCGACCGGTACACGGCCAGCGAGCCCTTGTGGTTGGCGGTGATGCGCTCGCTGGCGTTCAGGTGCACGCTGTCGAAGCCGAGCACCAGGCGGTCGTGGCTGTTCAGGGTGTCGGCCTGGCTGCGCGGGCCGTAGCCGAATTCGATCTGGCGCGCGTCCACCACGAAGCGGCCGCTGCCGCTGCCGGCGCCGCCGGTCACCAGCGCGCCCGGCGGGGTGAGCGCACCGTTCCACACCAGCGTGTCGGTCTCGATGCGCGCCACGTCGCCGGCCTCGCCCCAGCCGTAGATCGCGGGCGAGCCCAGCACCAGGTTCTTCAACGCGGAGCGGCCGGTGGCTGCGTCCACCGTCGACAGCTTCACGCTGCCGAAGAAGTTGACCGCGTCGCGCGCGCTCAGCACCAGGTTTTCCAGTGCGGGCGCACCCGTGCGGGTGTCGCCCCGCAGCAGGCGGTCCAGCACCTGCTGGTCGAGCGTGAGGCCCGCGGGCAGGATGCCGCCCTCATGGGCGGTGGCCAGCTGCGCCTGCGTGCCAACGTTGATGGCGCCCACGGCCAGCACCAGGTCGCGCGCGCCATAGCGCACCGAATCGTCCAGCAGGAAGGACTGGTCGGTCACCGCGGTGATGGTGCCCTCCGAATACAGGCGGGTCTCGCCGGTGCAGCCGGCGCCGGCGGCGCAGCTGCCGATGTGGATGCGGCCGGCGCCGGCGCCCGGCGTGCTGGTGGTCGTGGGCGGCAGCACGTCGAGGCGGCCGTTGCTCAGCGCCAGCACGGAAGTCGGTCCCGGCGCGACGACGTAGCCGTCGGCCGCGCTCCAGGCGGCCGCGCCGCGGCGCAGGGTGTCGATGCCCGCGCCCTGCTCCAGCGTGATGCCGCCGTCCGCGCGGCCGGTCACCAGGAAGACCTGCGGGGCGGACAGCACCGCGCCCGCGCGCAGCACGATCTCGCTGGTGGGGCTGGAGGACGAGCCCAGGCCGACGCGCCAGGCGTCGGCGGTCGAGCCGTAGCCCGCGACGGCGCTGAAGGTCGAGGCAGGCAAGCCACCGATGGCGATCACGCTGGCGCCGATGCCGTTGAGCAGGTCGGCCTGCACCGAGAGGCCGTCGTGGCCCGCGGTGGGCGCGGCGCCGGCGGCCAGCACCTCGATCCGCGATCCGAGCAGCGACACCGTGCCGCCGCGCCCTCCCTCGGCCGCGGCGAACTGCACCGTGCCGGGGGCGATCTGCAGCTGCGCGCCCGGCAGCAGCGAGAGCACGCGCGCATCGCGCTCGAGCTGCGGGCGCGGCACGCTGTCGCGCAGGGCCCAGTTCAGGCCGAACTGCGCGTAGCTGGTCTCGTTGTATTGCGCGTAGCTGCGCAGCGTGTCGGCCGGCGTCAGCACGGCCTGCGTGCCCAGCGCATCGACGATGCCGGTGTGGGCCACGCCCAGGCGTGCCGCCGTGCTGTACGAGCCATTGCGCATGGCGTGGGTGAGGCCGAAGGCGGCGTGGCTCGGGGCCAGGCCGTTGAGTTCGACGCGGAAGGCGCCGGGCATCAGCGCATAGCTGGAAGGCAGCAGCGTGTAGGTGCCCGCGGGCAGCCCGGGCACGCCCGCGCCGATGGTGATCTGGCGGCCCACCCCCGGGTCGCCCGCGCCCTTCTCGGCCGCGACCGGTGCGGCCGCGGCCTGCACGCCCGGCACGATGGCGTAGACCGGGTTGGTGGCCAGGCCCGGCAGCACGAAGCGGCCGTTCGCCTGCACCTGCAGCAGCGGGTGCAGGCGCGCGTCGGTGGACCCGCCACGGCCCGACAGGAAGCCCGCGCCCTGGAGCTCACCGCCGCCGCGCAGGTCCAGCGTGGCGCCGGCCTGCACATCGATGTCGCGCGCCGTCAGGCGCACGCTGCCCAGCAGGTCGCCCAGCCCGTAGTAGGGCACGTCGAGGCCGGCATAGTTGTAGGTCAGCCCGTCGACCGTGCCGCCGTAGGGCATCACCAGCCCGGCCGCGCTCACCGAGGTGACGCTGCCCGGCAGCAGCTGCACGGTGGACGGCGGCGTGCCCTGGGCCGTGCCGACGCCCAGCGTGACCGTGCCCAGCGGCGCGCGCACCACGCCGCCCTGCACCACGTTGGCCGACAGCAGCTGCAGCGAACCGAACACCGCGTAGGGCAGCGCCGTTGCGGGCCCGCCGCTGTGCTCGATGCGCAGGCTGCGCGCCGGGTCGTAGCCGATCTCGAAGCTGCCCCAGTTGGACAATGCGCCGCGCTGGCCGGCGACGACCTGCGCGCGGGCGTCGGTGGCCGGGTACAGCTGGCTGGCCGCGAGCACCAGGTCGCCCACGGTGCTGAGCGAGGTATTGAAACCCACGCCGCGGCTGGAGGCCAGGAAACGCATGTCGCCCTGGCTGCGCAGCGTCACGAGGTCGAAGCCGGGCCGCGTGATGAGCGGATCGGCCGCCCGCACCTGGCCGAAGGTGCCGAACTTCACTTCGTCGAGCACGTCGAGCAGCGAGGACTCCACCAGCAGCCGCGATCCCGCGGCCACTTCCACCATGCCCAGGATGCCCGAAGGCTGGGGCATCGCACGCGGCAGCAGGTTGAAGTCCTTCTGGTTGCGTGTGACCCCGGCCAGGCGCACCTGCGGCGCGGCCAGGCGCACGCTGGCGCCCTCGGCGGACCCTTCGGCCAGGCTGATGCTGCCGGACGTGAGGCGCAGGCTCTGGCCCAGCCTCAGGTCGAGCCCGCCTTCCAGCGTGATCACGCCGCCGGACAGCAGGCTCAGGTTGTCGAAGCCGCCGGCCCCGACGCGGTCGGCGCCCAGGCGCGCATGGCCGTACACCAGCGCCGCATCGGCCTGGCCGGGCCGCAGGCCGGCCGCCAGCGCCTCGGGCGCCTGCCGGCTCAGCAGCGCGATCTCGCGCTGCACCAGCACGCCGGCGTCGGGGCCGGCACTGTTCACGTAGTTGGGCGTGTCCAGCGCCAGGGCCAGCGTGCCGCCCGCGGCACCGGCGCCACCCGCGGCCGCGCGCAGTTCGCCGTCGAGGTACAGGCCGTTGAAGCTGCTCAGGTAGATCAGGCCGCCGTGGGAGGCCACCACGGTGGCGCCCTGCTGCGGCAGGTCGAGCAGGGCCGAGGTGCCGGAGGCGTCCAGCCGCGCGCCGGGACGCACGACGATGAAGTTGTCGATGCCATTGGCCAGGGTGGCGTCGGCACGGTAGCCGCCACCGATCTGGATGCTGCCGCCGTTCAGCACCGTGCCATAGCGGTGCCCCAGCGCATCGGTGGCGGTGGCGGCCAGCCCGGCCACGTCGAGCACGGCCCGCGAGCCGATCCAGACCGAGCGGTCGTGCGCCTTGACCGAAGCGATGTCGTCATTGCCATAGCCCAGCGGCTGCACCTCGATGCGGCCGCCGGCGGCCTGCAGCGCGCCCTCGATCGTGATCTGCCCGTTGCCGGTGAGCGTGATGGCCTGCCCCGGATCGACCGTGAGCTTCGCATCGGCACCCACCGCCAGCGTGGGCGCCAGCGCGCTGGCCTGGCGGCCGGCCGTCAGCGCGATGCTGGCGCCGGCGCGCTGCCCCAGGCGGTGCGCCGCCGCGTCTTCGGTGAACAGCGGCGGCTCCCACAGGTTGAGCGCCTGCGCCGGCTCGGCGCCCGTGGCCAGGTCGTGGGCGGCGCGGCGATCGATCTGCAGCACCGGCATGCGCACGGCCACGTCGGCGCCTTCGGCCACCGCCACGCCGCCCAGGCCCACCACCTCGTAGCGCGAGAAGCCCAGGCCGAAGGTGTCGGCCGCCACGTGCATCAGCGGCGCCACGGCCACCGGCTGCGGCAGCACCGTGCCCGCGCGCAACACGGTGCCGGCGGCATAGGTGATGTCCTTGGGCGCGAGCGTGCCGGCCTTCATCACGCCGGCCGAGGGCGCAATGCCCATGCCGTCCGGGAAGGCATCGGCCGGCAGCACATAGCTCACCGGGAAGCCGCTCGCGTTGCTGATCGCCATGATCACGGTGCCGGCCGGCACGCGCACCGGCTGGTTCCAGGCGTACATGTTGATCTGCTGCCCCCCCATCCGGACGATGGAGTAGGAGTTGCTGCCGGTGGGCACCGGCGCCAGCCAGTCCGCGGCCAGCGTGATCCAGCTGGCGGACTGGTTCAGGTCGATCAGCGGCGAGCCGCCGACCGCCTCGCCCGGCAGCGCGCGGGTGCGCACGAAATGAAAGTCGGCCGGCAGCACCGCGCCTTCGGCCACGGTGAACGCGCCCTGCGTGACCAGGTCGGACAGGGAGGCCTGGCCCGCCGCCAGCGTGCCGTCGCTGCCGGCGACCTGGCCGCCGATGACCACCGCGTCGCCGGTCTGCAGGTGCAGCGTACCGCCGCCCTGCACGCCGTGGCCGCGCAGCTCGCCCTCCAGACGCAGGTGGCCGGCCTTGCCGCTGCCCGCCGGCAGGCCATCGGCGATCAGCGTGATGCTGCCGCCCTTGCCGCCGCGCGTCTTGCCGTCGGCCAGCAGTGCCGCGCCCGAGGACACGTCGAGCAGCGCGCCGGCGCCCACCGTCACGTCGCCGCTGCTGCGCAGCGCGATGCGGCCGCCGTGGACGTAGGGCAGGCCCCCGGCGTCGCTCGCGTCCTGGCGCAGGTTGGTCCACACGCCGCGCGCATCCAGCGTCACGCCCCCGGCCACGGTGGTGCGCTCGATGGCGCCGGCCGGCGTCTGCGCGGCGATGGGGCTGTAGAGCCAGCCCAGGCTGACGCTGGTGATGCGCTCGACCAGGTTGCCCAGGGCGATGCTGCCGCCGCGCGCCGTAAGGTCGGCATTCACCTGCACCTCGGTGGCATGCAGCGCGATGCTGCCGCCCTGCGCCACGCTGACGGCCTCGTCCACCGTCACGCTGCCGAGGGCGTAGGCATGCAGCGTGTCGAGCCGCTGCGCGCCGAGCCAGGCCGCATCCAGCACGATGCGGCCGGCGCCGGACGGACCGGTGCCGGCGTTGCCGATGAGCACCTCGTTCACCACGGCGCCCGGGTTGTCGCGCAGGGTGCGCGTGTCCTTGTCGTAGACCGCGGTGTAGCGGCCCACGATCAGTTGCGCACCGCGCGCCGCCGCCGTCTGCGCCTGCGCATAGCCGTCCAGGCCGGCATCGCGGGCGCGCGTCTGCTGCGGGCCCTGGTAGACGCCCGTCTCCAACTGCCCCTGCAGTTCGGCCGCCCGCGTCGCCACGATCAGCCGGCCCGCATCACGCCCCACCGTGTAGCCGCTCTCCAGCCGGCGCTCCGGCGCGATCAGCGGGCTGGCGAAGTTCTCGGTCACGCCCCAGCGCGCATGCGTGGACTCGAAGCCCTGGTACACGCCGGTGTAGAGCAGGTCGCCCGGTGCACGGGAAGCGCTGTAGAGGCGGCCGTCGGAGCCCTTGAGGAAGGTCTGCTTCACATAACCGGTCTGCACGTCGAGCGAACCGCCGGCCAGGTTGATCAGGCTGCCCTCGCGGGTGGCCACCTCGCCGCCGGTGAACTGCACCGTGCCGCCCTGCGCCGCCCATTCGCCGATGCCGTGACCGGTGATGCCCAGGTAGCCGCCCACCTCGAGCAACCCGCCCGCCGTGTACCAGCGGTCGGTTGCGTAGCCGTTGGTGCCCGCCGGGACCTTGACCAGGGTGCGCCGGTCGATCCAGATGTTCTTGTTGTTCAGGCTCTTGCCGTCGCGGTTGACGGGCGCGTCGCGCTGCTCGTTGCCCTGCGCATTGATGAGCACGTTGTTGGCTTCCATCGCCACGCGCACGCCCACGGCGCCGGACACGTCGATGGCGGCGCGCGCGGCCAGTTCGGCGCGTGCCGCGTTCACCAGCACCTGGCCGCCGGTGGCCAGCGTGAGCGAGTCGGCGCGGAAGTCGACCGCGCCCGCGCTGTCGATCAGCACCAGCGACTGGTCGCGCCGGTGCTGCACGCCGTCGCCGCTCTTGTCGGAGTCCTTGAGCAACGCATCGCGCTGCGCGTCCAGCGCGGTGGCGGCGGACTCGGACAGCAGCACGGCCGTGAGGCTGCCTTCGCCCAGCTGGACCCGGCCGTCGGTGTCGCCGCCCGCATTGTTCAGGTGCACCGTGCCGCGCACGTTCACCGAGGTGGTGGCCACCGCCACGCCCTGCTGGCGCACATCCTGGCCGGTGAGCGTGATGTCGCCGGTGACGGCCTGGATCAGGCCGGTGTTGCGGACCAGGCCGGCGGCCGAGCCGTCCAGGCGCAGCGTGGTCACCACGTTGCCGCGCGTGGTCGCGTTCGGGTTGGCTTCGGTGCCCTGCCCGCGGCGGATCACGAAGGCATCGCCCGCGGCCAGCACCGTCTGCCCGGCGGCCGTGTGGATCTGGCCCGCGTTGTGCACCTCGCGCCCCGCCAGCAGCACATAGCCGCCGCCGTCGGTGACGCTGGTCGGCTGCGCCGTCTGCAGGCGCGCGCCGGCCTCGACCACCACATCGGCCGTGGCCGCGCCGTGGCTGAAGCTGCTCGCCGTGGTCGCGAGGTCGTTGGCCAGGCTCGGGATGAACTTCGTGCCCTGGGCCTCGCTGAACAGTCCCTTCTTGAACTGCGCATCGCTCATGCCCACGGCCGAGGCCACCAGGTTGCGCGTGTCGACCTGGCTCGAGCCGCTGAACACGATGCCGTTGCGGTTGACCACCATCACCGTGCCGTCGCCCTTGACCTGCCCCTGGATCTGAGAGGGCCGCGCGTTCGGGTCGTTGACGCGGTTGAGCACGGCCCAGTCGGCCTGCTGCTTGAACTCGACCGTCGTGTTCCTGCCGACGTTGAAAGTCTCCCAGTTGAGGATCGCCTTGTCGGCGGTCTGCTGGATCGCGACGTTGGTGCGCCCCTCGACCTGCGATGGCACCGGCGCGTTGGCGTTCAACCAGCCCGCCGTGAGGCTGTTCGTGTCGACCTTGAGGCCGCCCTCGGCCAGCCCATCGGGCACGCCACCGCCGGCCGCCAGCGCCGCCGCGCGTGCCGCGGCCTGTGCCGCCTGCTGCGCCGCGATGCCGCGCGCCGCGAGGTTGAGGTTGTCGATCGAGCGTGCGAGCTGCGCGTTGGCCGCCTGCTGCTGTGCCAGCGGGCTGTTGAGCGAGGACACCGGCAGGCCGTTGGGCAGCCGGCCGGTCGCGGCCGCGGTGCTCTGCACCAGGTTCTTCTGCGCCATCCATGCGGGGCCCAGCGCGCGCTGCGCGTGGGCGCCGCCGGCGAGCAGCAGCACGACGACGGCCGCGGTCACGGGCTTCAGGCGCGGCGAGCGCATCGGCCGGCCGCGCGCGGCACCGCGATCGGGATGAAGGGAGGGGACGGGGCGTGCGGGGCTCTGGCGTGGCGACATGAGGGGACTCGTGAGGACGTCGGTTGGATTCGGGCTGTCCGGCGCTCGCATGCGGGCGCGGAATGGACGACCTTCCCTAGACGTTGCAGCGCGAAAGACCCGCCAGCAATTCCGAACTTTTTTGCGCGCCGCCCTCGCCTACCCCAGCATCACCAGTCCGGCCGGCAGCCGTGTGACACGCGCGCCGAACAGCACCTCGATCTGCCCGATCGCCTCGTCCAGCGCATCGATGCGGAAATGCCCGCTGAGCCGATGGCGGGCCAGCGCGTTGCTGGTGAGCACCACGCGGCCCGCGCGGTAGCGGTTGATCTCCTCCACCGCCTCCGACAGCGGCGTGTTGTCGAAGGCCACCACGCCCCGGTGCCAGGCCGCGGCCTGGGCCACGTCGACGGTGGCCACGCGCGACACGCCGCCGGCGCCCACGCCCACGCGCTCCCCCGCGCGCAGCGCGAGGCGGCCCGCGTCGGACAGCACCACGGCCGAGCCCTCGGTGCAGGTCACGACGCAGCGGTCGGCCAGGCGCCGCAGCTCGACGCTGCCCACGCCGGGCAGCACCTGCGCGCCCTCGATGTCCAGCGTCAGCGGCGCGGCATCCGGGCCGCGCCGCACCGCGACCTCGCCCGCGATCAGGCGCAGCCGGCGGCCCTCCTCGGCGGTGCCGGCCGGCCGCAGCGACAGGCTGGTGCGGGTGTTGAGCGTCAGGTCGATCGCATCGGACAGCGCCACCCGGCTCTGCTCGCCGACCCCCGTGCGGTAGTCGGCCGCGAACTCGTCCCACGAAGGCCAGAGGCCCAGCGGCGGCCGCACTGCCGCGACCACCGCCGCCGCGCCCGCGGCCGACAGGCCCGCGCCCAGGAACCAGCGGCGCCGCGGGTCGACGCCGGCCAGCACCGCGCCCTCGGCATCGGCCCGCCGGCGCCGCGGGAACAGCCGGCCGTGCGTGAGCGCGACCGCGCCGATGTCCCGCCACTCCTGGCGCGCGCGCGCAAAGGCCTCGCGGTGCGCCGCGCTGCGCGCGCACCAGTCCGAGAGCAGGCGCGCATCGCGGCCGCGCGCCTGGCCCGATTGCAGCCGGCGCACCCAGGCGCGCGCCTCCTCGTCGAGGGAGGACGCCGGTTCGCCGGAGGAGTTGGAAGCCATGTTCAGGTTCATCGATGGATCGGAAGCGCGCCGCCTTCACGCCGTGAAAAGTCCGGGGCACTCCACCTGGACGAACGGCGCGGCCTCCGACCGCCAACTATTTTTCTCTATGTCCGGTGGATCTGCATCTGCTCGGCGCAGAAGGCGTGGGCCAGGTGGATCTCGCGCTCGACCCGTCGCAGCGAGATGCCGTAGCGCTGCGCCAGCTCCTTCTGCGGCGTGCCCTCGACGCGCGAGGCGAACAGCAGCTGGCGGCGCAGCGGCGGCAGGCGGTCCATGGCGTGCGCCACGGCCTCGAGCTCGATGCGCGCCGCGGCCGCGTCGGCGGGGTTGGCGCCCTTGTCGGGCAACAGCAGCGCGTCGACTTCCTCCATCGACAGCAGCTGCCGGTCGGCGCGGATGCGGTCGATCGCCAGGTTGACGGCGGTGCGCAGCAGGAAGCTCTGCGGGCTCTTGACCGGCGCGCCCAGCGCGCGGGTCGAGAGCTTGACGTAGGTGTCGTGCAGCACGTCCTCGGCCATCTCGGTCGAGCCCAGGCGGTGGACCAGCTTGCGCTTGAGCATGTCGTAGCGGTCGACGAAGAAGCGCAGCAGCTCGGTCGGCATCTCGCTCATGGGGCCTCCGCGGCGCAGTCGCCGGTCTGCGACGGCGGCCGCGGCAGCACCAGCAGCGCGACCGGTGAGGTGCCCGGCGCCGGTGTCGCGTCGCCCAGGTCGAGGCCGCTCAGCAGGGCTTCGATGCGCGCGTCGCGCGCCGCCTCGCCCGTGGGATGGATGCGCAGGCGCGCGATGCGGCCGTCGGCGCCAGCCCAGAGGTTCATCGCCAGCCGGTAGGTGCCGGGCACGGTGCGCGGGTCCGCGCACAGCGCCGACAGGATGCGCGCCTGCAGCCGGCCGCGGTAGCGCAGCAGGGCCGGGTCGGGGACGGCCTGCACGGCATCGGCCGGCGCCGCGGCGGGCGCGGGCAGCGGCGCGGCCGCCTCGAGCGGCTCGCGCGCCAGCAGGAAGCCGGTGGCGGAGGTGGGCCGCGCCACCACGCCCGTGCCCTCGAGCAGCCGCTGCAGCGCAGCGGCCGGCGTCATCTCGCCCTGCACCGCGGCGGCGCTCAGGCCGCTGGCGGTGCTGGCGTCGTAGAGCAGCGAGGCGCCGGTGAGCCGATGGAAGGCCGTGAGCGCCTCGGCCAGCGGCTGCGCGGCGATGTCGAAGCGCAGCACGCCGGCCGGCGCCGCGGGCGCGGCCACCGGCACCGTCGAGGCGCCCCGCGCCATGCCGCACACGCTCGCCATCACGATCACGACGGCCAGCACGCGTCGCATGACGGCCGGCATGGGGAGGGTTCACGGGAAGGGGCGAAGGGGTGCATGGCGGGGGCGCGCGCCAGCACCTCGCAAGGCGGCCATCGCGCGGCCCGATGCTGCGCACCGCGAATGACACTGTCATGTCACCCGCGTGTTCGAGCCCGCGCCGCCCGCCTCAGCGCGCGAGCCCGCGCCGCTCGCCCGGCGTGAGCGGCTGCTGCTGCGCCGCGCTCAGCACGCCCGCGCCCAGCACCTGCACCACGCCGCCGGGGTCGTAGGCGGCACGCCCGTTCGCGCCGCCTTCGCGGCCCGGCGGCGGCGCCGCGGGCGCCTCGTTGCCGAAGCCCAGCATGCGCACCGTGAACACCGAGGGCAGCGCCTGGCGCGCCGCCGCGCGTTCGCGCTGCAGCATGTCCTGCGCCGCCACCGAGGCCTGCGAGGCCGCGGCGCTGGCGTTCGTGAGCGCGCCCACGTTGACCGCCGCCACCACCGGGATGCCCACGGCCTTGCCCTGCACCTGGATGTTCTCCGCGTTCACCACATGCAGCGCCGCCAGGTTCACGTTGCCCGAGACGCGGATGCCCGCCTCGCCCGCGTCGATGGTCCCCAGCGGCGCGATCAGGTCGATGTCGCCCGGCGGAATCTCCGGGATCGGGTTGAGCGTCGCGATGCCCGCGCCCGAATTGGGCGTGGAGGGCGAAAGCGACACATTGCCGAAGCTGTCGTAGACGCGGCGCTGCGGCGTGTAGACCACGGTGGTCTTGGCGCCGCGCCCGGCGTTGATGTCGCCTTCGGCCGACCAGGCCAGGATGTTGCCGCCGAAGGTGGTGAAGACCCGGCTCTGGCCCATCAGCACGCTGCCGTGGGCGTAGACCTGGATGTCGCCCTCGCCCTGCGTCATCACGCCGGCCCCCGGGCCCGGCACGAAGCCGCCGTCGACGCCCACCAGCGTGCGCCCGCCCGGCGTCATGATGCTGATGTCGCCGCCGAAGTTGGTGTGGATGCCCGCGTCCAGCACGTCGTAAAAGGACACGCCGTAGCCCGGGCTGCCCAGCGCCGTCCACTCCGCCTTGGTGATGTAGTTGCGGCCCGGCGTGGGCCGGTCCTTGCCGACCCCGTTGGTGTCCACGTAGTCGGCGTCGAAGTAGATCGCGCTGCTGAACAGCGTGAGGTCGCCGCCGTAGGCCAGTGCGCGGCCCTGCGCGTCCTGCGCGGGCAGCAGCGTGGCGATGGCCTCGCGCCCGCGCAGGTAGCTGCCGGCACGCGGCCCGCCCTCCTCGTTGTACTCGCGGCCCGCGGCCTTGAGTTCGGCGTAGTAGACGTTGCGCAGGAAGGCGCGCTGCTGCGCGGGCGGCAGGGCGTCGAAGAAGGCGCGCGCGTCCATCAGGCTGGCGTCGAAGCGCAGGCCCAGGCGGTTGTCGCCGCTGCCGAAGCGCTCGCTCAACCAGTTGACCAGGTGCTGCCGGCTCTCCACCCGGTACTCGCGCGCCAGCGAGCGGTTGGCCGCCGTGCGGCCCTCGGCCAGCGCGGCGCGGCGCGTGTCGTCGAGCAGCGCCTGCTGGCGCTGCAGGAAGGCCGGCGCCCCGGCCTCGTCGCCGCTGTAGCCGAACTCGCGCGCCAGCCACTGGGCCATGGTGAGCGCCCCGCCGTAGACGGTGAGCGCCTTGCCCGGCTGGTCGGCGAGCGGCCGGCCCGGGTCGGCCAGGTGGGCCGGGTCGAGGTAGCGCGCCGCGAAGGCATCCCAGCGCGCGCCCTCGCCCATGCCGGCCGCCAGCACCACGCTGGCGCCGCTGGCGCGGTCGCCCGGGATGGCATTGACCACAGCGCCCAGGGTCTTGATCTCGCCCCGGTCGGCGAAGTAGAGATCGCGCCCGGCGCTGACCTCGATCAGGCCGGGGCCGGTCACGTAGAAGGTGCTGTGGCGCACGTCGCGGCCGGCTTCCACGACCGAGATGTCGTCGGCGCGGCCATGCGAGATCAGGTTGCCGCGGCCCGTGCCGACCGTGTCCTTGTAGCCCAGGCGCGTGCCCGAATCGGTGATGTCGCGGCCGGCGCGGATGGCCACCGGCATCGAGCCCTCGTAGCGCGTGCCGCCCGAGCCCAGGTAGCCCATCTCGGCGATCTGGCCCATGCGCAGGCCGACGATGTCGCCCTCCACCGCGTAGTAGTGCGCCGGCGCCTGGCCGACGGCCGCATAGGCCGAGGTGGCCTGGCTGCCGAAGGTGAACAGCGAGGCCGTGTTCTGGCGTCCGTTGCCGGACACCGTCGCGCCCTGGTTGGCCAGGAGGTCCGGATGCACGTTGTGCACCACGACCGGCCCCTGGCCCTGATCACCGCCGCCCGTCGCCGCGACGACGCCCATGAAGCCGGGACGGAAGGGGCTGCTCAGCCCCGCCGGATCGGCCGTGGAGGCGGTGACCGCATAGCCGCCGGCATAGATCGCATCGCGCGCCAGCAGCTGCAGCTCGCCGGTGCCGGTGGCGTTGGCGTACTGCACGCCGATGGGCGCGGGCGCCAGTGTCAGGCCCATGCGCTCCGCGCGCACCACCGCGCCGTAGCGCAGGGAGGTGGTGCCCACGCCGTAGTAGAGGCTGCCGCTGGCCGACACCGCGCGCAGGATGGACGGATAGTGCTGGCCGTCCCGCGAGGGCGACTGGTTGGCGCCCTGCACCGCCTGCTGCGTCTCCTCGCGCGCCTGGCCTTCGGCCCAGGCCGTGGTGGGCGTGAGGTTGCCGCCGGCGCTGAACAGGTCGATGGCCGTGGCCGGCGTCCAGAGCGAGAACCAGCTCCAGCCGCCACCGGCGTGGTACCGGCCGTCGTAGGTGAAGGGGGTCGCATTGAGCAGCTTGGTGCGGCCCGGGTCGGCCACGCCGCCCAGCACCAGATCGCCGCGCGTGTCCAGCCGCGCGACCGCGTCGCCCAGCACCAGCACCGGGCCGCCGCCGCCGTAGGCGCGGCCGGCCGAGAAGGGGTCGCCGCCGCGCGAATCCATCTGGTCGCGCGCGCCATAGTGCAGGTCGAGCCCGCCGATGGCGCCGGCCTGCACGCGCAGCGCGCCGCGCAGGTTGGCGAAGGTGCTGTTGAGGTCGTGCTCGTTGCGGCGCAGCTCGGCATTGGGGTTGAGGCCGCCGCCGATGCGCAGGTCCAGGTCGCCGCCACCGGTGAGCACCAGCTCGCCCGCGGCGTTCATGCGGCCGGTGCTGGCCACGGCCAGGTTCAGGCCCTCGCTGCGCGGCATGGCGTTCCTGCGTTCGCTCTGGGTGCCGTAGTTCGGGGGAGCCTCGCCGCGCGGGCCGACGATGCCGGCCTGTCCGCCCGCCTCGACCACCAGGTTGCCGCCGCCCAGCGTGCCGAAGCCGGTGAAGCCGACCAGGTAGGGATCGTTCTCGAATCGCGTGGCGGCATACGAAGGCAGGTAGCTGCCATCCTCCGAGCCCTGCACGTAGGTGCCGAAGTTGATCCACCAGGCCACCGGCACCTGGTCCTTGCCGGCCTCCACGCTGCCCGTGCCCTGGCGCCACAGCCAGTTGCCCACGGTGCTGCTGCCGATCTGGTCGCGCACCGCCCCCATCGGCAGCCAGGGACGCAGGCCGCCGAGCCGGCCCATCAGATCGCCCGCGATGTCGCGGCCCGCGCGCACCAGCAGGTTGCCGCCGCCGGTGGGATACCAGGCGCCGTAGAGGCTTCGGGCGCCGCCGTCGACCAGGTGCTCGAACAGCTTGCCCTCGGCCTGCCACAGCGGCGTGCCGTCGCTGGCGAGGCCGCGCGGCTGGTCGTAGGCCGCGCCCATCGACGCGGCCGGCGCGCCCGCGGTGTAGACGCCGTAGGGCGAGCGCGTCTGCAGATCGCCGCCGGACACCAGGTCGAGGTCGCCGGTGCCGGTGCGCAGCACGCTGAAGAGCTGCTCGCGCGCCGGATAAAAGCTGCTGGCGCGGTCGGGCGGGGTGGCCGGCGTGTCGACCGCGGCCAGGTCGCCGTAGCCGAAGTCGTTCAGCTCGCCGGGGCTGGCGCTGAGGATGTAGTTGTCGCGCAGCTCCTGGATCTGCGCGGCCGTGATCGGCGTGCCGGACACCGGCATGAAGCTCAGCACGTACTCGCCCCAGAACTCGATGATCATTTGCTCGAACAGGCTCAGGTCGCCCCACAGGTAGGTGGCGGGCGACCCGGTGCCCGGCACATCGACGAAGCGCTGGCCCATGCCGAAATGCGCGTCGGCCAGCTGCAGCCGCGCGGTGCTGTGCGGCTGCGTGAGGCGCGTGTCGGCGGCCTGCAGGTCGGCACCGGCCACCAGGCGCAGGTCCCACGACTGCGACCCCGCCGCCAGCATCGGCGCCAGCGCCCAGGTGCGGCCCTGGTTGCCGTCGGCGTCGAGCGCGGGCCGCAGGCTCACCTTGTCCACGCCGCCGGGCAGCTTGACCACGGTTTCCGAAGGCACGATCGCGCCCTTGTCCAATGCGAGCGGCCGCGCCAGCGTCATGGCCACCGGCAGCGGCACGCCCGCCGGCCACAGGCCGGCCTGCATGCGCGCCGGGCCCGGCAGGCGCAGGCCCGCGTCCAGCCGCGTGCCCACGGGCAGCGTCAGCCCCCCCTGCGGCACCACGCTGCCGGCCGCGTGCAGCACGGTGCCGGCGGCGTCGCGCACGGCCGCGCCCAGCACCATGCCCGCCGGCAGGTTCAGCACCTGCGCCAGCGTGATGGCGGTGGGCAGCACGGTGCCCACCGGCAGCGTGGCCGCCTGCACCGGCGCGGCGTAGTTGAGGGTGCGGCCGAGCGCGAACTCGGTGCCGGTGTCCAGCGTCACGAAGCCGGCATGCGGGATCACCACGTCGCCGCCGAAGGCCGTCACGCCGGCGGGCAGGAACCAGCCCCTGTCGTCGGGCGTCGCGCCCAGCGACAGGCGCGAGCCGTCGAAGCCGTCGCTGAGGCTGCCGTAGACCTCGAGGTTGCCCTGCGCGCGGATCACCAGCGCGCCGGCCTCGCCCGAGCCGTGGCGGGCGCTCCGCGGCGTGTGCGGGTTGACGCTGGCATAGCGGTGGCCCGAGAGGTCGATGTCGCCGTCGAGGTGCAGGTTGCCGTCGGGGTTGACGGCCGCATCGGCCACGATGCGCAGGCCCGGGCGCAGGTGGAAGGCGTCGGCGTGCGCGCGCAGGCCGGCCAGCCGGCCGTCCATGAGCGCGCCGTTGGCCAGCGCGGCATCGATGAAGCGATCGCTGGCCGCGTGCAGGCGGTCCAGGTAGGCCTGGTCGATCACCTGGTAGCTCTTGCCGTCCACCGTGGCCTCGGTGCCCGGCGCGGCGCCGTGGTCGGTGACGAAGGCGTTGACGTGGATCGCCTTGGCGCCCTCGATGGCCACCGGGCCGGCCGCGTCGATGGCGACGTCGTTGGCGCCCACGCGCGGCGCGTTCAGCGCCACCGTGCCGTGCTTCTGCGTGGCCCCCGCCACGCGCAGGTCCAGGCGCGCGCCGCCGGCGATGCGCAGCAGGCCCTCGCCCGCATCGATCTCGATCACGGCGCGGTTGGGCGCGTCGATCGCCTGGCCGTAGCTGTCGCGGCGCAGCACGCTGGCGCTGGCGTCGAGCACGGCCGTGCCGTCCAGCGTCACGCCCTGCTTCGCGGCCAGGCGGATGCTGCCGGCCTGCTCGCCGCTGGCATCGATGCGGCCGTGCACCCGCAGGCTGCCGTGGTCCACCGAGACGTTGATCTCGCGGCCCTTGAGTTCGTCGCCGATCGCCAGGTCGCCCTGGCGCAGCTGGAAGCTGCGGCCGCCGACCACGCCGCCGTCGCCAAGGCGCGCGTTCAGGCCGGCGAAGTCGGCGATGTGCTGCGCGCGGATGTCCACGAAGCCCGCGGCATGGGGCACCGGCGTGCCGCCCGCGTCGTAGTGGCCGCTGGCATGGCCCAGCAGCGTGCCGCGCAGGTCGACCGTGCCCTGGGCTCCTTCCAGCGCCACGGCGCCGAGCCGGCCGGCGCGGTTGTACTGCGCCGACAGATCGATGCGCGAGCCGGCCGCCTGCAGCACGTCGCCGCCGCGGCTCTCCAGCCGCACCTCGCCGCCCCAGCTGTACTTGGGCAGGTCGAAGAAGTCGATGCGGCGGCCGGCCAGGTCGAGCCGGGCGCCGTCGGCCAGCTGCACGTTGCCCTGCGCCGAGAGCGTGAGCTTGCCGCTGGGCAGCAGCACGGCGGTGTCGATCAGCAGGCCGGCACCGGCGTCCAGCGACAGCTCGGCGCCCAGGGCCGAGGCCAGCGCGGCGTTGTCGGGCGCGGCCGCCGCGCGGCCCGCGGGCGCGGTGGCGCTGAGGCTGCCGCCGGCGCGGATCGCGTTGACCGAACCGGCGTGGCCGGTGATCAGCGGCGCGCGCAGGCGCAGGTCGCCGCCGCTGTAGCCGAAGGCCTTGGCCGCGTCGTCCCACGCGCCCTGCGACTGGTAGACCGCGAGCGAGCCCCGGTGGTTGGCGGTGATGCGCTCGCTGGCGTTGAGCTCGACCGCGGCGAAGCCCAGCGCCAGCCGGTCGTGCGAGAGCACGGTCTTGGGCTGGGTCTGCGCGCCGTAGCCGAACTCGATCTGCCGCGCATCGATCACCAGCTGGCCGCTGCCCGTGCCGGGGCCGCCGGTGACCACGCCACCGGGCGGCAGCGCCGAGCCGTTCCAGACGAAGCTGTCGGTCTCGATGCGCGCCACGTCGCCGGCCTGGCCGTGGCCGTACACGGCCGGCGCGGTGAGCACCAGCTGGGCCAGCGAGGACTTGCCGTTCGCGTCCAGCGTGCTGAGCTTCACCGATTCGTAGAAGCTGACCGCGCTGCTGGCGGCCAGCACCAGGTTCTCCAGCGCCGGCGCGCCGGTGCTGGTGTCGCCGCGGACCAGCCGGTCGAGCACCTGCTGGTTGAGCGTGAGGCCCGGCGTGAGCGCGCCGTCGTTGCGCGCGCGCGCCAGCGCCTCGGCGCTGCCCACGTTGATGCCGCCCACGGCCAGCACCAGGTTGCGCGCGCCGTAGCGCACCGAGTCACCCAGCTCGAAGCTGTTGGTGGTGGCGGCCGTGATGGTGCCGCTGGAATACAGCGTGGTGTCGCCCCGGCAGTCGGCGCTGCCGGCGCACTGGCCGATCTGGATCCGGCCCGAGCCGAAGCGGGTGTCGGTGCTTTCGGTCGGCGCCAGCACGTCGAGCCAGCCGTTGGACACCGCCAGCAGCGACACCTGCCCGGGGTCGAAGATGTAGCCGTGCGTCGAATCCCAGGACGCGGCGCCGTGGCCCAGCGTGTGGATGCCGGCGCCCTGTTCGAGCACGATGCCGCCCGCCTTCTGCCCGGTCGCCAGGAAGACCTGCGCGGCCTCCAGCCGGGCCCCTGCGCGCAGCACGATGCTGCCGCTGACCGAGTAGGGCGTGCCGAAGCTCACGTTGCGCGCATTCTGGGTGTTGCGCTCGCTCTCGAAGGTCGAGCCCGGCGCGCCGCCGATGGCCAGGGTGCTGGCGCCCACGGCGTTGAGCATGTCGGCACGCACCGAGACCCCGGCGAAGCCGGCGGTGGGCGCCTGGCCCGGGGCCAGGATCTCGATGGCGCCGCCGCTGCCGAGCGCGCCCAGCACCAGCTCGCTGCCGAAGCCGCCGGCCGCCGGCTGGTTGCGCACCGTGCCGGCCGCGATCTCCAGCCCCTTGCCTTCGGCCGGTCGCGTGCCCATGTCGATGCGCAGGCGCTTGGCGTCGCGCTCCAGCAGGGGCCGCGGCGCGCCGTCGCGCGCGGCCCAGTCCAGGCCGAAGCGGGCATAGCCGGTCTCGTTGTACTGCGAATAGCTGCGCACCGTGTCGGCCGGGGTCAGGATCACCTGGGTGGCCAGCACCTCGCGCAGCGGCGTGCCGGCGATGCTCAGCTGCCCGGCGGTGCTGAAGGAACCGTTGCGCATGGCCGCGGTGGCACCGGGCGGCATGGCGCTGGCGGCCAGGCCGTTGAGTTCCACCCGGAAGGCGCCGGGCAGCAGGGCGTAGGAAGAGGGCATCAGCGTGTAGGTGCCGGCCGGCAGGCCCGGCACGCCCGCGCCGAGCGTGATCTGGCGTCCCACCACGGGGTCGCCGGCGCCCTTCTCGGCCGCCAGCGGCGCGGCGCCGGGCTGCGCGCCCGGCACGATCGCGTAGACCGGATTGGTGGCCAGGCCCGGCAGCACGAAGGCCCCCGAGGGCTTGACCTGCACCAGCGGGTTCAGCCGCGCATCGGTGGAGCCGCCGCGGCCCGAGAGGAAGGCCGCGCCCAGGAGTTCGCCGCCCCCCGACAGGTCGATCACCGCCCCCTGCTGCACGTCGACACGGTCGCCGATCAGGTTCACGACCGAGCCGCCGCCCAGGCCGCGGTAGACCACGTCCTTGCCGTCGTACACATAGGTCAGGCCGTCCTTGGTGCCGCCATAGGGCATGCGCAGGCCGGCACCGCTCACCGAGGTCAGGCTGCCGTCGCGCAGCAGCACGCTGTGGGTGGCGGGGTTGTCGCCGACGTCGATCTTGCCCAGCACGATGCTGCCCAGCGGCGCGCGCAGCACGCCGCCCTGCTCGATCCGGCTGGACAGGAAGACCAGCGAGCCGAAGGCCGAGTACGGCACCGGCGGCAGCGCATCGCCGGTGCGCTCGATGCGCAGGCCGCGGCCCACCTCCTGCGCCCGGAATTCACCGAGGGCGCCGGTGGCGGGATAGATCTGGCTGGCCACCAGCAGCAGGTCGCCGGCGGTGTCGACCACGGTGCGGTCGCGCACCAGCGGCCGCAGCATGCGCAGGTCGCCGGCGCTGCGCAGTTCCACGGTGTCGAAGCCCGCGCGCTGCACGCTGACGTTGCCCGTGATCTGGGCCAGGTTGATCGAGCTGCCGAACACCGCGGCCTCGAACACGTCGAGCAGGCCCGCATCCACCAGCAGGCGCGAATCCGCGATCGGCACCGGTCGCCCGACCGTGGCCGAGCCGGGAATGATGTGCTTGTCGCGCTGCACGCGCGAGGCCCCGGCCAGCCGCACGTAGGGCGCGGCCAGCGACACCCGCGCGCCCGAGGTGCTGCCTTCGGCCAGGCTGAAGCTGTGGGCCGTCAGGCGCAGGCTCTGGTCCATGGCCAGGTTCACCGGGCTGTCGAAGCTCAGCACGCCGTTGACCAGCAGCGACAGGTTGTCGAAGCCGCCAGCCTGCACCCGGTCCACGCCCAGGCGGCCGTGGCCGTAGGCCAGGGTTGCACTGGCGCGGCCGGGCAGCAGGCCGGCCGGCAACACGCTGTCGCCCTGCTGCTGGCCCAGCGTGAATTCACGCAGCGAGCGCACCCGTGCATCGGGGTGGCTGGCTTCGGCGTAATTGGGGGCCTCCAGCACCAGCGCCAGCGTGCCACCGGCCGCGCCCGCGCCGCCGGCGGGGGCGCGCAGCGTGCCGTCCACGAACAGGCCGTTGAAGCTGTTGAGGTGGATCAGCCCGCCGTTGGATGCCAGGTCCGTGCGGCCCAGGTCCGGCAGGTCGAGCACGGCCTGCGTGCCCGAGGCGTCCAGCAGGGCACCGGGACGCACCACGATGAAGGCGTCCACGCCGTCGGCGAAGGTCGCGTCGGCGTTGTAGCTGCCGCCGATCTGGATGCTGCCGCCGCCCTGCACCGTGCCGTAGCGCCGGCCCTTGGCGTCCACCGCCACGTGCGCCGCGCCCGAGACGTCCAGCACGGCATGCTCGCCGATCCAGATCGAGCGGTCATGGCCGACGGACGAGGCGCCGCTCGGTCCGTAGCCGAAGTTCCCGAAGTCGATGCGCCCGCCCGCGCTGCGCAGCGTGCCGTCGACCATGACCTGGCCGTTGCTGCGCAGGCCGATGGCGCGGCCCGCGTCCACCTCGATGCGCGCGCCCTGCGCCACGGTCAGCGTGGCCAGCGAGCCGACGCCGTAGCCCGCGTTGAGCTGCAGGTCGGCGCCCTGGCGCTGCTGCAATTGGCGCCGCACGGGATCGGCGGTGAACTCCTCGGGCAGCCAGGCCGACAGCAGGCCCGCGGGGTCCGCCCCCGTGGCCCGCGTGCGCGCCGCCTCCGGGTCCAGCCGCAGCACCGGCATCTCGACCCGCAGGTCGGCGCCGGCGACCACCGCCAGGCTCTGGTGGCCGGTGATCTCGTAGCGCGAGAAGCCCGAGCGGAACAGGCCGGCATCGAGCTGCAGCGGGCGCACCACCGCCAGGTCCTGCGCGAGGCTGAAGCCGGCGACGATGCGGGTGCCGGCCGCGAAGCCGGCCTCGACGGCCGCCACCGCGCCGGCCTTGATCACGGCGGCCGTGGGCTGGATCGGCAGGCCCTGCGGGAACACCTCGGCCGGCACGCCGTAGGTGAGGGGGAAGCCGCCGAGCGCCGTGGTGATGCCGGTGATCACCGTGCCCGCGGGCACCGTGGGCGGCGAGGACGTCCACCCGAACACCGTGAACGCGGCGCCGGACTGGGTCTGGACGGTGTACGAATCGCTGCTGCCCAGCACCTTCGGCAGGGCCCAGTCCGCGTGCAGCGTCACGGCCGAGGCGGGCCCGATCAGAGGCTGCGCGCCGATCACCTCGCCGGGCAGGGCCCGGGTGCGCGTGTAGCGGTAGTCGGCCGGCAGCACCGCGCCGGCGGCGATGGTGAAGGCGTCCTGCGCGATCAGGTCGACGGGCGAGGCCTGCCCCGCCGGCAGCCGGCCGTCGCCGCCGGGCACCTGCCCGCCGATCACGACCGCGCCGCCGGACTGCAGCCGCAGCGTGCCGCCGCCCTTGGCGCCCAGGCTGCGCAGCTCGCCACCCAGCACCAGCCGGCCCGGCACGGCGCCGCTGCCGCCGCTGGCCGCCAGGCCGTCGGCCAGCAGCGCGATGTCGCCGCCGCGCCCGCCGGTCTGGCTGCCGTTGGCACGCAGCACGGCACCCGCCGAGGCATCGAGCAGCGCGCCCTGGGCGACCACCACCTCGCCGCTGCTGTGGATGCGGATGCTGCCGCCGTTCAGGTAGGGCAGCGCATGCACGTCGTTCGGATCGAGCGCGAGGTTGGACCAGAGGCCGCGCGTGTCCAGCCGCACGCCCTCGGCGACCACGGTGCGCGCGGGACCGGCCGCCGCCGGGGCGGCGGCGATCGCGCTGTCGAGCCAGCCGCTGCTGCCCGCGAGCTTCTTCACCACGTTGCCCAGCACGATGCTGCCGCCGCGCGCGCCGAGGTCGGCGTTCACCTGCACGTCGTGCGCATGCAGCACGATCTCGCCGCCCGGCGCCACCGACAGCGCATCGCCCACCACGATGCTGCCCGTGGCATGCACCCGCAGCACGCCCAGGTGCTGGGCCCGCAGCCAGTCGGCCGCCAGGTGGATGCCCGCGCCCGGCGCGCCGCCCAGCGTGACGGTGGCGGCCACGGCGCCGGGCACGTAGGCCAGGTTCTTGGTGCCGCTGTCGTAGACCGGCGCGTGCGTGCCCACGACCAGTTGCGCGCCGCGCGCCACCGCGGTCTGGGCCTGCTGGTAGCCGTCGAGCACGGTGTCGCGCGCGCGCGTCTGGCGCGCGCCCTGGAAGGTGGCGCCGTCGATGGCGCCTTCCAGCGCCGCGGCCTGCGTGGCGACGATCAGCCGGCCCGCATCGCGGCCCACGGTGTAGCCGCTCTCCAGTCGGCGCTCCGGCGCGATCAGCGGGCTGGCGTAATGCTCGCTCACGCCCCAGCGCGCATGCGCGGACTCGAAGCCCTGGTACACGCCGGTGTAGAGCAGGTCGCCCGGTGCGCGCGAAGCGTTGTAGAGGCGCCCGTCGGCGCCCTTGAGGAAGGTCTGCTTCACGTAGCCGGTCTGCACGTCGAGCGAACCGCCGGCCAGGTTGATCAGGCTGCCCGCCTGCGTGGCCAGGCTGTTGCCCGAGAACTGCACCGTGCCGCCCTGCGCCATCCACTCGCCCACGCCGTGGCCGGTGATGCCCAGGTAGCCGCCGACCTCCAGCAGGCCGCCGGCCGTGTACCAGCGGTCGGTTTCGTAGCCCTGGGTGCCCGCCGGCACGAACACCAGGTCGCGCCGGTCGACCCAGATGTTCTTGTTGTTCAGCCGCTTGCCGTCGCGGTTGACGGGTGCGTCGCGCTGCTCGTTGCCCTGCGCGTTGACCAGCACGTTGTTGGCCTCCATCGCCACCCGCACGCCCACCGCGCCCGACACGTCGATGGCGGCGCCGCCGGCCACCTCGGTGCGCGCCGCCTTCACCATCACCTGGCCGCCGGTGGCCAGCGTGAGCGAGTCGGCGCCGAAGTCGACCGCGCCCGCGCTGTCGACCAGCACCAGCGACTGGTCGCGCCGGTGCTGCACGCCGTCGCCGGCCTTGTCGGAGTCCTTGAGCAGCGCATCGCGCTGCGCGTCCAGCGCCGTGCCCACGGCATCGGACAGCAGCACCGCGCTGACGCTGCCCGGCTCGAGCAGCACCCGGCCCTCGGTGTCGCCCTCGGCGTTGTTCAGGTGGACCGTGCCGCGCGCGTTGACCGAGGTCGTGGCCACCGCCACGCCCTGCTGGCGCACCGTGTGGCCGGTGAGCGTGATGTCGCCGGTGGCCGCCTGGAGCAGGCCGGTGTTGAGCGCCAGGCCCGCGGCCGAGCCGTCCTGGCGCAGCGTGCCCACCATGTTGCCGCGCGTGGTCGCGCTCTGGTTGGCCTCGGTGCCCATGCCGCGGCGGATCACGAAGGCATCGCCCGCGGCCAGCACGGTCTGGCCCGACGCGGTGACGATCTGGCCGGCGTTGCGCGCCTCGCGGCCCAGCAGCATCACGTAGCCGCCGCCCTCGGTCACGCTGACCGGCTGGTGGGTCTGCAGGCGCGCGCCGGCCTCGACCACCACGTCGCCGGTGGCCGCGCCGTGGCTGAAGCTGCTGGCGGTGGTCGCGAGGTCGTTGGCCAGGCTGGGGACGAACTTCGTGCCCTGGGCCTCGCTGAACAGCCCCTTCTTGAACTGCGCATCGCTCATGCCCACGGCCGAGGCCAGCAGGTTGCGCGTGTCGACCTGGCTCGCGCCCGAGAACACGATGCCGTTGCGGTTGACCACCATCACCGTGCCCTCGGCCTGGATCCGGCCCTGGATCTGCGAAGGCCGCGCCTGCGGATCGTTGACCCGGTTGAGCACCGCCCAGCTCGGCTGCTGCTCGAACTTCAGGGTGGTGTCGCGCCCGATGTTGAAGGTCTCCCAGTTGAGCACCGCCTGCGCGCCGGTCTGCGCGACCGTGACCTTCGTCTGGCCGCCGCTGCGGGACTGCACCGGTGCCTGTGCGTTGGCCCAGCCGGCCGTGAGGCTGTTGGTGTCGACCTGCAGGCCGCCCTCGCCCAGCCCGTCGGGCACGCTCGAGGCGCCGGCCAGCGCCGCCGCGCGCGCCGCGGCCTGCGCCGCCTGCTGCTGCGCGATGCCGCGTGCCGCGAGGTTCAGGTTGCCGATCGAACGCGCCAGCTGCGCCTGGGCCTGTTGCTGCTGCGCCAGCGGGTTGGTGAGCGTCGAGGCCAGTTGGCCGTTGGGCAGGCGGCCGGTGGCCGCGGCCGTGTCCTGCGCCAGGTTCTTCTGCGCCATCCAGGCCGCGCCGAGCGCGCGCTGCGCCTGTGCCGGGCCCGCGGCACCGATCGCCGCGCCGTCCGTGAGCAGGGCCGCCACGGCCCGCATCATCGGGTTGAGCCGCGTGCGCCCGAAGGCGCCGCGCGGGCCCGGGGAAAGGACCAGGAAAGAGGATGCGCGCCTGTTGCGCTGGACCGCCGTGTTGCGTTGCATGGGTGACCTGTTCGTGTTCAATGGCTCGACCGCGCCACGGCGCCCGCGGGCCTGGCCGGCGCGGGCATGTCGTGGCTGACGGGAGCTATGACAGAACAGGGGAAACGCGACTGCAGCATGTCACGAAAACTTCACAAAGGAATCGCGCCGGGCCAGGTGCAGCGGCCATTGTTCGGTCCGGGCTTGACCCGGCCATGACAGGCCGCGCGCCGCGCCGTCGCAGTGCTGACACACGACAGGTCCATGCTGCACCCGGACGCGATCCGTCTGCCCTTCTCCTTTGCGAACCGACGACGCCGCGAGCGCCTGGCCCACGAATGAATCCGTCCGAAAAAACGCTGGCACGGCTGTACCGCGACGAGGCGCTGTACCCGGTGTTCCAGCCGATCGTGGACCTGCGCAAGGGCAGCATCTTCGGCCACGAGGCGCTGATCCGCGGCCCGCTGGGCACACCCTTCCACACGCCGGCCGCGCTGCTGGCGCTGGCCGCGGAGGAAGACTGCCTGACCGAGTTCGAACTCGCCTGCGTCGAGGTGATCCTGCGGCACTGGGGCCGCCTGACCGCACCGGGCCAGCTGTTCCTCAACATGAGTTCGGACGCGCTGGCCGCGGCCATGGAAGGCCCCGTACCCGGCCGCTTCGAGCGCGCGCTGGCCCTGCACGGCATCGCGCCGCGCTCGGTCACGGTCGAGATCACCGAGGACCGCCCGGCCAGCCACATGGGCGCGCTGCGGCTGGCGGTGAAGGCGCTGCACAGCACCGGCGCGCGGATCGCGCTCGACGACTTCGGCGAGGGCCAGTCCAACCTGCGGCTGTGGAGCGAGCTGCGGCCGGACTTCGTGAAGATCGACAAGTTCTTCACCCACGGCATCGCGAGCTCGCCGCACAACCTCGAGCTGGTGCGCACCATCGTCGGCTTCGGCCACACGCTGGGCACCACCCTGGTGGCCGAGGGCGTGGAAGACACCAAGGACCTGCGGGTGCTGCGCGACCTGGGCATCGACCACGGCCAGGGCTACCTGTTCGGCCGCCCGACGCGCACGCTGCATGCGGCCGCGCCCTCGCCCATCGCCGAGGCGATCCAGGACAGCCGCATCGCCGTGATGCCGCACGCGGCGCAGCAGGCCCAGCCCGGCGTGCTGCGCAGCCTGGCGGTGATCCAGGCGCCCACGCTGGGCCCGGCCACGCCCATCGACGAGGTCTCGACCCTGTTCCAGGCCCATCCCGAGCTGCATGCGCTGGCGGTGGTCGACGAGGGACGGCCGGTGGCCCTGATCAACCGGCAGTCGTTCATGAACGACTACGCGCGGCTCTACTTCCGCGAGGTGCACGGGCGGCGGCCCTGCATCGGCTACGCCAACACCAGCCCGCGCGTGGTCGAGCTGGAAGACAACGTCGAGCAGCTGGTGGGCATCCTGATGTCGGAAGACCAGCGCTACCTCAACGACGGCTTCATCGTCACCGAGGACAAGCGCTACCTGGGCCTGGGCACGGGCGAGCAGCTGGTGCGCGCCGTGACCGAGGCGCGCATCGAGGCCGCGCGCCATGCGAACCCGCTGACCTTCCTGCCCGGCAACATCCCGATCAGCATCCACATCGAACGCCTGCTGGCCAGCCATGCGGGCTTCGCCGCCTGCTATGCGGACCTGAACAACTTCAAGGTCTTCAACGACCACTACGGCTACTGGCGCGGCGACGAGATGATCCGCATGCTCGCGCGGCTGGCGGTGAAGCATGCCGACGCGCACCGCGATTTCGTGGGCCACATCGGCGGCGACGATTTTCTGGTGCTGTTCCAGAGCGAGGACTGGCAGGCCCGCTGCGCGCGCATGATCGAGGACTTCGACCTCGAGGCCCTGGGGCTCTACGACGACGCGGCCCGCGAGGCCGGCGGCATCGAGGGCAAGGACCGGCACGGCACGCTGCACTTCTTTCCCTTCACCACGCTGTCGATCGGCGCGGTGCGCATCGCGCCGGGCCGCTTCGCCCATGCCGAGGACGTGGCGGCCGAGGCGGCCATCGCCAAGCACGACGCCAAGCACGCGAACACCGGCCTCACGGTGCGCGAGCCCGGCGCCATCTCGCCATCCAAGCCCGGCCGCGCGCCCTATGCGCTGCCCAGCAGCACGATGCCGCCCGGCAGCGCGGTCACCTCGAGACGGTAGACCTCGCGCACCAGCGCGATCACGTCGTCGAGCCGGTCGATCGAGAAGCTGGCCTGCACGCGCTTGCGGCCGACCTCGGCGTCGGTCAGGATCAGCTTGCCCGGACGGTACCGGTTGACCTCGGCCACCACCTCGGCCAGCGGCGTCTGGTCGAACACCAGCTGGCGCCGCCGCCAGGCGCTGACGGCCGCCGCATCGGCGGGCCGCGCGACGGCGGGCCGCGCCCTGGCGTAGACCAGCTGCCGGTCCACATCCACCGCGGTGCTGCCCGCCTCGCCGCGGCGCACGTCGACGCGGCCCGAGAGGCAGGTCACGCAGACCTCGCCGTCGATGAAGCGCACGTTGAAGCGCGCGCGCTGCGCGCTGACCACACCATCGCCGACGCGCAGCTGCACCGCGGGCGCGGCACTGTCGAGGTCGGTGCGGATCTCGGCCTCGCCCTCGAGCAATTCGAGCCGCGCCACGCCGCCCTCGGTGCCGCGCAGGTCCATGCGCGTGCGGGTGTTGAGCTGCACCACGATGCCCTCGGCCGTGACCCACTCGCGCTGCTCGCCGGTGCCGGTGCGCAGGTCGGCCGCCAGGTCGCCCAGCGCGGGCCACAGGCCCAGCGGCGGGCGCAGCACCGCCCAGGCGGCGGTGCCCGCCAGCGCCGCGCCCAGGAAGGCGCGGCGCCCCGGGCGCACGGCCCGCGCCGCCTCGGCGCGCTGCAGGCGCTGCGCGGCCGGCCGCAGGTCCTGCCAGACCGCGCGCGCCTGCACGAAGGCCGAGGCATGCTCCCGGCTGCGTTCGCACCAGCGCCTGAAGGCCAGCGCATCGTCGCTGTCGGCCGCGTGCGAGGCCAGCCGCACCACCCATTGCTGCGCCTGGCGGCGGATGGCCTGCTGTTCGGCGCTGTCGTTCACTTCTTCACGCATGAGACTTAGACGGTTTTCCCGCGCCCGGACCGAAGCGCTGGATGAAATCACGGCCCAGCCGTTCGCAGCAATGCTCGAGGCCGGCGCGCAGTTCCTTCTCGACGGTGCGCTCCGACACGCCGAAGCGGCGCGCGATCTCGCGGTGCGGCATCTCGTCGATGCGCGCCGCCACCACGATCGCGCGGCGCCGCCGCGGCAGTTCGGCCAGCGCGCGCTCGAGCGCCTCGATCTCGCCACGCGCCTCGGCGGTGCGGGCCGGGTCGGCCATCTCGTCGGCCATCTCGTAGAGCGCCTCGACGTCGGGCACGCTCAGCAGCCGCGCGCCGCTCTTGCGCTGGTCCTCGGCGATGTTGAGCGCGATGCGGAACAGGTAGGCCGAGGGGTAGCGGATCGCGCCCAGCACGCTCATCGATTCCATGCGCAGGTAGGTCTCGTGCAGCGCGTCGTTGGCCAGGTCTTCCGAGCCCAGGCGCTGGTGCAGGTGGCGCCGGAACTGGTCGTAGCGCGACAGGAACAGCGCGCGCAGCGCGGCCTTGATCGATTCGGGCATGCGCCTCAGCCCCCGTCCGCGCGTGCGGCGCGGCAGACCGCGACCGGGTCGGCGCGCGGACTCAGCAGCACCGTGAGCGGCTGCGCGAGCCCGGGCGGCGGCACGCGGCCGATGGCCAGGCCGCGCAGCCGCGCGAGCAGTTCGGCGTCGCGCGCGGCCTCGCCGCTGGGCTCGAGCAGGCTGGCGCGCCGGATGCGCCCTTCGGGCCCGGTCCACAGCTGCAGCGCGGCGCGGTAGCGGCCGAAGCTGTGGGGCTGCGCCGCGCACAGGGCCTGCGTGATGGCGGACTGGAGCGCGCCCGCGAAATCCGCGGCGGCGGAAGGCGCGACGCCGCCCAGGCCCGGTGCCGTCGTCGCCTCGGGCATCGGCACCTCCGCCGTCGCCGGCTCGGGCACCAGCGTGAACGCATCGCGCCCGCTGTAGCGCGCATGCAAACCGGTGCCGGCCAGCAGCAGCCGCAGCGCCTCCTGCGCCGCGAACACGCCGCGCACCGCCTGGGCCGTGCGGCCCTGGGTCAGCGTGCTGTCGACCAGCACCGAATGGCCGGTGAGCCCGCCGAAATCCGCGAGCGCCTTCTGCAGCGGCTGGGACGGCAGGTCGAAGTGCAGGCGCGGACCGGCCTCAGCCATGTCGCGCGGCTCCGTCGTGGCCGCGGCCGTGCTGCCCCAGACGAGCATCCACACCAGGCACCAGGCCTGTGCCCATCGGCAGCCTGGGGCGAGGGAAAGCACCATGGGTTGGAATCATCAGGACGGACACGGGAAGAACGCGCGGGCGACGCTGCGGCAGGACCTCGGCCCTGCACGTCGGAAGTACGCGGCATGCTAGGCGGCGCGCATGACCGATCCGTGACGCCGCAACGCCAGGTGTCGCGCGACATGCGCATGTCACACGCAGGCGCCAGGCTGGCGGGTTGCGCGCCCTCGCGCGACCGGAGTTCCCATGCCCATCGCCCGCCGCCCGCCGCTGTTCCCGCCTGCCCTCGCCCTTGCCCTGTGGGCGGCGATGGCGCCGGCGCTGGCGGACGAGCCCCAGGACGGCCCGGCCCGCTGCGTCGAGGTGGAAGTCGACGGCGCGCGCGCGCCCGCGTCCTTCGCCTGCCTCAGCGAGCGGCTGCGTCCTGCCCCCGCCCACCCGGCATCGCGCGACGCGACGATGGGCTCGGAAGCCATCGTGCAGCGGCCCGGCAACCAGCTGGGCGTGTTCAACCGCGCCGCCACCGGCCACCGCATGGGCAACACCTTCGGCACCTCGGTGTATCCGCAGCGGCCGCCGCCGGTGGCGCCGGTGCTGCCCTTCGGGCCGCGGCCCTAGGCCTTGTCCGCCTTCCCCGCCGCATTGGCGAACTTGCTGAGCAGCCGGTCGACCTTCCACGGCCGCAGGTCGCGGTCTTCCGCCGCTTCCTTGCGGCGGATGGCGTTGCGCACCACCAGCGAGCCGACGTAGCGGATCGGCTCCGGCGGGAACAGCCCCAGCGGCCCCTGGAGCAGCGGGCTGCGCGTCCAGGCGTTGTCTTCGTCGAGCACCAGCGACGAGAGGATCTGCCCGCCCATGTAGGTGGGGCCCACGCCGTTGCCCGAGTAGCCGAAGCCGTAGACGATGTGCGGCGCGCCGTTCAGGCGGCCGAAGAAGGGGAAGCCGGTCGCCGAGCGGTCCGAGGGGCCGTTCCAGCTGGCGGTGACGGGCACGCCGCGCAGCGAGGGGAAGAAATCGTCGAGCGCGCGCTTGAGGTCGGCCTCGTAGGGCGAGCGCTGGTCGAACACCGGCGCGATGCGCCCGCCCCAGGCGAAGGTGTTGCCGCCCTTGCCCAGCATCAGCCGGCCGTCGGCGGTGCTGCGGTAGTAGTAGACGAAGGTGCGCGAGTCCAGCACCGACACGCCGTCGGTCAGCCCCATGGCCTGCAGCAGCTCGGGGCACTTCTCGGTGATCACCATGTCGCTCGACACGATGGCGATGCTGCGCTCGAACTGCGGCAGCGCGCGCGCCATCCAGGCGTTCATCGCCAGCACCAGCTTGGGCGCCTCGAGGCTGCCGGCCGGCGTGCGCACGGTGACCGGATGGCCCTGCGTGAAGTCCAGCATCGGGCTGCGCTCGTAGATGCGGATGCCCATGCGCAGCGCCACGCGCCGCAGGCCGCGCACCAGCTTGCCCGGGTGCACGGTGGCGGCGATGGGCGAGTACACGCCCGCCAGGTTGCGCGCCGAGCCCGATCGACGCGCCACCTCTTCGGGCGGCAGGGTGCGGTAGGAATGGATGCCGCAGTCCTCCAGCGCCTGCATCACCGGATCGAGCGTGCCGACCTGGGCCTGCGAGGTGGCGGTGTAGAGCGTGCCGTCCTGCCGCAGTTCGGCATCGATGCCCTGCGCGCGGCAGAAGTCCGCGATGTGCTGCACCGCGGCCTCCGAGGCCTTGACCAGCCGGATGGCCTCGGCCTCGCCGAACAGCCGGCGCAGGGTGAAGAACTTGGCCGACCAGGTCAGCAGGCAGCCGCCGTTGCGCCCGCTCGCGCCGGCGCCGCAGAGGTCGCTCTCGAGGATGGCGATGTCGAGCGCGGGGTTGCGCTGCCGGGCCTGGATGGCGGTCCACAGCCCGGTGAAGCCGCCGCCCACGATGCACACGTCGGCCCGCTGCGCGCCCTGCAGCGCGGGAGCGAGTTCGCCGTCGTCGATGAGAGCCTGTTCGATCCAGAAGGGGCGCATGTCGCGTGCTCTCTCAGGTTGTCAGGGCTTGCGCCGCATCTCGTAGGAAAAACCGTTCTCGCGTTCGATGACGAAGCCGAAACGCTCGTAGAGCCCGCGGGCCGGATTGGCCTTCAGCACGCTGAGCGTGAGGTGGGCGCCGGCCTGGGTGGCCTGATCGACGACTTCGCCCAGCAAGGCGGCACCGATGCCGCCGCCCTGGCAGGCCGGCACCAGCTGGATCTGGATCACGACCCACTCCAGCGCGTCGCGCGAGACCTTGAGCAGGCCGACCGGCACGCCCTCTTGCAGCAGCACTTCGGCGCACTCGAAGCGGTGCATCAGCCGCGCCATGTGATGGGCATCGTCGATCTCGGCACCCGATGCGACCAGGTGGCCGTTCATCGTCTGCTGGCGCAGCGCGAACAGGAAGGGGATGTCCTGCGGCGTGGCCGGACGGCGCCTGAGCGCGGGCGGCCGCACGGCGTTCATGGCCGCGCCGTGGCCGCCAAGGCCATGTGCCTTGCGTAGTGGGCCAGGTCGGGCGTCTTCGCGTCGGCGCGCTTGGCGCTGTCGTCCCAGCGGCGCAGGCGCACCGCATCGAGCGCATGCGGCAGCGCCTCGAACTGCAGCGCCTGGGCCGCGTCGAACACGCCGCCCTGCAGCACCAGGCTGCGCTGCGAATCGGCCGACAGGGCTTCGAGGTAGCCCGGCTCGCGCGCGCAGAGGTAGCGCTTGGCGTCCACGTGCAGCCGGATCGGGTCCAGCGTGGCCGGGCCGAACAGGTGCTTGAGGAAGGCGCGGCTGCGGTACTGGTGCAGGTCGTCCAGCCCCTGCTGCGTGGGCGTGCCTTCCATGCCGTGCAGCAGGTGGCCCAGGTCGTGCAGCAGGCTGGCGGTGATGAGTTCGCTGGACGCGCCGGCCTGCTCGGCCAGGTGCGCGGACTGCAGCGCGTGCTGGAGCTGCGTCACGGGTTCGCCGTCGTACTGCGCGTGGCCCTTGGCCTCGAACAGGGCGACGATGCCCGCGATGTCGAGCGGTGCGTTGGCTACCACGGCAGTGAATAGGTCTTGGTGTTGGTGAAGCTCTTCATCGCCTCGAGCACGCCTTCCTTGTAGCCCAGGCCCGAGTCCTTGATGCCGCCGAAGGGCGTGAGCTCGAGCCGGTAGCCCGGCACCTCGCGCACGTTGACGCTGCCCACGTTCAGCTCGCGGATGAAGCGCGTGATGTGGTCGAGCCGGTTGGTGCAGACCGCGGACGACAGGCCGTAGGCCGTGCCGTTGGAGATCCGGATCGCGTCCTCGATGGTCTTGAAGCGGATCACCGGCGACACCGGGCCGAAGGTCTCGTGCTTGGCCACCGTCATCTCGGGGTCGACGCGGTCGAGCACCGTGGGCGCGTACGACGCGCCGTTGCGCACGTGGCCGTGCAGCAGGCGCGCGCCCGAGGCGATGGCTTCGTCGACCACGCCCTCGAAATGCCTGGCGGCCGCCTCGTCGATCACGGTGCCCACGTCGGTGGCCGGGTCCATCGGGTCGCCGTGCCTGAGCGCGCGGGTCTTCTCGACCAGCAATTCGACGAAACGATCGGCCACCGCCTCCTGCACCAGCATGCGCTTGATCGCGGTGCAGCGCTGGCCCGAGTTCTTGTACGAGCCGCTGGACGCGAGCGTGGCCGCTTCTTCGATGTCGGCGTCGTCCATCACGATGATCGGGTCGTTGCCGCCCAGCTCGAGGATCTGGCGCTTGTAGACCGCCTTGCCCGCGATGTACTTGCCGATCGCCACGCCGCCGGTGAAGGTGACGAGGTCGACGTCGGCGTGCGTGAGCATCTCGTCGGCGATCTCGCGCGGGTCGCCCGTGACCACCGAGAGCATCGGCGGCGGCAGGCCCGCCTCGTAGAGGATGTCGGCCAGCAGGAAGGCCGTGAGCGGCGTCTTCTCGCTGGGCTTGAGCACCATGCGGTTGTTGGTGGCAATCGACGGCGCCACCTTGTGGATCACCTGGTTCAGCGGGTGGTTGAAGGGCGTGATCGCGGTGATCACGCCCTGCAGCGGCTCGCGCAGCGTGTAGACCTTGCGGCTCTTGCCGTGGTGCGTGAGGTCGCAGGAGAAGACCTGGCCGTCGTCCACCAGCGCCTGGTTGGCGGCGAACAGCAGCACGTCGGACGCGCGGCCCACTTCGTAGAGTGTGTCCTTGCGCGAGAGGCCCGATTCGAGCGTGATGACGCGCGAGATCTCGTCCAGCCGCGAGGCGATGATCTCGCCCGCGCGCATCAGGATCTTGTAGCGCTCGTGGCGCGTGAGGGTGGGCTTGTAGTCGCGCGCGATGCGGTAGGCCTGGCGCAGGTCGTCCAGCGTGGCCTTGGGCACGGTGGCGATCACTTCGCCGGTGTAGGGGTAGGTGACCTCGATGGTGCGCTCGCGGTGGATCTTCTCACCGGCGATGCGCAGCGCTTCGTGGTGGACGGTGCCTGGCTTCAACGTGGCTTGGCTCATGGTGCAGGTGCTCCGGCGTCACTGCGCGTGGTTCAGGGCGATGTCGAGCGCATCGAAGTTGCGCAGGCGGCGGCTGGCGGCGATGCCGCTGACGGGCCGGTTGCAGATCAGCGGCACCTGCTGCTCCGACACGCCGCCGTGCGAGCGCAGCGGCACCTCGAGCGCCGACAGGTCGTGCCGGCTGGCCGAAGTGCCGATGACCGTGTGGCGCTCGCTGACCACCACGATGTCGCCGATGCGGTCGGGCGGCAGCTCGAAGCGCTCGGCCGCGTCCTTGCGCGAGAGCACCAGCTCCATGCCGGGCACGCCCCGGATGCGCTCGATCCAGCCGGGCACGCGGGCTTCGTCGGGCGCATAGACCGTCGCGAAGGAACCGAGCGCGCCGTGGTGCACCACGTAGGGGTCGGTGATCGGCAGGATGACCCGCGCCACGTCCTTGCCGTACCAGCCGTCGAGCACGTCCTGCAGGTAGATCACCTGCGGCGAGCCGTCGGCGTTGTGCTTGTCGTTCATGCCGTGGTCGGCCGTGAGCACGATGGTGGCGCCCATCGCGTCGAGCTGCGCGAGGTAGCCGTCCATCATCGCGTAGAAGGCATTGGCGGCCGGGCTGCCGGGCGCGGCCTTGTGCTGCACGTAGTCGGTGGTCGACAGGTACATCAGGTCGGGGCGGCGCGAGGCCATGAGCTTCACGCCGGCCGCGAACACGAACTCCGACAGCTCCGCGCTGTAGACCGAGGGCACGGGCATGCCGACCAGTTCGACCACGCCCTCGATGCCGTTCTCCTCGATCGTCGCCTGGTCGGCCTTCTCCGAGGAGAAGCAGATGCCCTTCATGCGGTGGCCCAGCAGCTTGCGCAGCTTGTCCTTGGCGGTCACCACCGCGAGCTTGGCGCCCGCATCGGCGAAGGCCGCGAGCACGGTGCCGGCGCGCAGGTACTTGGGGTCGTTCATCATCACTTCCTGGCCCAGCTCGCGGTCGAAGAAGTAGTTGCCGCAGATGCCGTGCACCGCGGGCGGCGCGCCGGTCACGATCGACAGGTTGTTGGGGTTGGTGAACGAGGGCACCACGCAGTCGGCCAGCAGGTCGGCCCCGGACGCACGCATGCGCGCGATGGTCGGCGCCACGCCGGCCGCGATGGCCGCATCCAGGTAGGCGGGCTCGCAGCCGTCGACGCAGACGACCACGACGGGTCGGCTCATCCAGCGATAGCTTCGGGCATTGACTTCCAGCGTCTTCACGGTCATCTCGGATCTCCTTGCGGGTCAGGTTGTCCTGGGGGTTTTCTGCAGATGGGATTCGGGCGTGCTGTCGGGGCGGCCCATGGCCTTGTGCATGCGGGCGCGGCTGCCGGCCACATGCCGGCGCAGCACCTGGCCGGCGGCTTCGGGGTCGCGGCTGGCGATGGCGTCGACGATCTCGCGGTGCTCGTCGGCCGACACCCGCAGGCCGCCGCCGGTGTCGAGGGCGCGCATGCGGAACAGGTGCAGCTCCTTCACCAGCCGCTTGTAGGTCTCGGTGAGCTTGCGGCTGCCCGCGGTGTCCAGCAGGATGTCGTGGAACTGCAGGTTGAGCTGCGCGTACTGCTCCAGGTCCTGCGCCAGCGCGGCCTCGCGCATCGGCTCGATCATGGCGCGCAGGCGCTCGAGCGCGTCGGGCTGCATGCTGGCGGCCACGCGCCGGCCGATGATCTCTTCCAGCGCCTCGCGCAGTTCGTAGATCTCGTCGGCCTCCTCGAAGGAGATCTCGCGCACGAACACGCCCCGGTTCTTCTCGTTGCGCACCAGGCCCGCCTCTTCCAGCGCGCGCAGCGCCTCGCGGATCGGCCCGCGGCTGGTGTTGAAGCGCTGCGACAGCTCGCTCTCGTTGATGCGGCTGCCCACGGCCAGCTCGCCATTCATGATCAGTCGCTCGATCTCGTCCTGCATGAGCATCGGCAGCGAGCTCGATTGAAGGAAGGCCAGGGCGGAGGTGGAGTTGTGCGTTGCCATGGACCTTATTTTGGCCTCGAATTGAAAACTGTCAACAATTTTTTATTGACAGTCCGCAATACACAATCTACATTGCCTCCACCCCGAGACGACCGTAGACCCGCATTCCGCCTTCGGGAGCCCGCCAATCCACCCCCGCCACGGGGGTTCGACAGCCAGCTGAACAGGAGTTGAAGATGACGATGATCCGAAGCGCGCGCCGCCTCACGACGGCCCTCTCCATCGCAGTCACCGCGGCCATCGGCCTCGCCGCGAGCGGTCTCGCGCTGGCCCAGCAGCGCACGCCGCTGCTGGTCTACACGGCGCTCGAGACCGACGCCATGAAGCTCTACAAGGACGCCTTCGAGAAGGCCAACCCCGACATCGAGGTGAAGTGGGTGCGCGACTCGACCGGCATCGTCACCGCCAAGCTGCTGGCCGAGAAGGCCAACCCGCAGGCCGACGTGGTCGCCGGCCTGGCCGCCAGCAGCCTGGCGCTGCTGGCGCAGGAGGGCATGCTGCAGGCCTACGAGCCCAAGGGCTTCGGCGCGCTCAACCCCGCCTATTCCGACAGCGCGCGGCCACCGGCCTGGGTCGGCATGGACGTCTGGGCCGCCACCGTCTGCTTCAACCGCGTCGAGGCCAAGAAGCTGGGCCTGCCCAAGCCCGAGAGCTGGCAGGACCTGGCCAAGCCGATCTACAAGGGCGCGATCACCATGCCGCATCCGGCCTCCAGCGGCACCGGCTACCTCGACGTGTCGTACTGGCTGCAGAACATGGGCGAGGCCGAAGGCTGGAAGTACATGGACGCGCTGCACCAGAACGTGGCCCAGTACGTGCACTCGGGCTCCAAGCCCTGCAAGCAGGCGGGCGCGGGCGAGTTCCCCATCGGCATCTCCTTCGAGTTCCGCGCGCACCAGGTCAAGAAGTCGGGCGCGCCGGTCGACCTGGTCTTTCCCAAGGAAGGCCTGGGCTGGGACATCGAGGCCACGAGCATCATGAAGACCAGCAAGAAGATGGAGCTGGCCAAGCGCTTCGCCGACTGGATGGCCACCAAGGAGGCCAACCAGATCACGGCCAACTGGTGGGCGGTGGTGGCTTACCCGGGCGTGGCCTCGAAGCTCGAGGGCATTCCCGAGAACTACGAAAAGCTGCTGGCCAAGAACGACCTGAACTGGGCCGCCAAGAACCGCGAGCGCATCCTGGCCGAGTGGAGCAAGCGCTACGAGGGCAAGGCCGAGCCCAAGTAACGGGTTCACCCCCAGTCTTCGCGCACTTCGTGTCGCTTCGCCAACCCCCTCTCCGGGGGCGACACCAGCGGCCCGGCGAAGCCGGTTCCGCGGTGTCCCGCGAAGGGTCAAGAAGCGCTTCTCCCACCCGCGACGTCGCTCTTGCGGCGTTCGTCACACCGAGTGCGAACCATGGACCTAAACGTTGGCAACCCTCTCGCAGATCCGGCCCGCGCCGCGCTGGAGATCGTCGGCATCCGCAAGGACTTCGAGACCTTCAGCGCGCTGCGCGACATCCACCTGCGGGTGAACGCGGGCGAGATGCTGTGCTTCCTCGGCCCCTCGGGCTGCGGCAAGACCACGCTGCTGCGCATCATCGCGGGGCTGGAGACGCAGACCGCAGGCCAGATACTGCAGAACGGCAAGGACGTCTCGTGGCTGCCGCCCGACCGGCGCGACTACGGCATCGTGTTCCAGTCCTATGCGCTGTTCCCCAACCTCAGCATCGCCGACAACGTGGGCTACGGCCTCGTGAACTCGCGCGCCCGCAAGGCCGAGATCAAGGCCCGCGTCGACGAACTGCTCACGCTGGTGGGGCTGCCGACCTCGGGCGCCAAGTACCCGAGCCAGCTCTCGGGCGGGCAGCAGCAGCGCGTGGCGCTGGCGCGCGCGCTCGCCACCCGGCCGGGGCTGCTGCTGCTCGACGAGCCGCTGTCGGCGCTCGACGCGATCGAGCGCATCCGCCTGCGCGGCGAGATCCGCCGGCTGCAGAAGCAGGTCGGCATCACCACCATCATGGTCACGCACGACCAGGAAGAGGCGCTGTCGATGGCCGACCGCATCGTGGTCATGAACCACGGCGTGATCGAGCAGGTCGGCACGCCGATGGACATCTACGAACGGCCGGCCACGCCCTTCGTGGCCGACTTCGTGGGCAAGGTCAACGTGCTGCGCGCGATGGCACTGGGCCAGCAGCGCTTCAAGGTGGGCGACCTGGAGCTGCAGTGCGACGCCTGCGACGCGGCCTTCGCGCCGGGCGACGCGGTCAACCTCTACCTGCGGCCCGAGGACCGCATGGCCGAGAACCTGCGCGAGGACACCGCCAACCGCATGAACGTTCTGGTGAGCAAGGTCGAGTTCCTGGGTGGGCTGTGCATCGCCGAAGTCACGGCCGACGCGCTGCATGGCCAGACGCTGGGCCTGCACTTCTCGCTCAACCAGCTGCACGACCTCGACATCCGCGAGGGCCACACGATCGAGATCGCGCTGCGGGCCAACCGCATCCGTGCCTTCGCCGCACCGTCGGCCCCCGCCGCGCGAGCCCACGCATGAACACGCTGGCACACGCCCCGACCCTGACGCCACGCGCCGCCTTCCGCCGCCCGGGCATGCGCTGGAGCCGTGACGAGCTCATCGCGCGCGCCGTGCTGCTCGCGGTGATGGCCATGCTCTTCGTGTTCCTGGTCGCGCCGCTGGCGAGCATCCTGGCCCATGCGGTGCAGGACAAGGAGGGCCGCTTCGTCGGCCTGACCCACTTCATCACCTACTTCCAGACGCCCAGCCTGCTGCGCGCGGCCTGGAACTCGGTCTGGGTCTCCGCGGCCGTGGTCGCGATCTCGGTGCCCACGGCCTTCGTGTTCGCCTATGCGCTCACGCGCAGCTGCATGCCGGTGTGGCTCAAGGCCACCTTCCGGCTGATCGCGCTGATTCCGCTGCTCGCGCCGTCGCTGCTGTCGGCCATCTCCTTCGTGCAGTGGTTCGGCAACCAGGGCGCGCTCAAGTTCCTGCTGGGTGGCATGTCGATCTACGGCGCGCCCGGCATCATCCTGGCCGAGGTCTACAACACCTTCCCGCATGCGCTGATGATCCTGGTCACCGCGCTGTCGCTGGCCGACGGCCGGCTCTACGAGGCCGCGACCGCGCTGCGCACCCGGCCGCTGCGCCAGTTCATGACCATCACGCTGCCGTCGTGCAAGTACGGCCTCATCAGCGCCTCGACCGTGGTCTTCACCTACGTGGTGAGCGACTTCGGCGCGCCCAAGGTCATCGGCGGCAACTTCAACGTGCTGTCGGTCGACGTGTTCAAGCAGGTGGTGGGCCAGCACAACTTCTCGATCGGCGCGGTGGTCGGCATGCTGCTGCTGCTGCCTTCGGTGATCTCCTTCGCCATCGACTGGGTGGTGCGCCGCAAGCTCAAGGCCCAGCTCACGGCCCGCTCGGTGCCCTACCGTCCCAAGCCGCGCAAGCTGGCCGATGCGCTGCTGCTGCTGTTCTGCGTCGGCGTGTGCGGCCTGCTGCTGGCCACCATCGGCATGGCGATCTACACCTCGCTGATCACGCTGTGGCCCTACGACCTGTCGCCGACGCTCAAGCACTACCACTTCGTGCTGCTCGAGAGCGACATGGCCGCGGCCTACTTCAACAGCCTCGAGGTGGCGGCCATCACGGCCGTGGCCGGTTCCTTCATCGTCTTCGTGGGCGCCTACCTGATCGAGAAGACGCGCAACCTCGGGCTCATGCGCCGCACCATGCACATGATGGCGGTGCTGTCGATGGCGGTGCCCGGGCTGGTGCTGGGCCTGGGCTACGTGATGTTCTTCAACCATCCGGCCAACCCGCTGGGCTTTCTCTACCAGACGATGGCGATCCTGGTGATCTCGATGGTGGTGCACTACTACACCTCCAGCCACCTCACGGCGGTGACGGCGCTCAAGCAGATCGACAACGAGTTCGAGGCCGTCTCGGCCTCGCTCAAGGTGCCGTTCATCAAGACCTTCTTCCGCGTGACGGTGCCGGTGTGCCTGCCCGCGATCCTCGACATCGGCCGCTACTTCTTCGTGGTCTCGATGGCCAGCCTGTCGTGCGCCATCTTCCTCTACACGCCCGACACCATCCTGGCCTCGGTCGCGATCATGCACATGGACGACGCCGGCGACATCGGCCCGGCCGCGGCGCTGGCCAGCCTGATCGTCGTCACCTCGACCGTGGTGTGCATCGTCTATTCGCTGCTCACGCGCGTGCTGCTGTCGCGCACGCAGGCCTGGCGCCAGCTCGGGCGCGGCTGACCCGCTTCCTCCCTCCCCTCCCCCACCCGTACGGAGACATCACGATGAGTTCCAGCACCAGCCCCATCCTGCTCACGCCGGGCCCGCTCACCACCTCGGACCGCACGCGCCAGGCGATGCTGCGCGACTGGGGTTCGTGGGACGGCGACTTCAACAAGATCACCGCGCGCATCCGCGCGCGCGTGCTCGACATCGTGCACGGCCAGGGCACGCACGAATGCGTGCCCATGCAGGGCAGCGGCACCTTCTCGGTCGAGGCCGCCATCGGCACCCTGGTGCCACGCGACGGCCATGTGCTGGTGCCCAGCAACGGCGCCTACTGCCAGCGCCTGGCGAAGATCTGCCGCGTGCTGGGCCGCAAGGTCACCACCATCGACTACACCGAAGACAAGCAGGTGCAGGCCGCCGACGTGGAACGCGCCCTGGCGGCCGACCCGGGCATCACGCACGTGGCGATGGTGCACTGCGAGACCGGGGCCGGCGTGCTCAACCCGCTGCACGACATCGCGCAGGTCGTGGCCCGGCACGGACGCGGCCTGATCGTCGACGCCATGAGTTCCTTCGGCGCGCTCGAGATCGATGCGCGCAAGACGCCCTTCGACGCGGTGATCGCGGCCTCGGGCAAGTGCCTCGAAGGCGTGCCGGGCATGGGCTTCGTGGTCGTGCGGCGGGCCGTGCTCGAGCCATGCGAAGGCCACTGCCACTCGCTGAGCATGGACCTGTACGAGCAGTGGGTGTACATGGAGAAGACCACGCAATGGCGCTTCACGCCGCCGACCCATGTGGTGGCCGCGCTGGACGAGGCCATTGCGCAGTACATCGAGGAAGGCGGTCTCGCGGCGCGCGGCGGCCGCTACGCGCGCAACTGCCAGGCCCTGGTCGACGGCCTTGCCGCGCTCGGCCTGCGCAGTTTCCTGGACCCTGCGATCCAGGCGCCGATCATCGTCACCTTCCACGCGCCAGCCGACGCCAACTACGACTTCAAGACCTTCTACCAGGAGGTCAAGAAGCGCGGCTACATCCTCTACCCGGGCAAGCTGACCCAGGTCGAGACCTTCCGCGTGGGCTGCATGGGCCACTTCGGCGAAGCCGGCATCCCGGGCGCGGTCGAGGCGATCGCGCAGACGCTGGAGGCCATGGGCATCCGGCAGGGGGCGGCGACGGTGGCGGCGTAGGGTCACGACGCGCGGGCTGAGACAATGACGGACTCCATCCCCGTTTCTGGAAGCCCTCGGTGCACAGTGGTCTCGTCAAATCAGCCATACGCGTCTTCGATCTGCTCGAGTTGTTCGACGCCGAGCAGCGGCCGCTTCGCGTGACCGCCATCGCACAGAAACTGGCGGCGCCGCAGTCCAGCGTCTCGATGCTGCTGAAATCCATGGTGTCCCGCGGCTACATGGAGTTCGATGCGACCACGCGCGAGTACTGCCCGTCGGTGCGCGTGGCGTTCCTGGGCGACTGGGCGACACGCATTCCGCACAAGCGCGATGCGGTCCAGGACGCGCTGCGGCGACTCGCGAACGAAACCGGCGAGACCGTGCTGCTGGCTCGCCAGAGCGGCATCCTGCTGCAGTATCTGTCGGTCCTCGAATCGCAGAATGCCCTGCGTTTCTCCCCATCGCCCGGCACCATGCGTCCGATGCACCGCACCGCGACGGGCATCATGCTGCTCAGCACCCAGAACGACGAGCAGATCGGCCGGCTGCTGCGACGCTACAACGCCGAACCGGGACGGACCGGGCCGGTCGCAAGGATCGCCACCACCATGCGGGCCGTCGAGTCGGCTCGCGAGCAGGGCTATTACGAATCGGCGAACCTCGCCACATCCGGCGCGGGCGTGATCGCGACGCTGCTGGCCACCCCCATCCGCGGGCAATACCTGAGCATCGGCGTCGGCGCACCGGTCGAGCGCCTGCACACACGCCGCGCCGAACTCGTGCGGACCGTGCTGGCAGTCGCCGCCAGCTGCTGAACGGCACGGGCCTCAGCGCCGGCTCGCGCGCCGCGTCTCGACCGCATCGCAGAGGGCCAGCAAGGCCCGCGCCTGCGCCAGATGCAGGCGCTCCACCATCCTTCCGTCGAGATTGACGACACCGGCGCCGGCGTTCTCCGGTCGGGCAAAGATCGCCACGACCTGCCGCGCCTGCGCCACAGCCTCCACCGACGGAGAGAAGGCCCGGTTCGCCGGATCGATCTGGGCCGGATGAATCAGCGTCTTGCCATCGAAAGCCATCTTCACTGACTGCGCCGCTTCAGTCGCGAAGCCCGCCTGATCGGCGAAATCGTTCCAGACCCCGTCGAGCACGCAGACGCCATGGCGCTTGGCGCAGAGCACGACGTGCATCAGCCAGGGCAGCAGGAAGATGCGCCCATCCTCGGTGGACACCCCCGTCTCCTTGGCGATGTCGTTGGTGCCGACCACGAGGCATTCGAGCCGGGGCTGAGAAGCCAGGCCGGCGCCAACGATCTCGTCGAGCGAGAGCAACGCCGCAGGCGTCTCGACCATGGCCCAGAGGCGCAGCGCCGGATGCGGGCCGTGGCGTTGCAGCGCAGCGGCGATCGCCGCGAAGTCCCCGACCCTCGACAGCTTCGGCACCAGGACCGCATCGGGTCGACAGGCGGCGACGGTGGCCATGTCTTGCTCGAAGTCCGGCGTGTCGACGGCATTGACCCGGATGACCCGCTCCTGCAGGCCGTCCCGCGGCGTCGCGAAGAAGGCCTCGATGTTGCGCCTCGCGGCCTCCTTCATGTCGGGCGCCACCGCATCTTCGAGATCGAGGATGACGGTGTCGCAGTCGAGCGCGCCGACCTTGGACAGGGCACGCAGGTTGGTGGCGGGAACATACATGGCCGAGCGTCGCGGCCGGCGGGAAGACGCAGTGAGTGTCATGACAAGGCACCGTTGGGTTGAAGGACCGCGTCACCGGAGAGGCGAGCGGGCGTACCGAGTCTGGCGTTCGCACTCGGGCATCTTCATCACATATGTGATGACTCAGGCCTTGATCGATCCATCACATATGTGATGCACCTGTACGGCTGCCTGCTCAATACTTTGTCGAACTCATCAGGCAGCCCGATCAAGGGCAGGAGACAACGTGGAAAAGAAGATGGACGACGCCAACACCGGCGTTGCGGTCACGCAGGTCATGGCCGACTGGATCAGCCGCACCGACGATGCATGCATCACCCCCGTGGCGTACCAATGGGCCAAGCATGTCCTGCTCGACTGGCTGGCCGTCGGCATCGCAGGCACGACCGAGCCCTTGGTGAAAATTCTTGTCGACGCCTACCATGGAACGGCCGAGCAGGCATGCCTTCTGCTGGCCAGTGGACAGCGTGCCGCCCCGCACGACGCAGCGCTCATCAACGGCTCCGCCGGCCATGCGCTGGACTACGACGATGTGGCATCGAGAATGTTCGGGCACCCCACGGTGCCGGTGGCACCGGCTGTTCTCGCCCTGGCGCAGTCCCGTTCGGCATCGGGTCGCGACCTTCTGCGTGCCCTGGTGGTGGGTCACGAGATCGAGAGCCGACTCGGAGAGATGGTCGGGCCGAGCCACTACCAGCACGGTTTCCACGTCACAGGAACGGTCGGCACCTTCGGTGCAGCCGCAGCCTGCGCCAACCTGCGCGGATTGGACCGTGGACAGACCGCGCACGCACTGGGGCTCGCCGCGACCCAGGCCGCCGGGCTCAAGTGCATGTTCGGCACCATGGGCAAGCCGTTGCACGCCGGCAAGGCCGCCATGAACGGCTTGATGGCGGCGGAGCTGGCGGCGCGTGGCTTCACCGTGAACGACAGTGCGATCGAATGCGCGCAGGGCTTTGCCCGCACCATGGCACCAACGCTGAACAGCTTTGCGCCCGCGATCGACACGAGCCGCGGCTTCGCCATCGAGCGGACGCTCTTCAAGTACCACGCTTCCTGCTACCTCACCCATTCCACGATCGAGGCGGTCCGCGGGCTGCGACAGCACGAGGGTGTCGATCTCGGCGCACTGGCGTCGATGACCATCCAGGTCGCGGGCAACCATCGCGGGGTGTGCGACATCGCGGTGCCCCAGGACAGCCTCGGCATCAAGTTCTCGATCCAGCATCTCGCCGCTCTCGCGCTCGACGGTGCCGACACCGCCGACCTCGGCCTCTACACCGACAGCACGGCGCTTGATGCGCGCTACGCCGCCGCGGCCCGATGCGTGTCGATGCACGTGGTTGAGGCCGAGGACCGCGATACGGCCGTGGTGACGATGCATACGCGCGACGGCCGAACCCTTTCGCGCGCTGCCAACGTAGCAATTCCCGCCACGGACCTGAATGCGCAATGGACGCGCCTGCTGGCCAAGGCCCGTTCGATCGCCGAACCGGTGCTCGGGACAGAACGATTCGACCGATTCGTCGAAGCCGTGGCCGGACTGGACCGTGCCCCTTCCCTCCAACCCCTGTTCGAAGCCATCCAATGACCCCCAACGAAAGCACGGTCGTGCGGCTCAAGGCCGGCGCGACGCTCCGACCACGCGGCAACCGCTACGAGGATTTCGAGATCGGGCGCACCTTCTCGCACCACTGGGGCCGCACGGTCACGGCGGCCGACAACACGCTCTTCTCGACGCTCACGCTGCACTACAACCCGCACTACACCAACGAGGCCTTTGCCAAGGCGCACGGCCACCCGACCACCCCCGTCAATCCGCTGCTGGTGTTCAACACGGTGTTCGGGCTGTCGGTGGAGGACCTGTCAGAGGGCGGCGGCCCCTTCCTGGGCGTCGACGAGCTCGGCTATCACGAGGCCGTGTATCCCGGCGACACGCTGTATGCGCATTCCGAGGTGATCGCGCGACGTCTGGCCGCCAACCGGCCCGGCTACGGAATCGTGACCTGGCATACCCGCGGGTCGAACCAGCAAGGCGAGGAAGTCATCCGCTTCAAGCGCTCCAACCTCGTCAGAACAAGGAATTGAAATGTCAGAAGACGGACTGGGTTACATGACCGATGAGCGTCGCATGATTCGCGACGCGGCACGGGACTTCACCATGCGCGAGGTGCTGCCGGTGGCCAACCGGCTCGACGGGCCAGGGGGAGAGATCCCCATGGACCTGCGCCAGAAGCTGGCCGACATGGGCTACTTCGGCATCATGATTCCGGAGGAATACGGCGGCATGGGGCTCGGCTACTTCGAGTACTGCCTTATCTGCGAGCAGCTGGCGCGCGGCTGGATGTCGGTGGCCTCGATCGTGGCGCGCGCACAAGGGGGCTGGATCAAGTCGGCCATGCCCGAAGAGATGCGAGTCCGCTACCTGCCGCGTGTCGTGCGCGGCGAGTTCCTCAACGCCAGCGCCCTGAGCGAACCCGATACCGGCTCCGACCTGGCATCGATCTCCTGCCGCGCCGTGCGCGATGGCGACGACTGGGTGCTCACGGGCAACAAGTACTGGTGCACCTTTGCCGACGGCGCCGACTACCTCACGCTCTTCGCACGCACCTCGCCGCCCCCGAGTGCAGACAAGCGCTACCTGGGCATCTCGTGCTTCCTGATCGAGAAGGAGCGCGGCAGCTTTCCCCCGGGAATGACAGGGGCCCCGATCCCGAAGATCGGCTACTTCGGGTGGAAGACCTTCGAGCTCGCACTCGACGGGCTGCGGGTGCCGGCCGAAGGACTCATCGGTGAGGAAGGCAAGGCCTTCCACCTGATGACCAAGGGGCTCGAAGGCGCGCGCGCCCATACGGCGGCGCGTGCCATCGGCCTCGCACAGGGCGCGCTGGAAGATGCCATCGCCTATGCAGGCGAGCGCAAGCAGTTCGGCATGCCGATCGCCGAATACCAGGCCATCCGCTTCAAGATCGCGACCATGGCCACCGAGATCGAGGCGGCACGCCAGCTGATGTACTACGTGTGCGGACAGATCGACAGCGGTCGGCGCTGCGACAAGGAAGCGTCGATGGTCAAGTACTTCGCCTCCGAGATGGCCGAGCGCGTGACCTCCGAGGCCATGCAGATCTTCGGCGGCGCGGGATACACCAAGCTGTTCGCGGTCGAACGCTACTGGCGCGATGCGCGCCTGACCAAGATTTTCGAGGGTACCTCGGAGATCCAGCAACGCATCATCTCGACCCAGCTGCTGGGCAAGTCGGAAGTGGAAGCCATGATCGCGGGCCGGGCCTTCGAGAAGCAGGCCGCGAAGCGGGGAGCCACGGCATGAAGGCATCGGAACTCACCAGCACCGACAACTACTTCGAAGACTTCGAAGTGGGGGCATTGATCCGGCATGCACGCGGCAAGACCGTGACCGAGATGGACAACGTGCTCCTCACCCACATGGTCATGAACACCGCCGAGGGGCATTTCAACGAGCATGCGATGCAGCAGGATGCTCGCGGCATCTTCGCGCAGCGCGTGGTGTTCGGTGGCATCAATCTCTCAATGGTGCTTGGCTTGGCGGCGCAGGACACGGCCGAGCAATGCCTGACCGAGCTGACGCTCGACAAGATCCGCCTGTCGCACCCGGTCTTCCACGGAGACACGCTCTACGCCTTCAGCGAGGTGCTCGAACGCCGGGACGCAGAGCGGCCCGATGCCGGCATCGTGCGCTTCCGGCACTACGGCCTGAACCAGGACGACAAGCTCTGCGTGGAAGCGGAGCGGACCGTGCTGCTCAAGCGCAAGAGCCATTGGGCCGACAGGTGAGCGCTGCAGCATCTCCCCGGGGTGCGACCGGCGCGCTCGAGGGCCTCGTCGTGCTCGACCTGACACAAATGCTCGCGGGCCCCTATGCCACGATGATGCTGGCCGACCAGGGTGCGCATGTCGTGAAGATCGAGCCGCCCGGTGGCGACCTCACGCGCCGCACCGGACCGCATCTCGATGGCGCGAGACGGATCGAGGACAAAGGCTTCGGCAGCTACTTCGCGTCGATCAACCGCAACAAGGATTCGCTGGTCCTCGACCTCAAGCAGGCCGCCGGCAAGGCCGCGCTGCTGCGCCTGGTGCGGCAGGCGGACGTGCTGGTCGAGAACTACCGTTCCGGTGTGATGGAGCGGCTGGGCCTCGGCTACGAGACGCTCGCGCTGGAGAACCCGCGCCTGGTGTATGCGGCACTGCGCGGCTTCGGCGACGCACGCAGCGGTGAGAGCCGCTACGCGGCCTGGCCGGCCTACGACCCGGTGGCACAGGCGATGGGCGGCATCATGGGCATCACCGGTGCCGTGGCGGGCGGCCCGCCGACGAAGATCGGGCCCGGCGTGGGTGACATCGTGCCGGCCATGCACCTGGCCTACGGCATCGCTGCGGCCTGCTGGCGCGCGCAGCGCACCGGCCAGGGCCAGTTCCTCGACGTGGCGATGGTCGATGCGGTGCTCGCCGTCTGCGAACGCCTGGTGTTCCAGCACAGCGCCACCGGACGGGTGCCGGGGCCCGAGGGCAACGGCCATCCCCTGCTGTGCCCCTTCGGGCTCTTCCCCGCGAAGGACGGCCACGTGAGCCTGGGCGTGCCGAACGACCGCTTCTGGGTCCCGCTCGTCCAATGCATGGGGCAGCCCGAACTCGCGACGGACCCACGCTACGCCACCAACGATGCGCGTGTAGAGAACAAGGCCGCCGTCGACGAGATCGTGGGCCGCTGGACGGCCCGCCACACCAAGGCCGAACTGTCGGCGCTGCTGGGCGGAGAGATTCCGTTCGGCCCGGTCTTCGATGCAGCCGACATCTTCGGCGATCCGCACTTCCGCGCACGCCAGATGCTGGTCGAGGTCGAACAGCCCGGCGCCTCTCGACCGCTCACCGTGGCCGGCACACCTGTGCGCATGAGCGGCACGCCGGGCGGCGTACGCCGCCGCGCGCCGCTGACGGGCGAGCACACCGACGAGACGCTCCGGACCTTCGGCTTCAGCGGCGACGAGATCGCTTCGTTGCGGTCCGGGCACGTCATCCAGTGAGCACCTTCTCGACTTCTTCTGACACCTCAAGGAACAGACCCATGCAAGAAAGACCCAGGCGCCTGCGCCGCTGCCAGTTGTCCGTCCCCGGCTCGAGCGAGAAGATGATGCAGAAGGCCGCGGGCATGGGCGTCGACTTCGTCTTCCTCGATCTCGAGGATGCGGTCGCGCCATCGGAGAAGCGGCCGGCGCGCGCCAAGATCGTGCAGGCCCTGAACACGCTCGACTGGGGCCGCACCACGCGCTGCGTGCGCATCAACGACCTCGGCACGGAGTACGCCTACGAGGACATCATCGAGGTCGTCGAAGGTGCGCGCGAGAACCTCGACATGATCATGCTGCCCAAGGCCATGAGCGCGTCCGACGTGCAGTTTGTCGACAAGCTGCTCACCATGATGGAGAAAAAGCTCGGTCTCAAGAAGCGCATCGGCATCGACGTGCTCATCGAGGAGGTCGAGGCCATGATGCGCGTCGAGGAAATCGCCGCCTCGACGCCGCGGCTCGAATGCCTGATCTTCGGCATGGGCGACTATTCGGCGAGCCAGGGCGTGTCGATCCGCGACATCGGCGGCCCGAGCGGCTACCCCGGCGACATCTGGAGCTACCAGCGCCACAAGCTCACGATCGCGGCGCGTGCCCACCGGATCGACGCCGTCGACGGGCCGTTCGCCGACTTCAAGGAACCCGAGGCCTTCCGCGAGGAATGCCGCAGGGCCATGACGCTCGGCATGGTCGGCAAGTGGGCCATCCATCCGTCGCAGGTGGAGATCGCGCAGGCCACTTTCTCCCCCGCGGAAGCCGATGTCGCGCGTGCGCGCGAAATGATCCGGGCCTACGACGCGGCGCTGGCGCAAGGGCTCGGCGCCGTCCAGTACGACGGAAAGATGATCGACATCGCATCGGTGCGCATCGTGAAGAACCTGGTCGACCGCGCAGACCGGATCGGCATGTAGGTCCGGCCGCCGCGACCGGCATGGCCGGCACCCGAATTCCCAGAACAAGAAGGAGACAACATGAAGACGAACATCGAATCGACATTCCTCCCCGCGGCGGCGCAACGCCGCCGCTTCATCGGCGCCGGGCTGGGTCTTGCGGCCGCCGGCTGGCTGCCGGGCCCGGCACGCGCGCAGGCCTGGCCCGCGAAGCCCATCAAGATCATCGCCGCGCAGGCGCCGGGCTCATCGAACGATGCGACCGCACGCGCACTCGCGGAATACATGACGGGGCGGCTCGGCGTCCCGGTGGTCGTGGAGAACCGTTCGGGCGCCATCGGCATGATCGCCGCGGACGCCGTCGCGCGTTCCGCGCCGGACGGCTACACGCTGCTGATCACCTTGCACAGCCAGTTGGCGCAGGCGCCCGTGCTGCTCAAGAAGGTGCCGCTCGATACGACCAAGGACCTGACGCCGGTCGCTGCGTTCAGCACCGGCACCTCGCCGATGGTCGTGAAGAAGGACCTGCCGGTGAAGAACCTCAAGGAGCTGATCGAATTGGCGCGCAAGCGCCCGGTGAGCGTCGGCAACTACGGCATCGGCTCGGGCTGGCAGCTGATGATGAGCCAGCTGGCCAAGCAGACCGGTGCGAAGTTCGACCTCGTCAACTACAAGGGAACGGGGCCGATGGTGTTCGACCTGATGGCCGGCAACATCGACATCGGGGCCGGCTCGATGGCCGGCATGGCGGCTGGCATCCAGCGCGGGGCCTTCCGGCCGATCCTGGTGATCTCGGGCGACCGCTCGGAAGCGCTGCTGCCGGGGATCCCGACCTGGGCCGACGAGGGCTTTACGGGGCCGGCGTTCGAGAACCTCAAGGAGTGCAACATGCTGCTGGGTCCGGCCAATCTGCCCAGGGACGTGGTGCAAAGGCTCGCAGAGGTGGCCCGCGATTCGGCCACGAAATCGGAGCCCGTGAAGACCGTGCTGGCGCAACTGGGCGTGGAAGGCCCGCCATGGACCGGGGTCGAGTTGCAGCAGTTCATCCAGCGGACCTGGCCCACGTACCAGACGATGACGCGCGAGCTGGGGCTGGTCGTTGAATAGGCGCGCAACACATTCGGGCGTTTGGTCGATGGCGAGCCTTCTCGAGTGAATCGACCCAAGCCTACGGCTTCGCGGGCGCCGCCTGCGCCAGGAACACGGCGACCAGCGCGTTCGCATGCCCGTGGCCCATCCCATGGTCCGTCTTGAGCAGGTTCACGAGTTCCATGTGCTTGCGTGTCGGCGCCTGCTCGAGCACCGCCATCCAATGGGCGATCGGCCTCGCGTAGGTCTTCTCGATGGAAGGAAAGTAAGAGGCAGGGCCCTTGGTCTTGGGTGTCTCCGTCATGGTGTCTCCTTTTTTTGTTTCGGCGGAATCGCAGCATCGGCCGTTCGCGGGCATTGTGCGAGATCCGGCGCCAGCCGCACTCAAGATTTCGGCGCGTAGGTGCATTGCAGCAGGCCGCTCGGCAGGCTTCGGCTGGCCACGAGCGGCAGGCGCGTCATCGCCAGCTCCGGGCCGAAGAGCGGCACGCCCGTGCCCAGGAGCACCGGCGCCCAGGAGATCGTCAGCTCGTCGACGCAGCCCGACAGCAGGCCCTGGCGGATGGCCTGGCCACCGTCCAGGTAGACGTTGCGGCTGCCTTGCGTCCACAGCGTGTGCAGCAGTGTTTGCAGGCTGCCGGCATGCGCCTCCTCGCCATGCGCGCCCCCGAGGCTGCGCTTCGTGAGCACCACGACCCGCTGGCCGTCATAGGGCCAACCGTCGAAGCCCTGCACGGTGTCGTAGGTGTTGCGCCCGAGGACGACGGTGTCGGTCTGCGCGCTCAGGCGCGCGTAGCCGGTCAGTTCGGGCGGATCGTCGAAGGCCGACAACCAGTTCAGGTCGCCTTGGGCGCCGGCGATGAAACCATCGAGGCTGGCGGCGACGAACACGCGGACATGGGGACGATGCATGGGGAACTCCTGAATTTCTACAACGTAGAATTCTAGAGATGAAAGCGATCCCCCCGCCACCCGGCATGACACCCGAACGCCCCCGGCAACGGCTGGAACCCGACCGGATCCTGGTCGCCGCCGCGACGCTGCTGGAGAGCAGCGGCACCGATTTCTCGATGCGCGAGCTCGCGCGTGCGCTGGGCGTCGACCCGATGGCGGTCTATCACTATTTCCCGAACAAGACCGCGCTGCTGCAGGCCCTGGCCGACCATCATTTCTCCCGGCTCGGCGAGCTGGAGATACCCCGGCGCGCGAACACGCCACGCGCGCGCCTGCGCTTCATTGCGCAGGCCTATGTGGAACTGGCCTCGGCCGCACCCATGCTGACCGTCGTCATGGCGCGCGACCCGGGTGTACGCGAAGGCGTGGCCCACCACTTCGCCCGGCTGTTCGGCAATGCCGTCGAAGGCCTTGCCCTGGGCGCTGCGCATACCGCGATCGCCGGCGCGGTGCTCGCCGACTACCTCAACGGCTTCGCCATGGCGGGCCTCCCCGCCTCCGACCGCAGCCTGGCCGAGGGCGTGGACTTCCTGTACCGGGGATTGGCCGCGTAGCCTCAGGCGCCGAAGAAGCGCGTCACCGTGTGGATGCTCAAGCCCACCAGCCCGCCCACCAGCGTCCCGTTGACCCGGATGAACTGCAGGTCGCGCCCGATGTGGCGCTCGAGTTCGAGCGTCATCTCCTGCGCGTTCCACTGCCCCACGCGCTCGACGATGTAGCGCCGGATGTCCTCGCGGTAGCGCTCGATGGCGACCGGGGCGGCGTCGGTGATCTGTTCGTTGATCCAGCGGCGGAAGGGCGCGTCCTGCTGCAGGCGCTGGCCCAGCGAGCTGGCCATGCCGGCGATGCGGCGGCGGATGCTGGAATCGGCGCGGCCCAGGTCGTCGTCGAGCCAGGCCAGCAGCTGGCCCCAGAGGCCGTGCAGGTACTCGCCCAGCGCGGGATGGGCCTGTAGTTCGGCGCGGATCTGCTCGCCGCGTGCGTGGAACTCGGGGTCGTGCTGGAGGCGCACGACGAAGTCGTCCATGAAATGGTCGAAGCGCTTGCGCAAGGGGTGTTCGGGCTCGGCCGCGAGTTCGCCCAGCGTGCGCGAGACGGCGGCGACGATCTTGCGCGTGGCGACGCGCGCGGCCACCTGGTCGAGGCCCACGTACTTCAGGGTGCGGATCTCGCGTGCGATGGCTTCGGCGATGCGCTCCTGCACCTCTTCGCCTTCGACCACCTTGGCGACCTGCGCCAGCACGTCGTCGAGCAACGCCTGGTGCTTGCCGTCGGCCGTCACCGCATCGAGCATCTGGCCCAGCAGCCGCGACAGGTCGAGCTGCGCCAGGCCCGCGGACGCGGCGCGGGCCAGGAAGGCGCGCGCCCGCTCGTCGTCGAAGGCCGTGAGGCCGTAGCGCACCATCGCCACCGCATGCACGCCCAGGCGATCGCCGTTGGCCGGCAGCGCCAGCCATTGCGCGAGCCGGGCCGCGGGGTCGAAGGCCTGCAGCTTGGCCAGCACCTGCGGCGTGCTCAGGAAGTTGTCGAGGATGAAGCCGGCCAGCTTGGCGCCGATGCGGTCCTTGTTGGCCGGGATGATCGCGGTGTGCGGAATGGGCAGGCCCAGCGGCCGGCGGAACAGCGCGACCACCGCGAACCAGTCGGCGATGGCGCCCACCATCGCGGCCTCGGCGAACGCGGCGACATAGCCCCAGGCGGGATGACGCGCCTCGAGCACGTGTGCCACGCCGTAGAGCAGCGCGGCGCCGCACAGCAGGCCCAGCGCGACGCGTTTCATCGTGACCATGCAGCTCCGCGGGCCGGGGCGCGCGGCATCAGTCGAGGCTCTGCGTGCGCGCCAGCCCCTGCAGGAAGGCCTCGCAGCGCGCCAGCTGTTCGAGCGTGACGAACTCGTCGGGCTGGTGCGCCTGGGTGATGCTGCCCGGGCCGCAGACGATGGTGGGAATGCCCGCGCCCTTGAACAGCCCCGCCTCGGTGCCGAAGGCCACCAGCGTGGTGCGGTCCTCGCCCGCGAGCCGCTGCGCGAGCCGCGTGATCGGGTCCTTGGCGGAGCCGAGGAAGCTGGGCACTTCGCAGATGGTCTCGAACTGGAAGCCGGTGTCGGGCGCCACCTTCTTCATCGGCGCTTCGAGCCGGCTCGCATAGGCCCGGACCTCCTGCTGCATCTGCTGCGCATCGGCGGTCGGCAGGTTGCGGAATTCGTAGCGGAACTCGGCGTCGCGCGGCACCACGTTGTCGGCGATGCCGCCATGGAACTGGCCCACGCTCGCGGTGCTGAAGGGCACGTCGAAGCCCTCGTAGCGCGGCTCGTGATGCTCGAAGCCCTCGGCCATGTCGCGCACCTTGCCGACCACCCGCGCCGCCATCTCGATGGCGTTGACCGACTGCGGCGTGAGCGAGGAATGCGCCTCCTTGCCGCGCACGCAGCAGCGGTAGCGGTACACGCCCTTGTGCGCGATGGCGGGCACCATGCTGGTGGGCTCGCCGATGATGCAGGCCACGGGCTGGATCGATTGCGCCTTCATGTCGGCGATGAGTTCGCGCACGCCGAAGCAGCCCACCTCCTCGTCGTAGCTGAAGGCGAAGTGCACGGCGAAGGGGGAATCGCTTTCGAGGAAGTGCTCGGCATTGGCCAGCGCCACCGCGATGAAGCCCTTCATGTCGGCCGCGCCGCGCCCATAGAGCCGCGGGCTGCCCAGCGCGGCGAGTTCGGCCACCCGCCCCACGGGCACCGGTCCGCCGCCCTCGACGGGCCAGTGCTGGACCATGGCCGACAGCGGGTCGACGCTCCAGTCCTGCCCGTCCCAGGGCACGGTGTCGGTGTGGCCCGAGACGATGATGCCGCTGGGCCGGCCCTCGCCCAGCGTGGCGAACAGGTTGGCCTTGGTCCTGTCGGCGTTGTAGGTCAGGCGGCTGCGCACGCCCAGCGCGGCAAGGCGATCGCGCACGAAATGGATCAGCTCGAGGTTGCTGTTGGCACTGACCGTGTTCATGCGCACCAGGGTCTGCGCGGTTTCGAGGCTGCGGGCGGAAAGAGTGTGCGGCATGCGGACCATTGTCCGGGAAGACGCCGGACCGTGCATCGGACGTGTCATGGCGCGGGTGTAGGCTGCGCCTCCCAACGTCCACCCGGAGATGCCATGACCTTCCCGTCCTTCGCCCCTGCCGCCGCTTCCCGTCCGGCGCCGCGCCGCGCCGCGCTGTGGGCCCTCGGCGCCACCGCCGCCCTCGCCGCCGCCGGCTGCACCGCCCCGCTGCAGACCGCCGCGCTGCCCACGCTCGACGGCAAGCCGCCGCTGGTGGTGGCCCACCGCGGCGCCTCGGGCTACCTGCCGGAGGAGACGCTCGAGGCCTACGCCCGCGCGATCGAGCTGGGCGCCGACGTGATCGAGATGGACCTGCTGTCGACCAAGGACGGCGTGCTGGTCACGCGGCACGACCCGAACCTGGCGATCAGCACCGACGTGGCCACGCACCCCGAGTTCGCCTCGCGCAAGAAGACGATCCAGGTCGACGGCGAGACGCAGACCGGCTGGTTCATCCATGAATTCACGCTGGCCGAGCTGCAGACGCTGGGCGCGATCTCGACCGACGCCGAGCGGCCGCAGCAGTTCAACGGCCGCTTCAAGGTGCCGACCTTCCAGGCCGTGATCGACCTGGCCAAGGCCAAGTCGCGCGAGACCGGCCGCACCATCGCGATCTACCCCGAGACCAAGAACCCGACCTGGTTCCGCAACCTGGGCCTGCCGCTGGAGGACAAGCTGATCGCCACCCTCGAGGCCGCCGGCTGGAACAGCGCCAGCGCGCCGGTCTTCGTGCAATCCTTCGAGCCGGGCAGCCTCAAGTACATGAAGGCCAAGGGCCTGAAGACCAAGCGGATCCAGCTGATCGACGGCGACGGCATCGACCTGCGCACCGGCGTCATGACCTATGCGGTGCCGGTCGACCGCCCCTACGAATGGACGCTGGCCGGCGACAAGCGCAACTTCGACACCATGGTCACGCCCGCCGGCCTGGCCGAGATCGCGACCTACGCCGACGGCATCGGCCCCTGGAAGCGCTACATCCTGAGCATCAAGGGCACGGTCGGCGCCGACGGCAAGGCCCGCGACCTCAACGGCGACGGCAAGGTCAACGACGCCGACGCCACCTCGCTGGCGCCCACCACGCTGGTGGCCGACGCCCACAAGGCCGGCCTGTTCGTCCACCCCTTCACCTTCCGCAACGAGTCGCGCCGGCTCGCGGCCGACTACAAGGGCGACCCGAAGAACGAGTACCTGGCCTACTACCGGCTGGGCGTCGATGGCGTGTTCACCGACTTCACCGACACCGCGCTGGCGGCACGCGCGGCCTGGCTCAAGGAAACCGGTCGCTGAAGGGTATTCCCGGAGAACACCGCGGAACCGGCTTTGCCGGGCCGCTGGTGTTGCCCCCTGCAAGGGGGAAGGAGGAGCGACACGGAGTGCGCGGAGCCTGGGGGTGTGCAACACTTATCCTATGAAACTCATCGATTCGCTCGTTACTCAAGCGGCAGGCATCGCGTCGATCCGACGCGACCTGCATGCCCATCCCGAACTCTGCTTCCAGGAGGTGCGCACGGCCGACGTGGTTGCGGCCAAGCTCACCGAATGGGGCATCCCGATCCACCGCGGCCTGGGCACGACCGGCGTGGTCGGCATCGTGAAGAACGGCACCAGCACCCGGGCCGTCGGCCTGCGCGCTGACATGGACGCGCTGCCCGTCACCGAGCTCAACACCTTCGAGCACGCGAGCAAGCACCACGGCAAGATGCACGCCTGCGGCCATGACGGCCACACCGCCATGCTGCTGGCCGCGGCGCAGCACCTGGCCAAGCACCGCAATTTCGACGGCACCGTCTACCTGATCTTCCAGCCGGCCGAGGAAGGCGGCGGCGGTGCGCGCGAGATGATCAAGGAAGGGCTGTTCGAGCAATTCCCCATGGACGCCGTGTTCGGCATGCACAACTGGCCCGGCATGAAGGCCGGCCAGTTCGCGGTGAGCCCGGGCCCGGCCATGGCCTCGAGCAACGACTTCAAGATCACCATCCGCGGCAAGGGCGGCCATGCGGCGCTGCCGCACACCGGCATCGACCCGGTGCCCGTGGCCTGCGAGATGGTGCAGGCCTTCCAGACCATCCTCACGCGCAGCAAGAAACCCACCGAGACCGGCCTGATCTCGGTCACGATGATCCACGCCGGCGAAGCCAACAACGTGATCCCCGACAGCTGCGAGCTGCAGGGCACGGTGCGCACCTTCACGCTCGAGGTGCTCGACCTGATCGAGTCGCGCATGAAGAAGATCGCCGAGCACATCAGCGCGGCGCACGACGCCGAGGTCGACTTCCACTTCCACCGCAACTACCCGCCGACCATCAACACGCCTGCGGAAGCGGATTTCGCGCGAAAGGTGATGGCCGGCATCGTCGGCGCCGAGAACGTGCTGCCGCAGGAAGGCGCCATGACGGCCGAGGACTTCGCCTTCATGCTGCAGGCCAAGCCCGGTGCCTATGCCTTCATCGGCAACGGCGACGGCGCGCACCGCGACATGCACCACGGCGGGGGCCCGTGCACGCTGCACAACGCCAGCTACGACTTCAACGACGACCTGATTCCGCTCGGCGCCACCTGCTGGGTCGAACTGGCCGAGCAGTTCCTCGCCCAGGGCCAGCCCGGAGCCGCCGCATGATCGGCGTGACCGAGGCCTTTTCTCCGACCTATGCCGAAGCGCGCCGCAAGTTCCTGCAGGGCTGCGTCACGGCGGGCCTCACGGTCGAGACCCATCCGCATCCGCTGCCGGGCCGCGAAGGCGAGGCCCTGGCCATGGACGTGGCCTACGAAGGCCCGGCCGATGCCAGGCAGCTGCTGCTGATCACCAGCGCCTGCCACGGTGTCGAAGGCCACTGCGGCAGCGGCGTGCAGGTGTTCGCGCTGCATGACGCCGAGTGGCGCGAGAAGGCCCGCGCGGCCGGCGTCGGCGTGCTCTACGTGCATGCGCTCAACCCGCACGGCTTCTCCTACAGCCGGCGCGTGACCCACGAGAACGTCGACCTCAACCGCAACTTCATGGACTTCACGCAGCCGCTGCCGGTCAACGCCGCCTACGCCGGCCTGCACCCGCTGCTGCTGCCCGAGCAATGGCCGCCATCGGCGCAGAACCAGGCCGAGCTCGAGGCCTGGATCGGCCAGCACGGCGTGGTCGCCTACCAGGCCGCGGTCTCGGGCGGCCAGTACCAGTTCGAGGACGGCGTGTTCTTCGGCGGCACCGCGCCGACCTGGAGCAACCGCACCTTCCGCCAGGTGCTGCAGACGCATGCACAGAAGGCGCGGCAGCTGGCCTGGATCGACCTGCACACCGGCCTCGGGCCCAACGGCATCGGCGAACGCATCTTCGCCTGCCGCGACGATGCCGCCGCCTATGCGCGCGCCAACGCCTGGTGGGGCGCCGAGACGCCGGTCACCTCGATCTACGACGGCTCTTCCACCTCGGCGCTGCTGACCGGCCTGAACTGGGGTGCGATCTACGCCGAATGCCCGCAGGCCGAGTACACCGGCATCGCGCTCGAGTACGGCACGCTGCCCATCCTCGAGATGACCGGCGCGCTGCGTGCCGACCACTGGCTGCACAAGCACCCGGAGGCCGCGCCCGAGCTGGCGGACGCGATCCATGCGCGCATGCGCGAAGCCTTCTACACCGACACCGACGCCTGGAAGGGCCAGATCATCAGCCAGGCGCGGCAGGCGATGTTCCAGGCCGTGGACGGACTCACCGGCGCCAAGGCCGGCTGAGTTTCGCAAGGGGTTCAGGCCGCCGCGCGCGCCTCGGCGATCACCAGCAGCCCGTCCATGATGAGCCCGTCGACCAGTTCGAAGGGGCTCACCATCGAGGGCGCCATCTTCCAGCCCGCGCCGCCCGTCATGTAGCAGGCGGGTTCGGCGCCGCAATGCGCCTTCACATGCTGGCGCATGCGCTCGACCGCGCCCGCGATCGCATAGGTGCCGCCGCTGGTGAGCGCGTCGCTGGTGTTGGTCGGGAACTCCCGCACGTCGCCGGTGGGCACGTGCAGCCCGGCGGTGCCCGACTCCAGCGCGCGCAGCATGATGCCGTGGCCCGGCAGGATCAGGCCGCCGAGGAAGCGGCCGTCGGCATCGATGGCCTCGACCGTCACGGCGGTGCCGATCATCACCACCACCATCGGCCGCGGCGCGCCCTGCGCCAGCATGCGGTGGCGCGCGCCGATCATCGCGACCCAGCGGTCGGCGCCCAGCCGCGTCGGGTGGTCGTAGCCGTTGACCATGCCGGCCTCGGCCGCGCTGGCCACCACCCAGCGCGCGGCGCAGTCGAAGCGCTCCGTGACCTGCTCCTCGGCGCGCCGGCGCACCGCGTCGCCGGCCACGGCGCAGCCCAGCATCGCCGTCGGCGACGCCATGTCGGCCCAGGGGCCCTCGGCCAGGCGCTCGATGTGGTCGAGAAACTCGGCGCCGCTGGCCAGCAGTTCCGCACCCGGGTGTCCAGCCGCATAGAGCGCCCACTTGAGGCGCGTGTTGCCGATGTCGATGGCGAGAAAGGTCATGGCGGGATTATTGCGACTTTGTCGTTCGGGTTTTACCAATGCTTGCACACGCGTCGGCGGCTGACACCGTGATCGCCTTTGGCGTGCTTAAAGTGGCAGTCCGATCCACCAACATACGAAGTGAGGACACCATGGGTTTGCTGAGTTTCATCAAGGAAGCGGGCGAGAAGCTGTTTGGCGGTTCGTCGGCGCACGCGGCCGAAGCGGGCACCGACCCGAATGCGGCGGCCGCCGCCGCGATCAAGACCTACATCGAGACGCAGAACCTCGGCCTGAGCAACCTCGCGGTGAGCTATGCCGCGGCCACGGGCGTGGTCACGCTGGCCGGCAATGCGCCCTCGCAGGAAGCCAGCGAGAAGGCCGGCCTCGCGGCGGGCAATGTCGCCAACGTGACCAGCGTCGACAACAACCTGGTCGCGCCGGCCGCGCCGCCCGCCCAGTACCACGACGTGGTGCGCGGCGACACGCTGTCGGCCATCTCCAAGAAGTACTACGGCGACGCCAACAAGTACAACGCGATCTTCGAGGCCAACAAGCCCATGCTGAGCAACCCGGACAAGATCTATCCGGGGCAGAAGCTGCGGATTCCGCCGTTGAACTGAGCTTCCTTTCGTCGCTCTTTTACGGGAGGCCCACGGCATGCCGTGGGCTTTCTTCTGAGTGCCGTCGGTTCGGCTGCGTCCTCTTGCGGATCGATTCAGGCGGCAGGCCTCACGCTTGCGCATTGAAAATCCAGGACTTGCCGAACGTCGCCTTATTGGCAACAATCGTCGCCTAATGAGCAACGAAACCTCCCTGATGGACCTGCTGTTTCCCGCAGCACGGCAACGTGTGCTGGCGGTGTTGCTGCTGCAGCCCCGCTCTGCCTTCCATCTGCGGGAGCTTGCGCGCCTGACCGACAGCCATGCGGGCACGCTGGGGCGGGAGGTGGACAAGCTGGCGCGCACCGGCCTGCTGCTGCGCAGCGAACAAGGCAACCAGGTGCGCTACAACGCCAACACGGGCCACCCCCTGTTCGAGGACCTGGCGGCCCTGTTTCGCAAGACGCATGGCGTGGTGCCTGCCGTGCGCGAAGCGCTGGCGCCGCTGGATGCACAGATCCGGCTGGCACTGGTGTTCGGCTCGGTGGCACGCGGCACGCCTTCGCCGGGCAGCGATGTGGACCTGCTGGTGCTGGGCGACGTCAATTTCATGACGCTGGCACAGGCGGTGTTTCCTCTGCACGCGGCGCTGGGCCGTGAGGTGAACACGGTGCTCTACGCACCAGAGGAATTCGCGCAACGCGTGCGCACTGGCGATGCCTTCGCGCGCGACATCCTGGCCAAGCCACAACTGTTTGTGAAGGGAGGCGCCGATGAGCTTGCAGGACTTGCTGGCGATCGGGCGGTTGCAGGCCCACCAGCCTGATGCGGCGGGCATCGCCAAACTGCTTCAGGCCGCGCGGCGGAACCTGGCCGACGCGCAAGTTGTACAGGTCAGCGCCGACAACCGCTTCGATGCAGCCTACAAATGCATCATGCAATGCGCGATGCTGGGTTTGTGGGCCAACGGCTACCGCACATCCACCAGCCAACCCGGCCACCACCAGACGGCCATCCAGAGCCTGGGCCTGACGATGGGTGTGGCGCAGCCGGAGATCATCGTGCTCGATGCGCTGCGTCGGCAACGCAACGTGAGCGACTACGAGGGCGACCCGGTGTCCACAGCCACGCTGCAGGCCTGCATCGGCCAGGCCGCGCAATTGCTGGCCGTTGCCGAAACCTGGCTCCGTGCCCATCGCCCCGATCTCCTGACCCCGCCCTGAGCCGTTGGAATGGACTCCGCCGTGGCTTCAAGGCCTTCGGCCTCGCGGCGGTCGCGCGTCAGTTCTGCTTCCAGGGCAGCCCGTGCCTGCGCCAGCCGCCGGTCTGCCCGCGGTGCCCGTTCTCGTCCGGGTTGCCCTCGAAGCCCTCGAGGATGTTGTAGGCCTCGAGGCCCAGCTCGGTGGCGCGCTTCGCGGCCGCGATGGAGCGCACGCCGCTGCGGCACAGCAGCACCAGCTTCCGGCCGCCCTCGCCCGCGGCGCGCACGCCCTCGTCGAACGCGGGGTTGAGCGCCATGCCCGGCCATTGCTTCCAGGCCAGCGGCACGGCGCCGGGCACGTAGCCCACCCACTCGCGCTCGGCGTCTGTGCGCACGTCGACCAGCACCGCCTCGCCGCTCGCCATCCATTGCGCGGCCTGCGCGGGCGTCACGTCGCCGGCATAGCCCTTGTCATTCACGGGTTCGGTCATCTCTTTTCGTCCTTTGGATCCAGTCACCTGGCTGTGATTTTCACTGGCGCGCCAAAACCCTGCCGGCCGCGCTTGCGCAACCCTCAACGCCGCTCCACATAGGGCCGCGCCTGCAGCAGCACGATGCGGTCGCCGACCGTCGCCCACTCGATGTCCTGGTCCACACCGTCGAAGCGGCGCTTGACCGCCGCGCCCACCGTCGCCAGCCGCACGACGAGCTCGTCGGTCAGCACCGCGCGCCCCTCCTCCACCGGCACCTCCTTCACGCCACCGTCCTTGTCGAGCTGCAGCGAGGTGGCTTCGGCCGAACGGCTCAGCACCTGGATCGCCTTCGACCAGCTCGAGTACATCACCTGCTCCGCCACGCGCCGGCCTTCGACCACGCGGATGCCGATGCCGCGCTTGGCCGAGATGTAGGTGGTGTGCGCATGGCCGGCGTCGAAGGGGTCGCGGGTGATCATCACGCCGGCGTTCGTGGCGTCGATAGCGGCCTGTACGAACACCCCCATCAGCACCGACTGGGCACCGAAGCCCGCGGCGCCGCGCGCCTCCCAGGCCTCGGGGTTGAACACCGAGGCCCAGACCGTCTTCACCGCGCGTTCGAGCGCATCGCCGCTCCGGACGTTGGGCACGGTGGTGTAGAGCCCCGCGCCACTGAAGCCGGGCAGGTCTTCTGAATTGGACGAGCTGCGCACGAACACACCGCCGCCGCCCAGTTGCGCCTGCCAGGCGGCGCGCCACGAGGCCGCGGTGGCGGCGTCGACGGGCCACTGCACGATCTCTTCGCGCAGTTGCGCCAGCGCCTGCTGGCGGATCGTCGGGTCGCTCGCGAAACCGGGCTGCTGCTGCATGCGCGCGATGCGCTCGGCCAGGCCGTGGGTGCGCATGAAGCGGTCGTAGTGCCCGAAGGGAATGCAGAAGCCGTCGGGCACCGAGGTGCCGGGAATGCGCGCGGCCTGCAGGGCGCCGAGGTTCGCGGCCTTGGTGCCGCATTGCGCGCTGTTTCGCGCACGCAACGACGCCAGCGGCAGCAGGCGGTCTTCACGCAGGTCGGGCCGGGTGGCCTGGGCCGCGCCGGGCGTGGCGCCGGTGGACGCGGTGCGCACGGCGCGCGGCGGCAGCGCCACGATTTCTTCGGCCGTGAGGCGCCGCACCTGGTAGCCCGAGGCCGCGACCTTCAGCGCCACCCACTGGCTCGCATGCTCCTTCAACACGGCCGCCGCGTCGCGCACGTAGGCATTCGGGATGCCCCAGCCCTTGGCCAGCAGGTTGACGTGCGACAGCGCGGTCGAGGGCCGCTCGGTCAGCACGCCGGCCACGGGCGGCAGGCCGAGCGGCACCTCGCGCAGCACCGCGATGTCGTCGGGCCGCAGCGCGCCCAGGCCCGCAGCGCCATCCACGATGCGCACGCGGCCGGTCGCGGTGCCGAGGTTCAGTGGCAGGAAGGGCTGCGCGCGGATCAGCGCCGCCTGGCTCACGAAGTCGACACCGGCCTCCTGCGCGACCCGGTCGTGCAGCGTGGAATTGGTCTTGAATTTCACCGGCGCGAAGAAGCTGGCCTTCACCTGCGCATCGGCCTGCCGCAGCAGCGCCGCGGTGAGCCGGTCGCCTTCCCAGAACTCGTAGGTGAAGCTGCCGATGTTCTGCTGCCAGCTCAAGGTGCCGAACAGGAAGCGCCGGTCGGGCACGAGGTAGTTGCGGTCGATCTCGCGCTTGCCCGCGCGCGGCGAAAGCCCGGTGTCGCGCACGAAGCGCACATGCAGCTGGTAGCGCGGCGTGTCGAGGTAATGGGTGCGCACCGGCCTGGCCTGCCGGTCGACGACGAACAGCACATGGGCCAGCTGCATCGGCGTGCCGGCGTCGTAGACCCGGGCCAGCGCGTCGAAATCGGCCCGCTGTCGCAGGGCCGGCAGCGACCCCGGCACCCCGGCGCGCGGCGTGCCCTGGGCGGCCGGCCCCTCGGCTTGCGGCGGGTTCTGCTGCTGGTAGTAGGACGGCTTGCGCGCGAGCTGCGCCGCGGCCGGCGCGACGGCCATCGCGCACAGCGCCAGCGCCGACAGCCACACGCGTGCCTGGCCCGCCGCGCATCTCCTTGCGTTGTTCCTCATGTGGATCCCTCGTTGCGACGCGGATTCTCGCTCGCGCCGGCGCCAAGTCCCGACCGCGGCACTGTCTTCGGCCCGCCGCTACAGTGGCCGCAAGGAGCTCTTTCTCATGCGCACATTCGACTTCGATCTCTTCGTCATCGGCGGCGGCAGCGGGGGCGTGCGCGCCGCCCGCATGGCCGCGCAGTCCGGTGCCCGCGTCGGCCTGGCCGAAGCCGCCGAGCTGGGCGGCACCTGCGTCAACGTGGGTTGCATTCCCAAGAAGCTCTACAGCTACGCGGCCGGCTATGCCGAGGCCTTTGAGGAGAGCGCGGGCTACGGCTGGACACTGCCCGAGGCGCCGCGTTTCGACTGGGCCCACCTGAAGACGCAACGCGCCAAGGAGATCGGCCGGCTCAACGGCGTCTATGCCTCGCTGCTGAAGAATTCGGGCGTCACGCTGGTCACCGGCTGGGCCCAGTTCATCGACGCCCACACGGTGGAGATCGACGGCCGGCGCCACACCGCCAAGCACCTGCTGGTGGCCACGGGCGGCACGCCCTTCGTGCCCGACTTCCCCGGGCGCGAACACGCCGTGAGCTCCGACGCGATGTTCGACCTCGACCCCTTCCCGAAGCGCCTGCTGGTGGTGGGCGGCGGCTACATCGCCTCCGAGTTCGCCTCGATCTTCAACGGCCTGGGCGCCCAGGTCACGCAGCTGCACCGCCGCGCCCACCTGCTCACCGGCTTCGACGACGACGTGCGCCAGTTCGTCGCCCATGAGATGGGCAAGGCCGGCGTCGACATCCGGCTCAACAGCGAGGTCGCATCGATCACGCGCGGTGCGCAGGGCCTGACCGCCACGCTCACGCGCGGCCAGCAGATCGAGGCCGACGCGGTGCTGTTCGCCACCGGCCGCGTGCCCAACACACAGGGCCTGGGCCTCGAGGCCGCGGGCGTGAAGCTCGACGACAAGGGTGCCATCGCGGTCGATGCGCACTACCGCAGCTCGGTGCCGTCGATCTACGCGGTGGGCGACGTGTCGACCCGCGTGCAGCTCACGCCGGTGGCACTGGCCGAGGCGATGGTGGTGGTCGACGAACTCTTCGGCAAGGGCCAGCGCCGGCTCGACTACGAGTTCATTCCCACGGCCGTGTTCACGCACCCGAACATCGGCACCTGCGGCTACAGCGAAATCGATGCGCGCGCGAAGTTCGGCGAGGTGACGGTGTTCTCCAGCGAGTTCAAGTCGCTGCGCCACACGCTGTCGGGCAGCACGGAACGCACCTTCATGAAGCTGGTGGTCGACAAGAAGAGCGACCGCGTGGTCGGGCTGCACATGGTGGGCGCCGACGCGGGCGAGATCGTGCAGGGCTTCGCGGTGGCGATGCGCGCGGGCGCGACCAAGGCGCTGTTCGACAGCACGGTGGGCATCCATCCGACCGCCGCTGAAGAGTTCGTGACGATGCGCGAACCCATGCCAGGCTAGGCCTGCTTCTTTCCTTCCAGCAGCTTCACCAGCACGAACAGCACCCGGTTCGCGGGCGTGGGCACGCCCAGCGCCTCGCCGCGCCGCACGACCAGGCCGTTGAGGTGGTCGATCTCGCTGAGCTTGCCGCGCGCCAGGTCCTGCGCGGTCGATGAGTACTGCGAGGGCATGGTCTGCGCGATGGCGCGCACGGCGGCGGCGGTGTCGCCCGGCACCGCGATGCCTTCGGCCTTGGCCACCGCCAGGCATTCGGCCACCACGTCGCGCAGCACCTCGGTCACGCCCGCGCCCTGCGCCAGCAGGCCATAGGGCAGTTGCGTGATGGCCGACAGCGCGTTGTAGGCGCAGTTGAGGATCAGCTTGGCCCACAGCGCGCCGCGCACGTTGTCGGAAATCTGCGTGGGCACGCCCGCGGCGATCAGTTGCCCTGCCACTTCGGCGCTGCGGCGCGCAGGCGCGATCACCAGCTCGCCGCGCCCGTGGTGCTTCACATGGCCCGGCCCGGCCATCTCGGTCGCCACGTAGACCACGGCCGCGGCCACCTCGTGCGACGGCAGCACCGCGCGCACGCGTTCGTCGTTGTCCACGCCGTTCTGCAGCGTGAGCACCAGCGCGTCGGGCGCGAGGTGCGGTGCGATCTGCGCCGCAGCCGCTTCGCTGTCGGTGGACTTGACGCAGAACAGCACCAGGTCGGCGCCCTGCACCGCGTTCGCGTCGGTGCTCGCCTCGAGCTTCACCTGTTCGTCGAAGGCATGGGTCTGCAGCCGCAGCCCGCGGGCGCGGACGGCCTCCACATGCGAAGGCCGGCCGATCAGCACCACCGCGTGGCCCGCGCGCGCCAGCATGGCGCCGTAGTAGCAACCGACCGCGCCGGCGCCCATGACTGCAACTCTCATCGATTCGTCTCCTTGGATGTGGAAAGGATCATGCCTCGGCTTCGACGCCGCGCGAGGCCACGCCCTCTTCGAGCAGCCATGCGCGAAACGCCGCGAAGGCCGGCAGGTCGAGCCGGTCGGGCCGGTAGCAGAGGTAGTGGCCCTGGTTGACGCTCACCGGCGTGCCGCAGGGGCTCAGCAGCGCGCCCTCGGCCAGCTCTTCCTGCACCAGCAGCTTGGGCACCAGGCCGATGCCCAGCCCGTTGAGCGCGGCCTGGATCAGCGCCGAGTACTGCGCGAAGCGCGGGCCGGCCACGGTCTGCACCTCGGGCACGCCGTGCTGCGCAGCCCATTGCCGCCAGGCCGTGGGCGCGCCCTCGTGGTGCAGCAGCGTGTGGCCCAGGATGTCGGCCGGCTGCGCGATGCGGTGCCGGCCCTCGACCAGCGCGCGCGCCACGATCAGCACGAACTCGCGCCCCGCGATGTACTCCGACACCACGCCCGGCCAGCCGTCGGGGCCGTAGCGGATGGCGGCGTCCACGCCGGCCGGGATGCCGTCGCTGGGCTCCAAATGGCGGCTGAAGCTCAGCATCACATGGCGGCTCTTCTGGCTGAAGGCGGGCAGGCGTGGGATGAGCCACTTGGTGAGGAAGGTGGGCACGCTCGCCAGCGTGAGCAGGCCGGCGCCGGCATCGCCCGAGCGCGCCTCGAAGGTCGCGGTCTCGATGGCGCGCAGCCCGCCCGAGATCTTCTGCCAGTACACGCGGCCCTGCGGCGTGAGCTGCACGCCGCGGCCGTTCTTCTGCAGCAGCGCGCGGCCCAGGAAGGCCTCGAGCCCGGCGATCTGCTTGCTGACCGCGCTCACCGTGATGCACAGCGCGCCCGCAGCCAGCGTGATGCTCTCGTGGCGCGCCACGGCGTCGAAGGCCAGCAGCTCCTGGATGGTGGGACAGTCGCGCTTCATCCATGGCCCCGCTGTGTGAAAGCCGCGTGAAAAACACTTTCCAACTGCTCAAACGTCGTCATCCAACTTTCACCCATGGCTTGGCATGCGCTTCCTAGAATTCGGAGCATCGCTGCGGCATGCACCGCGCAGACAGTAGCGCATCCGGAAAGTATGCCGGGTGTCCATGACATTGGAGACAACCCTTGGTTCGCGGCATCTCGCTCCTCTACGGCCTGTACCTGCTGCTGCCCATCGTGCTGCTGATGATCGGCAGCCTGGGCGGCAACTGGACCAACACGCTGCTGCCCACGGGCATCACGGGGCAGTGGTATGTCGACCTCTGGCAGGACACCTCCTTCCGCAAGGCCTTCGTGAGCAGCCTGGTGGTGGCGCTGTCGGCCTGCGCCATCAACACCGTGCTGGCCTTGCCGCTGGCCTATGCGCTGTACCACGGCGCGCGCCGCGGCGGCAGCCTGGCGGCGCGCATCGTGAGCGCCACGCCGGTGGCGGTGCCGCCCATCACCATGGCCTTCGGCTACATGATCGTATTCAACACCGACCTCGCGCCCTGGCTGGGCTCGATGCCACTGCTGATCGCGGCGCACGCCATCCTCACGCTGCCCTACCTCACGAACACGCTGCTGGCCGACCTGCGCCACCTCGACCTGGGCCGGCTCGAACAGGCGGCCGCCACGCTGGGCGCCTCGGGCTGGCAGCAGTTCACCGGCATCGTGCTGCCCAGCCTGCGCCAGAGCCTGGTCAGCGGACTGGTGATGGTGGCCGCCCTCTCGGTGGGCGAATTCGGCGTGTCGAACCTGCTCACCAGCTTCCAGAACCGCACCTACCCGGTGGTGCTGCTGCAGGCCTTCTACGGCGCCACGGGCTTCGCCTGTGCGGCCACGGTGATCCTCCTGGTGCTGGCGAGCGCGTCGGCCCTCCTGTCTTCCTCCCTGGTGAAGCGACGCGCATGAGCCTCCTCCTCGACAAGGTCAGCTACAACTACCCCGGCAGCACGCACGGCCTGCACGAGCTGTCGCTGGACGTGCGCACCGGCGAACTGGTCGCGGTGATCGGGCCCAGCGGCTCGGGCAAGTCGACCCTGCTCAAGCTGGTGGCGGGGCTGGAGACCGGCCACACGGGCCGCATCGTGCTGGGCGGCGAGGACATGTCGCGCACGCCGGTGCACCAGCGCCACATCGGCATGGTGTTCCAGAGTTACGCGCTGTTCCCGCACCTGAGCGTGCGCGACAACGTGGCCTACGGGCTCCAGCTGCGCAAGGTGGGCACGGCCGAGCGCCACCGGCGCGCGCAGGAACTGCTCGACATCGTGGGCCTGGGCGCGTACGCGCAGCGCGCGGTGGCGCAGCTCTCCGGCGGGCAGCAGCAGCGCGTGGCGCTGGCGCGCGCCCTGGCCATCGACCCGCGCGCCCTGCTGCTCGACGAGCCGCTGTCGGCGCTCGACGCGAGCGTGCGCGGCCACCTGCGCGACCAGATCCGTTCTATCCAGCAGCGCTTCGACGCCACCACGCTGCTGGTCACGCACGACCAGGAGGAAGCGCTGGTGATGGCCGACCGCGTGGCCATGCTCAAGGACGGCCGGCTGCTGCAGATCGCCACGCCGCGCGAGATCTACGAGCACCCCGCGAGCCGCGCGGTGGCCGAGTTCGTCGGGCTCTCGACGATCCTGCCGGCCAGGGTCAGCGGCACCGATCGCATCGATCTGGGCTTCGCCGAGCTCGCCGCGCCCACGGGCACGCGGGCCGCCGGGGCCGCGGTGCATGTGCTGGTGCGCCCCGAGCACATCGCGCCCGACCCGGCGCCCGATGCGGTGAACCGCCTCGCGGGCCGCACCGGCGCGCAACGCTACCTGGGCGCGCTCACGCGCTACGACTTCGAGGTGGCGGGGGCGCCCAAGCCCTTCCTCGCCGAATCGCCCCTGCCGGCCGCGCAGGCCATCGCGATCGCGCCCGAACACCTCCGATTGCTCGACCACTGATCTTTTCCTCCAAGGAGCCACCATGCAACGCAGACATCTGATCCAGGCCGCCGGCGCACTGCCGCTGGCCAGCCTCGCGGCCCGCACCGCCTTCGCCTTCGACGGCCCCGAGCTCTACGCGGGCGAGAAGGCGCTCTACGCCGAGGCGCAGAAGGAAGGCCTGTGCGTGTCCTTCGACACCGGCCCCGAATGGGCCAACTGGAAGGCGCTGTTCGCGGCCTTCAAGAAGCGCTACCCCGAGATCGAGCTGACCTACAACGACATCGGCTCGGCCGCCACCGTGGTCTCGCTCGAGAAGACCAGGCGCCGCCCGCAGGCCGACACCGCCTACTACTTCGCGGCCTCGGCCGTCGAAGCGGCGAAGAAGGACCTGGTCGCGCCCTTCAAGCCCGTCGACTTCGACAAGCTGCCGCCGGTGTTCCGCGAGCCCGAGGGCCGCTGGTTCACCATCCACACGCTCAACATCGCCTTCCTGGTCAACAGGAAGCTGGTGAAGAACGTGCCGACCGGCTGGGCCGACCTGCTCAAGCCCGAGTTCAAGAGCACGGTGGTCTACCTCGACCCGCGCTCCACCGGCATCGGCCAGGTGCTGACCTTCGCCGCGGCCTACGCCAACGGCGGCGGCGTTGACAACGTGCAGCCCGGTACCGACTACCTGGGCAAGCTGCATGCGGCCGGCAACGTGCTGCGCGTGGAGGGCACCACGCCCTACGCCAAGTTCCTGAAAGGCGAGATCCCGGTGTGGATCAGCTACGAGAACGACGGCCTCAAGGCCAAGCACGTCGACGGCATGGGCGACGCGGTGGAAGTCGTGATCCCGAAGGAAGCCAGCGTGGCCGCGCCGTACGCCATCAGCCTGGTGAAGAACGGCCCGAACCCGAACGCGGGCAAGCTGTGGCTCCACTTCATCATGAGCGAGGCCGGCCAGTCGCTGTTCGCGCAGGGCTTCGTGCGGCCCGCCGTGCCGGGCACGCCGCTCTCGGCCGACGTGGCCGCCAAGATGCCGCCCGCGCCGCAGATCCGGCCGCTCGACGTGGTGAAGGCCTCGGAGCGCAAGGCCGAGGTCGACAAGCTCTGGGCGCAGGCCGCGCTGGGGAAGTAGGCCGGCATGCGACGCTTTGGCGCCTGGCCCGCCTGGGCCTTCATGGCGCTGTTCTTCGCGGTGCCGCTGGCGGCGCTGCTGCCCGAGGCCTTCGGCGAGGGCGGCAGCGCCTTCGGGCGGCTGTTCGGCAACCCGCTGTTCTTCGGCGCGCTGCGCAACACGCTGGGCCTGGGCCTGGCGGCGGGCGCGATCTCGGCGCTGGTGGGCACCGGCATCGCGATCGAACTCGCGCGCCAGCCCGAGGGCCGGCGCCAATGGATGATGACCCTGCTGGGCCTGCCGCTGGCCTTCTCGGGCCTGGTGATCGCCTACGGCTTCATCCTGGCCTTCGGGCGTGCGGGTTTCGTGACGCAGCTGCTCGCGGGCCTGGGTGCCGACCCGGCCGTGATCGGCAGCTGGATCTACAGCGTCTCGGGCCTGGGGCTCGCCTATGCCTACTACCTGATCCCGCGCGTGGCGCTGTCGCTGTACCCGGTGTTCGCCAACCTCGACCTGCGCCCGGCGCAGGCGGCGCGCACGCTGGGTGCGTCGAAGGCGCGTGCCTTCCGGGACACGGTGCTGCCCGAGGTGCTGCCCTCGGTGCTGTCCAACGCCTGCATGGTGGCCGCGATCGCGATGGGCACCTACGGCACGGCGCTGGCGCTGGTGGGCACCCAGCTCAACATCCTGCCGCTGATGCTGCTGGCGCAGGTGGGCGACGGCGGGTCCGATTTCGCGGTGGCGGCGGCCCTGTCGCTGGTGCTGATGGTGGTGTGTGTGATCGTGATGGGAGTGGGCGATGTCTTTACGCGAAGGCGCGAGCGTGGTGCTGTCGGCGCCGGTCATTGAGGCGCTGGCGCGCCTGGCAGCGCGGCAGCGGGGGCCGGCGCGCCACCGCCAGCCGGTGGCGATCATCGGCCCCGGCGACGGCGGGCCGGCCGAGTGCGAGGCCGCCCATGCGGTGGCGCATGCGCTGGCCGGCGCGGGCATGGCGGTGGTCTGCGGCGGGCGTGGCGGCGTGATGGCCGCGGCCTCGCGCGGAGCCATCGAGGCCGGCGGCATCGCGGTCGGCATCCTGCCCGAGGACGACGACCGCAACGCCAACGAATGGCTCAGCGTGGCCATTCCCACCGGCATGGGCGAGATGCGCAACGGCATCATCGCGCGCAGCGGCGTGTGCCTGGTCGCCATCGGCGGCAACATGGGCACGCTGTCGGAGATGGCGATGGGCCTCAAGTGGGGCAAGCCGGTCTTCGTGATGCACGGCGACGTCGCGCTGCCGGGCGCGGTGCAGGCCCGCGGCGTGGACGACATGCTGGCCCAGGTGCTGGACTGCCTGCTGGACTGAGGTTCCGCGCGTGCGCGCGGGCGCGCCGGTCACCGCGGCATTGCACAATGCCGTCATGCCCTACATGCCTCCTTTCGTCGCCCCCGCCCGCTTCACCGACGCCGCCGCGGCGCTGGCGCAAGTGCAGCTGATCTACCAACAGGCGCTGTCCCATCTGCGCGACTCGATGCTGCGCTTCGTGGCCGGCGAGACGCTGCCCGGCCGGGTGCGCGCCTGCTACCCCTTCGTGCGCGTCCACACCCACACGGTGTCGCGCCAGAGCCCGCCGACCACGGCCGGCCTGAGCTACGGCTTCGTGGCCGGCCCCGGCCGCTACGAGACCACGCTGACCCGGCCCGACCTGTTCCACCACTACTACCTCGAGCAGTTCCGGCTGCTGCTGGAGAACCACGGCGTCGAGCTCGAGGTCGGCACCGCCACGCAGCCGATCCCGATCCATTTCTCCTTCGCCGAGAACGACCACATCGAAGGCACCATGACCGCCGAGCGGCGCGCGCTGATGCGCGACGTGTTCGACCTGCCCGACCTGGCCGCGATGGACGACGGCATCGCCAACGGCACCTACGAAGCCAAGCCCGGCGAGCCGGAGCCGCTGGCGCTGTTCACCGGCGCGCGCGTCGACTACTCGCTGCACCGGCTGCGCCACTACACCGGCACCGCGCCCGAGTGGTTCCAGAACTTCGTGCTGTTCACCAACTACCAGTTCTACATCGACGAGTTCGTGGCGCTCGGGCACGAGGAGATGGCCAAGCCCGACAGCCCCTACGTCGCCTTCATCGAGCCGGGCAACGTGACCCACTACCGCGTCGGCTACGACGGCCCCGAGGGCGGCATGGCGCCGCCGCGGCTGCCGCAGATGCCGGCCTACCACCTGGTGCGCGAGGACCGCACCGGCATCACGATGGTCAACATCGGCGTCGGCCCGTCCAACGCCAAGACCATCACCGACCACATCGCGGTGCTGCGCCCGCACGCCTGGATGATGCTGGGCCACTGCGCGGGCCTGCGCAACAGCCAGCAGCTGGGCGACTACGTGCTGGCCCACGCCTATGTGCGCGAGGACCATGTGCTCGACGAGGAGCTGCCGCTGTGGGTGCCGATCCCGGCGCTGGCCGAGATCCAGCTGGCGCTGGAAAAGGCCGTGGCCGACGTCACGCAGCTCGACGGCCCGGCGCTCAAGACCATCATGCGCACCGGCACCGTGGCCAGCACCGACAACCGCAACTGGGAGCTGCTGCCCCAGAACGAGCCGCAGCGCCGCTTCAGCCAGAGCCGCGCGGTGGCGCTGGACATGGAGAGCGCGACCATCGCCGCCAACGGCTTCCGCTTCCGCGTGCCCTACGGCACCCTGCTGTGCGTGAGCGACAAGCCGCTGCACGGCGAGATCAAGCTGCCGGGCATGGCCAACCACTTCTACCGCGAGCGCGTGGAGCAGCACCTGCGCATCGGCATGAAGGCCATCGAGATCCTGCGCGCCGAAGGCTCGAGCCGGCTGCACAGCCGCAAGCTGCGCAGCTTCGCCGAGGTCGCGTTCCAGTAGGCCGCCCGGCGCAGCCCACGCGGGCGACAGGCCCGCGCCGTCGAGGCGGCCGCCGCGCGGATGTGTCTTTTGACATGGCCGGGCGCGGTATCGTCCTCGAAAATTAGAACGGTGACGTGCACCGCATCAAGCCTATCATGGCCCCGAAAGTACTGCCGCGCAGCGATGTCAGGACCCTCCGAACATTCCTCCCAGGCCAGCCCCCCAGTGCCCACCGACATCCTCGACGCCCTGCGAGCGGCCACCGGCCCCCTTCATTCCGAAGTCGATCGATGCCTGCCGCTGGCGCGCCCCTCACCCAGCCTGGCGGACTACCGCGCGCACCTGCGGCTGCTCGATGCCTGGATGCACCGGCTTGCCGCCTTCGAGCCCGCGCCGCCGCCCCTTGACGCGCACCGGCTGCAGCTCGCGGACGACCTGCGCCTGTGCGACGCGCTGCTGCCCGCCGAGCCCTCGCCGCACGCGACCGACGCGGCCCCCGGGCGCCTGCAGCGCGACGCCGCCTTCCTCTGGGGCATCGCCTACGTGCTCGAGGGTTCGCGCCTGGGCGGCCGGGTGCTCTACCGCCAGCTGGCCGAGCGCCTGGCGCCCCATCCGCTGAACTACCTGCAGGGCGCGGGCGAGCAGACCGGCGCGCGCTGGAAGGCCTTCATCGCCGAGCTGCGGGCCCAGTCCTTCGCACCGGATGCGGTGCGCGGCGCCTGCGACGGGGCGGTGCATGCCTTCGAGCTGCTGCTGCAATGCCACCGGCGCACGGAGACCACGGCATGAGCACGGCGGACCTGCCCATCAACCTGGACAACTGCGCGCGCGAGCCGATCCACATCCCGGGCCTGATCCAGTCGCACGGCGCGCTGTTCGCCTTCTCCGCCGCCAGGGCCGCGGTCTACGTCAGCGCCAATGCCGCCGCGCTGCTCGGGCCGACGGCGCCGGCGGCCGGCGAGATCCTGTCGCCGCATCACTTCGCGGCCGATGCCGACGTGCACGCGGCCCTGGACGAGCTGCTGGCCCTGCCCGACGACGGCCTGCCGACCAGTTCCGAGGTGCGCGTCAACGGCCAGGTGTTCGACCTCGTGGTGCACGGCGCGGCCGGCGTGGTGATCGCCGAATTCGAACTGCGCCCCGCCACCGCTGATGTGATGGCCGACTTCGCGCTCAAGGCGCACCGGGCCATGGAGCGCATCAAGCGCCAGAACTCTGTCGCCGGCCTGATGGCGTTCGCCGTGCGCGCGGTGCGGCAGCTCACCGGCTTCGACCGCGTGATGGGCTACCGCTTCCGCCACGACGACAGCGGCGACGTGGTGGCCGAGGACCGCATCGAGACGCTCGAACCCTTCCTCGGGCGGCGCTACCCGGCCAGCGACATCCCGGCCCAGGCGCGGCGGCTCTACGTGGTCAACACGCTGCGGCTGATCGCCGACGTGCATGCGGCGCCGGTGCCGGTGCAGCCGGCGCCCGGCGTGACGGACGCGCTGGACATGAGCCACTGCGTGCTGCGCAGCGTGTCGCCGATCCACATCGAGTACCTGCAGAACATGGGCGTGGGCGCCTCGATGAGCATCTCGATCGTGGTCAACGGCCAGCTCTGGGGCATGCTGGCCTGCCACCACATGGCGCCGCTGCAGGTGCCCTACTCGGTGCGCATGGCCTGCGACGTGCTCGCACAGATCCTGGCGGCCAACGTGCAGAGCCTGATGGCGCGCGACCACGCGCGCCGCAGCGCCGAGGCCGCCGACCTGCGCACGCGCCTGATCGAGGCCGCGCTGCATTCCGACGACACCGCCACGGCCCTGGCCGCGATGGGGCCGGACCTGGCCGCCGCCTTCCAGGCGCACGCGGTGGTGATCGCCGAAGCCTCGAAGCTGCACATCGAGGGCGAGGTGCCGCACGACGTCGCCGTGCAGCTGATCCAGTGGCTGGACGCGGCGCAGGCGCCGGTCGGCCAGATGCTGGCGACCCCGTCGCTGCGGCAGCTCGCGCCCGCGCTGGCCGACGCGGCCGGCGTCTGGTGCGGCATGCTGGCGCTGTCCTTCGATCCCGACGCCCACGGCTGGCTGGTGCTGCTGCGCAAGGAGCAGCTCGAGACCATCCAGTGGGGCGGCCACCCCGAGAAGACCTACCGGATCGGCCCGCTCGGCCCGCGCCTGACGCCGCGCGGTTCCTTCGACGTCTGGCGCGAAACGGTGCGCGACACCTCGGTGCCCTGGGACGCCGACGACACCGCCTTCGGCCGCCGCCTGCTCGACGAACTGCTGCGCGCACGCTCGGCGCACGTGGCCGAGGTGGCGCGCGGGCGCTCCGAGCTGATGGCCATGCTGGGCCACGACCTGCGCGACCCACTGCATTCGATCGCCATGGCCGCCCGCCTGCTGGGCAAGGAAGCCGAGGCCGAGGGCCGCAGCGTGACCAGCACCGGCGGGCGCATGGGCCAGCGCATCCAGGCCTCGAGCACGCGCATGGCGCGCATGATCTCGCAGGTGCTCGACATGTCGCGCCTGCAGACCGGCGGCGGCCTGGACATCCACCGCACCGAGGTCGACCTCACCGGCCTGCTCGACGATCTGCTCGACGAGATGCGCACCGCCCACCCGGGCGTGCAGCTGATCCGGGAAGCGCCGCCCCGGCTGCTCGCGCAGGTCGACGGCGACCGCATGGCGCAGGTCTTCAGCAACCTGATCAGCAATGCCCGCCAGCATGGCGCGCCAGGCGAATCGATCATCGTGCAGCTGAGCCACCAGGCGGGCCAGGCCACGCTCGACGTGAGCAACGTGAGCCCACCGATCGCGCCGGAGTTGGCGTCGCAGCTGTTCAATGCCTTCAAGCGGCGCGAACAGCCCAACCCGCGCAACCGCAACGGCCTGGGGCTGGGGCTCTACATCGCGCAGGCGGTCGTGCGCGCCCACGGCGGCCACATCGGCTACGCTCATGCCGAGCCCTTCGTCGTGTTCAGCGTGCGTTTTCCGCTGGCCCCGGCCTGAGCCCTCCCTTCTTCTTCCGCCTCTCGACGATGAACAGCAGCATCCCAGGCAGCCGCCTGGTCTATTCCACCGACACGGGCCGCGTGTGCCCCGATTGCGCCAAGCCGATGACGGCCTGCGTCTGCAAGACCCTGCGCAAGGCCGTGCCGGCCGGCGACGGCATCGTGCGCGTCTCGCACGAGACCAAGGGCCGCAAGGGCAAGGGCGTGACGCTGATACGCGGCGTGCCGCTCGACGCCGAAGGCCTGGCCGCGCTGGGCAAGCAGCTCAAGGCCAACTGCGGCTCGGGCGGCACGGTCAAGGACGGCGTGATCGAGATCCAGGGCGACCACCGCGAGACCGTGATCGCCGCGCTGCAGAAGAAGGGCATGACGGTCAAGCGCGCGGGCGGTTGATGCTAATATTGATGCAATTTCGCATCAATCGAGGCACACATGCGCACCACCGTCACCCTCGACGACACGCTCTACCAGCAGGCGCTGGAGCTGGCCGACCCCGGCATGGACAAGGCCGACCTCTTCCGCGAAGCCGTGCAGACCTTCGTCCGCGTCCAGGCGGCCAAGCGACTGAGCGCATTGGGCGGCAAGGCCCCTTCGATGCCGGACATCCCGCGCCGCCGCGAAGCGCCGGCCGCGCGATGAGCGTGGTGCTGGTCGACACCTCCGTCTGGGTGGACCACTTCCGGCACGGCAACGACGCGCTTGCTTCGCTGTTGTCGCAGGACCGGGTGCTGACCCATCCGATGGTCGTGCTGGAACTGGCCTGCGGCACGCCGCCGGCGCCGCGCCAGCGCACGCTGCGCGACATCGGCCTGCTGCGGGCCGCTTCGCAGGCCACGCCGTCGGAGGTCATGGACTTCGTCGAACGAGAGAAGCTCTACGGCCTCGGCTGCGGCCTGGTCGACCTGAGCCTTCTGGCGTCGACGCTGGTCACGCCCGGCAGCAGCCTCTGGACGCTGGACCGGCGATTGCACGAACTGGCGGCGCGCTTCGACGTGGCGCACGCCACCCCGGGACCCGTGGCCCGATGAACCCCGAAGACCTGCAACGCCTCGTGACCCTGGAGATGCCCTTCGGCAAGCACAAGGGCTTGCTGATCGCCGACCTGCCCGGCAACTACCTCACCTGGTTCGCGCGCGAAGGCTTTCCCAAGGGCGAGATCGGCCGGCTGCTGCAGCTGATGCACGAGATCGACCACAACGGGCTCAAGCCGCTGCTCGATCCGCTGCGCACCCGGCCGCGCGCTCAGCGGTAGGCGTCGGCGTAGCGCGCCACCGTCAGGCCATCGAGGTCGATGTCGGGCGTGCGGCCCGAGATCACGTCGGCCAGCGCCCGGCCGGTGCCGACCGCCATGGTCCAGCCCAGCGTGCCGTGGCCGGTGGCCAGGAACAGGTTGGGCCAGCGCGTGGCGCCGACGATGGGCGTGCCGTCGGGCGTCATGGGGCGCAGCCCGCACCAGAACTCGGCGCGCGACACGTCGCCGCCCTGCGGGAACAGGTCGGTCACCACGTGTTCCAGCGTCTGGCGGCGCGCCTCGTGCAGCTTCAGCGTGTAGCCCGCCAGCTCGGCCGTGCCGCCCACGCGGATGCGCTCGCCCAGGCGCGTCACCGCCACCTTGTGCGTCTCGTCCATCACGGTCGACTCGGGCGCGCCGGCCGCGTCGGTGATCGGCACGGTGATCGAATAGCCCTTGACCGGGTAGACCGGGATGCGCAGGCCCAGGTCTTTCAGCAGCAGCGGCGAATGGCTGCCCAGCGCGACCAGGTAGGCGTCGGCGGCGAGCGTGCCGGCGGCGGTCTGCACGCCGGTGATGGCGCCACCCGACGCTTCGATCCGGCGGATCTGCGTGCCGTAGCGGAACTGCACGCCGAGCCCGGCCGCCAGCGCCGCCAGCCGCTGCGTGAACTGGAAGCAGTCGCCGGTCTCGTCGCCCGGCAGCAGCAGGCCGCCGACGAACTTCTCGCGCACCGCGGCCAGCGCGGGTTCGTGGCGGATGCAGCCCTCGCGGTCGAGCAGTTCGAAGGGCACGCCGTCGCGCCGCAGCACCGCGATGTCGGCCGCGGTGCCGTCGAGCTGGGCCTGGGTGCGGAACAGCTGCAGCGTGCCCTGCATGCGCTGGTCGTACTCGATGCCGGTCTGCGCGCGCAGCTCGCGCAGGCAGTCGCGGCTGTACTCGGCCAGGCGCACCATGCGGCCCTTGTTGAGCGCGTAGCGCGCGGCGGTGCAGTTGCGCAGCATCGCGAAGCCCCAGCGCACCAGCGCCAGGTCGAGCTGCGGCCGGATCACCAGCGGGCGGTGGTGCATCAGCAGCCATTTCACGGCCTTGAGCGGCACGCCCGGCCCGGCCCAGGGCGAGGAATAGCCGGGCGAGACCTCGCCGGCATTGCCGTAGCTGGTCTCCATGCCCGCGGCCGGCTGCCGGTCCACCACCGTGACCTCGTGGCCGGCCAGCGCCAGCTGGTAGGCCGAACTCACGCCGATCACGCCGCTGCCCAGAACAAGAACCTTCATTCCCTGAACTCCCAGTTGCCATGCGCCCGGATGGACGCGCCAGTGTAAGAGCCCGGCCCGGCGCGGGACCCTGACGAATGCGCAGCGAAGATGCGATCATCAGGACCCAGGCCGGCCGCAGACCCCATCGGCCGACCTTCATGGAGACGCTTCACGATGATGGCTGTGATCTTCGAAGTCTGGCCCGCAGAAGGCCAGCGCGACACCTACCTGCAGATGGCCGCGGCCCTGCGCGAGGACCTGCTGAAGATGGACGGCTTCCTGTCCATCGACCGCTTCGAGAGCCTCTACGAACCCGGCAAGATGCTGAGCCTGAGCTTCTGGCGCGACGAGGCCTCGCTGGCCGCCTGGCGGGCGCTCGACGCCCACCGGCGCGCGCAGGCCGCGGGCCGCAGCCATGTGTTCGGCAACTACCGGCTGCGCATCGCCAGCGTGGTGCGCGACTACGGCATGGACGAACGCGACGAGGCACCGGCCGACAGCCGCAGCGTGCATGGCTGAGGCGACGCTGCCGCACGCGGCCCACCCGGGCGCGCCGCCCCTCTTCCAGGCCGAGCGGCTGCGCAAGCGCTACGGCGAGACCACCGTGGTCGACGACCTGTCCTTCGACATCGCGGCCGGCGAATGCCTGGGCGTGATCGGCCCCAACGGCGCGGGCAAGACCACCACGCTGCGCATGTGCCTGGGCCTGACCGCGCCCGACGGCGGCCAGATCACCTACCAGGGCGAGAACGGCCCGCTGCAGATGCCGCGCGACGCGCTAGCGATCAAGGCCCGGCTCGGCGTGGTGACGCAGTTCGACACCCTCGACCCCGACTTCAGCTGCGCCGAGAACCTGCTGGTCTATGGCCGCTACTTCGGCTTTCGGCGCGCGCAGATCGCACCGCGCATCCCGCAGCTGCTGGAATTCGCCGCGCTCTCGCACAAGGCCGCGGCCAAGCCCGGCGAACTCTCGGGCGGCATGCGCCGGCGGCTGTCGCTGGCGCGCGCGCTGGTCAACGACCCCCGGCTGCTGCTGCTCGACGAGCCCACCACCGGCCTCGACCCGCAGGCGCGCCACCTGATGTGGGAGCGGCTGCAGGTGCTGCTGCAGCAGGGCAAGTCGATCCTGCTGACCACCCATTTCATGGACGAGGCCGAGCGGCTGTGCTCGCGCCTGCTGGTGCTCGACCACGGCCGCAAGATCGCCGAGGGCCGGCCGCGCGACCTGATCGCCGAGCACCTCGAGCCCGACGTGGTCGAGGTCTACGGCAACGGCGCGCTCACGCTGGCCAAGGCACCCGAACTCCAGGCGCTGGCCGCGCGCATCGAGGTCAGCGGCGAGACGGTGTTCTTCTACACGCAGGACGCGCGTGCGCTGCTGAACGCGCTGACCCAGCACGGCGGGCTGCGCACCTTCCACCGGCCGGCCAACCTCGAGGACCTGTTCCTCAAGCTCACCGGCCGCCAGATCCGCGAGGATGGATAGCCATGTCCGCCACCCCCCTCCCCCTGAACGCAGCCCGCCCCTCCATCTGGCGCCCGCCCGCGCTGTCCATGCGCTGGTGGCCGGTGTTCCTGCGCAACCTGCTGGTGTGGCGCAAGCTCGCGATCCCCAGCCTGATCGGCAACATCGCCGAGCCGCTGATCTGGCTGGTGGCCTTCGGCTACGGCATGGGCGCGCTGGTCGGGCAGGTCGAGGTCGACGGCACCAGGGTGCCCTACATCCTGTTCCTCGCGAGCGGCTCGATCTGCATGAGCGCGATGAACGCGGCCTCCTTCGAGGCGCTGTACTCGGCCTTCTCGCGCATGCACGTGCAGAAGACCTGGGACGGCATCATGAACGCGCCGGTCGGGCTCGACGACGTGGTGCTGGCCGAGATGCTGTGGGCCGCCTTCAAGGCCATCTTCACCACCACCGCGATCCTGCTGGTGATGCTGGGCCTGGGCATCAGCCACAGCCCGAAGCTGCTGCTGGCCTGGTGCGTGCTCGCGGGCGCGGGCATCACCTTCTCGTCGATCGCGCTGATCTTCAACGCGCTGGCCAAGGGCTACGACTTCTTCACCTACTACTTCACGCTGTTCATGACGCCGATGATGTTCCTCTCGGGCGTGTTCTTCCCGCTGGAGCAGCTGCCCGGCTTCGTGCGCGCGATCGCGGCCTGGCTGCCGCTGACCAACGCGGTGGCGCTGGTGCGGCCGCTGTTCATGGACCAGTGGCCGGCCGATGCGCTGCGGCACGGCCTGGTGCTGGTGGTCTACGGGGTGGCGGCGTTCTGGCTGGCGCTCGCGCTCACGCGCAAGCGCTTCAAGGCTTAGGGCCTGTTCAGAACAGCGCCATGCCGCCGTTGATCTCCATCACCTCGCCGGTGATGAAGGACGAATCGTCCGAGCTCAGGAACAGCGCGGCCTTGGCCACGTCCTCCGGCTGGCCTTCGCGGCGCAGCGGCGTGCGCTCGACGCCGGCGGCGCGGCCCTGCGGCGTGTTGAACACGTCGTGGAAGCGCGTGGCGATCAGGCCGGGGGCGATCGCGTTGACGCGGATGCCATCGGGGCCGACCTCCTTGGCCAGCCCGCGCGCATAGGCCAGCAGCGCGCCCTTCGCGGCCCCGTAGTGCGTGGCGGCCGGGCCGCCGCCGTCGTGGCCGGCCAGCGAGGCCATGATCACGATGTTGCCGGTGCGCCGGGGCGTCATGTGCCGCAGCGCGGCGCGGCAGCAGAGGAAGGCGCTGGTGAGGTTCAGATCCATGGCCTGGCGCCAGAACGCGAGGGTGGTGTCGGCGCACTTCACGCGCTGCAGCAGGCCGCCGGCATTGGCGACCAGCACGTCGACGCGGCCGAAGCGCCCGATGGCGGCCTCGAAGGCGGCATCGACCTGCTGCTCGTCGGTCACGTCCGAGCGCAGGGCCAGCACCCGGTCGCCGAACTCCGCCGCCAGGGCCTTGGCCTCTTCCTCGCTGGACCAGTAGGTGAAGACCACGTTGTCGCCGCGCGCGGCGCAGGCGCGCACGATGGCGGCGCCGATGCCCGACGCGCCGCCGGTGACGAGGGTGGTGAGGGTTGCTTGCTGTGGAGTCATGCCTGTTGGTTCCTGGTGGGTTGGTGGCGCACGCCGACGGCGGCGGTGGATTCGCGAACGACCAGCTCGGGCACGAAGATCAGTTCGTGCGGCGCCTGGTCGGTGTCCTTCATGCGCTCCAGCACACGCTCGACCGCGGCGACCGCCATCTCGTGCATGGGTTGGCGCACGGTGCTGAGCCCGGGGCTCAGGTACTGGCCGAGGAACATGTCGTCGATGCCGATCACCGACACGTCCTCGGGCACCCGCCGCCCCGATTGCCGCAGGCCCGCGAGCAGGCCGATGGCCAGCATGTCGTTCATCGCCACGATGCCGGTGGCGAGCGTTCCCTTCTCGTGCAACGCCAGCGCGGCGGTCCGGCCGATCTCGGCCATCTCCATCTCGGACTGGCCGGGCGCCACCTCCTGGGTCTGCACCTCGAAACGCACGCCCGCGCGCTGGCAGGCCTCGCGCGCACCTTCGAGCCGCGCGATGCGGTTGACCGAGTGCAGCGGCGCCGAGACATAGGCGATCGCGCGGTGGCCCAGCGACATCAGGTGCTCGGCCGCCATCGCGCCGGCGCTGCGGTTGTCCAGGCTGACGTAGTCGATCGGCAGCTCGGCATGCTGGGCCGTGCGGTCGAAGCAGACCGCGGCCAGCCCGTTGCGGATCATCGGCCCCAGGTGTTCCTGGGCCTGCAGCGAGGAGCCGAGGATCACGCCCTGGATCCCCTGCGCCATGAAGGCCTGCGCGTACTCGCGTTCGCGGGTGGCGCTGCGCTGGGTATTGCACAGCAGCACGCCGTAGCCGCGCGCCAGCGCGGCGTCCTCCACCCAGCGCGCCAGGGCGCCGAAGAAGGGGTTGGCGATCGAGGGCACGAGCAGCCCGATCATCGGCATGTGGCCGGTCTTCAGCCGGCGCGCCGACTGGTTGGGCCGGAAGCCCAGCGTCTCGATGACCTGGCGGACGCGCGCCAGCGTCTCGGGCGTCATGCGGGCCTCGCGGCCGTTGAGCACGTTCGACACGGTGCTGATGGACACGCCCGCCTGACGGGCGACGTCCTCGATGGTGACGGTGGTGTTTTTCAAGAGAATCCGAAACGGGCGGGCAGCCAGAGGGTGAGGGAGGGCACGAAGGCGATGACGAGCAGCGCCACGAGCAGCACGGCCAGGTACTTTGCCATCGGCCGCGCGACGTCGACCATGCGCGTGCCGGTCACCGCGCAGGTGGCGAACAGGCCCAGCCCGAGCGGCGGCGCGAACAGGCCGAAGCCCATCGCGATCACCAGCACGATGCCGTAGTGCAGCGGGTGGATGCCCAGCTGCGTGGCGACCGGCGTGAGCAGCGGACCGAAGATGATCAGCGCCGGCGCGCCTTCGAGCACCGAGCCGAAGACGATCAGCAGCGCGATCGAGATCAGCATGAAGAGCCAGACGCCGTAGGTGTGGCCGGCCGCAACCATCGCCGCCGCCAGGTCCTGCGGGATCTGCTCGATGGTCAGCGCATAGGACACGCTGGAGGCCGCCGCGACGATGAAGAGGATCGAACCGGCCAGCGCGGCCGAGTCCACGAACAGCTTGTAGACGCTGCGCCAGCTGAGCTCGCGGAAGGCCAGGCCGCCGACCAGCAGCGCGTACACCACGGCGAAGGCCGACACTTCCGTCGAGGTGGCGATGCCCGAGGTCACGCCCTTGCCGATCATCAGGATCATCAGCAGCCCGACCATCGCGCCGCCGATGAGCGTCAGCAGGCGGCGGCGGTGGGGAAAGGCCTGCGCCGGGTCGGCCCGGGTGCCGACGATCACGGCCAGCACGGCCAGGGCCGCGGCGAGGAAGGCCGCCGGCACCAGCCCGGCGATGAACAGCCCGCCGATCGACACGTTGGCCACGAAGCCGAAGATGATCAGGTTGATGCACGGCGGGATGGTCTCGGCCATCACCGCGGTGGCGGCCAGCAGGCCGGCGGCCTCGTTCTCGTCCTGCTTGCAGCGCCGAACGGCGGGCATCATGATGCCGCCCACCGCCGCCACGTCGGCCAGCTTCGAGCCGGAGATGCCGGAGAAGAAGGCCACCGCGACGATCATGATCAGGTTGATGCCGCCGCGCAGGCGGCCCACGGCGCGCACCAGCAGTTCGATCAGCCGCGACGACATGCCGTTGACCTCCATCACCAGGCCGGCCAGCACGAAGAAGGGAATGGCCAGCAGCACGAAGTGCTCCGCGCCGGCCGCCACCTGCTGCGAATACACCACCATCGGCAGGCTGGGGTTGAGCGTGAAGTAGGTGGCCGAGCTGAAGGCCAGTGCGAAGGCGATCGGCACGCCGCCGACCAGGCACAGCACGAAGGACAGCAGCATCCACACGCCGGCGCCCGGCATGGCCGCGGGCGCGAACAGCTGCAGGCCGATCACCGCCAGCACGATCGCCGCCACCGCGATGCCCGGCCCGCGCACCGCGCCCTTCGGCGCCAGCAGCAGGTTGCGCAGCGCGAACACCAGGAACAGCAGCCCGCCGATCACGACCGGCGCGACCAGGATCACCTGCGGCAGGCCCAGCGGCGTGATCTGGCCGCGGCTGGACGCCATCAGCTGCAGGCCGGAGACGCTCATCACCCCGGCCACCAGCAGCACCACCCAGTTGCAGCACTGCACGGCGAAATCCCTGCCGCGCGCCGGCAGCAGGCCGCGGATGCTGTCGATGCCCATGTGCTGGCCCCGGGCCAGCCCGATGGAGGCGCCGAGGAACACCAGCAGCAGCAACAGGCCGCTGGCCACCTCCTCGGCCCAGTCGAAGGGGTCGTGCAGGAAGTAGCGCCACACGACCGAGCAGAACACCACGAGCACGTCGATGGCGAGCACCAGCGCCGCCACGGCCTCGATCGCCACGCGCAGGCGGGCGGAGGCGCGCTCGATGCGCTCGCGCCCGGACATCGCCGAGGGCGCCGTCGCGGAGAAAGCGGTGGAAGGGTTGGAAGTGGCCAGCGCCATGGCTTCAGCCCCTGGCGCTGCCGATGGCATCGACGATCGGCCGCGTCGCGGGGTATTGCGTGGCGAACTCCGTCCACAGCTTCGACACGTCGCGCGTCAACGCGGCGCGGTCCACGGTGCTCACCGTGACGCCCAGCGCCTTCAGCTGTTCGAAGGCCTTGGCCTCGGTGCTGGCGGCCTGGCCGCGCTGGAACTGCGTGGCATCGCGCGCGGCCTCGAGGAAAGGCTTCTGCAGCGCGGCCGGGATGCGCTCGAAGGCCCGCTTGCTGATCACCGGCATCACGGGATTGAAGATGTGCTCGGTCAGCATGCAGTGCTTCGCGACCTCGTAGAACTTGCCCGAGAGCACGGTCGGCGCGTCCTGCTCGAGGCCGTCGACCACGCCGGTCTGCAGCGCGGTGTAGATCTCGCCGAAGGGGATCGGCGTGGCCACCGCGCCCATGTACTTGAGGGTGGCGACGAAGTTGGGCACCGGCAGCACCCGGACCTTGACGCCGCGCAGCTCGGTCGCCGACTTCATCGGCGCCTTGGTGTAGACGTTGCGCGCGCCCAGGCTGTAGGCATAGCCCAGCACGTTCACCGAGGCGCGGTCCAGCAGCAGCTTCGACAGCGCGGCGCCGGCCGGCCCGTCGAGCGACTTGCCCACGTGATCGGCGTTCTGGAACAGGTAGCCCATGTCGAGCACGCCGATCTCGGGCACCGCGGTGGCCCAGATCGAGGTGCCGGAAACCATCATGTCGATGGCGCCCAGGCGCACCTGCTGGACGACGTCGGACTCCTTGCCCAGCTGGTTGTTGGGGAAATAGGTCAGCGCCAGCTTGTCGCCGGTGGCCGCCTTGAGGTTCTGGGCGAAGCGCTGGTACCAGAGGAAGTGCGAGGAATTGCTGTCGGCCGTGAGCGAGGAACTCATCCGCAGCTGGACCGTCGACTGGGCGCGCGCGAAGGCAGGCACGGCGAGCGCCGCGGCGGCGGCGCAGGCACGGCTCAGGACGAGGCGTCGGGAAGGCTGGTTCATGTTGTTGTCTCCTGGTGACGGCGGGCAATGCCGACCCCACAAGAAGTCGGTAAATCGTTACACAAGCCGTTTTTGGATCGTAGGACCAATCGGTGTAACGTTTTACTGGTGGAAACCATGAGGTCTGCGCCAAGCGTCGCCAGGCAGGGACGGACCGCAAGCGGCGCTCGATGGGAATCCGGGGCAAGCCCGCGCCGGAGCGGGCCCCGTCAGGCCGAAAGGCTCAGCGCGCTCGCGGCGGCGCGCTGACCTCACACAAGGCGACCTTTCAGCCGCCGGTCTTGGCGGCTGCGGCCACGGCCGCCGCGCGCAGCTTGTCCTTCTTGCTCGGGCGCTTGCCCTTGATGCCGCCCGTGCCGGCTTCGGCCTGCGCGTTCAACGCCTGGCGCGGCGCGGGCTCGAAGCCCGCCACCTGCTCGCGCGGCACCTGCGCGCCCTGGCGCTTCTCGATCAGGCGGAAATGCGCCTCGTCGTTCTCGGTAATGAAGCTCACCGCCACGCCACGCTCGCCCGCGCGCCCGGTGCGGCCGATGCGGTGCACATGGTCGACCGCGGAGCGCGGCAGGTCGTAGTTGACCACCGCGGGCAGCTGCACCACGTCGATGCCGCGCGCGGCCAGGTCGGTCGCCACCACCACCTGCACCCGCGAAGCCTTGAAGTCGGCCAGCACCTGGCTGCGCTTGCCCTGGCTCAACACGCCGTGGAAGGGCTCGGCCTCGAGGCCGGCCTTGCGCAGCTTGTCGGCCACGATCTCGGCCGCATGCTTGGTCGCGACGAACACCAGCACCCGCGCCCAGCGCTCGTCGCGCACCAGCCTGGCCAGCAGCTGGGTGCGGCGCGGGGCGTCGACCTCGATGGCACGCTGGGCGATGTCGGGCGCGGTGGCGGGCTCGGAGGGCACGTCGATGCGCAAGGGGTCGCGCAGCACCGTGGCGGCCAGCGCCTCGATGGCCGGCGGGAAGGTGGCCGAGAACAGCAGGGTCTGGCGGCGCGCGGGCAGCAGGCCCAGGATGCGCTGCAGTTCCTCGGCGAAGCCCAGGTCCAGCAGCCGGTCGGCCTCGTCCAGCACCAGGGTCGACAGCGCGCCGAGGCGCAGCGCGTTGTGCTCGACCAGGTCCAGCAACCGGCCGGGCGTGGCGACCATCACGTCGGCGCCGCCGCGCAGCGCCATCAGCTGCGGGTTGATCGACACGCCGCCGAAAGCCACCGCGATGCGCAGCGGCCGGGGCAGCGCCCGGGCGAATTCCCGCAGGGTGTCGCCCACCTGGGCGGCAAGTTCGCGCGTGGGCACCAGCACCAGCGCCGGCAGATCGCGCGCCGAACCGTTGCGTGCATCCAACAGTTTTTGGAGCAAAGGCAGCGCATAGGCGGCTGTCTTGCCCGATCCGGTCTGGGCCGAGGCCAGCAGATCGCGGCCGGCCAGCACCGCGGGAATGGCCGCGCTCTGCACCGGCGTCGGCTCGGCATAGCCCTGGGCGCTGGCAGCCAGCGCAAGAGGAGAAAGAAGGCCCAGGGCGGTGAATGGCATGCGGAGATGGTGTCTTGAACAGGGCCCGGAAGTCAGGCGAGGAGCGAGGCGGCAAGCATAGCCAGCCCACCCCTTCGCAGGGGCCACTTGCTTTTTTTTCGGGGTTTACGCGGGGGTGGGCAAAGCTTTTCACCCAAAACGCCAGGAGTGAACGACAATGCCCTAGCGTTTCAGGCGGTCTCCGTCTGCAGCGTGAACCGGTGATCGGTCAGTTTCGCGCCACAGCGCTCATTCAGTCAGTTGTGATTCTGGGACTCCATCGCTTTGTTATTTTGGTTTGAATTAGGAGTCCCTCCATGGGCAAAAAACTGTACGTAGGCAATCTGTCCTACTCCATCCGCGACAACGATCTGGAACAAGCCTTCGGCGAGTTCGGTGCTGTCACCAGCGCCAAGGTCATGATGGAACGCGAAACGGGCCGCTCCAAGGGTTTCGGTTTCGTCGAAATGGGTTCCGACGCTGAAGCGCTGGCAGCCATCGAAGGCCTGAACGGCCACACCCTCGACGGTCGCGCTCTGACCGTCAACGAAGCTCGCCCGATGGAACCCCGTCCGGCCGGCGGCGGCTTCGGCGGTGGCCGTAGCGGCGGCGGCGGTGGCGGCGGCTACGGTGGTGGCGGCGGCGGCGGCTACGGCGGTGGCGGCGGCCGCAGCGGTGGCGGCGGCGGTGGTGGTTACGGCGGCGGCGGCGGTGGCCGCGGCGGCTACTAAGCCCTCGCTCTCACATCCGTGAAATGAAAAGGCTCCTTCGGGAGCCTTTTTTGCGTCTGTACCCCGGCCATCGACGGCTTTGCAACCTGACTCCGGGCAGACCCGAAGCGCGCGCTACGCGTTACTGCTTAGCGCTTTCGTCAGCCCATGGTCAGGCGCCGCGGACGACCCTCATGCCTTCCAATCAGAGGGTCGAGACAATGGGTATCAAGAGTCAGGCTGACTTCTTTTCAGGGGTCATGTTCACTGCCGTGGGCGCCACCTTCGCGGTCGGCGCCACCACGTACAACATCGGAGACGGCGCCCGCATGGGGCCCGGCTACTTCCCGCTCATGCTGGGCGTGCTGCTGGCCCTGCTGGGGCTGGTGATCATCTTCCAGTCGCTGGTGGTCGAGACCGCCGACGGCGGAAAGATCGGCAAGTGGGCCTGGAAGCCGCTGTTCTTCGTGATCGCCGCCAACCTGGCCTTCGGCATCCTGCTGGGCGGCCTGCCGAGCATCGGCCTGCCCGCCATGGGACTGATCCTCGCGATCTATGCACTGACCATCATCGCCAGCCTCGCGGGCGAGCACTTCAAGCTGCGCGACGTGCTGGTGCTGGCCACCATCCTCGCCGTCGGCAGCTACGTGGCCTTCATCTGGGCGCTCAAGCTGCAGATCCAGGTCTGGCCCACGTTCATTTCGGGCTGAGCGAGAAAAAGAAAGAACACCATGGATCTGATTCACAACCTCTCGATCGGCTTCGGCGTCGCGTTCACCTTCACGAACCTGCTGTACTGCCTGATCGGCTGCATCCTGGGCACGCTGATCGGCGTGCTCCCCGGCATCGGCCCGGTCGCGACCATCGCGATGCTGCTGCCCGCCACCTACGCGCTGCCCCCCGTGTCGGCGCTGATCATGCTGGCCGGCATCTACTACGGCGCCCAGTACGGCGGCTCCACCACCGCCATCCTGGTCAACCTGCCCGGGGAATCGTCCTCGGTCGTCACCTGCATCGACGGCTACCAGATGGCCCGACAGGGACGCGCGGGCCCCGCGCTCGCGGCGGCCGGCCTGGGCTCCTTCTTCGCCGGTTGCGTGGGCACGCTGATCCTGGCCGCCTTCGCGCCGCCCTTGACCGAGCTGGCCTTCAAGTTCGGCCCGGCCGAATACTTCTCGCTGATGGTGCTGGGCCTGATCGGCGCCGTGGTGCTGGCCTCGGGCTCGCTGCTCAAGGCGGTCGCGATGATCGTGCTGGGCCTGCTGCTGGGCATCGTGGGCACCGACGTGAACTCGGGCGTGGCCCGCTTCAGCTTCGACATCCCTGAACTGACCGACGGCATCGGCTTCGTGGTGATCGCCATGGGCGTGTTCGGCTACGGCGAAATCATCGGCAACCTCTCGCAGCCCGACGACGAGCGCGAAGTGTTCACCGCCAACGTCAAGGGCCTGTGGCCCACCAGGGACGACTTCAAGCGCATGACGCCAGCCGTGCTGCGCGGCACGGCCCTGGGTTCGGCCCTGGGCATCCTGCCCGGTGGCGGTGCGCTGCTGGCGGCTTTCGCGGCCTACGCGCTCGAGAAGAAGATCAAGATGCAGCCGGGCGAAGTGCCCTTCGGCAAGGGCAACATCCGCGGCGTCGCATCGCCCGAGTCGGCCAACAACGCCGGTGCGCAGACCTCCTTCATCCCGCTGCTGACGCTGGGCATCCCGCCCAACGCCGTGATGGCGCTGATGGTCGGTGCGATGACCATCCACAACATCCAGCCGGGCCCGCAGGTCATGACCAGCAACCCGGAACTGTTCTGGGGCCTGATCGCCTCGATGTGGATCGGCAACGCGATGCTGATCATCCTGAACCTGCCGCTGATCGGCATGTGGATCAAGCTGCTGACGGTGCCCTACAAGTTCCTGTTCCCGGCCATCGTGCTGTTCTGCGCGGTGGGCGTGTACTCGACCAACAACAACACCTTCGACGTCTGGATGGTCGGCCTGTTCGGCTTCATCGGCTACCTGTTCCTCAAGCTCAGGGCCGAACCCGCGCCGCTGCTGCTGGGCTTCATCCTGGGCCCGATGATGGAAGAGAACCTGCGCCGTGCGCTGCTGCTGTCGCGCGGCACCTGGAGCGTGTTCGTCACGCGGCCGCTGTCGGCCGGCCTGCTGGTCGCCGCGGTGCTGCTGCTGGGCATCGTGCTGCTGCCGTCGATCAAGGCAAAACGCGAGGAAGCCTTCGTAGAGGATTGACTCTCCCCCCGGGGGCTCGCGCACTGCGTGTCGCTTCGCCCTCCCCCCTTCCGGGGGGCGACACCGGCGGCCCGGCAAAGCCGGTTCCGCGGTAGTACTTGGCTCTCCCCCAAGGGCTCGCGCACTGCGTGTCGCTTCGCCCCTCCCCCTTCCGGGGGCGACACCAGCGGCCCGGCAAAGCCGGTTCCGCGGTGTCCCACGAACAAGAAAGCCGCCCTCTCGGGCGGCTTTCTGCTTTGGGGCGGGGTGGTTTGTTTGCGTTCAGCTCGCTTCGACGACGAAGCTCACGACCGTGGTGGCGCTGCCGCCGATGTTGAGGGTGGCGAAGCGGCGGGCGCCTTCGACCTGGCAGGCGCCGGCGCGGCCGGTGACCTGGCGGGCGGCGTCGAGGACCATGCGCACGCCGGTGGCGCCGACCGGGTGGCCCAGGCCGATCAGGCCGCCGCTGGGGTTGATGGGCAGGCGGCCGCCGTGGGCGATGGTGCCGTCCTCGATCGCGCGCCAGCTCTGGCCCGGCGCGGTGAGGCCGAAGTGGTCGATGGCCATGTACTCGGTGGTGGTGAAGCAGTCGTGCGTCTCGATGCCGTCGAGCGCGAAGACGTCGGCCACGCCCGCGCGCCGGAACGCGCCCTGGATCGCCTCGCGCACATGCGGGAACACATAGGGCTGGCCCGCGCTGGCCTGCAGCTTGGGCGCGAGTTGCAGGTGCGCGGTGCGGTGGCCCCAGCCCGCGATGCGCGGCACGGCATCGAGCGACAGCCCGTGGCGCGCGGCCCAGGCTTGCGCGAAGCGCGGCGAGGCGAGGACCACGGCCGCGGCGCCGTCGGTCACCTGGCCGCAATCCTGGCGCCGGATCATGCCTTCGATCACCGGGTTGGCTTCGTCGTCGGCGGTGAAGCTGGCATCGGTGTACCGCCAGTCGCGCGTCTGCGCCAGGGGGTTGCGGCGCGCGTTGCCGATGTTGATCTCGGCGATGCGCGCCAGGTGTTCGTACTTCAGGCCGAAGCGCCGCTCGTATTCCTGCCCCACGAGATGGAACATGTGCGGCCAGACGTAGGTCGCGCCCTTGCCTTCCTGGCCGACCCAGGTGGCCGCGCCCAGGTGCTGTGCCGCCACCGCGCCGGGCACGTTGCGCTCGAGCTCCACGCCGGTGACCAGCACGCAGTCGTAGCGGCCGCATTCGATCTCGGCGCTCGCGGCCAGCAGCGCGATGCTGCCCGAGGCGCAGGCCGCTTCGTGCCGGCCCGCGGGCGTGCCGTCGAAGCCCGGGTCGATGGCCGCGAGCATGCCGCCCAGCTGGCCCTGGCCGGTGAACAGCTCGCCCACGAAATTGCCGACGTGGCCGGCCTCGATGTCACGCGCCTCGAGCCGCGCATCGGCCAGCGCGCCCTGCACCGCTTCGCGCATGAGTTCGAACAGGCCGTCGCCGGCGCGCGCGGCGTTGCGCGCGAAGTCGGTCTGGTGGCCGCCGAGGATGTAGACGGGGGAGGATGTCATGCGCTTCTTTCTGAGGAAGGGGTGGCGTGGCGTTGCACGGCCGCCTCGCGCGCCTGCGCGCGCAGCGGTGCCTTGACCAGCTTGCCGTTGAGGTTGCGTGGCAGCGGCGTGGCGCTGACCGTGACGAAGTCGGGCGTCTTGTAGTCGGCCAGCATGCGGCGGCACAGCGCGCGCACCGCCTCGGTGTCGATGGCCTCGGTGGCGTGCACGAACACATGGGTGCGCTCGCCCAGCACCGGGCACGGGCTCGCGACCGCCGCCACCTCGATCACGCCGGGATGGCGCTGGATCACGTTCTCCAGCTCCACGCAGTAGACCTTGAAGCCGCCGCGGTTGATCATGTCCTTGAGACGGTCGAACACGCGCACGAAGCCCTCGGCGTCGACGCTGCCGATGTCGCCCGAGCGCCAGTAGCCGGCCACGAAGGACGCGCGCGTGGCCTCGGCGTTGGCCCAGTAGCCGATGGCGTTGCCGGGGCTGCGGATCCACAGCTCGCCCGATGCGCCGACCGCCACCTCGCGCCCCTCGGCATCGAGCACGCGGATGTCGACGCAGGGCACGACCGTGCCTACGGTGTCGGGGTGGCGCGCCGCATCGCCGCGCTCGGTGAGCGTGACGGCCGAGGTCGTCTCGGTGGCGCCGAAGCCGTTGTAGAGCGCCAGGCCGGGCAGCGCCTCGGCCAGCCGCGCGATCGTGACCTCGGGCATCGCGGCGCCGCCGAAATGGCCGATGCGCCAGCACGAGAGATCGCGCTGCGGCAGTTCCGGATGCAAGAGGCACAGGTTGTACATGGCCGGCACCATCACCGCGGCGCTCACGCGGCGCGCCTCGATCAGCGCCAGCGTCTCGCCGGCGTTGAACTGGCGCTGCAGCACCAGGCAGCCGCCCACCTGCAGCGCGACCACGACCACCGCCAGCAGCCCGGAGATGTGCGAGCCCGGGATGGTCAGCAGCAAGCGGTCGTCGGCCGTGTAGCCGAAGCGCCGCACGTAGTGGCGCGCGGTGTGGAAGAAGCCCAGGTGCGACAGCACCGCACCCTTGGGATGGCCGGTGGTGCCCGAGGTGTACATGATGCAGGCGGGCTGCGTGTCGGCGAAGTCGGCCGCCACCGGTGCGTCGTTGCCGCCGGCCAGCAGTCCGGTGTACGTCAGCCCATCCGAGGGGTGACCGGCTTCCTCGATGCACACCCGGCAGTGCACGCCCGTGATCTCTTCGCGCGGCGGCAGCCGGTCGGCCAGCGCGGCATCGAACACCAGCGCCGACGCGCCGCACTGGTTGAGCATGTAGGCGAGTTCGGGCGCGCTCTGCCGCACGCCGATGGGCACCGCGATCGCGCCGAGGCGCCAGAGGCCGGCCAGCAGCACCACGAATTCGGCGCGGTTGCCCACGAACAGCGCCACGCGGTCGCCGGCCTTGACCTGGTGCGCGACCAGGCCGCTGGCGACGCGGTCGGCCAGGCGGTCGAGCTGGCGGTAGCTGATCGTGGTGTGGCCATCCTCGATCGCGGGCGCCTCGCCGCGCGCCGCCACCGCAGCGCGCAGCATCGCGTCGAGGTTGCGCGGCCGCTCGGCATAGCAGGGCACGAGCCGGTCGCCGTAGAGCGCCTCCAGGCGCAGTGCGTCGCTCATGGCTGCGGCCTCGCTTCGCGCGGCGCCGTGGGTTCGCGCATGCGCACCGCGCCATCGATGCGCAGCACCGAGCCGTTCATCATCCCGTTCTCGATCAGCGCCTGCACCATGTGCGCGAACTCATCGGGCCGGCCGGGCCGCGGCGGAAAGGGCACATCGTCGATCAGCGTGCGGCGGGTGTGGGTGGGCACCACCTCGTACATGCCGGTCTCGAAGGTGCCGGGCGCGATCGCCATCACGCGGATGCCGAAGCGCGCGAGTTCGCGCGCCAGCGGCAAGGTCATGCTGGCCACGCCGGCCTTCGAGGCGCCGTAGGCCGTCTGCGCCGAGAGCGCCTCGTAGGCGGCCACCGAAGCGGTGTTGACGATCACGCCGCGGTCCTCGCCATCGGCCGCATCGTCGCCGCCGAGCCCTTCGGCGAACAGGCGGATGGTGTTGAAGGTGCCCACCAGGTTGACCTCGATCACGCGCCGGAACACGTCGAGTTCGCGCGGCATGACCCTGCCCGTGGCCTTGTCGGTGCGGAACACGCGCGCGGGGCCGAGCACGCCCGCACAATTGACCAGGATGCGCGGCGTGCCAAGAGCGTCGCGCACCTGCGCGAAGGCCGCTTCCATGCCGGCGTCGGAGCACACGTCGCCGCCGATCGCGAGCACCTGCGGCATGGCCTGCGCCAGCGCGTCGAGCGGCGCGCCGGCCAGGTCGATCGCGGCCACGCGCGCGCCCTGCGCCGCCAGCCGCTGCACCGTGGCCCGGCCCAGGCCCGAGGCCGCGCCGGTGACGACGGCCACTGTTTGGTCGATCTGCATCGCGTCCTTTTTCTTTGTCGAAGCGCCCGCGTCAGACGCGGGCCGGCATGCGCAGCCCGCCGTCGAGGCGGATCACCTCGCCGTTGAGCATCGGGTTGGCGACGATGGCCAGCACCAGCGCCGCGAATTCGTCGGCCTGACCCGGCCGCTTGGGGAACGGCGGCACGGCCGCGAACACCACTTCGCGCGACCTGGGCGCGAGGTTGAGCGTCATCGGCGTCTCGAACACGCCGGGCGCGATGCCCATCACGCGGATGCCGTGTTCGCCCAGCTCGCGCGCCAGCGGCAGCACCATGCCGGCCACGCCGCCCTTCGAGGCCGCATAGGCCGCCTGCCCCATCTGGCCGTCGAAGGCCGCGATCGAAGCGGTGTTGACGATCACGCCGGCCTCGGCGTCGCCGGCGCGGTCTTCGATCATCTGCGGCACCGCGCAGCGGATGCAGTTGATCGCGCCCAGCAGGTTGATCTCGACCACGCGGCGGAAGGCCGCCAGCGGCATGGCGACGCCGCGGCGCACCACGCTGCCGGGATCGGCGATGCCCGCGCAATTGACCAGCAGCGCGGTGCGGCCGAGGCGCGCCTCGACCTGCGCGAACACGGCCTCGATGCCCTCGGCATCGGCCACGTCGGCCGCGAAGCCGGTGGCGCCGAGGCGTGACGCCGCCGCTTCGACCGCCGCCGCATCGCGGTCGATCAGCACGACCCGCGCACCCGCGGCCCGCAGCGCCTGCGCGGTGGCCGCGCCCAGGCCCGAGGCACCGCCGGTGACCACCGCCACCTTGCCTTCGATCGTCGAACGGATGTCTTGCACGGGCATCTCAGGCCTCCCTCGCACCGTCGCACGAAGCACGACGCATGAAACCGTCAAGGTCACCGTCCAGGGACACCGCGGAACTGGCTCTGCCAGGCCGCCGGTGTCGCCCCCTGGAGGGGGAGGCGCCGCAGGCGCTACGGGGGTGGGTCATACGCCCGGTCGGTTCATCTGGCAGTTCACGGGGAGTTCCGTCACGGGCCCCGGCACCTTCGCCACCGTCTTCCACCCCATGCCCAGGCCCTCGGCGTCGTACTTGACGCCCTTCACCAACTGGTTGATGTAGAGCGGATGCGTGGCCTGGTGGTCTTCCTTGCGCATCTGGATCTTGCCGAAGGGCGAGTCGTACTCCATGCCTTCCAGGGCCTGCGCGATCTTCACCAGGTCGGTGGTGTTGCCCACCTTCTGGATGGCGCGCGCCAGCATGTCCATCTGCACCAGGATCGAGGTGTAGTAGAGGTCCTCGCCGTACTTGGCCTTGAAGTCGCGCTGGTATTTCTCGAGGGCCGGCTGCTTGTCCTCGACCGGCACGTTGGGGTGCCACGACGAGATCTGGAACACCGTGTCTTCCCCCGCGGCACCGATCGAGGTGGGCACGCCGAACAGGCCGCCGTAGTAGGTCACGTAGCGCGCGTTCGAGCCCGACTCCTTGCTCGCGCGCACCAGCAGCGAGAGGTCGTTGCCCCAGTTGCCGGTGAGCACCGTGTCGGCGCCCGACTGCTTGATTTTCAGCACGTAGGGCGAGAAGTCCTTGACCTTGCCGAAGGGATGGAAGTCGTCGCCGACGAACTGCACGTCGGGCCGTGCCTTGCCGATGATGGCGCGCGCGTCGGCGCTGACCTGGCGGCCGAAGGCGTAGTCCTGGTTGATCAGGTAGATCTTCTTGATCTGCGGGTTCTGCTTCACGTAGTCGGCGATGGCGTACATCTTCATCAGCTGGTGGGCCTCGAAGCGGAACATCCAGAAGCTGCACTTCTCGCCGGTCAGCTCGGGCAGCGCCGAGCCGTAGTTGAGGTAGAGCACCCGCGCGTCGGGATTGCGCGCGTTGTGCTTCTCGATCGCGCCCTGCAACGCGCCCGCGATGCCCGAGTTGCCGGCCTGCACCATGAAGCTGATCTTCTGGTCGATGGTGCTGTTGAGCATCGAAATCGCCTTGGCCGGATCGCCCGCGTTGTCCAGCGGCACCACCTCGAGCTTGCGGCCCAGCACGCCGCCGCGCTCGTTGATCAGGTCGACCGCATAGAGCAGCGTCTTGGCCACGGTGACGCCGGTCGAGGCCGTGGGGCCCGAGAAGGTGTCGATGTGGGCGATCTTGAGCGTCGGTTGCGCCTGCGCCGTCGCGGCCAGCGCCCAGGGAAGGAGCGCGGCGCCCACGCACAGCGAGCGGCCCAGGGAACGAAGGAATGCCATGGTGTTTGTCTCCGGAGGAAGTCGGTGCGCGGGAAGCCCGTGCCCGCTCGGTTCTTTGCGGTCAATGAAAGTTACTCGGCAGTAACTTGTCGTTAATATAGGAACGACAAGGCGAGGCGTCAAGCGGGCAGACCCGCTGCGCGCTTGGCCCACAATCCCCTGCATCCATGGCTCCCACGTCCAAAGTCAAAACCCCGCCGAAGCCGCCACGCTGGAACAATGCGCTGGCCGGCACGCCCGACCCGCGCGAGATCCGCAAGCGCGCGCTGATCGCCGCCGCCGGCCGCACCTTCGGCGTCAAGGGCTTCCACAACACCACGCTGGACGACATCGCGAACGCGCTGGCCGTGACCAAGCCCGCGCTCTACCGCTACGTCAAGAACAAGCACGAGATCCTCTACGAGTGCCATCGGCTGGCCATCGGCATGGCCGAGGAGGCGCTGGCCGAAGCCGAAGCCGGGCAGCCCGCGGCGCTCGAGGCGCTGCGCGACTTCGTCGAGCGCTACATCCGCAAGATGACCAGCGAGCTCGGCACCTGCGTGGTGCTGACCGAGTACTACTCGATGACCGCGCAGCACCACGCGCTGATCCAGCAGCGCCGCCGCGTGGTCGACACGCAGCTGCGCGCGCTGGTCACGCGCTGCATCGACGAAGGCGCGATCGCGCCCTGCGACCCCAAGCTCGCGGTGTTCTTCTTCATGGGCGCGATCAACAACATCAACCGCTGGTTCACCGAGAAGGGCGAGACCCGCGGCGACGCGATCGCCGCGGCCTTCGCGGACCATGTGATCCACGGGCTGCGCCCGGCCGCGAAGGGCCGGCGCGCCAAGGCCGGCAGCTAGCAATCAGGCCTGCAAGGCGCGCCGCAGTTCGGCCGCGCACAGCGCGAGCGCGGTGTTCGCTTCGTCGAGCACCCGGCCCATGGGCAGGAAACCGTGGATCTGGCGCTCGAAGCAGACATGGCTGCTGCGGTTGCCGGCCGCGGCCAGCGCGTTCGCGTAGTCCAGCCCTTCGTCGCGCAGCGGGTCGTAGCCGGCGGTGAGCACCAGCGCGGGCGGCAGCCTCGACAGGTCGGGGTGCAGCAGCGGCGAGGCGCGCCGGTCGAGGTCGTGCCGCGCGTCGTCGATGTAGTGGTCGTGGAAATAGGCCAGCGTGTCGCGCGTGAGCAGGTAGCCCTCGCCGTTGGTGCTGTGCGAGGGCTGACCGCGCCGCATGTCGGTGGCCGGGTAGATCAGCAGCTGGAAGGCGATCGGCAGGTCGCCCGCATCGCGCGCCGCGATCGCGACCACGGCCGCGAGGTTGCCGCCCGCGCTGTCGCCGCCCACCGCGAGCCGCTGCGCATCGAGGCCCAGCGAGGCGGCGTGGGCATGGACCCAGCGCGTGGCGGCCAGCGCATCGTCGACGGCCGCGGGGAAGCGATGCTCGGGCCCCATGCGGTAGTCGACCGCGACCACGGCGCAGCCCGCGCCGTTGGCCAGGCCGCGGCACAGCACATCGTGCGTGTCGAGGTCGCCGATGACCCAGCCGCCGCCGTGGAAGTACACCAGCGCGGGCAGCACTGCATCGGCCTTCGCGCCCAGCGGGCGGTAGAGCCGCAACGGAATGCCCTCGGCCTGCAGATCGCGCACCTCGGCCACCTCGGGCGCATCGGGCTGGGTGAAGGTGCGGCGCTCGCGGTAGGTGGCGCGGGCCTCGGCCGGCGAGAGCGTGTGCGTGGGCGGCACGCCGCGTTCCTTCATCAGATCGAGCAGGGCACGGGCCTGGGGATGCAGCATGGGTCGCTCTCTTCCGCGAGTGGAGGGGACAGGGTTCAGGCCTGGCGCGGTTTCACGCGCGAAGCGGCTTCCTTGGCGTTGGCGCGCGCGGTGTCGACATCGGCCGCATGCGCCAGCGCCACGCCCATGCGGCGCTTGACGAAGCTCTCGGGCTTGCCGAACAGGCGGATGTCGACGCCATGCACCGACAGCGCATCGGCCACGCCGTCGAACACGATGCCGGTGGCGTCGACGCCGCCGTAGATCACCGCGCTGGCGCCCGCGCTCTTGAGCGTGGTGTCGACCGGCAGGCCCAGGATCGCGCGGGCATGCAGCTCGAACTCGTTCTGCCACTGGGTGGCCATGGTCACCATGCCGGTGTCGTGCGGGCGCGGGCTGACCTCGCTGAACCAGACCTCCTCGCCCTTGACGAAGATCTCGACGCCGAACAGGCCCTGGCCGCCCAGGTCGTCGGTCACGGCGCGCGCGATCTGCTGTGCCTTCTTGAGCGCCACCGGCGACATCGGGTGCGGCTGCCAGCTCTCGACATAGTCGCCGCCCACCTGCACATGGCCGATGGGCTCGCAGAAGTGCGTCTGCACTGCGGCCTGGGCGTCGGGCGCGCGCACGGTCAGCAGCGTGATCTCGTAGTCGAAGTCGATGAAGCCCTCGACGATCACGCGGCCGTGGCTCACGCGGCCGCCGGCCATCGCGTAGTCCCAGGCCTTCTGCACATCGGCCGGGCCGTCGATCTTGCTCTGGCCCTTGCCGGAGCTGCTCATCACGGGCTTCACGATGCAGGGGTAGCCGATGCCGGCGTCGATGGCGGCCTGCAGCTCGGCCAGCGAATCGCAGAACTTGTAGGGGCTGGTGGGCACGCCCAGCGTCTCGGCTGCGAGGCGGCGGATGCCTTCGCGGTCCATTGTGAGGCGCGCGGCGCGCGCGGTGGGGATCACGCGCACCACGCCCGCGGCCTCGAGCTCCTGCAGCATCGGCGTGGCGATGGCCTCGATCTCGGGCACCACCAGCTGCGGGCGCTCGGCCTCGATCAGCGCCTTGAGCTGGGCCGGATCGCTCATGGTGATGGTGCGCGCGTGGTGGGCCACCTGCTGGCCCGGCGCGTTCTCGTAGCGGTCGACCGCGATGGTCTCGACGCCCAGGCGCTGCAGCGCGATCAGCACCTCCTTGCCGAGCTCGCCGGAGCCGAGCAGCATCACGCGGGTGGCGGTGGGGGACAGGGGGGTGCCGAGGGTGGTCATGGCGAAGTGTCTCGAAGGGGAAAGCGGGCACTTTAATGCACCGGCGCTGCGCCACAATGTCCTTCTGCGCGCCTTCGCCGCGCACCCCTCTTTTTTCATTTCCTCAGGAGCATTTGGCATGAGCATTCAAACCGTCGGCATCATCGGCGCCGGAACCATGGGCAACGGCATCGCGCAGGCGTGCGCGGTCGCGGGCGTCAAGGTCGTGATGGTCGACATCTCGCAGGCCGCGGTCGACAAGGGCCTGGCCACCGTGGGCGGCAGCCTCGACCGGCTGATCAAGAAGGACAAGCTCACGGCCGAGCAGAAGGCGGCCGCGCTGGCGCTGATCCAGGGCTCGACGAACTACGAGGACCTCAAGGGCGCGCAGCTGGTGATCGAGGCCGCCACCGAGAACCACGCGCTCAAGCTCAAGATCCTGGGCCAGGTCGATGCGCTGCTGGCGCCCGAAGTGATCATCGCGACCAACACCTCGTCGATCTCGATCACCAAGCTGGCGGCCGCCACCTCGCGCGCCGACCGCTTCATCGGCATGCACTTCTTCAACCCGGTGCCGATGATGGCGCTGGTCGAACTGATCCGCGGCTACCTCACCAGCGACGCCACGCACGACGCGGTCAAGGAACTGGCGGTGCGCCTGGGCAAGTCGCCCATCACGGTGAAGAACGCGCCGGGCTTCGTGGTCAACCGCATCCTGGTGCCGATGATCAACGAGGCCTTCTTCGTGCTGTCCGAAGGCATCGCGACCGCCGAGGACATCGACGCCGGCATGAAGCTGGGCACCAACCAGCCCATCGGCCCGCTGGCCCTCGCCGACATGATCGGCCTGGACGTGTGCCTGGCCGTGATGGAGGTCTACCTCGAGGAGTACGGCGATTCGAAGTACCGCCCCTGCCCGCTGCTGAAGGAAATGGTCGCGGCCGGCCAACTCGGCCGCAAGACCGGCCAAGGCGTGTACACCTACTGACCCCCGAGGGGCTGGCCCACTTCGTGTGGCGGCGCCCTTCCCCCTTCCAGGGGGCCACACCAGCGGCCCGGCAAAGCCGGTTCCGCGGTGTTCCGCGATGAGAGAAGATAGCGCGCAGGAAGAACAAAAAGACAGGAGACCAAAGAATGATCGCCACCGGCACCACCCCGCCGCCCGAGGGATGCATCGACACGCAGGTGCTCGACCATGTGCTCCTGATCGGCATCAACCGCCCGGCCAAGCGCAACGGCTGGACGCCGCGCATGTTCCGCGAGCTGGCCGAGGCCTACACCCGGCTCGACGACGACCCCTCGCTGCGGGTCGGCGTGCTGCATGCCTTCGGCGATCACTTCACGGCCGGGCTCGACCTGCCGGCCTTTTCCGAATTCATGCAGCGCGGCGAGAAGGTGGTGCCCAAGGGCCTGGTCGAGCCGCACGACTTCGGGCTCGAGGGTTATCGCCGGCGCACCAAGCCGATGGTGGTGGCGGTCAAGGGCATCTGCTTCACGGTCGGCATCGAGCTCATGCTGGGCGCCGACATCGTGGTCGCGGCCGACAACTGCCGCTTCTCGCAGCTGGAGGTGCAGCGCGGCATCATGGCCACGGGCGGCGCGACGCTGCGCATGGCCGAGCGCGCGGGCCTGGGCAACGCGATGCTGCACCTGCTCACGGCCGACGAGTTCGGCAGTGCCGAGGCGCTGCGGCTCAACTTCGTGCAGCGTGTGCTGCCGGCCGGCGAGGAGCTGGGCGAGGCCCTGCGCATCGCGCAACGGATCGCGGCCCAGGCGCCGCAAGCGGTGATCGCCACCCGGCTCAACGTGCTCAAGGCCGTCGAGCAGGGGCCGATGGCCGCGGTGGCCGAGTTCATCGACACGCAGAAGCGCCTCGCCAGCAGCGAGGACGCGGCCGAGGGCGTGCGCGCCTTCATCGAGCGCCGGCCGGCCCGCTTCACCGGCCGTTGAGACACACGGGCGACGGCATCCGCACCGCGCGCCCCACCCGCAGGTTTTTCAACAGAGGAGACCCACCCATGCCTGTCCAATCCCTCCTGCGCCGCGCGGCATCGCTGGCCGCTGGCACACTGTTCGCGATGAACATCGCCAGTGCCCAGACGCCGCCGCCCACGCTGCCCGACCCCGCGGCCACCTCGGTCGAGGCCCTGGGCTGGATGCAGGGCTTCCCGCCGCCGCCCGACAAGCTGATCGTCTTCGACGCCGGCACCGGCGGTGTGTTCCCGCGCAACCGCTGGACCTTCTCGCATGTGCGCGAGACCGTGCCGACGGCCAACGTGTGGCGCGGCGGCGGCGCGGCATCGGCCCTGCCCGCGGCGCCGCGCGACCTCGACGGCATCCGCTTCCAGGCGATCGGCGGCGAGACGATGAACTTCGGCCAGATGGTGGCGCGCACCTACACCGACGGCATCCTGGTGCTGCACCGCGGCCAGGTGGTCTACGAGAAGTACTTCGGCGCGCTCACGCCCGAGCGGCCGCACCTCGCGATGTCGGTCACCAAGTCCTTCGTCGGCACGCTGGCCGCGATCCTGGCGGCCGAGGGCCGGCTCGACCCCGGCGCGCCGGTCACGAAGTACCTGCCCGAACTCAAGGACAGCGCCTACGGCGACGCCACCGTGCGCCAGGTGATGGACATGACCATCGGCGTGAAGTATTCGGAGAACTACGCCGACCCCAAGGCCGAGATCTGGGACTACGCACGCGCCGGCGGCATGCTCGCGCAGGCACCGGGCTATGCCGGGCCCAGGACCTTCTACGACTTCCTCAAGACGCTGCAGAAGGAAGGCGCGCACGGCGAAGCCTTCGCCTACAAGACGGTCAACGCCGAGGTGCTGGCCTGGATCCTGCGGCGCGCATCGAACCAGTCGCTGGCCGAGCTGATGAGCGAGAAGATCTGGCGCCGCATCGGCGCCGAGCAGGACGCCTATTTCATGGTCGACCGCATCGGCACCGAGTCGGGCGGCGGCGGGCTCAACACCACGCTGCGCGACCTGGCCCGCTTCGGCGAGACGATGCGCAACGGCGGCCGGGCCAACGGGCAGCAGGTGATTCCCGCGGCCGCGGTGGCCGACATCACGCGCGGCGCGAGCAAGGCCGACTTCGCCAAGGCCGGCTATGCGCTGCTGCCGGGCTGGTCGTACCGCGACATGTGGTGGATCACGCACAACGAACACCAGGCCTACATGGCGCGCGGCATCCACGGCCAGAGCATCTACGTCGACCCGAAGGCCGAGATGGTGATCGTGCGCTACGCCGCGCACCCGATCGCCGCCAACGCCGGCAACGACCCGCTGACGCTGCCGGCCTTCCACGCGGTGGCCAAGGCATTGATGGACAACTGATCGCGCCTGCGGCGCCGTCCGGAGCCGGCCGGCGCTGCACGCCTTGCATGACGGCGCCATGACGCCGTCGCTTCGACCCTGACGGCATCCCGGCAATTACTTTGCGCACAATTCAATTGTTCGCTACAGTTCAGACCATGCGCTCCGCCCCCACCCTCGACGACATGCTCAAGCTGGACAACCAGCTGTGCTTCGCCGTGTACTCCACCTCGCTGGCCATGACGCGGCTCTACAAGCCGATGCTCGAGAAGCTCCAGCTCACCTACCCGCAGTACCTGGTGATGCTCGCGCTGTGGGAGCGCGACGGCGAGATGGTGTCCGAGCTCGGCGAACGCCTGTCGCTCGATTCGGGCACGCTCACGCCGCTGCTCAAGCGCCTCGAGGCCAACGGCTACCTGACGCGGATGCGCGACGCGGCCGACGAGCGCCGCGTGCGCATCACGCTCACCGCCGCCGGCCGCCGGCTCAAGGCGCGCGCCGCCGATGTGCCGGCCTGCCTGATGGCCGCGGCCCAGTGCTCGGTGCCCGAACTCGTCGCGCTGACGCAGCAGATCCAGACCCTGCGCGACCGCATCAAGGCCGCCTAGCCACCCACCTGTTTCCATCCCACCGCTTCTTCTTTCGGAAGCATTTTTCCCACCTCCTCTTCAAGGAACGACCATGACCACGAAACTCGACAAGGTTCTCTACACCGCCGAAGCCCACACCACCGGCGGCCGCGACGGCGCAGGCAAGAGCAGCGACGGCGCGATCGACGTGCAGCTGAGCTCGCCCGGTTCGGGCAAGCCGGGCACCAACCCCGAGCAGCTGTTCGCGGTCGGCTATGCCGCCTGCTTCATCGGCGCGATGAAGGCCGTGGGCCCGAAGATCGGCGTCAAGGTGCCGGAAGACGTCGCGATCGACTCCAAGGTCTCGCTCGGCCCGACGAATGGCGGCGCGGCCTACGGCATCGCCGTGCAGCTCGCCATCACGCTGCCCGGCCTGGACGCCGAAACGAAGCAGAAGCTGGTCGACACCGCCCACCAGGTCTGCCCGTACTCGAACGCCACCCGCGGCAACATCGACGTGACGCTGACGATCGCCTGATCCCGCGTCCCCGCAGCACGACCAGGCGCCCCGGCCACGAGCCGGGGCGCTTTTTTCATGGCGACGCTTGTCTCGCGCGTGACGACCCGACACCGGGCGCGATGGCCGTTTTCATCCGGCGCGGCTAAGGTGGCTGCCGGCCCCCCCATTCACGCCCCGTGGAGACCGCCCCATGCATACCACCACCCGTTTCCAGGTCCGCAAGGACCAGCTCGCCACCACGCGCCTGCAGACCGCCGCCGACCCACCCCTGGCCGACGGCCAGGTGCGCGTTCGCATCGACCGCTTCGCGCTGACCTCCAACAACATCACCTACGCCGCCTTCGGCGACGCGATGCGCTACTGGCAGTTCTTCCCGGCCGATGAAGAGGGCTGGGGCCACATCCCGGTGTGGGGCTTCGCGCGCGTGGTGCAGTCGCTGCATCCCGGCGTGGCGGTGGGCGAGCGGCTCTACGGCTACTGGCCGATGGCGTCGGGCACGGTGCTGAGCCCCGACCGGCTTTCACCCGCGCGTTTCACCGACGCGGCGCCGCACCGCGCCGAGCTGCCGGCCGTCTACAACCAGTACTTCCGCTGCGATACCGATCCGCTCTACACCGCGGACACCGAGGACCTGCAGTCGCTGCTGCGGCCGCTGTTCATCACCTCGTGGCTGATCGACGACTTCATGGCCGACAACGACTTCTTCGGCGCCCGCACCCTGCTGCTGTCCAGCGCCTCGAGCAAGACCGCCTACGGCACGGCCTTCCAATTGCACCAGCGCCAGGGCATCGAGGTGGTCGGCCTCACCTCGGCCGCCAACGTGGCTTTCTGCGAGAGCCTGGGCTGCTACCACCGCGTCGTGACCTACGATGCGCTCGATGCCATCGCGGCCGACACGCCCTGCGTCTACATCGACTTCGCCGGCAACGGCGCGCTGCGCACGGCCATCCACACGCGCTTCACCGATCTGCGCTACAGCAGCTCGATCGGCGGCACCCATGTGGCGCAGCTCTCGGCCAAGGGCGCGGGCAAGGACCTGCCCGGCCCGCGCGCCACGCTGTTCTTCGCGCCCGCGCAGATCCAGAAGCGCAGCGCCGAATGGGGCGCCGACGCATTCGGCCGGCGCATGGTGGCCGCCTGGCACGACTTCCTCGCCACCGTGGCCGACCCGCGCCAGCCCTGGCTGCGCGCCGAACACCACGAGGGCGGCGAGGCGGTGCAGGCCGCCTACGCGCAGGTGCTGGCGGGCCAGGGCGACCCGCGCGTCGGTCATATCCTTTCGCTTCAGACGCGACCGGAAGGTCTGTAACGGCCCCGGGGGTCGGTGTGGCGACAATGGCCGCATGACCTCTTCCAGTGCGCCCGCCAATACCCATCCCTACGAGAGCCTCACGCCCGACGTGGTGCTCGACGCGCTGGCCACGCTCGACCTGCACGGCGACGGGCGGCTGACCGCCCTCAACTCCTACGAAAACCGCGTCTACCAGGTGTTCCTCGACCAGCCGGCCGACCACGCGTCGGTGGTCGTCAAGTTCTACCGGCCCGAACGCTGGACCACGGCCGAGATCCTCGAGGAACACGCCTTCGCGCTCGAACTCGCCGCGGCCGACGTGCCGGCCGTGCCACCGCTCGAGGTGCACGGCCGAACCTTGCACCACCACGACGGCTTCGCCTTCAGCGTGAGCCCCTACCGCGGCGGCCGCTCTCCCGAGCTCGACGACTTCGAGGTGCTCGAATGGGTGGGCCGCTTCCTGGCGCGCATCCACACCATCGGCGCGGCCCGGCCCTTCGTCGCGCGTCCGGCGCTCGACCTGCAGACCTTCGGCACCGCCTCGCGCGACTGGCTGCTGGGCCACGACAAGGTGCCGCTCGACGTGCAGCGCGCCTGGGAAACCGCCTGCAACGCCGCGCTCGACCGCATCGCCGCCACCGCCCTCTCGCCCACCTCGACCGACGCCCAGCTGCGCAAGCTGCGGCTGCACGGCGACGTGCACCCGGGCAACATCCTCTGGACCCCGACCGACCGCCCGAACGGCGGCCCGCACTTCGTCGACCTCGACGACGCGCGCAGCGGCTTCGCGGTGCAGGACCTGTGGATGCTGCTGTCGGGCGACCGCGCGCAGCGCACCGGCCAGCTGAGCGGCCTGCTCGACGGCTACGAGCAGTTCCGCTCCTTCGACCGCCGCGAGCTCGCGCTGATCGAGCCGCTGCGCACCTTGCGGCTGATCCACTACAGCGCCTGGCTCGCGCGGCGCTGGGAAGACCCGATCTTCCCGATCAACTTCCCGTGGTTCGGCACCAGCGACTACTGGAAGGGGCAGATCCAGATGCTGCAGGACCAGTGCGAGTCGATGGACGAGGAGCCGCTGTACGCCTGAGGCCGGTTCAGCCGAAGTGGCAGGACACCGTGCCGAACTCGCCGAAGTCCGCCACCACGGTGTCGCCCTTGCCGACCTCGATCGGCCGGATGAAGGAGCCCGCGAGGATCACCTGCCCCGGTTGCAACGTGACGCCGAAGCGGTGCAGCCGGTTGGCCAGCCACGCCACGCCGTAGCCCGGGTGGTTGAGCACGCCCGCCGCAAGGCCGGTCTCCTCGACCTCGCCGTTGCGGCTCACGATGGCGCCGATGCGACGCATGTCGGCATCGACCAGCGCCGGCTTGAAGGGCCGGCCGCCCAGCACCAGCGCGGCGTTGGCCGCGTTGTCGGAGATGGTGTCGAACACGTTGCGCATGCGCTTCGTCTCGGGGTCGACACGCTGGATGCGGGCGTCGAGGATCTCCAGCGCGGGCGTGACGTAGGCGGTGGCGTCGAGCACGTCGAACAGCGTGCAGTCGGGGCCCGACAACGGCCGCGCCAGCACAAAGGCCAGCTCGGCCTCGATCTTCAGTTGCAGGAAGCGCTCCGACGGAATGACCGCGCCGTCGCGGTAGAACATGTCGTCGAGCAGCGTGCCGTAGTCGGGCTCGCCGATGTTCACCGCGCGCTGCATGGCCTTGGAGGTCAGGCCGATCTTGTGGCCCTTGACCGTGCGGCCCTTGCGCAGCTTGAGCTGCATCCAGGCATGCTGGATCGCGTAGGCATCGTCGATCGTCATGTCCGGGTGGTCGAGCGAGAACTGGCGGCAGGCGACACGCGTGCGCTCGGCTTCCTCCAGGCGTTCGGCCGCCTGGGCGAGGGTGTTCCGGTCCAGGCTCATGCCGCCACCTCTTCGGCCCTGACCACGTTGCGCAGCACACCCACGCCGCTGACCTCGACCTCGACCACGTCACCGGGCTGCAGGAACTTCGGCGGATCGAAGCGGATGCCCGCGCCGATCGGCGTGCCGGTGGCGATGATGTCGCCCGGCTCCAGCGTGGTGAAGGTCGAGAGGTAGCCCACGAGGTAGGCGAAGTCGAACATCAGGTTCGCGGTCGTGTCGTCCTGGCGCGGCTCGCCGTTGACGCGCGTCTGCACGCGCAGCGCGCCGTAGCCTTGCGGGAACTCGTCGGCCGTGACGATCCAAGGGCCGATGGCGCCCGAGGCGTTCCAGTTCTTGCCCTGCGTCACGTTGAACTTGGCGTGGTGCACCCAGTCGCGGACCGTGCCCTCGTTCATGCAGGTCAGGCCCGCGATGCAGGCCAGCGCGTCCTCGCCCTCGACCCGGCGCGCGCGGCGGCCGATGACGATGGCGATCTCGCCTTCGTAGTCCAGCTGTGTCGATTCGATCGGCTGCCGCAGCGGCTCGCCATGGCCCACGAAGGACTCGGCCACGCGCATGAAGATGCTCGGGTACTTGGGCAGCTCGCTGCCGTCCTTGTACTCGGCGTTGCGGTGCGCGTAGTTCACGCCGATGCAGAACACGCGGCGCGGCCGCGCGATGGGCAGGTCGACGCGGACCTCGGCCAGCGCATGGTCGGGCGAAGCACCGGTTGCAGCCTCGCGGGCCTGCGCGAGCGCGGCCTCGCCGCCCTCGAGCAGGGCCGCGACGGAGGCGAAGGCCGGCAGGCGGCGGCCGAGGTCGACGACGCCGTCGCCGATGACGCAGCCCCAGTGCGAGGCTCCGCCGTGAAGGTAGCTGATGAGTTTCATGCGGTCTCGAAGCCGAAGAAGCGGGCGGGGTTGTCGACGAGGATCTTCTGCCGCGTGGCGGCATCGGGGGCGAAGCGGTAGAGCAGTTCGAGCAGCGCGCCCTCGTTGGGCGGCTGCTTGACCGACACCGGGTGCGGCCAGTCGCTGCCCCAGACGCAACGATCGGGCGCGGCCGCGATCAGGCGCTGCGCGAGCGGCACCACGTCGTCCCAGGGAGCGCCGGTGCGCGAGAGCTTCTCGGACAGCGACAGCATCACCCAGAAGTTGCCGCGCCGAAGCAGTTCGAGCATGCGCACCAGGCTGGGGTCGGCCTCGCCGCGCGAGGGATCGGCGCGGCCCATGTGGTCGAGCAGCACCGGCACCTCGAGCGCCTCGAAGGCCGCGAGCTGCTCGGCGATGCCGGTGGGCTCGGGCTGCACCTTGACGTACCAGCCCAGCTCCTTGACGCGCGCGAAGGCGCGTTGCTGCTCGGCCGCGCTGAAGCGGATGCCCAGGCCGCCGCGCGTGAAGCGCGCGCCGCGCACGCCGGCATCGTGCAGCTTCTGGAGGTAGGCGTCGTCGCGCTCGGTCAGCACCGCGGCATTGGCGCAGGCCATGTAGCGGCGCGGGCCACCGGCGTTGAGGCCTGCGAGCGCATCCAGCACCACCGTGTGGTCGGCGCCGTAGGTGGTGGCCTGGACGATCACGCCGCGCTCGATGCCCAGCGTGGCGTGCAGCCGCTGCGCGAGCTGCCAGGTGGCGCTGGGCATCTCGTAGGCGGCGTCGGGCCGCACCGGGTACTGCGCGCGCGGGCCGAACACATGGAACTGGCTGTCGCAGGCCAGCGCGGGCGGCAGCGGCACCGGCGCGCGCGGATGGGGGTCGAAGGGAAGGTAGTCGGGCATGGGTCGTGGGCGATGAGTGGTGGAAGAGGTCAGGCGATCCAGGCCGTGAAGCTGCACTCGATCAGCTTCCCCATGTCGAGCTCGGGCGCGATGATCGCGTGGCGCGCGGGCCGCGACCGCGCATCGGGGAACATCTCGAGCCAGGGCACGTTGAGCGCGGGGCGCTGGCTGCGGTCCTTCATCCAGACCGTGAGCTTCACGATGTCCTGCGTGCCACCGCCCGCGGCCTCGACGATGCGGCGCACGTTGTCGAGCATGAAGCGGCACTGCGCCTCGATGGTCTCGGCCGGCCTGCCGGTGGCGGGGTCGTTGCCCTGGATGCTGCCGCTCTCGAGCAGCGGGCCGACGCGGCAGCCCGCGGGGATCGGGTTCTTGTGGCTGAAGCCTTCGACGTAGACGCTGGTGCGCGCGGCGGGCGCGGCGCGCCCGAGGACGGTGGTGGCGGCGTCCATCATTCGGCCGAGATGTTGGCTTGCTTGATGACCGGCATCCAGCGCGCGTCTTCCTTGGTGAGGAACTGCGTGAACTGCTCGGGCGTGCTGCCGCGGGCCTCGGAGCCCAGGGTGTCGAACCTGGCCTGCACCGCCTTGTCGGCCAGGATCTTCTGCAGCGCTTCGGACAGGCGCGCGACGATCGCCGGCGGCGTGCCGCGCGGCGCCAGCACGCCGGTGAAGGTCTCGGTGCTGAAGTCCTTGAAGCCCGCCTCCTGCAGCGTCGGCACGTCGGGCAGCTGCGGCAGCCGCTTGGGCGAGGTCACGGCCAGGGCGCGCGTGCGGCCCTGCTGGATGAAGGGGTTGGCCACCGAGATCTGGTCGAAGTTGAACTGCACCTGGCCGCCCAGCAGGTCGGTGGTGGCGGGCGCGTTGCCCTTGTAGTGCACGGTGGTCCAGTGGGCGCCGCTCTCGCGCTGCAGGTACTCGCTCACCAGGTGGTTCTGCGTGCCGGCGCCGGGCGAGGCCATGGTCAGCGCGTTGCCGGCCTTCTTGCCTTCGGCGATCAGGTCGGCCACGGTCTTGTAGGGCGTGGACGGATGCACCTGCAGCACCAGCGGCGTGAACGACACCGAGCTCACCGGCAGGAAGTCCTTCTTCCAGTCGTAGGCGCTGGTGCGCTTGAAGATGGTGGGCGAGAACAGGATCGGCCCGTTGGCGCCCATGAAGAAGGTGTAGCCGTCGGGCGTGGACTTGGCCACCTGCTCGGCCGCGATCATGCCGCCCGCGCCGGGCCGGTTGTCGACGATGAAGGGCTGCTTGAACACCGCCTGCAGCTGCTCGGTGATGATGCGCGCGGCACCGTCCACGTTGCCGCCCGGCGGATAGGGCAGCACCAGCTTCACGGGCTTGTCGGGCCACTGGCCCTGCGCGATGGCGGGCAGCACGGCAAGGGCGGCGCACGTGGCGACGGCGAAGGATGCGATGGTCGAAATCTTCAAGACGGGTCTCCTGCTCTGAGGCCGGCACCGCAAGTGGACTGCGGTTTGATCGGCGACCCGCCCACTCTAAGAATCGGCAGCCCGATGCTGCAATGCAATATCACGGGCCTGTTCCGTATGATGGACGTTTTCGGGAAGTGCGCGATGGGCGGCGCGCCCTCGCTCCCGACAATCGAGGCTCAGCCACCCCGGAAGGCCCTCCCATGTTTCTCGATGCCGGCGACCTCTCGCCCGAAGCCACCTACCGACTCATGAGCGGCATCGTGGTGCCGCGCCCGATCGCGTGGATCACCACCGTGTCGGAAGCCGGCGTGGTCAACCTCGCGCCCTTCTCCTGCTTCACCTTCGTGTCGAACAAGCCGCCGCTGCTGGGCGTGAACATCGGCCGCAAGGCCGGCCAGCGCAAGGACACCGGCGCCAACATCCACGCGCTGCGCGAGTTCGTGGTCAACATCGGCGACGCCTCGCAGATGGTCGCGATCCACGAGAGCAGCGCCGAGCATGCGCCCGACGTGAGCGAGACCGAGCTGCTCGGGCTGGGCACCCTGCCCTGCCAGACCGTGCGCGTGCCGCGGCTGGCCGATGCGCCGGTCAGCATGGAATGCCGGCTGGAGCGCGTGATCGCCTTCGGCGAGACCGGCGCCGAGTTCATCGTCGGCGAGGTCACGGCCTTCCACCTGCGCGACGGCCTGCTGCACGACGGCAAGGTCGACACGCGCGCGCTCGACCCGGTGTGCCGCATCGGCGGGCCCAACTACGCGACGCTGGGCGAGATCGTCACGCTGCGCGGCATGCAGCAGACGCCCAAGGCGGTGATGGATGGCGGCAGCGGCGGTAGATAAGGAAGGCGCCACCGCCGGCGCCCAGAGCGTGCGCCGCGCGCTCGCGGTGCTGCGCGTGCTCGCCACCGGCCAGGAGCGCGGCGTGCGGCTCACCGACGTCGTGACCCACACCGGCCTCAACCGGCCGACGGTGCACCGCATCCTGCGCGTGCTGGTCGAAGAAGGCGCGGTCGAGCAGGACCCGGCCACGCGGCGCTACCTGATCGGCGGCGAGGTCTCGCTGCTGGGCCTGGCGCGCTCGACCCGCTTCCCGATCCGCGCCATCGCCGAACCGCACCTGCGCCACCTGAGCGAGATCCTGGGCGACACCGCCTTCCTCACCATCCGCAACGGCGCCGACTCGGTCTGCATCGACCGGCGGCCCGGCAGCTTTCCGGTCAAGGTGCTGTCGATCGAGATCGGCGCGCGGCGCCCGCTGGGCGTGGGCGTGAGCGGCCTGGTGCTGCTGGCCTCGCTGCCCGCCGAGGAGGCGGCCGAGGTGGTGCGCCGCAACGCGCGGCGGCTGCAGGCGCTGCACATCGATCCGGCGGAGCTGCTGGAGCGTGCCGTGCGCACGCGCGCCCAGGGCTACGCCTACGCGCCGGTCGGCGTGGTGCCGGGCTCGCGCGCGGTGGCGGTGCCGGTCTGCGTGGCCGACGGCCGCACCATCGCCGGCCTGGCGATCGCCACCATCACCGAGCGCCTGCCCGACGAACGCGTGCCCTCGGTGGTCGCGCACATGAAGGAGCGCGCGGCACTGATCGGCGCGCAGGCGGCCGAGCTCGCGCGGCGCAGGGGCGGCCGCCAGGGCGGCAACTGAAATCGGGGGAAACCCTTCAGACGTCCACGATGCGGACGTTCTCGCCCATCGTCAGGACGCGGACGGCACCGGCGGCGCGCCCGCCTTGTCGCTGGACAGCACGCCGGCGCTGGCCCAGTTGTGCCTGGGCACGTCGAAGAACATGACGTCGACCGCATCGGCGGGGCTGCCGAGCGTCTTCATGGTGGCTTCGGTGAGCGCGGCCGCGAGGGCCCGCTTCTGCTCGACGGTGCGGCCTTCGAAGAGTTCGACGCGGATCAGAGGCATGGTTCTTCCTTGGATGAGATGAAGTGGGAACCGTGACTATGCGCGAAAGAGACGTGGCGGACCTCAGGGGGCGATCGGCTGGGCCGGCGTACCGAGCGCGCGCTCGGCCGGCGGCACCGCATTGAGGCGCGGCGGCGCGTTCGGGTCGTGCAGCAGCACGCTGGTGCCCAGGCCCGCCCCCACGGCCGCGCCACCGCCGACACCGGTGCTCGCCCCCACACCGGCGCTGCCGTAGACCTGTCCGCCCGCGTTCACGCCCACGCCGGCGCCCAGCGGGCCCCAGCCGGTGCCGAGCCCGACGCTGGGCCCGCCCGAGCCCATGCCGACGCCGAGCGAGAGGCCGGGCACCAGCGGGATGCCGATGCCCACGCCGCCGGCACAGCCCGCGAGCAGGGTGGCCGCGAGCAGCGCGGCGGCGGAAGTGGCAAGACGTGTGGCGGGCTTCATGGTGACGGTCGCTCCCTCGCGAGTGATGATGAAACGACCGTCGGCCGCCTCGTGGTGTCTCAGACCAGCAGCGCGTTGACGCGCCGCACGTAGGCCGCCGGGTCCGCCGGCAGGCCGCCTTCGGCCAGCAGGGCCTGGTCGAACAGGATGTTCGCCAGGTCCTCGAAATGGGCCGATTCGCCCAGCTTCCTGACCAGCGGATGGTCTGCGTTGACTTCGAGCACCGGCTTGAGTTCCGGCGCCGGCTGGCCGGCCTGCTTGAGCATGCGCGCGAGCTGCGTGCTCATGCCGCCGTCCTGCACCACCAGGCAGGCCGGCGAATCGACCAGGCGGGTGGTGATGCGCACGTCCTCGGCCTTGTCCTTGAGCGCTTCCTTGAGGCGATCGAGCACCGGCTTGAAGCTCTCGGCGGCTTCCTCGGCCGCCTTCTTCTCGGCCTCGTCCTGCAGCGAACCCAGGTCGACCGCGCCCTTGGCCACGCTCTGCAGCGGCGTGCCGTCGAAGTCCTGCAGGTAGTTGAGCGACCACTCGTCCACGCGGTCGGTCATCAGCAGCACCTCGATGCCCTTCTTCTTGAACAGCTCGAGCTGCGGGCTGTTCTTGGCGGCGGCCAGCGAATCGGCGGTGATGTAGTAGATCGCCTCCTGGCCTTCCTTCATGCGCGCCTTGTAATCGGCGAAGCCCACGCTCACGGTGTCGCTGGCGGTCGAGGCGAAGCGCAGCAGCTTGGCGATGCGCTCGCGGTTGGCATGGTCCTCGCCAAGGCCTTCCTTGAGCACCGCGCCGAACTCGGCGTAGAAGGCCGCGTACTTGCCCGCGTCCGCATCGGCGGCGAACTCCGCCGCGGCCTCGGCCGCGGGCGTGACCGTCTTGTCGACCACGTCGGTCACCTCGCTCTCGGTCGGCTCCGGTGCCGGCACCGACTCGCCCGAGCCCACGTCGATCTTGGCGGCGGCGCTGTCGGCCGCGGCCTTCTGCTTCTTCGCCAGGTCTTCCAGCATCGACAGCACGCGCTTGGTGCTGCCTTCGCGGATCGCCTTCACGTCGCGGCTTTCCTGCAGCAGCTCGCGGCTCACGTTGAGCGGCAGGTCGGCCGAGTCGATCACGCCCTTGACGAAGCGCAGGTAACTGGGCATCAGCGCCTCGGCGTCGTCCATGATGAAGACGCGCTTGACGTAGAGCTTCACGCCCGCGGTCTTGTCGCGGTTCCACAGGTCCATCGGCGCCTTCGACGGGATGTAGAGCAGCTGCGTGTACTCGGTGCTGCCCTCGACGCGGTTGTGGCTCCAGGTCAGCGGCGCCTCGTAGTCGTGGCTGATGTTCTTGTAGAACTCGCTGTACTCCTCGGTCGTGATGTCCTTCTTGGCACGCGCCCACAGCGCGCTGGCCTTGTTGACCGGCTCCCATTCGCCGGTCTTGACCATGTCGCCGGGCTGATCGTTCTCGCCGTCCTTCCACTCCTCCTTCTCCATCAGGATGGGCAGGGAGATGTGGTCGGAGTACTTGCCGATCACCGACTTGAGCTTCCAGGCGTTGAGGTAGTCCTCGGCGTCGTCGCGCAAATGCAGCGTGACGCTGGTGCCGCGCTGCGCGCGGTTGATCTCGTCGACCTCGAAGTCGCCGGCGCCGGTGCTGGCCCAGCGCACGCCCTGGTCGGCGGGCAGGCCCGCGCGGCGCGACTCGACCGTGATGCGGTCGGCCACGATGAAGCCCGAGTAGAAGCCCACGCCGAACTGGCCGATGAGCTGCGCATCGGCCTTCTGGTCGCCCGAGAGCTTGCTCATGAAGTCCTTGGTGCCGCTCTTGGCGATGGTGCCCAGGTTGTCGATGGCTTCCTGCTTCGACAGGCCGATGCCGTTGTCGGCGATGGTCAGCGTGCGGGCCGCCTTGTCGAAGGACACGCGCACCTCGAGGTTCGGCGCGTCTTCATACAGCGCGGCATTGTTGATGCCCTCGAAGCGCAGCTTGTCGCAGGCATCCGAAGCGTTCGAGATCAGCTCGCGCAGGAAGATTTCCTTGTTCGAGTAGAGCGAGTGCGTGACCAGGTGCAGCAGCTGCGCGACTTCGGCCTGGAAGGGGAGTTTGGTGGAGGCGGAGGAGGTCATGGATTCGAAAGCCTAGAGAAATGGAAAGGGGCCGCAGTGCCCGTCTCGAAAGGTGGCGGCCGTGCCCGCATTTTCAATGCACTGGGCCTCGGTGCCGCCGCACCGACGAAATGAATACTTTGCCCCTAAAGGGCCTTCGCCTTGCCGTTTCTTCAACGCCACGGCTAAGGGAAAGCCATCCCTACTTGGTGCGAAATTAACGTTTCAATCACTTACATGTTCTTTTGAGTTGTCCGTTGGATTCGCTGCCCACCTAGCATTTGGGCAAGCACTGGATGACGCGCCTCAACGCCTCCGGTGTGTCGGTATCCGTTTTCTTCAACCGTTCGGGAACACACCATGCTCAAACTCACGCTTGCCGTCCTTGTCGCTCTGAGTGCCGTTTCCACGGCCATCGCGGACACGAAGACCACCAACTTCAACGTGCTGCTGACCATCACCAAGGCCTGCAACTTCACGACCGCCGCGAGCGACGTGGACTTCGGCTCGAACCTGTCGACCGCCACCAGCATCGAGAACGCCGGCACCCTGCGCGTGACCTGCACCAAGGGCACGCCTTTCACCATCGGCCTCGGCGCCGGCAACGGCACGGGCGCCACCACGGCCGCGCGCAAGATGAAGGCCACCACGGCCGGCAACACCGAGGAGGTGCCCTATGCGCTCTACCGCGACAGCGGGCGCACGCTGAACTGGGGCGATGCCGCAAGCCCCGACACCCTGAGCTCCTCCGGCCTCGGCACCGAGCAGGCGATCCAGGTCTACGGCCGGGTGCCGAGCGCCAACTTTCCGGCCGACAGCTACAAGGACATCATCGTGGCCACCGTCACCTATTGATCCTCGCCGAGGCATGAGGGCCCGGCCATCATGACGACCACCGCGCGGGTTCTGTCACTGGTCGCCCTGTGCGGCCTCGCGCTGGCGGTCGAGCCCGGCCATGCCGCCAGCCTGCAGGTGGCGCCGGTCACGCTCACGCTCACACCGCGCCAGAACGCCGACGGGCTCTGGTTGAGCAACAACGGCGATGCGCCGCTGCAGGCCCAGGCCCGGATCTACCGCTGGACCCAGGTCGACGGCGAAGACCGGCTCGAGCCGACGCGCGACCTGACGCTCAGTCCACCGATGCTGCAGGTGGGCCCCGGCGAGCGGCAACTGGTGCGCGTGATCCGCCTCGGGCCGCCGCCGGACACCGTCGAAGCCAGCTACCGCGTGATCGTCGACGAGCTGCCGGTCTCGGTGGCCGCCGACGCGCCTCCACGGCCGGGGCTCGATTTCGTGCTGCGCTATTCGCTGCCGATCTTCCTGCGTCCACTGTCCGATGCCGACCGCGCCGCGCCGGCCACCCCTCCCGCGCCGATGGCGGCACTGGCCGCGACCCTGGTCGACGACGGCGGCCGGACGCAGCTCCAGCTCGAGAACCGCGGCAGCGGGCATGTCCAGCTCGCCGACCTCGTCTTCGTCGATGCCGCCGGCAAGCGACTGGTGCTGCGCCAGGGGCTGGCCGGCTACGTGCTCCCCGGCGCCGTCAGGCGCTGGCCGGTGGCCGCCCCGGGCGGGGCCGATGCCGCGCGCCGAGGCACTTTCAAGGCGCGGATCAACGGCGCCATGGAAGAAAGCGCCTTGCTGCCGTCCGAAGCCACGCTGCCGCAGGCCCATGGCCCGCGCTGACGCAGTCGCGCATGGGCTTCCCGCGCACCGCCATCGTCGCCGTGCTGGCGGGGCTGTGCGTGAGCTGTTTCGCGGCGCCGACGGTGGAAAAGCCGGAAACCGAAATCGCCCTCTACCTCGAGGTCACGCTCAACCAGCGCGCCAGCGCCCAGTTGCAGCCCTTCTTGCTGCGTGACGGCCGCCTGCACGCCACCGTGGGCACCCTGCGCGAACTCGGCTTCGCACTGGACGGTCAACCCGCCGACCGGCTGCTCGCGCTGAGCGAACTGCAGGGCGTCGACATCGTCTTCGACAGCCGACTTCAACGCGTGGCATTGCAGGCACCGATCGCCCTGCTGTCGCTGCCCATGACACGGCTGGACGCCCAACGCAGCAGCGCACCGGCACTGAGTCCCTCGGCGCCCGGAGCGCTCTTCAACTATGACCTCTATGCCTCGCACGGTCGCGGGGGCAGCCAGTGGAACGCAGCCCACGAGACACGCCTGTTCGGCTTCGGTGCCGGCATCGTGAGCCAGACGATGCTCAACCGCGTGCTGCGCGCGGAGGGCCCGGGCGGCGATACCTGGCACAGCCAATCCGTGCGGCTCGACACCCAATGGCAGTTCGCCTGGCCCGAGCGCCTGCTGACGCTGCAGCTCGGTGACAGCGTGAGCGGCGCGCTCGACTGGAGTCGCGCGCTGCGCATGGGCGGCGTGCGCATCGGCAGCGACTTCGGCCTGCAGCCCTACCGCGCCACCACGCCGCAGCCGGCCTTCTACGGCGAGGTCGCGGTGCCCTCGACGGTCGAACTCTTCGTCAACGGCCTCAAGCAGTACAGCGGCCAGGTGCCACCGGGGCCGTTCGCGATCGACAGCCGCCCGGGCATCACGGGCGCCGGCCAGGCCCAGGTCGTGATCAGCGACGCCTTCGGCCGCACGCGCACGCTGACCCTGCCCTTCTACGGCACGCAGCAGCTGCTGGCCGCCGGGTTGAGCGACTGGTCGGCGTCGCTCGGCCGGGTGCGCCTCGACTACGGCCAGAAATCCTTCTCCTACGACAGCGCGACGGTCATGAGCAGCAGCCTGCGCCATGGCTGGAGCGAGCGCGCCACGCTCGAGGCGCACGCGGAGGCCGGGGCTGGCGTGCGCAACGGCGGCCTCGGCGGCCTGTGGTTGCTCGGCGCCGAAGGCACGGCGGGCGTGCTGCGCGCCTCGGCCGCCTATGGCGCGCTGCACGCCGACAGTGGCCGTCAATGGGCGCTGGGCTACCAATGGAACCGCAACAGCCTGTTCGTCGACCTGCACACGCAGCGCACCCAAGGCGAGTACCGCGACATCGCCTCGCGCTACGGCCAGCCGCCGGCCCGCCTGAGCGAGCGCGCCAGCGCCGGCCTGGACCTGGCGCCGATCGGCAACCTGGCGTTGAGTTACGTGCGGCTGGCCTATCCGCAGGGCGACGATGCGCGCTATGCGAGCGTGTCCTGGTCGCGCCAGCTCGGCGGTCGGCTCTCGCTCAGCGCCTCGCTCACCCGGCAGCTGAACGACCGTCGGAGCCTGGCGGTGTTCTTCGGCGCCAGCTGGCGCCTCGACGACGGCCTCTACGCCAGTGCGGCCCTGCAGCGCGCCTACGGCCGGACGGGCAGCAGCATCGACGTGTCGAGCCCCGTGCAGGGCGAGGGCGGCGTGGGCTGGCGGACCCAATTGCGCAACGACGCGGGGCAACCTGGGGGCCAGGCCGAGGCCAGCTGGCTGAATCGCTACGGCCGCCTTGGGGTGGGCGCCGCCAGCTTCGCGGGCAGCAGCTACGGCTACGCGAGCGCAAGTGGCGCACTGGTCCTGATGAACGGCGGCCTGTTCGCCACGCGCGACATCAGCGACGGATTCGCGGTGGTCAGCACCGACGGGCTGGTCGGTGTGCCGGTGAAACTGGAAAACCGCGTGGTCGGCATCACCGGCGCCGATGGCCGGCTGCTCGTGACGCGGCTCAATGCCTGGCAGTACAACCGGATCGGCATCGACCCGATGGACCTCCCGGCCGACGTGCGGGTGCGCGAGACCGAACAGAACGTCACTCCCAGCGACCGCGCGGGCGCGCTGGTGCACTTCGCGCTGCATCCGGTGCGCGCGGCCCTGCTGGTGGTTCACGACGCGCAGGGCAGGCCGCTGCCGATGGGCAGCCGGGCCACGGCCCTCGGCGACGGAGGGACGGCCACACAGGCCATCGTCGGCTACGACGGCGAGTTGTACCTGGACGATCTCCAGACGCACAATCGGCTGCGGGTCCGGCTGCCCGAAGGTGGCACCGGCTGCGAACTCCGCTTCGAACTGCCGCCCACGGCCGGGGGCATCCAGCGGATCGGCCCCTTGACCTGCCTGACGGAGAGACGCCCCTGATGCATCGCGCCGCCCTGTCCGCACTCGCGCTGCTGGTCCTGCTGCTGGCGCTTGGCGCACCGTCGACCGCCAGGGCGATGACCACCTGCACGGCCAGCATGACCCCGCTGGCCTTCGGCAGCATCACCGACCCGGCGACGCCGAGCACCACCACCGCGACCCTGGCCGTGCGCTGCGACACCACCATCTCGCTGGGCCTGCTGGCGCGGGTCAAGGTGCGCATGTGCCTGGGGATCGGCAATGCCACCCAACCGCGCACGATGTCCGACGGCGGCAGCCATGGGCTCAATTTCCAGATCTACAAGGAGGCGGCGCGCACCAACATCTGGGGCACCCGGGGCGGGACCCCGAGCGCCGTGCTGCTCGACATGGAGTACGACGTGCTGCTGACCGGTGGCAAGAGCCAGAACATCACGGTCTACGCGGCCACCCCAAGCCAATCGGCCGCCTGGGCCGGCAGCTACAGCGCGGACTACGCCCTCAGCACGGCGCTCGACTATCGCTACGACGAACCGCTCACTGTGGTGCCCGTGCCCTACCCCGACACCTGCACCACCGGGGGCGCCGGAGGCGCCACCAACCGACCCTTCGGCTTCACCGTGTCGGCCTCGGTCCCGCCCAGCTGCACCCTGCTGACAGGGTCGGACCTCGACTTCGGCCCCCACCCCGGCCCGATCGCGGCGGTGTACGACAACAGCACCACGCTGAGCGTGCAGTGTCGGGGCGGCACGCCCTGGACATTGAGCCTGGACAACGGCAAGTATTTCGACAGCGGCACCCGCCGCATGCGCATCGACGGCACAGATTCATACGTGCGCTACGGCCTGTACCACGACACCGGCCGCAGCCTCCCCTGGGGCCAGAGCGCGGGCGACACGCTGGCCGGCAGCGGCACCGGCGCGCTCGACACCCGCACGGTCTACGGGCGGGTCCCGTCCGGGCAGAACGTGCCAGCCGGCATCTACAGCGACACCATCACCGCGACCATCACCTACTGAGCTCGATGACCATTCCTCACCAGGTCGCGACAGTTCCGCACAAAGCCCATCGATCCGTGAACAGATGCCAGCGCGGTGACAAACGTTAACCAATAAAGCTTACATTTCGTTCCTAGAATCCGCCCGCGCCGGGGCGGAGGCCCTTCCCGCATTTGGTTCAACAACAGCGAAAACGGGGTTAAAAAAATGGAACACAGCACCTTCAAGAAGTGGTCGGCCGAGTTCATCGGCACCTTCTGGCTCACTTTCGGCGGCTGCGGCAGCGCCGTGCTCGCGGCGGCCTTTCCCGAGCTGGGCATCGGCTTTGCCGGGGTCGCGCTGGCCTTCGGCCTCACGGTGGTGACCGGCGCCTATGCCCTGGGCCCGATCTCGGGTGGCCACTTCAACCCCGCGGTGTCGGTCGGCCTGGTGGTCGGCGGGCGCTTCAGGGCCTCGGAGCTCGCAGGCTACGTGATCGCGCAGGTGCTGGGCGCGATCGTGGCGGCCGGTGTGCTGTACCTGATCGCCACCGGCCGGCCCGGCGCCGAACTCGGCGGCTTCGCGACCAACGGCTACGGCGAGCACTCGCCCGGCAAGTTCAACATGGTGGCGGCGCTGATCACCGAGGTGGTGCTCACCGCGATCTTCCTGATCGTGATCCTGGGCGCCACGGCCAAGCGCGCGGCAGCGGGCTTCGGCGGCCTGGCGATCGGCCTGTGCCTGACGCTGATCCACCTGATCTCGATCCCGGTGACCAACACTTCCGTCAATCCGGCGCGCAGCACCGGCCCGGCGCTGTTCGGCCCGTCGTACGCGGTGTCCGAACTGTGGCTGTTCTGGGTGGCGCCGATCGCCGGCGCCGTGATCGGCGCGCTGATCTACAACGCGCTGCTCAAGGACGAGTGAAGCCCGGGGCAGCTCAGCTGCCCGTGGCCGATTGCACGCGCGGCATCGCGGTCGACTGGCCGATCGACTCGGTGCCGGTCGGGTGGCTCGCCTGCACCGCGCCGCGGTAGACCTCGTCGGGCGACACGTTCGACGTCGGCATCGGCATCGCGGTCGACTGCCCGATCGATTCGGTGCCGGTGGGATGCGATGCGGCGATGGCGCCGGCCTGCACCTGGGCATCGGTCGGCGAATTCATCAGCAGCGGATGGAAGTCCGAACCGTCGGTCGTCTCGGCCGAAGCCATGCCCGCGCCCAGGGCGGCGAGCGTGACGAAGGCGGTGGTGGCGAGGCGGCGTGTGAGGGATGCGGTCATGGCTGTCTCCTGAGGGAGGAATGGAAGGGACCGGCGCCGCGAGGCGGAATGCCCCGCGGTCGGCCTTCGCCCACTCTAGGCCGCCAGAATGAGCCCTGAATGAGCAAGCCGCCTCAGGCCGGCATGTGCACGCGCGCGATCAGCCCGGTCGCCGCGTCGGGCGGCGCCTCGTCGCAGCGGTTGCGCAGCTCGATGCGCAGCCCGTGCCGCCGCGCCGCAGCCTGCGCGATGGCCAGCCCCAGGCCGCTGCCGCCCGCGGCGGTGCCGGCCACCCGGTAGAAACGGTCGAACACCCGCTCGATGCAGTCGGGCGGAATGCCCGGCCCGCTGTCCACCACGTCCACCACCACCGTGCCGCCGGACACGCGGTGCAGCCGCACGTCGACCGTGCCGCCTTCGGGCGTGTAGCGCAGCGCGTTGTCGATCAGGTTGTCGAACAGGCTGCGCAGCGCGCTGGTGGACGCCACCAGCACCAGCGAGGCCCGGCCGTCGAAGCCGACGTCGATGCGGCGCTGGTCGGCCAGCGGCATCAGCTGGCTCACGCTGTCGCGCAGCAGCACGGCGATGTTGACCGGCTCGGTGGCGCCGTCCGCCTGCGCATCGTCCTGGCGCGACATGCGCAGCAGCTGCTCGATCAGGTGCTGCGCACGCAGCACGCCGGCCTCGAGCTGGGCGAAGCGCTCTGTCGCCTCGCCGGCCGGCACGTGGCCGCGCAGGTTGTCGATCTGCAGGCCGATCGCGGCCATCGGCGTGCGCAGCTCGTGCGCCGCCTCCTGCACGAAGCGGCGCTGGGTCTGCATCACGCCGCGGGTGCGCGCCAGCAGGCTGTTGAAGGCCTCGACCAGCGGCGCGATCTCCTCGGGCACGCGCGCCGGCGAGACGCCCGCGGGGCTGCGCTCGTCCTGCCGCGCCACGTCGCGTGCCACGGCGCGCAGCGAACGCGAGGCGCCCGAGACGATGGCCCACAGGATCCAGAACGCCACCGGCAGCAGCAGCAGGATCGGCAGGCCTTCGAGCAGCGCGCGCTGCAGCACCCGGCCCTGGCGGTAGGCCTCGCTCTGCAGCACCTGCACGCGCGGCAGCGCGGGGTCCTCGGCCGGCGCGGTGTAGACGCGCCAGGCCACCGATTCGTCGTTGCCGGTGCGCGCCTCGCCGAAGCCGCTGTCCGGGCGCAGCGGGGAGGCGAGCGCCGGCAGCGAACTCGCGATCAGGCGCGTGCCGTCCGGGCTCCAGAGCTGCACCACCACCGCCCCATGGCGCTGCACGTCGTCGATGCTCAACGGCACCAGCGCCGAAGCCATGGGGTGCGCCGCCTGCGACAGCGCCACCCGCTGCATCTGCTCGTCGAGGAAGTGATGGACCAGCCGACCGAAGGCCAGGTAGGAGTAGCCCGCGGTCGCCGCCATGGCCAGCAGGTGCAGCACCACCAGCCCGCGCAGCAGGCGACGGCGCAGCGAGGGCGCGGTGTGCGCAGGCGTCTCGGCCGTCATGCCGCCGCCACCCGCCAGCCCAGGCCGCGCACGTTGCGGATCGCATCGGGGCCGAGCTTGCGCCGCATGCCGTAGATCAGCACGTCGACCGCGTTGCTGCTGACCTCCTCGCCCCAGCCGTAGATGCGGTGCTCGAGCTGCTCGCGCGACAGGATCGCGCCGGGCCGCTCGAGCAGCGCGTGCAGCAGCGCGAATTCGCGCGCGGTGAGCGCCTCCCGCACGCCCGCGACCAGCACCTCGCGCGTGCCCAGGTCCAGCTGCAGCGCGGGGGTGCCGATCAGCGACTGCGCGGCGCCGTCGCGCCGCCGCACCACGGCGCGCATGCGGGCCATGAGCTCGCGGAAGGCGAAGGGCTTCTGCAGGTAGTCGTCGGCGCCCAGGTCGAGCGCGTCGATGCGGTCCTCGAGGCCGCCGCGCGCGGTCAGCACCACGATCGGCGTCACGTCGCCGCGCGACCGGGCCCGGCGCAGCACGTCGGTGCCGTCGCGCTCCGGCAGGCCCAGGTCGAGCAGCACGCAGGCATAGCCGCCGTCGTCCAGCGCGCTCTGCGCCAGGCCGCCGTCGCGCACCCAGTCGACCGACCAGCCCGCGCCCTCGAGCGCCTGCCGCAGGCTGCGGCCGATCATCTCGTCGTCTTCGACCAGCAAGGTGCGCATCGGAATCTCCAGTGAGAAGCCGAAGGCTAGGCGCCGATTCTTAGAGGAGCCTGAGAGCCCCCGCCGGCCTCAGAACTTCTCGTGCGCGCCCAGGTAGCGCCACTGGCCCACCGGCAGGTTGCCCAGCACCACGCGGCCGATGCGGATGCGCTTCAGGCCCACCACCTTGAGGCCGACCTGCTCGCACATGCGGCGGATCTGGCGCTTCTTGCCTTCGGTCAGGATGAAGCGCAGCTGCTCGGGGTTCTGCCAGTCGACGCGCGCCGGCTTGAGCGGCTGGCCGTCCAGGCTCAGGCCGTGGCGCAGCCGGGCCAGCATCGCGGGCGGGAACACGCGCTGCACATCGGTCGTGACGTCGCCGTGCGCGCCCGGGCCGCCGGTGGCGCCAGCCTGGGGCGACCAGGTCACGCGCACCAGGTATTCCTTCTCGATGCCCGAGTCCTCGCCGATCAGCTGGCGGGCCACGCGGCCGTCCTGGGTGAGCACCAGCAGGCCGACCGAGTCGATGTCGAGCCGGCCGGCGGGCGCGAGCCCGCGCAGCTGCGGCGGCGAGAAACGGTGGGTGCTGGTGTCCTCGCGCCAATGGGTGCGCGGGTTGATGAGCATCGCGGCGGGCTCGTGGCCGTCCTCGGCCTGGCCGCTCACGTAGCCCATGGGCTTGTGCAGCAGGATCGTGACCTGCTGCGCCTGCTGGCCGTGCGCCCGCTTGTCGACCTCGACGCGGTCGGCCGGCGTGACCTTCACGCCCATCTCGGCCGGCTGGCCGTTGACCCGGACCCAGCCCTGCGCGATCCAGTCGTCGGCCTCGCGGCGCGAGCAGATGCCGAGCTCGGCCATGCGTTTGTTGAGTCGGACGGGTTCGGAAGTGTTTGGCGCTGTCATGTCGGGCGCCAGTCTACCGTTCGGCCCTCACCGGGGCGCGACGCGGGCCGCTCAGATCTGGTCGGCTTCCTGCAGCGCGGGCGCCTGCCGGCTCACGCGCGGGATGCCCAGGTAGCGGCACACGGCTTGCGTCGAATCGCCGGCGGCGCACACGGCGCTGCGCAGGCGGGTCTCGGTCACGGCGAAGGTTCGCGTCCAGTAGCGGACCTCGCGGGGTTCTTCCAGGTTGATCCAGCCCGTGTCGCGCGGGCTGCGAACATCGAGTTCGTAGGCCATCTCAGTGTCTCCGTCGTTTGCGTCAATGCGCTGGGACTTTCCCCTGTGGGAAGCCCGGGCGCGACCGGACGAAACGGATCGACGTTGCAGGATGTGTCCGACACGGCGCGCCGCGCGCCCCGGTGCACGGCCAGGCCCGCGATGGCCAGCGGGATGAAGACCGTGCCGAGCGCGCAGAGCGCCCGCAGCCATTCAGCCGCCATGGGCCACACCGCAGCGCTTCAGGTGGGCGCGCCAGCTGGTCAGGGCACCGATCTCGCCGTCCGGCACACACGCGAGCAGGCAATGCAGCACCTCGGCATAGCGCGCGAAGGGCAGCCGAACCATCAGCCGCACGCGCGGCGCGGCCGTCGCCCAGGCGGCGCCGCTGTGCAGCAGCGGCTCGCAGCGCAGCACGCCCACCCCCTGGCAGGCGGCCAGCGCCCGCCGCACGCGGCAGGCATCGACGGAGGCGACGGTGACGTCGAGCACCTGGAACACCGTCTCGCCCACGGGGGAGGCGAGGGAGAAGGCGGCACCGGGAGGTTCCCGGTAAGCGGCATAGGCCATGGGGGTCCTGCTTGGAAAAGAACAGGAAGCCAGTGTCGGCACGGGCCCGTCAAAACGGTGCAAAGCTTGGGGCGGGCGGTGCAAAGGCGGCGTAAATGCCCGTCGGGACCCGTGCCTACAGCGGATCGGGCGATTGCTGTCCCGCGGCCCGCGCGATAGCCTCGAAGCTATCCGCTTCCCTGGTCTCCTTCGTCTGCCTCATGCCCGCCGCCCCCCTCTTCTTCGGACAACGCGCCCCATGAGCGGCCTGGGCGAGTTCTGGCGCCGCGTGCGCGACGGGGCGCTGGCCACGCCCGGCCTGCGCACGGTGCTGCTGGCGATCCGCAACTACATCCTGCACCAGAGCGCCAACCAGGCGGGCAGCCTGGCCTTCTCCTCGGTGCTGGCGATGTTCCCGCTGCTGATCCTGGTGTCGGCCGCGGCCGGCTACATCGGCCAGCCCGGCGATGCGGCGGCGCTGGCCGACCGGGTGATGGGCTATGCGCCGCAGGTCGTACGCGACGCGATGCAGCCGGTGATCCGGCAGGTGCTGGCCCAGCGCAACCAGGCGCTGCTGACCATCGGCGTGCTGGCCACGCTGTGGACCGCGTCCTCGGGCATGCAGGCGGTGCGCAGCGCGCTCAACCGGGCCTACGGCATCGAGCGCGGCCTGCCCTTCTGGAAGGCGCGCATCAAGGTCACCCTGTTCACCGCGATCGTGGGCCTGGGCGTGGTCGCCACCTTCAGCTCGGTGGTCATCGTGCCCTCCCTGTGGCAACTGCTCGAGGCCAGCCTCGGGGCCGGGCAGGAGTCGCTGTGGCTGCGCAACAGCGTGCGCTACGGCTCGGCCTTCGGGGTGCTGGCGCTGCTCTACGCGCTGATGTACGGCTGGCTGCCCGACATCCGGCAACGGCTCTACACCGTGCTGCCCGGTGCGCTGCTGGGCGCGGCCCTGTGGGTGGGCGCGGCCGCCACGCTGTCGTACACGCTGCGCACCGCCGGCAAGCTGGCGCTGCTCTACGGCAGCTTCGCCGGCGTGGTGGCCACGCTGGTCTTCCTCTACATCAGCGCGACCACGCTGATCTTCGGCGCCGAGCTCAACGGCGTGCTGCGCGCGAAGCTGGAGCCGCCGGCCAGGCCGGACTGAGCCGCACCGCTTTGGCATGATCCGCGCATGACGACCGCACCGGATTTCTCCCCGCGCCCCCTGCCGCTGCGGCTGCAGCCCGGCGACGACCTGCGGCGCGCGCTGGAGTCGCAGGTCGCGGCCGCGGCCGTGCAAGCGGCCTTCGTGGTGGCGGGCATCGGCAGCCTGCGGACCGCGGCCATCCGGCTGGCCGGCGCGGACGACGCCATCACGCTGGCCGGCGACATGGAACTGCTGAGCCTGTCGGGCAGCCTGGGCGTCGGCGGCGGGCACCTGCACCTCAGCGTGGCCGATGCGCAGGGGCGCGTCACGGGCGGCCACGCGGGCTACGGCTGCATCGTGCGCACCACGGCCGAGATCCTGCTGTGCCTGCTGCCCGACTGGCACTTCTCGCGCGCACCCGATCCGGCCACGGGCTGGAACGAGCTGGCCGTCCGGCGCAACCCTGCGCCCTAGCGGTCGCCGCGCACCAGCGCCAGCGCGTCGGCCAGCTGCCGTACATCGGCCACGACCAGCGCCTTGCCGTCCTTGTGCAGCACGCCGCGGCGCACCAGCGCGTTGAGTTCGCGCGTCACCTGCTCGCGGTTGGTGCTGATCTGGCTGGCCAGCGCGGCATGCTTGGGCGCCGGCTCGAGCCGCGCGGCGTTGTCCGCCACGCCCGCGGCCTGCGCCAGCCGCAGCAGTTCGGCGTGCAGCCGCCCGGCCACGTCGAGGGTGCTCAGGTCGATGATGCGTTCGGACAGCTGGCGCACCAGCGAGGCCAGGCGCAGCATCACGCGCTCGGCCAGCAGCGGCTCCTCGCGCAGCAGCGCGCGGAAGGCGGCCGGCGCGAGGCTGGCCAGCACGCTGGGCGCCAGCGTGACGGCGTCGGCCGAGCGCGGCCCGCCGTCGATCGCGGCCAGCTCGCCGAACAGCTCGCCCTCGCCGCAGTCGCGGAAGGTCACCTGCCGGCCCTGGACCGCGTAGGTGGTGATGCGCACGGCCCCCGAGACGATGAAATAGACCTCGCCGGGGTCCTGCGCGCGCAGCACCAGCGGATGGTCGGCCTCCACGCTCTGCCAGTGGCAGGCCTGGGCGATGCGGTCGAGCCGGTCGTCGGGCAGCGCGTCGAACAGCGCGACGCGGCGCAGCGCGAGGGAAGAACGGAGGACAGCTGAGGTCATGGAGGGGCCGGCCGCGGGGCCGCGCGGATTATGCTCGGGGCCCTCTTCGAGCCCCTTCATGCCCCTGCGTTCCCCTCCCCGCTTCGCCCTGCCCACGCGGCGCGACCTGCGATGGATCAGCGGCCTGGTCCTGATGGGCTATGTCAGCGCCCACCTGCTGAACCACGCGCTGGGCCTGGTCTCTCTGGCTTTTGCCGAAGCGGTGCTGCACGGCGTGCACACTTTCTGGCGCAGCCCGCCCGGTACGCTGCTGCTCTACGGCGCGGCCACCACCCACATCGTGCTGGCCCTGCTGAGCGTCTGGGACCGCCGCAGCCTGCGCATGCAGCCCCTCGACGCGCTGCGGCTGCTGCTGGGCTTCTCGCTGCCGCTGCTGCTGGCCTCGCACCTGAGCGCGATGCGCTGGGCCTACGAGGCCTTCGGGCTCGACGCCTCCTACGCCCGCGTGGTCGGCGCGCTGTGGAGCTTCGCCGGCGCGGGCGGCCAGTTCGCGCTGATGGCCGCGGCCTGGGCGCACGGCTGCCTGGGGGTGCACATGGCCTTGCGCGCGAAGCCGGGCTACCGCCGGCATTCGCACGGGCTGCTGGTGGCGGCGGTGCTGCTGCCGGTGCTGGCGGTCGCGGGTTTCCTCAGCATGGGCCGCGAGCTGCAGTGGTCGGGCCCGATGGCGGTCCAGGGGCCGACGCCGGCGCAGGGCGAAGCCATCGAGGCGACCGAGCGCCGCATCGAAGTCTTCTACGGCCTGCTGCTGCTCGCGCTGTTCGCGGCGCGCCAGCTGCGCAGCCGCCGCGAGCGCCGGCCCGGCGGCGCCTCGATCACGCTGCGCTACCCCGAGCGCAGCGTGCACGTGCCGCGCGGCTGGAGCGTGCTCGACGCCAGCCGCGCCCACGGCATCGCGCACCTGTCGGTCTGCGGCGGGCGCGCGCGCTGCTCGACCTGCCGGGTGCGGGTGCAGGGCCCGCCCGCGCACCTCGAACCGCCGGGCCGCGACGAGCGCCGCACGCTGGACCGGGTGCGCGCGCCGGCCGACGTGCGCCTGGCCTGCCAGCTGCGCCCGCGCGGCGACATTGCGGTCACACCGCTGTTCGCGCCCGCATCCACCGAGCGCTCGGGCCATTTCGGCCGCGAGCGCGATGTGGCGATCCTGTTCGTCGACCTGCGGCGCTGGTCGGGCCTGTCGGAGAACCAATGGCCCTTCGACCTGGCCTACCTGCTGGAGCGCTACTTCGCCACCGTGGGCGCCGCGGTGCGCGAGAGCGGCGGCGTGCCCAACCAGTTCATCGGCGACAGCGTGATGGCGATCTTCGGCCTCGAGGTCGACCTGCCGACCGCCTGCCGCCAGGCTGTGCGGGCGGCCGAACTGATCGGCGAACGCATGGACGCCTGGAGCACCGGCTTCGAGTCGCAGTTCGGCCACCGGCTGGACTTCGGCATGGGCCTGCACGCGGGCCGCACCGCGGTCGGCGAGGTGGGCTACCTCGAGACCACCACCTTCACCGCGGTCGGCGAGGTGGTCAACACCGCCAGCCGGCTGCAGGACCATTCCAAGGTGGCCGACGCCCGGCTGGTGATCTCGCTGTTCGCCGCGCGACAGGCGGGCATCGCCGAGCGGCTGAGCGCAACGCAGGCGGTGCAGACGGTGCAATTGCGCGGGCGCAGCGAGGCGCTCGAGGTGCTGCACGTGCCGCGGCCGGCGCCGGCCAGCTGAGCAAAACTGTGCGCTGGCGCACATCGCGATCCGGCGCCGGCGATGAGACTGAGGGCCTCGTCACTGCTGTTCCCTGCGGTGACACGAACAGGAGTTCCTCATGCAAGCCAAGCACACCCTCGCCCTCGCCGCCCTGGTCGCCACGGTCGGCGCCGCTTCCGCCCAGACCGTCCCGGCCGAACAATGGGTGGGCGCGCCGCTCGCCACCACCGGCGCCGTCAAGCGCGCCGACGTCGTGGCCGAGCTGCAGCGCAGCGCCCGCGCCCCCAGCGCCCCGGCCGAACAATGGGTCGGCTCGCTGGCCTCGGCCGGCACCCCTGCCGGCACGCTGAGCCGCGCCGAAGTCGTGGCCGACCTGAACCTGTGGCGCCGCGCCGGCCTCGAGAGCGCCTCGATCGCCAACACCACCGACAGCGCCAGCCCGCGCTACGCCCAGCAGCTGGCCGCCTACACGCGCGCCCGCGGCAGCGATGTCTACACCGCCGAAGTCCAGCGCGTCCAGGGTGGCGCCAACGCCGTCGCCGGCACCCCTTCGGTCAACGCGCAGTAAGCCCCGATGACCGCCACACGCAACGACGATCTCGGCAAGCTGCTGCTGCGCATCACGCTCGGCGGGCTGCTGCTGTTCCACGGCCTGTCGAAAGTCTTCCAGGGGGCCGACGGCATCCACCGCATGGTCGGTGCCGCCGGGCTGCCCGACTGGCTGGCCTACGGCGTGTACCTGGGCGAGTTCGTCGCCCCGCTGCTGGTGCTGCTGGGCCTGTTCGCCCGGCCGGCCGCGCTGGTGATCGCCTTCAACATGCTGGTGGCGCTGCTGCTGGTGCACACCGGCCAGTTCTTCTCGCTGTCGAAGATGGGCGGCTGGTCGCTCGAGCTGCAGGCCTTCTTCTTGCTGAACGCGCTGACCATCGCGGTGATCGGGGCCGGCGCGCTGCGCGTGGGCAAGCCCGACGCGCGCTGGTGGGCCTGAGCGCCCCGCCGCCGCCGGCTCAGCGGCCGCGCAGGTCGGCCACCAGCACCCGGGTGGTGGCGAGGCCTTCGGGGGTCCAGTGGGTCTCGGGTGACAGGTCGCCGAGGCCGCCGACTGCGCGTGGTGCGCCCGCGATGCGCGCGGCGACACTCTCGGGCCGCCCCCCCGGGCGGCCGGCGCCGCGCAGTCGCTGCTGCGCCCGGAAGCTGCGCACCGGCGCCGCGCCCGCGGCGCTGTCGTCGAAGGCACGGCCGTCGGCGCTGGGTGCCCCGCGCATCCAGTCGTGGATGGCCTGGAGTTCGTAGTCGCTGAAGACGCCGAACATCTCGGCCCGCTCCCCGACCAGCAGCTGCCAGAAACGGCTCTGTTGCGGCTCGGCGCCGCGCACGATCCAGCCCTTGCGCTCGAGCGCCTGCAGGAAGGCGCCGACCTGCGTCGGGCTCTGCAGCCACTCGTTGACCGTCCGGCCCTCGATGCGGCAGTAGTCCGAATGCGCGCCCGCGCCGGCCTTGCTCTTGTCCATGAAGAAGCGGATCACCTCGGCGTCGATGTCGAAGCCGCAGATGGCTTCGGTGGTTCCCACGCCCAGGTCGTTGAGCCGGTAGCCGCTGCGCACGCGGCGCCAGAACGCGGCCGCATCGGGATAGCGGGCGGCGTTCATGAACACCGCGTCGACGGCCTTGCGCGCATGGCCGCTGTCGGCGTTGTCCACCGTCACGTGCAAGGTGAAGTAGTAGGGGTCGATGCCCAGCTCGTTCAACTCGTAGGCCGTGATGAGCAGGTGCAAGGGCAGCTGCTCGTAGCCCAGGTTGAAGCCGATGACCTCCGGCAGCATCTGCTGGGCGCTGTGGCCGAGCGCCAGCTGGATCGCACCCTGGTGGAAGTAAGCGTCCGACAGATGCTGGCCCTCGCCCAGGCCGTGCGACTGCAGCAGCTGGCGATAGAGCAGCACATGGTTCTTGCTGTCGTCGCCGTTGCCCAGTTCCTCGAGGTAGGTCTGCGCCAGCCCCGCGAGCCGCGGGTCCCGTGCATGCCGCAGCGTGCCGTAGAGCCAGGCGCCGTCCACCAGCTTGGTGGGCGCGACCGCCTGCAGGAAGTACAGCGCATGGGTGCGGTTGGAGAAGTAGCGCCGCGGCGCCCCGGCCTTGCGCTGTGCCAGGTATTCGGCGTAGGCGGCGGTGGCCCGGTCGGACGCCTGCTGCATCCAGGCGACCAGGCCTTCGGGCGTCTCGGGCAGGTCGTCGGGCGCATCCGCCACCGCGGCGAGCGCGTCTTGCAGGAAGCGCAGCGCCTCCTGGCCGTGCCGCGAGCGGTCGCTGTGGAAGTTCATCAGGCGCTGGTAGACCTCGCGCAGGGAAGGCGGCGCGGGCGCCGCCGTAGGCACCAGGCGCAGCGCTGCGGTGTAGCGGTCGTCGGCGCAGGCATAGGCCTGGCGGCCGAAGGCGGGGGCGGCCAGGGGCCGGGGTGACGCGGAGGCGGAAGCGATGGGGGTGGCGTGCATGCAGCCATGGTGCAAAGCGCGCCGGCCCCGCCCGCGAGGCGGGTGTGCAGTCAGCGTGTCGGACGAAGAGCCTGCACGGCGTCGCCGGCCGGCCGCGGCGGCGTGGTTGCCGTCCTGCACGCAGCGCACGCCCACACGCCGGGTCGGGCCAGGCCTACGCCCGCGGCGGCCCGTCTCTGGGAGCCTCGGGCCCTTGTTCCGTTGCCGGCGAGCCTGTCGTCCCCTCTTCCCATGAACGCACTGACCGAACCCTTTCGCGAGCTCCTGATCGGGGGCATTTCCGTCCAGAACTGGGCCTTGAGCATCGCGGTGGCCCTGATCGCCTACCTGGTGATGAGCCTCGCGCTGCGCTATGCCGTCAGCCGCATGAAGGCGATCGCCGAGCGCACCGACAACCACGTGGACGACACGCTGGTGGAGGTGCTGGGCGACACCAACCGCGTGTTCCTGGTCCTGACCGCGGTGCTGATCGGCGTCGGCATGCTGGACCTGGGCGGTCGCTGGGGCACCCGCGTGGGCCAGCTGTGGTTCCTCACGCTCGCGCTGCAGTTCGGGCTCTGGCTCAACAGGGCCATCGGCATCGCGCTGCGGCGCTACGTGAGCCGCCACACCTCGGCCGGCATGACCCAGGTCAGCGCCTCCTCGACCCTGATGTCCTGGGCCCTGCGCACGGTGCTGTGGGTGATCGTGCTGCTGGCCATCCTGTCGAACCTGGGCGTCAACATCACGGCCTTCGTCGCCAGCCTGGGGGTCGGCGGCATCGCCATCGCGCTGGCGGTGCAGAACATCCTGGGCGACCTGTTCGCCTCGCTCTCGATCGCGGTCGACAAGCCCTTCGAGGTGGGCGACGCGATCGGGGTCGGCAGCATCTCGGGCACGGTGCAGCACATCGGCCTGAAGACCACGCGCCTGCGCAGCACCAGCGGCGAGGAGATCGTGATCAGCAACACCGACCTGCTCAAGCAGGTGGTGAAGAACTACCGCCGCATGCAGGAGCGGCGCATCGCCTTCACCTTCGGCCTGAGCTACGACACCACGCCCGAGCAGATCGAGGCGGTGCAGCGCAGCGTGCGCCAGCTGATCGAGGCCCGCGAGGCGCTGCGCCTGGACCGGGTGCATTTCCAGTCCTTCGGCGAGAGCGCGCTGACCTTCGAGGTGGTCTATTTCGTGACCACGCCCAACTACGGGCTCTACATGGACGAGCAGCAGCGGCTCAACCTCGAGATGATGCGCGCCTTCGCCAGGCTGGGCGTGCAGTTCGCCTTCCCGAGCCGGACCGTCTACATCGCCTCGCCGCCGCCCCAGCCGACGGCGGACGACGGCGACCGGCGGTCCGCCGAGCCCGAGGTGGTCACGCGCAGCGTGCCGCCGGCCGCGGTGGCCGGTCGCGGCGCCGAGGCCGCGCCCTGAGGCCCGCCGCTTCCGCTCAGCAGGCCTCGAACAGCTCGGCCTGCACCCGGGCGGCGCAGGACTGGCCGAGGTAGGCCGCGATCTCGACGGCGGCCTGGCCCATCTCCTCGAAGGCCGCGGCGCTCAGGAAGCGCGGCGTCAGGTCGAAATGGCACAGCGCGCCGAACGCGCGGCCGGTGTCGTCGACCAGCGCCACGCCGTGGTAGGCCGCGATCCGCCCCTGCGCCGCATGACCGTCGAGCCGCGGATCGCCGGCCGAGTTCTCTGTGACGAAGCAGCCGGCCGCGATCGCGTACTGGCAGAAGCTGTGCCCCCGGTCCACGGGCACCTGCAGCGCCCGGACGTCGCCGCCTTCGAGGTCGTGGATCGCCAGGCTGGCGACCTGGTCGATCACGAGCCGGTGGATGGCGGTGTAGCGGTGCGGCACGCGGGTGTTGAGGAGGCGGACCGCCTCCTGCAGCCCGCCCGTCGCCAGCGCCTGGCGCACCGCGGGCCGGATGTCGAGCGCCTTCACGGCGCGGGGCCACGGCGTGACGGCCCGCAGCAGCGAGAGGGGTTTCGACAGGGGGTTCATGACCCGCTTACGCACGACCCCCGGTGCCGGATGCGCGCCGGGCCGGCTTCGCGCACGCAAAGCGTGACAAAGTGCCCGCAACGGCGGCGAAAAATCCGGCCGCCGCCCTCAGACCACCAGCCGGTACCCCACCGCGGTCTCCGTCAGCAGATGCCGCGGCTGCGCCGGGTCGGCCTCGAGCTTCTGCCGCAGGTGGCCCATGTAGATGCGCAGGTAGTGGCTCTGCTCGGCATGCGAAGGCCCCCAGACCTCGCGCAGCAGCTGCCGCTGCGTGAGCACGCGGCCCGCGTTGGCCACCAGCACGCCCAGCAGCCGGTACTCGGTGGGCGTGAGGTGCACCTCGGCGCCCGCGCGGCGCACCAGGCGCGCGGCCCGGTCGACCTCGATCTCGCCGAAGCGGAACACCGGCTCGCCGACCTCCGTCGTGGCGGTGCTGCCCGCCGCCGCGCGCGGGCGCCGCAGGTTGGCGCGCACGCGCGCCAGCAGCTCGCCGGTGCCGAAGGGCTTGGTCAGGTAGTCGTCGGCGCCGGCGTCGAGGGCCGCGATCTTGTCGGCCTCGTCGACGCGCGCCGACAGCACGATGATCGGCACCGCCGACCAGCCGCGCACGTCGCGGATCAGCGAGAGCCCGTCGCCGTCGGGCAGCCCGAGGTCCAGCACCACCAGGTCGGGCTGGCGCGTGCCGGCCGCCGCCAGGCCGTCGCGCAGGCTGCCGACCTCGTGCACCTGCCAGCCCTCGGCCTCAAGCGCGCCGCGCACGAAACGCCGGATCTGCGGTTCGTCTTCGATCACGATGGCAATGGGTGAAGGCATGTCGGGGCTCAGGCAGGAAAGGGATCTTCGGATGCGACCGGCGCGTCCGGCACGTCTGGCGGCGCGCGGCGCGGCAGCGTGACGGTGAATTCTGCGCCGCCGCCGGGCGCGTTCGCGGCGGCGATCTCGCCGCCGTGCGCGGAGACGATGGCCTTGCAGATGGCCAGCCCCAGGCCCACGCCGGGCGTGGCCGACTCGGCCTGGCCGCGGGTGAACTTGTCGAACAGCAGGTGCTCGCGGCCGCGCAGCGCCAGCGGCAGGCCGGCGCCGTGGTCGCGCACGCTGAGCACCAGGCTGCGGGCCTCGGCGCGGGCGCCGACCACGATCGGCGGCGCGCCATACTTGGCCGCGTTCTCCAGCAGATTGACCAGCACGCGTTCCATCAGCACCGCGTCGAACTCGACCAGCGGCAGCTCGGACGGCAGCGCGGTCTGCACGGCACGCCCGCCCAGCGCCGAGGCGGCCGCGCGGATGGCCGAGCCCACCACCTCCTCCACCGACTGCCAGTCGCGCCGCAGGTTGACCGCGCCGCCCTCGATGCCGCTTTCGAGCCGCGCCATGTCGAGCAGGTTGTTGACCAGCGCGTTGAGCGCATGCGCCTGCCCGACGATCGCCTGCGTGGCCTGCTGGCGCGTGTCGGCGTCGGCGGTCTGCAGCGACTCGGCCAGGCCGATGAGCGCGGTCAGCGGCGTGCGCACGTCGTGCGAGATGGCGGCCAGCAGCGTGTTGCGCAGCCGCTCCGATTCCATCTCGACCACCGCCTGCTGCGCGACCTCGACGTAGTGCACGCGTTCCAGCGCGATCGCGATCTGGCGCGCCAGCGTGTCGAGCTGCTGCGCCTGCTCGGGGATCAGCAGCCAGCGCGGCTGCGCGGGCTCGAGCGCCAGCACGCCGCGCACCCGCATCGGCGCCTGCAGCGGCACGTAGTGCCAGGGCTGGGCGGCCAGCGTGGCGGTGGCCAGACCGGCCGGCTGGCCCTGGCGGAAGGCCCAGTCGGCCACGCTGGCATCGAAGCCGGGCGGCGGGCTGTCGGGCAGCTGCAGCCGGTCGGCCGCATCGGTCACCAGCACCAGCGCATGGCCGCCGAAATGGCCCTGCACCGCCGCCGCGCCGAGCGCCACCACCTGCTCGCTCTGCAGCGCGGCCGAAAGCTCGCGCGTGAGCTCGAACAGCGACTGCGCGCGGCGCTCGCGGCTGGTCGACACGCTGGCCGCGAAGCGCAGGCCCGCGGTGAGCTGGCCCACCAGCAGGCCCACGCCCAGCATCACGGCGAAGGTCACGACGTACTGCACGTCGCCGATCGCGAACGACAGCCGCGGCGAGACGAAGAAGAAATCGAAGGCCGCCACGTTGAGCATCGCGGCCAGCGCCGCCGGCCCGCGGCCGAAGCGCATCGCGATGCCCACCACGCCGAGCAGGAACAGCATCACGATGTTGACCTGCTCGAGCACGCCCGACAGCGGTGTCGCGACCAGCGTGACGGCGATGCCCATCGCCGCGGCCCAGACGTAGCCGGGCCAGCGCGCATGCGGCCGGCCGGCATCGTCGTCGGAGCGCTCGTCGCCGTTGGCCAGTTCGCGCGCCGCACCCAGCGGCGTGCGCGGCAGGCGGCGCGCGCTGTCGGCACGGGCCGTCTCGACGATGTCGAGCGTGGGCCCGCGGCGCGCCAGCTCGCGCGTCAGCGAGGGCGACGGCCACCAGCGCCGCCAGCCGGTGGCCGGCTCGGCGCGCCCCACCACCAGCGTGGCGCAGTTGAGCCGCTGGGCCTGCGCGGCCAGCGCCTGCGCCACGTCGTCGCCGGTCAGCACCGCGGTCACCGCGCCCAGTTCCTCGGCCAGCTTGAGCACCGCCAGCACGCGGTCGCGCTGCGTCGCGGGCAGCCGCTGCAGCGCCGGCGTCTCGACGTAGGCCGCGTACCAGCGCACGCTGAGCTGGCCGGCCAGCCGGGCGGCGCTGCGCACCGTCTGGGCCGCGCCCTCGTGCGGGCCGACGCAGGCCAGGATCGCGCCCGAGGTGTTCCAGGCCTGCAGGCCGTTGCCCTTGCGGCCCGGGCCGGACTGCTCGACCCGCCAGCCGCGCACGTCGTCTTCCACATGCTCGGCGGTGCGGCGCAGGGCGATCTCGCGCAGCGCGATCAGGTTGCCCTTGCGGAAGAAGTTCTGCTTGGCGCGCTCGGCCTGCTGCGGCAGGTAGACCTTGCCGGCCGCCAGCCGCGCCGTGAGCTCGTCGGGCGTGACGTCGACCAGCACCACCTCGTCGGCCTCGTCGAGCACGCTGTCGGGCACGGTCTCGTGCACCCGCACGCCGGTGATGGTGCCGACCGTGCCGTTGAGGCTCTCGAGGTGCTGCACGTTGAGCGCCGACCAGACCTCGATGCCCGCGGCCAGCAGCTCCTGCACGTCCTGCCAGCGCTTGGCGTGGCGCGAGCCCGGCGCGTTGGAGTGCGCGAGTTCGTCGACCAGCAGCACCGCGGGCTTGCGCGCCAGCGCCGCATCGAGGTCGAACTCGGCCAGCGTGCGGCCGCGGTAGTCCACGTCGCGCAGCGGCAGCCGCTCGAGGCCGTCGAGCAGCGCGGCGGTCTCGCTGCGCCCGTGGGTCTCGACCACGCCGATCAGCACCTCGCGGCCCGCGGCGCGCTCGCGCTGCGCGGCCGAGAGCATGGCCCAGGTCTTGCCGACGCCCGCGGTGGCGCCGAAGTAGATGCGCAGCCGCCCGCGGCGGGCGCGGGCTTCGTCGCTGCGCATCTGCGCGAGCAGCGCGTCGGGGTCCGGGCGGGAATCGTCCATGCCGGGGTTTTACTTCATCGCATCGAGTGCCAGGTTCAGCGCCAGCACATTGACCCGCGGCTCGCCCAGGAAGCCGGCCAGCGGCGCCTCGGTCTGGCGATGCACCAGCGCCGTCACCTGGTCGAGCGGCAGCTGGCGCAGGCGCGCGATGCGCGGCACCTGGTAGAGCGCGGCCGCGGGGCTGATCTCGGGGTCGAGGCCGCTGGCGGACGCGGTCACCAGGTCGACCGGCACCGATGCGGTGTGGCCCGGGTCGGCCGCGCGCAGCGCCTCGACGCGGCCCTTGACCGCATCAACCAGCGCCGGGTTCAGCGGGCCCTGGTTGGAGCCGCCCGAGGCGGCGGCGTTGTAGGGCATGGGCGCGGTGGCCGAGGGACGGCCCCAGAAGTGCTTCGGATCGCTGAAGTTCTGGCCGATCAGCCGCGAGCCGACGGCCAGGCCGTCGCGCTCGACCAGGCTGCCCGCGGCCTGGTCGGGGAACACGGCCTGGGCGGCGCCGGTCACGGCCAGCGGATAGAGCAGGCCGGTGAGCGCGCTGAGCGCGACGAAGAGAACCAGCGCGGGGCGAAGGATGTTTTTCATGATGGAGGTGTCCTCAGACGAGATGGATGGCGACCAGCAGCCAGTCGATCAGCTTGATGCCGATGAAGGGCACGAGCAGGCCGCCCAGGCCGTAGATCGCGAGGTTGCGGCGCAGCAGCGCGGCCGCGCCCACGGGCCGGTAGCGCACGCCCTTGAGCGCCAGCGGGATCAGGAACACGATCACCAGCGCATTGAAGATCACCGCGCTCAGGATGGCCGACGAGGGGCTCGCCAGCCGCATCACGTTGAGCGCGCCCAGCTGCGGATAGGTGCTGACGAAGATCGCGGGAATGATCGCGAAGTACTTGGCCACGTCGTTGGCGATCGAGAAGGTGGTGAGCGAGCCGCGCGTCATGAGCAGCGCCTTGCCGGTCTCCACCACCTCGAGCAGCTTGGTCGGGTTGGAGTCGAGGTCGACCATGTTGCCGGCCTCCTTCGCGGCCTGCGTGCCGCTGCCCATGGCCACCGCCACGTCGGCCTGCGCCAGCGCGGGGGCGTCGTTGGTGCCGTCGCCGGTCATCGCGACCAACCGGCCCTCGGCCTGGTACTTGCGGATCAGCGCCAGCTTGTCCTCGGGCGTGGCCTCGGCCAGGAAGTCGTCGACGCCGGCCTCGGCCGCGATGGCCGCGGCCGTGAGCTTGTTGTCGCCGGTGATCATCACGGTCTTGATGCCCATCGCGCGCAGCTCGGCGAAGCGGTCCTTGATGCCGGTCTTGACGATGTCCTTGAGCTCGACCACGCCCAGCACCCGGTTGCCTTCGGCCACGGCCAGCGGCGTGCTGCCGCGGCGGGCCGCCTCCTCGGCGGCGCGCAGCACCTCGGCCGGCACGCTGCCGCCCAGCGCCTCGACGTGGCGGCGCAGGGCCTCGACCGCGCCCTTGCGCAGCAGCACCGGGTCAGTGTCCAGGCTGTTCGGCGCCGCCGGCAGGTCGACGCCGCTCATGCGGGTCTGCGCGGTGAAGGGCACGAAGCGCGCATCGGCGATGGCGCTGTCGTCGGTGCCGCCGCGGCGTGCCAGCTCGACGATGCTGCGGCCCTCGGGCGTCTCGTCGGGCAGCGAAGCCAGCAGCGCGGCGCGCGCCAGGCGCTCGGGCGTCACGCCCGGCGCCGGGATGAAGGCGCTGGCCTGGCGGTTGCCGTGCGTGATGGTGCCGGTCTTGTCGAGCAGCAGCACGTCGACGTCGCCCGCGGCTTCCACCGCGCGGCCCGAGGTGGCGATCACGTTGGCCTGCATCATGCGGCTCATGCCGGCCACGCCCACGGCCGACAGCAGGCCGCCGATGGTGGTCGGGATCAGGCACACCAGCAGCGCCACCAGCGCTGTGAGCGAGACCACGGTGCCCGTGCCCATCGCGCCCACGCTGAACACCGAGTACGGCAGCAGCGTGACCGTGACCATCAGGAACACCAGCGTGAGCGCGACCAGCAGGATGGTCAGCGCGACCTCGTTGGGCGTCTTCTGGCGCTTGGCGGCCTCGACCATGCCGATCATGCGGTCGAGGAAGGACTCGCCCGGGTTCACGCTGATGCGCACCACCAGCCAGTCGGACAGCACGCGGGTGCCGCCGGTCACGGCCGAGAAGTCGCCGCCCGACTCGCGCACCACGGGTGCCGATTCGCCGGTGATGGCGCTCTCGTCGACCGAGGCCACGCCTTCGATGACCTCGCCATCGAGCGGGATCACATCGCCCGTCTCCACGAGCACGACGTCGCCCTTGCGCAGGTTCGGCGCCTGCTCCGGCAGGAAGGCCGCGCCATGGAAAGGCTCGCTGAGCTTCTTGGCCCAGGTGTCCTTGCGCAGGCCGCGCAGCGAGGCGGCCTGCGCCTTGCTGCGGCCTTCGGCCAGGGCTTCGGCGAAGTTGGCGAACAGCACGGTGAACCAGAGCCAGACCGAAATCGCGAGCACGAAGGCCGGCGGCATGCCGCTGTCGCCCGGGAAGCTCAGCGCATGCAGCCACAGCAGCGTGGTCATGATGCTGCCGATGTAGACGATGAACATCACCGGGTTGCGCCACTGCACCCGCGGGCTCAGCTTGGCGACCGCGCCCCACAGGGCCGGCCGGACCAGCGCCATGTCGAACAGCGAGAGAGAAGTTTGGTTTGTCATGAACGGTTCCAGCAAATGTCTTTACCAGGAACACCGCGGAACCGGCTTTGCCGGGCCGCTGGTGTTGCCCCCTCGAAGGGGGTTGGCGTAGCGACACGAAGTGCGCGAAGACTGGGGGTGGGCCTATCTCCAGAGCATCAGGTGCTCGACCACCGGGCCCAGCGCGAGCGCCGGCACGTAGTTGAGCAGGCCGACCAGCAGCACGGTGCCGATCAGCAGCGCCACGAACAGCGGTCCGTGCGTGGGCATGGTGCCGGCCGTCACCGGCAGGCGTTTCTTGGCAGCCAGCGCGCCGGCGATGGCCAGCACCGGCACGATCATCGCGAAGCGGCCGAACCACATCGCGATGGCCAGCAGCGCGTTGTAGAAGGGCGTGTTGGCCGACAGGCCGGCGAAGGCGCTGCCGTTGTTGTTGGCGGCCGAGGTCAGCGCATAGAGGATCTCGGAGAAGCCGTGCGCGCCGGGATTGGCGATGCCCGCCTTGCCCACGCCCAGGCTCACCGCGACGGCCGTGCCGGCCAGCACCAGGATGGGCGTGACCAGGATCGCGATCGAGGTCAGCTTCATCTCGTGCACCTCGATCTTCTTGCCCAGGTACTCGGGCGTGCGGCCGATCATCAGGCCGGCGATGAACACCGCGAGGATGGCGAAGATCAGCATGCCGTAGAGCCCGCTGCCGACGCCGCCGAAGACCACTTCGCCCAGCTGCATCAGCACGATCGGCACCATGCCGCCCAGCGGCGTGAAGGAATCGTGCATGGCGTTCACCGCGCCGCACGAGGCGGCGGTGGTGACGGCAGCGAACAGCGCCGAGGCGGTGATGCCGAAGCGGGTTTCCTTGCCTTCCATGTTGCCGCCGGCCTGCAGCGCGGACTGCACCTGGTCGACGCCCAGCGGCGCGAGCAGCGGGTTGCCCACCTGCTCGGCCGGGATCACCACGATCACGGCGATCACGAACAGCACCGTCATCGCGGCCAGCACCGCCCAGCCCTGGCGCAGGTCACCGACCACGCGGCCGAAGGCGAAGCACAGCGCCACGGGGATCAGCAGGATCGCCAGCATCTGCACGAAGTTGGTGAGCGCCGTCGGGTTCTCGTAGGGATGGGCCGAGTTGGCGTTGAAGAAGCCGCCGCCGTTGGTGCCCAGCATCTTGATCGCCTCCTGCGACGCGACCGGGCCCATCGCAAGCGTCTGGGTCGTCGTGGTGGCGTCGTCGGTCACCGGCGCGCCGGCCTTGTCGAGCAGCGGCTGGCCGGCCGCGTCGAGCTTGGGCGCCTGGTAGGCCGTGGCCTCGAGCGTGGTCACGGTCTTGTAGGCATCGAAGTTCTGGATCACGCCCTGGCCGGCGAAGAACAGCGCCAGCACGAAGGAGATCGGCAGCAGCAGCCAGGTGGTGATGCGGGTCATGTCGACCCAGAAGTTGCCGACGAAGCCCTTGCCGTCGGTGCGGCGTGCCGCGAAGCCGCGGGCCAGCGCGAAGGCCACCGCGATGCCGGTCGCGGCCGAGAGGAAGTTCTGCACCGTGAGGCCGAGCATCTGCGTCAGATAGCTCATGGTCGACTCGCCGGCATAGCCCTGCCAGTTGGTGTTGGCGACGAAGCTGACCGCGGTGTCGAAGGCCGAGTCGGGCGACACCGCCGCCATGCCCGCGGGGTTGAGCGGCAGCACGGCCTGCAGGCGCTGCAGGCCGTAGACGAAGAAGGTGCCGATGGCATTGAAGGCCAGCAGCGCCAGCGCGTAGGTGCGCCAGTGCATGGCCTCGCCGGGCGCGACGCCGGCCAGCCTGTAGAGCGGCGCCTCGATGCGCTGCATCCAGCGCGGCAGGCGGCCGTCGCACAGCGCCGCGATGAAGCGGCCCAGCGGCCAGCCCAGCACGACGAGCCCGACCAGCAGGAGGGCCAGCAGGCCCCAGGCGGAGGAAGTCATGGTCAGAACTCCTCCGCGCAGATCAGCGCGAAGACCAGGTAGGTGAACAGGATCACCGCGATCAGGCCGCCCGCGCCGTAGAGCACGTCGAGGCCGATCACGAGCGATCTCCTTCGGTGGCCTTCGGCCGGGCCAGCCTGTTCAGGCCGACCACCATCTCCGCGACCACCACCCACAGCACGGCAACCGCCGCCATCCATACGATGTCCATACGTCACTCCTCAAGTTCGAGACACGGGTGTCAGTCTCGGCAGAGGGGCGTAAAAACGGGGAACAGAGGCGTGTGGGGGGCGTAAAGAAAGCGTAAAAACGCGGGGCTTCGGGGGCGATCAGACGATCGTGGCGCCGCCGTCGGCGACCAGGGTCTGGCCGGTGATGAAGGCGCCCGCGGACGAGGCCAGCAGCGCGACCACGCCCGCGATCTCGGGCGGCTGCCCGAGCCGGCGCAGCGGCAGCGTGTCGCGGGTGAAGGCCTGCATCGCCGGGTCCTCGATCAGCGCCCGTGCCATCTTCGTCTCGACCAGGCCGGGCGCGATGCAGTTGACGCGGATGTTGTGCGGACCGAGCTCGACCGCCAGGTCGCGCGCCAGCTGCATGTCGGCGGCCTTGGACAGCCCGTAGGCGCCGATGGTGGCCGAGCCCTTGAGCCCGGCGATGGACGAGATGATGACGATCGCGCCGCCACCGCGCGCGCGCATGTCGGGGCTGGCCAGCTGGACCAGCCACAGGTTGCTCAGCACGTTGTTGCGCACGATCTTGAGGAACACCTCGTCCTCGATGCCCTCCAGCGGGCCGTAGTGCGGATTGGTGGCGGCGTTGCACACCAGGATGTCGATGGCGCCGTAGCGCGCGCGCACCTGCGCCACCATCGCCGACAGCTGGCCCTGCTGCGAGATACTGGCCTCGCAGGCCATGGCCTCGCCACCGTTGCGCCGGATGCCCTCGGCCACCGTTTCGCAGGCCTCCAGGTTGCGGCTGGAGACGCACACCTTCGCGCCGCGCGCCGCCAGCTGTTCCGCGGTCGCGCGGCCGATGCCCCGGCTCGCGCCGGTGACGACGGCCACCTTGCCGCGCAGGTCGAACAGGTCGTTCATGCTTCTTGCTCCTCAGGCCGGCACGGTGCCGGCGGTCATCTGCTCGCGCAGGATGTGTTTCTGCAGCTTGCCCGAGGGCGTGCGCGGCAGGGCCTCGACGCGCCGGTAGAGGCGCGGGATCTTGTAGCGCGCGAGCCGGTCGGCGAGAAAGGCCTTCAGCGCCTCGTCGCTCGGTGCCCGGCCGGGCTTCACCACGATCACCGCCACCACGGTCTCGCCCCACTGCGCATGGGGCTGGCCGATCACGGCCACGTCGGCGATGTCCGGGTGCGGCGAGAGCGCGTCCTCGACCTCCTTCGAATAGACGTTCTCGCCGCCCGTGACGATCAGGTCCTTGAGCCGGTCGACCACATAGAAGTAGCCGTCGTCGTCCACACGCGCGAGGTCGCCGCTGTGGTACCAGCCCTCGGCGTCGTAGGCGGCGGCCGTGGCCTCGGGCGCGTCGAGATAGCCCTGCATCGCGGCTTCGGACTGCAGCACGATCTCGCCGATGTGCCCGCTGGCGGTGTCGCGGCCGTCGGGGTCCACCACGCGCACCCGCACGCCGGGCAGGCTGGAGCGCCCGATCGAGCCGGCCTTGCGCAGCGCGTCCTCGGGAAACAGCACCGTGCCCAGCGGCCCGGCCTCGGTCATGCCGTAGACCTGGATGAACTGGTCGCTGCCGTAGGCTTCCATCAGCCGCAGCGCCATGTCCTTGCCCAGCGGGCCGCCACCGTAGATCCAGGCGCGCATCGAGCGCAGGTCGAAGGCATTGAAGTCCGGCACCGCGTCGATGGGCGCCAGCAGCGCGATCGGGGCGGCGAACAGCAGCGTGGTCTTTTCGCGCGCGATGGTCTCGAGCATGCCGCGCGGGCTGTACTCGCGCAGGAAGACCAGCGAGCCGCCCATCAGCAGCGTGCCGAACATCCAGTTGTTGAGCGGCGAGGCGTGCCAGATCGGCATCGCGATCAGCATGCGCTCGTGGCGCGTGATCTCCAGGCCGAGCGCGGCGATCATGGCGGTGGTGTAGACATTGCGATGGCTGTGCACGCAGCCCTTGGGCTGGCCGGTGGTGCCCGAGGTGTAGAGGATCTGCGCCACGGCCTCGCGCTCGCAGGGCGTGGGCAGGGCGCGCGGCACGGCCGCCTCGACCAGCGACTCGAACAGCGGCACGCCTTCGATCGCGGAATCGGTGGCCAGCCAGCGCACGGCGCCGCGCACCTTCCGCATCACGGGCGCCAGCGCGCCGTCGACGATGCACACGCCGGCCCGGCTGTGCTGGAGGATGTGTTCCACCTCCGGCGCCTGCAGCTTGTGGTTGACCGGCACGAAGACCGCGCCCAGGCGCAGCGCCGCCAGCACGCCGACCAGGAAGTACGGCGTGTTGAAGCACATCAGCGCCACGCGGTCGCCGGCGCCCACGCCCTGGTCCTGCAGCACCGCGGCCGCGCGCAGGCTCAGCGCGCGGATCTCGGCATAGCTGTAGTGCCGCGCGCCGTAGCGCAGCACGATCTTGTCGGGAAAGCGGTGGGCGCTCTCGTCGAACATCGAGGCCAGGTTCATGGTGCTTGTGTCTCCGGGTGGGAAAAGGTCAGCTCGTCGAGCGGGCCAGGGCCAGCCTCTGCTTCAGCCCCTCGAGGATCTCGGGGCGGAAGGTGAAGGGGTCCGCGGGCGCCTGCTGCGCCAGGGTGGCCTGCATGCGCCGCTCGACCGAGCTGCCGCGCGGCATCGGCCAGGGCCTGCACGGCCGCGCATCGGCCACATCGCAGGCCTGGGACAACACCGGCACGCCCGCATCGCGCAGGCGCCCGGCCATGCGTTCGAGCGCCGGCGCGTCGATGTCGGCGATCACCAGCTGCATGCCCAGCGCGGCGGCCTGCTCGGCCAGGGCCGCGCCCAGACCCGAGGCCGCGCCCGTCACCACGGCCACGCGGTCGTGGAAGGCCTTCACAGGAACAGGCCTTCGGGGCCGGCCAGCACGCGGGCGGGCGCATCGACCACCTGCAGCAGCTGCTCGACTTCGGGGAACAGGTGGCTGAAATAGAAATGCGCGGTCGCGACTTTGGCGGCATGAAGCGGTGATGGGGCGACCTTGGCTTCCGCCACGCGCGCCATGTCGATCCACAGCCAGCCGTAGACCAGGTGCCCGATCAGCCGCAGGTAGGCATGGGCGCTGGCGCCGATCTGGTCGGGGTCGGCCGCGGCGCGTTCGCCGATGCGCGCCGTGAGCGCCGCGATGCGCGGCGGCAGCGCGCGCAGCGCCTGCACATGCGGCTGCAGCGCCGAATCGGCCGGCACCCGGTTCAGGGCCTCCTGCACGCGCGCGCAGAAGACCTCCAGTCGCGCGCCGCGGTCGCCCAGCACCTTGCGTCCCAGCAGGTCCTGGCCCTGGATGCCGTTGGCACCTTCGTAGATCTGCCCGACGCGCGCATCGCAGACGAACTGCGCGGCGCCGCTCTCGCGCAGGTAGCCGGCCCCGCCCAGCACTTGCTGCGCCAGCACGGTCGAGGCGTGGCCGTTGTCGGTGGCGAAGGCCTTGAGCACCGGCGTGAGCAGCGAGACCGTCTCGTCCGCCGCGCGGCGCATCGGGGCCTCCGCATGGTGCTGCGCGATGTCCACCTGCAGCGCGATCCAGTAGGCGAAGGCGCGGCCGGCCTGCAGCCAGGCGCGCTGCGTGAGCAGCATGCGCCGCACGTCGGCATGCACGTGCAGCGGATCGGCCGGCTGCTGCGGCAGCGCCGGCCCGCGCGGGCTGCGGCCCTGCAGCCGCTGGCCGGCGTAGGCCAGCGACAGCTGGTAGCCGCGCTCGGCCTGGTTGACGCCCTGCATGCCGGTCGCGAGGCGGGCGATGTTCATCATCACGAACATCGCCTGCAGGCCCTTGCCGGCCTCGCCGAGCAGGAAGCCGGTGGCCTGGTCGAAGCGCATCCAGCAGGTCGGCGTGCCGCGGATGCCCATCTTGTCCTCCAGGCCCTCGCAGCGCACCGCGTTGCGCGCGCCCGGCTGCCCCTGGGCGTCGGGCAGGTGCTTGGGCACGATGAACAGCGAGAGGCCGCGCGTGCCCGCGGGCGCGCCCTCGATGCGCGCCAGCACCAGGTGGACGATGTTCTCCGCCAGGTCGTGCTCGGCATTGGTCGCCATGCGCTTGAGACCGTCGAGCCTGAAGCTGCCGTCGTCCCGCGCCTGCGCCGCCGTCTGCAGCAGCCCGACGTCGGTGCCGGCCTCGGCCTCGGTGATGCACATGCTGCTGGTCCAGCGGCCGCTGGCCAGCCGGGGCAGGTACAGCGCCTGCTGCGCGGGCGAGCCGTTGGCGCGGATGCATTCGTAGCCGCCGCGCGACATGCTGCTGTACATCAGCCAGGCATGGTTGGCCGAGCCGAAGATCTCGGTGCTCAGGTGGGTCAGCACGTGGGGCAGCCCGCGGCCGCCATGCGCCCGGTCGGCGCCGAGGCCGGCCCAGCCCTTGGCGCAGAAGGCACGGTAGGCGTCGACGAAGCCGCTGGGCGCATGCACCTTGCCGCCGTGTGCGTCCGGCCGGAACCAGCAGCCCTCGAGGTCGCCGATGGCGTTCAGGGGCGCGACCGACGTTTCCGCGAAGCGGGCCAGCTGGGCCATCAGCTCATCGACATCGGCCCGCCGCGTTCCGGCATGGGGCGCCAGCTGCCGCAGGCCGGACTCGACCCCCAGCCAGTCGTGCAGCACGAAGCGCAGCTCGTCCTGCGGGACCACGTAGGCGGGGAATGAAGCGGGGGCGATGGGGCTCATGCGGGGCGGTGTGGAGGTCTGGTCGGGGGTTGGCATCCCGGCCGCCCGGCGGGGGACGTGCGGGCCGAAGTCAGTGTAGAAATCCGGCGGCCGCGGGGTGTTCAGCTTTGCGCGGCACCCCGTTCGCCCGTGCCGGCACTGGGGCCGGGACCGTTCCCGACCGTGCCCGCGGCCTGCCTGTTCGCATTTGCGTCGAAGCGTGGGGTCCCGTGGCACGGCCGCCTCAAACATGAACACCGCGTCACGCCACCGGTCATCGCCGCCGACGCGCGGCGCATCCCCCAGAGCCGCGGCGGCCTTGCGGGCGGATGACGGCCATGCACGGCAAAAGCCGAACACCCGGCGACCCCGGCCTTCCTAGAATTTTTTCAGGCCGGCCCGGCCCGCAGACCGAAAGCCGAGGCTGCGCCCTTCCCACACAGGAGACAAGATGACGACGAATTTCAAGATGGCGCGCTGGCCATGGCTGGCGGCCGCCTGCGGCCTGCTGGCGCTGACTTCGGCCCAGGCGCAGACGGTCAAGATCGCCTCGATGGACCAGATGTCCGGCCCCATGGCGGGCCTGGGGCTGAACGTGCTCAAGAGCTTCCAGTACACGGCCCGGCGCGCCAACGAAGAGGGCTGGGCCGGCCCGGTCAAATTCGAGATCGTGCCCTTCGACAACAAGCTCTCGCCGCAGGAGGCGCTGAGCCTGCTCAACTCGGTCATCGCGCAGGACATCCGCTACGTGGTGCAGGGCGCGAGTTCCTCCGCCGTGGGCGCGGCGCTGTCGGAAGCCATCGAGAAGCACAACGGCCGCAATCCCGGCAAGGAGATCGTCTACCTCAACTACGCGGCCCAGGCACCCGCGATGACCAACGAGAAGTGCAACTACTGGCACTTCCGCACCGACGCCAATTCCGACATGAAGGTCGACGCGCTGACCAGCTTCGCGGCACGCCAGAAGAACGTCACGAAGGTGTACCTGCTGAACCCGAACTACTCCTATGGCCAGGAAGTGTCGCGCTCGGCGCGCGAGCAGCTGGCGCGCAAGCGCCCGGACATGAAGATCGTCGGCGACGACTTCCATCCGACCGGCCAGGTCAAGGACTACTCGCCCTACATGGCCAAGATCAAGCAGGCCGGCGCCGAGGCCGTGATCACCGCCGACTTCGGCACCGACCTGGCGCTGATCGTGCGCGCCGCGAAGGACGCCGGCCTGAACGTCGACTTCTACACCCTGAACGGCAACAACTTCGGCGTGCCCAGCGCCATGGGCAGCGCCGGCGAGGGCCGCGTGAAGCTGGTCTCGACCTTCCACCCCAACGACCCGGCCCTGGCGCCGAAGAGCCTGCCCGCGGACTTCAAGCGCGAGTTCAAGGAGGACTTCATCAACGGCATGGGCTACAACGCGATCGTGGCGCTGGCCCAGGCGATGCGCGAGACGCAGTCGACCGACCCGGTGAAGGTCGCGGCCAAGCTCGAAGGCCTTCGCTTCCAGGGACTCAACGGCCCGATCGAGCTGCGCAGGGACGACCACCAGGCGCAGCAGCCGGTGTTCGTGCTGAGCTGGGAAAAAGTGGACGGCAAGAGCGTGCTGCACGACCAGGAGAACACCGGCCTGGGCTGGAAGCAGGTCGACGTGGTGAGCGCCAGCGACGCCATGCTGCCCACCAGCTGCAAGATGAAGCGTCCGGGCTGACGCGCCCGGCGGCCGGCGCAATCAGCCGCGCGCGGCCTGCAGGTAGCCGCGCACCGCCTGGCGGATCTCGTGCGTCAGGGCCGCCTCCTCCGGCACGCGCGGCAGGGTCAGCAGCGAATTGCGGACCATGCCGTCGACGATCGTGAAGACCGTGAAGGCGGCGGCCTCGAGCCGCGGCCCGGTCATCGGGTCGGCGGCCGTGGCCAGGGCCTGGCGCACGATCTCCACATGGTCCCGGTAGAGCTGGCCGTAGATCTCCAGCGAGGAGATGCGGCGCTCGAGCATGATCAGCGCGCGCCACGGATCGGGCCGTTCGAGCACCAGCCGCACATAGGCCCGCACCAGCGCATCCGCCTTGCCCAGCACATGCGGCGGCGTGGCGTCCTCGCCGGCCTTGGCCAGCGCCGCCGCGAGCGTGCGCACCCACCGGCGTACCGCCACCGCGGCGATCGATCCCTTGTTGGGAAAGTACAGGTACAGCGTGCCGAGGCCGACGCCGGCCACGCCGGCGATGTCGCGCATCGACACCGCCTCGTAGCCCTTTTCCAGCAGCACGATGAGGAAGGCATCCTGGATCGCCTCCGACGTCATCCACGCGCGGGACTGCGAAGGCTTGCGGCGTGGCTTGAGGTCTGAGTTCGAGATCGTCATGTCTGGAAGGGCGCAGGAGAAGGACCGACGAGGTCGTCCCGGTCGCACTGTAGAGACATTCTGCCCACCCGCCGCCCTGTGGAAACCACGAGACCGGCGAGCGCGGCCTGCTTGCCCCATGTGACATCACCGATGTAACATCCGATCCGCTCCATGAATGCCGCCCCCGCCACCGCAGCCCCCGCGCAGGACCTCGCCATCGAGGCCCTGGCGGCGCGCACGGGCGTCACGGTGCGCAACATCCGCGCCTACACCACGGCCCGGCTGCTGCCGCCGCCCCGGCTCCAGGGGCGCCTGGGCCTCTACGGCGACGAACACGTGCAGCGCCTGGCGCTGATCCGCGAACTGCGCGAGCAGGGCTTCGGCATCGAGGCCATCCGCCGCATCTTCGGCCGCACGCCGGCCGCGTCCTGGCGCGACCTGCTCGCCGTGGCGCGTTCGGTCTCGGGCAGCCTGTTCGCCGAGGAGACCCCTGTGGTCGTCTCGGCCAAGGCCCTGGCCGCCAAGTGGAAGGGCCAGATGACGCCCGCCCTGCTGGCGCGCGCCGCCAAGGCCGGCCTGATGCACGAACTGCCGGACGGCCGGATCCAGCTGCTCAGCCCCGCGCTGGGCCAGGTCGCGGAACAGCTGGCCGCGCTCGGCCTGCCGCTGGAAGACGTGATCGGCATGCAGGAGACCATGGCGCGCACGCTGCGCACCGTGGCGCGCCACTGGCTGCGCACCCTGGCCGACAGCCTGCTGAGCGGCGACGCCCTCGACGCCGACCGCCTGGCCCAGCTGCTGGAGAAGGCGCGTCCGCTCGCCACCGGCGCGGTGCAGGCCGCGTTCCCCGTGATCCTGCAGCAGGAACTCGACACCCTGCTGCACAAGGCTGCCTGAACCGATGCCCAAAGCCCGCCATGCCCTCCTCCCCTGCCTGCTGCTGCTGCCGGCCCTGATCGGGCCCCCGGCCATCGCGCAGGCGCAACCCCGCACCGACACCCTCGCGCTGAGCTTCGACGCGGCCCGCGCCCGCATGCTCGACCGCTCCGACAAGCTGGCCGCCGCGCGCGCCGCGGTCGATGCCAAGGAGCTGCAGCGCCAGGGCCTCCAGGGCCTGGGCGGGCCGACGGTCAGCATCTCCGGGCTGGCCTATGCCTACAACGCTAACCTGAACCTCGACCTGGACCCGCTCAACCAGAAGCTCGGGCAGGTCGGCGCGATGCTGCCGCCTTCGCTCCAGGGCTTCGTCTCGCGCCTGCCCATCCCGCAGCTGCCCAACAGCTACACGCTGAACCGGCACGACACCGGCACCAACGCCTCGGTCTCGGCCGTCTGGCCGCTCTACCTCGGCGGCGCGACCGATGCGGTGCGCGGCTTCGTGTCGGCGCAGACGCGCGAGGCGCAGGCCGATGCCGAACAGGCCGGCCACGAGGTCGACACGCTGCTGGTGCAGCGCTACTTCAGCGCCCAGCTCGCGCAGCGCGCGGCCCTGCTGCGCGCGCAGGCCGAGCGCACCATCGCGCAGCACGACGCGGCGGCGCAGAAGATGCTCGCGGCCGGTGTGATCTCGCGCGTCGAACGGCTGCAGGCCGGCGCGGCCTATGAAGAGGCGCGGCGCAACGCGCGCAAGGCCGAGGACGACGCTGCCCTGGCCGCCGTGGCGCTGGCCCGCACCGTGCGCGCCGAGGGCAGCGTCGCGCCGCAGACGCCGCTGTTCATCCTCAGCACGCCGGTCGAGCCGCTGGGCTACTTCATCGATTCGGCGCTCGTGCGCCACCCGGGCCTGGGCAAGGTCGCGGCCAAGAAGTCGCAGGCCGAGCAGCTGCACGAAGGCGAAGAGGCGCTGCGCCGCCCGCAGGTCATCGCCTTCGGCACGCGCGAGCTCAAGAGCGGCAATGCCGACTGGGTGGCCGGCATCGGCGTGCGCTGGTCGCTCTACGACTCGGTCGACCGCAACGCGCTGTCGGCGGCCTCGCTGAAGCAGATCGAACAGGCCGAACGCACCGACGCGCAGGCCCGCAGCGACATCGCGCTGCTGGTCGAGCGCAACTGGCGCGCGCTGGAGAACGCACGCCGCCAGTACCTGGAGATGAAGGTCTCGGTCGAACTCGCGCAGGAGGTACTCAGGCTGCGCACCTCGGGCCTGCGCGAAGGCACCAGCACCACGCTCGACCTGATCGACGCCGAGACCAACCAGGCCAAGGTGCTGACCGAACGCGCGCAGGCCGCCAACGACTACGTGCAGGCGCTCGCGCAGCTGCTCGAGAGCGCCGGCCTGTCCGACAGCTTTTCCGACTACATCGCGCGTGCTGACGTGAAGGTGAATTGATGATGAGTGCCAAGACCCGAAAACTGATCGCGATCCTCGCCGCGCTGCTCGTGCTCGCGCTGCTGGTCTGGGGCTTCTGGCGCGCGTCGCAGCCCGCGCCCGAGGTGTTCCAGGGCCAGATGGAGGCGCGCGAGACCGACGTGGCCGGCAAGGTGACGGCCCGCGTGGCCGAGGTGGCGGTCAAGGAAGGCGACCGCATCCAGGCCGGCGCGGTGCTGGTGCGCATGGACAGCCCCGAGGTGCGCGCCAAGCTCGCGCAGGCCACCGCCGCCGAGCAGGCCGCGCAGGCCGTGGCCGACAAGGCGCAGAACGGCGCGCGGCCGCAGGAGGTCGAGATGGCCCGCATGCAATGGCAGCGCGCCGAGACCGCGGCCCAGCTCGCGCAGACCTCGTTCCGCCGCGTCGACGGCCTGGCGCGCGAAGGCCTGGTGGCCGACCAGAAGCGCGACGAGGCCGAGGCCAACTGGAAGGCCTCGCGCGACGCCGCCATCGCGGCCCGCGCGCAGTACGACATGGCGCGCAGCGGCGCCCGCCCCGAAGACAAGGCCGCGGCCAGCGCGCAGGCGCGCCAGGTGGCCGGCGTGCTGGCCGAAGCCGAGGCCGCCAAGGCCGAGACCGAACTGCGCAGCCCGGTCGGCGGCGAGGTGGCCAAGGTGCTGGCCAAGGTCGGCGAGCTGTCGCCGCAGGGCGTGGCGGTGGTGACCGTGGTCGACCTGAGCGACCAGTGGCTGGTGCTCAACGTGCGCGAAGACCGGCTCTCGCGTTTCGCGATGGGCCAGGAGTTCGACGCCCGCCTGCCCGCGCTGCCCGAAGGCCAGCGCACGGCCCGCTTCAAGGTCTACTACAGCGCCGTGCTGCCCGACTTCGCGACCTGGCGCGCCACGCGCGGCGGCGCGGGCTTCGACGTGCGCACCTTCGAGGTCCGCGCACGGCCGCTCCAGCCCATCGAAGGCGCGCGCCCCGGCATGAGCGTGCTCGTCGACTGAAGCGGCCATGAGCCTGCGCGGCTTCTCCACCGCCAGTGCACGGCGCGAGTTCGCGCTGCTGCGCACGCGCCCCTGGGACCTGGCCATGGTCTCGTGGGTGCCGTTGCTCGCGGGGTTCCTGATCTGGTGGATCTTCTCGGCCGGCCTGCCCCAGCGCCTGCCGATCGGCGTGCTCGACCAGGACCACTCCGCGCTGTCGCGCCAGCTGGTGCGCTTTCTCGACGCCACGCCGGGCCTGCGCGTGGTGCAGCAGTACCGCGACGAAGGCGAGATGGCGCGCGCGCTCACCAGCGGCGCGGTCGATGCCGCAGTGCAGCTGCCGCGCGACCTGAGCCGCGACGTCAAGCAGGGCCGGGTCGGCCAGGTCGTGCTGCTGCACAACGCGCAGCTGGGCACGCATTCGAGCCTGATCCAGCGCGACGTGCGCACGGCCGTGGGTACGGTGTCGGCCGGCGTCGAGCTCGCGGTGCGCAACAAGCGCGGCGAATCGATGAGCGCGGCGCGCGTGAGCATGGAGCCGATCAAGGCCAGCACGGTGGCGCTGTTCAACACCTCGACCGATTACGAGCAATTCCTGGGCGCCGCGCTCATTCCGGCCGTGCTGCACATCCTGGCCATGACCGCGGGCGCCTGGGCCGTGGGCCGCGAGCTGCGCGACCGCAGCCTCGGCGGCTGGCTGGGCGCCGCGCCGCGCTGGCACGAGGCGCTGGCCGCGCTCGCGGGCAAGCTGGCGCTGCCGCTGGCGAGCCTGTCGGCCGTGGCCATCGTCGCCATGCTGTGGATCACGGCCGGGCGCGGCTGGCATCCGGTCGGCTCGCTGGGCTGGACGCTCATCGCACTGGTGGTGTTCCTCGCGCTGTCGATCGCGCTCGGCGCCTTCGTGGCCGGCCTCACGCGCTCGCTGCGCACCGCGCTGTCGGCCACGGGCTTCCTCACCGCGCCGGCCTTCGCCTTCGGCGGCGTAGGCTTCCCGCTGGTCGCGATGCCCTTCTTCGCGCAGCTGTGGGCCACGCTGCTGCCCTACACCCACTACATCCGCGTGCAGATGGAGCAATTGCAGATGGGCGCGCCGCTGGCCTACTCGGTGGCCACGCCGCTGTGGATGGTGCTGGGCACGGCCGTGCTGCTGGCCGCCACGGCGGGCACGCTGGTGCGCGCGGCCGGCGCGCCGGACAGCTGGGGCGGACGCTGATGACCGACGAGCGCCTCCACCTCGGCGCCGCCTGGCGCGACACCGCGCTGGCCGTGCTGCGCGACAAGGGCGTGCTGCTGATCATGCTGCTCGCGCCCATCCTCTACGGCTTCTTCTATCCCTGGCCCTACGGCACCCAGGCCGTCACGCGCGTGCCGGTGGCGGTGGTCGACCAGGACCACAGCGCGCTGTCGCGCCAGATCGCGCGCTTCGCGATGGCCAACCCGCGGCTCGACGTGCGCCTGGTCACGGCCGACGTGCACGAGGCGCAGCAGGCGCTGTGGCGCGGCGAGATCGAGGGCTATGCGCTGCTGCCGGCCGACCTCAAGCGCAACGTGCTGCGCGGAAGCTCGGCCGTGGTCAGCATCGAAGGCAACGGCGCCTATGCGCTGCTCAACAAGGCGGTGCTCTACGGCTTCTCCGAGGCCGTGGGCACGGTGTCGGCCGGCGTCGAGATCCGCAAGCTGCAGGCCGGCGGCCAGAGCGCCGCGCAGGCGGCGCGCAGCCGCAGCCCGCTCAACACGCAGCTGGTCGCGCTGTTCAACCCGACCGAGGGCTACGGCAGCTACGTGGTGCCGGCGGTGGCCTTGTTGATCCTGCAGCAGACGCTGCTGATGGGCGCCGCCATGCTGGCCGGCACCTGGGCCGAGGCCGGGCGGCTGCGCGCCTCGATGGGCGCCTGGCTGGGGCGGCTGGGCGCGCTCTCGGTGTTCGGCATCCTCAGCGGGCTGTTCTACTTCGGCTGGGTATTCTTCCTGCAGGACTATCCGCGCGGCGGCAATCCCTGGGGCGCCTTGCTGCTGCTGGCCTTCTACGTGCCCGCGATCTGCACGCTCGGCCTGCTGCTGGGCTGCTGGTTCCGCGACCGCGAGCGGGCCCTGCAGGTGCTGCTGTTCACCGCCCTGCCGATGGCCTTTCTCTCGGGCTTCTCATGGCCTGTGGAGGCACTGCCCGGTCCGTTGCAGGCGCTGCGCTGGCTCTTCCCGAGCACCGCCGGCATCCAGGCTTCGCTGCGGCTCAACCAGATGGGGGCGCCGCTGCACGATGTGCTGCCCTATCTCGGCGCGCTGGGGGCGCTGACGCTGGCCGGGCTGCTGACGCTGTGGTTCGCGGCCAGGCCGCGCGCCGACAGGCGCTGATCCCGATCCAGACCTCCGCGCTCAGGACAGCGAGCAGACGCTCACCGCGAGCTTGCAGGGTTCGGTCGGCAGGTGGGCATCGCAGGCCGTCACGGCCGCCTGGCCCGCGGCCTTGGCATCGGGCCCGAGCCCGCCGGCCCATTCGCCGAAGTTGCCGGTCGCCAGCGCGCCGCAGCTGCGGTCGAAATACACGCGCACCTCGCAGGCGCCCGGCACGCGCTTGGCGCCGGTCGCGCGTTCGCACTGCGCGCGCGCGAGCCGCTCGGCCGTGGCGCGCGAGGGCTGGTTGAAGGCATAGCCATGGGCGCCGGGCTTGGCCGCGATCGCGCCCCAGCTGGGCGGGGGCGCGGCGGCGGCGGCGGTCGGGGCCGCCTGGGCCACCGACAGGCCCACGCAGCACAGGGTGATCGCGGCGAAGCGCCGCACGAGGGAAAGGGTCGATGCAACAGCCATGCCCCTGAGGTTAACCACGGCGCGCGCGGCCCCGCGCTCAATCTTGCAAGCAGAGGTATTTGAGTTCGAGGTAGTCCTCGATGCCATGGCGCGAGCCTTCACGGCCCAGGCCCGACTGCTTCACGCCGCCGAAGGGCGCGACCTCGTTGGAGATCAGGCCGGTGTTGACGCCGACCATGCCGGTCTCCAGCCGCTCGCCCACGCGCCAGATGCGGCGGCGGTCTTCGGTGAACAGGTAGGCCGCGAGGCCGAACTCGGTGTCGTTGGCCATCGCGACGGCCTGGTCCTCGGTCTCGAAACGAAAGATCGGCGCCAGCGGGCCGAAGGTCTCTTCGCGCGCCACGCGCATGGCCTGCGTCACGCCGGTCAGCACCGTGGGCTCGAAGAAGCTGCCGCCCAGCGCATGCGGCTGGCCGCCGGTGCGCAACTGCGCGCCCTGCGCGAGCGCGTCGTCGATGTGCTCGCGCACCTTGGCGACCGCGCGCGCGTCGATCAGCGGGCCCTGCGTGACGCCGGCCTCGAGGCCGTTGCCCACCGGCATCGCGGCCACCGCCTGCACCAGCCGCTCGACCAGCGCATCGTGGATGCCGGCCTGCACATAGAGGCGGTTGGCGCACACGCAGGTCTGGCCGGCGTTGCGGAACTTGGAAGCGAGGATGCCCTGCACGGCGGTGTCGAGGTCGGCATCGTCGAACACGATCAGGGGCGCGTTGCCGCCGAGCTCGAGCGACAGCTTCTTGATGGTCGGCGCGCACTGCTGCATCAGCGTGCGGCCCACGCCGGTCGAGCCGGTGAAGCTGAGCTTGCGCACCACCGCGCTCTCGCACAGCGCGCCGCCGATGGCCGGCGCGTCGCCGGTCAGGATCTGCAGCACGCCCGGCGGCAGGCCGGCCTCCAGCGCCAGCACGCCGAGCGCGAAGGCGCTGAGCGGCGTGAGCTCGGCCGGCTTCACGACGATGGTGCAGCCCGCGGCCAGCGCCGGGCCGACCTTGCGCGTGATCATCGCGGCCGGGAAGTTCCAGGGCGTGATGGCGGCGCAGACGCCGATGGGCTGCTTGAGCACCACCATGCGCTGGCCGCCGCGCTGCGGCTGCAGCACCTCGCCGTCGACGCGCTTGGCCTCTTCGGCGAACCACTCGATGAAAGAGGCGGCATAGGCGATCTCGCCCCTGGCTTCGGCCAAGGGCTTGCCCTGCTCGAGCGTCATGAGGCGGCCGAGATCGTCCTGGTGCGCGAGCATCAGGTCGGCCCAGCGGCGCAGCACCTGGGCGCGCTCGCGTGCGCTGCGCGCGCGCCAGGCCGGCAGCGCCGCGGCGGCGCCGGCAATGGCGCGTTCGGTTTCGGCGCGGCCCATCAGCGGCACGCTGGCGAGGACTGCGCCGGTGGCGGGATCGCTCACTTCGAGCGTGCGGCCGTCGTCGGCGCCGACCCAGCGGCCGTCGATCAGGCAGGCCTGCTGCAGCAGGTCGGGACGGGCGAGGCCCAGGGTGTCGGTGGGGAGGCGTGCGTTCATGCTTCTTGCAATGCTTGGTCGATGATGTCGAGCGCGCGGTCGAACAGTGCGTCGGGGATGGTGAGGGGGTAGAGGAAGCGGATCACGTTGCCGTGCATGCCGCAGCTCAAGAGCAGCAGGCCCTGCGCCAGCGCCCGGGCCTGCACGCGCTTCACGGCCTCGGCGTCGTGGGCGCCGGTGGCGGGGTCGCGCAGTTCGATCGCGACCATCGAGCCCTGGGCCCGCACGTCGGCGATGGCCTGGTTCGATTCCCTGGCGCTCAGCAAGCGCGCCACCAGCTTCGCGCCCAGTGCGGCGGCGCGCCCGCACAGCCGCTCGTCGGCGATCACGTCGAGCACCGCATGGGCCGAGGCCACGGCCAGCGGGTTGCCGGCGTAGGTGCCGCCCAGGCCGCCCGGCGCGGGCGCGTCCATGATCGCGGCGCGGCCGGCCACGGCCGACAGCGGCATGCCGCCGGCCAGGCTCTTGGCCAAGGTGATCAGGTCGGGCTCGACGCCGTGGTGCTGCATCGAGAACAGCTTGCCGGTGCGCGCGAAGCCGGTCTGCACCTCGTCGGCAATGAACACGATGCCGTGCGCATCGCACAACGCGCGCAGGCCCTGCAGCAGCTCGGTCGGCGCGACGTTGAAGCCGCCCTCGCCCTGCACCGGCTCGATCACGATCGCGGCCACGCGCTGCGGATCGATGTCGGTCTTGAACAGCCGGGCCAGTGCCGCCAGCGAATCCGCCGCGCTCACGCCTTCGATGGCGCTCGGGAAAGGCACGTGGAACACGTCGGCCGGGAAAGGCCCGAAGCCGATCTTGTAGGGCGCGACCTTGCCGGTCATGGCCAGCGCCATCAGCGTGCGGCCGTGGAAGCCGCCGCCGAAGGTGACCACGCCGGCGCGGCCGGTGTGGGCACGGGCGATCTTCACCGCGTTCTCCAGCGCCTCGGCGCCGGTGGTGAAGAAGGCCGTCTTCACCGGGCCGCTGATCGGCACCAGCGCGTTGAGCCGCTCGGCCAGCGTCACCACGCTCTCGCAGGGCACGATCTGGTAGGCGGTGTGGGTGAACTGCTTCAGCTGCGCGGCGATGGCGGCCTCGACGCGCGGATGGCGGTGGCCGGTGTTGAGCACCGCGATGCCGGCGGCGAAGTCGATGTACTCGCGGCCCTCCACGTCCCACAGGCTCGCGTTCTCGGCGCGCTGGGCGAAGAAGTCGCACATCACGCCCACGCCGCGCGGTGTGGCGGCCAGGCGCCTGCCATGGAGTTCGGTGTTGCGGGTCATGTAGCGGTCCGGAGGGATGTCGATGGGTGGTGCATGATTGAAAGCCGGATTGGCCCCATCGAAAAGATCCACTTGCGTTATCTTGTTAGGGCCAATCAAGAATCCACACCATGAAGTCCATCTGCGCCGACCTGGTGCTGCAGCGCCTGGCACCCGATGCCGGCGCGGCCCTCAACCGCCAGCTCTACGACTGCCTGCGCGAGGCCATCCTCGACGGCAGCCTGCCGCCGTCGAGCCTGCTGCCCGCGTCACGCGACCTGGCGCGCGAGATCGGCATGTCGCGCAACACCGTGCTGCACGCCTATGCGCAGCTGCAGGCCGAGGGCTATGTGCATTCGCGTGTGGGCAGCGGCACCTTCGTCGCCGACACCGCACCCGACAATTTCCTGAGTGCCGGCCGCCCGGTCACGGCCGCCGCTGCCGCGAGCGCGCCCGTGCGGCTGTCGAAGCGCGCGCAGACCCTGCTGGCCAACGCCTCGGCCGCTCCGGTGCAGTGGGGCGCCTTCATGCCCGGCGTGCCCGACGTCACGCAATTCCCGCACCGGCAGTACAGCCGCATCCTCCACCGGCTGTGGCGCGCGCCCGCACCCGAGCTGCTGACCTACTCGCACGGCGGCGGCCACCCCGCCCTGCGCGCCGCGATCGCCGAGCACCTGCGCGTGGCGCGCTCGGTGCGCTGCGACGCCGACCAGATCCTGGTGACCGAAGGTGTGCACCAGGCCATCGACATGACGCTGCGCATGCTGGTCGACCCGCGCGAAACGGTGTGGGTGGAGGAGCCCGGCTACTGGGGCTTCCACAAGGTGCTGCAGATGGACGCCGTGCGCGTGCGACCGCTGCATGTGGAGAGCGCCGACGAAGGTCCGGGCGCGGGCTGGCCCAGGGGCGGCAAACCGCCGCGGCTGATCTTCGTCACGCCCTCGCACCAGTACCCGCTGGGGTCGGTGATGAGCCTGGCGCGGCGGCGCGAGCTGCTGGACTTCGCGCGCGCCGCCGGCAGCTGGATCGTCGAGGACGACTACGACAGCGAGTTCCGCTTCGCCGGCCGGCCCATCCCGGCCATGCAGGGCCTGGAGCCCGACAGCCCGGTGATCTACGTCGGCACCTTCAGCAAGACGCTGTTCCCGGGCCTGCGCGTGGGCTACATGGTGCTGCCGCGCGCACTGGCCCAGCCCTTTCGCACCGCGCACGCCGACCTGTACCGCGAGGGCCATGCGATCACGCAGGCCGCGCTGGCCGCGCTGATCGACCAGGGCCACTACGCGGCCCACATCCGGCGCATGCGCGTGCTCTACGCGCGCAGGCGCGCCCTGCTGGCCGGACTGATCGCCGAGCACCTGGGCCCGGAATACCTGCATCCCCAGGCCAGCAACGCAGGGCTGCACCTGGTGCTGCGGCTGCCCGACGGCAGCGACGACGTGGCCATCGCCCGGGCGGCGCAGGCGCGCGGCGTGCTCACACGGCCGCTGTCGGCGTACTACCAGCGCGGCGGTGCGCAGCGCGGGCTGCTGCTGGGGTATGCGTGCGTGCAGGAGGCGCACATCGGGCCAGCGTTCGGGGTGTTGCTGCGCTGCCTGCAGTCCTCGAGCAGCCGGGCCGCGTAGACGCAGCGATGGGCGCCATCGCCTTGGCGTACCGGCCCGGAAATGAAAAAGGCCACCCGAGAGGGTGGCCTTTTTCGACTGAATCTGGAGCGGGATAAGAGACTCGAACTCTCGACCTCAACCTTGGCAAGGTTGCGCTCTACCAACTGAGCTAATCCCGCATTTCCAAGCCTACGATTCTAACCCGAGATTTTGGGGGTTTGCAACGCTCGGCATCAAATTTTCTGCCGGCCCGCCGGGAAGCGCGGCGCCGGCGATTGCCAAGCAGGCGGGTCACCACGGATAATTGATATTCATTCTTATTTGGCCCCGCACGCCGCCGGGCGTTCTGCCCCGTGACTGCGCCGCACCTCGCGCCCTCTTCCGCCGTGGAAACGCTCTATGGCGAGCACCACCGCTGGCTGCAGGGCTGGCTGCGCAAGAAGCTCGGCAACGCCTTCGACGCGGCCGACCTCGCGCAGGACACCTTCGTGCGCCTGATCGTCGGTGGCCGCACGCCGCAGCCTGACGCCTCGCGCGCCTACCTGACGCAGATCGCCAAGGGCCTGGTGGTCGACCTGTACCGGCGCCGCCAGCTCGAGGCCGCCTACCTCGAGGCGCTGGCCGCATGGCCGGCCGCGCTGGCGCCCTCGCCCGAGGAACGCGCGCTCGCCCTCGAGGCCCTGCTGCGCATCGACGCCATGCTCGACCGCCTGCCCACGCGGGTGCGCGAGACCTTCCTGCTGTCGCAGTTCGACGGCCTGACCTACAGCGCGATCGCGCAGCGCATCGGCATGTCGGTGGCGACCGTGCGCAAGTACATGCTGCAGGCGGCACTGGCCTGCCATGAAGCGCTCGACGACGACGCGCCCGAGGACGCCCGGCCATGAGCGCCGCGACGGTCCGGCGCCAGGCGCTCGAGTGGCAGGTCACGCTCTGGTCGGGCGAGGCGAGCGAAGCGGAGCAGGCGGCATTCCAGCGCTGGCTGGCGGCCGACGCCGAACACCCGCGCGCCTGGCAGCAGGTGCAGCGCATCGAACAACAGATCCATGCCTTGCCGGCGCCCGTGGCCGCGCAGGTGCTGCGCGCGCCCAAGCCGCCGCCGGCGCGGCGCGCGGTGCTGCGCACCCTCGGCGGACTGGCCGTGGCCGCGGGGGTCACGGCCTACGGGGTGCGCCAGACGCCGCAGTGGCAGACCGCGATGGCCGCGCACCGGACGGCGCGCGGCGAGCGGCGCGAACTGGTGCTGCCCGACGGCACGCGGGTCGTGCTCAACACCGCGAGCGCCATCGACCTGCACTTCGATGCAGCGCAGCGTCGCGTGCTGCTGCGCGCGGGCGAGATCCTCGTCACCACCGCGCACGACGACGACGCCGCCGCGCCGCGCCCCTTCGTGGTCCAGACCGCGCAGGGCAGCGTGCGCGCGCTGGGCACGCGTTTCAGCGTGCGCCAGGCCGACGATGCCTCGGCGGTGGCGGTGTTCGAAGGCGCGGTCGAGCTGCGCCCGGCCGACGACCCCAACGCCCTGCGACGGCTCGATGCCGGCCAGCAGGCCCGCTTCGACCGCGTGGCCGTGACCACGCCGGAGCCGACCGACGCGGTCGCGGCGGCCTGGACGCGCGGCCTGCTGGTGGCCGAGCGCATGCGGCTGGCGGATTTCCTCGCCGAGCTCGGGCGCTACCGCAGCGGCGTGCTGCGCTGCGACCCGGCGGTGGCCGGGCAGATCGTCTCGGGCGTGTATCCGCTGCAGGACACCGACCGCGTGCTCGCCACCTTGGCCCAGGCGCTGCCGATCCGCGTGCGCTACGCCACGCGCTACTGGGTCAGCGTGGGGCCGCGCGACTGAGCGCACCCGAAAAAAAAACACCGCCCGGCAGTAGCACTTTTCTTCTTTCGTTCGGGAAACAGGAAGAGGCCGCGCGCAGCGGCCCGCTTCATACCAACCATCGAAGAGGGAAACGTCCATGCCATCCACCATCCGGCGCACGCCGCGCGCGCCCTTGTCGCACGCCGTGCTGCTCGCCTGCCTGTCCATCGGCCTCGGCGCCGCCACGCCATTCGCTGCGGCCCAGCCTTCGCAAGGCACGCCCGCCGTCATGCGCCACGACATCCCGGCCGGCACGCTCGACCAGGCACTCAACCGCTTCGCCGCCACGGCCGGCATCCTGCTGGCCATCGACGGCGCGCTGACCAGCGGCCGCAGCAGCCCCGGCCTGTCGGGCAGCTACGGCCCGCGCGAGGGCCTGGCCGCGCTGCTCGCGGGCAGCGGCCTCGAGGCCGCGCGCAGCAGCAACGGCGAGTACGTGCTGCGCCGCGTGCCGACCGCCGCACCTGTCGCGCCCGGTGCCGCGGCCGCGGAGCCGGCACTGCCCTCGATCACCGTCACGGCCCAGGCCGGGCGCGACGCCACCAGCGAAGGCACGGGCGCCTACGCCACGCGCTCCGCCGCGGCCGGCACCGGCCTGGACCTGACGCAGCGCGAGACGCCGCAGTCGATGAGCGTGGTCACGCGCCAGCAGATGGACGACCAGAACCTCTCGACGCTGACCGACGTGCTGCGCCAGACACCGGGCATCGCCACCGACACGCTCGACGAACGCGTGCTCTTCACCTCGCGCGGCTTCGAGCTCGTGACCCTGCTCGACGGCGTGCCGACCAAGGCCTTCACCACGGTCGCGGGCGCCTCCGACATGCTCAGCACCACGGTCTACGACCGGGTCGAGGTGGTGCGCGGCGCCTCGGGCCTGATGGACGGCGTGGGCGCGCCGGGCGGTGCGATCAACCTGATCCGCAAGCGCCCGGGCACGGACTTCTCCGGCCATGTGAGCGCGGGCGTGGGCTCGTGGGACCGCTACGCCGCCGAGGCCGACCTGGGCGGCAGCCTCAACGCCGCCGGCACGCTGCGCGCCCGCGTGGTCGCCTCGCACAACGAAGGCCACAGCTTCACCGAGTTCAAGAAGCGCCGCGAGGACGTGCTCTACGGCATCGTCGAGGCCGACCTGGCGCCCGGCACCGTGCTCGCGCTGGGCCTCGAATACCAGAAGACCGCCATCGACGGCGCCGAGTTCGGCCAGACGCCGCTGTTCTTCAGCGACGGCTCGCGCACACGGTTCCCGCGTTCGTACAACCACAGCGCGCGATGGAGCAACTGGGACATGGAGAGCCAGCGCGCCTTCGTCAACCTGAGCCACCAGTTCGACGGCGGCTGGCAGCTCAAGCTGGACGCGAGCTATCTCAAGAGCGAGCGCCAGCGCAGCTCGGGCGACTTCTATGCCTATTCGCTGGTCGACCGGCAGACCGGCGACGCGCTCATCGACATGCGCGACAACCCGGCGGCGGGCACCAACAAGTCCCTCGACATCAAGGCCAAGGGCCCGTTCGATCTGTTCGGCCGGACGCACGAGGCCGTCGTCGGCAGCAGCTTCAGCCGCTACGACTACCACATCGACATCAATTCCTCGGTGCCCGGCGCGATCGATCGGCGGCCCTTCAACTTCTACACGCTGCAGGAGGTGCCGAAGCCCGAGTTCGCCTACCCGCTCTACCGCACGCGCGGCAAGACCGAGGAGACCTCGCTGTACGGCGCGCTGCGCTTCCAGCTGGCCGAGCCGCTGGCCCTGATCCTGGGCGGACGTGCCACCTGGTACGAGAACGACGAGCAGCTGCACCTGCTGGCGACGGGCGGCGTCAGCACCAACCCGCCCACGCGTGCGAACGGCGTGTTCACGCCCTATGCGGGCGTCATCCTCGACCTGGACAAGACCTTTTCGGTGTACGCGAGCTACACCGACATCTTCATTCCCAACGTCTACAAGGACGCGAACAACACGGTGCTCGCGCCGCAGCGCGGCACCAACCTCGAGGCCGGGATCAAGGGCGCACACTGGGGCGGCAGGCTCCAGACCAGCTTCGCCGTGTTCAGGACGCAGGAGGAGAACGTGGCGGTCGAGGACCTGGGCGCCGCGCCACTGCCCGACGGCACGCAGCCCTACCGCGCGGTCAAGGGCGCGCGCAGCAAGGGCTTCGAAGCGACGGTGGCGGGTGAACTCGCGACCGGCTGGCAGCTGATGGGCGGCTACACCTACCACGCGAAGCGCGACCGCGAGGATGTGCTGCTCAACCCGAGCTTCCCCACGCGCCTGCTGCGCATCGCGACCAGCCACCGGCTGCCGGGCGCCTGGAACCGGCTCACGGTGGGCGGCAGCCTGAGCTGGCAGAACGCCATCTCCTACGCGCATCCCCAGGGCGTGGTCACCCAGGGCGGCCTGGCGCTGATCGGCCTGATGGCCCGCTACGACATCAGCAAGCAGCTGAGCGCCTCGCTGAACATCGAGAACGTGGGCGACAAGGCCTACTACGCGGGCCTGGGGGGCTACAACGGCTACAGCTACGGCGCGCCGCGCAACGCGTGGCTGAAGATGCGCTACCAGTTCTGAGCGGACGAAGGCGGCGCGGCGCTCGTGTGCCGCGCCCAGCGGGAGGGGCGGGTATGCCCCCTCAGTCCGGCACGAACTTCGCCTTGAACTTCGCCTCGTCCGCCGCGTCCTCGAAGGTCGCCAGCTGGCCGGCCTTGTTGTCCACGATGCGGTGGGCCGCGAACAGGCTGTAGCGGCCCTGGAGGTAGTAGCTCTCCATCTCGATGAGCATGTACGGATAAGGCACGAAGACCTGGTGCGCGAACACCACGCGGTGCTGGTTGCGCGGATTGGGGAAGAGCTTGTACTCCGCGGTGCTCAGGGCCTGGGCGGTGGCCATGCTCAGGCGGGGTCGCGCACGTCGGCCACCGGCTTGCTGCCGAAGTCCGCACGGGCCAGGTAGGCCAGCACCTTGGCGCCGGCGGTGGCGGGCGAGTCGAGCAGGCCGTCGGCCTTGAGCTTCTCGAAGCGCGCACGGTCGGGGAACAGGCCGGCCTCGGTGCCGCGCATCGCGACCTGCATGTCGGTGTCGATCACGCCGGGCGCGAGCGAGACGATCTTCGCGCCGTTGGGGCGCAGCGCCTCCTCGAGCGCGACCGCGCGCGAGAAGTGGTCCATGCCGGCCTTGGCCGCGCAGTACGGCGCCTGGCTGGCCATGGCGTTGCGGCCCAGGCCCGAGGAGATGTTGAGCACCTTGCGGGCGCCGCGCCAGTCCTGCGTGGCGCGCAGGAAGGCGGCCGTGAGCAGCAGCGGCGCCTCGAGCCCGATGCGCAGCGATTGCGCGAGGTCGGCCGCATCGGCCTTCTCCAGCGGGCCCAGCTGGCCGACGGTGCCGGCGTTGTTGATCAGCGTGACGCTGTCGAAGGCCTGCGCGTCCTGCGTGGCGAGCCAGGCGGCCACGCGCTCGGCAGCGCCGGCGGGCGCGGACAGGTCGAAGGACCACTGCTCGACCTTGGCGCCGTGCTGCGCGGCCTTGGCGGCCAGCGCGTCGTCGGTCTTGCGCGAGATGCAGACCAGCGTGTGGCCGGCCTCGAGCAGCTGTTCGGCCATGGCGCGGCCCATGCCGCGGGAGGCGCCGGTGAGGAGGGTGAGGTGCTTTGCGCTCATTGCTTTTTGTCCTGAAGGAAGATGGCGGAAGAAGAACTGGAAGAAGGGGCCGAGACGCTGGCGCGCAGCGCCGGCAGGTCGAGCACGCGCAGGCCGCCGTACTCGACCTGGATCATGCCTTGTGCCTCGAGTGTGCGCAGCGCCTCGTTCACGCGCTGGCGCGACAGGCCGATCAGGTAGGCCAGCTCCTGCTGCGTGATGCGCAGCAGCTGGCCCACGCCGGGGAACAGCACCGGGTTGAACAGTGCCGAGAGGTTGCGCGCCACGCGCACGTCGGGGTTGTTCAATCGGTCGGCCTCGCGCGCGGCGATGAACTGGGCCAGGCGCTCGTTGAGCTGGTTCATCACGAAGCGGTTGAAGCCGATCGAGTGGTCGAGCAGCCAGTGGAAGTCGTCGATGGGCAGGCCCGCGATCACGCTGCGGCGCAGCGCCTGGATGTTGTAGCGGTAGGGCTCGCGCTTCATCGCCGTGCCCTCGCCGAACCAGCCGCCGGGCGGCAGGCCGCTGTAGGTCATCGAGGTGCCGTCGGCGTTGTCGTTGCTCATCTTGAGCAGGCCCTCGACCACGCCGAACCAGTAGGTGGGCGGACGCCCCACGCGGCAGATCAGGTCGCCCGGCTCGGCCTCGCCGACCACCAGCGCCAGCTCGGTGCGCTGCCGCTCCGCGGGCGCGAGTGCATCGAGCCAGGGGATGTTGCGCAGCTCGTCGGGCCGGGCCGCGCGCACGCGGTCACGGATCGAACCGGCAGCGGGCGTCGCGTGAAGCATGGGGAAAGTCCGGGGAGTGGAGACCCTGAGATTGTCGTTGGAACGACAACTTGGCGTCAAAGTCGGTCCTACAGTCGCCCCATCGTGAACACAAGCACACCGGCCGACACCACCTTTCCCCGCCTGCTGCGCGCCCATGCCGCCGCGCAGCCCGACGCGCCGGCCGTGCGCGAGAAGGACCTGGGCATCTGGCAGACCTGGACCTGGGGCGAGACCGCGCAAGCGGTGCGCGAGATGGCCTGCGGCCTGGCGAGCCTGGGCTTCGAGGCCTTCGACAACCTGGCCATCGTGGGCGCCAACCGCCCGCACCTGTACATGGCGGTGGTCGCGGCGCAGAGCCTGCGCGGCGTGCCGGTGCCGCTGTACCAGGACGCGGTCGCCAGCGAGATGGTCTTCATGCTCGACGACGCGGAGATCCAGTTCGTGATCGCCGAGGACCAGGAGCAGGTCGACAAGCTGCTCGAGTGCCGAGAGCTGCAAAAAGACAGCGGCCACGCGATCCGCCACATCATCTATGACGACCCGCGCGGCCTGCGCCACTACACGCAGCCGGGGCTGATGAGCTTCGCGCAGCTGCGCGAACTGGGCCGTGCCCACGACGCCGCCAACCCCGGCTTCTTCGATGCCCGCGTGGCGAGCGGCGAGCCCGGCGACGTCGGCGTGATCCTCTACACCTCGGGCACCACCGGCCGGCCCAAGGGCGTGTGCCAGACGCATGCCAGCTTCATCGCCGCGGGCCACGGCGGCGTGGTCACCGACAAGCTCGGCCCGGGCGACAACGTGATGAGCTACCTGCCGATGGCCTGGGTCGGCGACCACCTGTTCTCGGTCGCGCAGTGGCTGGTGGGCGGCTTCACGCTCAACTGCCCCGAGTCGGCCGCGACCGTGATGAACGACATGCGCGAGATCGGCCCGAGCTACTACTTCGGCCCGCCGCGCACCTTCGAGGGCCTGCTGACGGCCGTCTCGATCCGCATGGAAGACGCGGCCGCGCCCAAGCGCTGGCTGTACGCGAAGTTCATGGCGCTGGCGCAGCGCGTGGGCGCCGACATCCTCAACGGCGCGCCGGTCGGCGCGGGCGACCGCCTGCTCTACGGCATCGGCAACGTGCTGGTCTACGGCCCGCTGCGCAACGTGCTGGGCATGAGCCGCATCCGCGTGGCCTACACCGCGGGCGCGGCCATCGGCCCCGACCTGTTCCGCTTCTACCGCTCGATCGGCGTCAACCTCAAGCAGTTCTACGGCCAGACCGAGACCTGCGCCTACGTCTGCCTGCAGCAGGACGGCAAGGTCAAGCTGCAGACCGTGGGCCCGGCGGCACCCGGCATGGAACTGCGCATCGCCGACAACGGCGAGGTGCTGGTGCGCGGCGTGTCGGTGCTCAAGGAGTACTACAAGCGCCCCGACGCCACGGCCGAGGTGCTCGATGCCGACGGCTACTTCCACACCGGCGACGCCGGCGTGCTCGACAGCGAAGGCCACCTGCGCATCATCGACCGCGCCAAGGACGTGGGCCGCATGGCGGGCGGCGCGATGTTCGCGCCCAACTACATCGAGAACAAGCTCAAGTTCTTCCCGCAGATCAAGGAAGCGGTGTGCTTCGGCGATGCGCGCGAAGCGGTTTGCGCCTTCGTCAACATCGACTTCGAGGCGGTCGGCAACTGGGCCGAGCGCCGCGGCCTGGCCTACGGCGGTTATGTCGACCTGGCGGGCAAGCCCGAGGTGCTGACGCTGATCGCCGAGTGCATCGCCAAGGTCAATGCCGACCTGGCGGCCGAAGCCGGCATGGCCGACACCCAGATCGCGCGCTTCCTGGTGCTGCACAAGGAACTCGACCCCGACGACGACGAGATGACCCGCACGCGCAAGGTGCGCCGCGGCTTCGTGGCGCAGAAATACGCGGTGCTGCTCGAGGCGCTGTATGGCGGCAAGAGCGAACAGTTCATCGAGACGCAGGTGAAGTTCGAGGACGGCCGCACCGGCTCGGTCAGCGCCACGCTGCGGATCGTCGATGCCAAACGCTTCGATGCCCTCGAAAAGGCGGCCTGACATGACGCCCATCGGATACGGACTGCCGGACGCAGAAGACGCGAAGGTTTCGCAGAAGGCGCAAAAGAAAACCATGAGAAATTTCCCGGAGGCTCTCTTCCGCGACTTCTGTGTCGCATTTGTCTTCCTTCCGCGTTCGGCTGCCCGCATCCAGGAGCCGCGTCATGGCTAGGAAAACAGGCGAGGTCATCCTCGACGTCCAGAACATCTCCCTGAGCTTCGGCGGCGTGAAGGCGCTGACGGACATCAGCTTCAACGTGCGCGAGCACGAGGTGCGGGCCATCATCGGCCCCAACGGCGCGGGCAAGAGCTCGATGCTCAACTGCATCAACGGCGTGTACGCGCCGCAGCAGGGCTCGATCACCTTCCGCGGCCAGACCTTCAAGCACATGAACTCGCGCCAGGTGGCCGAGATGGGCGTGGCGCGCACCTTCCAGAACCTGGCGCTGTTCAAGGGCATGAGCGCGCTCGACAACATCATGACGGGGCGCAACCTCAAGATGAAGAGCGGCCTGCTGGCACAGGCCTTCCGCAACCCCTTCGGCTGGGGTTCGGCCGAACGCGAGGAGCTGGAACAGCGCGAGTTCGTCGAACGCATCATCGACTTTCTCGAGATCCAGCCCTTCCGCAAGACGCCCGTGGGCCAGCTGCCCTACGGCCTGCAGAAGCGCGTCGACCTCGGCCGCGCGCTGGCGATGGAGCCGCAGGTGCTGCTGCTCGACGAGCCGATGGCGGGCATGAACGTGGAGGAGAAGCAGGACATGAGCCGCTTCATCCTCGACGTGAACGACGAGTTCGGCACCACCATCGTGCTGATCGAACACGACATGGGCGTGGTGATGGACATCTCCGACCGCGTGGTGGTGCTCGACTACGGCAAGAAGATCGGCGACGGCACCCCCGACGAAGTACGCAGCAACGAAGACGTGATCCGGGCTTATCTCGGCGCGGAACACTAGGAACGGCGGGCCCCATGGGTTTCTTTCTCGAAACGGTTTTCGGCGGCTTGATGGCCGGCATGCTCTACGCCCTGGTGGCGCTGGGCTTCGTGCTGATCTTCAAGGCCTCGGGTGTCTTCAACTTCGCGCAGGGTGCGATGGTGCTGTTCGCGGCGCTGGCGATGGCGCGCTTCGCCGAATGGATTCCCAAGTGGTTGGGCTTCCAGAGCGTGGTGCTGGGCGCCGTGCTGGGCTTCATCGCCGCGGCGCTGTGCATGGTGGTCGTGGCCTGGCTGATCGAGCGGCTGGCGCTGCGCCGGCTGGTCAACCAGGAAGGCATCACGCTGCTGATGGCCACGCTGGGCATCTCGCATGTGCTCGACGGCGCGGGCCAGCTGATCTTCGGCAGCGCCACCTACAAGATCGACATCGGCATGCCCAAGGAGCCGCTGCTGGTGCTCGAGAACGTCTTCGAAGGCGGCCTGCTGCTGAGCAAGGAAGACCTCTACGCGGCCGTGATCGCCGCGGCCCTGGTGGTGGCGCTCACGCTGTTCTTCCAGAAGACCGGCACCGGCCGCGCGCTGCGCGCGGTGGCCGACGACCACCAGGCCGCGCAGTCCATCGGCATCCCGCTGGCGCGCATCTGGGTCATCGTCTGGTCGATCGGCGGCATCGTCGCGCTGGTGGCCGGCGTGATCTGGGGCAGCAAGCTGGGCGTGCAGTTCTCGATCTCGCTGGTGGCGCTGAAGGCCTTCCCGGTGGTGATCCTCGGCGGCCTGACCTCGGTGCCCGGCGCCATCCTCGGCGGCCTGATCATCGGCATGGGCGAGAAGCTCTCCGAGATCTACCTCGGGCCCTTCCTCGGTGGCGGCATCGAGAACTGGTTCGCGTATGTCCTCGCGCTGGCGGTGCTGCTCGTCAGGCCTCAAGGTCTGTTCGGCGACAAGATCATCGACCGCGTCTAAAGGCCCTGAGATGTTCTACAGAGAAAACGGTCAATTCAAGAGCAGCTACCGCGCAGACTTGGCGCTGTTCCCGGTCGCGCAGGACCGCTGGTTCATGCTCGCCTTCGCGGCCATCGCCTTCGTCGCGGTGCCGATGCTGGCCAGCGACTACAGCTTCCGCGCGGTGCTGATCCCCTTCCTGATCCTGGCGCTGGCCGCGATCGGGCTCAACATCCTGGTCGGCTACTGCGGCCAGATCTCGCTGGGCACCGGCGCCTTCATGGCGGTGGGCGCCTATGCGGCCTACAACCTGCAGGTGCGCATCGAGGGCATGCCGCTGCTGGTGGCGCTGATCGGCGGCGGCCTCGCGGCCACGGTGGTGGGCGTGCTGTTCGGCATCCCCAGCCTGCGCATCCGCGGCCTGTACCTCGCGGTGGCCACGCTGGCGGCGCAGTTCTTCATGGACTGGTTCACCAACCGCGTGAAGTGGGTCACCAACGATTCGTCCTCGGGCTCGGTCAGCGTCAACTCGCTGCAGATGTTCGGCTACGAGTTCAACACGCCGACGCAGAAGTACCTGCTGTGCCTGAGCCTGGTGGTGGTGTTCGCGCTCCTGGCCAAGAACCTGGTGCGCGGCGCGATCGGCCGCGAATGGATGGCGATGCGCGACATGGACGTCGCGGCCTCGGTGATCGGCATCCGCCCGGTCTACGCCAAGCTCACGGCCTTCGCGGTGAGCAGCTTCATCGTCGGCGTGGCCGGCGCGCTCTGGGGCTTCGTGCACCTGGGGGCCTGGGAACCGGCCGCCTTCGGCATCGACAAGTCGCTGCAGCTGCTGTTCATGATCATCATCGGCGGGCTGGGCTCGATCGCCGGCAGCTTCTTCGGCGCGGCCTTCATCGTGCTGCTGCCGCTCTTGCTGAACTACGTGCCGCACTGGCTGGGGCTGTCGATTTCCACCGCCACCGCCTCGCACCTGGAGCACATGATCTTCGGCGCGCTGATCGTGTTCTTCCTGATCGTCGAGCCCCACGGCCTGGCGCGCCTGTGGTCCACCGCGCGGCAGAAGCTGCGGCTGTGGCCTTTCCCTCACTGATCCCCACCGATTCACGTATCCCGGTTCCACCACGCACTCAGGTGCTCATTACAAGGAGACAAGCCATGCAATTCAGGAATCTCGCACGCACCGCGGCACTCGCCGCCGCGGGGCTTTCGATGGTCGTCGCGGGTTCGCTCGCGCAGGCCCAGCCGGCCGAGCAGTTCGTGCCGCTGCTGGTCTACCGCACCGGCCAGTTCGCGCCGCTGGGCATCCCATGGGCCGACGGCAAGCAGGACTACCTGAAGCTGGTGAACGCGCGCGACGGCGGCGTCAACGGCGTCAAGCTGACGTACGAGGAATGCGAAACCGCCTACGACGCGGCCAAGGGCGTGGAGTGCTACGAGCGGCTCAAGGGCAAGGGCTCGGGCGCCTCGGGCTTCGACACCCAATCGACCGGCATCACCTTCGCCGTGACCGACAAGGCCTTCATCGACAAGGTGGTGGTCGAGACCCCGGGCTATGGCCTGTCGCAGTCGGCCGACGGCACGGTGTTCGAGTGGAACTTCCCGCTGCTGGGCACCTACTGGACCGCGGCCGACGTGATGATCCAGGACATCGCGAAGAAGGAGAAGGGCAACCTCAAGGGCAAGAAGATCGCGCTGGTCTACCACGACTCGCCCTACGGCAAGGAGCCGATCCCGCTGCTGCAGAAGCGCGCCGCGGCCGAAGGCTTCGAGCTCTCGCTGTTCCCGGTCACGCCGCCCGGCGTGGAGCAGAAGTCCACCTGGCTGCAGATCCGCCAGCAGAAGCCCGACTACGTGCTGTTCTGGTCGGCCGGCGTGATGACGCCCGCCGGCATCCGCGAGGCCCAGGCCAGCGGCTACCCGCGCGAGAAGATCTACGCGGTCTGGTGGGCCGGTTCGGACCATGACGTGAAGGACATCGGCGCCGGCGCCAAGGGCTACAACGCGATCACGCTGCACAACAGCGCGGCCAAGGACAAGGTCCATGAAGACCTGAAGAAGCTGGTGTACGACAAGGGCCAGGGCACCGGCCCGGCCGACGGCATCGGCTCGATCGCCCACACCCGCGGGATGATGATCTCGATGCTGCAGGTCGAGGCGATCCGCGCGGCGCAGGAGAAGTACGGCAAAGGCAAGTCGCTCACGCCCGAGCAGGTGCGCTGGGGCTTCGAGAACCTGAACCTCACGGCCGACAAGCTCAAGGCACTGGGCTTCGGTGAAGTCATGCGGCCGGTCAAGACCTCGTGCAGCAACCACATGGGCGACGACTGGGCGCGCATCGTGCAGTGGGACGGCGGCAAGTGGGAGATCAAGTCGGACTGGTACCAGTCGGACAAGACGCACATCGACCCGCTGGTCAAGGAATACGCGGCCAAGTACGCCAAGGACAAGAACGTCAAGCCAAGGGCCTGCTGATCGCCACGAGGGCCCGCGCGCAGCGCGGCGCCCTCCCCGTCGGCTCCTTGCGAGCCGGCATCTGAAAGGCGCGCACACGCCCGCCTTCCACATGCTTCGGACACCACCATGAGCGAACCCAACATCCTTCTCAACGTCAACGGCATCGAGGTCATCTACAACCACGTGATCCTGGTGCTCAAGGGCGTGTCGCTGACCGTGCCCGAAGGCGGCATCGTGGCGCTGCTCGGCGGCAACGGCGCGGGCAAGACCACCACGCTGCGCGCGGTGTCGAACCTGCTCGCGGGCGAACGCGGCGCGGTGACCAAGGGCACGATCGAACTGCGCGGCGAGCGCATCGAGGCGCTGTCGCCCGCGGCGCTGGTGCAGCGCGGCCTGATCCAGGTGATGGAAGGCCGGCACTGCTTCGCCCACCTGAGCATCGAGGACAACCTCATGACCGGCGCCTACACGCGCACCGACGGCAAGGCCGCGATCGTCGAGACGCTGGAGAAGGTCTATGCCTACTTCCCGCGCCTGAAGACGCGGCGCGCCTCGCAGGCCGCCTACACCTCGGGCGGCGAACAGCAGATGTGCGCCATCGGCCGCGCGCTGATGGCCAACCCGACCATGGTGCTGCTCGACGAGCCCTCGATGGGGCTGGCGCCGCAGATCGTGGAGGAGGTGTTCGCGATCGTGAAGGACCTGAACGAGAAGGAGCGCGTGACCTTCCTGCTGGCCGAACAGAACACCAACATGGCGCTGCGCTTCGCCGACTACGGCTACATCCTCGAGAACGGCCGCATCGTGATGGACGGCGAGGCCCAGAGCCTGCGCGAGAACGAGGACGTCAAGGAGTTCTACCTCGGCGTCGGCGGCGCCGACCGCAAGAGCTTCAAGGACGTGAAAAGCTACAAGCGCCGCAAGCGCTGGCTTGCATGAGCGCGCGACGGAACCGAAGCCATGACTGATTTCTACGACGCACTCGAAACCCGCGACCCCGCCCAGCGCGAGGCCGCCCTGCTCGCCGCCCTGCCCCGCCAGATCGCGCATGCGCAGGCCGCAGCGCCTGCTTTCGCCACGCTGCTCAAGGGCGTGGACGCCACCCAGGTCACGAGCCGCGAGGCGCTGGCGAAACTGCCGGTGATCCGCAAGTCCGAACTGCTGGAGCGGCAGAAGCAGCTGCGCGCGAGCGACCCCTTCGGCGGCTTCAGCGCGATCGCGCGCGGCCCGGCCATGCTGCGCGTGTTCGCCAGCCCCGGCACCATCTACGAGCCCGAGGGCGCGACCCGCGACTACTGGCGCACCGCGCGCGCGCTGCATGCCGCGGGCTTTCGCAGCGGCGAACTGCTGCACAACAGCTTCAGCTACCACATGACGCCGGCCGGCGCGATCCTGGAGAACGGCGCGCACGCGCTGGGCTGCACGGTGTTCCCCGGCGGCACCGGCCAGAGCGAGCAGCAGGTCGAGGCCATGGCCGAGCTGCGGCCCGACGGCTACATCGGCACGCCCAGCTTCCTGCGCATCCTGCTGGAGAAGGCGGCCGCCATGAACGTCGCGCTGCCCAGCCTGACCAAGGCGCTGCTGTCGGGCGAGGCCTTCCCGCCCAGCCTGCGCGACTGGCTGGCCGAGCGCGGCATCGACGGCAAGCAGTGCTACGCCACGGCCGACCTGGGCCTGATCGCCTACGAGACCAGCGCCCGCGAAGGCTTGGTGCTCGACGAAGGCGTGATCCTCGAGATCGTGCGCCCCGGCACCGGCGACCCGGTGCCCGAGGGCGAGGTCGGCGAGGTGGTCGTGACCACCTTCAACCGCGACTACCCGCTGGTGCGCTTCGGCACCGGCGACCTCTCGGCCGTGCTGCCGGGCGCCTGCCCCACGGGCCGCACCAACACCCGCATCAAGGGCTGGATGGGCCGGGCCGACCAGACCACCAAGGTGCGTGGCATGTTCGTGCACCCGGGCCAGGTCGCGACCGTGCTCAAGCGTTTTCCGGAGGTGCTGCGCGCGCGCCTGGTGGTCGAGGGCGAGATGGCCGACGACCGCATGACGCTCAAGGTGGAAGCGGCTTCTTCGGCGATGGCCGCCCAAGTCGCCGAGGCGATGCGCGACGTGACCAAGCTGCGCTGCACGGTCGAGGTGGTCGCACCGGGCAGCCTGCCCAACGACGGCAAGGTGATCGAGGACGCGCGCAGCTACAAGTGAGGGCCGGTGAACAGGCCCGCGCTCAAATGGCGGCCACGCTGCCCGTCACCGGCAGCACGATGCCGGTGATGTAGCCCGCGCACACCGGCGAGGCGAGGAACACATAGGCCGGTGACAGCTCCTCGGGCTGGGCCACGCGCTTGAAGTCGGTCTCCTTGCCGAACTTCCTCACGTCGGCGGGCTTCTTGTCGGCCGGGTTGAGCGGTGTCCACACCGGCCCGGGCGCGACCGCGTTGACGCGGATGCCGCGGTCGATCACGTTCAACGCCAGCGCCTTGGTGAACGCATGGATCGCGCCTTTGGTGGCCGAGTAGTCGATCAGGTTGCGGCTGCCCTGCAGCCCGGTGCGCGAGCCGGTGTTGACGATCGAGGCGCCGTTCTTCATGTGCGGCAGCGCGGCGCGCGCCATGCGCATGTAGCCGCCGATGTTGGTCTGCAACGTGAGGTCGATGCGCGCGTCGTCGATGTCTTCCAGGGTTTCGGCATGCATCTGGAAGGCCGCGTTGTTGACCAGCACGTCGAGCCGGCCGAAGGCCTTCACGGTGCGCGCCACCGCGCGTTCGCAGAACGCGGTGCGCCGCACGTCGCCGCGGATCAGCAGGCAGCGCCGGCCCTCGGCCTCGACCGCGGCCTGGGTTTCCTTTGCATCGGCGTCTTCGTCCAGGTAGACGATCGCCACGTCGGCGCCCTCGCGCGCGAACAGCACGGCCACGGCGCGGCCGATGCCCGAGTCGCCGCCGGTCACGATGGCGCTGAAACCGGCCAGTTTGCCGCTGCCGATGTAGCCGGGCGCGGTGTAGCGCGGGCGCAGCGCCATGTCCTTCTCGCGGCCGGGCTTGGCCAGGTGCTGGCCCGGCAGCGTGTCGGGCTGCGCCCGGTCGCCGGCCTGCACCGCGCGGGTCTTCTTGCGCGACGCGGGGGCGGCCCGGTCGCGCGCGTCCTGGCTGCGCTGGATGGCGCGCTGGCGCGCGACGAGGGGGCGGGGGTTGGTGGCGGTTTTCCGGGTGGCCATGCGTCGAACTCCTGGTTGCACGATGCGGCCATGCTGGCGGGCGCGGGGTGCGTCCCGTGTCGGCCAAGGCCGTGCGCCGGACGCCGAATCGGCCCCCTTCGACCCCGAAGTTTGAGCGCGGTCAAGACCCGTTTCCCCAATGAAATTAAGGTCAATAAAACGTCACTTTCTAAGGGCATTCCGGGATGAGCCCGATACGTATCAGACCGTAAGATCGCGCCCTTTGAACCCTCCGGAGTGCTTTTCATGAAGAAACTGTTCGCAATGGCTGCCATTGCCGCCACCGTCTCAGCAGGGGCCTTTGCCCAGAACTTCCCGGACGGCAAGGTGATCACGATCGTGGTGCCCTTCGCGGCCGGCGGCCCGACCGACCGCGTGGCGCGCGACCTGGCCGAGGCCATGCGCAAGCCGCTGGACGGCGTGAGCATCGTGATCGACAACGCCGCGGGCGCGGGCAGCACCATCGGCAACGCCAAGGTCGCGCGCGCCAAGGCCGACGGCTACACGCTGCTGCTCACCCACGTGGGCATGGCCACCACCCCGGTGCTCTACCGCAAGCTGCCCTACAACTACGAGACCGACTTCGAGTACCTGGGCCTGATCAACGACGTGCCCATGACCGTGATCGGCAAGCCGCAGCTCGAAGCCAACAACTTCAAGGAACTGCGCGAGTGGATCGGCAAGAACTCGGGCAAGGTGAACCTGGGCAACGCGGGCATCGGCTCGGCCTCGCACCTGTGCGGCCTCCTGTTCCAGAGCGAGCTGAAGGCGGAAATGACCACCGTGCCGTACAAGGGCACGGCGCCGGCGATCGCCGACCTGCTGGGCGGCCAGATCGACCTGCTGTGCGACCAGACCACCAACACCACGAGCCAGATCGAGGCGAAGAAGGTCAAGCCTTATGCGGTGACCACGCTCAAGCGGCTGACGACGCCGGCCTTGAAGGACATCCCGACGCTGGACGAGTCGGGCATGAAGAACTTCCAGGTCACGATCTGGCACGGGCTGTACGCGCCCAAGGGCACGCCGCCGGCGGTGCTTAAGAAGCTCAACGACGCGGTGAAGGTGGCGTTGAAGGACCCGGACTTCATCAAGAAGGAAGAGGGCCTGGGCGCGGTGGTGGTGACGGACAAGCGCGTGGAACCGGCCGAGCACAAGAAGTTCGTGCAGGCGGAAGTCGCGCGCTTCGGGCCGGTGATCAAGGCCGCGGGCGTGTACGCGGACTGATCTCGCACTTCGCCTGAACAGACAAAAAAAGCCGCCGGCCCTCGGGCTCGGCGGCTTTTTCAATGGTGGCGCCTCACTTCGGCCGTATCGCGTCCGCCGTGCCCTGGATGAAGGCCTTGATGCTGTCGATGTCGTCGTTGCTGAGCTTGCCGGTGAAGTCGGGCATGCCGCGTGCCATGGCCGGTCCCTTGAGCACGAACTTGTCGAGGTTCTCGATGTAGGCCGGGTCCATGTAGCCGAGGTTGGGGATGTTGCCGCCGCGGTCCACGCCCGGCACGCCGTGGCAGAACACGCAGTTGGCGACATAGAGCATCGTGCCGGCCTGCACCTTGGCCGGGTCGTACTTCACGCCCTGCACCAGCTTGTCCATGCGGTACTGCACGAAGTCCGGCATCTTGGCCGTGCCGCCGACCGCGAAGGTGTAGACCGTGCCCGGGCCCTGGCGCTCGGTGGCGCGCTGGGCCAGGCCATAGACGCCGCCCCAGCCCACGGCCACCGACACGTACTGCTTGCCGTCGACCAGGTAGGTCGCGGGCGCCGCCACCACGCCGGTGCCGGTGGGCGATTCCCAGAGCTTGGTGCCGTCCTTCGCGTCGTAGGCCACCAGCCGGCCGTCGGCCGTGCCCTGGAACACCAGGTTGCCCGCGGTGGTGAGCGTGCCGCCGTTCCAGGGCGAGGCGTAGTCCACGCCCCAGGCCTCCTTCTGTGCCACCGGGTCCCAGGCCACCAGCCGGCCGAAGGGCTTGCTCTTGGGCGCCTCGGCGTTGGCGAACTTGGCGGTGTTCCAGCCCAGCGCGGCATGCGGGCGGCCGGGCTTGTCCTCGTTGAACTTCCAGTCCTTGTCGTCCATCAGGTTGAGCGGCACGTGCTGCGCGGGCAGGTAGGCCAGGCCGGTCTGCGGATTGAAGGACATCGGATGCCAGTTGTGCGCGCCGAAGGGCCCGGGGATCGCGTCGTAGGGCTTGCTGCCCTCGCGCGCGGCCGCCAGTTCGATCGGCCGCCCGTTCTTGTCGTAGCCCGTGGCCCAGTTGACCTCGGTGAAGTTCTTGGCCGACACGAACTTGCCGTTGGTGCGGTCGATCACGAAGAAGAAGCCGTTCTTCGGTGCATGCAGCAGCACCTTGCGCGGCTTGCCGTCGAGCTTCAGGTCGGCCAGGATCATCGACTGGGTGGAGGTGTAGTCCCAGTTGTCGCCCGGCGTCTCCTGGTAGTGCCACTTGTACTTGCCGGTGTCGGGGTCCAGCGCCACCACCGAGCCCAGGTAGAGGTTGTCGCCGCCGCCGGGGCTGCGCGCCTTGTGCGACCAGGGCGAGCCGTTGCCGGTGCCCACGTACATCAGGTTGAGCTCGGGGTCGAAGGCGAAGCTGTCCCAGGCGGTGCCGCCGCCGCCGGCCTCCCAGTACTTTCCGCTCGGGTCCCAGGTCTTGGCGGCCTTGGCCATCGAGGCGTCCTCGAAGGGCTTGGACGGATCGCCCGGCACCACGAACCAGCGCCACTTGCGGTCGCCGGTCTTCGCGTCGTAGGCCGTGACGTAGCCGCGCACGCCGTACTCGGCGCCGCCGTTGCCGATGATCACCTTGCCCTTGAACACGCGCGGCGCGCCGGTGATGGTGTAGCTGCCCTTCTGGCCCTCGAGCGTGTTCTTCTCCCAGACCTTGCGGCCCGTGCCCGCGTCGAGCGCGATCAGCCGGCCGTCGTAGGCCGCCACGTAGACCTTGCCCTGGTAGAGCGCCACGCCGCGGTTCACCACGTCGCAGCAGCCGCGGAAGCCCTTGGACTTGTCGACCTCCGGGTCGAAGCTCCAGAGCCTTCGGCCGGTGCGCACGTCGATGGCGTGCACCACGCTCCAGGAGGCGGTGACGTACATCACGCCGTCGACCACCAGCGGCGTGGCCTCGACGCCGCGCGTCGACTCGAGGTCGTAGGACCACACCAGGCCCAGGCCCTTGACGTTCGCGCTGCTGATCTGGTCGAGCCGGCTGAAGCGGGTCTCGGCGTAGTCGAGCCCGTGGCTGGGCCAGTCGGGCGTCTTCGCGGCGTTCTGCCGGATGAAGTGGCCGTCGACCTTGGCGGCGGGCTGCGCATGCGCCGGAAGGACATGGCCCGCGCACAGGCATGCGCCGAGCGCGAGGGCGCCGGTGATTCTTCTCATCGTGTCGTCTCCTGTTGTTCTGCTGCGAAGGATGTTCCTGCGGCGCGCTTTGATCACCCTCGGGATTTCCCGGTCCCGCGACTGTTCCATTGCGGAACACAGTCGACGGTTGCTCTCCCTCCAGGCACGCCGCGCCCATGGCCCACCGAATGCCCCCGTCCGACGCGATCCCGCGCGCGCTCTTCCCGAGCACGCTCGCCCAGCGCACCGCGCTCGCGCGCCTGCAGTTCTTCGAGCAGGGCATCCGCCCCTCGGGCCTGGTGGGCGAGGAGGTCATCCAGTCGTGGCTGCGCTGCAGCCGCCTGCACCGCGATCCGAAGCGCATCGTGCCCTTCGATCCGGTCACGCCCAGCCGCCGGCACTCGGTGCTGCAGCGCAACCGGGCCCTGCTCGACGCGGCCGGCCCCGACCTGCTGGCGATGGAAGACACGCTCGCCGGCACCGACTGCCGCGTGATCCTGACCGACCCTGAAGGCGTGGTGCTGCATGCCACGCACCATCCTTCGGCCGCGCGGCAGCCGGTGCTGCACGCCACCTCGCGCGTGGGCGTGAACATCGCCGAGGGCGTCGTCGGCACCACCGCGCCGGGCATCGTGGCCCGGACCGGCAAGGCCTGCACGGTCGACGGCGCCGAGCACTTCTTCGACGTGCTGCAGGGCATGCAGTGCGCGGCCGCGCCGATCCGCGACGTGCACGGACGGCTGGCCGGCGTGCTCGACCTCACGGCCGAGCAGCGGCGCTTCGGCTTCGATGCGGCGGCGATGGTCGGCCTCTATGCGACGACCATCGAGAACCGCCTGATGCAGGCGCAGTCGCGCGAGCAGCTGGTGCTGCGCTTCCAGGCGCATCCCACGCTGCTGGGCACGCCGCTGGAGGCGCTGGCGGGCGTGTCGTCCGACGGGCGCGTGCGCTGGCTCAACGATGCCGCGGCGCGCCTGCTGGGCGGGCTGCCCGCCGAGGCCGAGGCGCGCGCGGTCGAACAGGTGCTGGGCCACGACCTGTCCCACCTGCTGCGCATGGGCCGCAGCGCCACGGCACTGGCGCTGCGATTGCCGAGCGGCCTCGGCGTGTGGCTGCAGGCGGCGCTGCCCTCGTCGAACGGCACCGACTTCCGGCATGCGGTGGCCATTTCGGTGCCCGACGGCCTGCACGCACCGGCGCGGCCCGAGGCGCTCGCGCCCACCCCGCCCGAAGCGCCATCGCCCGCCACGGCCGAGACGCTGCGCGCGCAGCACCGCAAGCTGATCGAGGACACGCTCCAGGCGCAGGGCGGCAACATCTCGCAGGCCGCGCGCCAACTGGGCGTGTCGCGGGGCACGCTGTACCGGCAACTGCGGCGCAGCCCGGGTACCGAGGCGCCGCCGTCTGGAGGTTAGCCCTCAGCGCCGCGGGCGCGGCCTTCGCTACGATCACCGGGACGCGCCACAAAACAACCGGCGCGCTGGAGACAAGACCCCATGGATTCGAACTTCCCCCCGGCGGAGCGCGCACAGGCGCTCTACCGAACGATGCTGCGCATCCGCGCCTTCGAGAACGCGGCCGAGGTCGCCAGCCAGGGCGGCGTGAGCGCCTATGGCCAGCAGGCGACCGGCACGGTGCGCGTGCGCGGGCCGCTGCACCTGTCGACCGGCCAGGAGGCCGTGCCGGCCGGCGTGTGCGCGCACCTGAAGCCCGCCGACTATCTCACCTCGACCCACCGCGGCCACGGCCACACGCTGGCCAAGGGCGCCGACCTGGGCCGCATGATGGCCGAGCTGTTCGGCAAGGCCACCGGCTTCAACGGCGGCAAGGGCGGCTCGATGCACATCGCCGATTTCTCGGTCGGCATGCTGGGCGCCAACGGCGTGGTGGCGGCCGGCCTGCCGATCGCCGTCGGCGCGGCGCATGCGCAGAAGATCCAGAAGCAGGACGCCATCACCGTCTGCTTCTTCGGCGACGGCGCGATCAACCGCGGGCCCTTCCTCGAAGCGCTCAACTGGGCGCAGGTCTACGGCCTGCCGGTGCTCTTCGTCTGCGAGGACAACCGCTGGAGCGCGACCACGGCCAGCGGCCCGATGACCGCGGGCGACGGCGCCTCGGTGCGCGCCGAGGCGCTGGGCATCGCGGCCACGCAGGTCGACGGCAACGACGTGTTCGCGGTGCATGCGGCCGCGGCCCGGCTGGTCGACCAGGTGCGCAGCGGCAGCGGGCCGCGCCTGCTGCATGCGCTGACCTACCGCGTGAAGGGCCATGTGTCGGTCGATCCGGCCGCCTACCGCGACCCGGCCGAACTGGCCGCGGCGCTCGAGACCGACCCGATCGCCCAGGCCCGCGCCCGTTGCCTGCAGGCGGGCACCGCCGCCGCGCTGCTCGACGCCATCGAGGCCGAGGCCCATGCCGAAGTCGAGGCCGCGCTCGCGGCCGCGGCCGCCGCGCCCTGGCCCGAGGCCGGCGCCGCCTTCACCGACATCCAGACCACGGGAGCCGGTCAATGGCACTGAACGACACGAAGACGACGATGGACATGAGCTACGCCGAGGCCGCGGTGCTGGCGGTGCAGCGCGAGATGGAGGCCGACCCGAAGGTGGTGGTGCTGGGCGAGGACGTGGGCCGCGGCGGCATCTTCGGCCAGTACAAGGGGCTGCAGCAGCGCTTCGGCGACCAGCGCGTGATCGACACGCCGATCAGCGAGGCCGCGATCATGGGCGCCGGCGTGGGCATGGCGCTCGCGGGCCTGCGCCCTGTCGTCGAGATGCGGGTGGTCGACTTCGCGCTGTGCGGCATGGACGAGCTGGTCAACCAGGCGGCGAAGAACCGCTTCATGTTCGGCGGCCAGGGCCGCGTGCCGCTGGTGGCGCGCATGCCCGGCGGCATCTGGGACGCCTCGGCCGCGCAGCATTCGCAGTCGCTTGAAGCCTGGTTCGCGCACATGCCGGGCCTGGTGGTGGTGAGCCCGTCGACGCCGCAGGACAACTACAGCCTGCTGCGCGCAGCCCTGCAATGCGGCGACCCTGTCGTCTACATCGAGCACAAGGCGCTGTGGGGCGCGCGCGGGCCGGTCGACGAGACGCTGGCCGTGCCGCTGGGCAAGGCGGCCTGCCTGCGCGAGGGCGATGCGCTCACGCTGGTGAGCTGGGGCAAGCAGCTGCAGGCCTGTGCCGCGGCCTGCGATGCGCTGGCCGCCGAAGGCGTCGCGGTCGAGCTGATCGACCTGCGCACGCTCTGGCCCTGGGACCGCGAGACGGTGCTGTCCTCCTGCGCGCGCACCGGCCGCCTGCTGGTGGTGCACGAGGCGGTGCAGGCCGCGGGCTTCGGCGCCGAGATCGCGGCCACCGCGGCCGAGGCCACGGGCTGCCGCATCGCGCGGCTGGGCGCACCGCGCATCCCGGTGGGCTATGCGCAGGTGCTGGAGACGCAGTCGCGCGTCACGGCCGAAGCGATCTTGGCGGTCGCCAGGAAGCTGGCCGGTTGAAGCTCAAGCGGCGAAGCCGCCATCGATGTTGAGGCCAGCCCCGGTCACGAAGGCCGCCTCGGGGCTGGCCAGGTAGGCCACCATGCCGGCGATCTCGTCGGCATGGCCGTGGCGGGCCAGCGCCATGAAGCTGTGCATGGTCGAGGCCATCGGGCCGTCGGCCGGGTTCATCTCGGTGTCGACCGGGCCGGGCTGCACGTTGTTGACCGTGATGCCGCGCGGACCCAGGTCGCGCGCCAGGCCCTGCACCAGGCCGGTCAGCGCCGACTTGCTCATCGCATAGACGCTGCCGCCCGCGAAGGGCATGCGCTCGGCGTTGGTGCTGCCGATGTTGACGATGCGCCCGCCCGTGCCCATGTGCGCCAGCGCGGCCTGGATCGCGACGAAGACCGCGCGCACGTTGACCGCAAGCGTGCGGTCGAAGTCGGCCAGGCTGAACTGTTCGACCGGGCCCAGGTGCAGCACGCCGGCGCTGTTCACCAGGATGTCGATGCGCCCGCCGAAGTGCTTCGCGGCCCGGTCGATGCCGGCCTTGAGCGCCTCGGCGTCGGCGCTGTCGATCTTGAGCGCCAGCGCACGGCCGCCTTCGGCCTCGAGCGTGCGCACGAGGTCATCGGCCGCGGCCTGCGCATTGCTGTAGCTGAAGGCCACGGCCGCGCCGTCGCGCGCCAGCCGGCGCACGATGGCGGCGCCGATGCCGCGCGAGCCGCCGGTGACGAAAGCGACCTTGCCGGCCAGCACGGGGGAGAGGGATGCAGTGTTCGAGGTCATGGTTTTTCCGATCGTTGGAAGCAGGAGTGGAGGAGGAAGGCCTTCAGTGTCGGCATTCCATTCCTTCTCCGGTAGCCATCAATCACCGCAAGAAGCTTCAACCCGAAGTTGAAGATGGGCATGACAATGCGGCCATGGAACCGCTCAACCACCTCGAGTCCTTCGTCCAGAGCGCCGAGGGCGGCAGCTTCTCCGCCGCGGCCCGGCGCCTGGGACTGACGCCGGCGGCGGTGAGCAAGAACGTGGCGCGGCTCGAGGCGCGGCTGGGCGTGCGGCTGTTCCAGCGCAGCACGCGCCGCCTCACCCTGACCGAAGGCGGCGAGCGCTTCCTCGCGCAGATCGGCCCCGCACTGGCCACGCTGCAGGAGGCGGTGGCCGGCATCGACACCGACGACGGCCAGCCGGCCGGCACGCTCAAGCTGAGCATGGGCCAGGCCTTCGGGCGCGAGCATGTGCTGCCGCTGATGGGCGACTTCCTCGCGCGCTACCCGGCCATCCTGCCGGACTGGCACTTCGACAACCAGCAGGTCGACCTGGTCGGCGAGGGCTTCGACGCGGCCATCGGCGGCGGCATCGAACTCTCGGCCGGGCTGGTGGCGCGCGAGCTGTCGCGCATCCATGTGGTGGCGGTGGCCTCGCCGGCCTACATGAAGGGCCGCAAACGGCCGCGCCATCCTTCGGAGCTGGCTGCGCTCGACACGCTGCTGCGCCGCTCCTCGCCCACCGGCCGGCTGCGCAGCTGGACGCTGCGGCACGCCGGGCGCGGCGAGGAGGTCACGGTCGAGCTGCCGCATCCGCGCGCGATCTTCAACGACCCCGAAGCCATCGCGCAGGCCGCGCGCATGGGGCTGGGCGCGGCCATGCTGCCCATGCCCTTCGTCGAACGCGGGCTGCGCGACGGCGAGCTGCTGCGGCTGCTGCCCGAGTGGCACCAGGATGCCGGCGCGGTGTGGCTGTATTACCCGAGCAAGAAGCTGCTGCCACCGAAGACCCGGGTGTTCATCGACTTCGTGCTGGCGCGTTTCAAGGAAGAGCGATTCGCCCAGCGCATGCAGGTCGGCTGAGCGGCCGGCTCAGGGGGTTTCCACCCGCGACGCCCGCGGTGCGCGCCTGTACAACACGCGCATGACCTCTTCCCTCTTCTTCTCGCATCGCCGCAGCGCGCTGGCCGCGGCCGCTGCCGCCGCCCTCACCGTGATCGCCGCGCCTTCGTGGGCCCAGGGTGCCTGGCCGAACAAGCCGGTGCGCATCATCGTGCCCTTCGCGGCCGGCGGCACCACCGACATCCTGGCGCGCGCGATGGCGCCCGAACTGTCGAAGGCCTTCGGCCAGCCCTTCATCATCGACAACCGCGGCGGCGCGGGCGGCAACGTGGGCACCGACATGGTGGCCAAGGCGCCGGCCGACGGCTACACGCTGCTGATGGGCACGGTGGGCACGCATGGCATCAACCGCGCGCTCTACCCCAAGCTGCCATTCGACCCGATCAAGGACTTCGCGCCGGTCACGATGGTGGCGGCGGTGCCCAACGTGATGGAGATGAACGCCGACAAGGCCAAGGCGCTGAACATCCACAACGTGCAGGACTTCATCAAGTACGCCAAGGCCAACCCGGGCAAGCTCAACATGGCGTCGAGCGGCAGCGGCACCTCGATCCACCTGGCCGGCGAGCTGTTCAAGAGCATGACCGGCAGCTTCATGACCCACATCCCCTACCGCGGCTCGGCGCCCGCGCTGCTCGACATGGTGGGCGGCAGCGCCGACGTGATGTTCGACAACCTGCCCTCGTCGATGCAGCAGATCAAGGCCGGCAAGCTGCTGGCACTGGCCGTGACCAGCGCGCAGCGTTCGCCGGCCTTGCCCGACGTGCCCACGGTGGAGGAAGCCGGTGGCCCGGCGCTCAAGGGCTTCGAGGCCAGCTCCTGGTTCGGCCTGCTCGCGCCCGCGGGCACGCCGCCCGAGATCGTGAACCGCATCCAGCAGGAGGTCGCGAAGTCCCTGGGCACGCCGGCCATGAAGGAGAAGCTGCTCGCGCAGGGCGCGATCCCCAGCGGCAATTCACCCGCCGACTTCGCGAAGCACATCGACCGCGAGCACACCAAGTGGGCGAAGGTCGTGAAGGACTCGGGCGCGAAAGTGGACTGACCCCCGAAGGCTTCGCGCACTGCGTGTCGCGTGCGCCCTCCCCCTTCCAGGGGGCAGCACCAGCGGCCCGGCAAAGCCGGTTCCGCGGTGCTTCACGACGGAGAGGTCAGACCCCCCAGACGACGTCCTTGCCCTCGGCGACGGAGCGCTTGAGCATGTCGATCAGCGGCGCGGCGCGCTGGTGCAGCGCCACGTGCTCGCGCTCGGCGGGCTCCTCGTGCTTCTCGGACGCGAAGGCGTCGTCGTTGTGGCGGTGCTGCGCATGCTCGTGGGCGATGGCGGCTTCGAGCGCGGAGATGGCGCCGGGGATCTGGTCGCTGGTGATGATGCCTTGCGCACCGGGTGCCTTGCCGATGACCTCGAGCAACTGGCGTGCATTGGGTTCGAGCATCACGACGTCGGCGGTGGCCTGAGATTTGAAACGGTAGAGCATGTTCTTTACTTGTAGAGGAAGTCCCGGGTGAAAGGGTACACCGATTGCGCACCGCGCATCGGGCCGCCTTCGACCTTGCCGTCGGGCCGCGTCGCCAGCATCTGGTGCAGCGAGATCCAGCCGCGCTCGAAACTCATCGCCGAGCCCGCCAGATAGAGGCGGTAGGCACGCAGGATGCGCTCGGCGCGCTCGGGCTGGGTGCTGGTGCGGCACAGCACGGCGCGGGCCTCCTCGAGCTGCGCCTCCAGCGCATCGGACCAGGCCCACAGCGTGCGCGCGTAGTGCGGCCGCAGGTTCTCGGTGTCGACCATCTCCAGGCCCGCGCCCGCCATGTCGCGCAGCACCTGCGTCACGTGCAGCAGCTCGCCGCCCGGGAAGATGTACTTCTCGATGAAGTCGCCCATGCCCGCGCCCAGCTGCTGGTAGTCGAGCCGGCCCGAGGTGATGCCGTGGTTCATCACCAGGCCGCCCGGCTTCAACAGGTCGTGGATGTGCTTGAAGTAGGTCGGCATGTTGGCGCGCCCCACGTGCTCGAACATGCCCACCGAGGAGATCTTGTCGAAGGGCCTGGCGGTGTCGAGCAGCCGGTAGTCGCGCAGCTCGACGCGCACCCTTCCCTGCAGCCCCTTTTCCTCGATCAGCCGCTGCACGTGCGCATGCTGGTTCTTCGACAGCGTGATGCCGGTGGCGTCCACGCCGTAGTGCTCTGCGGCCCACAGCAGCAGGCCGCCCCAGCCCGAGCCCACGTCCAGATAACGCTCGCCCGGCTTGAGCATGAGCTTGCGGCAGATGTGGTCGAGCTTGGCTTCCTGGGCCTGGGCCAGCGTCAGGTCCTCGCTGCGGTAGTAGGCGCAGGAGTAGACCCGGCGCGGGTCCAGCCACAGCGCGTAGAAGTCGTCGGAGACGTCGTAGTGGAACTCGATCTGCGCCGCGTCCTTGCCCAGCGTGTGCGAGCCGCGCGACTTGGCGCGCCGCAGCAGGCGCGACCACCAGCCGGTGTCGGTCTCGGCCGGGTTGCCCGGCAGCAGGCCGGCGGCCGCGTCGGTCAGGTCGCGCATCGCGCCGTCGATCTGGACGCGGCCTTCGACGTAGGCCTCGCCGATCGCACCAATCTGGCGCGCCGCCAGCTTGGCCAGCGAAGCCCAGTCGGTGAAGGCGAGCGTGACCCGGGAACCGGGCTGGGCGACGGTCCGGCCGTCGGGCAGCTGCAGCGCGATGGGCACTGGCAGGCTGGCAAGTTGAGACTCGATCTTCGGTATCAGGCTTGGCATGCCGATGATTTTTCCCAGCCGCTCGTTACACGTCAACCGACCCCCGTCTAAGACCCTTCCCCCATTGACACCCAAATGTTTATGCCTAAACTATTTATCCATGAACATCCTTGCGCCCTCCCTCCAACGCATCCTGTGTATCGGCGGCGGGCCCGCAGGCCTGTACTTCGCCCTGCTGATGAAGGCGCGCCATCCGCGCCTCGAGATCACCGTGGTGGAGCGCAACCGCCCCTTCGACACTTTCGGCTGGGGCGTGGTGCTCAGCGACCAGACGCTGGCCAACCTGGCGGCCGCCGAAGCCGAGACGGCCGCGCTCATCGGCCAGTCCTTCCACCACTGGGACGACATCCAGGTCTTCTTCAAGGACCGCCAGGTGCGCTCGGGCGGCCACGGCTTCTGCGGCATCGGGCGCAAGCGCCTGCTCAACATCCTGCAGGAGCGCTGCCTCGCGCTGGGCGTGGACCTGGTGTTCGAGACCGACGCCACCGATGACCAGGCGCTGGCCGCGCAGTACCGCGCCGACCTGGTGATCGCCAGCGACGGCCTCAACAGCCGCATCCGCACGCGCTATGCCGAGGTGTTCCAGCCCGACATCGACAACCGCAAGTGCCGCTTCGTCTGGCTGGGCACGCACCAGACCTTCGACGCCTTCACCTTCGCCTTCGAAGAAACCGAGCACGGCTGGTTCCAGGCCCATGCCTACCAGTTCGACGACGACACCTCCACCTTCATCGTCGAGACGCCCGAAGCGGTGTGGAAGGCGCACGGCCTCGACCGGATGGAGCAGCCCGAGGCCATCGCTTTCTGCGAGAAGCTGTTCGCCAAGTACCTGGGCGGCCATGCGCTGATCAGCAACGCCTCGCACCTGCGCGGCTCGGCCAACTGGATCCGCTTCCCGCGCGTGATCTGCAAGCACTGGACGCACCGCGTCGAAGTCGACGGCAGGACCGTGCCCGTGGTGCTGATGGGCGACGCCGCCCACACCGCCCACTTCTCGATCGGCTCGGGCACCAAGCTGGCACTGGAAGACGCGATCGACCTGGCCGACGAGTTCGGCCATGGCGGCGGCATCGACGAGGTGCTGGTGGGCTACGAGGCGCGCCGCAGCGTCGAGGTGCTGAAGATCCAGAACGCCGCGCGCAACTCCACCGAGTGGTTCGAGAACGTCTCGCGCTACACCGGCATGCAGATCGAGCAGTTCGCCTATTCGATGCTCACGCGCAGCCAGCGCATCAGCCACGAGAACCTGCGGCTGCGCGATGCGGCCTGGCTGGGCGGCTACGAGAAATGGCTGGCCGGCGGCAAGAAGATCGCGCCCATGCTCACGCCGTACAAGGTGCGCGGGCTCGAGCTCAAGAACCGCATCGTGGTCTCGCCGATGGCCACCTACAGCGCGGTCGACGGCCTGCCGCAGGACTTCCACCTGGTGCACCTGGGCGCGCGCGCCATGGGCGGCGCGGCGCTGGTCTTCGTCGAGATGACCAGCCCCACGCCCGAAGGCCGCATCACGCCGGCCTGCCCCGGCCTCTACACCGACGAACAGGGCGCTGCGTTCAAGCGCATCGTCGACTTCGTCCACACGCAGACCAGCGCCAAGATCGGCATGCAGCTGGGCCACAGCGGCCCCAAGGGCTCGACGCAGGTGGGCTGGGAAGGCACCGACGAGCCGCTGCCCGCGGGCAACTGGCCGCTGCTGGCTGCGAGCGCACTGGCCTACGGCGCGCAGAACCAGACGCCGGCCGCGATGACGCGCGCCGACATGGACACGCTGCGCGATCAGTTCGTCGCCGCCACGCGCCGCGCGGCCGAGGCCGGCTTCGACTGGCTCGAGCTGCACTGCGCGCACGGCTATGTGCTGGCCTCCTTCCTGAGCCCGCTCACCAACCGGCGCACCGACGACTACGGCGGCGACATCGCGCACCGTGCGCGTTATCCGTTGGAAGTGTTCGAAGCCATGCGCGCGGCCTGGCCGGCCGAGCGCCCGATGAGCGTGCGCATCTCGGCCCACGACTGGGCGCCCGGCGGCAACACCGACGACGACGCGGTCGCGATCGCGCGGCTGTTCAAGGCCGCGGGCTGCGACTTCATCGACGTGTCCTCGGGCCAGACCACGCGCGACGCCCAGCCCGTCTACGGCCGCATGTACCAGACACCTTTCGCGGACCGCATCCGCAACGAGGTCGGTATCGCGACCATCGCGGTGGGCGCGATCACCGACGCCGACCAGGCCAACAGCATCATCGCGGCCGGCCGCGCCGACCTCTGCGCGGTCGCGCGCCCGCACCTGGCCGATCCGGCCTGGACGCTGCACGAGGCGGCCAAGCTGCAGAGCCGCCATGTCGAGTGGCCGAAGCAGTACACCGCGGGCCGCGACCAGATGTACCGCGAGATCGCCAAGCAGCAGGCCCTGGCCGCCGGCCCGGCCGCGCTGCAGGCCGAAGAGGAGCGCTGAATGGACCTCGAAGCCCGCGCCCACAGCGAACACCCCGACGAGCTGCGGCTCTGGCTGCGGCTTTTGACCTGCACCCAGCTGATCGAGAAGGAAGTGCGCAACGGCCTGCGCGAGCAGTTCGCCACCACGCTGCCGCGCTTCGATTTGATGTCGCAGCTCGAACGCTCGCCCGAGGGGCTGAAGATGAACGAGCTGTCGCGCCGCATGATGGTCACGGGCGGCAACGTGACCGGCATCACCGACCAGCTGGTGGCCGAGGAACTGGTCGAGCGCGTCAACGTCGAGGGCGACCGTCGCGCCTGGCGCGTGCGCCTCACGACGCGCGGCCGCGCGCTCTTCAACGAGATGGCGCACCAGCACGAAGCCTGGATCGTCGAGGCCTTCGCCGGCCTCGCGCCCAAGGAGATCACCCAGCTGCACAAGCTGCTCGGCAAGGTCAAGCAGCACACCCACCCCCAGACGAACACAGAGACGGAGACCGAATGAAGCACTACATCGGCGCGGGCAATCCCATGCATGCGCAATTCGAGGCCAAGGCCGGCTACCAGGCCACGCACTTCCAGTGGAGCTATGAAGACGGCGTGGGCACCGTCACGCTCAACCGGCCCGAGCGCAAGAACCCGCTGACCTTCCAGTCGTATGCCGAACTGCGCGACCTGTTCCGCGCGCTGCACTACGCGACCGACGTCAAGGCCATCGTCGTGACCGGTGCCGGCGGCAATTTCTGCTCGGGCGGCGACGTGCACGAGATCATCGGCCCGCTCACCCAGATGAGCATGCCCGAGATGCTCGAGTTCACGCGCATGACCGGCGACCTGGTGAAGGCGATCCGCCAGTGCCCGCAACCCATCATCGGCGCCATCGACGGCATCTGCGCCGGTGCCGGCGCGATGATCGCGCTGGCCTGCGACATCCGCTACGGCACGCCCGCCACGCGCACCGCCTTCCTGTTCACGCGCGTCGGCCTGGCCGGCGCGGACATGGGCGCCTGCGCGCTGCTGCCGCGCATGATCGGCCAGGGCCGCGCGTCCGAACTGCTGTTCAGCGGCCGCGCAATGACCGCCGACGAAGGCCTGGCCTGGGGCTTCTTCAACGCGCTGCATGCGAGCGATGCGGTGCTGGCCGCGGCCACGAAGATGGCACGCGATCTCGCGGCCGGCCCGACCTTCGCGCACGGCATGACCAAGACCATGCTGTCGCAGGAATGGTCGATGACCATCGAGCAGGCGATCGAAGCCGAAGCGCAGGCCCAGGCCATCTGCATGCAGACGGCCGACTTCACCCGCGCCTACGAAGCTTTTGCCGCCAAGCAGAAGCCGGTCTTCGGCGGAGATTGACACCATGTCCGCCTCCAAGGTCGATCCCTCGACGGCGCACCTGGCGCTGCCCTTCTTCGATGACGCGCACCGCGAACTCGCGCGCGGCCTGCTGCCCTGGGCCGCCGCGCAGGACGTGGACGAGCGCGACGACCGCGCGGCCTGCCGCGACTGGGTCCGGCGCCTGGGCGATGGCGGCTGGCTGCGCTACTGCGTGCCCGCGGCCTTCGGCGGTGCGCTCGAGCGCCTCGACTCGCGCGCGCTGGTTCTGCTGCGCGAGACGCTGGCCTTCCACTCGCCGCTGGCCGACTTCGCCTTCGCGATGCAGGGCCTCGGCAGCGGCGCGATCACGCTCGCGGGCAACGCGGCGCAGCAGTCCGACTACCTGAGCGCGGTCGCGCGCGGCGACAGGATCGCGGCCTTCGCGCTGAGCGAGCCCGAGGCCGGCTCCGACGTGGGCGCGATGGCGATGCAGGCCGTCGACACCGGCAGCGGCTGGCGGCTCGACGGCGCCAAGACCTGGATCAGCAACGGCGGCATCGCCGACTTCTACGTGGTGTTCGCCAAGACCGACCCCAGCGGCGGCACGCGCGGCATCACGGCCTTCATCGTCGATGCCGATGCCAAGGGCCTCGACACCAGCGAGCACATCCAGGTGATGGCACCACATCCGCTCGCCACGCTGCGCTTTGGTGCCTGCGAGGTGCCGCACGGTGCGCAGCTGGGCGATCTGCATGGCGGCTTCAAGCTCGCGATGCGCACGCTCGACATCTTCCGCGCCTCGGTGGCCGCGGCCGCGCTGGGCATGGCGCGCCGCGCCTTGAGCGAAGCCATCGCGCATGCCAAGTCGCGCCGCATGTTCGGCCAGACATTGGCCGACTTCCAGCTCACGCAGGCCAAGCTGGGCGACATGGCAGCGCTGGTCGACAGCGCCGCGCTGCTCACCTACCGCGCGGCCTGGATGCGCGACGAAGGCGAGCGCACCGGCAAGCCCTTCGGCGACTACACCGCGGCCGCGGCGATGGCCAAGATGTGCGCCACCGAGAACGCGCAGCGCGTGATCGACATGGCGCTGCAACTGCACGGCGGCAGCGGCGTGCAAGTGGGCACGAAAGTTGAGAGTCTCTACCGTGACATCCGCGCGCTGCGCATCTACGAAGGCGCGACGGAGGTCCAGCAACTGATCATCGGCAAATCCGTCCTGCGGGAGTAGACATCTTGAGCGCACAAATCGACCGTTTCGTCCACGATGGACTTCCTCCCGCGGATCAGCTGCCGGTCTTCCGGTACGACCTGCCGGAACTGCAACTGCCCGACCAGTTGAACCTGGTCGAGGAACTGCTGGACAAGGCCGCGGCCAAGGGCTTCGCCGACCGGCCGATGCTGCGTTCTCCCGCTCGCACCTTGACATATGCGCAGGCCGCGGTCGAAGTGAACCGCATCGCGCAGGTGCTCACCGAAGACCTGGGCCTGGTGCCCGGCAACCGCGTGCTGCTGCGTGGCGGCAACTCGATTCCGATGGCGCTGGCCTGGCTCGCGGTGGTCAAGGCCGGCCTGATCGCGGTCGCGACCATGCCGCTGCTGCGCGCACGCGAACTGGGCGACATCCTCGACAAGGCCAGGCCCACGGTCGCGCTGTGCGAGGCCCGGCTGCTCGACGACATGCAGGTCGCGCAGAAGGCGAACCCGGTGTTGAAGACGATCGTGGCCTTCAAGTCGGAGGCCCCCGATGCGCTCGAGGCGCTGGCCGCGAAGAAGAGCGGCGTGTTCGCCGCCTGCCCCACCGCCGCCGACGACATCGCGCTGCTGGCCTTCACATCCGGCACCACCGGCAAGCCCAAGGCGCCGGCCACCACGCACCGCGACGTGCTCGCGATGTGCGAGACCTGGCCGCGCCATGTGCTCAAGGCCCGGCCCGAGGACATCGTGATGGGCTCGCCGCCCCTGGCCTTCACCTTCGGCCTGGGTGGCCTGCTGGTCTATCCGATGTGGGCCGGCTCCTCGGTCTACTACCCGGACATCCCGTACACGCCCGAAGGCATGGTCAAGCTGATCAACGAGACCGGCGCCACCATCGTCTACACCGCGCCCACCTTCTACCGTCAGATGGCGCCCTTCGCCAAGCAGCTCGGCACGCCCACGCTGCGCATCACCGTGAGCGCGGGCGAGGCGCTGCCCGACGCCACGCGCCAGCTGTGGAAGGACGCCACCGGCATCGAGATGCTCGACGGCATCGGCGGCACCGAGGTGTTCCACATCTACATCTCGGCCGCCGGCGCCGACGTGCGGCGCGGCGCCGTGGGCAAGGCCGTGCCCGGCTTCACCGCCAAGGTGGTGGACGACGAAGGCCGCGAAGTGCCGCGCGGCACCGTCGGCAAGCTGGCCATCCAGGGGCCGGTGGGCTGCCGCTACTTCGACGACCCGCGCCAGGCCAAGTACGTCAAGGACGGCTGGAACTACCCGGGCGATGCCTTCCGCCAGGACGAGGACGGCTACTTCTTCTACCAGGCGCGCGACGACGACATGATCATCACCGCCGGCTACAACGTCGGCGGCCCCGAGGTCGAGGACGCGCTGCTGCAGCACCCGGCCGTGGCCGAGTGCGGCGTGGTCGGCAAGCCCGACGAGGACCGCGGCATGATCGTCAAGGCCTTCTGCGTGCTCAAGCCCGGCTTCACCGGCGACGCCACGCTGTGCAAGGCGCTGCAGGACCACGTCAAGGCCGCCATCGCGCCCTACAAGTACCCGCGCGAGATCGAATTCGTCGAGGTGCTGCCCCGCACCGAGACCGGCAAGCTCCAACGCTTCAAACTGAGACAGAACACATGATGAACAAGCTATTGCAACCACCGGGCTGGCTGCCGCCCAAGGGCTACGCCAACGGCATCGCCGCGCGCGGCACCCAGATCTTCGTCGGCGGCCAGATCGGCTGGAACGCGCAACAGGTCTTCGAGACCGACGACTTCATCGCCCAGACCGGCCAGGCGCTGCGCAACATCGTCGAGGTGCTGCGCGAGGCCGGCGCCGGCCCCGAGCACATGGTGCGCATGACCTGGTACATCACCGACCGCGACGAATACAACCGCCGCCTGGCCGAGCTGGGCCCGGTCTACCGCGACGCGATGGGCCGCAACTTCCCCGCGATGACCTGCGTGCAGGTGGCGGCGCTGGTGGAGGCGCGGGCCAAGGTGGAGATCGAAGTGACGGCGGTGCTGCCGGACTGAAAGCCGTTCGTTCGAGGATCCGGGTGAAGGGTGAGCAGTGCCAGGCGCGAGCCCGCCCTAGCGCCTGAGCCCCTGATCGTTCCCCTGCTGCTGTTGCTGCGACCACTGCTGCGCCGCTTGCAGTTCGCGCCGCTGCGTCGCTTGCGCCAGCTGATCGAAGCCCTGCTCGGCCGGCACACGCGCCGCCTGCACCGGATCGACCATCACCGAGCTCAGGCAGCGCAGGCCGCCCCACGGTGCATGGCCGACGAGCAGCTTGAGCCGGCCATTCGTATCGGGTTCCAGCGCCACCACATCCAGGCGCTGGGACAGCGGCTGTGCCTTGAAGTCGGCCAGCGCCTGCGAAGCGATGCTGGCGCTCTGCTGCGCGTCCCAGCGGCCATGCTGCGCGACCACCCCGTAGATCTTCTGGAAGTCCTTGTGATCGGGATGCGCGGGGTCGCGTGGATCGGTCTGGCGCATGGGTGCAGCAGGCTCGGTGCGATCCGCCGGGCGTTCGTCGATGCTCTGCCTGGTGAGCCGCGCGATCTGCTCCCGAGCGGCAACCAGTTCGGCCTCCTTCGCTGCCCAGCGGGCCTGCATCTCGGGGCTGTCGCCCGCGCCGGCTTGCGCCGTCGGCTGCGGGAACATGATGGTGCGCTGTTCGTGCGAAGAGATAGGCTGCGCGGGTGGCAACGCTGCCGACTGCGCAAAAGCAGGAAGCACTGGTGGCGCGACGCCGACAGGGCGCGGTGCAGCTGCAGGGATCGCAAGCGCCGACGTCTGTTGCCTGCTTGGCGCAGCGGGTATCTTCACTTCAGGCTCGAACTGTTTCTGCACAGGCATCTCGCTCAACAGACGCCCTTGTGTGCGTTCCTGCGTGCGACTCACCGAAGGGAGTGACGGACTCGGCTCGTGCCTGAAGCGCTCCCGGTCCTGCTGCTGCGCCAGGGCCAGGCCTCGCATCAGGTCCTGCTCCTGTGCCTGGTGCATGCGGTACGACGGGCTGCCCTTGACCAGAGTGGAAGCATCCAGCTTGCCGACGGCCTGCAAGGAACCGACAGAGATCTGCTCGGGCTCGTCGCGGCGCTTATGGGCCTCGGCGAAGGGCATGCCACCGGGCGTGGGGATGATGCGTTGTTCGTGCGTGGTGATCGAGGGGATGGGCGCGGGCTGCGCCAGCACCTGCGAGGTGTTTTCGCTCAATGCCGTGCCATCGGCACCATAGCTTCGGATGATTGTTGTGGGGGCCATGTCCTCGCCCGCGCTGTCGCGGTGGGTGGTCGTCTCGGTTTCGATGTACTGGCCGCTTGCGGCATCTCGGGCCCAGACGGTCGTGTATGCCGCGCCCTCATGGGTCACCGTCGCGGCTCGCCCCAACGGCGAGCCGTCGGGAGCGAACCCCTCCTCAAAGGCCGGCTCACCGCTCGTTCGGGGCGCAATGTTGGCCCGCTCCATGAGCCCCGTCTGGCGGTTGAGCGTCCAGTGAACTCCCCTCAGGTGGTCGCTGGTTGCCACCAGTCGAAAGCCGTCGGCCTTGGAAGCATCGGGATTCTCATAGGACTTTTCGCCGAGGAGCCCGCCACTGGTCCTGTCGACTTCCTGCTCGATGCGGCTGACGGAGCCATCGGCATTGCGCACTTCCAGGATGTTCAGCGCTTGGCCCGGCTGCGGCGACTGAAGCCAGGTCTGGGTGGCGTTCGTGCCGATGGCCGAGGGCGTTCCCCACGGCAAGCCGTTGGGGCCAGTGCTGTTGGCCGACTGGATCTCGTTGCGGACAAACGCCTCCCGCAAAGCCTCGCGCTGTTGCTCGGCAAGCTGTGCGTGCGCCTGGGCCAACTGTGCCTCAAAGCCCACGGCCTGAAGGTAGTGACCCGTGAGTTCGGCGGTCTTGGCACCGCTGACGACTTCAACAAAACGATGGGGCAAGGCGGGGTTGTCGTGGATCGAGAACCAGGTGTATCTGCCTTCGATCTCCACCAGCGAGTATCGACTTCCGTTCGATGTGGTGACGGTCGGCGTCAGTGCCATGTGGTTGGGCAGCGTCAGCGGCGGGCCGAGCTTGTCGGGGGTGTCGCCACCCGTCAGGTAGGCGCCAATGGACTTGGCGCCTTGGGCACCGACGAAAGCGCCGCCAACTCCGCCAAGAAAGGCACCGATTGGCGGTGCAGCCGGCCCGAGTACGACCGCGAGCGGAGTCAGAAGCCAAAGTCCCAACTCGGCTCCAGCGACCGCGCCACCTGCCTGACCCACAACGCCCAACCCTTCTGTCATCGCCTCTGCGCCAGCGCCGTGCGCAACGTGCTGTCCGACGTTGATCGCGTCGTTGGCACCTCCAATGAGAGCCGCACCCGGTGCGATGCGCCCAGCGATCGCCGCCGCAGAAGGTATGCCAATCGCAGTGCTCGCGGCCCCCTTCTCAACGCCTGCGAGGACTGCCGACGGCCCGTCGGACAGAACTTCTCCCGTACCGGTACGTGGTCGCGGCATCGCCGTCTTGAGAATGGCTGTGTTGACCTCCGCGCTTCCCGCATGCGCCGCGAGTGAGAGCGCTCCATCGTGGACAGAAAACACGCTTCCAACATGAATCTTCGAGATCGCTTCACGCATCACGCTGCTCCTTGTTGCTGCGGGGGATGTAGCCACGCACCCAGCCAAGGCACCAGACCATCAGTCCGGCAAGACAAAACACGGCAGCGATGCAGAACACCAGTTGCGATAGAAAGCTGCGGCCAATGCTGGTTCCGAAAAGAAGCCCCGAAAGATGCATGGAGGGCTCGACGAGCCATAAGTACTGAGTCCAACCGAACATCAGAGCAAGTCCACACATGGAAAGGAGCACTCTGATCAGCGACGCATCCCACACCTTTTCAAGTGCTGAACGCGCTCTGTAGATGTTGAGCAGCAAGATTCCGAACAACGCCGGAATGGTCGCCCAAAGGGCTGAAAAGTAAAACCGATTCACATCCGGCTTGATGTTCAGCGCGGTGATGCGGTCGATCTGAGGAACGACGGACGCCATGAAGTCGCTGAAGTCCCGAGCCCATGCGTGGACCTCGAGGATGTCGTCGGGAATCAGCAGACCCACAACCGCCATCACGAGGTAGTACGCCACCAACGCGATGCCGAAAGGATTTCGCCAAGGAGAAGGCTTTGGCGAACGCACACGAGCGGCGTTCATGCGGCCCTCCCATCGCTCCGAACGATCCGAAGCAACGTCGCAGGGACATTGAACGCCTCCCAGATGCCTTGTGGCACCGGAGGCTGCGGAATGGCGCGCGCCCAGTTCATGGATCTCCCTTCCTGCACTCGCCGGTGCAGTGATTGGCCTGTCGATGTGTGACCGCAAAAGCGTAGCACCGTCGGTACAGAACACCGCTTCGGGAATGCACGCACCAGCTTCGATCCCGAAGTCAGCAGCCATGCGGCCCGGCTGAACCGTTCTCAGAGTCGTGCATGCCCATGGCGTCTGCGGTACTCCGCGGGCGTGATGCCCAACCGGCGCTGGAACGCACGGCGCAGCGTGTCGACATCACTGAAGCCGCAGGCCGCCGCGACCTGCTTGGGCGCGGACTCGCCGGCCTCGAGCAGCGCGCGCGCCGCGGCCACGCGCACGCCTTCGACCCAGGCCGCGGGCGTGACGCCGACCTCCTGCGCGAACAGCCGGGCGAAGTGGCGTGCGCTCAATCCCATGCGGGCCGCGAGCCGTGCGATGCCCAGTTCGGCCGCCGGATTCGCCGCGGCCCAGCGCTGCACCTCCTGCAAGGCGGAGCGGCCCGTCGGCGCGGCCTCGCCCTTGCGGCTGAACTGCATCTGGCCGCCAGGCCGCTTGAAGAACATCACCAGCTGCGCCGCGACCTGCATCGCGATCGCGCGGCCCAGGTCCTCCTCGACCAGCGCCAGCGCGAGGTCCAGCCCCGCGGTGACGCCCGCGGCGGTGCGCAGCCGGCCGTCGCGCACATGGATCGCATCGGCATCGACCGTGACCGCGGGGAAGTCGCGCGCCAGCTGCTCGGCCACGGCCCAGTGCGTGGTCACGCGCTTGCCGTTCAACAGGCCGGCCTGCGCGAGCACGAAGGCGCCGCTGCAGACAGAGCCATAGCGCCGCACCGCCGGGATGCGCGCGCGCAGCCAGGCCACGACGCCGGCATCGGCGAGCGCTCCGGCCGCATGCGGCGAGCCGGCCACCAGCAGCGTGTGGATCGGTTCGTCGGCCTCGTCGTCGCGGCCGATCACCGCATCGGGCATCAGCCGCACGCCCGAGGAACTGCGGATCGCGCCGGGGCGGCTGGCCACCACGCGCAGCCGGTAGGCCTCGGCGCCGGCCTGCAGGTTGGCCTCGGCGAAGACGTCGAGCGGCCCCGAGACGTCGAGCAGCTGCACGCCGGGCAGGGCCAGGATCGCGATGGTCTTGGGGGTGCGCAAGGGTGTGTCCTCTTTGAGCCGCTAATGTCCTGATTCGTCGCATCACGACGATCTGAGACATCATCGCCGAATCCTAGAGTGGAAGCCACCTTCACAGGAGCAATCCACATGACATCGACGACCACCATCGACGGGGTGCGCATCCCCGACAGCCAGCTGGCCCGCGAGATCACCGAGCAGGTGCGCGACACCGTGCCGCCGCTGCTGTTCCATCACTCCAGCCGGGTCTACTACTTCGGGGCGCTGGCCGGCAAGCGGCGCGGCCTGACTTTCGACCCCGAGCTGCTCTACGCCGGCGCGATGTTCCACGACATGGGCCTGGTGCCGAAGCACAGCAGCGCGAACGATCGCTTCGAGGTCGACGGCGCCAACGTGGCGCGCGAGTTCCTGCGCGGCCACGGCATCGCGCCGCAAGACATCGACCTGGTCTGGAACGCGATCGCGCTGCACACCACGCCCGGCATCCCGCAGCACATGCACCCGGTGGTGGCGCTGGTCACGGCCGGCGTCGAGATGGATGTGCTGGGCCTGGACTACCCGGCCTTCGGCGAGGCGCAGCGCACGCAGGTCGTGCAGGCGCATCCGCGCACCGAACACTTCAAGGAGGACATCCTCCAGGCCTTCTACGACGGCATCCGCCACAAGCCCGACACCACCTTCGGCAACGTCAAGGCCGACGTGATCGCGGACAAGGAGCCGCACTTCCATCGCGGCAATTTCTGCAGTCTGATCCGCTGTTCGGCCTGGCACGGCTGAGCGCTTTGCGGCCTCGGGGCGACGGCGCCGCCCCGATGAAGAACTGCGAAGAAAGTTCAAACTTCCGAGCCTCGGCGACCGCCTTGATGACAATTGTCAAATATCATTGCGCCCCATGCCGAGGGCCCCTGCCACCACCTGCCGCCTCACCGATGTCCCCGAGCGACAGGTGGGCCATGCGGAAACCGAAACGCTGCAAGCACTGCTCGAGGCCCAGCGCCTCGCGCTGGCCCGCGAGGTCCACGACGACATCGGCGGCGCGCTGACCGCCCTGCACTTCGACCTCTCGCAAGCCCTCCGCCATCCCGATGCCGCCGAGGCCCCGGAGCGCCTGCGCTCGGCGCAGGAGGCCTTGCGCCAGGCGATCGACGCGACCCAGCGCGTGGTGCACGCGCTCTACCCGCCCGACCTCGACGACGGGCCGGACGCCGCCCTGCGCGGCCTGGCGGACCGATTCCGCCGGCGCACCGGCCTCGCCACCGCCGTCACCGGATCGATCGACGACGCCATGCTGCCGGCCGCGCTGCAACTGACGGCCTACCGCACGGTGCAGGAAGCGCTGAGCAACGTCGCGCGCCATGCGCAATGCCGGCGCGTCGACATCACGCTGGGCACCGCCGACGGCATGCTGCGCGTGGCGGTGCGGGACGACGGCCGCGGCATCACGGCCGAGCCCGCTGCACGCCCCGCCTTCGGCCTGCGCGGCCTGGCCGAGCGCGCGCAGTCCGTGGGCGGCCGGCTGCAGATCGACAGCGCGCCGGGCACCGGCACCACGGTGACGCTGGTGGCGCCGCTCGCGCAAGGGGCGCCGGCATGATCAACGTGGTGATCTGCGACGACCATGCGCTGGTGCGCCGCGGCATCCGCCAGACGCTGGGCGAGGCGGTCGACATCCGCGTGACGGCCGAGGCCGCGAGCTATGCCGAGGTGCGCGAGCTGCTGCGCAACAACACGCCCTGCGACGTGCTGCTGCTCGACCTGGGCCTGCCCGGACGCAGCGGGCTCGAGGTGCTGAGCGCGGTTCTGGCCGACGGCGAGACGCCGATCCGCGTGCTCGTGGTGTCGATGTTCACCGAGGAGCAGTACGCGATCCGCTGCCTCAAGGCCGGCGCCCAGGGCTTCGTGAGCAAGGCCGGCGAGCCGAGCGAGCTGATCGCCGCGACCCGCACCGTGGCCTACGGCCGCAAATACGTCACGCCCGAGCTCGCGCAGATGCTGGCCGACAGCGTCTCGCGTCCCACGGAAGCCGCAGCCCCGCACACGGTGCTGTCCGACCGCGAGCTGCAGACGCTGGTGATGATCGCCTCGGGCAAGCGGCTGTCGAGCATCGCCGAAGAGCTGATGCTGAGCCCCAAGACCGTGAGCGTCTACCGCTCGCGCGTGCTGGAGAAGCTCAACCTGGCGAACAACGCGGCCATCACGGTCTACGCGATCCGCAACAACCTGGTGTGAGGCGCCTCAGCGCCCGCCTGCGAACAACGAGATCATCCGCTCCATCAGCTGCAGCAGCGGCTGCTCCAGCATCGGCAGCACCAGCGCGATGCCGGCCAGCCCGGTGGTGAGCGTGACCGGGAAGCCGATGGCGTAGATGTTCATCTGCGGCGCCACGCGCGAGATCACGCCCAGCACCAGGTTCACGAACAGCAGCAGGCCGATCATGGGCAGCGCGATCCACAGCGCGCTCGCGAACAGGTCGGTGCCCAGCTCGTGCATGCGCAGCCGCGCGAGCGCGTCCAGCACGCTGCCGCCCACCGGGAAGGTGTCGAAGCTCTTGATCACCGCCATCAGCACCGTGAGGTGGCCGTTGATCGCGATGAACAGCAGCACCGCGATGTTGCCCAGGAAGCGCGAGACCGCGCTGGTCTGCGCGTTGCTCATCGGGTCGAAGAAGGCCGCGAAATTGAGCCCCATCTGCAGCCCCACCAGTTCGCCCGCGAGCTCGACCGTCGCGAACACCAGCCGCACCGCGAAGCCGATGGTCATGCCGATGGCGACCTGCTGCACCAGCGCGCCCAGGCCCGCGCTCGCGTCGAGCGGCACCGTCGGCTGCGTGCCCAGCGTGGCCTGCGCACACAGCGCCACCATGAAGGCCAGGCCCACGCGCGCGCGCACCGGGAAGGCGCGCGAGTTGAAGATCGGCGCGGTGGTGAACACGCCCAGCACGCGCAGGAAGGGCCACAGCACCGGCGTGACCCAGGCCATGAGCTGCGCCTCGGTGAAGGTGAGCACGGCGGCGGACCCGGGCTACAGCACCATCTGCGGAATGGATTCGATGGTGCGGCGGATGTAGTCGACCAGGGCGCCCAGCATCCACGGCCCGGCGATGGCGAACACCACCACCGCCGCCACCAGCTTGGGCACGAAGGCCAGCGTGGCCTCGTTGATCTGCGTGATCGCCTGGAAGATGCTCACCACCAGGCCCACCGCGAGCACGGCCAGCAGCACCGGCATCGAGACCATCAACAGGATCACGAGCGCGTCGCGCCCCATCGTCAGAACCATCTCTGCATTCATGGCCGCAGCCTCCTCAGATCGCGAAGCTGGCGGCCAGCGAGCCGATCAGCAGGTTCCAGCCGTCGGCCAGCACGAACAGCATGAGCTTGAACGGCAGCGCCACCAGCACCGGCGACAGCATCATCATGCCCAGCGACATCAGGACGCTCGACACCACGATGTCGATCACCAGGAAGGGGATGAAGATCATGAAGCCGATCTGGAAGGCCGACTTGAGCTCGCTGGTGGCGAAGGCCGGGATCAGCACGCGCATCGGCGCGGTCTCGGCCGTCACCTCGGCGGGCAGCCGGGCCAGGCGCGCGAACAGCGCGAAGTCCGACTGGCGCGTCTGCTTCAGCATGAACTGGCGCATCGGCACCTCGGCCTTGGCCACCGCGGCCTCGAAGCCCAGCGTGTTCTCGGTGTAGGGCTTGTAGGCCTCGTTGTAGACACGGTCGAGCGTGGGCCCCATGACGAACAGCGTGAGGAACAGCGACAGCCCGATCACCACCTGGTTGGGCGGCGCCGACTGCGTGCCCAGCGCCTGGCGCAGCAGCGACAGCACGATCACGATGCGCGTGAAGCCGGTCATCATCAGCAGGATCGCCGGTAGGAAGGACAGCGCGGTGAAGAACAGCAGCGTCTGCACCGGCACCGAGAAGCTGGTGCCGCCCGCGCCCTGGCCGATCAGCAGCGGCAGCTGGCCGCCCGCGGCGTCCTGCGCCTGCGCCGCCGCGGCGGCCAGCGCCAGCAGCGCGGCTCCCGTGCGCTTAAGCATGGGGCGCCACCGCGGCCTTGGCCGGCAGCGTGTGCAGGCAGGTGATGGTCTGGCCGGTCACGCCCAGCACGAGCCAGGTGCGCGCGTCCTCGGGGCCGACCTCGACTGTGACCACCCGCTGCTGGGGCCCGACCGCGACCGCCGACACCAGCTTCGAGCCGCCGCCGGGCAGGCCGCCGGGCTGCAGGCCGCGGCGCTGCTGGTAGCGCCTGAGCAGGAAGGGGATCGAGAGGATGGCCGCGACGAACAGGACGACGGTGACGAGACTCTGGGTCATGGAAGCCTGTGCGATCTCAAGCGCGGTGCACGCGTCGCAGCCGCTCCGACGGCGTGACGACGTCGGTCAGGCGGATGCCGAACTTGTTGTTGACCACCACCACCTCGCCCTGCGCGACCAGGTAGCCGTTGACCAGCACGTCCATCGGCTCGCCGGCCAGCGTGTCGAGCTCGACGATCGAGCCCTGGCCCAGCTGCAGCACGTGCTTGATCGACACCTTCTTGCGGCCCAGCTCCACGGTCAGCTGCACCGGGATGTCGAGCACCCGCTGGATGTCCTGCAGCGGCGCCTGCGCATCGGCCGCGCTCGCGCCGCCGGCCGCGCCGTCCAGGGCCTCGGCCCAGCCGGCGCCGTCGGAAGAAGAAGGGATGCTCTGTTGTTCAACGGTCATGGGAACCTCCGAGCCAGTGCGGGTCGTCCCCGCGCAGGCATTCATCGATGCGCAGCGCATAGCGCGTGCTGTGGGTGCCGTAGTGGCAGGCGAAGACGGGCGTGCCGTCGACCGCGGCGACCACGCGCGCGGGCCGGTCGAACTGGATGAAATCGCCGGCCTTCATCGCCAGCAACTCGGCGACGGTGAGCTCGGCCTGCGCGAACTCGGCCACCAGCGTGACCTCGGCCGACTGGATCTCGCGCGTGAGCGCCGTGACCCAGCGCCGGTCCTCGGCCATGGCCTGCGCCTGCTGCGCGCCGTAGAGCACGTCGCGGATCGGGTCCAGCGCGCCGTAGGGCAGGCAGATGCGCACCGCGCCCTCGAAGTCGCCGATGGCGATCTTGAGCGTGGTCACCACCACCTTGTCGGCCGGCGCCGCCACGTTGACGAACTGCGGGTGCGTCTCGCTGCGCACATGCGCGAGCTCGAGCGGGTAGATCTCTTTCCAGGCCCTGTTGTACTCGGTGCAGACGATGCCCAGCAGGCGCTGGATCACGCGCTGCTCGGTGGGCGAGAAGTCGCGGCCTTCCATCGGCGCCTGCAGCGTGCAGGCGCCGCCGTAGAGCGCATCGACCAGCACCGAGATCAGCGTGGCGTCGCACACCACCAGGCCGTGGCCGCGCAGCGGCTGCAGCGCGACCACGTTGAAGTTGGTCGGCGGCGCCAGCGAGGCCAGGAAGTCGGCGTAGCCCTGCACCTCGACCGGCGCGATGGCGATCTCGGCGCCGCGGCGCACCAGTTGGAACACGCCCACGCGCAGGTGGCGCAGGAAGCGCTCGTTCACGATGTCCAGCGTGGGCATCGGGCGGCGCACCAGCCGGTCGGCCGCGGCCAGGTCGTAGGCGCGCGCGGCGGCCTCGGCCATGCGCGCCACCGGGTCGGCCGGCGCGGCGCCGGTCAACGCATCGTCCGTGGCGGGGTCGGTGCTCATTGCACGATGAAGCTGGAGAACAGCACGGCCTGCACCGGGCCCTGTGCGCTCTTCTTGCGGCGCACCGGCGCGTCCTCGTCGCCCTTGGCCGGCTTGGGCGACTCGATGTCGTAGCCCAGCAGGCGCGAAACCTCGACCTGGATGTCGCCCGCGAGCTTCTCCTTGCCGTCGCGCTTGAGCAGTTCTTCGGAGGTGCGCTGCGAGACCATCAGCAGCACGCCGTTGCGGATCTTGGGCATCAGCTGCTTGATCTGCTCGGCCGCCTTGTCGTTCTGCAGTTCGAGCGTGATGCCGACCTGCGCCACGCGGTCGCCGCCGCCGTCGGCCAGGTTGAACACCATGTTGTCCAGCGCCAGGTAGCTCGGCGTGGCGGCCTTGGGCGTCTCGGCCACGGCCTCTTCCTCATGGGCCGGCGCGTGGGCCTTCTTGTTGTTGAGGAAGAACCAGGTGCCGCCGGCCCCGCTGACGAGCAGCAGCACGCCGGCCAGCCCGAGCAGCAGGGGCTTGAGCTTGCCCTTGGGCTTGTCGGTGGCCGGCGCGGAATCGGCAGCTTTGGCGGACACGGGCTTTCCTTGGGTCGTTCGTTGGGAATCGAAAAAAAGGCACAGCGTCCGGCGCGCCGGAGCGCTGTGCATGCGGTCGATTATTCGATCGGCCCGGCGCGGCGAAGCGCGGGAAAAGCGGCGCAAAAGCCGCGCTTATGGCGGCTTGGTCTCAAACGTAGAGGTCGAGCGGACGGCTGCCGTCGGCGCGCAGCGCCATGGGCCGGGGCCGCACGTCGAGCGCATCGACCGCGCCGACCGAAGCCTGGCCCTTGCCCGGCGGCCGCGCGGGCGGCCCGCCCTGCCCCTGCGGGTCGCGGGCCTGGCTGCCGACCGAGGCCTGCGACAGCAGCAGGCCTTCGCTGCCGAACATCTGCTTGAGCTCGGGCAGGGCCTGCGCGAGCATCTGGCGCGCCTCGGGCTGGTCGCTGCGGAACACCACCTGCGCCTCGTTGCCCTGCAGCTTCAGGCTCACCGACACCGGCCGGCCGTCGAGGGCCATGCTGAGCTCGGCGCCCTGCGTCTTCTGCGCCATCCACCAGCTCACCTGCTCGGTCATGCGCTCGGCCAGGCCCGGCTGGCCCAGCGACGCGCCGGCGGCCGCGGCATCGACCGGAGCCATGAAGGGCGACGGGTTCGAAGCATCGGCGCCGGCCACCGGCGACGGCCCGGTGCCCGCGACCGGGCCGGCCGATGCGGTGGCGCGCTCCCAGCGGCGCGGCAGGCCCTGGGCCTCGGGCGACAGCAGGCCCAGGCCTGGCAAGGCCTGCAGTTCGGCGCCCGGGCGCTGCGGCGCCAGCGCCGTGGCCGCCTGGCGCGTGGACGGTTCGGCGGTCGCCGCGGCGTCGCGTTGGGCGATGCGTTGCTGCTGCAGCAGCAGCGCGGCAGCCGGGGTGGCCGTCGGCGCCTCGGCCGCGCTGCCCGGCGCGGGATGCACGGACGGCGTCGCGGCATCGTGCGGGGTGGCCAGGGGCTGCAGCGCCGATACCGTGCGCGCGGCCGCGCCGCTCTCGGCCGGGCCCACGGCCCCGACACCGCGTGCGGCAGCCGGCGCCGTCACCGGCGTGGGCGGGGCGCCCGGCGGGCGCGGCAGTTCAACGGCCGGGGGCAGCCAGGCGGCATCGCCGGCCGGCACCTCGACGGCCACAGGCGCGTCGGCCACGGTCTGGGGCGCGTCGTCCGCCTTGCCCTTCACGGGCTCGGCGAGCTCGGTCGCCGTCTCGGCCTCCTGCGCCACCGTGGCCGCGTCCTCGCTGTCGCAGGCCGCGAGCGCGGCACCGAAACCCGTCCCGTCGGCCGCCTCGGCCGAGGGCTTTGCGCGCGCGGGCGCCGGCGCGGCCGTGGGCGCGGCGGTGCGAAGCCCTTCGACCGCCATCAGAGCAGACCGCCCAGCGGGTTGCCCTGGCGCCGGCTGTACTGCAGCGCGGCGCGCTCGTCGGACTGCTTCTGTTCGCGCCGGTCCAGCGTGATCTGCTCGTCGCGGCGCCGCGCCGCCAGCAGCTGGCGCAGGCTCTCGAGCCGCGCCTCGGCCGCGCGCGAACCGACCGATGCGCGCTCGACCTGGCGCCCATGGTCGGCCACGATGCCGGTCTGCAGCCCGATCGCATGCGTGAGCCGCGCCATGAATTGGTAGTGGTGCCGCATGATCTCGGGCATGCAGTTCGCCTGCTGGCGCGCCCAGCGCTCGGTGCATTCGGTGGCGTAGCTCTCGAGCTGGTCGAGCTGCTGCTTGGCGGCGGTCCAGCCCTGCAGCGCCTGCGCCACCACCTGGGCCGCGGCGTCGCGCCGGTCGCGCGCCTGCGACAGCGCAAGCTCCAATCCATTCATTCCGGACATGCGGACTCCTCGGTGTGCGGCGGGTGGTGGGGTGTCATGTCAGCGCCCAGGCCATGCCGTCGACGCTGTGCGCGAAGGGCGCGCCCTCGTGCATGTTCTGCTGCAGGAAGGCGCTCATCGCCGGCTGCAGCCGGATCGCCTCGTCGAGCGCCGGATCGCTGCCGGGCACGTAGACGCCCAGGCGCACCAGGTCGCGGCTCTTGCGGTAGCGCGAATAGATGGCGCGGAACTGCCGGGCCGCATCGAGGTGCGCGGGCGCGACCACGTTGTGCATCACGCGCGAGGCCGACTGCTCGATGTCGATGGCGGGGAAATGCGCCTCCTCGGCCAGCCCGCGCGACAGCACGATGTGGCCATCGAGGATGGCGCGCGCCGCGTCGGCGATCGGGTCCTGCTGGTCGTCGCCCTCGGACAGCACGGTGTAGAAGGCGGTGATCGAGCCCACGCCGTGCAGGCCGTTGCCGCTGCGCTCCACCAGCTGCGGCAGCTTGGCGAAGCACGAGGGCGGGTAGCCCTTGGTGGCCGGCGGCTCGCCGATGGCCAGCGCGATCTCGCGCTGCGCCATCGCGTAACGCGTGAGCGAGTCCATCAGCAGCAGCACATGCCGCCCCTGGTCGCGGAAATGCTCGGCGATCGCGGTCGCATAGGCCGCGCCCTGCATGCGCAGCAGCGGCGGCGCATCGGCCGGCGCGGCCACCACGACCGAGCGGGCACGGCCCTCCTCGCCCAGGATGTCCTCGATGAATTCCTTGACCTCGCGGCCGCGCTCGCCGATCAGGCCGACCACGATCACGTCGGCCTCGGTGTAGCGGGCCATCATGCCCAGCAGCACGCTCTTGCCCACGCCCGAGCCCGCGAACAGGCCGATGCGCTGGCCGCGGCCCACGGTGAGCAGCGCGTTGATGGCGCGCACGCCGGTGTCCAGCGGCTCGCGCACCGGGTCGCGGTCCATCGCGTTGATCGGCTGGCGGTCCAGCGGCTCGGCCGTCACGTCGTTCATCGGGCCCTGGTGGTCGAGCGGCCGGCCCTGTGGATCGACCACCCGGCCCAGCAGGCCCGGGCCCAGCGGCAGCCGCAGCGCGCCCATGCGCATCGAGACCTCGCGTTCGGGCTCGCCCAGGCGCGGCACCGGCACATAGGGCGCGGCCGGCGTCACGCTGGCGCCGCTCGACAGGCCGTGCACGTCGCCCGCGGGCATCAGGAAGGCGCGGTCGCTGGCGAAGCCCACCACCTCGGCCAGCACCGGCGGCTGCGCGCCCATGCGCACCAGGCACTGCGAGCCGACCGGCGAGCGGATGCCCGTGGCCTCGAGCACCAGGCCGGCCAGCCGCGTGAGCGTGCCCTGCACCTCCAGCCCGGGCGCCTGCTCGACGCGCGCACGCGCGTCGCCCATGAAGCGTTGCCAGGCGGCGCGTTCAGGCGGCATGCGGGCCGTCCTCCGGTGTGTCCTGCCACGGCATCGCCAGCCCCAGGCTCGCGACCGCGCGCGACCAGCGCGTGGCCACGCCGCCGTCGACCACCGCGCCCGCGGATTCGACGCGGCAGTCGCCGGGCGCCACCGAGGCGTCGGAGACCACGCGCATGGCCTGGCCCGCGAACTCGGCGCGCAGGTGCGCATCGAGCGCCTCGAAGTCGGCCGGCGCCAGGCGCACGCAGGCGCTCCTGCCGTCGGCACGCAGCAGTTCGATGGCCTCGCGCACCACGGGCTCCAGCGCCAGCGGCTGCGTCGCGAGTTCGTGGCGCAGCACCTGGCGCGCGAGCGCGCAGGCGATCTCCAGGGTGCCGCGCGCGATGTCCTGCTGCGCCTCGGCCAGGCCGGCCTCGGCCGCGGCCAGCAACGCGGCCAGGCGCTGCGCGGTGTCGTGGCCCTGGGTGGCGATGTAGGCCTCCATCTCGGCGCGCGCCTGCGCCAAGGCTTCGGCACGGCCGGCCGCATGGCCTTCGGCGAAGCCCTGGTCCTGCGCCTCCTGCAGCGCGGCCGGGTCGGCGATGCCGCCCTGCGGCTCGCCCGTGGGGCCGACGGTGGCGAACTGCCAGCGCGAGAAGCCGGCGATGTCCTCGCTGGGGATGAAGGTGCCGCGCATCGCCTGCCTTCCTTAGACGAAGCCGCCGTCGGCGCCGCCGCCCAGCACGATCTGGCCCTCGTCGGCCAGGCGTCGCACCGCCTTGAGGATTTCCTTCTGCTGCGCCTCGACCTCCGACAAGCGCAGCGGGCCGCGCGATTCGAGGTCTTCGCGCAGGGCCTCGGCCGCGCGCGAGGACATGTTGGCCAGGAACTTGTCGCGCAGCGCCGGGGCCGCGCCCTTGAGCGCGACGATCAGCGTCTCGGACGCCACTTCCTTCAGCACCAGCTGCAGCGACTTGTTGTCCAGCTTCATCACGTCGTCGAAGACGAACATCAGGTCGGCGATTTGCTGCGCCAGCTCGGGGTCGTGCACGCGGATCGCGTCGATGGCCTGGGTGTCGATGCCCGCGCCCAGCATGTTGATCATGCCGGCGGCGGTCTTGGCGCCGCCCAGCGAGGCCTTGCGGATCTTGGCGCCGCCCTGCAGCACACGGAACATCACCTCGTTGAGGTCTTCCAGCGCCGCGGGCTGGATGCCCTCGAGCGTGGCCACGCGCAGCAGCACCTCGGCGCGCTGCGATTCGGGCAGCTGCACCAGGATGGCCGAGGCGTGCTCGGGCTCGAGGTGCACCAGGATGGCGGCGACGATCTGCGGATGCTCGACCTTCAGCACCTCGGCCACCGAGGGCGCGTCCATCCACTTGAGGTTCTCGATGCCGCTCAGGTCGGGCGCCTGCAGGATGCGGTCGACCAGGATGGTGGCCTTCTCGTCGCCCAGCGCGCGCTGCATGATCGAGCGTACGTAGTCACCGGTGTCGGCCGCGAACAGGCTCTGGCCCGCGGTCGCGGCGATGAAGCGGTCGGCCACCTCGCCCAGCCGTTCGCGCGAGACGGCGCGTGTCTTGGCGATGGTCTCGCCGATCTTCTGCACCTCGCGCGGCGAGAGATGGCGCAGCACCTGGCCGGCCTCCTCTTCACCGAGCGACATCAGCAGGATCGCCGCGTCGTGGAGTCCTTGCTCGTCCATGGCCACGGGTCAGGCTCCCGCGGCGGCATCGCCGTTGACCCAGCTCTTGACGATGTTGGCCACCGCCACCGGGTTCTGCCGCGCCATCTGGCGCGCGCCTTCCAGCCGCGCCTGCTCGGGCACTTCCTGCGAGGGCGAGGGCAGCGCCTGTGCCGCTTCGGGGGAGGCGAGCGCGGGCCGCAGCGGCGTCTCGGCCACCATCGCGTTGAGCTGCGCGCCGGGCAGCGGCACCAGCGCGGGCGCCACCGGCGCCGCAACCGCGATCGCCTTGATCCCCGGGCGCACCAGGCCGAAGAGCACGATCAGGCCGATCACCGCCAGGCCCACGGGCCAGGCGAAGCTGCGCACCAGATCCAGCACCTCGGGCCGCTTCCACAGCGGCAGGTCGACCGGCGTGTTCGCATCGACCAGGAAGGGCGTGTTCATCAGGTTGACCGAGTCGCCGCGTTCCTTGTTGAAGCCGATGGTCTCGCGGATCAGTGCGGTCATCTGCTCGATCTGCTGCGGCGTCAATGCGGTGGCGCTGGCCTTGCCCTGCGCGTCGGCGATGCTCTGGTAGTTGACCACCACCGCGGCGCTCAGGCGGCGGATCTGGCCGGTCGCGCCGCGCACGGTCTTCACCGTCTTGTCGACCTCGTAGTTGATGATCGACTCGCGCTTGCCCGGCGCCTTGGACGCATCGGCGGGCGCGGCGGCCGCGGTGCCGGTCGGGGCCAGCGGCGCGGCCGCGCCGTTGATCGGCGCCGACGGCGGCGCGGGCGGCTGGTTGGAGGTCGCGCCGGGCACGCCGGTGGCCGCCGCCGCGCCGGCCGCCGCGGCGCCATGGCTCTCGACGGTCTGCTGGCTGCGCACCGCGCTGGCGTCGGCCGCGAGGTTGGGCCGGTGTTCTTCCGAGGTGGCTTCGGTCTGCGAGAAATCGACGTCGGCCGTGACCTGCGCCTTCACGTTCTGGCGCCCGACCACCGGCTCGAGGATGTCGAGGATGCGGCGCGTGTACTGCTGCTCGAGCTGCTGCACATAGGCCAGCTGCTGGCCGTCGACCGCGCCCGCCGCGCCGCCGGGGCCGTCGCCCGTGTTCGACAGCAGCTTGCCGCTGTCGTCGAGCACGCTGACCGCGCCGGGGCTGAGTTCGGGCACGCTGGAGGCCACCAGGTGCACGATGCCCGCGATCTGGCTGCGCTCGAGCACGCGGCCCGGGTAGAGGCTCAGCAGCACCGAGGCCGAGGGCTTCTGCTGCTCGCGGAAGAAACCGTTCTGGTTGGGCAGCGCCAGGTGCACGCGCGCGCTCTGCACCGAGCCCAGGGCCTGGATCGAGCGCGTCAGCTCGCCCTCGAGGCCGCGCTGGAAGCTCAGCTTCTCCTGGAACTGCGTCATGCCGAAGCGGTTGTTCTCCATCAGCTCGAAGCCCGCCACCGAGCCCTTGGGCAGGCCCTGCGAGGCCAGGCGCAGGCGCACGTCGTGCACCTTGTCGGAGGGCACCATCACCGCGCCGCCGCCTTCGGAATACTTGTAGGGCACGTTCATGGTCGCGAGCTGCGCGACCACCGCGCCGCCGTCCTTGTCGCTCAGGTTGGCGTAGAGCACTCGCCAATCGGGCTGGCGGCCCAGCACGATCGCGGCGATGGCGATGGCCACCAGCACCACCGCCCCCACGGCCAGGCGCATGCGCTGGCGGCGATCGAGCGCGGCGAGCCGGCCGGCCCAGGGTGCGGGCGGTGCGGAGAGAGCGGCGGCAGGAAGTTCGGCGACAGCGGACATGGGCTCGATCGGTAGGCGACAGGCGGAAGCCCGGTGGCTTCCCGCTGCCGATTATTCGGGCCACCCCCCGAAACATAAGGCCGATAAAGCGCTGCTTTCCCACCCATTTCCCGGCGATCGCCCGCGCCGTGCCGCCCTAGCATTCAGCCCATGGACCTCCGCCTCTCTCCCGTCACCGCCCCGATCACCGCCCGCCCGGCCGGCCCGGCCCGCGCCGCGCAGTCCCCGCAGGACAGCGGCTTCGCCGGTGCGCTGTCGGGCGCGCTCAACGCCGTCAGCGCCTCGCAGAACGAGGCCACGCGGCTGCAGCGCGAGGTGCAGATGGAGAACCCGGCCGTGAGCCTGGAGGAGACCATGGTCGCGATCCAGAAGGCCCAGATCGGCTTCCAGGCCACGCTGCATGTGCGCAACCGGATGGTGCAGGCTTACTCCGACATCATGAACATGCAAGTCTGACCCCCCCGAAGCGCCTTCGGCGCCTCCCCCCCAGGGGGGCGACACCGACGGCCCGGCAGAGCCGAAGCACTTGGCTCTCCCCCGAGGCTCGCGCACTGCGTGTCGCTTCGCCTTCCCCCTTCCGGGGGCGACACCAGCAGCCCGGCGAAGCCGGTTCTGCGGTGTCTCACGAACAGAGGGCGCTGGAAGCGCTGCTGGAAACGACAAGGGCGCCTCGTGGCGCCCTTTGTCGTTGGCTGCTGGGTCCTTGCTCAGTGGATGACCTGCAGCTTGCCGTCCAGCAGCTGGTCGAACTGCGACAGCCAGGGTTCGGCCAGGGTGCGGATCTCGGCGTCGTGGCGCAGGATGCGTTGCATCACGCGCATCTTCTCGGCGCGGTCTTCGCGGGGGAGTTCTTCGGTGCGGGCCTTGAAGCGCAGCTGCTCGATCAGCACCGCACAGACGCCTTCGCAGCGCACGACCGCATCCCAGTCCTCGCGGCGCGCGGCCTCGAGCATCTGGCGGCTCGCCTCCTCGATGGCCGTGTAGTAGTTGAGCAAGCGGTCCTGCATGACAAAAGACTCCGTGCGAAGCTGCACCCGGATCATGCCGGCTGGACGCTGCGCAGACGACCCATTTCCTTCCAACCCTCGGCGACCGGCGTGACAAGGCGCACGACTTCGGCCAATGCCTCGCCGTCGTTGCGCAGGTTGGCCTGGGTCAGGCGCTCGATGCAGTAGTCGTACAGCGCACGCAGCTGGCGGGCCAGTTCGCCGCCGCGCGCCATGTCCAGGCCGCCCTTGAGGCCTTCCTCGAGCAGGCGCACCGCGCGCTGGATCTGCTCGCCCTTGAGCGCCACCTCGCCGCGCGTCAGCGCGCCGCGTGCCGCGTTGACGGCCTGCAGCAGGCCGTCGAACACCAGCACGATGAGCTGATGCGCGTCGGCACCGTCGACGCTGGATTGGGCGCCGACCGTCTTGTAGGCCGAGGCTGCGCGGAGGTGGGGAGGGGTGTACATGACGAGGTGTCCTTTGCGGTTCTTGTCTTTGTTATCGGCATCGGGCGAGGAAAATCAACGGCCTTTTGTCTTTTCCCGCCTTTCAGCCGGTGGACTTGTTCCATTGCGCGATCTGCTGCGCCACGTAGGTGTTGAGCGCGGTCATCTTGCTCATCTGGGTGTCGAGCGCGGTGTACTGCTTGCGCAGCCGCGTCTCGGTCAGGCTCAGCCGGTCGCTCACGCGCTCCTGGTCCTTGGTGTTGGCCTTCTTCAGCAGGTCGAGCGCCTCGGTCTTGCCGGTCAGCACGCCGTCGGCGCCGATGGCGGCCTGCGTGAAGGCCGCGAGGCGCGTGGCGAAGCCGGTGGCGGCGGGGTCGGCACCGGCTTCGGCGGCGAAGAACTGCTTCAGGGCGTCGGGGTTCTTGAGCGCCTTGTCGAGCCTGGCGGTATCGACCGCGAGGTTGCCCGCGCCGTCGCGCGCGATGGACACGCCCGCGTCCGACAGGTACTGCAGCGCGCCGCTGCCCGAGGGCGCGCCGACCAGGCTGCGCAGCGCGGCCTGCAGGCCGGTGGTGGTGGCATCGCCCTGGAGCAGCGCGGCGGTCTTGGTCGTCGCGTCGTACTTGGTGGCGCTGTTGAGCATCTGGTTCATCGCGTTGTACGCGGTGACGAAGGTGTTGATCGCGGTGCGCATGCCGCTGGTGTCGCTGGTGGCCGTGATCTCCACCGGCCCGGTCGTGACCTGCGACAGCGTGAGCGTCAGGCCCGGCAGGGTTTCGTCCAGCGTGTTGCTGGCCGACTCGATTTCGACACCGTTGATCGCGGCCCTGGCGTTCTGGCCGTACTGGATGGGGTTGGCCGCCATGCCGGCGCCGGCAGCCGGGTTGTCGAAGACGAGCCCGTCGAGGCCGGCGCTGTCGCCGCTGGCCGTCACGCGGAAGCCCGCGGCCTCGCCGGTGACGCTGGAACGCATCATGAGCCGGTCGCCCGAGATGTCCTTGAGCACGGTCGCGGTCACGCCGGCACCGGCCTTGTTGATCTTGGAGGCGATGTCGGCCATCGTGTCGGTGGCGGCGATCTCGACCGCCACCGTGGCGGCCGCGCCCTGCGTGAAGGCCGGCGTGGCGCCCTCGCTCCAGGTGCCGACCGAGAAGCTCAGCGTGCCGCTGCCCACGGTCGCGCCATTGGCCACCGGCGCCGAGGAGATCGATTGCGTGCGCGCCAGCTTCGACACCGTCACGCTGAACGAGCTCACCGACGCGTTGGTGCCGTTGGCCACCGTGGCCGACACGGCCGCGGCATTGCTGGAGCTGACCGTCTTGGCGGTCCAGGTCGAGGCCTTCGACAAGGCCGTCACCGCGTCGGACAGCGTCGAGAGCTGAGACTTCACCGAACCGAAGGCCGAGATCTTGCTGTCGATCGTGCTGGCCTTGGTCTGCAGCGAGGTCAGCGGCTTCTTCTCGAGCGCCATCAGGTCCGTGATGATCTTCTCGACATCGAGCCCGCTGCCCAGGCCTGTCGACGTGATGGATGCCATTGGTTTTCTCCGTGTACGCGCCAAGCGAAAAGGCGGCGAACGGAATTGTCCGTTCGCCGCCCTGGAGTGAAGCGCTCAGGAAGCCCGCGAAGAGCCCCCTGTTCACGCCTTATCGGCGATCGATCAGCGCAGCAGCGACATCACGGTCTGCGGCAGCTGGTTGGCCTGGGCCACCATCGCGGTGCCGGCCTGCTGCAGGATCTGCGAGCGCGACAGGTTGGCGGTTTCGGCCGCGAAGTCGGCGTCCTGGATGCGGCTGCGCGAGGCGGTCAGGTTTTCCGCCGTGGTCGCGAGGTTCGACACCACCGATTCGAAGCGGTTCTGGATGGCACCCAGGTCGGCGCGCGAGGAGTTGATCGACTTGAGCGCGGCGTCCATGGCCAGCAGCGCGTTGTCGGCGCCGGCCTGGGTCGAGATGTCCACGCCGCCGATGCCGGTCTGGGCCGTGCCGGCCACCACGGTGGCCGCGCCGTTGGTGGTGCCGGCGGTCACGCCGCCGATGTTGACCAGGTTGGAGATCGTCAGCGTCGCGTCGGTCGAGGTGATCTTGCCGTCGGCGGCCATCGAGACGTTGGCCAGTGCGCTGGGGTTGGCTGCCTTGGCGGCATCGAAGTAGGTCTTGAGCGCGGTGGCGGCGCCGGCGGCATCGGCCTGGCCCGGTGCGGCGATGTTCACACCATTGATCGACATCGAGAACGAGCTGCCGGGCACGGTGGCGGTGGCCGAAGCGGTGGTCTGCGTGTAGGTCGTCGTGGCGCCCGAGGTCCAGCTGCCGAGGCTGGCGGTGGTCGAGTTGGCGATGCCGGCGATGGAGATGGTCTCGCCCTGGTTCGCGCCGACCTGGAAGGTCTGGGCGGTGAAGCTGCCGTCCAGCAGCTTGGTGCCGTTGAACGAGGTCTGCGTCGCCACGCGGTCGATTTCGCTCTTGAGCTGGATCACTTCCTTCTGCAGCGCGGCGCGGTCGTCGGTCGAGTTCGTGGCGTTGCGCGATTGCACCGCCAGTTCGCGGATGCGCTGCAGGTTGTTGCCGATGGTGCTGAGCGCGCCTTCAGCGGTCTGCGCCAGCGAGATGCCGTCGTTGGCGTTGCGGCCGGCCTGGGTCAGGCCCTTGATCTGCGCGGTCATGCGTTCCGAGATGGCAAGGCCGGCGGCATCGTCCTTGGCGCTGTTGATGCGCAGGCCCGAGGATAGGCGCTGCATCGAGGTGGCCAGCGAGTTCTGGCTGCTCATCAGGTTGCGCTGGGCGTTGAGGGAGCTGAGGTTGGTGTTGATGATCGAAGCCATGATGGAAACTCCTGAAGAAGAAGAACGTTGAGTTGCGGCATCGCTGCCAATGCCAGTCGATGACACTGGCCGCCGGTCGAACCGCGTTGTGTGGCCCGATGGGTGGTTTTCGGGTGCTTGAGGCCCGCGCTTGAGGCTTTTATTTTTTGCATCGCACCCTCAAGAAATCCGCGGAGCGGCATCGAGGGCACCGAAAGCCCCCCGCCCGGTGCCCGGCGGTGGTCGTTGGCGGTGCGCAACAACTCGCCGAGGGGCTGTAACAAAGCCACGAAAAACAGCGTGGCACCGCCCAGACCGCCGCACAACCGCCCTGCGGGACGGCCGCGCCAGTGGGAAAATAATGAATACCTAGGATTACGTTCGCTTTTTTACCGGCCGAAGAAAAGTAGTTCTTTAGCGTTTAAAAGAGGGAAATGGATACTTCCGATGTAGGAATTTGCCCTGCAAAGCTGTCAGCGAAAAAACATCTGTTTACAGAAATTTACCTATTAAAGATTTTGTTACTCCCTCCAGAATCGAGCCCATCGAATGACTGGGCCCCGGGCCTGAAAAGGGATGCAGATGACGAGCGAACAGATGCTGGCGGAAATCAAGGAAGCCAACCTCACCTACCTGATGCTGGCGCAGAACCTGATCCGGCAGGACAAGGCCCAGGCCCTGTTCCGGCTCGGCATCTCGGAAGAATCCGCCGAGCTGATCGAGATGCTGTCGCCGGCGCAGGTCATGAAGCTGGCCTCCGACACCATGCTGCTGTGCCGTTTCCGCGCCGGCGACGACATGGTGTGGAACCTGCTCACCAACCAGACCGTGGCCACGCGCACGGTCAACGAATCGACCACGCGGCTGCACGCCAGCATCCTGATGTCGAGCCGCTTCGCCGAGACGGCGTTCTGAAGAAATCCGGGAACAAGACGCCGCGCACATGGCCACGCAAAAGAGCATTCGCAACGAGTCGCGCCAGATCGAGCGCGCCGTCAGCCTGATCGAGATGGGCGCCCGCCTGCAGGTGCTGGAAAGCGAGACCGAGCTTTCCTACGAACGCCTGCTGCGCCTCTACAAGGAAGTCGCGGGCAAGTCGCCGTCGAAGGGCCAGCTGCCCTTCTCGACCGACTGGTTCCTGACCTGGCAGCCGAACATCCATGCCTCGCTGTTCCAGAACATCTACACGCACCTGATGAAGACCAGCCCGCTCGAGCCCATCGACGCGCTGATCAAGGCCTTCCAGCTCTACACCGAGCAGATCCAGACCTGCGGGCTCGAGCCGCAGCTGTCGATCACGCGCGCCTGGCGCCTGGTGCGCTTCATGGAGAACAAGATGCTCGCGATGACGCCCTGCTCCAAGTGCGGCGGCCACTTCGTGACCGAGCCCTACGAGAACACGCGCCACTTCGTGTGCGGCCTGTGCGAGCCGCCGGCGCGCGCCGGCAAGGGTGCCGCCGCCAGCGCGCCGCTTCAGTGAGGCGCCGCTAAGAAAGGAATAAGGGCCCTTCGAGGGCCCTTATTCATGGACCGTCCACCCGCTTCCCCAGGCCCAATGGGGGCCATTGAATCCCAGACCGCGCCATGTTCGTCATCATCGGTTACCTCGTCGCCCTCGGCTGCATCTTCGGTGGATACATCATCCACGGGGGCAACATCGACGTGGTGCTGCACGCCCTGCCGATCGAGCTGATGGTGATCGGCGGCGGCGCCCTCGGCGCCTTCGTGGTGAACAACCAGCCCAAGGTGCTCAAGGGCACGCTGAAGATGCTGCCGCATGCCTTCAAGGGTTCGAAGTACACCAAGGCGCGCTACCTCGAGCTGATGGCGCTGCTCTACGACATCCTGCAGAAGGCGCGCAAGGACGGCCTGATGTCGATCGAGAAGGACGTCGAGTCGCCGGCCGAATCGCCGCTGTTCCAGAAGTACCCGAAGCTGGGCAGCGACCACCACATCGTCGAGTTCATGACCGACTACCTGCGCATGATGGTGTCGGGCAACCTCAACGCGCACGAGATCGAGTCGCTGATGGAAAGCGAGATCGAAACCCACCACGCCGAATCGCATGCGCCGGTGGCCGCCATCGCGCGCCTGGCCGGCGGCCTGCCGGCCTTCGGCATCGTGGCGGCCGTGCTGGGCGTGGTCAACACCATGGGCTCGGTGGGCCAGCCGCCCGCGGTGCTGGGCGCGATGATCGGCTCGGCGCTGGTCGGCACCTTCCTGGGCATCCTGCTGGCCTACGGCATCGTCGAGCCGCTGGGCGGCCTGCTCGAGCAGAAGGCCGAGGACGGCACCAAGGAACTGCAGTGCATCAAGAGCACGCTGCTCGCGAGCATGCAGGGCTACAACCCGACGACCGCGATCGAGTTCGGGCGCAAGGTGCTGTTCACGACGGAGCGCCCCAGCTTCACCGAGCTGGAAACGTACGTCAAAAAGAAGTGATGACCTGACATGGCGACGTCGCAAGGCAGCAAGAAGCTGCAGCCCATCATCATCAAGCGGGTCAAGAAGGTCTCGCACGGCCACCATGGCGGCGCCTGGAAGATCGCGTACGCGGACTTCGTGACCGCGATGATGGCCTTCTTCCTGCTGATGTGGCTGCTGGGCTCGACGGCCAAGGGCGACCTGCAGGGCATCGCCTCGTACTTCCATTCGCCGCTCAAGGTCGAGATGGCCGGCGGCCCGGGTTCGGGCAGCAGTTCGAGCATCGTGACCGGCGGCGGCAAGGACCTGACGCGCACCAACGGCCAGGTCAAGCAGTCGGACGCGCCGGGCAAGCAGACCTCCACCCTGGCGCAGGACAGCCAGAAGATCGAGCAGGCGCGCCAGGACGCGCGCCGCATGACGGCGCTGCGCGCCAAGATCGAGGCGCTGATCGAGGCCAACCCCAAGCTGCGCGACTACCGCTCGCAGATCCGGCTGCAGGTCACGGTCGACGGGCTGGAGATCCAGATCGTCGACGAGCAGAACCGGCCGATGTTCGACAGCGGCAGCGCGCTGGTGAAGCCCTACATGCGCGACATCCTCCACGCGATCGGCACCGCGCTCAACGGCATCGAGAACCGCGTGAGCCTGGCCGGCCACACCGACGCCGCCCCCTACGGCAACGGCGACCGCGGCTACGGCAACTGGGAGCTCTCGGCCGACCGCGCCAACGCCTCGCGGCGCGAGCTGGTGGGCGCGGGCATGCCCGACGACAAGCTGGTGCGCGTGGTGGGCCTCGCGGCCAGCGACCTGCTCGACAAGGACAACAAGCTCGCGCCCATCAACCGCCGCATCAGCGTGACGGTGCTCACGCGCGAGGCCGAGTCGCGGCTGTTCGGCGGCGGGCGCATCGAAGGCAACGACGCGGTGAAGGCGATCCAGGAACAGATCGCACGCGACGCGAAGACGCCCGCGGCGCAGTGAAACACGCCGCTTTCCCCCGCCTTATCGCGCTTTAGATTCCGCCTGCGCTGCGGACAATCCCTGGCAACGCACGACGCACCGCCATGGAATCCAGCAGCCAGGACCGCCAACTCCCCGCCACCCAGCGCAAGCTGGACCAGGCGCGCAAAGACGGCCAGGCCGCGCGCTCGCGCGACCTCTCGCACCTGGCGGTGGTGGGCACCGGCGCGGTGGCCCTGCTGCTGCTGGCGCCCACGGGCTTCGAGCAGCTGCGCGCGGCGCTGGCGCTGGCGCTGGTGTTCGACCACGCGACGCTGACCGAGCCCGGCGCGATGCTCCAGCGCCTGGGCAGCTTCGCCGGCCTGGGCCTGCTGCTGTGCACCGCCTTCGCGGCCATCGTGGTCACGGCCGCGGTGGTGAGCGCGATCGCCGCGGGCGGCTGGGTGGCCAGCACCAAATCGATCACGCCGGACTTCAACCGGCTGAACCCGCTCTCGGGCCTGTCCAACCTGTTCACCAAGCAGCAGCTGTTCAACGTCGCCAAGCTGGTGTTCCTCTCGGCGCTGATGGCCTTCGTGGGCTGGCTGTTCATCAGCCACTCGCTCGACACCATCGCGCGGCTGGTGCTGCAGCCCTCGCCCTCGGCGCTGCGCGCGCTGGGCGACTGGCTGGTCTCGGGCCTGAGCCTGGTGCTGCTGGTGGTGTTCGCGACCGCGGTGGTCGACGTGCCGCTGCAGGCCTTCTTCCACCGCGCCAAGCTCAAGATGTCGCACCAGGAGATCAAGCAGGAGCACAAGGAATCCGACGGCGACCCGCACACCAAGGGCCGCCAGCGCAGCACCGCGCGCGAGATCTCGCAGCGCGCCAGCATCACGGCCGTGCCGCGCGCCGACTTCATCCTGATGAACCCGACCCACTTCGCGGTGGCGCTGCGCTACGACGAGGCGACGATGAGCGCGCCGCAGGTGATCTCCAAGGGCGCCGACGTGCTGGCCATGAAGATCCGCGAGATCGCCAACGAACACAAGATTCCGGTGGTGCAGTCGCCCATGCTGGCGCGTGCGCTGTACGCGCATGCCGAGATCGACCAGGCCATTCCGGCCAGCCTTTTCACCGCGGTGGCGCAGGTGCTGGCCTATGTCTACCGCCTCAAGGCCGCGCTGCGCGGTGAAGGCCCGATGCCCAAGGCCGTGCCCGACCCCGAGGTGCCGCCCGAACTCGATCCGCTGAACAAGAAGAAGCCCGCCCCATGACCCCGACCCTCGCCTCCGCCCGCCACTGGCTGGGCACGAACGGCGGCATGTTCCAGCGCGCCGCCGCACCGCTGCTGGTGATCGCGATCCTGGCGCTGATGGTGCTGCCGATTCCGCCCTGGCTGCTCGACGGCTTCTTCACGCTCAACATCGCGGTCGCGCTGATGGTGATGATGGTCGCGGCCTACATGGTGCGGCCGCTGGACTTCGCGGCCTTCCCCAGCGTGCTGCTGCTGACCACCCTGATGCGGCTGTCGCTCAACGTGGCCTCCACCCGCGTGGTGCTGCTCGAGGGCCACACCGGCCCGGGCGCGGCCGGCGCGGTGATCGAGGCCTTCGGCCACTTCCTGATCGGCGGCAACTTCGCGGTCGGCCTGATCGTGTTCGCGATCCTGGTGGTGATCAACTTCGTGGTCGTGACCAAGGGCTCGGAGCGCATCGCCGAGGTGTCGGCCCGCTTCACGCTCGATGCGATGCCCGGCAAGCAGATGGCGGTCGATGCCGACCTCAACTCGGGCAACATCGACGAGAAGGAAGCCCGCCGCCGGCGCGCCGAAGTGGCGGAGGAAGCCAACTTCTTCGGCTCGATGGACGGCGCCTCGAAGTTCGTGCGCGGCGACGCCATCGCCGGCATCCTGATCCTGGTCATCAGCATCGTGGGCGGCTTCGCCATCGGCGTGCTGCAGCACGGCCTGTCGCCGGGCAAGGCGGCCGACACCTACGTGCTGCTGGCGGTGGGCGACGCGCTGGTGGCGCAGATCCCCGGCCTGCTGATCTCGGTGGCCGCGGCGATGGTGATCTCGCGCGTGGGCCGCGAGGAAGACGTGGGCAAGCAGATCGTGCAGCAGCTGCTGACCTCGCCGCGCGTGCTGGGCCTGACGGCCGGCATCCTCGGCCTGCTGGGCATCGTGCCGGGCATGCCGCACGTGGTGTTCCTGGGCATGGCCGCACTGCTGGGCTACGGTGCCTGGAGCATCCACCGCCGGCCCGCGCCGGTCGAGGCCGCGACGGTCCACGCGGCGCCCGCGCCCGATGCCGAAGCCACCTGGGACGACCTGCAGCCGGTCGACCTGCTGGGCCTGGAGCTGGGCTACCGCCTGATCGCGCTGGTCGACAAGAACCGCCAGGGCGACCTGCTCACGCGCATCAAGGGCGTGCGCCGCAAGTTCGCGCAGGAGGTGGGCTTCCTGCCGCCGGCGGTGCACGTGCGCGACAACCTCGAGCTCAAGCCCAGCGGCTACCGCGTGACATTGCGCGGCGTGGTGGTGGCCGAGGGCGAGGCCTTTCCGGGCATGTACCTGGCGATCAATCCGGGCGGCCTGACCACGCCGCTGATCGGCACGCCCACCACCGACCCGGCCTTCGGCCTGCCGGCGCACTGGATCGAGGAACGCCAGAAGGAAGCCGCACAAATGGGCGGTTTCACGGTCGTTGATTCGGAGACCGTGATGGCGACCCACCTGTCACATTTGATGCAGGTGCAGGCCGCGCGCTTGCTGAGCCGCACCGAGACCCAACAACTGGTGGAACACGTGAGCAAGCTGGCGCCCAAACTGATCGAGGAAGTCGTGCCCAAGCTGGTGCCGATCGCCACCTTCCAGAAGGTGCTGCAGCTGCTGCTGGACGAATCCGTGAACATCCGCGACATCCGCACCATCGTCGAGACGCTGGCCGAGCATGCGGGCAGCACCACCGACCCGCAGGAGCTCGCGCGCCGCGTGCGCACCGCGCTGGCACCGGCCATCGTGCAGCAGATCTACGGCCCGGTGAAGGAGCTCGACGTGATCGCGATCGAGCCCGGCTTCGAGCGGCTCCTGATGCAGGCCCTGGGCAATGCGCAGGCGCCCTCGCTCGATCCGGGCGTGGCCGAAGTCTTCACGCGCACCGCGGCCGAGGTGGCGCTCAAGCAGGAAGAGAAAGGCGTGCCCGCCTGCCTGCTGGTGCCCGACGCGATCCGCAGCACCATCGCGCGCCTGGTCAAGCGCGCGGCGCCGCGGCTGCAGGTGCTGGCGCACAGCGAGATCCCTGAAACCCACACGATCCGCATCGGCCCGATCCTGCGCGGCGCCGGCGCATGAGCGCCATGAACACCGCGCCCGAGCGCACCGACACGCAAGCTTTGCAGACCGCTGGCGCCGCAGAGCGCCGCACGGAGGACCTTTCCATGAGCCGCATGAACATCCAGCGTTTCCACGCCCCGACCGCCCGCGAGGCCCTGGCCCTGGCGCGCGCCGCCTTCGGCGACGCGACGCTGATCCTGTCGAACCGCCAGGTGCCGACCGGCGTCGAGGTGATGGCCGCGACCGAAGAGGCGCTGGCACCGCTGGAGACGGCGCCCGAGGCGCCGGTGGCCGAAGCCGCGGCCCCGCCCGAGGCCGCGCCCGCGCCGGTCGTGGAAGACGGCGTGCAGGCCGATGTCGAACAGCTGGCGATGAGCACGCTGTCCTTCCAGGACTATGTGCGCGAGCGCATGCTGCGCCGCCAGCACGGCCAGCCGGCGCCGGCCGCCGTGCCGCGCGAAGACAAGCCCTTGCCCGCGCCGCGTGCCGCCATCGCCGCACCGGTGGCCGTGGCCGCGCCGGCGCCGATCGAGGTGCCCGCCGCGCCGGTCGCGGCTCAGGCGGCCCCCGACACCTCGCGCGCCGTGCTCGACGAACTCGACGGCCTCAAGCGGCTGATGGAAGAGCGCTTCAACACGCTGGCCTGGCTGGGCCAGGCGCGGCAGGACCCGATCCATTCGAACCTGATGCTCAAGCTGGTGCGCGCGGGCTACTCGCCCACCCTGGCGCGCACGGTGCTCGAGCCCATCCCTTGCGGCATCGACGTCGGCGACACGGTGCGCGCGGTGATGGACGCGCTGCAGCGCATGCTGCCCATCGTGGCCGATGCACCGACGATTCCCGAGGAAGGCGGCGTGTTCGCGCTGATCGGCGCCACCGGCGTCGGCAAGACCACCACCATCGCCAAGCTGGCCGCGCAGTGCGCGCGCCAGCACGGCACGGCCAGCGTCGGCCTGATCACGCTCGACACGCACCGCGCCGGCGCGCACGAGCAGCTGCGCGCCTACGGCCGCGGCCTGGGCGTGGTGGCGCACCTCGCGCACGACCGCCCCGCGCTGCAGGAGATGCTGGACCTGCTGTCGGGCAAGCGCCTGGTGCTGATCGACACCGCCGGCATCTCGCCGCGCGACCTGCGCCGCCGCGAGCTGCTGGACCTGCTGGACCTGCCCGCGATCCAGCGCGTGCTGGTGCTCAACGCCGGCGCGCACGGCGACACGCTGGACGACATCGCGACCGCCTTCAAGCCGGGCGGCACGCAGCAGGCGGTGCTGACCAAGATCGACGAAGCCTCCAAGCTGGGCCCGGCGCTCGACGTGCTGATCCGCCACCAGTTCCAGCTGCGCGGCGTGGGCGACGGCCAGCGCATTCCCGAGGACTGGCAGGCGCCCGACGCCGAGGCGCTGGTGCGCAGCTCGATGCGCGCGGCGCAGCGCTCGCCCTTCGACCCGCGCACCGCCGACATGGACTTCTTCTTCTCGCCTGCCGCATGCGCCGTCTGAGGCCCGCGGCCCGGAGCTGAAACGACCATGCATGCAGCCACTTTTTCTGCACAGATGTACACACCACGCGGCCATCTCGACCGGGATGCGCTGATCAAGCAATACGTGCCGCTGGTGCAGCGGCTGGCGCATCACATGATCGCCAAGCTGCCGCCCAACGTGGAGGTCGACGATCTGATCCAGGTCGGCATGATCGGCCTGGCCGATGCGCTGTCGCGCTACGAGGCCAGCCAGGGCGTGCAGTTCGAGACCTTCGCCACCCAGCGCATCCGCGGCGCGATGCTCGACGAGCTGCGCGAGGGCGACTGGCTCTCACGCGGCTCGCGCAAGAGCCAGAAGGACATCGAGAAGGCGGTGCACCGGCTCGAGCACCGGCTGGGCCGCGCGCCGGCCGAGTCCGAGATCGCGGCCGAACTCAAGATGCCGCTGGCCGATTACCAGTCGCTGCTGGGGCGGGTGCGCGGCACGCAGCTGGTGTACCTGGAGGACATGGGCGGCGGCACCGACGGCGACGACGAAGGCTTTCTCGAGCGCCACGCCAACGTGGCCGACGCCGAGGCCGATCCGCTGAGCCTGCTCAAGGACCAGCGCCTGCGCGCCGCGCTGGTGGCGGCCATCGAGGCCTTGCCCGAGCGCGAGCGCTTCATCATGGGCATGTACTACGAGCAGGACATGAACCTCAAGGAGATCGCGGCGGTGCTGGGCGTGACCGAATCGCGCGTGTGCCAGCTGCACAGCCAGTCCATCGCACGGCTGCGCGCCAAGATGCGATCCCACTGAAAACATGGGGGCGAGGCCCTCGGACGACGATCGGAAGATCGTCGCTGCGTTCAGTGGCCCAGTGCCATGCCTCGCGCGTTGGGCATCGAATAGGTGGGGCTCGGCGCCGGACGCACCAGCGAAGCCAGCAAACGGTCGACCGACGCGCTGCGGCGCGCCAGGCCCTCGCGCTGCAGCGCCAGGCGGCGGGCCACGGCCTCGATGCGGCCGCGGAAGCCGGCGTCGAAGGCCTCGGCCGAGAGCGCGGCCTGCAGCGCGCCCGAGAAGGCGATCGCCGCGCGGCGCACGCCGGCGCAGAGCTCGCCCATGCGCGAAGGATCGCTGTCGAGCAGCGCGGCATCGACGGCGTCGAGCTGCTGTTCGACGTCGCTCAGCAGCAGTTCCACGGATTCACGGGTGTCGGGCATGCTCAGCTCCGGGTGCGGCTCAGGACTTCCTGGGCATTGGCCAGGAGCTTGTCGGCGATGGCACCGGGGTTCACGGTGAAGCTGCCGTTGGCGATGGCCGCCTTGACGGCCGCCACCTTGGCTTCGTCGATCCCGCTGCCGGCGGAGGTCACTTCCAGCGAACGCGCGGCGGCCGACACGGTGACGGGCACGCCCGCGCCGGTGGCGCCCTGGGTGCCCACGCCTGCGGCCGAGCGCTCGGGCCGGGCGGCGCCGAGGGCGGCTGCCGCCAGCGCGGCATCGTTCAGTGGATTGATCTTCATCGCTGACTCCAGTGACCCCATTCGGCGGGGTCGTTCCATGGGTTTCGGCGGGGCGGATGGAAACTTGAATTCTTTTTGCGGCGGTCTTTTGTAAAGATGGCCCCTACATGGCCAGCCGCACGGTGCGCGTGTCCAGCACCACGCCCTGCGTGATCCGGCCATTCTCCATGCGAACGCGCACCGGCTGCCCGACCACGCCCGCGGCCAGCGCCTGGGCGTCGGAACTGATCTCGAAGCCCGGCCCCTGCGCCACCACCCGCACCTGGGAGCCGGCCTGGAAGGCCTGCGCGGCCTTGACCATCGACTGGCGGATCGGCTGGCCCGCGACCAGCGCGCGGCTGGCGACCGTGCCGACCCACTGGGCCGGATCGGCCACCACGGGCGAGAGCTCGGCGGCCCAGTCGACCTCCTCCTCGACCGCATCGGCCTCGGTCAGCACGGCGCCGGCCAGCACGTTGTCGCGCAGCACCCAGGCCGGACCGAAGGCCTTGACGGTCAGCGGCAGGAACACGTTCCAGCGGCCGCCGCCCTCGACGCAGCGCAGGCCCAACCGGCCGCGGCCCCAGAGCCGCACGCCCACCGGCACATAGGGCTCGACGCGCGAGCAGGGCGCGAGCCGCAAGCGCGAATCGAGCGAGCCAATGCTCACTTCCATGCGCAGCGGCGCGGGGTTGCCGGCCTGCGCCTTGGCAACCGCCTCGTCCAGCCAGTGCTGGGTGCTGGCCACGAACTCGGGGCCGACGACGGCGCCGTCCGAGGGCGCCTGCTGGGCCGCGGCGGGCAGCGCGATGCACAGCGTAGCCGCCAGCAGGCCGCACTGCACGCGCGCGCGCAGCGAGGAAATGGAAGGCGAGGACAAAGGCATGGAAGGGCTCCCGGCACAGCCGTTGATGTGGAAGGCGACGGACAGGCGACCACGGATCGAAGTGCAGGCAACTGTAGGCAGAGCGGCCCCGGACTAAGCCGGGAACAGGCCGCGAATCCCCCCTTTTCTCGGCCCTTCCCGCACCGCCCGGGCTTTCACAATTTCCGCACGGCCCGGATCGGGCCCTTTGCGATGGCGAGGACCACTACATGCTGGACAAACTGACGAACACGCTGGACTTCCATTCGAAGGCCCTGGTGCTGCGCGCCGAACGCCAGCGCGCCATCGCCGGCAACATCGCCAACGCCGACACGCCCGGCTACGCGGCGCGCGACTTCGCCTTCGCGGATGCGCTCAAGGACGCCACCGGCCCTTCGGCCGGCGTGGCCGGCCCGGCCCTGGCCAGCGGCCGCAGCGACGCGCGCCACATCCCGCTGGGCGCCAACCCGGGCAGCAGCGCCTCGCTCGGCGGCAGCAGCCTGCCGCGCGACTACGCGGTGCAGACCCAGCCCACGATGGACGGCAACAGCGTGGACCTCGACCGCGAACGCGCCGCCTTCGCCGACAACGCGGTGCGCTACGAAGCCACGCTGCGCTTCATCAACGGCCACGGCAAGACCATGCTGGCGGCCATCCAGGGTCAATGACCATGTCGATGTTCTCCATCTTCGGGATTTCGGGCAGCGCGGTGAGCGCGCAATCGCAGCGCCTCAACGTGGTGGCCAGCAACCTGGCCAACGCCGATGCGGTGGCCGGCCCCGACGGCCAGCCCTACAAGGCGCGCCAGGTGGTGTTCCAGACCGTGGCCATGGGCGCGGACAACGCCCCCGGCGTGCGCGTCGACGCGATCACCGAGAACCAGGCGCCCGGCCGCAAGGTGCACGACCCGGTCAATCCGATGGCCGATGCCCAGGGCTACGTGACGCACTCCAACGTGAACGCGGTGGAGGAGATGGTCAACATGATCTCCGCCTCGCGCTCGTACCAGAACAACGTCGAAGTCATGAACACGGCGAAGACGCTGCTGCTCAAGACGCTGCAGATCGGCCAGTGAACACCCCATGACCGCCACCACCGCCACCTCCGGCCTCGCCGGCACCGCCACCTACAAGCCCACGAGCAGCGCCGACGGTTCGTCGCTGACCACCACCGGCTCGACCGAGGCGCAGGACCGCTTCCTCAAGCTGCTGGTCGCGCAGCTGAGCAACCAGGACCCGATGAACCCGATGGACAACGCGCAGATGACCTCGCAGATCGCGCAGATCAACACGGTCACCGGCATCCAGCAGCTCAACGACACGATGAAGAGCATGTCGACGCAGATGGGCGCGATGCAGGTGCTGCAGGCCGGCAACCTGGTCGGCCACGGCGTGCTCATCGAAGGCAACAAGCTGGCCTTCGACAGCGAAGGCAAGACCGGCATCGGCGCCATCGAGCTCGCGGGCAAGGCCAGCAAGGTCGAGGTGCAGGTGCTCACGCCGGGCGGCAAGGTGATCGACACGCTGTCGCTGGGCGCGCTCGAGGCCGGCCAGCACGGCTTCAGCGTCGACGCCAGCAAGTACCCCGAAGACACCGAGCTCAACTTCAAGGTCGTGGCCACCAACGGCTCGGCCACCGTCGAGGCCACCGCGCTGATGCACGACAAGGTGGTCGCGGTCGGCAGCGGCACCGACGGCCTCACCCTCACCCTGCTCGCGGCTGGCGTCAAGCCGTACGCCAGCGTGCGTTCGGTCCTCTGAACGCGCCCCTTCATTTCCAGGAGCATTCCCCATGAGCTTTCAGCAAGCGCTTTCCGGTCTGAACGCGGCCAGCCGCAGCCTCGACGTGATCGGGCACAACATCGCCAACGCCGGCACCACCGGCATGAAGTCCTCGCGCGCCGAGTTCTCCGAGATCTACGCGAGCTCGGCCGGCAGCCTGGGCGGCACCAACGTCGGCCTCGGCGTGTCGGTGGGCGCGGTGACGCAGCAGTTCTCGCAGGGCACGCTGAGCATCACGGGCAACGACCTCGACGTGGCCATCAACGGCGGCGGCTTCTTCCAGGTGCGCAACAACGACGGCACCACCGCCTATACCCGCGCCGGCAACTTCAAGCTGGACAAGGAAGGCAACATCATCACCAACAGCGGCGCCGCGCTGATGGGCTACCCGACCAACGCCAACGGCGTGCGCCAGAGCTTCGACGTGCAGCCGCTGCGCCTGCCCACCGGCACGCCGATCCCGGCCAAGCAGACGAGTTCGATGATGGCCGAGATCACGCTCGACGCCGCGGCCGTGGTCGCCTCCACCGCCACGCCGCCGACACCGCTCACCACCTACGGCACCTCGCTCACGGCCTTCGATTCGCAAGGCCTGGAAGTGCCGGTGGGCCTGTACTTCCAGAAGACGGCCAACAACGAGTGGAACGTCTACACCAGCATCAACGGCAGCGCGCCTTCGGCATCGACGCCCTTCCAGCTCAAGTTCAAGACCGACGGCAGCCTGGACCTCGCGAACTCGACCATCCCGAACCTCACGCTGGTCTCGCCCAACGACCCGTCGCAGACCTTCACCGCCTCCCTCGACCTGAGCAAGATGACACAGGTGAACGCGCGCTTCTCGGTGGCCGACCTGCAGCAGAACGGCTACACCGCGGGCCAGCTGGTGGGCATGAAGATCGAGGACAACGGCGTCGTCACCGCCACCTACTCCAACGGCCAGACGCAGGCCGCCGGCCAGCTCGCGCTGGTGAACTTCCGCAACGACCAGGGCCTGGCGCCCACGGGCTCGGGCTACTGGAGCGAGACCTTCGCCTCGGGCCAGCCGGTGCGCGGCGCGCCGGGCGAAGGCACCTTCGGCCACCTGCGCTCCGGCGCGCTGGAAGAGTCGAACGTCGACCTGACGGCCGAGCTGGTCAACATGATGACCACGCAGCGCGCCTACCAGGCCAACGCGCAGACCATCAAGACCCAGGACCAGGTGATGTCGACCCTGGTGAACCTGCGCTGAGCACGGCCGAGACGACGACGGACGCCGCCCGATGGACCACCTGATCTACACCGCCATGAGCGGCGCCAGCGCGGCCGCCCAGCGGCAGAGCGTGCTCGCCAACAACCTGGCGAACGCATCGACCCAGGGTTTCCGCGCGGAGCTGTCGACCTTCCGCGCGGTGCCGCTGCGCGGCGACGGCGCGACCACGCGCGTGTTCGCGCTGGAAGCCACCTCGGGCCACGACGAGAAGCCCGGCGCCATCCAGCGCACCGGCCGCACGCTCGACATGGCGGCGCAGGGCAGCGCCTGGTTCGCGGTGCAGGGCCTCGACGGCACCGAGGCCTACACCCGCGCCGGCGCCTTCCAGATCTCGCCCGAGGGCACGCTGACCACCACCGGCGGCCTGATGGTGCTGTCCGACGGCGGGTCGCCGATCGACGTGCCGCCGGGCGCCGACATCTCGGTGGGCAGCGACGGCACGGTGAGCGCGCAGACGCCGGGCACGCCCTCCTCCACCATCGGCCGCATCAAGCTCGCCAGCGCCACCGCCGAAGACCGGCTCGTGCGCAGCGAGGACGGCCTGTTCCGCACCGCCTCGCTCAACCCGCTGGCCACCGACGCCACCGCGCGCCTGGAGACCGGCGCGCTCGAGGGCTCGAACGTGAACCCGATCGAGACCATGGTCGGGATGATCGCCGCCGCCCGCCAGTTCGAGCAGCAGATGCGTCTCTTGCAGACCGCCGAGACCTCGGACAAGTCGGCCGCCCAATTGCTCAACGTGGGCTGACCGCCCGCGCACCCAGGAACCCTACGCCATGATCAATTCGCTCTGGATCTCCAAGACCGGCATGGAAGCCCAGCAGACCCAGCTGGACGTCATCTCGCACAACCTGGCCAACGTCTCGACCACCGGCTTCAAGCGCGCCAACGCGGTGTTCGAGGACCTGATGTACCAGAACCTGCGCCAGGTCGGCGCCAACAGCACCGAGCAGTCGCAGCTGCCCACCGGCCTGCAGCTGGGCCTGGGCGTGCGCACGGTGGCCACCAGCCGCTCGTTCACGCAGGGCAGCATGCAGCAGACCAACAACCAGCTCGACGTGGCGGTCAAGGGCAACGGCTTCTTCCAGGTCACGCAGCCCGACGGCACCATCGGCTACACGCGCGACGGCTCGTTCCAGGTCGATGCGCAGGGCCGGCTGGTCACCTCCTCCGGCCTGCCGGTGGCCAACGGCATCACGGTGCCGCCCAACGCGGTCAGCGTGAGCATCGCCAACGACGGCACGGTCTCGGCCACGCTCTCGGGCAACGCGGCGCCGCAGAACATCGGCACGCTGGCGCTGGCCAACTTCGTGAACCCGGCCGGGCTGGAGCCGCGCGGCGAGAACCTCTACGCCGAGACCGCGGCCTCGGGCCAGCCCAACGGCGGCACGGCCGGCACCAACGGCCTGGGCACGATCATGCAGGGCTTCCTCGAGACTTCGAACGTGAACGTGGTGCAGGAACTGGTGTCGATGATCCAGACGCAGCGCGCCTACGAGATGAACTCGAAGGCGATCCAGACCAGCGACCAGATGCTGCAGAAATTAGGGCAGCTCTGATGTCGGCCCTTCTCCGCCTCGCATCGGCCGCGCTGGCCTGCGCCTTCGTCGCCGGCTGCTCCACGCTGGCCCAGACGCCGCAGGTCGACATGCCGCCGACCGTCGCGCCCGCACTCGCGCCGCAGGCGCCGGCCGCGGCCGTGAGCCGCGCGCCCACCGGCAGCCTGTTCCAGTCGGTGCGCTACCGCCCGCTGTTCGAGGACCGCCGCGCACGCATGCAGGGCGACACGGTGACGATCCTGATCGTCGAGAATGTCAGCGCGAGCCAGAAGTCGACCTCGACCATCGACAAGAAGAGCGGCATCGACGCGGGCATCAGCGCCTTCCCGCTGCTCTCGGCCAACTCCTTCAAGCGCGCCAGCGTGAACGCCGACTCGGCCAACAACTTCGCCGGCAAGGGCGGCACCGAGAGCGCCAACACCTTCCAGGGTTCGATCACCGCCACGGTGGTCGACGTGCAGCCCAACGGCCACCTGGTGGTGACGGGCGAGAAGCAGATCGGCGTGAACCAGAACGTGGACGTGCTGCGCTTCTCGGGCACGGTCGACCCGCGCTCGATCCAGGCCGGCAGCGTGGTGAACTCGCTGCAGGTGGCCAACGTGCGCATCGAGTCGCGCGGGCGCGGCGCGCAGCAGGAGTCGCAGGTCATGCCCTGGCTCGGCCGCTTCTTCATGAACGTGCTGCCGTTCTGATATGTCCACCCCCAGTCTTCGCGCACTTCGTGTCGCTACGCCAACCCCCTCGCCGGGGGCAACACCTGCGGCCCGGCGGAGCCGGTTCCGCGGTGTTCCTGGAAGGGCTCTCGCTGCGCTCGCGCTCGGCGTGGCGCTGTTCGGGCCAGCCCACGCGGTGCGCATCAAGGAACTGGCCGCCGTGCAGGGCGTGCGAAGCAACCAGCTGACCGGCTACGGCCTGGTGGTGGGGTTGGACGGCACCGGCGACCAGACCACGCAGATGCCCTACACCACGCAGAGCGTCGCCAACTACCTGCAGCAGCTGGGCATCACGCTGCCCGACAACCGCGCGGCCCAGCTGCAATTGAAGAACGTGGCGGCGGTGATCGTCACCGCGCAACTGCCGGCCTTCGCGCAGCCCGGCCAGACCCTGGACATCAACGTCTCCTCGATGGGCAATGCCAAGTCGCTCAAGGGCGGCATGCTGGTGGCGACGCCACTGCGCGGTGCCGACGGCGAGATCTACGCATTGGCCCAAGGCAACCTGGTGGTCGGCGGCGCGGGCGCGTCGGCCGGCGGCAGCAAGGTGCAGATCAACCACCTGAGCGCGGGGCGCGTGCCCAACGGCGCGCAGGTCGAGCGCAGCGTGCCCTCGCCGCTGCACGAGGGCGACAGCGTGACGCTGGGCCTCAACGCGGCCGACTTCCAGACCGCGCGCCGCGTGGCGCAGGCCATCGACCGCAGGATGGGCCTGGGCACCGCGCGCGCCCTGGACGGCCGCTCGGTCGAGGTGCGCGCGCCCACCGACGCCAACGCCCGCGTGAACTTCATCGCCGAACTCGAGGAGATCACGCTGGAGCAGGCCGCGCCGGCCGCCAAGGTGGTGATCAACGCCCGCACCGGCTCGATCGTGCTGAACCAGGCCGTGACCCTGGGCCCCTGCGCGATCGCGCACGGCAACCTGTCGGTCACGATCAGTTCGACGCCGGTGATCAGCCAGCCCGCACCGCTGTCGGGCGGCCGCACGGTGGTGGCCGAGCAGGCCAGCATCCAGATCAAGCAGGAGCCGGGCATCCTGATCCAGGTGCCGAACTCGCCGCAGCTGTCGGACGTGGTGCGCGCCTTGAACGCACTGGGCGCGACGCCACAGGACCTGCTGGCGATCCTTCAGGCCATCAAGGCTTCCGGCGCGATGAACGCGGAGTTGGAAGTCATCTGAAGCCATGGCGATCTCGAACTCGATCCCGGCGATGAACAGCAACAGCCTCGCGGCCGACGCACGTTCGCTGGACTCGCTCAAGCTCGCCGCGGGCGCCAACGACCCCAAGGCGATCAAGGAAGCGGCCAAGCAGTTCGAGTCGCTGTTCATGCGCGAGCTGCTCAAGAGCATGCGCGAGGCGACAATGAAGTCGGGCCTGATGGACAGCGACGGCGAGAAGCTGGGCACCGACCTGCTCGACCAGCAGTTCGCGGTGCAGCTCTCGGGCATGCCCGGCGGGCTGACCGACGCGATCGCGCGCCAGCTCACGCAGCAGATGACGGGCAACGCGCGCGGCAGCGTGCCGACCGTGTCGCTGCCTTCCGCCGCGACCCGCATCAATCCGACGGCCTCGCAGAACGGCTTCGTGACGCAGCACACGGCCGCGGCCGAGCGCGTGGCGCAGGCCACGGGCATCCCGTCGAGCTTCATGATCGGCCAGGCCGGGCACGAGACCGGCTGGGGCCGCAGCGAGATCCGCAACGCCGACGGCAGCAACTCCTTCAACCTCTTCGGCATCAAGGCCGGCCCGGGCTGGGCCGGCAAGGTGGCGACCATCACCACCACCGAGTACATCGACGGCGAGCCGCGCAAGGTGTCGGCGAAGTTCCGCGCCTACGACTCCTACGAGGCGTCGTTCCGCGACTACGCACGGCTGATCGGCGAGAGCCCGCGCTACGCGCAGGCGCGCGCCAGCACCGGCTCGGCCGCGGCCTACGCGACCGAGCTGCAGCGCGCGGGCTATGCGACCGACCCGGCCTATGCGGCCAAGTTGAGCCGCGCCATCAATTCGACGCTGCTGATCCAGCGCTCCCAACAGGCCTGAGGCCCATCCCCTCCCATGAGTTCCCTGCTCAACATCGGCACGCGGGCGCTGCTCGCCAACCAGGTCGCGCTGTCCACCACCGGCCACAACGTGGCCAACGCCAACACGGTAGGCTACTCGCGCCAGAGCGCGGTGCTGCAGCAGGTCCCGGGCCAGTACACCGGGGGCGGCTACATCGGCAGCGGCGTGACGGTGAGCACCATCGAGCGCGCCCACAACGAATTCCTCACGCGCCAGGCCGGACTTGCCCAGTCGGTGGCGGCCATGGACAGCACGCGCGCCGATCGCCTGGCTTCGCTGGAAGACATCTTCAAGGGCGGTGCCAGCGGCCTCGGCGCCTCGGTGAGCGACATGCTCAACGCCTTCACCGACGTGGCGAGCGCGCCCAACGACATCAGCGCGCGCAACGTGGTGCTGACGCGCGCCGACGAGATGGCCTCGCGCTTCCGCAACGCCCAGTCGCAGCTCGACGACCTGCAGCGCGGCGTGAACGCCCAACTGGGCGACGCCGTGACCTCGATCAACAGCATGGCCCAGCGCGTGGCCGCGCTGAACCTGCAGATCGCGCGCACCACCGGCGGCGGCCAGAGCCCCAACGACCTGCTCGACCAGCGCGACCAGCTGATGCGCCAGCTCGGCCAGCAGGTGCAGGTGACGACCGTCGATGCCGGCGACGGCACGCTCAGCGTGTTCGTCGGCAGCCAGGCGCTGGTGCTGGGCACCACGGCCGCCACCATGTCGCTCACCATCGGCGACAACGGCACCCGCCAGCTGGCGATGACGCGCGGCACGCTCACCACGCCGCTGGACGAGGCCACGCTGGGCGGCGGCGAAGTGGCGGGCCTGCTGCGCTTCCAGAATTCGGACCTGGTGGCCGCGCGCGACAGCCTCGGGCGCATGGCGCTGGCGATCAGCAGCGAGCTCAACGCACAGAACCAGCTCGGGCTGGACCTCGACGGCCATGCCGGCGCGGCCATCTTCCGCGCCATCGCCATCCCCGATGCATCGGCCAGCACCGCCAACACCGGCAACGCGACGCTCGTCGCGAGCGTGAACAACGCCAGCGCGCTGGTGCCCTCGTCCTACCAGGTGAGCTTCGGCAGCGCCGGCGCGATCGAGGTGACGCGCCTGTCCGACGGCAAGCGCAGCAGCTTCAGCGGCCCGCTGCCGCTGCAGATCGACGGCCTGACCTTCGAGCTCAACGCGGGCACGCCCGCGGCCGGCGACAGCTTCGTGATCAAGCCCTATGCCAACGCCGCGGGCGGCGTGGCGATGGCGATGACTTCGCCGCGCGAGATCGCGGCCGCCAGCCCGGTCGAGGCACGGCCCGCCGCGGCCAACACCGGCAGCGTGAGCGTGGCCTCGCTGGCCGCGACATCGAACAACGCCAACCAGGGCGCCACCGTGACCCTGACCTTCGCGGCCGACGGCAGCTACAGCGTGTCGGGCACGGGCACGGGCAACCCGACGGGCCAGCCCTACGTGGCCGGCCAGCCGATCGCCTTCAACGGCTGGTCGCTGACCCTGAGCGGCACACCCAAGGCCGGCGACGTGATCACCGTGCAGGCCGCGACGCCGGGCTACAGCAAGCTCGGCGCGGGCAACGCGGGTGCGCTGGCGGGGCTGCGCGACAAGGCGATGTTCGACGGCGCCTCGATGGTCGACGGCTACGCCGGGCTGATGGCGCAGATCGGCGTGCGCTCGCAGAGCGCGCAGTACGCGGCCGACGTGTCGGGCAGCATCGCGGCCAACCTCGAGACCGAGCGCGCCAACGGCGCCGGCGTGAACCTCGACGAAGAGGCCGCCAAGCTGCTGCAGTACCAGCAGGCCTACCAGGCCTCGGCCAAGATGATCCAGATCGCGCAGACCGTCTTCGACTCGCTGCTGCATGGCATGGCCTGAGGCCGCGCTCCACCTCCCGCACCCAGGAAAAGAACGCCATGAGCACACGCCTCGCGACCGGCAACACCTACGACAACGCGCTCAACCAGCTGATGACGCGGCAATCGCAGCTCTCGCGCCTGCAGGAGCAGATGACCGCGAGCAAGCGGGTGCTGCGACCGAGCGACGACCCGACCGGCGCGGCGCAGGCCGAACGCGCCCAGACCCGTATGGCGCGCGTGGCCACCGACCAGCGCGCGCTCGAGGTGCAGCGCAACGCGGTGGCCACGGCCGAGTCGACGCTGGGCGATGCGGTCACGGCGATGCAGAGCTTCCGCACGCTGGTCGTGCAGGCCGGCAACCCCGGGCTCTCGGCCACCGACCGCGCCAGCATCGCGCAGCAACTGAGCACCTTGCGCGACCAGTTGCTGGGCTATGCGAACACCAAGGACAGCAACGGCCTGCCCCTGTTCGGCGGCCTGGGCAGCACCGACGCGCCCTTCGTCGATGGCGGCGGCGCGGGCGTGAGCTACCAGGGCATCGCGGGCCAGGCCGCCACGGGCGAGCTGGCGGTGCCGGCCTCACTTGATGGCCACGCGACCTGGATGGACGTGCCGACCGGCAACGGCGTGTTCACGGTCGCGCTGGGCGCGGGCACCTCGAAGGTGTCGAGCGATGCCGGCAAGGTCACCGACCCCACGGCGCTCACCGGCCACGGCTACCGCATCGAATTCAGTGTCAACGCGGGCGTGACCCAGTACGAGGTGATCGACACCACGACCAACACGGCCGTGCAGTCCGCCCAGCCCTACAAGAGCGGCCAGGCGATCGGCTTCGACGGCCTGTCGCTGGTGGCCAGCGGCACGCCGGCCGCGGGCGATTCGCTCGAGATCGCACCCAGCACCCGCACCAGCCTGTTCGGCGTGCTCGACCAGGCGATCGCCGGCCTGCGCGACGCCACCGGCAGCAGCGCGGTGGCGCAGACCGTGTCCCAGGCGCTGTCGCAGATCGATGCGGCCAGCGCGCGGCTGTCGGCCACGCGTGGCCGCGCGGGCGACCTGCTCAACCGGGTCGACAACATCACCGACCGGCAGGCCACGCGCAGCCTGCTGCTCGAAGCCGACCGCTCGCGCGCGGAAGACCTGGACGTGGTCAAGGCGCTGTCGGAATTCAAGGCCAAGGAAACCGCGTACTCGGCCGCGCTGGGCTCGTACGCGCAGATCCAGAAACTGTCCCTGTTCAACTTCCTCGGCTGACGGCCGCATCCTTCCCTCTTCCATGGCGCAATCGGTTCTCGGCAGTCTCACCCTCGGCTATCGCCCTCTCTGGAACAAGGCCCGCGCGCTCGCCGGCGTGCAACTCTTCGTGCATGCCGACGACCAGGGCATCGACGGCCAGCACCTGCTGCGCACGCTGGCCGAGCAATGGTCGGCCGAATCGCCGCTGCTGCTGCTGTCGCCCAGCGCCCCCGACCTGCTCGCCGGCCTGCTGGCCCATGCCACGGCCGGCGGCCCGGCGATCGTGGTGCCCCAGGCCTGGCTCGACCGCGGCGGCGTGCGCGATGCACTGCGGCTGGCCCATCAACGCGGCGTGCACCTGCTCGCCAGCGGTGCACCGGCCGCGCTGGCCGATGCCGGCGCCGAGCGCTGGGCCAAGCAGCGCGCCCTGCGCCTGGCCCCCGCCGATGCCGCCGGCGCGCTGCAGGCCGCCCTGAAATCACGCCAGGCCGGTGCCGCCGGCCGCATGCTGGGCCGCGCGGCCGACAGCCCGGTCCAGGCCAACGCGCTGGTCGAGGGCGTGGCGAGCCGCGCGCTGGCCGAGCATGCGCTGGACCAGCAGGGCGCCTGGGCGGTGGCCGGCTGGCCCACCGAGGACGTGCTGCACCGCTACGCCGGCCAGCCGCTGCCGCCGACGCGCCGCACCATCGTGCAGGCGATGAATGCGCTGGACAGCGAACAGTCGCTCGACCGCATCGAACAGGCCTTCGGGCAGGAACCCAGCCTGGCCTACCGGCTGTTCCTGTACCTCAACTCGGCCGGGCTGGGGCTGCGCAACGGCGTGTCCTCGCTGCGCCACGGCTTCATGATGCTGGGCTTCCGCGCGCTCAACACCTGGCTGGCCGAGCAGCTGCCGCACGCCAGCGAAGACCCCAACCTGCGTCCCGTGAACGCGACCATGGTGATGCGCGGCCACCTGATGGAGCACCTGATGGACGCGGGCATCGAGGACGACCTCCGGCGCGAGGTCTATCTGTGCGGGCTGTTCGCGCAGCTCGACCTGGTGCTCGACGAACCCTTGCGCGCGAGCTTCGCGCGCATCCCGCTGGCTGACCGCATCGTGACCGCCGCCATCTCGGGCACCGGCCCCTATGCGCCTTCTCTGCAGGTCGCGTTCGCGCTCGAATCGGAGGATCCGCAGCCGCTGCGCGCGCTGCGGCAGGCCTACGAGATGGGCACGGAGGAGATCAACCGCGCGCTGCTGCGCACGCTGGCGGCCTTGCCACGCTGAAGCGCCGCACGAAGCACCCAGGGCCAGGCGCGGACCTGGCTTTTTTTCGCCTGTCGAGGCCGCATCCGATGCCTTGCCAACATCGAACGCACAAAGCAAAACACCCACTGAAAAGTGGGTGTTTTGGGTATCAGCTGGTAGGCTGATATGTTGGTTGCGCGAGCAAGATTTGAACTTGCGACCTTTGGGTTATGAGCCCAACGAGCTACCAGGCTGCTCCATCGCGCGGCAAGCTAGAAGTATACCTTATTCTGCGGCGCTTTGCTCGTCAGAAGCTTCTTTAATTTCGGGACGGTCGACCAGTTCGACCAATGCCATCGGCGCGTTGTCGCCCACGCGGAAACCCATCTTCAGGATGCGCGTGTAGCCGCCCGGACGCGTCGCGAAACGCGGGCCCAGATCGGCGAAGAGCTTGACAACGCTGTCGCGGTCGCGCAGGCGGTCGAAGGCCAGGCGCTTGTTGGCGAGCGTGGGGTTCTTGGCCAGCGTGATCATCGGTTCGATGACGCGGCGCAGTTCCTTGGCCTTGGGGACCGTGGTCTTGATGACTTCGTGCTCGATGAGCGAGTTCATCATGTTCTGCAGCATCGCAAGGCGGTGCGAGCTGGTGCGGTTGAGTTTGCGGAGTCCGTGTCCGTGACGCATGGTGCTTTTCCTTTACTTTATAAAAACAGGCAGCCGTATCAGGTACTGCCCATTGCACTGGCCTGCTTCTCGCGAAGCGGGGGCCGATTACTTTTTGGCCGAATCGCGGATTATCGCTTATCGAGGCCGGCCGGCGGCCAGCTTTCGAGCTTCATGCCCAAGGTCAGGCCGCGCGAAGCGAGCACTTCCTTGATTTCGTTGAGCGACTTGCGACCCAGGTTGGGGGTCTTGAGCAGCTCGTTCTCGGTGCGCTGGATCAGGTCGCCGATGTAGTAGATGTTCTCTGCCTTGAGGCAGTTGGCCGAACGCACGGTGAGTTCGAGCTCGTCGACCGGGCGCAGCAGGATCGGATCGAACTGCTGGGCGCTGCGCGGCGCGGGTGCGTCGAATGCAGCGAGTTCGCCGCCTTCGAGCTGCGCGAACACGGCCAGCTGTTCCACCAGGATCTTGGCCGAGGCACGCACCGCATCTTCAGCGGTGATGGCGCCGTTGGTTTCGATTTCGATCAGCAGCTTGTCGAGGTCGGTACGCTGTTCCACACGGGCGCTTTCGACCGTGTAGCTCACGCGCTTGACGGGCGAGAACGAGGCGTCGAGGACGATGCGGCCGATCGACTTCGTCGGTTCGTCCGCATAGCGGCGCATCGTGCCGGGCACGTAGCCGCGGCCCTTTTCCACCTTGATCTGCATGTCGAGCTTGCCGCCTTGCGACAGGTGCGCGATCACGTGATCCGGGTTGATGATCTCGACGTCGTGCGGCGTCTGGATGTCCGATGCCAGCACCGGGCCGTCGCCGTCCTTGCGCAGGCTCAGGGTCACTTCATCGCGGTTGTGGAGCTTGAACACCACGCCCTTGAGGTTCAGCAGGATGTTGACAACATCTTCCTGGACGCCATCGATCGACGAGTACTCGTGGAGCACGCCGGCGATCGTGACTTCGGTGGCCGAATAACCGACCATCGACGACAGCAGCACGCGACGCAGCGCGTTGCCGAGCGTGTGGCCGTAGCCGCGCTCGAAAGGCTCGAGCGTGACCTTTGCCTTGTTGGCGGCCATTTGCTCGACCTGGATGGTCTTGGGTTTCAGCAGGGTGGTTTGCATGCAGACTTCCTCTCAATACCCCCGGTTCGTTACACCGGTAAGGCTGGTGAAGCGCCCGGCGGGTCGATCCCGGCGGGAACAAAAAAACAAAAACGAGCCGCATGGCGCGGCTCGTTGGGTCCGCTTAGCGCGAATACAGTTCCACGATCAGCGATTCGTTGATGTCGGCAGCGAATTCGTCGCGATCCGGAACCTTCTTGAACACGCCTTCCGCCTTGTCGGCGTTCACGTCCACCCAGGCCGGGATGCCGACCTGTGCAGCCAGCTGCAGCGCTTCGGCGATACGGGTCTGCTTCTTCGACTTGTCGCGCACGGCGATCACGTCACCGGTCTTGACCAGGTACGACGCGATGTTGACCGACTGGCCGTTCACGGTGATCGCGCGATGCGACACCAGCTGACGTGCTTCAGCGCGGGTCGAGCCGAAGCCCATGCGGTAGACGACGTTGTCCAGGCGCGATTCGAGGATGAACAGCAGGTTCGCGCCGGTGTTGCCACGGCGGCGATCGGCTTCTTCGAAGTAGCGGCGGAATTGCTTTTCCAGCACGCCGTACATGCGCTTGACCTTCTGCTTTTCACGCAGTTGCAGGCCGAAGTCAGAGGTGCGCTGACCCGAGGTGCGGCCGTGCTGGCCGGGCTTGGAGTCGAACTTCGACTTGTCCTGGATCGAACGGCGAGCGCTCTTCAGGAACAGGTCGGTGCCTTCACGGCGGGAAAGTTTGGCCTTGGGGCCGAGGTAGCGTGCCACGTGATCTTCCTTTGTGTCATCTGCTGCAGGGTTGGCCTGCAGGAGCCATCAGCGGCGTGCCGATGGCGGTGGGCTTGTTGAAAACAAAACGCGCAGCCGCTGTGAAGCAGGCTGCGCTGGAGCTTCGACGCTTAGATGCGGCGACGCTTCTGGGGGCGGCAACCGTTGTGCGGAACCGGGGTCACGTCGGCAATGGAATTGATCCGGATGCCGAGCGCAGCCAGGGCGCGCACCGACGATTCGCGACCGGGGCCGGGGCCCTTGATCTCGACGTCGAGGTTCTTGATGCCTTGTTCGACAGCAGCACGACCGGCCACTTCCGACGCCACCTGGGCTGCGAAAGGCGTCGACTTGCGCGAACCCTTGAAGCCCTGGCCACCCGACGAGGCCCACGACAGGGCGTTGCCCTGGCGGTCCGTGATCGTGATGATCGTGTTGTTGAACGAGGCGTGCACGTGAGCGATACCGTCGGCAACGTTCTTGCGAACCTTCTTGCGGACGCGCTGTGCGGCGTTATTGGCAGGAGCTTTAGCCATGCTGTTTCAATCCTTATTTCTTCAGGGACTGCGCGGCCTTGCGCGGACCCTTGCGGGTACGGGCATTGGTGCGCGTGCGCTGGCCGCGCATCGGCAGGCCACGGCGATGACGGAAGCCGCGGTAGCAACCGATGTCCATCAAGCGCTTGATGTTCATCGTCGTTTCGCGGCGCAGATCGCCTTCAATGGTGAAGAGAGCGATCTGGTCGCGGATCTTCTCGAGATCAGCGTCGGTCAGATCCTTGATCTTCTTCGAATATTCGATGCCGCTCGCTTCGCAGATTTGACGGGCGCGGGTGCGACCGATACCGAAAATGGCGGTCAGGCCGATTTCAGCGTGCTTGTGCGGCGGGATGTTGATGCCTGCAATACGTGCCATGTGCGTCCTCTAATACTTCTTTGACTTAACCCTGGCGCTGCTTGTGGCGCGGGTCAGAACAGATCACACGAACCACACCCTTGCGGCGGATGACCTTGCAATTACGGCAGATGGGTTTGACCGAAGCCGAAACTCTCATTTCATTCTCCTAAAACTGTTTAACGTGGCGTCAGCCGCCCGGACTCAATACTTGAAACGCCAGTCCTACGATGTCTTGAAGTTGGCCTTCTTGAGCAGCGATTCGTACTGCTGCGACATCATGTAGTTCTGTACCTGGGCCATGAAGTCCATCGTCACGACCACGATGATCAGCAAGGAGGTGCCGCCAAAATAGAACGGCACGTTGTACTTGAGGATCAGGAACTCCGGCAGCAGGCAGACGAAGGTGATGTACACCGCGCCGGCCAACGTCAGGCGAACCAGGATCTTGTCGATGTAGCGGGCCGTCTGGTCACCCGGACGGATGCCCGGGATGAACGCACCGCTCTTCTTGAGGTTGTCGGCCGTTTCCTTGCTGTTGAACACGAGAGCCGTGTAGAAGAAGCAGAAGAAGACGATCGCAGCAGCGTAGAGCATCACATAGATCGGCTGACCCGGTGTGAGTGCCCCGGCAATGTCCTTGATCCAGCGCATGCTGTCACCGGTGCTGAACCAGCCCACGACGGTGGCCGGCAGCAGGATGATCGACGACGCGAAGATCGGCGGGATCACGCCAGCCATGTTCAGCTTCAGCGGCAGGTGCGACGACTGGCCACCGTAGACCTTGTTGCCGACCTGGCGGCGCGCATAGTTCACGAGGATCTTGCGCTGGCCGCGTTCGACGAACACCACGAAGTAGGTCACCAGGACCACGACCGCGATGATGAAGATGGCCACGATGGGGTTCATCGCGCCGGTCGTCACCAGCGAAGCCAGGCCGCCGATGGCGCTGGGCAGGCCGGCCGCGATACCCGAGAAGATCAGGATCGAGATGCCGTTGCCCAGACCACGCTCGGTGATCTGCTCGCCGAGCCACATCAGGAACATCGAACCGGCCGTGAGGCTGATCATGGCGGTGAGCCGGAAGCCGAAGCCGGGTGCGATCACCAGGCCGGCCGACGATTCGAGTGCCACTGCGATGCTGAAGGACTGGAACAGCGCGAGGCCCAAAGTGCCGTAACGCGTGTACTGCGTGATCTTGCGCCGCCCTGCCTCGCCTTCCTTCTTCAATTGCTCGAAGGTCGGCACCACGTAGGTCATCAGTTGCATGATGATCGACGCGGAGATGTACGGCATGATGCCCAACGCGAACACGGTGAAGCGCGACAGCGCACCGCCCGAGAACATGTTGAACAGGCTCAGGATCCCGCCCTGCTGCCCCTGGAACAACTGCGCCAGCTGGTCCGGGTTGATGCCCGGAACAGGGATGTGCGCGCCGATCCGGTACACCACGAGTGCGAGCAGCAAAAAGACCAGCCGACGACGCAGGTCGCCGAACTTGCCTGTTTTTGCGAGCGTTGCCGCGTTAGTAGCCACGAAGGATCTCTCTCAGTCCGGTGTCTTCAGGCGACGCTGCCGCCGGCAGCTTCGATCGCTGCCTTGGCGCCGGCGGTTGCGCCGATGCCCGTCAGCTTGACGGCCTTGGTCAGTTCGCCGGTCTTGATGACCTTGACGACCTTGATCATGTGGCCGACGAGGCCGGCTTGCTTGAGCGCCAGCAGGTCGACTTCGGCCAGGCCGAGGGCTTCCAGCGAGGTCAGCGTGACTTCGTCGTTGTACTTGAGCGTCTGCGACTTGAAGCCGCGCTTCGGCAGGCGACGCTGCAGAGGCATTTGACCGCCTTCGAAGCCCACCTTGTGGAAGCCGCCTGCACGCGACTTCTGGCCCTTGTGACCGCGACCTGCGGTCTTGCCGATGCCGGAGCCGATACCGCGGCCGACGCGACGCTTTGCGTGCTTGGCGCCGGCGGCGGGCTTGATGCCATTGAGTTCCATATCAGTCTCTCTTACAGAACCTTGACCAGATAACTGATCTTGTTGATCATGCCGCGCACCGCGGGCGTGTCTTGCAGCTCGCTCACGCTGTTGACCTTGCGCAGGCCGAGGCCACGCACGGTCGCGCGATGCGATTCCTTGGTGCCGATCGGGCTCTTCACCAGCTGCACCTTGACGGTTTGTTGTTGGGTCGTCATGTCGATGCTCCCGTTCAAGCGAACAGCTCTTCGACCGTCAGGCCGCGCTTGGCAGCGACAGCCGACGCGGTCGTCGAGTTCTTCAGGCCGTCCAGCGTGGCGCGGACCATGTTGTAGGGGTTCGACGAACCATGGCTCTTGGCCACGATGTCGGTGATGCCCAGCACTTCGAACACGGCGCGCATCGGGCCGCCGGCGATGATGCCGGTACCCTTGGGAGCCGGGATCATGACGACAGAAGCGGCGCCATGGTGACCCGTCACGCGGTGGTGCAGCGTGCCGTTCTTGATCGAGATCTGGAACAGGTTGCGGCGGGCTTCTTCCATGGCCTTCTGCACGGCAGCAGGCACTTCCTTCGACTTGCCCTTGCCCATGCCGACCTTGCCGTCGCCGTCACCGACCACGGTCAGCGCTGCGAAACCGAGGATACGACCACCCTTCACCACCTTGGTGACGCGGTTGATCGCGATCATCTTCTCGCGCAGGCCGTCCTCGGGTCCTTCGTTCTGCGTTCTTGCTTGAATCTTTGCCATTTTGAATCTCGTGTCCGGTTAGAACTGCAAGCCGGCTTCGCGGGCTGCGTCGGCCAGCGCCTTGACGCGGCCGTGGTACGCGAAACCTGCGCGGTCGAAAGCAACCTTCTCGACGCCGGCAGCCTTCGCCTTTTCAGCGATGCGCTTGCCGATCGCGGTGGCGGCAGCGGCGTTGCCGCCCTTGCCGGAACCGCCGAGCGTGCTGCGAACTTCGGCTTCGGCCGTCGACGCGGTCGCGATCACCTTGGTGCCGTCGCCGGAGATGACGGTGGCATAGATGTGCAGGTTGGTGCGGTTCACCGTCAGACGGGCCACGCCTTGCGTCGCGATCCGGATGCGGGTCTGACGCGAACGGCGCAGACGCTGTGCTTTTTTGGTCAACATCATTTTGCTGCCCCTTACTTCTTCTTGGTCTCTTTGATCACGATCTTCTCGTCCGAATACCGGATGCCCTTGCCCTTGTAGGGCTCGGGCGGACGAACAGCGCGGATCTCAGCGGCGATTTGACCAACGCGCTGACGGTCAGCACCCTTGATCACGATTTCGGTCGGGGTCGCGGTGGCCACGGTGATGCCTTGCGGCATGTCGAAGTTGACCGGGTGCGAGTAACCGACTTGCAGGTTCAGCTTGTTGTTCGAAGCTGCAGCCTTGTAGCCGACGCCGACGAGGTTGAGCTTCTTCTCGAAGCCCTTCGTCACGCCGACCACCATGTTGTTGACCAGCTGGCGCAGCGTGCCGCTCATCGCATTCGCTTCACGCGATTCGTTGGCGGGTTCGAAGCTCAGCTTGCCGTCGTTGTTCACGACATTGACCAGCGCGTTGCGGGCCAGGTTGAGCGAACCGCCCGAACCCTTGACGCTGATCTGGTCTTCCTTGATCGACACATCCACGCCAGCGGGGATGGTGACGGGCATTTTTCCTACTCGGGACATTTCAGTGACTCCTTGATGTCTCGGTTAGGCGACGTAGCACAAGACTTCGCCACCGACGCCGGTAGCGCGAGCCTTGCGGTCGGTCATCACGCCCTGGGGGGTCGTGACGATGGCGACGCCGAGGCCGTTCTGGACTTGCGGGATGGCTGCGCTGGCCTTGTAGACACGCAGGCCGGGACGGCTCACGCGCTCGATGCGCTCGATGACCGGGCGGCCAGCGTAGTACTTCAGCGTGATGACGAGTTCGGACTTGCCGTCTTCGGTCTTCACTTCGAAGCTGTCGATGTAGCCTTCGTCCTTGAGGACTTGTGCGATCGCGGCCTTCACCTTGGAAGACGGGATCGACACGGTCGGCTTCGCCACCATTTGCGCGTTACGGATACGCGTCAACAGGTCGGCAATGGGATCACTCATGCTCATGTTTTTTGCTCCTGCCTGGCTTACCAGCTGGCCTTGGTGACACCGGGGATGTCGCCGTTGAAAGCCAGTTCGCGGATCTTGGCGCGGGCCAGACCGAATTGACGGAAGGTGCCACGCGGACGGCCGGTGATTTCGCAACGGTTGCGCTGGCGCGTCGGGTTGGCGTTGCGCGGGAGCTTCTGCAGGCCCAGGCGGGCAGCAGCGCGCTCTTCGTCGCTCTTCTTCGTGTCGTTGGAGATCGCCTTCAGTTCGGCGTGCTTCGCTGCGTACTTGGCGACCAGCTTGTCGCGCTTGATTTCGCGCTGGATCAGGGATTGTTTAGCCACGGTTCGCCTCAGTTCTTGAACGGGAAACGGAAGCCGGCGAGAAGCGCCTTGGCTTCCTCGTCGTTCTTGGCCGTCGTCGTGATGCTGATGTTGAGACCGCGCAGGGCATCGACCTTGTCGTATTCGATCTCGGGGAAAATGATCTGTTCCTTGACGCCGATGTTGTAGTTGCCACGGCCGTCGAACGCACGGCCGGAGATGCCGCGGAAGTCGCGAACACGCGGCAGCGCGATGGTCACGAAACGGTCCAGGAACTCATACATCTGCACGCCACGCAGCGTGACCATGCAGCCGATCGGTTGCATTTCGCGGATCTTGAAGCCGGCGATGGCCTTCTTCGACTTGGTGACGACGGGCTTCTGGCCGGCGATCTTCGTCAGGTCGCCCACGGCGTTGTCGAGCACCTTCTTGTCGGCGACCGCTTCACCCACACCCATGTTCAGGGTGATCTTGGTGATGCGGGGAACCTGCATCGGCGACTTGTAGCCGAACTTTTCAGTCAGCTCTTTCGCGATCTTGTCGCGGTAGATTTGTTGGAGACGTGCCATCTGAATGCTCCTTAGGCGGTCTTGATTTCGTCGCCGCTGGACTTGAAGATCCGCACGCGCTTGCCGTCGGCGATCTTGATGCCCACGCGATCGGCCTTGCCGGTCGCTGCATTGAAGATGGCCACGTTGGATTGGTGGATCGGCATGGTCTTTTCGGTGATGCCACCGGTCGTACCCTTGAGGGGGTTCGGCTTGGTGTGCTTCTTGACGATGTTGATGCCGTCGACGATCAGATGCGAGTCGTCCTTGCGCAGCGAGACGGTGCCGCGCTTGCCCTTGTCACGACCGGCCAACACGATGACCTGGTCGCCTTTGCGAATCTTGTTCATGGCGTTGTGTCCTTACAGAACTTCGGGAGCCAGCGAGACGATCTTCATGAACTTCTCGGTGCGCAGTTCGCGCGTGACCGGTCCGAAGATGCGGGTGCCGATCGGCTCCAGCTTGGCGTTGAGCAAAACGGCGGCATTGCCGTCGAACTTGACGAGCGAACCGTCTGCACGACGGATGCCCTTGGCGGTACGCACCACGACGGCGCTGTAGATTTCGCCCTTCTTGACGCGACCGCGGGGGGCGCATTCCTTGATGCTGACCTTGATGACGTCGCCCACGCTGGCATAACGCCGCTTGGAGCCACCGAGCACCTTGATGCACAGGACGGATTTCGCGCCCGTGTTGTCGGCCACTTCGAGCCGGGATTCAGTTTGGATCATTTCGATTGGTTCCCAACTTGTACCGAGAAACCGCCTCATGGCAGCACCGCAGTCAGTCTTGGGCCCGTCGTCAACGCCCCAAACCACTTGGAGCGCCTTCGTATGGGCGGAAAGCTTCGCCTTTTTGAAGCGAAGCCCGCGATTGTCACACGACGCATCCGGCATGTCAACGACCTGTTTTGCCAAGTCCGCCGCGGGCCGTGGCGTCCGGGCGACAATCGGCCCCCGCCCTCCCCTCCAAGCGCCCACGCCGACCGCCCATGACCCAGCCCGACCACGCCGCCCTCCCGCCCATCGCCTTCATCGGAGGCGGCAACATGGCCAGCGCCATCCTGGGCGGGCTGATCCGCCAGGGCCTGCCGCCCGAAACCTTTGAGGTGGTCGAACCTTTCGAAGCCGCCCGCGAGCGCCTGGCCGCGCAGTTCGGCCTCGTCGCCCAGGCCGAGGCCGGCGCCGCGCTGGCCCGATGCAGGATCGTGGTCTGGGCCGTCAAGCCCCAGACCTTCGCCGAGGCGGCCCGGGCGGTGCAGCCCTGGACGCCCGACGCGCTGCACCTGAGCGTGGCCGCCGGCATCCCCTCCGACAGCATCGCCCGCTGGCTGGGCAGCGAGCGCATCGTGCGCGCCATGCCCAACACGCCCGCGCTGGTCGGCCAGGGCATGACCGGCCTGTTCGCCCGCCCGGCCGTGAGCGCCGAGGAACGCGCGCAGGTCGAACAGCTGCTGGCCCCGACCGGCGACCTGCTGTGGGTGGACGGCGAGGCCGCGCTCGACGCGGTGACGGCCGTCTCGGGCTCGGGCCCGGCCTATGTCTTCTATTTCATCGAGGCCATGACCGAGGCCGGCATCGAGATGGGATTGCCGCCGGACCAGGCGCAGCGCCTGGCGGTGGGCACCTTCACCGGCGCCTCGGCGCTGGCCCGCGCCTCGGAAGATCCGCCCGCGGTGCTGCGCGAGCGCGTCACATCCAAGGGCGGCACCACCTACGCGGCGCTCAGCGCGCTCGAGGCCGCCGGCGTCAAGGCGCAGTTCAAGGCCGCGATCCGCGCGGCCGAACGGCGGGCCGGCGAGCTGGCCAGGGAATTCGGCGCCGCCTAGAGGCCGCGCAGCGCGAAGTCGGCCACGATACCGGCGAAGACCGCAAAGCCCAGCCAGTGGTTCAGGCGGAAGGCCTTGAAGCAGCCGTCGCGCGTGCGCTCGCGGATCAGCGCGCCGTGCCACAGCGCCTGCGCCGCCGCGGCGGCCAGGCCGACGAAGAAGGGCAGGCCCAGCCCCGCCCGCAGGCCCACCACGCCCCAGACCACCAGGAACACCGCGTAGCAGAGCATCACCGCCGCCACGTCGAAGCGGCCGAAGGTGATGGCCGAGGTCTTCATGCCGATCTTGAGGTCGTCGTCGCGGTCGACCATCGCGTATTCGGTGTCGTAGGCCAGCACCCAGCCCAGGTTGCCGACCAGCAGCGCCCAGCCGTAGCCCGGCACGCGCGAGAACGCCTCGGTGGCCGGCACGTCGGGGCCGCCCGCGGCGCAGAAGGCCATCGGGATGCCGATCGAGAAGGCAATGCCCAGCACCGCCTGCGGCAGCGAGACGAAGCGCTTGGCGAAGGGATAGAGCAGGGTCACGCCCAGGCCGATGAAGGACCAGACGATCACCGCCGCATTGGTGGTGAGCGCCAGGCCGAAGGCCACCAGCGCCAGCACGGCGCCCAGCCCCAGCGCCTGCTGGACCGAGATCGCGCCGCTGGTGACCGGCCGCTGGGCGGTGCGCTTGACGTGGCGGTCGAAGTCGCGGTCGGCCACGTCGTTGACACAGCAGCCGGCGCTGCGCATGAGGATGGTGCCGAGCACGAACACCGCCAGCAGGTGCCAGCCCGGCCAGCCGCCGGCCGCGAACCACAGCGCGCCCAGCGTGGGCCACAGCAGCAGCAGCCAGCCGGCGGGCCGGTTCCAGCGGATCAGGTCAAGGTACAGGGAGAGGCGGCTGGCAGCAGGCATGCGGCGGACAAAAAAAGAGCGGCCATTGTGCCGCTCTCCGCTCAGGCCCCGCAGGGCCGGTGCCGCCTGCTTATTTATTCTTCCAGCAGCGAGCGCAGCATCCACGCGGTCTGGTCGTGCACGGTGCAGCGCGCGGTCAGCATGTCGGCCGTCGGATCGTCGCCGGCTTCCTCGGCCACGGGAATGAACTCGCGCGCGATGCGCGACACGGTCTCGTGGCCCTTGACCAGGATGCGCACCATCTCCATCGCCTTGGGCGGCGTCTGCGGCACGTCGGGCACGGTGGCGATCTTGCTGAACTCGGCGTACGAACCCGGCGCGTAGTGGCCCAGCGCGCGGATGCGCTCGGCGATCACGTCGGTCGAGTTCCAGAGCTCGGTGTACTGGCCCATGAACATCGCGTGCAGCGAGTTGAAGTGCGGGCCGGTCACGTTCCAGTGGAAGTTGTGGGTCGTGAGGTAGAGCGTGTAGGTGTCGGCCAGCACGCGGCTCAGGCCCTCGGCGATGGCCGCGCGGTCCTGGCGTTCGATGCCGATGTTGATGATGGGCGCGTTGCGGCTGCCCGATTCCTGCGCGACCTGGGCGTCGCCCTTGGTCGGCACCTTGCCGGCGCCGGCCGCGGGCGAGCTCGCGACCAGCGGCTTGGCCTTCTTGGGGGATTTGTTGTTGCTCGGTGCTTTGGCCATGGCGATTCCTCGTTGACGGTGGATGGTGTACGGACGACGGGACGACTGTAGAGGCCGGCCGGCCCTGTCGCAACAGCGAGACTCTATCGCAGCCATTGGCCGCGGCCTCAGGAGAGCCGCTTCACGCCCGGCAGCTCGCACGCATAGATCGCGTTGCGCAGCGCCGCGATCGCCTCGTAGCGGGTGAAGCTGCGGCGCCAGGCCAGCACCACGCGGCGCGTCGGCGGCTCGCGCCCTTCGCCGTCGCGCACCGGCAGGTAGCGCACGATCTGCTCGGGCTCCTTGCGGCCCTTGGCCTTGGGCTTGAGCGCCTCGGCCGGCACCGACAGCCGCGGCACCAGCGTCACGCCCATGCCCGAGGCCACCATGTGCTTGATGGTCTCGAGCGAGGAGCCCTCGAAGCTCTTGCGGATGCCCTCGGCGTTGCTCGAGAAGCGCGCGAACTCGGGGCACACCTCGAGCACGTGGTCGCGGAAGCAATGGCCCGCGCCCAGCAGCAGCATGGTCTCGTTCTTGAGCTCGTCCGAACTGATGGATTCGTTGGCCGCCAGCGGATGGTTCACCGGCAGCACCGCGACGAAGGGCTCGTCGTAGAGCGCGGCGATGGCCAGGCCGGTGTCGGGAAAGGGCTCGGCCATGATGGCGCAGTCGATCTCGCCCGCGCGCAGCATCTCCAGCAGCTTGACGGTGAAGTTCTCCTGCAGCATCAGCGGCATCTGCGGCGTGCGCGCGATGTTCTGGCGCACCAGGTCGGGCAGCAGGTAGGGGCCGATGGTGTAGATGATGCCGAGGTTCAGCGCGCCCGCCAGCGGGTCCTTGCCGCGCTTGGCGATCTCCTTGATGCTGGCCGCCTGGTCGAGCACGCTCTGCGCCTGCTGCACGATCTGCTCGCCCAGCGGCGTGACCGTGACCTCGCCCGCGCTGCGCTCGAACAGCTTCACCTCGAGTTCGTCCTCGAGCTTCTTGATGGCCACCGACAGCGTCGGCTGGGAAACGTAGCAGGCCTCCGCCGCCTTGCCGAAGTGCCGCTCGCGCGCCACTGCGACGATGTATTTGAGTTCGGTGAGAGTCATAGCTTGCGTCAATTATGCGCAAGGGGACCCGACCCGCCCGGGCCGGGGGTCTACGCGAACCCGCGGCCGGGCCGCTCAGCCGATGGCCGCAAGCACCGCGCCCGCCGCCACCGCCTCGCCCGCCGCGGCCGCGAAGGCGATGCGGCCGGCGCGGTGCGCGACCACCTGCATCTCCATCTTCATCGCCTCCATCACGGCCACGACCGTGCCCTGCGCCACCGTGTCGCCGTCGGCCACCTTCCAGCCCTGCAGCGTGCCCGACACCGGCGCGGCCAGTGCCGCGGCATCGGCCACGCGCGCCTCGGCCGGCGCGATGCCCGGCCCGCCCGCCACCGACGCCAGGCCGCTCAGCAGCACCGCCGGCAGGCCCAGCGCCAGGCGCCGGCCGTCCACCTCGATCGCGGTGCGCAGCAGCGCGGTGTCGGGCAGCGGGTCGGGGCGCAGGGCCGCGGCCTCGCCGTTGGCGAAGTCGGTCTCGATCCAGCGCGTGTGCACCTTGAAGGCATCGGCCGAGACGAAGTCCGGATGCGCCATCGCCGCGCGGTGGAAGGGCAGCACCGTGGGCAGGCCCTCGATGCGGAATTCCTTGAGCGCACGGCGCGCCCGTGCGATGGCCTGTTCGCGCGTGGCGCCGCTGACGATCAGCTTGGCCATCAGCGAGTCGAAGCTGCCCGGCACCTGCGAACCCGCATCGACGCCCGTGTCCACGCGCACGCCCGGGCCCGAGGGTGCGTCGAAGACCTTGACCGGGCCCGGCGAAGGCAGGAAGCCGCGGCCCACGTCCTCGGCGTTGATGCGGAACTCGAAGGCATGGCCGCGCGGCACCGGTGTCTCGGTGATCGACAGCGGCAGGCCGTCGGCGATGCGCAGCTGCTCGATCACCAGGTCGAGGCCGGTGGTTTCCTCGGTCACCGGGTGCTCGACCTGCAACCGCGTGTTGACCTCGAGGAAGGAGATCGCACCGCTCGCGCTCAGCATGAACTCGACCGTGCCCGCGCCGGTGTAGCCGGCCGCGGCGCAGATGTCGCGCGCCGACGCGTGGATGCGTGCGCGCTGTTCGTCGCTCAGGAAGGGCGCGGGCGCCTCCTCCACCAGCTTCTGGTTGCGCCGCTGCAGCGAGCAGTCGCGCGTGCCGACCACCACCACGTGGCCGTGCGTGTCGGCCAGCACCTGGGCCTCGACGTGGCGCGGGCGGTCGAGGAACTGCTCGACGTAGCACTCGCCGCGGCCGAAGGCGGTCACGGCCTCGCGCACCGCCGATTCGTAGAGGCCCTCGATCTCGTCGAGCCGCCAAGCCACCTTGATGCCGCGCCCGCCGCCGCCGAAGGCCGCCTTGATCGCGACCGGCAGGCCGTGCTGCTCGGCGAAGGCCAGCACCTCGGCGGCGCTCGTCACCGGGTCGGCCGTGCCCGCCACCAGCGGCGCGCCGACCTGCAGCGCGAGCTTGCGCGCCTGCACCTTGTCGCCCAGCATCGCGATCGCGGCCGGCGAGGGACCGACCCAGGTCAGGCCGGCGTCGATCACGGCCTGCGCGAAAGCCGCGCTTTCCGAGAGGAAGCCATAGCCCGGGTGCACCGCGTCGGCGCCGCTGCGCTTCGCGACCGCCAGCAGCTTGGCGATGTTCAGGTAGGTGTCGGCGGGCCTGTCGCCCTCGAGCCCGTAGGCCTCGTCGGCCATGCGCACATGCATCGCGTTCAGGTCGGCGTCGGCATAGACCGCGACCGATGTCACGCCGTGGTCGGCACAGGCGCGCACGATGCGCACCGCGATTTCGCCGCGGTTGGCGATCAGGAGTTTTTTCATCTGGAGGACTCTCAGGAGGCGATCGGGTGGAAGCGGATGCGCGCGCCCACCGGGATCTGGCCCGCGCGATCGAGGTGGTGGGTGGCGACGCAGGCGATCACCGGATAGCCGCCGGTCAGCGGGTGGTCGGCCAGGAACAGCACCGGCTGGCCGCTGGGCGGCACCTGGAGCGCGCCGTAGGCCGTGCCCTCGCTGGGCAGCTCGGCGTGGTGGGCGCGCGCCAGCGGCACCTCGCCCGCGAGCCGGATGCCGACACGGTTCGATTGCGGCGTGACGGCCCACGACTGGCTGCACAGCAGCGCGAGCGCGTCGGGCGTGAACCAGTCGGTGCGCGGGCCCAGCACGATGTCGAGCACGACCTCCTCCTGCACCGTCGGCAGGTCGGCAGGCGGCGTTTCGGGCATGCCGACCAGCGCGCCCGCGGCCACCGCGCGCACCGGCAGCACATCGCCCGCGGCCAGGGCCGGCGGTCCGATGCGCGCCAGCGTGTCGCTCGAGAGGCTGCCGAGCACCGGCGCCAGGTCGAAGCCGCCGCGCACCGCCAGGTAGCTGCGGATGCCGGCGCGTGGCTCGCCCAGCGCGAGCACGTCGCCCTCGGCCAGCGCGATCGGCTGCCAGCGCGGCAGCGGGCCGCCGGCGCCGTCGGCACGCGTCAAGGTGACGGGGCCGTCGGCGCCGGTGATGGCGACCACCGCATCGCCGCGGCACACCAGCTGGAAGCCGCCGTAGGCGATCTCCAGGCAGGCCGTGTCCGTGGCGTTGCCCACCAGCCGGTTGGCGGCCTGCAGCGAGCGCTGGTCCATCGCGCCCGACGCGGACACGCCCTGCCCGGCCTGGCCATGGCGGCCGCGATCCTGCAGCAGCGCCTGCAGGCCGGGGGCGCGGATCTCGAGGGCGCTGCCCTTCGACGCCACAGGGCGGGCGGCCGCGGCGGCGGCGGCCACGGCCACGGTCGCCGCGCGCGGCTGCGCCGTGACATCCACGAAGCGCACCGTGTCGCCGGGCTGCAGCAGGGCGGGCTGCGCGCGCGACAGGTCCCACATCGGCGCATCGGTGATGCCGAGGATCTGCCAGCCGCCGGGGCTGGCCTGCGGATAGACGCCGCTGAAGCGGCCCGCCAGGCCCACCGCGCCGGCCGGGATGCGCGTGCGCGGCACCTGGCGGCGCGGCACGTCCAGGCGCGGGTCGCCGCCCGAGAGGTAGGCGAAGCCGGGCGCGAAGCCGGTGAAGGCCACGGTGTAGTCGCTGCCCGTGTGGCGGCGCACCACGTCCTCGGGCGTGGTGCCCAGCAGCGCGGCGACTTCGGCGAGGTCCTCGCCGTCGTAGCGCACCGGGATCTCGATGCGCTTGTCGACGCGCGTCTCGCGGGCGTCGAGGCGGCGCTGGCCGATGCGCCGCCGGAGTTCGTCGGCCGCGATCGCCGCCGGCCGGAAGCTGACCAGCAGCGTGCGCGCGGCGGGCACCAGCTCCTCGATGCCCGCGATGGGTTCGGCGCGCAGCGAGGCCAGCAGCGCCAGCGTCTGCGGCAGGTCGTCGAGCTCGACCAGCAGCGCGTTCAGGTTGACCGGCAGGAAGCGCATCGTCATGCGACGTCCACGAAGGAGCGGATGCGCACGCCCGCCTGCCCGAGCCGCGCGCGCACCTGGCGCGCCATCTCGACCGCGCCCGGGCTGTCGCCGTGCACGCAGACCGACTCGGCCTCGATGCGCACCGTGCTGCCGTCGATGGCCGTGACCACGCCCTCGGTGGCCAGGCGCAGCATGCGCTCGGCCACAAGGTCGGCGTCGTGCAGCACCGCGCCGGCCTCGCGCCGCGACACCAGCGTGCCCTGGGGCGTGTAGGCCCGGTCGGCGAAGGCTTCGGCCACCGCGCGCAGGCCTTCGGCGCGCGCCCAGCCCAGCAGCGGCGAACCCGCGAGCGCCACCAGGCACAGCGTGGGGTCGGTTTCGCGGATCGCGGCGATCACGTCGCGCGCCTGGCGCTCGTCGTGGGCGATGGTGTTGTAGAGCGCGCCGTGCGGCTTCACGTAGCGCACCGTGGTGCCGGCCGCGGCGGCCAGGCCTTTCAGGGCGCCGATCTGGTAGATCACGTCGGCGCGCAGGTCGGCGCTGTCCACGTCCATGTTGCGGCGGCCGAAGCCCACGAGGTCGCGGTAGGCCACGTGGGCGCCCACCGCGACGCCACGCGCCTGGGCCTCGCGCAGCGTGCGCAGGATGCCGGCCGGGTCGCCCGCATGGAAGCCGCAGGCCACGTTGGCGCTGCTCACCAGCGACAGCATGGCGGCGTCGTCGCCCATGCGCCACACGCCCAGGCTCTCGCCCAGGTCACTGTTCAAGTCGATGTTCATCGTGTTCTCTCGCTCCGGCGCGCGGGCTGCGCGCGCCTCAGGGGTCATCAATGCAGGCGGCCGGCGGTCTCGCGCACGTCGTGGCGCACCGTCAGCGCGGTGCGGATCGCCACCCGCAGGGCCTCGACCTGGGTCGCCAGCGCCATGCTCGCCACGCCCGGCTTGGACGCGGCCTGCTCGGGCAGGTAGGGCACGTGCAGGAAGCCGCCGCGCGTGGACGCGAGCGCGGGCTGCGTCGCCAGCCGGTGCATCAGCGCATAGAAGATGTGATTGCAGACGAAGGTGCCGGCGGTGTTGGACACCGCCGCCGGCAGGCCCGCGGCGCGCATGTCGCGCACCATGGCCTTGATCGGCAGCGTCGAGAAGTACGCGGCCGGGCCGCCGGCGACCACCTCGACGTCGATCGGCTGGTAACCCGCGTTGTCGGGGATGCGCGCATCGTCGACGTTCAGCGCCGCGCGCTCGAGCGAGACCTCGGTACGCCCGCCGGCCGCGCCGAGGCACAGCACCAGCGCCGGCACCGGGCCGGCCAGCGCCGTGTCGAGCGTCTCGATCGCGCGGCCGAACACGCAGGGCAGCTGCAGCGCCTGCACCACCGCGCCCTCGCAGGCCCAGCCCTCGAGCGCGCGGGCGATCTCCCAGGCTGGGTTGACGGGATCGTTCTCGAAGGGCTCGAAGCCCGCGACGAGCACGCGGGGTGGTGTGGCAACCGGGGTCATGGGCGGCACCTCAGCGGAACATCAGGAAGTACAGCAGGAAGATGTTGACCACCAGCAGCGCGGCGGCGGTCGGCACCTGCACCTTGATCACCGCGTTCTTGTCGGGCAGTTCCAGCAGCGCGGCCGGCACGATGTTGAAGTTGGCCGCCATCGGCGTCATCAGCGTGCCGCAGTAGCCCGAGAACATGCCGATGGCCGCCATCACGGCCGGGTCGCCGTGGTACACGCCCACCAGCACCGGCACGCCCACGCCGCCGGTCATCACCGGGAAGGCCGCGAAGCCGTTGCCCATGATGATGGTGAACAGCGCCATGCCCAGCACGTAGACCACCACCGCCACGAAGCGGATGTCCATGTTGATGTAGCTGGTGGTGATGTGCGCCACCGCCTTGCCCACGCCCGCGTCGGAGAACACCAGGCCCAGCATGCCCAGCATCTGCGGCAGCACCACGGCCCAGCCGAGCGCGTCGGTCAGGCGCCTCGACTCGCGCAGGCCCTGCACCGGCGTCTCGCGCGTCAGCCAGCAGGCCAGCGCCAACGCGATGACGCAGCCCACGCCCAGGCTCACCAGCGTGGTGTTCTTGGGGTCGAGCAGGAAGGCGTCGCCGATCTTCACCTTGCTCATCAGCACGGTGCCGATCACCGTGACCAGCGGGATCGCCAGCGCGGGCATGAACAGCTTGTTGCCCAGGCGCGCGGCGCTGGCCTGGTACTGGGCGGGCGTGGGCTCGCGGTGCTTGCCCGCGCCGACGCCGCGCAGGCCGGCGATCACGGCCATCGTGATGGCGCCGGCGCCGACCACGGCGGGCGGCAGCTTGTCGCCGATCAGGAACACCAGCGCGTAGAGCGCCCAGAACAGGCCGCTGGTGTAGCGCTTGGGATGCTGCCGGTCGGTCAGCGTCATGACGGCCGTGACCGCGAGGATCAGGCCGACCAGGATGTAGAGGTGCTGGATCGAGAGGACCATGATCAGCGGCCCTCTGGCGTGGCGACGGCGGGCACCACCGGCTGCGGCTCGCCCGCCATCTCGCGGGCGATCGACTGGTCGAGCCGGCGCAGGCGCCACGAATGGATCACGAAGGCGGCGATCGCGGTCGGGATGCCCCACAGCGCGATGTGCAGCGGCTCGACGTCGATGCCGGCCTCGTGCAGGAAGGTGCTCATCAGCACGATGGCGCCGAAGGCCACGAAGATGTCCTCGCCGAAGAACAGGCCCACGTTGTCGGTGGCCGCGGCATAGGCGCGCAGCTTGTGGCGCAGGCGCTCGGGCAGCTTGCCGTAGCGGGTCTCGGTGGCGCCCTCGGCCATCGGCGCGAGCAGCGGCCGCACCATCTGCGGATGGCCGCCCAGGCTGGTCAGGCCGATGGCGGCCGTGAGTTCGCGCGCCGCCAGGTAGACGATCAGCAGGCGGCCGGCGGTGGCGGACTTGATGCGGCTGATCCAGTTCTGCGCATGCTGGCGCAGGCCGTGGCGCTCGAGCAGGCCGATCACCGCCAGCGGCAGAAGAATGATCAGCGGCAGGTTGCGGGTCTTGATGAAGCCGGTGCCGATGGCCGTGAGGATGGCCATCGGGCCGAAGCCCGCGGCGGCCGCCGTCACGATGGCCGTGACGATCACCACCAGCATCGGGTTGAAGCGCAGGATGAAGCCCGCAATGATCACGGCCACGCCGATCAGCGGCCACAGGTGAGGGACGTCAGGAGTCATGTTGGTCTTTCGTTTTGGGATTCAGCGACACCTTGCGCGGGAGCGCCGGCCACGCGGTTGATGCAAACCTCGTGCCAATGAATGAGCAATTGAAATTATCTGATTCACTCATTTATCGTAGATTGTTGAACAATTGCAGCGAGTGTGCCCAACAACAGTGCCCTGATTGCCCCAGGAAAACCCTGAGATGGGTCATATCGGCTGCGCTTTGGTGCATCGACCCCGCGCCACCGTGGGCCGCCGCGCGGCGGGCTGAAACTGCTGCAAACTCGCGGGTCCCCAGCGCCTTTACTCTCCCTCTTCACTCCGGCATGACTTCACTGGCTTCCCCGACCTCCCCTGCCGCGCCCGCCGCCGGCACGCAGACGCTCAACGACCGGGTCGCGGAACTGATTCGGCAGAAGATCGTGAAAGGCGAGTTTTCGCCCGGGCAGCGCTTGTCGGAGGCCGCGCTGGCCGACAGCTTCGAGATTTCGCGCAACACGCTGCGCGAGGTGTTCCGCACGCTGACCAAGGAGGGGCTGCTCAAGCACGCACCCAACCGCGGCGTGTTCGTGGCGGTGCCCAGCATCGCGTCGATCATCGACATCTACCGCGTGCGCCGGCTCATCGAATGCCAGGCGCTGGCCCAGGCCTACCCGCGGCACCCGGCCAAGAAGCACATGCGCGAGGCGGTCGAGATGGCGCTGCGCTGCCGCGACGCCGGCGACTGGCTGGGCGTGGGCACGGCCAACATGGAGTTCCACCAGGGCATCGTGGAACTGGCCGACAGCGAACGGCTCAACGTGCTGTTCGCGCACATCCTGGTCGAGCTGCGGCTGGCCTTCGGCCTCTTGAAAGACCCGGAGTTCCTGCACGCCCCCTACGTGGACATGAACACCAAGCTGCTGGAACTCATCGAGGCCGGCAAGTTCGCCGAGGGTGCGGCGGCGCTCAACGATTACCTGATCCACTCCGAGCGCATCGTGCTCGCGGTGTACGCGCGGCAGATGCCCCAGGGCGGCATCGACGGCTAGCGCTAGGCGCGCCCCCAGGCTGCGCGCACTTCGTGTCGCTTCTCCACCCCCCTACCGGGGCAGCACCTGCGGCCCGGCAAAGCCGGTTCCCCGGTGTGTCACGAAGGGGAAGAGGCGGTGCGCGCACCGGGTTCCAGCTCCAGCTTCATGCCTTCGTGCGTGGCCTCGAAGCCCAGGCGCGCGTAGAAGCGGTGCGCGTCGGTGCGGCGCTTGTCGGTGGTGAGCTGCACCAGCCGGCAGCCGGCCGCGCGCGCGGTCTCGATGGCGTGGGCGAACAGCCGCTCGCCGATCTCCTGCCCGCGGTGGGTGGAGGCCACGCGCACGCCCTCGATCTGCGCGCGCAGCGCGCCCTGGCGGGCCAGCCCCGGGATCACGATCAGCTGCAGGCAGCCGACCACGCCTTCGGGCAGCACCGCCACCCAGATCTCGTTGCCCGGCTGCGCTGCGATCTGGCGCCAGGCGGTGTCGTAGAGCGAGGCATCGGCCGGGCGCTCGCGCTGGGCGCCGAGCACGTCGTCGGCCAGCAGCGCGGCGATGGCGGGGAGGTCGGCCTGCACGGCCGGGCGGATCTGGAGGGCGGTCATGGGGACGTGTGGCATCGGTGGAAGGCCGATCATGCCCCCATCGCTCAGCGCCCCTTCACCGCCAGGTTCCACAGCGCCACCAGCTGTTCGTACTCGGCCGAGGCCGCTTCCTGGTCGAGCGGGAAGATCTTGATCGCGCCCAGGTCGGGCAGCGAGGTCAGCTTGGACACCGGGATGTCGGTGCGCACCGGGCGGCGGAAGTTCTTGACCAGCAGTTCCTGCTGCGTTTCCTTGCTCAAGAGGCCGTTGTAGAGCGCGACGGCCGCGTCCATGTTCTTCGCGCCCTTGACGATGAACATGCCCTCGGGCGCGAGGTAGCTGCCCTCGGTCGGGTAGACCAGCTTGATCTCCTTCTGGCCGCCGGCCACGTACTCCTGCGCCGCGTACTCGATGGTCAGGCCCACCGGGTACTCGCCCGCGGCCACACCCTTGTAGGTGCTGCCCGAGGAGGCGGTGACGACCGCATTGGCCGCCAGCTTGTCGAGGCCGTCGCGGCCGAACTGCTTGAGCAGGCCGTAGACCAGCATGTAGGCGGTGGCGCTCTTGCTCGGATCGGTGATGGCGAACTTGCCCTTCCATTCGGGGCGCATCAGGTCCGACCAGGTCTTGGGCGCGGGCAGGCCCTTGAGCTGGCGTTCGTTGACCATCATCACCATCACGTGCACGTTGGTGCCGACCCACAGGTCGTTCGGGCCGCGGAAGATCGCGGGCACGGCCGCCAGGTCGGGCGAATTGTAGGGTGCCATCTGGTCCTTGTAGGCGCCCAGCGTGCCGAAGCCGCCGCTCCAGAGCACGTCGCCGCGCGGGCTCTTGGCCTCGGCCTGGATGCGCTTCATCAGCGTGCCGGTGCCGCCCGTGACCTGCTGCACCGTCAGCGCGGGCGTCTTCTTCTTGACCACGGCCAGCGCGGTCTCGACGGTCTCGGTGTTGTTGGACGAGTAGAGCACCACGGTCTGCGCGTGGGCGGCACCCACCGTGAGGGCCAGGGCCGCGATCGCGTATTTCGCCAGGGACTTGAAGGACATGAGAGGCTCTCCGGGTTGGGTTATTTGCTGGAAAAGAGATTGATGCGGAAGACCTTGATCGACACGATGATCGGCAGCAGGATCACGCTGACCAGCGCCGCGCCATAGGCCGAGGCCAGGCCCAGACGGCCGCCGTCGACCTGGCGGAAGATCGCGATGGGCATGGTCTCGAGGCCGCCCGTGTAGACCACGATGGAAGCGGACAGCTCCGAGATCGTCGTCACCCACATCAGGATGGCGGCCGAGATGATCGAGGCCTTCATCGCCGGCAGCAGCACCTTGAAGAAGGTCTTGAGGGGCGACACGCCCAGGCTGATCGAGGCCTCCTCGATCGAGTCGGAGATGTTGAACAGCGTCGACGAGGCGTTGCGCACCGCGAAGGGCAGCCGGCGCACCGTGTAGCACAGCACCATGATCCCCGACGAGCCCGCGAGCACCAGCCAGCCGGTGTTGAAGGTCTGGACCAGCGCGATGCCCAGCACCGTGCCCGAGATGGTCAGCGGCAGCACCACGATGTAGTCCAGCAGCTGGGTGAAGGGGTTGCGCTTCTTGATCGTCAGGTAGCTCACCAGCACCGCGAAGGCCACGCCCGTCACCGTCGCCATCGAGGCGAACTTGAGCGAGTTGAAGATCGGCTCGGGGGCGCCGCGCAGCGCGCGCTCCAGGCTCGACAGCGACCACTGGCCCCAGCGCATCACCGGCCCGCTGGTCTCGGTGAACGCGCCCACGAAGACGATCAGCAGCGGCAGCATCGACAGCACGATGATCACGCCCACGCTGAGCGTGTAGAAGAGCGCCGCGCCCGAGCGCACACGCAGCACGGCCGGTGCGCGGCCCTGGGTCATGGTGTAGACCTTGCGCTCCACCACCCGCTTCTGGAAGAACAGCACCACGGCCACGATGCCGATGGAGATCACCGACATCGCGCTCTGCAGCGCCGGGCTGCCGCCCATCTCGCCGACGAAGGCGTTGTAGGTCATGACCGAGAGCAGCGGCACGCGGCTGCCCAGCACCACCGAGAGCGCGAAGTTGCCCACCACCAGCGTGAACACCACCAGCGCGTTGACCAGCACCGCCGGCAGGATCACCGGCACCAGCACGCGCAGCTTGGTCACGAAGGGCGAGGTGCCCAGGCTCAGGCCGGCTTCCTCCAGCTGGCCGTCGAAGCCGCGCAACGCGGCCAGCACGCCCAGGTAGATGTAGGTGTAGTAGACCAGGGTCATGGAGAAGACCATGCCGGTCCAGCCGTAGAAGGTCGGCAGCTCGATGCCCATGCCCGCGAACAGGTTGGTCACCAGCCCGTTGTTGCCCAGCAGCAGCAGCCACGACTGGCCCACGATGATCTCGGGGATCACGATGGTCATGATCGGCAGCACCGCCACCAGGTTCTTCAGCGGGAAGTCGTAGCGCGCCACCATGTAGGCGAAGGGCACGCCCACCGCCACCGTGCAGGCCGTGACCGACACGCCCAGCACCAGCGTGTTGCGGAAGGCCTGCAGGTACTCGCTGTCCTCGAGCAGCGTGACGAAGCCGGCCAGCGAGAACGCGCCCGACTCGTCGCGCACGCTGTTCACGAACAGCGTGCCCAGCGGATAGAAGACGAAGAACAGCAGCAGGACCAGGCTCAGCAGGGTCAGGAAGCCCCAGGGCCACCATTTGATTTTCATGGCGTGCGTTCCCCCTCAGGCGCTGACGACGCGGCTGTCGGCCGGCACCAGCACCTGCACCGCGTCGCCGGCCTGGAAGTCGGCCACCATGTTGCCCGCGTGCAGCTCGACCCGGATCTCCGAGTCGTCGTGCAGCCGGATGCGGTAGGCGGTCTTGAAGCCCAGGTACTGGCGCCGCAGCACCACGCCCGCGATCGCGTTGGGCACATGGGGCGCGGGCGCCATCAGCGACAGCGCCTCGGGGCGCGCGATCAGCGTGCCTTGCGCGCCCAGCGTGGGGCTGCCCTGGACGCCGTCGAGCTGCTGGCCGCACAGCCGGTAGCGCACATGCGCCGGCGCATCGCCCGCGGGCGCCTCGCCGCCGCGCTCGGCCGGCACGGGGATCACGTTGGCCGAGCCGATGAAGTCCGCCACGTAGGCATTGACCGGCGTGCCGTAGAGCTCCTCGGGCGTGCCCAGCTGCGCGATGCTGCCGCGGTCCATGATGGCGATGCGGTCCGACATCGCCAGCGCCTCTTCCTGGTCGTGGGTGACGAAGACGGTGGTGATGCCGGCCTCGCGCACCAGGTCGAGGATCACGTCGCGCATCTGCAGCCGCATCTTGGCGTCGAGGTTCGACAGCGGCTCGTCCATCAGCAGCACGCGCGGGCGGATCACCAGCGCGCGCGCCAGCGCGACGCGCTGCCGCTGGCCGCCGCTCATCTGCGCCGGGTAGCGGTCGGCCAGCGCCAGCAGGCTCACCTTGTCCAGCGCCTCGTTGACGCGGCGCGTGATCTCGGCCTTGGGCACCTTGCGCGCGCGCAGCCCGTAGGCCAGGTTGTCGAAGGCGGTCTTGTCGGGGAACAGCGCGTAGTCCTGGAACACCATGCCGATGTCGCGATGGTGGGTCGACACGCGGGTCACGTCGTCCTGGTCGAACAGGATGCGGCCGCCGTCGGGTTCGTTGAAGCCCGCGATGCAGCGCAGCAAGGTGGTCTTGCCGCAGCCGCTCGGGCCCAGCAGGGTGTAGAAGGCGCCATCCGGCACATGCAGCGACAGCTTCTGCAGCACCGTCTGATGGGCGAACTGCTTCACGACGTTGTCGATGGTGATGGAAGCCATGTCTCTGGATCAGAGTGAAAGAAGGCGCGATGCTAGGGGCGCCCTTGCCCCGCCACCAGCCGTATTTTTTGGGGCCGGCGGTTAGTTTTTCTGCAGGCTTCCCGGTCTACGATGCGCGCCGAGCCCCCCGCCGAAGGCGGCAAGCAACCCAGAACACAAGAAAGCGCATCGCACGCATGAGGAAGAGCAGCCCGTCCGCCAAGGCACGCCGGTGGTGACCCGACGCCTGCCGCCGTTGAAGGCGCTGCGCGCCTTCGAGGCGGCGGCGCGCCATGCCAACTTCACCACGGCCGCCGACGAACTCAGCATCACCCACAGCGCCGTCAGCCAGCAGATCCGCCTGCTGGAGGACTACCTGGGTCAGCCGCTGTTCGCGCGCGAAGCCCGCGGCGCGAGCCTGCTGCCGCATGCGCGCGACTATTTCACCGAGGTGCAGGCCAGCCTGGACCGCATCGCCAGCGCCACCGCCGCGCTGAAGTCGCCCCACCAGCGCAGCACGCTGCGCGTGTGCACCACGCCCTCGCTGGCGATGAAGTGGCTGATCCCGCGCCTGGCCGGTTTCCAGGCGCTGGCGCCGCAGGCCGACGTGCAGCTGTCGACGCTGGGCCGCCAGTTCTTCGACCAGGCCGAGTCCGGCAGCGACGTGCTGGTGCGCCGCATGCCCATGCAGCGCCCCGAGCACAGCTGCGTGCGCTGCCTCGACGACCACCTGGTGCCCGTGGCCTCGCCGCGCTTCATCGAGCGCCACCGCATCGCGGGCGTGGCCGACTGCCTGGGTCATCCGCTGCTGCAGGCGGCCGGCAGCCAGGAGAGCTGGCCGCGCTGGTTCGAGCTGGCCGGCGTGCGCGTGCCGGCCCAGTTGCCGGGCCCGGTGTTCGATCACCACTTCCTCTGCATGCAGGCGGCCATGAACGACCTGGGCCTGGCGCTCGCGCCCTGGTGCCTGCTGCAGGAAGACATCCAGGCCGACCGGCTGCGCCTGGTGTTCCCCGAACCGCGCCTGCCGGCCTCCGGCGTCTATGCGCTGTACCGCAGCGAGGGGCCGACGGCCACACTGGCGCGGCAGTTCGTCGACTGGCTGAGCACGCAACACTGGACCGCGCCATGAAGCTCCGCATCCCCCTCCCCGCCCCGCTGCGCCTGTCGGACTTCCGGCTGATCGCCTTCGACATGGACTCGACGCTGATCGACCTCGAGACGGTCGACGCGCTGGCCGAGATCGCGGGCTGCGGCGCCGAGGTCGCGGCCCTCACCGAGGCCGCGATGCGCGGCGAGATCGCCGACTACAAGACGAGCCTGCGCGAGCGCGTGGCCCTGCTGCGCGGCCTGCCGCTGTCGGCCCTGCAGACCGTGTACGACCGCCTGCGCCTGAACCCCGGCGCCGAGAACCTGATCGCCACCTGCCAGCGCGCCGGCCTGCGGGTGATCCTGCTGAGCGGCGGCTTCACCTTCTTCACCGACCGCCTGCGCGAGCGCCTGCAGCTCGACGACACCCGCTCCAACGTGCTCGAGATCGAGGACGGAAAACTCACCGGCCGCATGCTGGCCCAGCCCTGGGGCGAGGTCTGCGACGGCGAGGCCAAGAAGGACAAGCTGCTCGAATGCTGCCGCGCGCTGGGCATCACGCCGGCCCGGGCCATCGCGGTGGGCGACGGCGCCAACGACCTGCCGATGCTGGGCGCGGCCGGGCTGTCGGTGGCCTACCACGGCAAGCCCGCGGTGCGCGCCCAGGCCATGGTGCGCATCGACGAAGGCGGGCTGGACCGGCTGCTCGATCTGTTCGAAGACGTGGGCTGAGTCAGGCCTTCAGATATTCGGCCTTGGTGCCCAGCCAGCGGTCGATGTGGCGCTGCGCCAGTTCGGGGTGCTTCTCGAGCATCACCGGTGCGAGCTCGCGCGCCCAGTCGAGCAGCAGCACATCGGTCGTGAGGTCGGCGAAGCGCAGCAGCGGCGCGCCCGACTGCCGTGCGCCGAGGAATTCGCCGGGCCCGCGGATCTCGAGGTCGCGCCGCGCGATCTCGAAGCCGTCGCTGGTTTCGGCCATGGCCTTGAGCCGTGCGCGCGCCGTCTCGCCCACGCGGCCGCTGTCGCCTGGCGCGTAGAGCAGCACGCAGGCCGAGGCCGCGGCGCCGCGCCCCACGCGGCCGCGCAGCTGGTGCAGCTGCGACAGGCCGAAGCGCTCGGCATGCTCGATCACCATCAGCGAAGCGTTGGGCACGTCGACCCCTACCTCGATCACCGTGGTGCTGACCAGCACCTGGATTTCGTTGGCCGTGAAGGCCGCCATCACCGCCGCCTTCTCGGCCGTGGGCATGCGCGAATGCAGCAGGCCGACATGGACCGCATCGCCCAGCGTGCCGGCCAGCTCGTCGCGGGTTTCGGTGGCGTTGCGCAGGTCGACCGCCTCGCTCTCCTCGATCAGCGGGCAGACCCAGTAGACCTGCCGGCCCTGCGCGATCTGCGACTGGATGCGGTCGATGACCTCGTCGCGCCGGTGCTCGGCCACCAGCTTGGTCACGATGGGCGTGCGGCCCGGCGGCAGCTCGTCGAGCGTGGAGACGTCGAGGTCGGCGTAATAGCTCATCGCCAGGGTGCGCGGGATGGGCGTCGCGCTCATCATCAGCAGGTGGGGCTCGAGGTCACCGCCGGCCTTGCCTCTCAGCGCAAGCCGCTGCGCGACGCCGAATCGGTGCTGCTCGTCGATCAGCGCCAGCGCGAGCTTCTTGAAGCGCACCTTCTCCGAGATCACGGCATGGGTGCCGATGACCAGCGCGGCCTCGCCGCTCTCGACCGCGGCCGACATCTGGTCGCGCTCCTTCTTCTTCTGGCTGCCGGTGAGCCAGGCCACCCGCAGGCCGCGCGCGGCCAGCAGCGGGTCGAGCCAGCCCACCAGCTTGCCGAAGTGCTGGGCCGCGAGGATCTCGGTCGGCGCCATCAGCGCGCACTGGAAGCCCGCGTCGATGGCGCGCGCCGCCGCGAGCGCGGCCACCACGGTCTTGCCCGAGCCCACGTCGCCCTGTAGCAGCCGGTGCATCGGGATCTCGCGGCCGAGGTCGTGCGTGATTTCTTCGCCCACGCGCCGCTGCGCACCGGTCAGGCCGAAGGGAAGCACCGCGAGCAGCTGCGCATGCAGCGAGCTGGCCAGCGGCTCGGCCGACGAAGGCAGCCTCGGCGCGCGCTGGGCTGCGCGCTCCAATCGGGCCTGCAGCTGCGAGAGCTGCTGCGCGAGCAGCTCCTCGGCCTTGATGCGCTGCCAGGCCGGGTGGCTGTGGTCTTCGAGCGCGGCCATCGACACGTCGGGCGTCGGGTAGTGCAGGAAGCTCAGCGAGGCGCGCAGGTCCCAGGCGCCGCGCAGGCCGATCTGCACCGGGATGGTCTCGTCGAGCACCGCGCGCGCCAGGCCCGAGCGCACCTCGCGCCGCAGCACCGGCTGCGCGAGGCCGGCCACGGTCGGGTAGATGGGCGTGAGCGCGCTGGGCAGTGCGGTGCCCGCGGCCTTGATCGTGGGATGCAGCATCTGCCGCCCGATGAAGCCGCCGCGCATCTCGCCGCGCACGCGCACCCTGGCGCCGACCGCGAGCTGCTTCTGCTGCGAGGGATAGAAGTTGAAGAAGCGCAGCTGGCAGGTGTCGCTGCCGTCGTCGACCGTCACCACCAGCTGGCGGCGCGGGCGGTAGCTCACCTCGCTCTCGGTCACCACGGCCTCGAACTGGCCCAGGTCGCCCTCGCGCAGGTCGGCGATGCGCACGATGCGCGTCTCGTCCTCGTAGCGCATCGGCAGGTAGAGCGCGAAGTCGATGTCGCGCACCAGGCCCAGCTTGCGCAAGGCACGCTGCACCAGGCTCAGGCCGGTACCGGGCGGACCTGCGGGCGCGGGCGCAGGCGCGCTTGCGGCGGTGGCGGGGGATGGAACTTTCTTGGCGGGCACGGAGGGGCTTCTAGCGCGGGCGGCAAAGGTCCGTCAAGGCACTGCGCGCATCGGGAAAGGTGAAGCGGAAGCCGGTCTGCAGCAGGCGCGCGGGCACCACGCGCTGGCCCTCGAGCAGCAGGTCGGCCTGCTCGCCCAGAAGCAGCCTGACCGGCGCGGCGGGCGTCGGCATCCAGCAGGGACGGTGCATCACGCTGGCCGCCGTGCGGGTGAACTCTTCCTGCGTGATCGCGCCGGGCGCGGTGACGTTGAAGGCCTGCGCGGCCGCACCGTCGGCGGCCTCCTGTTGTTCGGTCAGCGTCCACACATGGGCCATGGCGCGGATCAGGTCGTGCACATGCACCCACGACAGCCACTGCCGTCCGCTGCCCAGGCGCCCGCCCATGCCGAGCGCCACCGGCAGCAGCAATTGCGGCAGCGAGCCCTGGTGGCCCAGCACGAAGCCGAAGCGCATGCAGGCCACGTGCACACCATGCGCCACGGCACCCCGCGCCGCCTGCTCCCAGCCCTGGCACAGCGTCGACATGAAGACGGCCTGCGGCGGTGCCTCTTCGGCCAGTTCGGTGGCGTCGCCCTGCGGCTGCACGCCGTAGTAGCCGATGGCCGAGCCCGACAGCAGCAACCAGGGCTTGCGCGGGCGCGTGGCGATCCACGCGACCAGCGTGTTCGTCAGGCCGGCGCGGCTTTGTATCAGCTGGCGCTGGCGCCGCTCGCTCCAGCGCGGGCCGAGGATGCGCGCGCCGGCCAGGTTGATGACCACGTCGACATCGTCCGTCGCCGGGATCTGCTCGAGCGCCTGCACGCAGCGCACCGCGCCGCCGAAGCCCCAGGCGGCCGCGCGCGCATCGCGCGTCCAGACCGTCACCGCATGGCCGTCGGCCAGCAGGTGGCGCACCAGGATCTGGCCGATGAAGCCGGTGCCGCCGGTCACCAGCACGCGCTGCGCTTGGGTGCCGAAGCGCACCGGTGCGTCGACCGCGCGCTGTTCCTCCTGCGCGGTGCGGCGGAACAGCGCGCGTGCCGCCAACCCGTCGCGCAGCCCCGAGAGACCGACACCCACGCCGCACAGCGCAAGGAAGGCGCCGAGCCAGCCTTGCGGCTGCCACACCAAGGCCGTGGGTTGTGCCGCCCAGTCCGCCGCGTTCATAGCCAGCAGCGCGATGAACGCGCCGGCATTGATGGCCAGCACCGTGTGCGTGACGCGCTCGGTGGGTGGCAGCAGGCGGCTGCCGTCTTCCACCACGAAGTCCCACAGCGTGAGCACGATCTCGACGCCGAACACCGCCAGCAGCACCCCGGCCCACGCGCCATGCCAGGCCCACGACGACAGCCCGATGAACATCGCGCAGTAGACAGTGGAGCGCAGCGCGTGGATGGACAGCTCGCGCCGCGCGCTGTTGCGCTGCGCCAGCGCTTCTGTGCCTTCGTGGTGATAGAGCGTGTCGAACGCGCCCATCACACCCTGGGCGGCCATGAGCTGCAGCGCCAGCAGGTGGGTGTCAAGGGTCATGCGGCCACCGCCTGCGGCGCGGCCACTTCCTCGAACACGCCGACCTGGGTGAAGGTGGTCCCCATCAGCCAGTGCCGGATCTCGATGCGGATGTTGAAGCGCTCCGGCGTCTCGTTGTGGTGCCAGAGGAAGGTCTTGCCGGGCGTGAGCAGGCCGGGCAGCGGGATGCGCCAGCCGAACACGTCCCAGAAGTAGCCGTCGCTCTGGAAATGCAGGCTGCCGTTGTCCTCCACGCTCAGCACCAGCTTCATGCCCAAGCCCATGCCCACGTACTCCAGCACCTCGCCGCGCGCGCTCTCGCGCATGAAGCTGGTGAACTGGATCGGCTTGCGGCCATGCAGCCGGTAGATGCGCTGCTTGTAGATGGCCGGGTCGTTCGGCCTGGCGTAGACTTGGATCTCGACCGGAAAGTCGGCGTCGCTGTAGGGAATCAGCGCGCCCTGGATCAGCGGCTGCGTCAGGTGGCCAAGCAGCCTGCCGAAACGCGAGCAGCGCAGTTCGCTGAGTGCGCCCCGGTAATGCAGCGCCTGGCCCGGCGACGGGTTCTTGTCGAAGCGCCGCCGGATGTCGGGATGCAGGCCCTGCCATCTGCGCCCGAGGATCTTCTTGAAGAGTTCACCTTCGGAGGGGCCGGGCTGGTGTGAGAGACGCGCGGCAAGGGAATCAGGCATGCGTCGATTCTGCCTCGGCCACCGGGCGCCATGCCCCCGTTTCGATGCCCTGTTTCCTGGCATGGGACAATTCCAGCCGCCTTCCCCTTTCCTCTCCCCATGCCTCCTTGGCACGGGCCCGTCCGGCCCTCAAGCACCATGCGCGCCTTCACGCTCTCCGATTTCGATTTCGACCTGCCGCCCGACCTGGTGGCACAACACCCGGCCACCGAACGCACCTCGTCCCGCCTGCTCGACGGCACGGGCGCGGCACCGGTCGACCGCATCTTCCGCGACCTGCCCGGCCTGCTGCGCAGCGGCGACCTGCTGGTCTTCAACGACACCCGCGTGGTCAAGGCCCGGCTGTTCGGCGAGAAGCCGACCGGCGGCAAGCTCGAGCTGCTGGTCGAGCGTGTGCTGACCGGCCAGGAAGTCGTGGCCCACATGAAGGTCAGCAAGAAGCCGCCCGTGGGCACCGTGCTGCAGATGGTCGGCGGCTTCACCGCCACCCTGCTCGGCCGCTGGCCCGAGGACGACGGCGCGCTGTTCCGCTTCGCCTTCGAGAGCGCGGCCGGCGAAGACCCCTATGCGCTGATGGCGCGCTGCGGCCACGTGCCGCTGCCGCCCTACATCGAACACAGCGATTCGGCCGAGGACGAGAGCCGCTACCAGACCGTGTTCGCGCGCGTGCCCGGCGCGGTGGCCGCGCCGACCGCCGCGCTGCACTTCGACGAAGGCCTGCTGGCCCAGCTCGAAGCGCGCGGCGTGCAGCGCGCCAACGTGACGCTGCATGTGGGCGCCGGCACCTTCCAGCCCGTGAAGACCGAGAACATCGCCGAGCACACCATGCATGCCGAGCGCTACGACGTGCCCGAAGCCACGCAACGCGCGATCGCCGAATGCAAGGCCCGCGGCGGCCGTGTGGTCGCGGTCGGCACCACCACCGTGCGCACGCTCGAATCGTGGGCCAAAAGCGGCGAAGCCTCGGGCGACACCCGCATCTTCATCACGCCGGGCTTCGCCTTCGCGCACGTCGACCTGCTGCTGACCAACTTCCACCTGCCCAAGAGCACGCTGATGATGCTGGTGAGCGCGCTGGCCGGCTACGAGCGCGTGATGGCGCTCTATGCGCACGCGATCGAGCACCGCTACCGCTTCTTCAGCTATGGCGATGCCATGCTGCTGGCGCGTGCAAACACCCCAAAGTGACGATCGATATAATTCCGCTTACCAAGCAGGGATCGATATGCCAACCGTCACAGTTTCATCCAAATTCCAGGTGGTCATTCCGCAAGCCATCCGCGAGCAGATGGCCATCGAACCGGGCGCGCGATTCAGCGTCGTGCGCCATGGCAAGGCCATCGAGTTGATCCCCGTCCCGACGTTGGAGGAGCTGCAAGCCGAGTTGCGCGGCATTCCGACGGACATCGTCGACGATCCCGAACGCTTCTGATGGCGCGCACTTCCGTCAAGGCGCCGGTCGGGCCTCTGGTTCTGGATTCGTCTTGCTGGCTCGAAGTCTTCGGCGCCACGGATCGCGCAAAGCTCTATCAAGCCGCAGCAGCCGACCCCAGCCTGCTGATCGTTCCGGTCGTGACCCTGTACGAGGTCTACAAAACCCTGCGTCGCATTCGCGATGCATCCATCGCATCGCGCGCTGCAGCCTACATGCAGCAGGGCGACGTGGTGGCGCTTGACGCCGCCCTGTGTCTGGGGGCTGCAGACAACGGCCTGCCTTTTGCCGACAGCCTGATCTATGCCACTGCGCAGATGCGCAGCGCCACGCTCTGGACCCAGGACGCGCACTTCGACGGACTGCCCGGCGTCAAATACTTTTCCAAATCCTGATGCTGAACTTCGAACTTCTCCAGACCGACCCCGACAGCCACGCACGCCGCGGCACGCTCACGCTCAACCACGGCAAGGTGCAGACGCCGATCTTCATGCCCGTGGGCACCTACGGCACCGTGAAGGGCGTGATGCCGCGCAGCCTCGAGGAGATGGGCGCGCAGATCATCCTGGGCAACACCTTCCACCTCTGGATGCGGCCCGGCCTCGACGTGATGGCCAGCTTCGGCGGGCTGCACGGCTTCGAGAAATGGGACAAGCCCATCCTCACCGACTCGGGCGGCTTCCAGGTCTGGTCGCTGGGCGCGATGCGCAAGATCAGCGAGGAAGGCGTGAAGTTCGCCTCGCCGGTCAACGGCGACAAGCTGTTCCTCACGCCCGAGGTCTCGATGCAGATCCAGACCATCCTCAACAGCGACATCGTCATGCAGTTCGACGAGTGCACGCCCTACGACACCAACGGCCACATCACGACCGAGGCCGAGGCCCGCACCTCGATGGAGCTGAGCCTGCGCTGGGCCAAGCGCTGCCAGGCCGAGTTCGAGAAGCTGGAGAACCCGAACGCGCTGTTCGGCATCGTGCAGGGCGGCATGTTCGAGAACCTGCGCGAGGAGTCGCTGGCCGCGCTGGTCGAGATGGATTTCCCAGGCTATGCCATCGGCGGCGTGAGCGTGGGCGAGCCCAAGGCCGAAATGCTGCACATCATGGGCCACACGCCGCACCGGCTGCCGGCCCACAAGCCGCGCTACCTGATGGGCGTGGGCACGCCCGAGGACCTGGTGCAGGGCGTGGCCGACGGCGTCGACATGTTCGACTGCGTGATGCCCACGCGCAATGCGCGCAACGGCACGATGTTCACCCGCTTCGGCGACCTCAAGATGCGCAACGCGCGCCACAAGAGCGACCCGCAGCCGGTCGACCCGAGTTGCACCTGCCACGCCTGCGCGGGCACCTCGGGCGTGTCGTGGAACGACGGCGGCCGCGAAGGTTTCAGCCGCGCCTACCTGCACCACCTCGACCGCTGCGGCGAAATGCTCGGCCCGATGCTGTGCACCATCCACAACCTGCACTACTACCTGAACCTGATGCGCGAGATCCGCGAAGCGCTCGACGCCGGGCGCTTCACCGAATTCCGCGCGCGGTTCAAGGCCGAGCGGGCGCGCGGCGTCTGAGCCGCTGCACGGCAGGCCTCAGCGGCTGTCGCGCTTGCCCTGCGCGCGCCGGGTCTGCGAGCCGGCATGTGCATGCAGCGCGATGCCGGCCGCGCTTTCCTTCAGGGGATTGCGGCGTGCGGCCCGCGCGGGGATGTCGAGCGGCGCGGTCTGCTGCGGCGCACCGGCGGCGGCCGCGCCCAGCGGCGATTGCGCTGCGGGCGCCTTGGCCGAACGCGTGTCCGACGACCCATGGCCCACGGCCGCCTGCTTGAGCTTCAGCGCCTTCTTGACCGCGGTCTTGAGGCGCACGGGCTTGGCCTTCTTGGCGACGACCTTCTTCGCGACCGCCTTCTTGGCCGGGGCCTTGGGCGCCGTCACGGCCGTCGATCGCGCAGTCTTCTTCGCCGGCGCGGCCTTGCCGGCCTCACGTTCGGCACGCCCTTCGAGCAGCGTCAGCCGATCCTCGAAACGCCCGAGCACCTCGGCGAAGACCTCGGCCTTGCGGCCGGTGCGCTCGTTGTCGCCCCCGACGGCCGAGCGCTTGCTCGCGGGCGTGCCGCGCGTGGCCACGGTCTGGCGTCGGTAGAGGTCCCGGTACTTGTCGCGCAGTGCACGTGCGCGTGTCACCTTCCCGCGCAGGCGCGCCAGGGTCAGGTCCTTGATCGGGGCGGCGCGGCTCTGGTCGAACAGACTCAGCTCGGCTGCGGTGAGCAGGCCGCGGGCTTGGGTCAAGGTGTAGGCCATCGATCGATCTCCTTCTGTCTGATTGCGTGCGATGCCGGGCGACACCGTGGCTTCACCTTAGACGCCATCGCGCGCCAGCGATGTCGGACCAGACCTTCCATTCCGGCGCGCATGAAAAAAGCCCGGCCATGCCGGGCTTCGCAGAGGACGCGGATGCGGCCGATCAGTCGCGCAGTTCGACCGGCACGGTGCCGCCGTTGGCGGCCAGCTTGGTCATGACCTGGCGATGCAGCCAGATGTTCATCTTGGCGCTGTCGCTGGTGTCCTGGCCGTAGCTCAGTTCGGCCGCCAGCTCCTTGCGCGCGGCCAGGCTGCTGTCGAGGCCGAGCAGCTTCATGAGGTCGACGATGGAGGTGCGCCAGTTGAGGCTGGCGGCGCCGGGCATCGCGTCGAGCACGGCGGCCACGTCGCCCAGCGGAATGGCCGGCGGCGGCGCCGCGACCGCGGGTGCGCCGGCAGCGGCCGGTGCGGGCGCGGGGGCCGGGGCCGGCGCGGCCTGGGCCGACGGGAAGATCTTGGAGAGGATGCTGCCGAAGATGCTCATGGGATTCCTTGGGAGTTGAACGGACCACTGAAAGTGGGCGCGCGAGGCGCCGCTCCCGCTTCTATCACGCGGGCGCGGCCCCGGCCAACGGTTCCCCTTGCGATCGCGCGGTGGGATGTGCGGAAGTCCCGCAGGCATGGCAGAACTTCGAGAACGCGCTCTTGCGCGCATCGCAGGTGCCGCAGTGGTCGAACAGGCCGATGCCGCAGTGCGGGCAGAAGTCGATCTCGGCGTTCTTCAGGTCGACCGGCCGCTCGCAGCCCGGGCACACGCTCTTGGCCAGCCGGGTCAGCGCGGTGTCGTAGCTGAGTTCCTCGCGGCGCACGATGTCGGGCTGGGCCTCGGCCAGCTTCTGGCGCGCGAGGTAGCGGTTGAGCCCGACGATCGCGTAGCGCCCCACCAGCACGGTGATCACGATGCCCACGATGTAGCGCACATAGCCGCCGTAGCTGGGCAGGTAGGGCACGAGCTCGACGAAGAAGGCGAACAGCGCGAAGAAGATGAAACCCCAGACGAAGGGCCAGTAGGTGCTCTTGCGCTTCTTCACGAACAGCCAGCCCGCGATCAGCAGCAGCGGCAGCGTCAGCGCGAGCCGGTAGCCGAACACGCGCAGTTCGACGCGACGGTACTCGGCCAGCAGCCGCTGCTCGGCGTCGTACTCGAGCACTGCCAGCTTGCGCTGCGCGGCCTCCTGGGCCTGGCGCGCGTCGAGCGCCACCTGCTGCTGTGCCTCGACCTTCTGCTGCGCCGCGTCCTCCCGGGCCTTGAGCGCATCCAGCGCGCGGGTGCGGGCGATGAGCTCGGTGTCCTGGTCGGGCTGCGCGGTGGCGCGGCGCGTGGCGATCCAGTTGCCGAAGGTCTCGCGCGCGCTGCGGCTGCTCTGCGCGGCGGCGCTGCGCTGGAGTTCGGCCTGTTCGAGCGCGCTGGCCGCCTGCTGCTCGATGCGCTCGGCCTCGCGCACGCCGGCCCGCAGCGGATCGGCCGCGGCGCGGTCGATGAAGTCGTCGGTCTGCAGCGTGCGCTCGACCCGCGGCAGGTCGTTCACCAGCGTGCCGCCGAGCCCGATCAGGAAGCCGGCGAACACCAGCGCCACGACCCACAGGCCGCGACGGAACCACTTCTCCGAGAGACGCAGGGATTTGCTCATTCTTTTTCCTTCAGGCGATGTGAACAGGGCTCAGAGGGCCAGTGTGACCGGTGCCGCACCGAGCCCGCTGCGCTGCAGCCAGACGAACACCGAATCGGCCGTGATGGTCTCGATGCGGTCCGAGAAACGCTTGTCGTTGGGATGGTCGTCGAAAGCCACGTTGGCCTTGCTGACCCGCCCGCCCAGCCGCGTGAGCGGGCCCAGCGCCAGCACGCCCGGCTCGTAGCCCTTGAACTGCAGCCAGGCCTGGGCCTGCGCGCGCGTGCGGATGGTGCCGGGCTCCATCGCGGCGGCCAGCGTCTCCAGCGCCCACTGGTTGGACTGCTGGTACTTCTGTGCCCAGGCATAGCTCACGATGCTGTAGGCCGGGGTGTGCAGCCGCACCAGGCTGTCGCTCGGCGCTTCCAGCAGCGCCAACAGTTGCGCCTGCACGGCCGGCATGGGCACCGCCCAGGCGGCCCGGTAGCGCCACGGGTCGTCGAGGAAGAACTCGCCCAGGCCCTGGCGGTACACGCCGGCGACGGCGGTGCCGCACTGGTTGAGCTTGTGCGCCACGCGCCAGGGGCCGTCCTCGGTCTTGTAGGCCAGGCCCAGGTGCGACCACTGCAGGCCGTAGCGCGTGAGGTCCTGGCCGGCACGGGCCAGCAGCACGACGCGTGCGCCGCTCGCGTCCAGCGCCTGCGAGGTGCGCTCGGCCAGCTGCATGCCCTTGATCACGTTGTCCGGGCTCGGACGGGCCTGTTCGCAGGACCGTCCCGCATGCGCCTGCATGGGGAAGAGAAAGGCCCCGGCCAGGCACACCACCGATGCCAGCGCCAGGATGCGCAGCGCCGTCTTCAGGTTGCGCCGCCAGCGCGGCGCGCGGGCCTCCTCGTCAAGGCTGTAGAGATCGCTCATCCGCGAATTCACACCAGCCTCTCGTTGTGCAGCAGCGCGCGGCCGATGGCGTTGGGCACGAAGGCCAGCACCTCGCCAGCGGCCGAGAGCACCACACCCGAAGCGATCACGCTGACCGTCACCGCCGTGCCGACCACCATCGAAGCGCCCCCCACCGCGTGGCCCGCCACCCGGACGCTGGCGCGCGCACCGTCGGAAGCCCGCGCCAGCACGTAGGTGATGCCGTCGACCGAGGCCTCGACCGCGACCACCGTGAGCACCGAGCCGCCGACCGACAGCGCGGCCGGCAACGCGACCGATGCGCCGACCGCGCCGCCGGCGGCCGAGGCGGCGCCCACCACCGAGGCCACGGGCATCAGGGACAGTGCTGCCGAGGTTTCGCTCTGCGCATGCACCGACAGGGGAGCGAGCAGCGACACGACGATCGCGCCGGCGCTCATCCAGCTCAGGACCCGTTGTTTGTTCATGAGTGACTTTCGAAAACGAAGAGGAAGGAAAAGGAGCCCGAATGATGGCCGGGCACCGCCCATGGAGGGGCGAATCGATGCACCGGTTCCCCGCCAGGAGGCCGGGAGTACCGATATTCGATACTTTTCGTGAAATACCGCCGGCTCAGAGCGCCTGGAGATCGCTGCGCGTGAAGGGCCGCTCGATGCCCGCAAGCCGGACGGCCATGGTTTCGAGCAGGCCCTGTGTCGGCGCCGGCCGGCCCGGCGACAGGAACAGCAGGGGCAGCAGCAGCCCGCCCAGCCAGGCGACCCAGGGCAGCCGCGGCGGCGCGTGGCGGCGCGCCAGCCCCACGAAGCCGAGGCTGACCGCCATGCCCAGCAGCAGGCCCGCCGCCACCTCGGACACCGAGTGCGCATGCAGGGCCAGCCGCGACACGCCGATGGCCGCGCCCAGGCACCAGCCGGCGCCCAGCGCGAGCGCACGGGCGCGCGCCGAGCCGCGCGCGCAGGCCAGCCACAGCAGCGCCGACCACACGCTGGTGCCGATCGCCGTATGGCCGCTGAAGCCGGTGAAGTCCCAGCGCGCGCTGCCGATGCCCCAGCCCAGGAAGGCCAGCTTGCTCAGCAGGATCAATCCGCTGCCCGCGCCGAAGGCCAGGCACCAGGCGAACGCGGCGCGGCGCCCGTCGCGCGACAACAGCAGGCCCAGCGCGATCAGCAGCGACAGCGGCAGCATCAGCGCGCTGTCGCCCAGCCAGGTGAAGGCGTGCCAGGCGTCCGCGGGAACGGTGTCGAGCAGCCCCGCCATCAGGCCGAAAGCAGCCCGCTCACGCGCGACTGGAGCAGTTCGGGCGTCGCTTCCGCCGCCGCCACCACCGCGCCCACGTGCAGACCGACCCGGCTGAACAGACCGCGGCGGAAGGGCTGCACCATCGCCACGTTCTTGCCCTCGCGCACCTCGACGCGGCTGAAGAAGGAACCCCAGAGGTTGGTCAGCGCCATCGGGATCACCGGCGGCTCGACGCCTGCGGCGCGCGCGCCGGCGAGGATCTTCATGACGCCGCCCTTGAAGGGCTGCAGGGCGCCGTCGCTGGTGATCGCGCCCTCGGGGAAGATGGCCAGCAGGTCGCCTTCGCGCAGCACCTCGACGGCCTGCGCGAACGCGCGCTCGTAGGCCGCGGGGTCGTCCTTCTGCGACGCGATCGGGATCGCCTTGGCCAGCCGGAACAGCCAGCCCAGCACCGGCACGCGGAAGATCCGGTGGTCCATGATGAAACGGATCGGCCGCGGGCTGGCCGCCATCAGCAGCACCGCGTCGATGAAGCTCACGTGGTTGCACACCAGCACGGCCGGGCCCTCGGTCGGGATGTGCTCGTCGCCTTCGATCTTGAAGCGGTAGACGAAGCGCGACAGCACCCAGGCCACGAAGCGCAGCAGGTACTCGGGCACCAACAGGAAGATGTAGAAGGCCACCAGCGCGTTGGCGATGCCGGTGAACAGGAAGATCTGCGGGATGGTGAAGCCGGCCCCGAGCAAGGCACCGGCGATGACCGAGCTCGCGATCATGAACAGCGCATTGAGGATGTTGTTGGCCGCGATGATGCGCGCGCGGTGCGTGGGCTGGCTGCGCAGCTGGATCAGCGCATACATCGGCACGCTGTAGAGCCCGGCGAACAGCGACAGCAGGCCGAGGTCGGCCATCACGCGCCAGTGCGCCGACTGCGCGAGGAAGGCGCCCAGCCCCATCTCGGGCCCGGCCGGCAGGCCGCGCGAGGCGAAGTACAGGTCGATCGCGAAGACGCTCATGCCGATCGCGCCCAGCGGCACCAGGCCGATCTCGACCTGGCGCCGGCTCAGCGTCTCGCACAGCAGCGAGCCGATGCCGATGCCGACCGAGAACACCACCAGCAGCAGCGAGGCGACCTGCTCGTTGCCGTGCAGCACCTCCTTGGCGAAGCTGGGGAACTGGCTCAGGAAGACCGCGCCGAAGAACCACATCCACGAGATGCCCAGCAGCGAGCGGAACACCACGATGTTGCCGCGCGCGAGCTTGAGGTTGCGCCAGGTCTCGCTGATGGGGTTCCAGTTGACGACCAGCTGCGGGTCGGTGGCCGGCGCCCTCGGAATGGCCTGCGCGACGCCACGGCCGACCAGCGCCAGCAGCACGCAGGCCACGGCCACGCTCGTGTGGCCGATCTGGGGCAGCGCCACCAGCAGGCCGCCCGCCACCTGGCCCAGCAGGATGGCGACGAAGGTGCCCATCTCGACCATGCCGTTGCCGCCGGTGAGTTCGCGCGCCGCCAGCACCTGCGGCAGGTAGGCGAACTTGACCGGCCCGAACAGCGTGGAGTGCAGGCCCATGAGGAACACGCAGGCCAGCAGCACCACCGGATCGGCGCGGAAGAAGCCCCAGGCCGCGAGCACCATGATCGCGATCTCGAGGTTCTTCACGAAACGGATGATCGTGGTCTTGTCGTACTTGTCGGTGAGCTGGCCGGCCGTGGCCGAGAACAGCAGGAAGGGCAGGATGAACAGCGCCCCGATCACCAGGCCCGCCATGGCGGGCGGCATCCAGCTGACCTGCAGCTGGTAGGTCACCATCACGGTGAAGGCGAACTTGAACAGGTTGTCGTTGGCCGCGCCCGCGAACTGCGTCCAGAAGAAGGGCGCGAAACGCCGCTGCTTCAGCAGGGCGAACTGGTTGGCGTGGGCATCGGATGCCATGGCGGATGTTGTCATTCGAATGTCCCGTTGGGGCCCCTTAGGCCGGCGAGGCGGCTGCGCGTGGATTGTGCCGCAGGGGCCGGCGGCCGAAGGGCCCGCAGCATCTGCAATGCGGGCCAGCCTGCGCAGGCCGCGGCCAGATGCTTGAGGCTGTGGCCCGACACCAGCTGCCCGGTCGCCTGGTAGATCGCGTCATCGCCCAGCTCCAGCAGCTTGGCCACGCCGTAGCAGCAGATGACCGCGCCGAGCTTCAGGCCGAGCGCGCCCGGCACCGGCCGCAGCAGCGCCAGGCCGAGCACCAGCGCCATCCCGCCGAACTGCAGCACGGCCCAGGGCAGCACGTTGCCGCGCAGGTGGCAGGCCGCCAGCGCCAGCAGCCCTGCCACCAGCATGCCGCAGGCCACCGGCCAGGCGACCCGGCGGCCGATGCGCTCGCTGACCGCCAGCCCGACCATGCCGGCGAAGGCGACGGCCATGCCCAGGCGGTCGGCCGTCAGCCGCAGCGCATCGGGATGCAGGTGGTAGAAGGCCGAGCCGAACGCGGTCAAGACCAGGCCAACAAAGAAAAGCCTGGCACAGCGCCGCACCGCGGCCGTGCCGGCCGACGCCCCGTCGAGGCGGCGCAGCCGGAGCAGCCCCCAGACGCCCAGCACCGCGAACGGCAGGTTGCTCAGCACGTCCATCGCATGGGGCAGGCCCCGCCAACCGCGGCCGTCGGCAAAGCCGGTGCCGGCCATCGGATCGGGCAGCGCGGGGCCCAGGCAGGCGGCGAGCACGCCGAGCAGCAGGGCGGCCAGAAGTACGCGCTCGCGGGGGTCGAGCGTGGCCGGGAAACGGGGAGGCGTTCGGTTCATGGCGCGAATCTAGGCGCCCGCACCCGTGCATTGGCATCGAAAATCGATACGGTCCGCCGATCGCATCCGATCGGTATCGTCTTGCAATACCCTACTGCCCATGAGCACCACCGTCGATCTGGTTCAGGCCCTGAAGAACGAACTCAAGAACGCCCGCATGACCTATGCCGACCTGGCCCGGTCGCTGGGCATGGCGGAGTCCAGCGTCAAGCGCATGCTGGCCAAGTCCGACATGCCGCTGAGCCGGGTCGACGCGATCTGCCGCGCGCTCAAGATGGATTTCGCCGAGCTCGCGCGCCGCGTGGCCGACGCCCAGCCGCTGCTGCGCGAACTCACGCTCGAGCAGGAAAAGGCCGTGGTGCGCGACAAGAAGCTGATCCTGGTCGCGATCAGCGTGCTGAGCCAGTGGACGCTGGAGCAGATCGTCGGCGCCTACCGCCTGAGCGAGGCCGAGTGCATCGCCTGCTTCGCCCAGCTCGACCGCATCGGCATCATCGAGCTGCGGCCGCTCAACCGCTACCGGCTCAAGCTGGCCAAGACCTTCCGCTGGCGCCCGCACGGACCGGTGATGAACTTCTTCCGCGACAACGTGGTGCTCGACTATTACAGCGGCGGCTTCGACGGGCCGGCCGAGGGGCTGCTGCTGGTGCACGGCTCGATCAGCCGGGCGCTGGCGCCCTCCTTCCTCGAACGGCTGCAGCGCGTGGCGCAGGATTTCGCGCAGCAGCACCAGACCGACCAGAAGCTGTCGCCCGACGACCGGGAGGGCTATACGCTGCTGCTGGGCATGCGCAACTGGGAATTCGAGGCCTTCACCCGCCTGCGCCGGAACTGAAAAACGGGTCTGTGGCGCCGATGCCGCATATTCACCCGCATATCTTGATGAGTATCGATTACATATTTATTGAATTTGTCAAGACGGGTAAACTCCTATTTCTGCAGAAAAGAGGGCCCACGGGCCCCACCGCACGCGCAAACTCCCATGAACGCCGAGGTGAACCGCCCTGCCGGTTCGACGACTGCCTCGTTTCGATTCGCCGTCTGAAGAGCCATCGCCCCCGCGCGATGCACCGAAGGAGCAAACCCGTTGCAGGGCGCAACGGGCGAATCTCTCAGGTACCCAGGACAGAGGGAGCGGCAACCTGAACCCCGGGCCGGGCGTGCACGACAGCGTGCGCCGGTCCGCCGTTTGTGCCTTCCCACAAGGAACCGGACCATGCGCGTGATCGTTCTGGGCGGCGGTCTTCTCGGCGTCGCCTCGGCTTACTACCTCCAGCAGCTGGGCCACGAGGTCACGGTGATCGACCGCCATGCGGCGCCCGCCGCCAAGGCTCGGGGCATGGCGAGCGCGCCCTCGCGCCCGCCGCTGGCGCCCCCGCCCGCGCGCAGCCTGTGCCGCACCGCGATCGACGGACTGCGCCGCCGGCTGCACCGCGTGTCCGGCTACCTGACGGGCGTGCGCCAGCGGCCGGCCACGCGCCTGGAACACATGGTGCGCCTGGCCACCTACAGCCGGGAGACGGTGCACGAACTGCGCAAGGAAGCCGGCGTCTCGCAGGACCTGCGCAGCGCCGGATGGATGCGCGTCTACACCGATGCCAAGGCCTTCGAGGCCTTCACGCACAGCGTGCGCCGGCTGCAGGCGCTGGGCTGCTCGCTGCAGCTGCTGTCGCCCGAACAGGCCATCGGCATCGAACCCTCGCTGCAGCACCTGCACGGCCAGCTCGCCGGCGCCGCCTTCACGCCCGAGGACACCTCGCGCGACCCCGCGGCCTTCGCGGCCAGCCTGGCCTTCATGTGCCGCGCCGCCGGCGTGCGCTTCCTGATGAACCACTCGGTGGTCAAGCTGCATGCGCGCGACGGCCGCATCGACCATGTGGAGCTCGCCAACCTCGACGGCGAGCGCAGCATGCTGCGCGCCGACGCCTATGTGCTGGCGCTGGGCACCGGCAGCGTGCCGCACGCGCAGGCGCTGGGCATCGCGATGCCGATGCGCCGCATGCGCGAGTACAGCATCGTGCTGCCGATCCAGGACATGGCGGGCGCGCCGCAGGTGATGCTCAACGACCGCCACGAGCGCCTGCGCATCCGGCGCATCGAGACGCCCGAGGGCGAGCGCCTGCGTGTGTGCTGCACGGTGCGCCTGGCCACCGACGCACAGGACCTGCCCGACTCCACGCATTTCGCGCGCATGCTGGCGCGGGTCGAGACGCTGCTGCCGGGCGTGGTCGACCCGTCGCGCGCCGAGTTCTCCAGCACGCTGCACGCGCGCAGCGCCAGCGGCATGCCGCTGATCGGCCGCACGCCGCTGCGCAACCTGTTCCTCAACGCGGCGCCCGGTGCGCAGGGCTGGGTCAACACCTGCGGCGCGGGCAAGTCGATCGCACGCATCGTGAGCGGGCTCTCGCCCGAGGTGGAATTCGCCTTCGCCAAGGGCTGAAGAAGCCCGGGCGGCGGGCTCAGTCGGTGACGAACACCGTCAGCACGCCGGTGTAGCCGTACACATGGTGGCGGGCGATCTCGCCGGCCGCGAAGAAGCCGGTCAGCGGCACGTCGCCCAGCGCATGGCGCACGATCTGCATCTCGGCGCCCGGCGCGCCGAAATGCGCGCCGCCGCGCCCCGAACAGCTCACGTACACCGCGCCCGCGATGCGGCGCGCCGGATGCGGCGCGGCCTCGGCCTCGCCGGCCGCGACGGCGCGGGCCGTGGCCAGCGTCTGCTCCTCGGGCTCGAGCTCCTCGCGGATCTCGGCGCAGATGCGCATCAGGTCGGCGCGCGCGGCCTGGGGGCTGCGCCGGCAGAAGCTCATGCGCATGCCGGCCTCGGCCGTGTCGGCGATCGCGATGCCGCGGCGCGTCGGGTCGAGGCCGATGATGTGGCGCACCAGCACGTCGGCCCCCAGGTCGCCGGTGCGGCGGATGCCGTCGCTGCCGGCGTCGACCAGGCCGACCAGCGTGGCGCGCACCACCTCGATCGCCTCCTGCGGCGCATCGAGCGAGATCTGCAGGTCGGCCAGCAGCACGTCGAGCGCGGGCTCGCCGTCCAACTGCAGCAGCAGGTTGCCGTCGGCCTCGGTGATCTCGCGCTCGCGGGACACCGGCTCGCAGCCCTGCGTGACGCGCGACACCAGCCGCACGCCCTCGCCGAACACCACGCCGGACATGCCGCCCGAGAACACGCCGCGCGCGGCGCCGTGGCCGCGGATGTTGCCGTTGCCGCCCAGCGCGAACTGCAGCGCGCCGCGGCGCCCGGACGACAGGCCGCCGAACAGGTAGCCGGTGTCGGTGCGCCCGGCCATCTCGCCGACCAGCTCGGCCAGTTCCGGCGTGCCCGGGTCGGCATGCACCAGCGCCGTGTGCGCCTCGAAGCCGCTCATCTCGGAGCTGCCCAGCGGCGCCACGCCGGAGAACACGCGGTACTGGTCGCTGGGCAGCGCGCACAGCATCACGCTCAGCGCCGGCTCGTCGAAGTACTCGGCGTTGTTGGCCGCGACGCCGAAGCCCACGGTGCCCGACCAGTCGGTGATCTCGGGCAGTTCGGCCCCGAGGTGGTCGAGGATGTCCTGCGCCTCGGCCGCGTAGTGGTCGGTGATGTAGAGCAGGCCCAGCGTGGGGGCGGCGGCGTAGTCGGGCAGCGCCATCTGCGCGCGCAGCTGCGCGAGCGCGAGGCCCGCCGCCATCCGCCATTGCGGATGGGTGGCGTGGCCGGTGGGGAAAAGCTTCATGCGCGCGGTCCGGGGTCCTGGTGGGAGAAAAAAGAAAAGGGCTCAGCCGCGCGCGCGCCGGGGCGCGGCCGCGGCGGGAGGCTTGGCGGCCGCCGCCTTGCGCGGGGCGGTCTTGCGAGCGGGCTTCTTGCTGGCGGCCGGCTTGGCCTTGGAGGGCTGTGCCGGTGTCGCGCCCGGCATCTTGGCGTGGGCCGCCTCCTGCATCGCGGTGCTGGCGATCTGCTGGAACTGCTGGGTCAGCGCGTTCCACCACTGCAGCGGATCGACCACGCCCGGTGCCGCGGCCGCCTTCTCGCCAGCGGCCTCGGCGGCGGGTGCGGGCGCCGGTTCAGGCGCGGGCGCGGGCGCGGGGGACGGCGACGCGACGGGCGCCTCGGCCGGTGCCGCCGCCGGCCGGGTGAAGACCTTGGCCAGGTCTTCCATCTGCACGTTCATGCCCCGCAGCGTCGACAAAGTCATCTTCTGCACCTCGAGCGCCTGGATGGTGGCCTTCAGCGCATGGCCGTTCTGCTCGAGCCAGTACTGCACCGTCTTGAGTTCCTGGATGCGCTTTTCGAGTTCCTCGACGCTGAGCGTGGGCGCCACCCAGTTCGACAGGCTGGGCATGCCGCTGGCGGCAGCACCGCCGGTGGCCGTGTTGCCGGCCAGCCCCTTGAGAAAATCGAAGCCGGGAACGAACTGGCTGAAGGCAAAAGGGGAATTCGCGTCGCTCATGGCTGTCTCCGGCAGTGGTGGGCACCAGCTTACCCCAGGCCGCTGGCGCGCGGCGCGCCCACTCAGTGGCGGTGGGCCGGTGCCGCGGCCCCGGCGGCGGCGCCCGGGGCAACGCTGCGCACCGGCACGTTCAGCGCCAGCGAGCTCCTGGCGCCCTTGGCGTCCTCGAACTGCAGCGTGATCGGCAGGGTCGCGTCCTTGACGATGGGCTGCTTCAGGTCCATCAGCATCAGGTGGTAGCCACCCGGCTTGAGTTCGACCGTGCGGTGCGCGGGCAGCTCGACGCCGGACACGCCGCGCATGCGCATGGTGTCGCCTTCCATCTTCATTTCATGGACCTCGGCCACCCCGGCGGCCGGCGTGCTCGCGCCGACCAGCTTGAGGCCTTCGTGCGCCGTGAGCTTCATGAAGGCGCCGGTGCCGCTCTGGCCGGGCACGGCCGCGCGGACCCAGGCGTCCTGGACGTCGACCGGCGCGGCCGTCTGGGCCCCGACCGACGCACAGGCGACGAGCGCCATGCAGGCGGCGGCGCGGCGGAAGGTGGTGTTGAAAGTCATGCGGGAACTCCTTGGAGACAGGAAAAGGCGGGGGGTCGAAGGGCGGCGGCGGCCTGCGGGGCAGGCCTGCGGGGCAGGCCTGCGGCGTCTCGCGCGGCGAGGCGAGACAGGCACAGGGATCAGGCGCGAAGCGGCGGCCCGCGGGCCGGCAGCGGCGCGGCGGCGAGCGCCACGCGCGCGGCTTCGACCGATCGCGGCAGGCGCCCGCGCGGCAGCGGCGCCGTAGCCAGCGCCTCGGAAGCAGCGTGCGGCGGCGCCCCGCCCGGCAGACACAGCGGGCAGTCGAGGTGGCCCGCGCCGAGCTCCTGCACGCCGTCGGCCGTGTGCACCACCATCTTCACGGCACCGCTGCTGGCGCACACCAGTTCCAGCGCCTGCGACTGCAGCAGCGGCGATGCCGCGGCCGCACCCAGCGACAGCACGAAACTCCAGAGCACGAGGCCGCCCAGCGCGCCGAGACGGCGGAAGCAGAGGAGGTGGCGCAGGAGGGCGGGCATGGGAGCGGCGATTATGGCGCCGGCACCTGCCGCGTCACCCGGAAGCCCCGGGCCGCCAGCAGGGCCGGCAGGCCCTTGGGCCCGACCATGTGCAGCGCGCCGACCGCGGCGAAAACGCCGCGCCCCTGGCCATGCAGGCGCGCGATGCCCTCGGCCAGGCCGGGGTTGCGATCGTCCAGCAGGCGCTGCAGCGCGCGCTCGTCGGTCGCCGTCTTCACGCAATCGCACCATCGGCGGTAGTCGGACAGCTTCTGCCAGTCGCTGGAAGCCCAGACGGTGGCCAGTTCGGCGCCGAGCGTGCGCGCCTGGCCGGACTCGAGCTCGTCGAGGGTCTCGTCGACCTGCGCGCCCTCCTCGGCCTCGCTGTCGCCGGCCAGGGCCTTCAATTGCATCTGCGCATCCTCGAGCGCGACGACCGGCCTGGCGTGGCGGCGGGCATAGACGCCGAGGAAGTGCTCGCTGCCCCATTCCGAGAACATCCCGTCGTGGCGCACCGCCAGCCCGGCCAGCGTGGTGGCCTGCAGGATCGGCCGCAGGCGCGCCAGCGCATCGGCCGGCAGGCAGGCGATCGCGATCTGGCGCTCGAGCCGGCGCCGGCGATCGGGCGTGAGGATGCGGGCCACGGCGGCGGCGTCGAGCGGCGCGGTGAACACCGCCAGCGTGGCCGGGTCCGACAGGTCCAGTTCCAGCGCGATCACCTCGCTCCGGCGCAGCGCCGCGCCCACCTTCGCACCGGGTGGGATCCAGCTCGGCTTGCCCACATGCATGGTGCCGTAGAGCCACGAGCTGTGGCCGTCCTTCTCGAGGCGCCACAGGAAGCCCCGGTCCTGGGGCGGCTTCGAGGCGTCCTGCACCGCGTCGCCTGCGGGCGTGGGCACGGGCACGCAGACGGCCGGCGCCTCCGCCGCCAGCGCCGCGCCCGCCATGCCCAGGGCCAGCCAGGCCGCCGCGATGCGCCTAAACAGGCGCGCCGCGCCTGCGCATCGAAACGATTGGAAATGGCGCTGCAGGCGCATGGTCTTCCCCGGGGGCCGAAGTATGGATTTGGTTACAAGGCGGCTATGCTGACCGCATGCAGAGCATATTTCACCTCGCCTTCCACGTTCGCGACCTCGACGGCGCGCGCCGCTTCTACGGCGACGTGCTCGGCTGTGCCGAAGGCCGCAGCACCGAGACCTGGGTCGACTTCGACTTCTTCGGCCACCAGCTCTCGCTGCACCTGGGCGAGCCCTTCGCCACCACGCGCACCGGGCGCGTGGGCGATGCGATGGTGCCGATGCCGCACTTCGGCATCGTGCTCGAGCTGCCCGACTGGCGCGCGCTGGCCCAGCGCCTCGAGGCCGCCGGCACCGACTTCGTGCTCGCGCCGCAGGTGCGCTTCGAAGGCCAGCCCGGCGAACAGTGGACCATGTTCTTCTGCGACCCCTTCGGCAACCCGATCGAGGTCAAGGGTTTCCGCTCCTTCGCCGCGCTCTACGACAAATAGCCGTGGCACCCGACCCCATCATTCGCGCATTCGAGCCGCAGGGGCTGGAGAATTGAAGGCATGAACCCACGCACGCACATGGTCTGGATGTCGGCCCTGATGGGACTGGCGGGCGCCGCGCATGCGGTGCAGGACTGCGAGCTCAACGGTGCCGCGGTCAATCCCGCGAACGGCTACACCACGCAGGGCAAGACCGGCCTGATGCGCTGCAAGGACCGCGACAGCGGCGAGCTGCAGCGCGAACAGGAACTGCGCAACGGCGTCTTCATGGGCATCGTGCGCTACTACGACAAGGGCAAGCTGGCCAAGGAGCAGAGCGTCAACGCCAAGGGCAACCTGCACGGACGCGCGCGCGAGCTCTACCCCGACGGCCAGGTGCTGCGCGAAGCGACCTACGACGACGGCCACGAGCTCGGCCTGGTGCGCAGCTTCCACCCCAACGGCCAGCTGCGCCGCTTGGCCTTCTACGCCGACCCCGGCGGCGAGCGCGCGGCGGCCGAGTTCACGCCCGGCGGCCAGCTCTCGGCGCTGCGCTGCGCCGACCGGCCGGTGCTGGCGCCGGCTTTCGACGACGCGCGCCTGTGCGGCTTCGTCGGGCCCCAGCCCTCGCAGGTCGAGCTGTTCGACGGCAAGGGCGGCCTGCGCGCGCGGCTGTCCTTCACGACCGGCAAGCGGGTGCGCAGCGAGCGCCTCTACGACAACGGCAAGCCCGAATCGCTGGACGAGCTCTCGGGCAACCAGCGCACCGAACAGCGCTTCTCGTCGGAGGGCGTGAAACGCTACGAACTGGTGTCGCTGATCGCCGAGCGCAGCGTGCAGAAGCAGCGCGAGAGCGAGTACTCCGAGCGGGGCACGCTGGTGCGCGAGCAGCGCTGGACAGCGGCCGGCCTGCCCGCGAGCGACGACAGCTACTACCTCAATGGCCAGCCGCGCAGCAAGACCGCCTACAGCGGCGACGGCCTGGCGCGCGTGGCCGACATCAGCGAGTTCCACGACAACGGGCAGCGCGCCGCGCAGGGCCGCTTCAGCGCGCCGGCACCGCGGGGGCGGCTGCTCGCGATCGGCCTGCACCGGCGCTTCGACCTGCAGGGCCGGCTGATCAGCGAGTCCAACTACGACGACAAGGGGCGGGTCACGCGAGAGCGCACCTGGGACGCCAACGGCCTGCCCGACCGCGACGACGAGGTCTTCGAGGACGGGTCGCGCAAGGCCAACGCGAAGTAGCGCCGGCCCTGGGGTCGACTCAATCCAGCTTGACGCCCGCGGCCTGGATCACCGGGCCCCAGCGCCTGGCTTCCGCGCGCGCCAGGCCGAAGAACTGTTCGGGCGTGCCGGGCATGGCTTCCATGCCGATGTCGGCGAAGCGCTTCTGCACCGCGGCCGTGGTGAAAGCCTTGTTGAGGTCGCCGTTGAGCTTGCTCACCACGTTGGCCGGCAGGCCGGCCGGGCCCAGCAGGCCCTGAAAGGCGAACACCTCGCTGTCGCGCACACCCACCTCGGCCAGCGTCGGCACCTCGGGCAGCAGCTTGCTGCGCACGCCCGAGCCGATGGCCAGCACGCGCACCTTGCGGCTCTGCATGATGGTCAGGCCCGAGGCCAGGTCGAGGAACATGCACGGCACCTGGCCGCCCATGACGTCGGCCATGGCCGGCGCCGCGCCGCGGTAGGGGATGTGCGTGATGAAGGTGCCGGTGCGGTTCTTGAACAGCTCCATCGCCAGGTGGTGCGGCGAGCCGTTGCCCGGCGACGCGTAGTTCACCTTGCCGGGGTTGGCCTTCACATAGGCCAGGAACTCCTTGAAGTCCTTGGCCGGGAAATCGGGATGCACCACCAGCGCCAGCGGGAACTTGCCGATCGCGCCGATGTAGCTGAAGTCCTTCTGCGGATTGAAGGGCAGCTTGCCGAACAGGTGCTCGTTGAAGGCCAGCACCGCGTTGTCGGCCGACAGGATGGTGTAGCCGTCGGGCTTGCTCTTGGCCACCAGGTCGGCGCCGATGTTGGTGGCGGCGCCGGGGCGGTTGTCGATCACGATCTGCTGGCCCAGCGTCTGGCGCATGGCTTCGGCCAGCGTGCGCGCGATGACGTCGGTGCCGCCGCCCGCCGGATAGGGCACGACCCACTTGATGAGCTGTTCGGGGTAGGCCGACTGCGCGCGGGCAAAAGGCGCGGCCGCGACGGCGGCGCCCGATGCGAGCGTGGCCAGGAGGGTACGACGGTCCATGGATTCAATCTCCGTTTGTGGTTGTGAGGGCAGACAGGGATGGTACGGGCAGGTCCTGCAGCGCGTGCACCAGCGCTTCGCTGCAGCGCGCCTCGTCGCCGACCTGCTCGAACAGCAGCAGCGCGAGCCGCGCGAGGAACAGCGACTCGCGCTCGGGCCCGGCTTCGGTGATGGCGCGCGCGCAGGCGGCGTAGAGGCGGTCGCGGGCTTCGGGAGGCAGGGCGGTGTTCATGGCTGGCTTTCGGTTGGGATGGCGCAGAGGGCGCGGCGCAAGGCGGCCACGAGCGCACCGCGGGGCACGCGGCGCCAGCGCGCGGCGACATGGCCGTCGGGACGCAGCAGGTAGGCCGCGCCATGCTGCGCGCCCAGCTCGGCGAACAATGCGCCGTCGTTCGCGATGCGGCGGACCTGCAGGCTGCGCACCTCCTGCTGCGCATCCCCGAGCTCGGCCTCGTCGACGGGTTCGGCCATGCCCTCGGGCGTCAGCACCAGCAGCATGAAGGCCGCCGCGTTCACGTCCACGAAGCCCGGCATCACCTGGCCTGGCAACGGCCCCGCGGGCAAGGCATCGCCATCGCTCGACAGCGCCGACGCCGCGTAGCGCACCGCCTCGGTCTGGCGCGGGTTCACGAGCTGCGCGATGTCGCGGTGCGCGCCGGCCAGCGACAGCGCGGCCTCGCGCATCAGGTCGAAGCCGCGCGAGGGTGGCGACATGAATTCGGTGCTGCGCATCGCGTTCTCGGCGTTGATGCGGAAGGCCTCGATGCGCTCCTGCGAGTAGCTGTCGAGCAGCGCCTCGCCCGCGACGCCCTCCGCCACTGCCGCCAGTTTCCAGGCCAGGTTGTCGGCATCGTCGAAGCCCGAGTTGAGCCCGCGCACACCGAAGATCGGCATCGCATGGGCCGCGTTGCCCGCGAAGAGGGTACGGCCATGGCGGTAGCCGGCCAGCGTCATCGCGCCCGCGCGGTAGACCGAGGACCACACGGTCTTCCACGGCAGATGGCCTTCGCCGATGGCGTCGAGGTGGCGCTGCACGAACGCGCGGATCGCCTCGGGCGTCATCGCCTCCTCGGTGCGCTGGCCGGCGCGCAGCTGGTAGTCGATGCGCCAGATGTCGTCGGGCTGGCGGTGCATCAGCACGGTCGCGCCGCGATGCCACGGCGGGTCGAACCAGGCGCGACGCTCGGTCGGGTAGCTGCTCGGCAATTCGATGTCGATGATCACGTAGCGACCCTCGTAGGCCGCGCCTTCGAGCGGCAGGCCGAGCGTCTTGCGCACGAAGCTCTGGCCGCCGTCGCAGGCCGCGAGCCAGCGGCCCTGGAGGGTGTAGGCCGCGTCGCGGTTGCGCACCGCGAGCGTCACGCCCTGGGCATCCTGCGCGAGCGCCGTCACCTCGGTGGCCCAGCGGATGTCGATGAGTCCGGGCTGCCGCGCATTGCGCCGATGGATCGCGTCGAGCAGGCTCTGCTCGATGTCGTACTGCGCGAGGTTGACCATCGGGGGCAGCGGCTGCCGCGGGTCGTGTGGCATCTCGAAGCGGAACACCTCGTCGGTCTTGTAGAAGCTGCGCCCCACCGACCACGGCAGGCCCTTGGCCAGGAAGCCCGGCAGCGCGCCCAGCCGTTCCACGATCTGCAGGCTGCGGCGCGACACGCAGATCGCGCGGCTGCCCACGCACACCGTGTCGTCGGCCTCGATCAGCACGCTGCGCACGCCATGGTTGGCCAGCCCGAGCGCCAGCGCCATGCCGACCGGCCCGCCGCCCGCGATCAGCACCGGATGCACGCCGGGTTCGCGGTCGTCTTCGAGCGCCGGCGTGCGCGGCGCGTAGCGCGTGTAGTGGAAGCTGCCGACCGAAGGCGGCAGCGTGCTTTCGTCCGCGCGCGGCGGCACGGGCCCACTGGCGGCATCGCCGGGACGCGCGGAAGGGGCGACAGGGGCTGCGGTGTTCATGCGACGGGATTCTCCCGATGGCGAGACCGGCGCGGTGTCATAAGCTCGTACGAGGGGATTACCCTGATCACCCCTCTCCCGACTCGCAATGAAACGCTGGCGCATCCCCCCGTCCGACCTGCCGATCGCGCCCGCCGTGATCGGCGACGTGCTGGCGGGCATCGGCACGCCGCAGCTCGCGACCCACTGCCTGGCCGCCATGCAGCGCGTGCTGCCCGCCACCTTCTGCACCGTGTTCGCGGTCGGCGCCTCGGGCGCGCTGGAGGCCGTGTCCGCGGCCAGCAGCTATGGCAACACCGCCGAGCGCACAGCCGCGCGCTACATCGCCGAGCGCTTCGACCGGCTCGATCCGCACATGGTCTGGCTCGCGGCCCGCACGCGGCCGAAGCAGGCGCAGCGCTGGATCGGCCACCACCTCGGCGACGAGATCGAAGACCTGGCCTACCGCACCGCCTGCTACAGCGACGTGGGCATCCGCGAGCGTGCGTCGGTGCTGTTGCTGCTGCCCACGGGCCAGCGCGCGGCCGTGAGCTTCTACCGCAGCCTCGCCCAGCCGGCATTCGATGCCGGCGACTTCGCGCAACTCGAAGCGCACGCCGCGCTGCTGGCCGACGCGACCGCCGCCCACGGCCGCAGCGCCGTGGTCGCCCGCGAAACCGCCGGCCCCGCGCTCGCGCCGCGCCTGCTCGCGCTGAGCCAGCGCGAACGCGAGGTGATCGGGCATCTGCGGGCCGGCCGCACGGCCAAGGAAACGGCACGCGAGATGGGCATCGCACTCACGACGGTGCGCACGCATCAGTACCGGGCGTTCCGGCGGTTGGGGATCGGGTCGGTGAGGGAGTTGTTGCGCGGCGGTGGCGCCGCCGCCTGAAACTGCTCAGCCCTCCGCCGCCGCCTGGCTGCGCGCCAAGGCCTGCGCCTTGAGCGCCTCCGCCGCGGCCCGCTCACGCGCCCCCGGCGCCACGACTTCCTGGTCGATCGCGCCGAACAGCGTGCGGCCGTCCGGGCCCTTCATCTCGATGCGGATGGTGTCGCCGTAGCGCATGAACTCGGTGCTGGGCTGGCCGTCTTGAATGGTCTCGATGCAGCGCTTCTCGGCGATGCAGGAATAGCCCTTGGGCCAGTCCATGCCGCCGCCCTTGCGCTCCACGCCCTTGTTGCTCACGGTGCCGCTGCCGACGATGCTGCCGGCGCGCACGTTGCGGGTCTTGGCGATGTGGGCGATCAGCTGGCCGAAGTGGAAGGTCATCTCCTCGCCCGCATCGCACAGGCCGACCTTGCGGCCGTTCCAGCTGCTCTGCAGCGGCAGGTGCACGCGGCCGTCGCGCCAGGCCTCGCCGATCTCGTCGAGGGTCACGGCGACCGGGCTGAAGGCGGTGGCGGGCTTGCTCTGGAAGAAGCCGAAGCCCTTGCCGAGTTCGGCCGGGATCAGGTTGCGCAGGCTCACGTCGTTGACCAGCATCACCAGGCGGATGCCGTCGAGCGCCTGCTCGGGCGAGGCGCCCATGCGCACGTCGCCGGTCACGACCGCGAGCTCGGCCTCGAAGTCGATGCCCATGGCTTCGCTGGGCACCACGATGTCGTCCATGGCGCCGATGAAGTCGTCGCTGCCGCCCTGGTACATCAGCGGGTCGGTGTAGAAGCTCTCGGGCACCTCGGCGTTGCGCGCTTTGCGCACCAGCTCGACGTGGTTGAGGTAGGCCGAGCCGTCGGCCCACTGGTAGGCGCGCGGCAGCGGCGCCATGCACTGGGCCGGGTCGAAGGGGAAGGCATGGCGCGCGCGGCCGTTGTTGAGCTCGTCGTAGAGGTCCTGCAACTGCGGGCTCAGGAAGCCCCAGTCGTCGAGCACCTGCTGCAGGCGGCTGGCGATGCCGGTGGCGTAGTGGGCGAGCGAGAGATCGCGCGAGACGACGACGAGCTGGCCGTCGCGCGAGCCGTCCTTGAGGGTGGCGAGTTTCATGGTGGCGGCGGGCCCGGATGCGGCCTCGCTACTAAACTGGTGGAACGGCGGCAGTGTACCGAGGTGAACCTCCGGCGCGCCGACCGGTCCATACCTGATGACGCTGCACGCCCTCTCCCCCGCCGCCGGCCATCGTCCGGCCGAGCGCACCGCATGGCGCACGCCGCTGGTGGTGAGCGCGGTGGTGGTGGCCGCGCACCTGGCGCTGCTGGGCGCGATCCCGATCGGCCACACGCCCGATGCGCAGACGCCGGCCGAGCGCTTCATCACCCGCACGATCGTGATCACGCCGCCGCCGCTGCCGCTGCCTGTTGCGGAGGTGCCGAAGCCCGCGCCCACCCCGGCGTTACCGCGCGCCGCCCCCCGCCCCAAGCCGGCGAAGCCGCGCCCCACACCCGCGCCGGCGCCCGTGCCGCAGGCGATCACGTCAGCGGTCGAACCCCAGGCCGAGGCGCCCGCCGCGCCCGGCGATGGAGCCCCCGCGGTCGACAACACCCCCTCGTCCACGGCCAGTGCCGCACCGGAGCCCCCACCCCCGCCGCCCCCTCCACCGCCCGCCGAGGCCCCGCCGCCGCTGGCCGTTCCCGGCGCGGTCCGGCTCAAGTTCGCCGTCACCGGCCAGCAGGGCGTGGCACCGATGAGCGGCGTCTTCGGCGAGCTCACCTGGCAGCAGGACGGCCAGGCCTACGAGGCGCGGCTGTCGCTGAGCTTCCTGTTCAAGACCCTGCGCACCCAGCAGAGCACCGGCCACATCGGCCCCGCGGGCATCACGCCCGACCGTTTCTCCGACACCCGCAAGACCGAGGTGGCCTCGCATTTCGTGCGCGACCAGGGCCAGATCGTGTTCAGCAACAACGCGCCCAGCGTGCCGCTGCTGCCGGGCGCGCAGGACCGGCTGAGCGTGATCCTGCAGCTCGGCGCGCTGCTCGCGGGCGACCCGGCGCGCTATCCGACCGATGGCGCGATCGCGATCCAGACCGCGGGACCGCGCGATGCCGACATCTGGATCTTCAAGATCGGCGAAGAGGAGAACCTGCGGCTGCCCGGCGGCGATTTCGCGGCCCGCAAGCTCACGCGCAATCCGCGCTACCCCTACGACGACAAGGTCGAGCTCTGGCTCGCGCCCGCGCTGGGCTACCTGCCGGTGCGCATCCTGCTGACCCAGCCCAACGGCGACTTCGCCGACATGCGTTTGCGCGAAAGGATCGCCGGACCGGGGCCGAATTGAGGCCGAAGATGGGCTTTGACCACCTTCAACGTCAGCCCGTCTTGAAACTGGCGCGTTAAATGCTATCTAACCGTCATGAACGCCATCGACATCCTCACGGGATCCGCCATGAACATGCTTTACGACTCGGAGTCCTTCGTCGTCGTGCACGTGCAGCCCACCGAGGGCGAAGCACCGGTCGCGCCGCATCTGCCGGTGCTGGCGCGCCACGGCTTCGAGATCGTCGACAAACGCTCGGGCAAGGAGGTCTACCTCGACGGCTCCTGGGCCGAGCTGTTCCAGCAGCAGATCACCGCCTGGCAGCTCAACACGCCGACCCAGGAAGAGGTCGAGGACACGCTCGAGGGCTACGCCGAACTCGCGCAGAACCCGGTGCTGGTGCACTGAGCCTGCGGACGAGGCCTCAGCGCCGCCCGTAGAGCCAGCCGTACATCGGCCCGACCAGCAGCAGCACCGCCACCAGCCGGCAGACCTGGAAGGCCGTCACCACCGGCACGCCCAGCTGCAGCACCTTGGCCGTGATCGACATCTCGGCGATGCCGCCCGGCGAGGTGCCCAGGATCATGGTGGCCGGATGCAGGCCCGTGCCCCAGGCCAGCAGGAAGGCGAAACCCGCGCAGACCGCGATCAGCACCAGCGTGCCGCAGGCCACGCTCAGCAGCCAGCGCGGCGCGGTGTGCAGGAACTCGCGGCTGAAGCGCACGCCCAGGCTCACCGCGATCACCAATTGCGCCGCGTTCGACAGCCACTGCGGCACCGCCGACAGCTGCACGCCGCTCACCGTGAAACCGATCGCCACCAGCAGCGGCCCGATGAACCAGGGGTTGTTGCGGCCGGTGGCGCGCATCAGCAAGGCGCCCGCGCCGGTTCCCAGCGCCAGCAGCGCCAGGCCGCCCCACTGCACGTTGCGCACCGAGGGCGGGTTGATCTCCAGGCCGTGCAGCCCGCTCCACTGCATCGCGAAAGGGATGGCGATGGTCACGATCACCAGCCGCAGGCTGTGCGCCGCGGCCACCAGGTCGGTGCGCGCGCCCACCCGCTCGGCCATCAACGTCATCTCCGAAGCCCCGCCGATCGCGCCGGCAAAGTAAGCAGTGGCTCTCATGGAACGCTCGGGAACATGGGGCATCCGGGGCCCGTGCCCGCGTTCGAGCCAGAGGCCGAACAGCCCGCCGGCCAGCAGCGCCCAGACGATGGCCAGCACGATCGCCCACCAGATGCTGGCCACCAGCGCGACCACGTGCGGCGTGAAATAGAGGCCCAGCGCGCCGCCGATCACCCACTGGCCGGCGTTGCGCAGCACCGTGGCGCTGGCAGTCGGCGCGTTGGCGATGGACGCGATCGATACCGCCAGCAGCGGGCCGATCATCCAGGGCAGCGGCGTGCGCAGCGCCAGGCAGAGTCCGGCGGCGGCCAGCGCGAGCAGCAGCGTGGCGACGACGCGCAGCGGAAAAGGACGGAAGGAAGCGGGCAAAGACGGCATGCGGCGGAGGATGGCGGCCGGACACCGCAAGCGACGCGTAGTATCGCCCGATGCCCGTCCGCTTCTCCTCCGTCCGGCATTTCGCCGCCCTCCTGAGCGCCGTGATCGCGCTGTCCGCCTGCACCCTGTTCCCGGTCGCCGACGACGCGCCGGTCGCGCGCAAGCTCGCGGCCCTGCCGCCGGCCGATGCGCTGCTGCTGGGCGAACAGCACGACGCGCCCGCGCACCATGCGATCGAACGCGAGACCGTCGAGGCGCTGGCCGCGCGCGGCCGGCTCGCCGCGCTGGCGCTGGAGATGGCGGAGGAAGGCAACGACACCACCCACCTGCCCGCCAATGCCACCGAGGCCCAGGTGCAGACGGCCCTGCGCTGGAACGACAAGGCCTGGCCCTGGGCCGACTACGGCCCCGTGGTGATGGCCGCGGTGCGGGCCGGCGTGCCGGTGGTCGGCGCCAACCTGCCGCGCGCGCGCATGAAGGATGCGATGGCCGACGTGTCGCTCGATGCGCAGTTGAACGAGGCGGCCCGCGAGGCCCAGCGCGAAGCGGTGCGCAGCGGCCATTGCGGCCTGCTGCCCGAAACGCAGATCGGGCCCATGACGCGCATCCAGATCGCGCGCGACCGCGCGATGGCGCAGGCCGTGCTCAAGGCGCGCCAGCCCGGCAAGACCGTGCTGCTGGTCGCCGGCGCCGGCCACGTGCTGCGGCCGCTGGGCGTGCCGCAGCACCTGCCGAGCGACTTCAAGGTGACGAGCGTGCGGCTGCTGGCCTCGGCGGCCGTCGATGCGGACGGCGCCCGCGGCTACGACGCCACCTGGCGCACCCCGCCGCTGCCCGAGAAGGACTACTGCGCGGGCGTCAAGGCGCCCGCGCGCCCCTGAAGGAAAAGACTCAGGCCGCCTTGCGGATCGCGTCGGCCAAGGTGTTGACCAGCGTGTCGATGTGCGACTTCTCGACGATGTAGGGCGGCGCGATCACCACCACGTCGCCGGCCGGGCGCACCAGCGCGCCCTTGTGGAAGCAGTCGACGAAGATGTCGTAGGCGCGCTTGCCCGGGGCGCCGGCGATGGGCGCCAGCTCCACCGCCGCGGCCAGGCCCAGGCTGCGGATGCCGATCACGTTGGGCAGGCCCTTGAAGGCGCTGTGGAAGGCATCGCCCAGCACCTGGCTCATCTCGCCGGCCCGCGCGAACAGGTTCTCCTGCTGGAACAGCTCGAGCGTGGCGATGGCCGCGGCGGCCGCCACCGGATGGCCCGAGTAGGTGTAGCCGTGGAAGAACTCGACCACGTGCTCGGGCGCGTCGGTCTTCATCATCGCGTCGTACAGCTTGTCGCGGCAGATCACGCCGCCCATCGGGATCACGCCGTTGGTCACGCACTTGGCGAAGTTCAGCATGTCCGGCACCACGCCGTAGTAGTCGGCGCCGAAGTTGGTGCCCATGCGGCCGAAGCCGGTGATGACCTCGTCGAAGATCAGCAGGATGCCGTGCTTGTCGCAGATCTCGCGCAGGCGCTTGAGGTAGCCCTGCGGCGGCAGGTACCAGCCGGCCGAACCGGCCACCGGCTCGACGATGATCGCGGCCACGTTGCTCGGGTCGTGCAGCGGCAGGATGCGCTGTTCGAGTTCGAGCAGCGGGTCCTCGGCCCAGACCGGCTCCTGGTTGTGGATGTAGGCATGGTTCACCGGGTCGTGGATGAAGCGCATGTGGTCCACGCGCGGCAGGAAGGCCGAGCCGAAGACCTTGCGGTTGCCCGGGATGCCGCCCACCGACATCCCGCCGAAGCCCACACCGTGGTAGCCCTTCTCGCGCCCGATGAACACGTTGCGGTGGCCTTCGCCACGGGCGCGGTGATAGGCCAGCGCCACCTTCATCGAGGTGTCGGCGGCTTCGGAGCCCGAATTGCAGAACAGCACCTTGTTGAGGTCGCCCGGGGCCAGCGCCGCGATCATTTCGGCGGCCTTGAAGGCACGGTCGTTGCTGATCTGGAAGGCAGTCGCGTAGTCGAGGGTGTCGAGCTGCTTCTTGATCGCCTCGTTGATCGGCTTACGGTTGTGGCCCGCGCCCACGCACCACAGCGAGGAGATGCCGTCGATCACCTTGCGGCCGTCGTGGGTGGTGAATTCCATGCCGTCGGCGGCCACGAAGACCCGCGGGTCCTTCTGGAAGGCGCGGTTGGGGGTGAAGGGCAACCACTGGTTGTCCATGTTGAAGTCGTTCTGAGCCATGGTCACTCCTGCTGAGGCGTGCGTGAGAAGGAAAAGCACATTCTGGCACCGCTGCGAGGCGCGGGCAGGACTGCGACAATGGCGGCCCTTATGACCTCCGCCTACATCCTGACCCTGTCCTGTCCCGACCGCACCGGCATCGTCCATGCCGTCTCGGGCTTCCTGCTGGAACGCAACGGCAACATCGAGGAAGCGGCGCAGTACTACGACGCCGGCACCGGCCTGTTCTTCATGCGCGTGCGCTTCGCCTGCAGCGACCACAGCGAGGCCGCCCTGCGCGAACAGCTGGCCGGCTTCGCCGAGGGCTTCGGCATGTCGCTGCAGCTGCACGCCGCCGCCCAGCCGATGAAGACCGTGATCCTCGTGAGCAAGGAAGGCCACTGCCTCAACGACCTGCTGTTCCGCTGGAAGAGCGGCCTGCTGGCCATCGACGTGCGCGCCATCATCTCGAACCACCGCGACTTCTACCAGCTCGCGGCCAGCTACAACGTGCCCTTCCATCACATCCCCGTGACCGCCGCCACCAAGGCGCAGGGCGAGGCCAAGCAGATGGAGATCATCGAGGCCGAAGGCGCCGAACTGGTGGTGCTCGCGCGCTACATGCAGATCCTGAGCAACGACCTGTGCGTCAAGCTCAACGGCCGCGCGATCAACATCCACCACTCCTTCCTGCCCAGCTTCAAGGGCGCCAAGCCCTACTACCAGGCGCACGACCGCGGCGTGAAGCTGATCGGCGCCACCGCCCACTACGTGACGGCCGACCTCGACGAGGGCCCGATCATCGAACAGGACGTGGCACGCGCCGACCACACCGACACGGTGGAAGACCTCACCGCCCGCGGCCGCGACACCGAGAGCCAGGTGCTGGCCCGTGCCGTCAAGTGGCACAGCGAGCACCGCGTGGTGATGAACGGCCACAAGACCGTCGTCTTCAAGTAACCCCCGGGCGCGCTTGCGTCGTAGAGTGAGGCCATGAACGCTCCCGACACGCCCACCGAGCACGCGCAGCACGCGCGCGCCGACCGCCAGTCGCAGACCGTGCGCGCGCTGCAGGCCCACCTGCCGGCCCATGCGCTGATCTGGCACGACGAGGACACCACGCCCTACGAGTGCGACGGCCTGACCGCCTACCGCCAGCGCCCGCTGGTGGTGGCGCTGCCCGAGACCGAGGCGCAGGTGGCGGCGGTGCTGCGCACCTGCCATGCGCTGGGCGTGCCGGTGGTGGCGCGTGGCGCGGGCACCGGCCTGTCGGGCGGCGCGATGCCGCACGCGCTGGGCGTGACCCTGTCGCTGGCCAAGTTCAACCGGATTCTCAAGATCGACCCGGTGAGCCGCACCGCGGTCGTGCAGTGCGGCGTGCGCAACCTCGCGATCAGCGAGGCCGCCGCGCCCTTCAACCTCTACTACGCGCCCGATCCCTCGAGCCAGATCGCCTGCACCATCGGCGGCAACGTGGCCGAGAACTCGGGCGGCGTGCACTGCCTCAAGTACGGCCTCACGCTGCACAACGTGCTGCGCGTGCGCGGCTTCACGGCCGAGGGCGAGCCGATCGAGTTCGGCGGCGAGGCGCTGGACTGCGCCGGCCTCGACCTGCTGGCCCTGGTGGTCGGCAGCGAAGGCATGCTGGCCGTGACCACCGAGGTCACGGTCAAGCTGGTGCCCAAGCCGCAGCTCGCGCGCTGCATCATGGCCAGCTTCGACGACGTGCGAAAGGCCGGCGACGCGGTGGCGGCCGTGATCGCCGCGGGCATCATCCCGGCCGGCCTCGAGATGATGGACAAGCCCATGACCGCCGCGGTCGAGGACTTCGTCAAGGCCGGCTACGACCTCGACGCCGCCGCGATCCTGCTGTGCGAATCCGACGGCACGCCCGAGGAGGTCGAGGAAGAGATCGGCCGCATGACCGCCGTGCTGCGCGGCTGCGGCGCCACCGCCATCTCGGTCAGCGCCAGCGAGGACGAACGCCTGAAGTTCTGGAGCGGGCGCAAGAACGCCTTCCCCGCCTCGGGCCGCATCAGCCCCGACTACATGTGCCTGGACTCGACCATTCCGCGCAAGCGGCTGGCCGACATCCTGCTGGCGATCCAGCAGATGGAGATCAAGTACAACCTGCGCTGCTGCAACGTGTTCCATGCGGGCGACGGCAACCTGCACCCGCTGGTGCTCTTCGATGCCAACGACCCCGACGAGCTGCACCGCTGCGAGCTCTTCGGCGCCGACATCCTCGAGACCAGCGTCGCGATGGGCGGCACGGTCTCGGGCGAGCACGGCGTGGGCGTCGAGAAGCTCAACAGCATGTGCGTGCAGTTCACCGCCGCCGAGAACGAACTCATGTTCGGCGTGAAGCGCGCCTTCGATCCCGCCGGCCTGCTCAATCCGGGCAAGGTGATCCCGACGCTGCAGCGCTGCGCCGAGTACGGCAAGCAGGTGGTGCGCGGTGGCCAGGCGCTGCCGCACCCGGACCTGCCGCGCTTCTAGGCACGACACGATGAAAGGCTTGCGCGGACTCGCCTGGCTGCTGGTGTTCCAGTCGATCGGCGAGGTGCTCGCGCGCGGCTTCGCCCTGCCCCTGCCCGGCCCGGTGCTGGGCCTGATGCTGCTGCTGGTCGCGCTGCGTTTTCCGCTGGTGCGCGAACCGGTGGGCGAATGCGCGGACTTCCTGCTCTCGCACCTGTCGCTGCTGTTCATCCCGGTCGGCGTGGGCGTGATGACGCACCTGGCGCTGCTGTCGCAGTACGGTGGGCGCATGCTGTTCGTGATCGTGCTGTCGACCTGGATCGGCATGGGCGTGACGGTGCTGGTGCTCCACGGCGGCAAGGGCCGGGCCCGCTGAAACGCCATGCGCTTCGTCGAACTCTGGGTCTATCTCTCCGCTTCGCCGCTGTTCGGCCTGACCGCCACGCTGGTGGTGTACCTGCTCGCGCAGGCCGTCTACATGCGGCTCGACAGCGCGCCCTGGGCCAACCCGGTGTTGTGGTCGGTGATCGTGCTGGCGGGCGGCCTGCTCGCGACCGGCGTCGACTACCCGCGCTATTTCGCGGGCGCGCAGTTCATCCATTTCCTGCTGGGGCCCGCGGTGGTCGCCTTGGCCTGGCCGCTGTGGCTGCGGCGCGCCGAACTGCGCGCGCGCTTCGGCCGGGTGCTGCTGGCGGCGCTGCTGGGCGGCGTGGCGGCCTCCGCTTCGGCGGTGGCGCTGGGCTGGGCCGTGGGCCTGCCCCACGACGTGCTGATGTCGCTGGCGCCGAAGTCGGTCACGGCGCCGGTGGCGATGGGCATCGCCGAGAAGATCGGCGGCATCCCCGCGCTGTCGGCGGTGTTCGCGGTGCTGACCGGCCTGGTGGGCGCGCTCTCGGGCAAGTACCTGTTCGACCTGCTGCGCATCGCGACCACGCCCGGCGGCTGGGCCGCGCGCGGCTTCGCGCTGGGCACCGCGGCGCACGGCATCGGCGCCGCGCGGGCGCTGCACGTGAACGCCGATGCGGGCGCCTATGCAGGCCTGGCGCTGGGCCTGCAGGTGGTGCTCGCCGCCTTGCTCATGCCACTGGTGTTCCGGCTCTTCTGAGCCGATCGCCTCCGATCAACGGCGATAGGGGTTGTCCGGCCGGCGGTCGTAGCGGTTGGGCACGCCGTCGCCGTCGCGGTCCCAGCGGCCTCGGTTGTATTCCCAGCGTCCGCCGCGCTCGCGCCACTCGGGTGCCCGGTAGGCATAGCCCGGGCGGGCCCGCATGTAGCCACCCGGCACCCACACATGGCGGTGGCCGCGCGCTTCGTAATGTCCCGGCGCCCAGACATAGCCGCGGCGCGGCGGCGGCACGCGCTCGTAGCGCGGCGGTGGCGGCGGGGTGTTGATGAAGACGCCCACCGACTGGGCCTGCGCCGCGGTCGGCAGCGTGAGGGCGCCGATCGGCAACAGGACCGCGGCGGCCGTGGCCAGCGAAAGCGCGAGTTTTTTCATGGCAGTGCTCCTTCTTCTGAGTGGATGCCTCGATGCTGAAGGGCCGGTGTGAAGCCTGTGTAAGCCGGACGCGAAATCTTGTGTCGCACTGTGTCGCCGGATCGGCCCGCTGTGCGGAACCGGCGCGCCGCCCGCTCAGGGTTTGCGATAGCCGGTGGCGCCGCGCGCCGCCTCAACAATCCTACCCATGGGTATGAAAAACAAGACGACACCGCGCCAGCCCCTGTTTCCCGAGGGCACCGGCCGGCAGCGTACCGCGACGGACGCCACCGACATCCAGCGTGAACGCATCCTCGAAGCCGCGGCCACGCTGTTCGCCACCCAGGGCTACGCCGCCACCACCCTGGCCCAGATCGCGCGCGCGCTGGACGCGACCAAGCCCTTCGTCTACTACTACTTCCGCGACAAGCAGGAGATCTTCGAGACCCTGTCGTGGCGACCCACGGTGGCCTGCTTCACCTCGATGGACTTCGCGCCCGACGACACGCGGCCGGCCCGCGCGAAGGTGACCGAGGGCATCGAGCGGCTGATCCGGGCCACGCTCGACCACCACCCCTGCGCGGTGTTTCCCTACCGCGAGCCGCAGGTCTATCGGCCCGAGTACCTGGCCGCGCAGAAGAAGCTGGCGCGCCATTTCTACAGCCGGCTGTGCGCGCTGCTCGAGGAAGGCCGGCGCGACGGCGACTTCGATTTCGGCGACACCATGGTCACGGCCCTGGCCGCCTGCAGCCTGCCCGGCTTCCTCTACACCTGGTACCGGCCGGGCGGCCGGCTGTCGCAGGAGGACACGGTGGCCGAGCTGTCGCGCCTCGCCTGGCGCGTGCTGGGACTCGCGGAAAGCGCTTCTTGTCCCACACCCGCGACGGGGCGTTCCGGGCCATAGTGCGCCCATGACGAAGCACATCATCGAACTGATCGGCGCGCCGACCGACATCGGCGCCAGCGTGCGCGGCGCCGGCATGGGCCCCGATGCCCTGCGGGTGGCCGACATCGCGGGCACGCTGGCCCGGCTGGGCTTCGAGGTGCTCGACCGCGGCAACCTCGCCGGCCCCGCCACGCCCTGGGCCGCCCCCACGGGCGGGCTGCGCCACCTCGACGAGGCCGTGGCCTGGAACCGCGCGGTGTACGACGCGGTCGACACGGCGCTGGGCGCCGGCCGCCTGCCGCTGATGATGGGCGGCGACCACAGCCTGGCGATCGGCTCGATCAGCGCGGTCGCCTGGCATGTGCGCCAGCGCAAGAAGACGCTGCGGGTGCTCTGGCTCGACGCCCACACCGACGTCAACACCGACGGCACCAGCCCCAGCGGCAACATCCATGGCATGCCGGTGGCGTGCCTGCTGGGCCACGGGCCCGCGGCGCTGACCGGCTGGAGCGGCCAGCCGGCCGCGCTCACGCCCGACGCGATCCGCTTCCTGGGCATCCGCAGCGTCGACGCCGACGAGAAGCGCGCGATCCAGGCCCAGGGGCTGACGGTCTTCGACATGCGCCACATCGACGAGCACGGCATGCGCAACACGCTGACCGAGGCGCTGCAGGACGTCGACGAGAACACCCACCTGCACGTGAGCTTCGACCTCGACTGCCTGGACCCGGCCGATGCGCCCGGCGTCGGCACCGGCGTGCGCGGCGGCCCCACCTACCGCGAGATGCAGCTGTGCATGGAGATGCTCGCCGACACCGGCCGGCTGGGCTCGCTGGACGTGGTCGAGCTCAACCCCGCGCTCGATGTGCGCAACCGCACGGCCGAGGTGGCGGTGGAGCTGATCGCCAGCCTGCTGGGCCAGTCGACGCTGGCCCGTTGAGCCCGCGGACAGGCAGCCCTCCTACGCGCAGAGTCGGCAAGACGGGAAGCGTGATCGGGCGCAGGTGCGTACATTAGGCTTTTCCCCTTCCACCCTCACCATGCCCATTCACGCGACGCCTTCCTCCGGCGGCGACGGCCCGACGATGGCGAAGCCGCTGCGCATCCTGGTCGTCGAGGACGATCCCGCCACCCTCACGGCCACGGTCGAGATGCTCCAGCTCCTGGGCCATTGGGCGACCGGCGTGAAAAGCGCCGAGGTGGCGCGCGACCGTTTCATCGAAGGCGCTTTCGACGTGCTCATGACCGACGTCGGCCTGCCCGCCCTGTCGGGCCTGGACCTGGTGGAGATCCTGCAGGTGCAGCGCAAGCTGCGCGTGATCTTCGCCACCGGCCAGCGGCGGCCCGAGCGCCCGGTGCCGGACACGGTGTGGCTGCAGAAGCCCTTCAGCGTGGAAGCGCTGCAGGCGGCGCTGCAGGGCGTGGAGCGCGCGGCCGGCTAGCCGCGATCGCCCGAGGGCGCGACCGGCGTGGTCACCGGCGGCGGGCTCAGGGGCGTGGCCGACGGCACCTCCTGCGGCGCCACCGGCATGCTGACCGCCGAGCCGACCGCCTGCGGCGCCTTCTCTTCGGGCGTGTCGGCCACCAGGTAGCGGTCGAGCAGCGCGTAGAAGCGGTCGTAGAAGCGCTCGTCGGTCAGCGTCTCGCTGGCCACCTTGATCATCGCGTCGTCGCCCGACGAGAAGGGCAGCGACAGCGAGCCGATCACGCCCACGCCCACACTGGCGGCATTGTTGGTCTTCTTCATGCCGTAGCGATCCTGCAGCGCGGTGGCGAAGGCGATGCTCTTGCGCGGCCCGCCCTTGGCCGCCTCGTCGCGCGCGCACACCACGCGGAATTCGACCTCGACATGCACTTCGTTGGCCGGCTGGAAGCTCTTGCGTCCGGTCACCAGGTCGGCGTTGGCCGCCGTCACCAGGTAGCCCTGGCTCAGCAGCGCGCGCCGCGCCGCCTCGCAGGTCTGGGCCTCGGTGGCCGCATAGCTGCGCGAATGGGTGGTGGTCGAGTCGAACTCCTCGGGGTCGTAGACCACGCGGCGGTTCGCCCCGCCGGCACAGCCGGCGAGGACCAGGATGAGCAGCGCCGCGGCGGCGCAGCGGGAGGGAAGGGGCAGGGATAGGAGCGACATCGGCGTGGAATGCTACCCGGCGGCGGCCGGCGCCTGTTCGGAGCCGTTCAGCCGCCCTTCAGTTCCCGGCCGCCGCGCGCGCCCGCCCGGCCTCAGGGGTAGAGGCCGCGCTCCTGGCGCGCCATCAGGATGCGCTCGCAGGCCACCGCGTAGGTGGCGGTGCGCAGCGTGATCTTGTGCCGGTCGGCCGTGTCCCAGATCTGATGCAGCGCGTTCATCATGATGCGGTCGAGCCGCACGTTGATCTCGTCCTCGTCCCAGAAGAAGGAGGAGAAGTCCTGCACCCACTCGAAGTAGCTGACCGTCACGCCGCCGGCGTTGCAGATCACGTCGGGCACCACCAGCACGCCGCGCTCGGCCAGGATGTCGTCGGCTTCGGGCACGGTCGGGCCGTTGGCGCCTTCGAGCACCAGCCGGGCCGAGGTCCGGCGGGCGCGCTCGGCCGTGATCTGGCCTTCGAGCGCGGCCGGGATCAGGATGTCGCAGGGCACGTCCCAGAACTGCTCGTTCGGGATCTTGTCGCCGCCCTCGTAGCCGACGGCGCCGGCCGGCGTGCGCGAGATCGGGATCAGCTTGCTCAGGTCGAGGCCGTCGGCATTGACGATGGTGCCCGTGTGGTCCTGCACCGCCACCACCTTGGCGCCGGCCTCGACGAAGAGCTCGGCCGCGACAGAACCCACGTTGCCGAAGCCCTGCACCGCGATGCGCGCGCCGCGCAGGTCCAGGCCCAGGCGGCGGGCGGCTTCACGGCCGGTGACGAACACGCCGCGGCCGGTGGCCTTGACGCGGCCCAGCGAACCGCCCAGGTGCAGCGGCTTGCCGGTGACGACGCCGGTGGCGGTGCCGCCGACGTTCATCGAGTAGGTGTCCATCATCCAGGCCATGATCTGGCCGTTGGTGTTGACGTCGGGCGCGGGGATGTCGGTGTGCGGGCCGATGATGATGCCGATCTCGCTGGTGTAGCGGCGGGTGATCTTCTCGAGTTCCTTCAGCGACAGCTTCTTCGGGTCGACCCGGATGCCGCCCTTGGCGCCGCCGTAGGGCAGGTTCACCGCCGCGGTCTTGACCGTCATCCAGGCGGACAGCGCCATCACTTCTTCCAGCGTGACGTCGGGGTGGAAGCGCACACCGCCCTTGCCCGGGCCGCGGCTCATGTTGTGCTGCACGCGGTAGCCCTCGAAGTGAGCGATGCGTCCGTCGTCCATTTCGATCGGCACGTCGACGATCAGCGCCCGCTTCGGACGCTTGAGCGTCTCGGCCCAGCGCGCGAGGTCGCCGAGGTAGGGGATCACACGGTCGACCTGCTGCAAATAGGTGCCCCAGGGGCTGTTGGCGGTCGGATGGACGAAGGAGAGCTTTTCACTCATGGGTGACCTCGGTTGTGACGATGGCCGTCACGATAGACCTGCGGGGCCTTCCGCGCCATGGCCTATGCGCGCCATGCCGACGGTTATGCAAGAGCCGTAAGAAGAAGACGCCGCGCGCCGGCTCAGCGGCGGCCGAAGATCGCCGTGCCGACGCGCACCATCGTGCTGCCGGCGCTGATCGCAGCCTCGAGGTCGGCGCTCATGCCCAGCGACAGCGTGTCGAGGTCGAGGCCGGCCGCGCGCAGGGCGTCGTGGACCGCGACCGCGCGCAGGAACAGTTCGCGCTGCACCGCAACATCTGCGCTCGGCTCGGGGATCGCCATGAGCCCGCGCAGCCGGAGTTGCGGCAAGGCGGCGACGGCGCGCGCGAGTTCGAGCGCGGCTTCGGGCGGCACGCCCGACTTGTTGGCGCCGCCGTCGACGTTGACCTGCAGGCAGACCTGCAGCGGCGGCAGGTGGGCCGGCCGCTGGGCCGACAGGCGCTCGGCGATCTTGAGCCGGTCGATGCTGTGCACCCAGTCGAACTGCTCCGCCACCACGCGGGTCTTGTTGCTCTGCAGCGGGCCGATGCAGTGCCATTCGAGCTGCGCGCGCAGGTCGGCCAGCGCCGCGATCTTCTCCACGCCTTCCTGCACATAGTTCTCGCCGAAGGCCACCTGGCCGGCCGCATGCGCGGCGCGCACGGCCTCCGGCCCGAAGGTCTTCGAGACCGCCAGCAGGCGCACCCCGGCCGGGTCGCGGCCGGCGGCCGCGCAGGCCGCGGCGATGCGCTGTCTTACTTGCTGGAGGTCGTCGCCAATCATCGTCATAATCTTCCAAAATCGTATCAAAACGTTCCGACACCGCCCGAGGAATCCCGTGGACATCACCCAACTGCTGGCATTCAGTGTCAAGAACAAGGCCTCCGACCTGCACCTGTCGTCGGGCCTGCCGCCGATGATCCGCGTGCACGGCGACGTGCGGCGCATCAACGTCGATGCGCTCGACCACAAGGCCGTGCACGCGATGGTGTACGACATCATGAGCGACACGCACCGCAAGCACTACGAAGAGTTCCTGGAGGTCGACTTCTCGTTCGAGATCGACGGCCTGGCGCGCTTCCGGGTCAACGCCTTCAACCAGGCGCGCGGGGCGGCCGCGGTGTTCCGGACCATTCCCTCGAAGATCCTCACGCTCGAGCAGCTCAACGCACCCAAGATCTTCGCCGACCTGGCGCTGCGGCCGCGCGGGCTGGTGCTGGTGACGGGCCCCACGGGCTCGGGCAAGTCGACCACGCTGGCGGCGATGGTCAACTACCTCAACGAGACCGAGTACGGCCACATCCTCACGGTCGAGGACCCGATCGAGTTCGTGCACGAGTCGAAGAAGTGCCTGATCAACCAGCGCGAGGTCGGCCCGATGACGCTGAGCTTCGCCAATGCGCTGCGCTCGGCGCTGCGCGAGGACCCGGACGCGATCCTGGTGGGCGAAATGCGCGACCTCGAAACCATCCGCCTGGCCATGACCGCGGCCGAGACCGGCCACCTGGTGTTCGGCACGCTGCACACCTCGTCGGCCGCCAAGACCATCGACCGGATCATCGACGTGTTCCCGGGCGAGGAGAAAGACATGATCCGCGCGATGCTGTCGGAGTCGCTGCAGGCGGTGATCTCGCAGACCCTGTGCAAGACCAAGGACGGCCAGGGCCGCGTGGCGGCGCACGAGATCATGCTGGGCACCTCGGCCATCCGCAACCTGATCCGCGAGGGCAAGGTGGCGCAGATGTACTCCACGATCCAGACCGGCAGCGGCCAGGGCATGCAGACGCTCGACCAGAACCTGACAGACATGGTGCGGCGTGGGATCATCTCGCCAGCGGAAGCGCGCGGCAAGGCGAAGACGCCCGAGAACTTTCCTGGGTAAGGGCCTACCCCCGTTTCTCGCGCACTTCGTGTCGCTCGATTCCCCCTCGAGGGGGAGACACCGGCGGCCCGGCGGAGCCGGTTCCGCGGTGTCTCCCGAACAGAGAGATATGGCCGTGGGATGGGCCTGAAACGACAGCAGCAAACCGACAACGGAGCGCCTCATGGAACGCGATCAAGCCAGCCAGTTCATCAACGACCTGCTCAAGCTCATGGTGAGCCGCAACGGCAGCGACCTGTTCATCACGGCGGAGTTTCCGCCGGCGATCAAGGTCGACGGCAAGATCACCAAGGTGTCGGGCCAGGCGCTGGGCATGCAGCACACGGTGGCGCTCACGCGCTCGATCATGAACGACCGCCAGCTGGCGGACTTCGAGCGCACCAAGGAGTGCAACTTCGCGATCTCGCCGACCGGCATCGGCCGCTTCCGGGTCAACGCCTTCGTGCAGCAGGGCAAGGTCGGCATGGTGCTGCGGACCATCCCCTCGACGCTGCCGACCATCGACGGGCTGGGCATGCCGCAGGTGCTCAAGGAAGTGGCGATGACCAAGCGCGGCCTGATGATCCTGGTGGGCGCCACGGGCTCGGGCAAGTCGACCACGCTGGCCGCGATGGTCGACTGGCGCAACGAGAACTCCTACGGCCACATCGTGACGGTCGAGGACCCGATCGAGTTCGTGCATCCGCACAAGAACTGCGTGGTGACGCAGCGTGAAGTGGGCATCGACACCGACAGCTGGGACGCCGCGCTCAAGAACACGCTGCGCCAGGCGCCCGACGTGATCCTGATGGGCGAGATCCGCGACCGCGAGACCATGGAGCATGCGGTGTCCTTCGCCGAGACCGGCCACCTGTGCATGGCCACGCTGCACGCCAACAGCGCCAACCAGGCGCTCGACCGCATCATCAACTTCTTCCCCGAGGAACGGCGCGCCCAGCTGCTGATGGACCTGTCGCTGAACCTGCGCTCGCTGATCTCGCAGCGGCTGGTGCCGACGGAAGACGGCCTGGGCCGGGTCGCCGCGGTCGAGGTGCTGCTCAACACGCCGCTGATCTCCGACCTGATCTTCAAGGGCGAGGTCGGCGAGATCAAGGAGATCATGAAGAAGAGCCGCAACCTCGGCATGCAGACCTTCGACCAGGCGCTGTTCGACCTGTTCGAGAACCATGCGATCGGCTTCGAGGACGCGATCCGCAACGCCGACTCGGCCAACGACCTGCGGCTGCAGATCAAGCTCAACAGCCGGCGCGCGCGCTCGACCGACCTGTCGGCCGGCACCGAGCACTTCGCGATCGTCTGAACGTCCGCACCCGCGCAGGGTGCTTGCGTCCTGGGCGACACTCGGGACCGTGTCTTCCGCCACCACCGCCTGCCGCGTCGAATGGGCCGGCCAATCCCTCGAACTGCTGCCCGAACGCGCACTGTGGTGGCCCGCGCGCGGCGTGCTCTTCGTGGCCGACCTCCACCTGGGCAAGGCCGCGACCTACCGCGCGCTGGGCCAGCCCGTGCCCGGCGGCACCACGCAGGAGAACCTGGACCGGCTCGACCGGCTGATCGCGCGCCTGGCGCCCGCGGAGATCGTGTTCCTGGGCGACTTCCTTCACGCGGCCCAGGCCCGCACGCCCGCGCGGCTGGCCGCGCTGCAGGCCTGGCGCGCCACGCACGACCCGGCACTGCGCCTGACCCTGGTGCGCGGCAACCACGACCAGCGCGCCGGCGACCCGCCGCCCGCGCTCGGCATCGCGGTGGTGAACGAGCCCTACCTGCTCGGCCCCTTCGCCTGCTGCCACCATCCGCAGCCGCATCCCACGCATTTCGTGCTGGCCGGGCACCTGCACCCGGCCTGCAGCCTGTACGGACCCGGGCGCGACCGGCTGCGCATGCCCTGCTTCGTGCAGGAGGCGGACCAGGCCATCCTGCCGGCCTTCGGTGAGTTCACCGGCGGCTGGCAGGTGCCGCCGGCGCCGGGCCGGCGCTTCTATGGCGTGGCGGGCGCGGCGGTGTGGGCGCTGCCGGCGGCCGCTTAGATCCGGTCGAAGCGGGACGTTCCTTGGCGTTCCCGCACGCAGGCCGGGTTGGCGCGACGAAGTTCCACGCGCTTCTCTCGACCGCCATGAAGCGTTGACATTCGGCGCGTGAGGGCGCGGCAACCGCTCGCCTCCACGGCGTGATTTCAGCGGGTTTCCGCAAGACCGCCGCGATGCCGATGCCTAAGCTCCCTTCCACACCGAGCCCCTTCCCGCACCGTCGCCGAAGCTTGCGAGCACTCGAAGTTCGCGCCTCGCCGTGGCGTCATGCAAGAGGGCTCGGGGGGAGCCTGCTCAAAGAACGCAACGGAGACAACGCATGAACGAACACCCGAACCTGCACGCCGGCGATGCCCAGGAACACGCCGGGCTGCTGCGCCGGCAGCGATCGCGCCTGGTCCAGGCCTCTCTGGGCGGCCTGCTGACCCGATCGGCCCGCCGCTTCCCCCACCGCACCGCGCTGATCGATGCCTCGCAACGCCTGAGCTACCGCGAACTGGACGAAGCATCCAACCGGTTCGCAAGGGCACTGCGCGGCACCGGACTCGACGCGGGCGACCGCGTGGCGCTGGTGTGCGACAACTCCTGGGAGATGGTCGTCGCCATGTTCGGCATCTACAAGGCAGGCCTGGTCTGCGTCCCCGTGAACACGATGCTGGACGCCGCGGCGATCACGTACATCCTTCGGCACGCCCAGGTGAAGCACCTGATCGCCGACAGCGCGCTGATCGGCCGCGTGGCGCCGCCATCCGAGCCCGAGGCCCGCAGCCTGGCCGGAACGACATGCCGTGGCGACGGTCCGGGCCTGGCGGGATGGCGCACGCTCGCCGAGCGGCTGGTGCCGGAGTCGGCCGATCCGCTCGAGATGGATGTCGACGGCGACACGCTGGTCCAGATCATGTACACCTCGGGCACGACCGGGCAACCCAAAGGGGTGATGCATTCGCACGCGTCGATCCAGGCCGCGCTCATGGCGAACCTGGTCGAGCTGGGCCTGGGCGTCGAGGGCGAGGTCTTCAGCTGCCATCTCCCGCTCTTCCATGTCGCGCAGCAGTCGATGCTGTTCACGAGCCTCCAGGCCGGCGGGGCCTCCGTGATCATGCGCGGCTTCGATCCGACGCTGCTGTTGTCGGCCATCCAGACGCACCGCATCAGCCTGCTGTTCGGCCTGCCCATCATGTTCCGGGTGCTGCTCGAGCACCCGGGCCGGGCCGGCACCGATCTCTCGAGCCTGAAGCTCTGCCTCTACGCCATGGCACCGATGCCGAAGACGCTGCTGATCGACCTGATGGAGCGCTTCTGCAGCCGCTTCGCGCTCTGCTCGGGCCAGACCGAGATCTTCACCGCCGCGACGATCTTCCGGCCGGAACAACAGCTGCAACGCTTCGGCGCCTACTGGGGAGAGGCTTCCATCGCCAACGAGGTCGCCGTGATGGACGAGGCGGGCCAGCTGCTGGGGCCCGGCATGGTGGGCGAGATCGTCTATCGCGGCCCCAATCTCATGCTGGGCTACTTCCGTGACCCGGAGGCCACGCAGCAGGCCTGGCGGCACGGGTGGCATCACTCGGGCGACCTGGGCCGCTGGGACCCGGACGGGCAACTGCTGTTCATGGACCGCATCAAGGACATGATCAAGACGGGCGGCGAGAACGTGCCGTCCATCAAGGTCGAGGAAGTGCTGCTGCGGCACCCGCAGGTCCGCGCCGCGGCGGTCGTCGGCCTGCCCCACGCGCGGTGGGGAGAAGCCGTTGCGGCCTTCGTGGTGCTCGCCGAGGCGCCGGAGGTCTTGGACGACGAGATCCTGGCGCACTGCCAGGCCCACCTTGCAACCTTCGAACGCCCGAAGGCCATCGTCCGCCTCGCGCAGATGCCGACCACCTCCACCGGAAAGATCCAGAAGTTCGCGCTTCGCCAGGCGCACCTGGCGCATTTCGAAGCGAAGTCCTGAGCAAGGGTCCCTTCATGCCACTGATTGAATCGAACATCTCCACGGGCAGCGAGAGCTACCGGAGCAACCGCGCCGCGCAGCTCGCCCAACTCGAGCGGGTGCGATCGCTGGAGCAGCGCACCGCCGCCAAGTCCGAAGCGGCGCGCGAACGCTTCGAGAAACGCGGCCAGTTGCTGCCACGCGATCGGCTGGCCTTGCTGCTGGACCCGGGCATGCCCTTCATGGAACTGAGCTCGCTCGCCGGCTACGGCCTGGACAACCCCGATCCGGATCGCAGCGTGCCCGGCGCCGGCATCATCGCGGGCATCGGCCATGTGAGCGGCATCCGCTGCATGGTCATCGCGTCGGACAGCGGCATCGACGCGGGCGCACTGCAGCCCATGGGGCTCGACAAGGTGCTGCGCGTGCAGGAACTGGCGCTCGAGAACAGGCTGCCCTATGTCCAGCTGGTCGAGAGCGCCGGTGCGAACCTCATGGCCTATCGGGTCGAGGATTTCATCCACGGTGGTGGCACGTTCCGGAACCTCGCGCGCCTGTCCGCCGCCGGCCTGCCGGTCGTGACCGTGACGCACGGCTCCTCCACGGCCGGCGGCGCCTACCAGACGGGCCTGTCCGACTACATCATCATGGTCCGGGGCCGCTCCCGGGCCTTCCTCGCCGGTCCGCCCCTGCTGCTCGCGGCCACCGGCGAGGTGGCCACGGAGGAAGAACTGGGGGGCGCCGAGATGCACACGTCCATCTCCGGCCTCGGCGACTTCCTGGCCGAAGACGACCGTGACGCGCTGCGCATCGCGCGGCAGATCATGGGGCAGATCGAATGGCATCGGGATGCCCGGGCGGCGCCTCAAAGGACCTTCAAACCGCCGCGCTACGACGCGGAGGAACTGCTGGGCGTCATGCCCGCCGACCACAAGCGTCCGGTCGACATGAAGCAGGTGATCGCGCGCATCGCCGACGACTCCGAGTTCCTCGAGTTCGGGCAGAACTACGGTGGCCACACCGTGTGCGGGACCTTCAAGATCGAGGGATGGCCCGTCGGGGTCATCACCAACAACGGCCCGATCGATCCTGCGGGCGCCACGAAGGCGACGCACTTCATCCAGGCCTGCTGCCAGGCGCGCACGCCGCTGCTCTACCTGAACAACACCACGGGATTCATGGTCGGTCGCGCCTATGAAGAGAGCGGGATCATCAAGCACGGGTCCAAGATGATCCAGGCGGTCTCGAATGCGACGGTGCCGCAGATCACGCTCTATTGCGGCGCCTCCTTCGGTGCCGGCAACTACGGGATGTGCGGCCGCGGCTTCCACCCGCGCTTCTGCTTCAGCTGGCCCAACGCCCGCACGGCGGTGATGGGCGGCGAGCAGGCCGCGCGCACCATGCGCATCGTCACCGAAGCGGGCATGCGGCGCAAAGGAGCGGTCGACACGGCGAAGCTGGACGCGCTCGAGCGCCAGATCATCGAGCGCTTCGACAGCCAGATGAGCGTGTTCGCCACCAGCGCACGGCTGCTGGACGACGGGGTGATCGATCCGCGTGACACCCGCGCCGTCGTGGCCAATGTGCTGGCCATCTGCCGCGAGGCGCAAGGCCGCGATCCGCAGGCGATGCAGTTCTCCGTCGCACGCCCATGAGCCTCACTTCCCTACCGAACATGACGCCCTTCCAGAAAGTCCTGGTCGCCAACCGTGGCGAGATTGCGTTGCGGGTCATGCGCAGCGCCAAGGCCCTGGGCTACGGCACGGTCGCCGTCTACTCGAGCGCGGACGCAGGCAGCGCGCACGTGCGGGCCGCGGACCAGGCCGTGTGCATCGGCGACGCATTGCCGTCGCAGTCCTACCTCCGGATTCCGGCCATCATCGATGCGGCGAAGGCCACGGGGGCCGATGCGGTGCACCCCGGCTACGGCTTTCTGGCCGAGAACGAAGACTTCGCGCAAGCCTGCCGCGATGCGGGCCTGGTGTTCATCGGGCCGTCGCCCGCGGCGATCCGGGCCATGGGCGACAAGGCGGGTGCCAAGGCGCTGATGCGGGCCGCCGGCGTGCCCTGCATTCCCGGCTACCAGGGCGACGACCAGTCGGAGGAACGCCTCGCCCGCGAGGCGGCGCAACTGGGCTATCCGGTGATGATCAAGGCGACGGCGGGCGGCGGCGGCCGTGGCATGCGGCTGGTGGAGAGCGAGGGCCGGTTCCTCGACCTGCTGCGCAGTGCGCAGTCCGAAGCCCGGAACGCCTTCGGCGACGCGACAGTGATCCTCGAGCGCGCCATCGCGCAGCCGCGCCACGTGGAGATCCAGGTCTTCGCCGATCGACACGGCAATGCGGTGCACCTGGGCGAGCGGGATTGCTCGGTCCAGCGCCGCCACCAGAAGCTCATCGAGGAGGCGCCCTCCCCCGCGGTCGATGCGACCCTGCGGGCGCGCATGGGGGCCACCGCGGTGGCGGCCGTCAAGGCCATCGCCTACGAAGGCGCGGGCACGCTGGAGTTCCTGGTGGACGCCAAGGGCGACTTCTTCTTCATGGAGATGAACACACGGCTGCAGGTCGAGCATCCGGTGACCGAGGCCATCACCGGCCTGGACCTGGTGGCGTGGCAGTTGCGTGTCGCCGCAGGCGAGGCCCTGCCGCTGGCGCAGGAGGCCATCACCTTCTCGGGCCATGCGATGGAGGTGCGGCTGTGCGCGGAGGATGCGCGCCATGGCTTCATGCCGCAGAGCGGCACGTTGCTGCGCTGGCGCGCGCCGGCGAGCGTGCGGGTGGAGCACGCGCTCGAATCGGGCACCGTGATCTCGCCCTACTACGACTCGATGGTGGCCAAGGTGATCGCGCACGGCGCGACGCGCGAGGAAGCGGCACGCAAGCTCCGCCATGCGCTGTCGGAGCTGGTGGCCTTCGGCGTCACGACGAACCAGGCCTTCCTCCTTCGCAGCCTCTCGCACCCCGTGTTCCTGGCAGGCGGTGCGACAACAGCCTTCATCGGCGCGAACGAATCGGAGTTGCTGCACACCGATGAAAACAGCGCATCGCGCGCATGCGCGGTCGCCGCGTGGCTTCTGCTGGCGATGACGGGCGATGCCCCGGACAGCGTTGCCGGTCGGCTGGCGCATCGACACACGGTGCCCATGAAGCTGGACTTCGACGGCTCGCAAAGGACCCTCCGTGTCCGGCGCTGCGCCATCGACAGCCATGAGATCACGGACGACGATGTGCGGCATCTGTTGCACGGCGAAGCGCGGCCGAGCGAGGGGCGGGCACGCTTCACGCTCGATGGGATCACCGAGACGGTCGGCTACGCCTGTGAGGGCCATGTGCTGTGGCTGCTGATCGGCGGATCGGTCCATCGCATCGAGAACCGCAGCCACGCGCCGGACGCCCGGGACCGGGATCGCGGCGGCGACGGGCGGGTGCGCGCATCGATGAACGGGCGCGTGATCGCAGTGCATGTCGGCGTCGGCGACGGCGTCGAGGCCGGCCAGCCCGTGGCAGTGCTCGAGGCCATGAAGATGGAGCACGTCCATGCCGCGCCCCTGTCGGGCGTCGTCGCGGCGGTGCACGTCAGTGCAGGCGACCAGATGAACGCAGGGCGCGTGATGGTCGAGATCCAGCCACCCCACGAGGGCATGCCGCGGACCGCAGGAGACGTGTCATGAGCGCGCCGGCCGACGTCCTGTACGAGAAACGCGACCATGCCTTCTGGATCCAGATCCACCGGCCGGACAAGCGCAATGCGCTGAATCGTTCGGTGGTGGCAGGACTCCGCGCGGGCCTGCGTCAGGCCCAGGCCGATCCGGAGGTCCGGGTGATCGTGCTGACGGGCAGCGGCGACAAGGCCTTCTGCGCGGGTGCCGACCTGCAGCCGGGCCAGGGCTTCGCCTTCGACTTCTCGACCCCTTCCCTCGACTACGCGGACCTGCTGCGCGAGGCGCAGAACACCCTGCTTCCGATCGTTGCGCGGATCAACGGCGCATGCATGGCGGGCGGCATGGGGCTGGCCTGTCTTGCCGACCTGGCGGTCGCCGCCGATCACGCGCAGTTTGGCCTGCCGGAAGTCCGGGTCGGTGTCTTTCCCATGCAGGTGCTCAGTCTGCTGCAGGACCTCGTTCCACGCCGGATCGTGCGGGAGTGGGCGTTGTGCGGCGAGCCCTTCAGCGCCGCCGAGGCGCTGCGGCATGGTCTGGTCAACCACGTCGTGCCCACGGCCGAGCTGGACGCGAAGACGCAATGGCTGATCGAACGCCTCGTCGACAAGTCCCCGACCGCCATCCGAAGGGGCAAGTACGCGCTGCGCGCGATCGCGTCCATGTCCTTCGACGAGGCGATTGCGTTCACCGAGAGCCAGATCGCGCTGCTGGCGATGAGCGAGGACGCCAAGGAAGGACTGGCCGCCTTCGCCGAGAAGCGTGCGCCGAAATTCACCGGCCGATGAACCGGGCCTGCACTCGCGTCGGGCCCAGGGTGAGCATCAAAACAGGAGACAGAACATGCAATTCACACACGAACACGAACAGATCCGCGACACCGTCAAGCGCTGGGTCGCGCAGGAGGTGAACCCCCATGTCGACGAATGGGAAGCCGCGGAGCTGTTTCCCGCCCACCAGCTCTTCGGGCAGATGGGGAAGCTGGGCCTCCTGGGCCTGAACAAGCCCATGGAAGACGGCGGGCTGGACCTGGACTACTCCTACGCGGCGGTGCTCGCCGAGGCCCTCGCGGAGATCAACTGCGGCGGCATCCCGATGGCGATCGGCGTGCAGACCGACATGTGCACGCCGGCGCTGGCGCACCGGGGCAGCCCGGCGCTGCGCGCCGAGTTCCTCGCGCCGGCCATTCGCGGCGAGCGGGTCGGCTGCCTCGGCGTCTCGGAAGTGGGCAGCGGCTCCGACGTCGCTTCCATCAAGACCCGCGCGCGCAAGGACGGCGGCGACTACGTCATCGACGGCGGCAAGATGTGGATCACCAACGGGACGCAGGCGGACTTCTGCTGCCTGCTGGCCAATACTTCGGACGGGCCGGTGCACCGGAACAAGTCGCTGATCGTGGTGCCGATGAAGACGGCCGGCGTCAGTGTGGCAAAGAAGATCCGGAAGATCGGCATGGACGCGTCCGACACGGCGCAGCTGTACTTCGACAACGTGCGCGTGCCGCAGCGCTACCGCATCGGCGAGGAAGGCATGGGTTTCGTCTACCAGATGGAGCAGTTCCAGTCCGAACGGCTCTGGGGCGCCCTCAACGCGGCCGCGATGGCCCAGCGCGCCATCGACCAGACCGTGGCCTATACCGGCGAGCGCACGGTGTTCGGCAGGCCCCTGCGCGACAACCAGTGGGTGCACTTCAAGCTGGCCGAGCTGCAGGCGGAGGTGGCCGCGGTGCGGGCGCTGGCATGGGAAGGCGTCGAGCAGATGGTGCGCGGCGAGGACGCCACCCGCACCGCGACGATGGCCAAGCTCAAGGGGGGCCGCCTGGTCCGCGAGGTGGCCGACGGATGCCTGCAGTTCTGGGGCGGCATGGGCTATGCGAAGGAGAGCGCCATCGCCCGCATCTACCGCGACGGGCGCCTGGCTTCGATCGGCGGTGGTGCGGACGAAGTGATGCTGCAGGTGCTCTGCAAGTTCATGGGCACCCTGCCCCAGAGCGCCTGAGCCGAGCGTCGCATGGGAGGCACAGATGAATGAACGCGCCATCGTGAGGATCGGTGGGGCCTCGGGCTTCTGGGGCGACAGCATGCTGGGCGCCCCGCAGCTCGTCGCTTCGGGCCTGGTGGACTACCTCGTCTTCGACTACCTCGCGGAGACGACGATGGCGCTGCTCGCGGCCGCGCGCGCGAAGAAGCCGGACATGGGCTACGCCACCGACTTCGTCGACGGCGCGATGGCCCAGGTGCTCCCCGAGGTGATGCGCCGGGGCATCAAGGTGGTGGCGAATGCGGGCGGCATCAACCCGTCGGGCTGTGCCGAGGCCCTGCGCTCGCTGGCGGCATCCATGAACCTGAGCCCCCGGATCGCGGTGGTCGAGGGCGACGACGTCACGCCGCTGATGCCGGCGCTGCGCCGCGAAGGCGTGGTCGACATGTTCTCCGGCGAAGCGTTGCCGGAGCAGGTGCTGAGCGCGAACGCCTACCTGGGCGCGGCGCCGGTGGCCCGTGCACTGGCCATGGGGGCGGACATCGTCATCACCGGGCGCGGGGTCGACAGCGCCGTCACGCTGGGCGTGCTGATGCACGAATTCGGCTGGTCGGCCGACGACCACGATGCGTTGGCCGGCGGCAGCCTCGCCGGCCACATCATCGAATGCGGCTGCCAGGCGACGGGCGGGCTGTTCACCGATTGGGAGCGGGTGCCCGATTGGGCCAACATGGGCTATCCCATCGTGAACTGCGCGGCCGACGGCAGCTTCGAACTGACCAAGGCGCCGGGCACGGGCGGGCTCGTGGACCGGGCCTGCGTGGTGGAGCAGATGCTCTACGAGATCGGGGACCCGGCGGCCTACCAGTTGCCCGACGTGTGCTGCGACTTCCGCCAGGTCGAGGTCGAGCAGGTCGATGGCACGCGCGTGCGGGTCAGCGGCGCACGCGGCCTGGCTCCGACGCCGAGCTACAAGGTGTCGGCCACGCAGCTCGACGGCTACCGCTGCGCCGGCCTGTTGGTGATCGTCGGCTTCGACGCCGCGGCCAAGGCGCGGCGCACCGGGGCGGCGGTCATCGAACGGACGCAGGCGATGCTGAAGCGCTCGGGCCTGCCGCCTTTCACACGCACAGGCATCGAATTGATGGGTGCCGAATCCCTGTACGGTGCGCAGGCGCGGGGCGGCGCCAGCCGCGAGGTCATGGTCCGCATCGTGGCCGACCACACGAGCAAGAAGGCGCTGGAGCTCTTCGCGCGCGAGATCGCACCCGCCGGAACCTCCTGGTCGCCGGGCACCACGGGGCCGGCCCTGGGGCGGCCGTCGCCGTCGCCTCTGGTCAAGCCCTTCTCCTTTCTGCTCGACAAGCGCCGGGTGACGGTGCGCGTCACCGTCGACGGGGAGGTCACCGTGATGCCGGCTCATCCCACCAGCTCGGCCGCCGCTGCGCCAGCAGACGGCGTGGAACCGCCTGCATGGACGGCCACGGCCGAGCCTTGCGTCGACGTGCCCCTGATCGAGCTCGCCTGGGCCCGCAGCGGCGACAAGGGCGACATTTCGAACATCGGCGTGATTGCGCGTCGGGCCGAGTGGCTGCCCCTGCTGTGGCACGCGCTGACACCGGAGGCCGTGCAGGCCTGGTTCGCGCACAGCGCGACGGGGCCGGTCGAGCGCTTCCATCTGCCGGGCACGGCGTCCATGAACTTCGTGATCCACGGGGCCCTGGCAGGCGGCGGGCCCGCTTCGCCGCGTTTCGACCCACTGGGCAAGGGGAATGCGCAAATACTGCTGAGCCTGCCGGTGAAGGTCCCGCAGTCGCTCTGGGCCAGGCTGCACCCCGCGGGCCTCGACACCGGCGCCGCGGGCACGCCGCGGCAGCCCCACCCCCTAGGAGCGTGAGCGATGCGCCGGCCTTCCTTCGTGCGTGGCTGCATCGCCCTCGCTGAACAGGGACAGGCGCCGGCTGCCCGACACGATCGAGCGCGGGGTCAGGCCATAGACGTCCCGGATCGAGTGGCTGAAATGGGTGGCATCCGGATAGCCCGCATCCAGGGCGACGTCGGTCAGGCGCAGGTCCTGGGTCACATAGGTCAGGAAGATGCGGGCCCGCTTCCACGCCTTGAATTGCCTGAAGGGCACGCCCACTTCGCGACGGAAGAGGTGAAGGAATCGCGACTCCGACAGGCAGATGTCTTCCGCACACGCGAGCGCGGAAACCCGGTCGCGGGGCGCTGCCTTGATCCTGTCGATGGTGTTCCGCACGCGCGTGTCGAGCACCGGTGTTTCCAGTCGCTCGCCGAAGAAAGCATGGTCGACATCGGCGTCGGTGACGCCTCCTTCGTCCATCTGCCGGAGCAGCCGCTCCATGCCATGTCTCATGCGCCGATGACTGTGCGCATCGACGACCGGGCCTGCGCCGCGCTGCAGAAAGGCCGGCAGCCTTGCCTCATCCACGGTTTCCGCCTCGACAAGAAGGCCGCAGATGGTGTTGCCATCGGCAGCGATGTTGTGCCGCAGATAAGGCGGCACAAAGGAGAGTTGGCACTCCTGCCATGGGCATTCCCCTATCTGAATCCGGTGCGGCCCGAGCAAGGAGAAATAGCAGGCATAGCCGCCGAAGGTACGGCCCACAGGCTGGCCCAGGAGCCCGCTGTAGACGGCGCGATCCGGGCTGAGCCACATCACGTGTTTTGCAGCCTCCGTGGGCGGGTTCGGTCGGGTTGGGCTAAGCGATGGCAGCAGCATGGCGTGCCCTCGGAGAAAAGTCATGGGCACGTGAAGGAGCCTCGTCCGTCGCCCCGTTCAGGCGTCCCGCCGTCTTGATCGCCATGTGTCCTCTCATGCGCCGCACCCGAAGAAATGGCGAGGCCTCCCAGAAACCCATCGATGGGTTTTTAACCCATGCAGCGGCGCAAGCGACTGCGTGGAAACCATGGCCTGGGCCGGCGCCTCAAGACAGAAAGCTTTTCGTCAACAAATTGGCATGGCACGCCGCCCGACACCGACGTCTCGGATCGCGGCCAACGGCAGGCCTCGAGGCCACCTTGCAAATTGATCATCACCACAGGGAGACAACATCATGCGCATTCTTTTTTCGCGTTTCGCAGCGGCGTGGGTGCTGGGTTGGGGCCTGCTGTCGGCGCTGCCGGCGCTGGCCGGAAACTTCAGCCTTTCCTACCAGCGGATTCCGGCCGTCGATGGACAGACCTTGGCCGCGACCGTGATCGTGCCGCAGGGACAGGGCCCCGGCCCCTTTCCGCTGATCGTCATGGGCACGAGCTGGGCCACGCCCAACCTGGAATACGTCGGCCGCGGAAAGATCCTGGCGGCGCAGGGCTATGTGGTGATCAGCTTCACCGCGCGTGGCTTCTACGACTCGCAGGGCCTGGTCGACTTCTTCGGTCCGAAGACCGTCGCAGACACCAGCAAGGTGATCGATTGGGCCTTGGCCCATACGCCTTCGGATCCCGATCGCATCGGCGCCTCCGGCATTTCCTATGGCTCGGGCACCAGCACGCTGGCAGCCGCTCGCGACCCGCGCATCAAGGCGGTGGCGGCGCTGAGCACCGGCGGTGACTTCGGCGAGGCCTTCTATTCGAACCAGACCGCCAGCCAGCAAGTCCTGAGCCTGCTGGCGAGCACCGGCGTCCTGACGGGTCGCTCGACCCCGGAGCTGAGCGCCGTCTGGCAGAAGGTCTTCACGGGCCAGTTCGATGCCGCCGGGAAGGCGATGGTGAACCTGTCGGCCTCCCGCAGCCCCACGCAGGACGCAAAGGCAGGTCGATTGAACAAGACCGCGGTGCTGCTGGCCAACGGCATCAACGATGGCCTGGTGCCGCCCAACCAGCTCGTGGACCTCTTCCGGAATCTGGGCGGCCCCAAGCAGTTGATCCTGATCCAGGGCGACCACGCCACCGCCGACCTGCCGGGTGCCCTGGGCCTGCCCAGCGAGGTCTACGATGCGGCCACCCGCTGGTTCGATCACTACCTGAAAGGCATCGACAACGGCGTGAACACCGAGCCTCCGGTGCGCCTGCAGACGGTGGGCAAGTCCTGGCTGACCTATCCGGACTGGGACAGTGTGCAGGCCCGCCCCACGACCTACACGCTGGGCAAGCCCGCCGGCTGGATTCCCACCGGCACGCTGTCGACCGGTGGCGCCACCACGGCTTGGAGCACTTCCATCGTCACCGCCATTCCGACCGAAGCGAACTCCGGCGCGATCGAACTGACCGGCCTGTTCCAGAGCCTCTTCGGTACCAGTCCCGGTGCCTCGATCCCGCTGATCCCCCGCTTCGGCGCCAGTGTGTGGCAGGGCCCGGTGTACCCGGCCCGGAAGATGCTCGCGGGCATCGCCACCCTGCACCTGACCGTGACGCCGAACCAGCCCGATGTGTCGCTGTACACCTACCTCTACAGCGTCGATGTCACGGGTAGCGGAACCCTCATCACCCACAAGCCCTACAGCCTCCATCAGGCCACACCCGGCCAGCCTCGCACGCTCGACATCCGGCTCGAGGCCGCGGCCACGGAAATACCCGCCGGCAACCGACTGGCCGTGGTGATCGGCACGCTGGACCCGCGCTACGGCGGCGTGACGACGCCGGGCGGCACCGTGAGCTTTTCCGCTCCGGCGGCAGATCCGGCCTGGCTCAGCGTGCCCCTGCGCTGAGCCCTCGGGTGCTCACACGCGGCGCGGCCCGGAGGCCTACAGCACCACCGGCGCGTCCGGCAGCTCGTTGCGCGCCGGCTCGCCCTCGGCGCGCGGGAAGTGCGCGACCAGCAGCGCCGACACCTCCTCCAGCGCCTGCGTGAGCCCGTCCTCGAAGCGGCCGGCCTGGAAGGCGGCGCCCATGGACTGGGTCATGGCGCGCCAGTCCGCGGCGTCCACATGGCGGTCGATGCCGCGGTCGGCCACGATCTCGATCGAATGGTCGGCCAGCAGCAGGTAGATCAGCACGCCGTTGTTGTGCTCGGTGTCCCAGACGCGCAGCTTGCCGAACAGCATCAGCGCGCGCTCGCGGGCCGGCGCATCGCGCCAGAGGTAGCTGGCCGGCAGCCCGGCCTCGATGCACAGCCGGACCTCGCCGGTGTGGCGCTGCTCGCTGGCCGCGACGCGGCGGCGCAGTTGCGCCAGCACGTCCGGCGGCAGCACGCGGCGCACGGCCGCCTCGTCGGTCCAGCGATGGCGCCAGAAGCGCCCCAATTTGGCAAACAAGCCCATCGTCACCAGCCTCCCGAGGCGCCACCGCCGCCAAAATTGCCACCACCGCCCGAACTGAAGCCGCCGCCACCCCCGCCCCCGCGGCTGCCGCCCGAGGAGCCCCCGCCCCAGCCGCCGCCGCCGAAACCGCCCGGCAGGCCGCCGCCACCGATGGGCAGCGAACGGGAGAAGGACCCGGCGACCATCGCCACCAGGCCCGCCACCACCGCGGTGAACAGGCTGGCGGTGATCAGGAAGGCCACCGTGCCGATGCCGCCGCCTAGCACCAGCGTGCCCAGCACCTTGCCGAAGATGCGGCGCACGATCGGCGCCACGATGAAGAAGCCGAAGAACAGGAAGATGCCGAGGTTCTCCCAGTCGATGCCGCCGCCGGAAGCGCGCTCGCCGCCGCCGCCGCTGCGGCGCGTGGGTTCGGGCAGGGGCTCGCCATCGACCAGGCCGACGAGCCGGTCGACGGCCGCGTTCAGCCCGCCCGCGAAATCGTTCTGGCGAAAGCGCGGCATCATTTCCTCGTCGATGATGCGGCTGGCCGCGAGGTCGGGCACCGGGCCCTCGAGCGTCTTCGCGACCTCGATGCGCATGCGGCGGTCGTCCTTGGCCACCACCACCAGCAGGCCGTCACCCACCTCCTTGCGGCCGATCTTCCAGTCGTTGGCCACGCGGTTGGCGTAGCTCGCGATGTCCTCGGGCGCGGTGGTGGGCACCATCAGCAGCACGATCTGCGAGCCCTTGCGCCGTTCGAAGTCGGCCAGCCGGGTCTCGAGGCCGGCGCGCTGGGCCGCGTCGAGGGTGCCGGTCTGGTCGATCACGCGCGCGCTCAGCGCGGGCACGGGCTGCAGCTTGGGCGCCGACGCCACCGTGGGCATCTGCGCGAGGACCGGCCACGCGATGAAGGCCAGGGCCAGCAGCAGCCAGCGCCCGCCGTGCGCCAGGAGCCTGTTCATGCGGCGCGCCGGCCCGCGTTACGGCTTCTTGGGTGCACTGAAGTCCACCGTCGGCGGCACCGAGATCTGCGCTTCGTTCTGCACGCTGAAGTTGGGCTTGGGGTCGTAGCCGAAGACCATGGCCGTGATGTTGGTGGGGAAGCGGCGCGCGAGCACGTTGTAGTCCTGCACGCTCTCGATGTAGCGGTTGCGCGCGACGGTGATGCGGTTCTCGGCGCCTTCCAACGTCACGCGCAGGTCGCGGAAGGCCTGGTTGGCCTTGAGATCGGGATAGCGCTCGGCCACCACCATCAGCCGCGACAGCGCCGACGACAGCTCGCCCTGCGCCTGCTGGAACTTGGCGAAGGCCGCGGGGTTGTTGAGCGTCTCGGGCGTGACCTGGATCGAGGTGGCCTTGGCGCGCGCCTCGATCACCTTGGTCAGCGTGTCCTGCTCGAAGGCGGCCTCGCCCTTGACCGTCGCCACGATGTTGGGCACCAGGTCGGCACGGCGCTGGTACTGGTTGAGCACCTCGCTCCAGGCCGACTTGCTGGCTTCGTCGAGTTCCTGGAACTCGTTGTAGCCGCAGCCGCTCAGCGACACCACCGCCGCAAGGATCAGGAACCAGCGCTTCATCATCATGTGCATTACCTCCGCAGAAGAAGCGGAAGGTAGCATAGCCGTGGCCGAGGGCTATGCGCGCCACTGGCGCAGCAAGTCCGCCGAATCCATCACCAGCCCCAGGTGCAGCGACACCATGGCCAGCGCCGCGCCCTCCAGGTGCGGGTCGGTGCCGCGCACCAGGTCGCGCAGCACGATCACGCGGTAGTTGCGGTTGTTGGCGTCGAAGGCGGTGTTGAGCACGCAGCAGTCGGTGAAGCCGCCGTTGAGCACCACCGTCTCGATGCGCTGGTTGCGCAGCAGGAAGTCGAGGTCGGTCGGGTAGAAGGCCGACAACCGGCGCTTGCTGTCCACGCGCATGTCGCCGGGTTCCACGCGCGTGACCCACTCGGTCCACTTCGAGCCTTCGAGCGCGTGCGCGCCGGCGTTGGGGATCGGGCCCACGTGCAGCGGGAAGGTGCGGCGCCAGGCGGCCGGGATGCCGTAGACGTCGTCCTCGCCGCCGGGCCGCAGCACCGACCTGATGTGCACGATGCGCACGCCCAGCGCGCGCACTTCGTCATGGAAGCCGTCGATGGGCGCCACCACGTCGCGGGCGCGCGGCGCCGGGCAGGGGCAGTCGGGGTCGTCGTCGAGGTGGCCGCGGTGCATGTCGATCGAGACCACGGCCGTCGTGGCCGGGTCCAGGTAGTCGGCGAACTGCGCGGCATCGAGCTCGCGCGCCTCGTTGTAGACCCAGGCCTTCATCGCCGCTCCTCCCGCACATAGGGTTGGCCCAGCGCGCCGGGCTCTTCATCGGCGCCGCGCCGCGAGAGCGCGACCCACACCATCACGCCCAGCGTCACCGCATAGGGCGTCATCATCACGAAGTACTGCGGCAGCTGCACGCCGGCCGCGGCCAGCTGCGGGATCAGCGCCTCGATGCAGCCGAACAGCAATGCGCCCACCAGCGCCTTCCAGGGCGACCAGCGCGCAAAGATCACCAGGCCCACCGCGATCCAGCCGCGCCCGCCGGTCATGCCCGCGATCCACAGCTTGGTGCTGACCACCGAGATGTAGGCGCCCGCCAGTCCCACCAGTGCCGAGCCCGCGAGCACCGCGGCGAAGCGCCAGGCCGTGACACGGATGCCGGCCGCGTCGGCCGCCTGCGGGTTCTCGCCCACGGCGCGCAACCGCAGGCCGGTGGAAGTGCGCGCGAAGAACCAGGCCACCGCGCCGAAGACCGGCAGCGTGAGCCACACCATCGCGTTCTGCTCGAACAGCTTGCCCACGCCCGGCAGCATCGACAGCGGCCACAGGGCCATCGCACCGATGCCGGCGGTCGCGTGGTTGGTCCAGTCGGCCATCGAGCCGACCAGCGCCGTGAGCCCCTGGCAGAAGAACACCAGCGCCAATCCGGCGATCACCTGGTTCACGCGCAGCCAGATCACCATCACCGCGAACAGCACCGACACGACGCTGGCCGCGAGCATGGCCAGCACCAGCGACACCGCGGGCTGGCCGATGGCGATCTGCGCGCCGATGCCCGCCAGCGCGCCGACCAGCATCAGCCCTTCGGCACCCAGCGCGAGCACGCCCGCGCGCTCGCAGATGATCAGGCCCAGCGCCGCGAGCGCATAGGGCACGGCGAAATCGGGCGTGCTGGCGAGCCAGTTGAGGATCACGCCGCCGCTCATCACGCGCCCTCCCCGCCCACGCGCCGCAGCCGGTGGCGGATGAAGAAGTCGCTCGAGGCCACGCACACCACGATGAGGGCCTGGATCAGCTGCACCATCGAGAACGGCACCTGGTAGAAGACCTGCAGGCTGCGGCCGGTGACGAACAGCGCCGCCACCAGCAGCGCCACCACCGTGGCCGCCAGCGGGTTGTTGCGCGCCAGGAAGGCGATGAGGATGCCGGAGAAGCCGTAGCCCTGGTAGAAGGCCTGCGTGAGCCGGCCCTCCTGCCCCGCCACCACCGCGAAGCCCGCGAGCCCGGCCATCGCGCCCGACAGCAGCACCGCGCCGTAGATGGTGCGCCGCACCGGCACGCCGTTGGCATGCGCCACGCGCGGGTTCGCATCGACGAAGCGCAGGTACAGGCCCGCGCGGCTCACGCTCACCAGCCACCATGCCAGCAGCGCCACCACGCCCGCGAGCAGGATCGAACTGCCCACGCCGCCGCCCAGTTCGGGCAGCCGTTCGAACACGCGGAACTGCGGCGAATAGGGGAAGTTGTCCTTCGGGTCCTTCCAGCTGCCGTAGACCAGGTGCAGCAGGAAGTTGGCCGCCATGTAGTTGAGCATCAGCGTCGAGATGATCTCGTTCACGCCCAGCTTCAGCTTGAGCCACGCAGGCCCCCACACCCACAGCAGGCCGCAGCCGATGGCCGCGATGAACATCAACGGCAGGCGCAGGTTCTCGGGGCCGACCTGCCACATCGAGATCGCGGTCGCGCCGATCGCGCCCCAGACCATCTGGCCTTCGAGCCCGAGGTTCCAGAAGCGCGCGCGGAAGGCGATGGCGCCGGCCAGCCCGACCAGGATCATCGGCGCGGCCTGGAACAGCACGGCGCGGAAGTTCTGGCCGTCGAGGAAGGTCTGGGTGATGAACTCGTTGGCCAGTTCGCCGGCGGGCACGCCGGCCGCCACCAGGATCGCGGCGGAGAGGCCGAAGCCCACCAGCAGCGCGGCCGCGAGGATCAGCGCCTGCCAGCGCCAGGCCATGTGCTGGCGGATCTCCAGCGCGTAGCGGCGGCCCGCGAGCGGCTGCGGCGCCGGTGCGGGCGCGGCCTTGGGCGCGTGCGCCAGGTCGGCGGAGAGGGATGCTTCAGCCATGGTCCACCATTGCCTGTCCGATCGCCTGCCGGTCGGCGGGCTGCGCGAATTCGCCGGCGATGCGCCCGCGCGTCATCACGCCCACGCGGTCGGCCAGCTGCAGCACCTCGTCGAGGTCCTCGCTGATCAGCAGCACGGCCGCACCGCCGTCGCGGGCGGCGCGAAGGCGCGCATGCACCTCGGCGCTGGCGCGCACGTCGAGGCCGCGGCTGGGGCTGTGGGCCAGCACCAGCGTCGGCACCTTGCCGAACTCGCGCGCCAGCACCAGCTTCTGCGCATTGCCGCCCGACAGCAGCGCCGCCTTCTGCGCCACCGAACGCACGCCCTGCACGTCGAAGGCACGCACGGCGTCCTGCGTGTCGCGCTGGATCAGCTGGCGGCGCAGCCGCCACACCGGGCCGTAGCGGCCGGTGTGGACGCGGCCGATGGCGTAGTTCTCGGCCACCGACAGGCCGCCCGCGAGTGCGAGCCCGTAGCGGTCGGCCGGGATCGCGGCGATGCCGATGCCGCGGCGCGCGGAGGCGGCCAGGGTCTTGAGATCGCCATGGCCTTCGAGCCGGATCTCGCCTTCGGTGGCTTCGCCCGGCAGGCCCATGATCGCGCCCGCGAGCTCGCCCTGCCCGTTGCCGCCGACGCCGGCCAGGCCGTAGATCTCGCCCGCGTGCAGTTCGAGCTCGACGCCGTCGAGCACCCGCCGGCCTTCGGGCGAAGCGGGCGTGCGCAGCCCGCGCACCGACAGGCGCACCGCACCGCGCGCCGTCTTCGCCGGCTGGAAGCCCGCGGCCGCGACCGACTCGCCCACCGTGAGCTTCACCAGTTCGGCGACCGAGGCCTGGTCGGGCTGCAAGGTGGCGACCGTGCGGCCGCCGCGCATCACGGTCACGCGGTCGGCATAGGTCTTCACGTCGGCCATCTTGTGCGTGACCAGCACCACCGCCGCGCCCTGGCGTGCCAGGCCCCGCACCGTCTGCAGCAGGCGCGCGGCCTCCTGGTCGGTCAGCACGGCCGTGGGCTCGTCGAGGATCAGGATGCGCGCACCCGCGAGCAGCACCTTGAGGATCTCGACGCGCTGCTGCTCGGCGATCGACAGCGCATCGACGCGCTGGGACGGATCGATGTCGAAGCCCAGCTCCGCGGCCTTGTCGCGGATGGCGCGCTCGATCGCGCGCAGCCGCTCGCCATGGCGCTGGTAGGCGGCCGGCGGCGGCGCGGTGAGCAAAATGTTCTGCGCCACCGTGAACGGCCGCACCAGCTTGAAGTGCTGGTGGACCATGCCGATGCGGTGCTTCGCCGCGTCGCGCGGGCCGGCGAAGCGCACCGCGTTGTCATCGACCAGCAGCTGGCCGGCCTCGGGCGCATAGAGTCCGGCCGCGATGTTCATCAGCGAGGACTTGCCCGCGCCGTTCTCGCCCAGCAGGGCATGCACCTCGCCCCAGCGCGCGGCGAAATGGGCGTCGGTCAGCGCCGCGAAGCCGTCGAAGGACTTGCGGATGCCGGTGAGTTCGAGCGCGTTGGGCATGGCTTACTTCTGCGTGACCACGCCCTTGACGAACCAGTCCATCTTCCACAGCTCGGCATCCGAGAGCACCGCGCCCTTGGCCACGCGCTCCTTGCCGTCGCGGTCGGCCAGCGGGCCGGCGTAGACCTGCTTGCCCTTGAGGATCGCCTCGCGCTCGGCGCTGATCAGCGCGGCCTTGTCCTTGGGCACGGCCGGGCCGAAGCCCGCGATGTCGGTGCCGCCGTCCTTCATCTCGATGAAGGCGCCGTATTGCGCGGGCTTCCAGCCGCCGGCGATGACCTTCTTGAGCTCGGGCACGAGGAAGCGGTCCCACACCCACACCGACGAGCACAGCGTGGCCTTGGGCGCGAACTGGCGCAGGTCGCGGTGGTGGCCGGTGCCGTACACGCCGCGCTCCTGCGCGACGATCTGCGGCGTCGGGCTGTCGACGTGCTGGCCGATCACGTCGGCGCCCTGGTCGATCAGCGCGGCAGCGGCGGCGCGTTCCTTGACGGGGTCGTTCCAGGCGCCGGTGTAGATCACATTGACGGTCGCGTTCGGGTTCACCTTCTGCGCGCCCAGCGCGAAGGCGTTGACGGTCCAGTTCACCACGCCGAAGGGGTTGGCCGCGACGAAGCCCAGCTTGCCGGTCTTCGAGGCCGAGCCGGCCGCCATGCCGCACAGGTACTGGCTCTCGTAGGTGCGGCCGTAGAAGGACTCGAGGTTGGCGCCGTTGGTGGTGCCCGAGCCGTTGAGGAAGGCCACGTCGGGGTACTTGGCCGCCAGGTCCTTGAAGCTGTCGGAGTAGCCGAAGGCGGTGCCGATCACGATGTTGGCGCCGCGCTGGATGAACTTCTCCGCGGCGGGCTTGATGGCCGAGGCGTCTTCGGGCACGTTCTCGACGAACTGGATCTTCTGGCCGAGCTCCTTCTCGATCTTCAGCCGTGCCTCGTCGAAGGCCTGGGTCCAGCCGCCGTCGTTCTTGGGGCCGAAGTAGAGCATCGCGATCTTCGGCTTGTCCTTGAGCGTGAAGCCGTCGGCGGCCGCGGCGGGCAGCGTGGTGAAGACGGCGCCGCCGGCCACGAGGCCCATCGCGAGGCCCAGGCCGGGAGTGAGGGTGCGCAACTGCATGGAACGACCTTTGGAAAGAAGCTTGGAAATGGAAGGGAAGGAAAAGACCGGTGCAGCGCGCGTCACATCATGAAGTTGATGCGGAACACATTGCCTTCGGGGTCGAGCAGCACCGACTGGTACCAGTGGTAGTAGGTGACGTAGGGCGCCTTGACCAGCGTGGCGCCGGCCTCGAGCGCGACGGGCACCATCCGGTCGACCTCGGCCTGGCTGTCGACGTCGATGTTCAGCAGGAACTTGACGCCGCGCGTGTCGGAGAACTCGGCCAGGTGCAGCAGTTCGTAGGCATCGAGCGCGTTGAAGCCCAGGCTGGACTTGCCGGTGTCCAGCCCGCGGAAGATCGGCGAGCGGATCGCCTCGATCTCGGGAAAGCCGAACACGCGCTGGTAGAAGCCGCTGAGCGCGACCACGTCCCTGGCGAAGACGTTGACGTAGGAAAGATGCGCCATGGCGTCAGGCCGCCACCTTGGTGCCGCCGAAAGTCGTCTGCTTGACGAACTTGGAGGTCAGGTGGTCGCCCGAGCTGATCGGCGCGTACTTGGGCTGTTCGCCCGGCGCGAGGCAGCTGGGCAGGCACTCGACCATCGCGTCGTAGTTGGGCTGGTGGAAGAACACCAGCGACTGGCGGCGGTTGGTGCTCGCCACCTCGAAGGGCGGATTGATCACGCGGTGCAGCGTGGAAACCCACTGGTCGTTGGTCCACTGCATCATCAGGTCGGCAATATTGACCACCAGCCCGCCCTCGACCTGCGGCACGTCGACCCACTGGCCGGCCTTGTTGAACACCTGCAGGCCCTTGTCGTCGGGCAGCACGATGGTGAGGCTGCCGTAGTCGCTGTGCGCGCCCGCGCGCAGCTGGCCCGGCAGCGGCTGCTCGCGCTGCGGCGGGTAGCTCAGCACGCGGAACATGCTGATGTGCGCGTCGATCTTGTCGTCGAAGAAGGTCTCGGGCAGCGAGAGGCCGAGCGCGAAGATGCGCATCAGCGAGCGCGAGAGATCGCTCATGGCCTCGAAGTACGCCTCGTAGGCTTCGCGGAAGCCTTCGATGGGCGGCCAGCTGTTGGGCTCGAAGTGCGGGCCGGCGGCGGGGCCGCGGTGGTAGTCGTCGTCAGGCACGTTCGACGGGCCGATGGAGAACGACTCCTTGAGGTCGCCCGGCGCCACCTCCTCGAGGCTGTACGAGAGCCCCTCCTCGCCCACCGCGCTGTAGCCGCGCACCGCGTCTTCGCGCGGGCGGTCGACCTTGCGCTTCTCGACCAGCGGCAGGTCGAAGAACCGGCGCGAGAGCGAGGACACGCGCTCGATCAGCCCGGGCGCGATGCCGTGGTGGGTGATGACGAGAAAGCCGATGCTTCGGCAGGCCTCGTCGACTTGCCTCGCGACTGCCGACTTGCCTTCGGCGCTGCCGTCGAAGTAGGGCGCGAGATCGATGATGGGAACGGACAACAGGGTCATGGCGACTTCCTCATGGACGCATTCATTCGGGAACTGGCACGCCTCTCGCCTTGCAACGTCTGTGCCAGTTGGACCAAATGGACAAATCGCTTTTTCCGCGTCAGGCTGGTGCACCGCGGGGGCCTTCGCCGGCCCCGCATGACGCAAGTCGATGCATCGCGGCCTTACAGTGGTGCGTCCTTCGCGCATCGACGCGGATGACGACGAAGAAAAGAGAACAGAGAGGAAAGATGCCGAAGACCAAGGCGCTGGCCGCAGCCAGCAGCAACACCGAGCCACCCGCGGCGCGCAAGCGCGCCAAGCCGGCGGTGCGCAGCCCGTCGTCCGTGAGCCGGCGCCTGCGCCAGATCGAGGACAAGCGCAGTGCGATCCTCGGCGCGGCGCTGGGGCTGTTCTCGCGCTTCGGCCTGCACGGCACCTCGATCGACCAGGTGGCGGCGCGCGCCGATGTGTCGAAGAGCAACCTGCTCTACTACTTCGCCAACAAGGAGGAGCTCTACGTCAACGTGCTGCGCGACCTGCTCGCGCTGTGGCTCGAACCGCTGCGCGGCTTCAGCGCGGAGCAGGACCCGGCCGAGGCCATCGGCAGCTACATCCGGCGCAAGCTGGTGGTGTCGCGCGACCGGCCCGACGCGTCGCGGTTGTTCTGCCTCGAGATGATCCAGGGCGCACCGCTGCTGCGCGACGAACTCGACCGCGAGCTGCGCGCGCTGGTGGAGAAGAAGTCGGAAGTCATCCGCGCCTGGATCGAGGCCGGCAAGCTGGCGCCCGTCGATGCGCACCATCTGATCTTCGCGCTGTGGGCGGTGACGCAGCACTACGCGGATTTCGGCGTGCAGGTGCAGGCGCTGACGGGGCACACGCTGGACGATGCGGCCTTCTTCGAGCAGACGGTGGAGAACGTGCAGCGCATCGTGTTGCAGGGCATCGCGCCGCGTTGAGCATTGCCTTGCTCCCTCCCCTTCCGGGGGAGGGTCGGGTTGGGGGCAGGCAGCGTATCCATCGAGCGCTCTGCCTGCCCCCATCCCAGCCTTCCCCCAGAGGGAGAAGGAGCATGAAGCGTCAGTGCGGCGCGGCCGCAATCTCGTGGTACCGCCGGTCGAAGTAGATCAAGCCCTGCGCCGCACCCCCGATCGCGATCGCCACCGCCTCGCAGAACAACACATCGTGCGTGCCCGCGCTGGTGGCATGCACCACGCGGCAGTCGAAGGACACGGCCGCGTCCTCGAGCATCGGCGAGCCGGTGGTCTTGTGGCACCAGCGGCCGGCGGCGAAGCGTTCGTCCATCGGCGTCTTGCCGCCGAACAATGCAGAGAGCGCCTGGTGCCCCGCCGCCAGCACGTTCACGCACAGCACGCCGTTGGCCTTGAACGCCGGATACACCGAGGCCGATCGGTTGAGGCACACCAGCAGCGTCGGCGGCTCGTCGGTCACGCTGCACACGGCCGAGGCGGTGAAGCCGGCGCGGCCCGCCGGGCCGTCGGTGGTGATGATGTTCACCGCCGCGCCCAGGCGCGCCATCGCGTTGCGGTAGTCGGCCTTGGGCAGGCCGGGCGGCAGGCCGGCGGGGTTCGACGAGGAAGCATGGGAGGCCATGGCGTTGAGCATGGGAAGGACTCGTTCAGGCCAGCATGCAGGCTTCGTCGAAGGGCAGGCGCGGCAGGCGTCCGAACACCTTCGACGCGTCGCCGTGGCCGAGGTTGATGAGGAAGTTGACGGTCCAGTCGCTGCCCTCGAAGAAGGCGGCATCGACCTTGGCCTTGTCGAAGCCCGACATCGGGCCGGCATCGAGGCCCACCGCGCGCGCGGCCAGCAGCAGGTAGCCGGCCTGCAGGCTCGCGTTGCGGAAAGCCGTTTCGTGCGCGGACTCGGGGCTGCCGGTGAACCAGCTGCGCGCATCGGCGTGCGGGAACAAGGTGGGCAGCTGGTCGTAGAACCTGCGGTCCCAGGCGGCGATGACCGTGACCGGCGCGCTCATCGTCTTGTCGAGGTTGCCCTTCGACAGCGCGGGCGCCAGGCGCTGCTTGCCCTCGGGCGTGCGCACGAACACGAAGCGCGCGGGCGAGCAGTTGGCCGAGGTCGGTCCCAGGCTGGCGAGCGCATAGACCTGCCGCAGCTGTGCGTCGGTGACGGGTTCGTCGGTCCAGCCGTTGTGGCTGCGGGCGGCGGTGAAGAGCAGCGCGAGCGCGGCGTCGTCGAGTGTGGAAGGGGTGGTCATGCGGGAACGGCGGATGCGCTGACCCGCGAGAGGAAGGCCAGCAGGGTGCTGTTGAAGGCGTTGGCCTCGGTCACGCTGTGCGCGTGGCCGCCATGCGCCATGAGGTTGAGCGTGGCGTTCGGCAGTCCGTCGGCCAGGCGCTGCGAGCAGGTCCAGGGCACGAGCACGTCGTCCTTGGCGGCCGCCACCAGCGTGGGCGCGGCGATGCCGGCCAGGCGCGCATCGATGTCGAAGGCGCGCAGCGCGGCGATGCGCGCGCGCATGTTGGCCTCGCCCGGGAAATGGGCGAAGGCGTGGTCGACCTCGTCCTGCACGCGCTTCGCATGCGCGGCGGCCCACGCGGCGGGGTAGAGGAAGATCGGCTGCGCTTCCACGTAGGCACGCGGGCCGACGGCGCCCAGCAACGCGAGCCGTGCCTCGAAGCAGCGCGCCGAATGCGGGTTGGGCCTGGACCAGGCATTGACGAGCACCAGGCTGGCCACACGCGACGGTGCATCGAGCGCCAGCCGCAGCCCGACCAGGCCGCCCAGCGCATGGCCCGCGAAGTGGCACTGCGCGGTGCGGGTGGCGTCGAGGATCTCCAGCACGTCCCGCGCCATGTCCTCGATCGCATAGGCCGCGGGCAGGGCGGCGGGGCTGCGGCCCGTGCCGCGCTGGTCGTAGGCGATCACGCGGTGGCCGGCCGCGATCAGCGCGCCCAGCTGCGGCTGCCAGAAGCCGGCCGAGCCACCGAGGCCCGAGGACAGCAGCACCGTCGATGCCGCATCGACGGGGCCATGCACTTCGAAATGCAGCGGCGACATGCGCGTCAGCCCTTCTTTCCGATGTGCGCGGTCGAGGCGATCTCGACCAGCGCGTCGGGCTTCACCAGCCCGCACTGGATGCAGTAGCGCGCGGGCTTGGTGCCGGGAAAGAACTCGGCGTACACCGTGTTGATCTTCGCGTAGTCGGCCCAGTCCCTGAGCATGATCTGGTTGAAGGTCACGTCGTCCATGGTGCCGCCGGCCGCTTCGACCACGCCCTGGATCGTGCTGAGCACATGGCGCGTCTGCGCGGCCGCGTCGCCCACGTGCACCACGTTGTTGTCCTTGTCGAAGGGCAGCGTGCCCGAGACGTAGAGCACGCCGTCGGCGAGCGTGCCGGGCACATAGGGGGCGAGCGGCACGCCGGTGCCGGGCGGGATGATGGCTTGCTTGGGCATTGGGGAATTCCTTGATGAAGTGAATCAGGCGATGGCCGCTTCGGCCGCTGCGGGTTGGGCAAGGGCTTGCGGCGCGAAGGTGGCGCAGAACTGGTCCGCCGTGGACACCCAGCCGAAGAAGGTCTCGACGTTGTAGATGGAGGCCTTCTGGATGGCCGGGCCGCCCAGTTCGTGCGTGGCGTCTTCCAGCATCACGGCGAAGTACTCGAGATGGAAGGCGTCGCGCAGCGTCGACTCCACACAGACGTTGGTGGCGATGCCGGTGAACACCAGGTGGCGGATGCCGCGCGCGCGCAGCGTGCTGTCGAGCGTGCTGTTGAAGAAGCCGCTGTAGCGCGTCTTGGGCACCACGATGTCGCCGGGCTGCGGCTTCATCTGGTCGATGAGCTCGTAGTCCCAGCCGCCCTTGGCGAGGAACTTGCCCTGCAGCGCGGGCTGGGCGCGCATGGTCTTGAGCGCGTTCGACTTGTGCCAGTTGGGCGAACCGGGGCCGCCGGCTTCCACGTAGGCGGCGTCCCAGCCGTTCTGCAGGAACACGACCAGCATGCCGGCCGCGCGCGCCGCCGCGATGGCACGCAGGATGTGGGCGATCGTGCCCTGCGCGCCGGAGATGTCGAAGCCGGCCGAGTCGACGTAGCCGCCGATCGAGGCATAGGCGTTCTGCATGTCGACGACGACGAGGGCGGTGTCGCTGGCATGCAGCGCGAGCGGCTCGGGGCGCGCGGGCAGCACCACGGGCGCGGGCGCACCGGGCAGGCGCGGGGCGCCGACGGGCGTGGTCGAGGTGAGGGTGGCGTTGCGTGCGGGTGCGTTCATGTGGCGCTCCTCGTTCAGGCGGCCAGGCGCTCGGGTTCGACCTGCGAAGGCACCGGGCTCTGCACGTGCGCGCGGCTCTTCATCAGCGGCTGGATGCGCTCGCCGAAGGCCTCCACGCCCAGCAGGAAATCGTCGAAGGTCAGCAGCACGCCTTCGGTGCCGGGCACCTCGGCCACTTCGTCGAGCATGCGCGCCACGCTGGCGTAGGAGCCCACCAGCGTGCCCATGTTGATGTTCACGGCCGAGGTCGGGTCGGCCATCTGGCGCACGTTGGTGTCCGCGCCGGACTTGGTGTCGACCGCCCCCTGCTGGCCCAGCCAGGCGATGGCCTCGTGGTCGGCGCCGGCCTTGTAGTGCTCCCACTTGGCGCGCGCGGCCTCGTCGCTTTCGTCGGCGATCACCATCATCAGCACGTAGGTGGTGACGTGGCGGCCGGTCTTGGCCGTCGCCTCGATGAGCTTCTGGGCTGCCGGTGCGAAGGCCTTGGGCGTGTTCACGCCCTTGCCGAAGCAGAAGTTGTAGTCGGCGTGGGTGGCGGAGAAGTCCATGCCCGCGTCGCTCTGGCCCGCGCAGATCACCTTCATGTCGGCCTGCGGCTGCGGGCTCATGCGGCAATCGTCCATCTGGAAGTGCTCGCCCTTGAAGTCGGACTGGCCGGTGCCCCAGAGGTCGCGCAGCACCTGGATGTATTCGGAGAGGTACGCGTAGCGCGTGCCGAAGAACTGGTCGCCGGGCCACATGCCCATCTGCGAGTACTCGGGCCGCTGCCAGCCTGTGACGAGGTTCAGGCCGAAGCGGCCGTTGGAGATGGAGTCGATGGTGGCCGACATGCGCGCCACGATGGCCGGCGGCATCACCAGCGAGGCGGCGGTGGCGTAGAGCTTGATCTTGCTGGTGACGGCCGCGAGGCCGGCCATGAGCGTGAAGGACTCGAGGTTGTGGTCCCAGAACTCGGTCTTGCCGCCGAAGCCGCGCAGCTTGATCATGGACAGCGCGAAGTCCACGCCGTAGCGCTCGGCCTTCAGCGTGATCTCCTTGTTGAGCGCGAAGCTGGGCTTGTACTGGGGCGCGTTTTCGGACAGCAGCCAGCCGTTGTTGCCGATGGGGATGAAGATGCCGACGTTCATGGAAGGACTCCTGTTGCGAGATGGCGGAGCTGCTTGCATGCGCCGTGCCAGCCCGATAAGTCCTTATCGATCAATGACTTACAAGATCAAGACCACGACGTTTTGTCCATTTGGTCCAAAGTGGAGCAGCCGATCCACGAGGATTGCGGCAGCGCGGTGCGGGTCGGCCCAAAGCGGTGCAGTGCCGCGGTCACGGACGGCGCGGCAGAATCACGCCATGCCCAAGACCCCACTCCGCGCCGCCGCGGCCATCGGCGGCACCGCCGACGACGTCGAAGCCGCCTTCTACGAAGCGCTGCAGCGCGGCGACATCGATGCGCTGATGGGCTGCTGGTCGGACGACGACGAGGTGTTCTGCGTGCACCCGGGTGGCCCCCGGCTGGTGGGCCCGGTCGCGATCCGCGCGGCCTTCGAGCAGATGTTCGGCCACGGCGCGATCCACGTGCGGCCGGCACGCGTGCGCAAGGTCGAATCGCTGGCCAGCGCGGTGCACAACGTGCTCGAACGCATCGAGGTGCTCACGGCCGAAGGGCCGCAGCATGCCTTCGTGCTGGCCACCAACGTCTATCACAAGACCGCCCAGGGCTGGCGCCTGGTGGCCCACCATGCCAGCCCGGGCAGCGCGCGCGAGCCCGACGAGGACGACACCGCGCGCCAGACCCTGCATTGAGGCCGGCCGTGCAAGCCATGTCCTCCTACCGCGCGCCGCACTGGTTGCCCGGTGGCAACCTGCAGACCATCTGGCCGGCGCTCTGGGCGCGCCGCGTGGACGGTGCGCCGCCGGTCTACCGGCGCGAGCGCTGGACCACGCCGGACGGCGACTTCGTCGACGTCGACCGCATCGACGCCGCCGACCCGGCCGCGCCGCTGCTGGTGCTGTTCCATGGCCTCGAGGGCTCCTCCCGCAGCCACTACGCCGAGGCTTTCGCGGATTTCGCCGCCACGCGCGGCTGGGCCTTCGCGGTCCCGCACTTCCGCGGCTGCAGCGGCGAGATCAACCTGGCGCCGCGCGCCTACCACTCGGGCGATTTCGAGGAGATCGGCTGGATGCTCGAGCGCTGCGCCGCGGGACGGCCCCCCGGCGCCCCGGTGCTGGCCGCCGGCGTCTCGCTGGGCGGCAACGCGCTGCTGCGCTGGGCCGAGGAAGCCGGCGCCACGGCCCGGCACACCGTGCGCGCCGTGGCCGCGGTCTCGGCACCGGTGGACCTGGCGGCCGGCGGCGCCGCGATCGGCCGCGGCTTCAACCGGCTGGTCTACACGCGCATGTTCCTGTCGACCATGAAGCCCAAGGCGCTGGCCAAGCTGGCCCAGCACCCGGGCCTGTTCGACCGCGACGCGCTGATGGCGGCCGGCGACCTGCACGCCTTCGACAACGTGTTCACCGCCCCGCTGCACGGCTTCAGGGACACCGACGACTACTGGGGCCGCGGATCGGCCAAGCCGCACCTGCAGGCGGTCCGGGTGCCGACCCTGGTGGTGAACGCCCTCAACGACCCCTTCGTGCCCGCCGACAGCCTGCCGCGCCCGTCCGAGGTCGGCCCCCACGTCACGCTGTGGCAACCCGCGCACGGCGGCCACGTCGGCTTCCCGCTGGGCCTGCCCCCCGGCCACGTGCGCGGCATGCCCGAACGCGTGGGCGGCTGGCTGGCGCAGCACCTGCCCCGCTGAATCCACGGGGTATTGCCAGGGCCATCGCGGAACCGGCTTCGCCGGGCCGCAGATGGCGCCCCCGGCAGGGGGAGGGAGAAGCGACACGAAGTGGCGCGGAGCCTGGGGGCGAGCAAAATACCTTTATGGATGAGATCGTCAAACAGGCCCTCGCGAAGTGGCCCAACGTCCCGCACTGCCACGGCTGGCTCGGCCTCGACGCGCGCGGCAACTGGTACATGCGGGACGACCGCACGCAGGCCGAAGGCCCCTTCCCCGTTGCCAAGGGCTCGCTGCTGCGGCACGACAAGCTGATCGACTTCATCCAGCGCAACTACGAGGCCGACGAGGCCGGCCAGTGGTTCTTCCAGAACGGCCCGCAGCGCGTCTACGTCGAGCTCGAGGCCGCGCCCTGGGTCTGGCGCATCGGCGACGACTTCTCGGTGCGCAGCCACGCCGGCACGCCCACCACGCACGGTCAGCCATTGCTCGACGAGCACGGCAAGCTCTACCTGGCGACGCCGCTGGGGCTGGGCCTGGTGCACACGCAGGACATGGGCCTGGCGGCCGACGCCCTCGAGCAGGGCCTGTGGCCGCAGCCCGAGCCGGTGCAGGCAGCCGCCCTGCCCGCGCGCTTCGGCCATGTGCTGAGCCCGGCGGCACGGCACGCCACGACCACCTGAACCGCGCCCCAAAGAAAAAGCCGGCACGGGGCCGGCTTGGTTCGGGACAGCGTCGACGACGCTGGGGTGTTTCTTACTTGCTCGCGGCGGCGACCGGCGCGGAGGCCGCGCCATCGGCGGCGGGTGCCGCACCGTCCGCGGGCGCAGCGCCGGCGGCCGGACGGTCTGGCACCGGGAATTTCCCGCCGCCTGCGTTGGCCATGTAGACCACGGCACGGCCGATTTCGAGGTCTTCGAAATCGCCGCCACCTTGCGGCGGCATCGCGCCCTTGCCCTTGAGCGCGTGCTCGAGCAGCGTGGCGTAGCCCTGGCCGATGCGCGGGCCCCAGGCCGCGGCGTCGTTCAGGTGCGGTGCGCCGGGGATGCCGGGCGCGCCGTGGCAGGCCACGCACTGCGCCTTGAACACCACTTCGCCGGCGGCGAGTGCACGGTTGGCATCGCGGATCTCGATCGAGCCCACCTTCTTCAGGCGGTCGGCCACCTCGCGGTCGCGCGTGTCCTGCGAGACGCCGTAGAGCGACATGCTGTCGCCCTGTGCCGCACCCGAGGGCCGGTCACCGGAGACCACGTAGGACACGAGGCCCACGATGATCGCGATGGGGGCGATGAACGAGAAAAAGACCGCCAGCAGCAGTTGCTTCGGGTTCTTGATGGGGCCGGTGTGGGCTTCTTCTGTGGCCTGGTATTGCGGGTCTGCGCTCATGGCGTCCTCAAAATCGGGGGCTTCTCGGGGGGTCGGGCGAAATCAACCCGCGATTATAGGGAAGGCCCCAGAGATCGACGGACTGTGTTGCCCATCGTGGTGCAGGCATGGCAAGGCGCGGCGCCGCTGAAGGCGCCGCGCCGGACCTCATTCCTTCCAGCCGCCGCCCAGCACCTTGTACAGCGTGACCTGGTTCTGCAGCTGCAGCATGCGGGTCTGCACCGCGGCCTGCTGGGCGCTGAACAGCGAGCGCTGCGCATCGAGCAGGTCGAGCGAACTCGCGATGCCGTTGCGGTAGCGCAGGTCCGACAGCTTGAAGCGCTGGTCCTCGGCCGCGGCCTGCGCGCGCAGGGCGCGCACCTGCTCGCCCAAGGTGGCACGGCCCGCGAGCGCATCGGCCACTTCGCGGAAGGCCGACTGGATCGACTTCTCGTACTGCGCCACCGCGATGTCGCGGCCGGCACGCGCCGAGTCGAGGCCGGCCTGGTTGCGGCCGGCATCGAAGATCGGCAGCACCAGCTGCGGCGCGATCGAGAAGGCGCTCGAGCCGCTCTTGAACAGCCCCGACAGCTCGTTGCTCGCGGTGCCGGCCGTGGCCGTCAGCGAGATGCGCGGGAAGAAGGCCGCGCGCGCCGCGCCGATGTTGGCGTTGGCCGAGCGCAGCAGCTGCTCGGCCTGGCGGATGTCCGGACGCTCGATCAGCAGATCGGAGGGCAGGCCCACCGGCAGTTCGGGCATGGCCTGGATGGCCTCGAGCCGGCCCAGCCCGTTGACCGTGGGAAGGGCCCCGGGCTGCACCGGCGCGCCGAGCAGCAGCGCGAGCGCGTTCTCGTCCTGCAGCCGCTGGCGCTGCTGCTGGGCGTAGGCCGCGCGGGCGGTCTCGGCGGCCGAATTGGCGGCCTGAAAATCGAGCTCCGAGGAGACGCCGTTGTCGAAGCGCAGCTTGGTGAGCCGCACCGACTCGTCGCGCGTGACCAGGGTCTGGCGCGTGAGCTCGAGCAGTTCGTCGTCGGCCAGCAGCGTGTACCAGCCGGTCGCCACGGCGCCGATCAGGCTGATCTGCGCGGCCTTGCGGGCTTCTTCCGTGGCCAGGTACTGCGCGAGCGCGGCTTCCTTCAGGCTGCCGAGGCGGTCGAAGAAGTCGATCTCCCACGAGGAGATGCCCAGGCCCACCTGGAAGCTGTTGCCCAGGCGACCGTCGATCACCGAGGGCTGCCGCGTGGCCGAGAAGATGCCGTTGAGCGCCGGGTACTGCGCGGCGCGGCTGATCTGGAACTGCGCGCGCGCCTGCTCGATGTTGAGCACCGACACCCGCAGGTCGCGGTTGTTGGCGAGCGCGGTGCGGATCAGCGCCTGCAGCCGCGGATCGGTGAAGTAGTCCTGCCACGCCACCGTCGCCGCGGCCGCGCCGGCGGGCTGCGCCGGGTCGCCGGGGAAGGTGGTGGGCACCGGCGCCGCGGGGCGCTCGTAGGTCGGGATCAGCGAGCAGCCGGCCAGGAAGGCGCTGGCCGCCAGCGCGCCGAGCGTGTGGCGTGAAATCATTCTTCGCTGCTTAGTCATGGCTTTGCTCGATCCCTGCCGCTTCGGCGTGGCGCCGATCGACTTCATGCTGGCGCGCGCTGCCCTTGAACAGGGTGCGCACGACCACGAAAAACACCGGCACGAAGAACACCGCGAGTGCGGTGCCCGTGACCATGCCGCCCAGCACGCCGGTGCCGATGGCGCGTTGGCTGGCCGAGCCGGCGCCGGAGGCCAGCACCAGCGGCAGCACGCCCAGGCCGAAGGCCAGCGAGGTCATCACGATCGGGCGGAAGCGCAGGTGGGCGGCTTCCAGCGCCGCTTGCACGACGCCCTTGCCCTGCGCCTGCAGGTCCTTCGCGAACTCGATGATCAGAATCGCGTTCTTCGCGGACAGGCCGATGATGGTGATCAGCCCGACCTGGAAGTACACGTCGTTGGAGTAGGAGCGCAGCATGGTCGCGGCCAGCACGCCCAGCACGCCCAGCGGCACCACCAGGATCACCGACAGCGGGATGGTCCAGCTCTCGTAGAGCGCGGCCAGGCACAGGAACACCGCCAGGATCGCGAAGCCGTAGAGGATCATGGCCTGCGAACCCGCGAGCTTTTCTTCACGCGACTGGCCGGTCCATTCGAAGCCGAAGCCCGGCGGCAGCTTGGCCGCCAGCGCTTCCATCTCGGCCATCGCCGCGCCCGAGCTCGAACCCGGCGCGGCCGAGCCCGAGATGCGCACGGCCGGGTAGCCGTTGTAGCGCACCGTCTGCTGCGCACCGTTGACCCAGCGCGTGCTCGCGAAGGTCGACAGCGGCACCGGGTTGCCCTGGGTGTTGCTGGCGTTGAGCTTGAGCAGGTCGTCGGGCTGCATCCGCGCCGGCGCGTCGGCCTGCACCACCACGCGCTGGAGGCGGCCCTGGTTCGGGAAGTCGTTGATGTAGCTCGAGCCCAGCGCCGTCGACAGCGTCGTGTTGATCGCGTCGAAGGTCACGCCCAGTGCGTTGGCCTTGTCGCGGTCGATGTCGATCTGCAGCTGCGGCGCGTCTTCCAGGCCGTCCGGCCGGACCTGCGTGAGCAGCTTGCTCTGCGAGGCCATGCCCAGCAGCTGGTTGCGCGCGTTGATCAGCGCCTTGTGGCCCGCGCCCGAGCGGTCCTGCAGCCGGAAGGTGAAGCCGCTGGCGTTGCCCAGTTCGGGAATCGGCGGCGGGTTCAGCGGGTAGATGAAGGCATCGCGCACACCCGAGAGCGCACCGAAGGCACGGCCCGCGAGCGCATCGGCCGAGTGCGCGGCGCCGCCGCGTTCTTCCCAGTCCTTGAGCGTCACGAAGGCGAGGCCGGCGTTCTGGCCCTGGCCCGAGAAGCTGAAGCCCAGCACGCTGACCATGCTCTGCACTTCAGGCTGCTTGAGGATGTAGCCCTCGACCTGCTCCATGACCGACAGCGTGCGCTCCTGCGTCGCACCCGGCGGCAGCTGCACGTTCACGATGATGTTGCCCTGGTCTTCCTGCGGCAGGAAGGAGGTCGGCAGGCCACGGAACAGCAGCACCACCGCGCCGACGATCGCCACATAGATGATCAGGTAGCGCGCGGCGCGCTTGAGCAGCCGCGACACCACGCTCTCGTAGCCCTTGGCGGTGCGCGAGAAGCCGCGGTTGAACCAGCCGAAGAAGCCCTTCTTCTCGTGATGGCTGCCTTGTTCCACGGGCTTGAGCAGCGTGGCGCACAGCGCCGGCGTGAGCGACAGCGCCATGAAGGCCGAGAAGCCGATCGAGGCCACCATCACCGCCGAGAACTGGCGGTAGATGTTGCCGGTCGAACCGGCGAAGAAGGCCAGCGGCACGAACACCGAGATCAGCACCACGGTCACGCCGATGATGGCGCCCGAGATCTGCCGCATCGCCTTGCGCGTGGCATCGAGCGGGCCCAGGCCCTCCTCGGTCATGATGCGCTCGACGTTCTCCACCACCACGATCGCATCGTCCACCACGATACCGATCACCAGCACCATGCCGAACATGGTCAGCACGTTGATCGAGAAGCCCAGCGCGGCCAGCACGGCGAAGGTGCCCAGCAGCGCGATCGGCACCACGATGGTCGGGATGATCGTGTAGCGCCAGTTCTGCAGGAACAGGAACATCACGATGAACACCAGCGCCACGGCCTCGAACAGCGTCTTCACCACCTCGGTGATGGAGATGCTCACGAAGCGCGAGCTGTCGTAGGGAATGCTCCACTTCACGCCTTCGGGGAAGAACTTGGCCAGCTCGGTCATGCGCGCGCGGATGGCCTTGGCCGACTGCAGCGCGTTGCCGCTGGGCGCCAGCTGGACGCCGATGCCCACGGCCGGCGAGCCGTTGAGGCGGGCCGAGGTCGAGTAGGCCTGGCCGCCGAGCTCGATGCGCGCGACGTCCTTGAGCCGCACCGACGAACCGTCGGTGTTGGCGCGCAGCACGATGTTGCCGAACTGCTCGATGGTGCTGAGCTGGCCGGTCACCACGACGGTGGCGGCGATGCTCTGGCCGGTGATGTTCGGCAGGTCGCCGATCGAGCCCGAGGAGACCTGCGCGTTCTGCGCGCGGATCGCCGCGTTGACGTCGGCCGACGACAGGTTGAAGCCCTGCAGCTTGGTCGGATCGATCCAGATGCGCATCGCGCGTTCGGTGCCGAACAGCTGCGCCTGGCCGATGCCGGCCACGCGCTGCAGTTCGGGCACGACGTTGCGCGAGGCGTAGTCGCCCAGCGCGATCGGGTCGATCGCCGGGTTGTCCGAGGACAGCATCGTGAACAGCAGGAAGTTGTTGCGCGACTTGTCCACGCGCACGCCCTGCTGCGTCACCGCGGCCGGCAGGCGCGGCGTCGCGCGCGACAGCCGGTTCTGCACGTCCACCTGGGCCAGGTCGGCATTGGTGCCGGTCTCGAAGGTGACCGTGATGGTGCCGGTGCCGTCGGCCTGGGCCACCGATTCCATGTAGATCAGGCCGGGCGAACCGTTCATCTCGCGCTCGATCACGGACAGCACGCTGTCCTCGAGCGTCTGGGCCGAAGCCCCCGGATAGGCGGTGCTGATGACGATGGCGGGCGGCGCCACCGGCGGGTACTGCGAGATCGGCAGCTGCGTGATCGCCACGCTGCCCATCACGATGATGAACAGCGCGATCACCCACGCGAAGATGGGCCGATCGATGAAGAATTTAGCCATGCGGGCGGGCTCCTTACTTGGCGGCCGAAGCCGCGGCGGCCGGGGCCGAGGCCGCCGGTGCGGCAGCAGGCGCTGCGCCCGCTGCGGGTGCCGTGCCAGGCTTGACCCACGGCACGGCCTTCACCGGCGTGCCGGGCGGCATCATCTGCAGCTTCTGGAAGCCGTCGACCATCACCTGCTCGCCGGCCTTGAGGCCGTCGAGCACCAGCCACTGGTTGTCCTGCGCGGCGCTGATCTTCACCGGACGCTTGCTGAGCTTGCCGTCGGCGGCCACCACGGTGACCGTGTCGCCCTGTTCGGTGCGGGTCACGGCCTGCTGCGGCAGCGCGATCGCGTTGCTGACCTGGGCCTGCTCGATCTTCACGCGCACGTACAGGCCGGGCAGCAGCTCGCCCTTGGGATTGGGCAGCTCGGCGCGCAGCGTGACCTGGCCGGTGGTCGGGTCGACCGTGAGGTCGGAGAACAGCAGCTTGCCCGCCAGCGGGTATTCGCCACCGCCCTCGAGCACCACGCGCACGCTGGCCGCATCGGCCCCGTCGGCGCGCTTGAACTTGCCGTCGGCCATGGCGCGGCGCAGCTTGAGCACGTCGTTGGCCGACTGCGTGAAGTTGACGTAGAGCGGGTTGATCTGCTGGATCACGGCCAGCTGCGTGGCATCGCCCTGGCCCACCAGCGCGCCTTCGGTCACCAGCGCGCGGCCGATGCGGCCCGAGATGGGCGCGGTCACGGCGGCGTAACCCAGGTTGATCTTGGCCGTGGCCACCGAGGCGCGGCCCACGGCCACGTCGGCCTCGGCGGTCTTCTGCGACGCCACCGCGCTCGCGTACTCCTGCTTGCTCACCGCATTGGCTTCCACCAGCGGCTTGTAGCGCTCGGCCAGCGCCTTGGCCTGCACCGCATTGGCCTCGGCACGCGCCAGGCTCGCCTGCGCGCTCTGCGCCGCGGCGGTGTAGGGGGCCGCATCGATGCGGAACAGCGGCTGGCCGGCCTTCACGTCGCTGCCTTCACGGAACAGCCGCTCCTGCAGGATGCCGGCGGCGCGCGCCCGCACCTGCGCCACGCGCGAGGCTTCCAGGCGGCCCGGCAGCTCGGTCACCAGACCGACGTCGGACGGCGTCGCGACCACCACGCCGACTTCGGGCGGCGGTGGCGCGGCACCGGCCGGCGCTGCCGCCGCGGCGGGATCCTTGCCCTTGCCGCATGCCGCAAGCAGGCCGAAGACCAGCACGGCGACGCCGGACAGGGCCATGCGCCGAGGGGAGAACGAACGACGCGAAGAGACATGCGATTGCGGCATGTGATTCCTTTGAAGCAAAGAGGAGACGACGCGAGGCGACCTTGATCGCCGTCAAGGCCTGGCGGCCTGGTGGGTCATCGGGAGGCGGCTAGTTTACATACATTCATGGATGTATAGTTCGGCGAGACATTCAAATCCTCATCAGGAGACAAATTGGCCCGCCACACGAAGGAAGAGGCCCTCGCCACACGCAACCGCCTGCTCGATGCAGCGGAGCTGCTGTTCCAGGCGCAGGGCGTATCGCAGACCTCGCTGCAGCAGATCGCGCAGCAAGCGGGGGCGACGCGTGGCGCGATCTACTGGCACTTCAAGGACAAGGCCGACCTCTTCAACGCGATGATGGAGCGCGTCACGCTGCCGCTGGAGGCCGCGGCGCGGAGCACCGGGCCGGTGCGCGACGATCCGCTGGAAGAGATCGAGCGCGGACTGCTGGTGGCGCTCAAGCTCATGACCACCGACCCGCAGGTGCGGCGCGTGTTCGAGGTGGCGACGCACAAGGTCGAGTACACCCACGACATGCAGTCGGTGCAGCAGCGCCACCTGAGCGCGCGCGACGCCTGCGTCACCGATTTCGAACAGGCCCTGCGCCACGCATCGCGGCGCCAGCACGTGCGCCTCGCCATCCCCGCGGCGGCCGCGGCGCAGGGACTGCATGCGCTGGTCAGCGGCCTGATCCAGAACTGGCTGCTCGACCCTTCGGCCTTCGACCTGGTCCAGGTCGGCAAACGCACTTTCGAGGTGTATGTGAACGGCCTGGGCTTCGGTCATCGGCCCGATGCGATCGAAATCCTGCCCGAGAAGCTTTCGATGGTCGCCTGATGGGCGATAATGGCGGGCTTGCGGTGCATCGCCGCAGGCTCTCTCGCTGTATTTCAACGGATAGAATTCGGCCCTCCGAAGGCTGAGATCCAGGTTCGATTCCTGGCGGCGGGACCATCTTTCAAGGCCGGACACTTTCCAAGGTGCCCGGCCTTTTTCGTGGCGCGCCGCCGAGCGCGGAACGCGAGGCATCCGCACAGCCCCTCAAGGCCTCAACCCGAAGTTGCAGCACTCCACCGCCATGTCGATGATGCCGTCCAGCGCCGCGCTGGCGTCGTCCTTGCGGTAGACGGCGCTGTACACCATCGGTGGCGGCATGGGGTCGCAGCGGACGATGCGCAGCCGCCCGGCCTCGATGTCGGGCCGCACATAGTCCAGCGCCATCTGCGCGATGCCGAAGCCGCCGATGGCCAACTGGCGCAGCACCGTGGTGCTGTTGGTCGCCAGCACCTTGTTGAACTTGAAGCCGTGTTCGGCCAGCCAGCCTTCGTAGTAGCGGTTCTTGGCGGCGCCCGTGGACTGCTCGAGGATCGGGTAGTTCGCGAATTCCGCCGGCTGCAAGGGCCGGTCGGGCAGCGGGATGGACGGGCTCGCCATCCAGTAGTCGTCGACCTGCCCCACCTTGACCGTCGCATAGTCCTGGCCCCAGTAGGTGCCCGGAATGACCACCAAGTCGATCCTGTTGGTCTCCAGCCCCTGGAACAGGCTGAGCCCCGCGTCGACCACCGGCTCGATCACCAGAGCCGGATGCTGGACCTGGATCTTGCGGACGAAGTCGGTGAGCCAGGTCATGGCGATCAGCTCGGTGGCGCCCAGGCGGAAATTGCCCTTGAGGGTGTGGTCCGCGCTCATTTCCGCCGCGATGCGCCCGGTGAGCCTTTGCGCCTCCTCGGCCAGCGGGAGCAGCCGTCGACCGCCCTGCGTCATCTCCAGGCCCTTCGCGGTCCGGTGCAACAGCGGCGTGCCCACCACGCTCTCGAGCTCGGCCACCCGTTTGGAGATCGCCGATTGCGTGGTGTGCAGCTTCTCCGCCGCGGCGCTGAAGCTGTGCAGCTTCACGCTCGACAGAAAGGCTTCCAGTTGCTTGAAGGTGAGGTTCATGGCGACAGGCTGCGCAGGAAAAAAAGGAATGAACAACCAATCCCATTATTCGTTTTGCGCTTGGGGAGGGCCTCCGGATACTACAGAAACCGTCATTGCAGCCCCTCCAAACCATGCTCCGAATCGCCACCCGACTCCACCGCATCCAGCCCTCCCCCAGCTCCATGGCCGGGCAACGCGCCCGCGAACTGCGCGCCCAGGGACGCGACATCGTGGGACTGACGGCCGGAGAGCCGGACTTCGACACCCCCGAACACATCAAGGAAGCGGCCCGGCGCGCGATGGCCGAAGGCCAGACCCGCTACACCGACGTGGGCGGCACGCCGGCCTTGAAGGAGGCGGTCGCGCACAAGTTCAAGACCGAGAACGGGCTGGCCTATGCGCCGAACGAGATCATCGTCGGCACCGGCGCCAAGCAGGTCATCTTCAACGCGGTGCTGTGCACGGTGGAAGCGGGCGACGAGGTCATCGTGCCCGCGCCCTACTGGGTCTCCTATCCCGACATCGTGCGGCTCGCCGGCGGCACGCCGGTGTTCGCCGAATGCGCGGCCGCCGAGGGCTTCAAGCTGACGCCCGGGAAGCTCGAGCAGGCGATCTCGCCGCGCACCCGCTGGCTGGTGCTGAACTCGCCCAACAACCCGAGCGGCGCGGCCTACACCCGCGAAGAACTGGCCGCGCTGGGCGAGGTGCTGGTGCGGCATCCGCACGTCTGGGTGCTCACCGACGACATCTACGAACACCTGCTCTACGACGGCAAGGCCTTTGCCACCCTGGCCCAGGTGGTGCCCGCACTCAAGGAGCGGACCCTCACCATCAACGGCGTCTCCAAGGCCTATGCGATGACCGGCTGGCGCGTGGGCTTCGGCGCGGGCCCCGCGGAACTGATCAAGGCCATGGTCAAGCTGCAGTCGCAGAGCACCTCCGGCACCTGCTCCATCAGCCAGGCGGCGGCGCTTGCGGCGCTGACCGGTCCGCAGGATTTCGTCACCACCAGCCGGCAGGTCTTCCAGCAGCGCCGCGACGTGGTGGTCGCCGCCCTGAACGACATCCCCGGCATCCGCTGCCACCGGCCCGATGGCGCGTTCTACGTCTTTGCGTCCTGCGAAGCCCTGTTCGGCGCCCGCACGCCGGCGGGCCAGACGATCCGCAACAGCAACGACTGGATCCTGCATCTGCTCGAGGCGCAGAACCTGGCGGCCCTGCAGGGCAGCGCCTATGGAATCGACACGCACTTCCGCATCTCGTTCGCGGCCGGCACCGACTACCTGGAAGAGGCCTGCCGCCGCATCGCCGCGGCGCGCGCCGAACTCAGCCACTGATCCGCCTCGTGTCCTGCACCTCCCACCCTCAGAGAACCACCATGCAAATTCGCACCCTGCTCCGCACGCTGATTCCCGTGGCCGCCACGCTCGCCGCCGCCTCCGCGGCGCTGGCCAACGACCCCTTCCCCTCCAAGCCGGTGCGCATCGTGGTCGGCTTCTCGCCCGGCGGCTCGAACGACATCGTGGCGCGCCTGCTGGCGCCGAAGCTGGCCGAAGGCCTGGGCCAGCAGGTGCTGGTGGAGAACAAGCCCGGCGCGGGCGGCAACATCGCCGCGCAGACGCTGCTCAGCGCCCCGCCCGACGGCCACACGCTGATGATGTGCACGACCGGCACGGTGTCGATCCAGCCGCACCTGACCAAGGCACCGTTCAACCCCGAGACCGACCTGCTGCCGGTGACGCTGATCGCCAATGCGCCCTACCTGCTGCTGGTGAACGCCTCGGTGCCCGCGACCAACGTCAAGGAACTGATCGCGTATGCGAAGGGACATCCGGGCCAGCTCAACTTCGCCTCCTCGGGCAATGCCACCGGCGGGCATCTGGCGGGCGAGATGTTCAAGTCCAAGGCCGGCGTGGACATCGTCCACGTGCCCTACAAGGGCACCGGGCAGGCGATGACCGACCTGCTCGCCGGCCAGGTCTCGATCATCTTCGACCAGGCCGTGAGCTCCATGCCGTATGCCAAGTCCGGCAAGCTGCGGATCCTGGGCGTGGCGAGCCTGCAGCGGCTCAAGGGTCTGCCGGATGTCCCGACGGTCTCGGAGTCGGGCGTGCCCCATTTCGATCCGGTCACCTGGACCGGGCTGTGCGCGTCCAAGGGCACGCCGGCGGCCGCCATCCAGCGCGTCCAGCAGGAAGTGGCCAAGGTGCTGGCCACGCCCGAGATCTCGCAGAAGTTCATCGCCGCGGGGCTGGAGCCGGTCGGCAGCACGCCCGAGCAGTTCCGCGCCTTCCTGGCGGCCGACAAGACCAAATGGGGCACGGTCATCAAGGATGCCGGCGTCAAGGCGGACTGAGTCGAGCGTCCCTTTCCCTTCTTCCAAGGCACACACCATGAACCCCCTTCCCGAAGTCATCCGCCAGATCGAGCGCGTCGGCGCCGATGTCGTGGCCCGGGCCGCCACCTTCCAGGCCGCCATCCTGGCCGACGTGGCGGGCCGCCGCGGCAGCATGCACAGCCGCGTCGCGCCGGTGCACGAACGCATGAAGCTCGCCGGCCCGGCCTTCACCGTCGAGGTGCGCCCCGGCGACAACCTGATGATCCACGCGGCCATTGCGCTCGCGCAGCCGGGCGACATTCTCGTGGTCGACGGCAAGGGCGACCAGACCGCGGCCTTGATGGGCACGCTGATGCTCAGCGCCTGCAAGCAGCGCCGGCTCGGCGGCGTGGTGGTCGACGGCGCGATCCGCGACCGGCTCGAGCTGCTGGAACTGGACTTCCCGGTGTTCAGCGCCGGCTTCAACCCGGCCGGCCCGACCAAGTACGTGCCCGGCCGCATCAACCACCCGATCTCGGCCGGCGGCGTCACGGTGAACCCGGGCGACCTGGTGGTGGCCGATGCCGACGGCGTGGTGGTGCTCGAGCGCGCCAAGGCCCCCGCGATGATGGAACTGGCGGTGCGCAAGGTGGCCGACGAAGCCGCGCGCATAGCGGCGATCCAGCGCGGCGACACCGCCGCCAAGTGGCTGCCGGCCGCGCTGCGCGCCGCGGGGGTGCTGGCGGCGGAGGAGAGCCTGGTCTGAGGGGAGGACAGGAGGTCCAGCCGAGATCGGAACATCCCGGCCCAGTTTCTTTCGCACGCACGACAAGTTCGAAGCCCGCACGCTGCAAGGCGTGGCGGGCTTCTCCGTCTGGCCGGCGCACGCCACGCCGACCGGCGTGAACGCGCGACCTGAAGCCGCGGGCCCGGACACGGCACGCAAGCAGCGAGCACAAACGAAAACGCCCGACTGAAATCAGTCGGGCGTTTGAATTTTGGTGGCCTGGGTCTGGATCGAAAAAACACCTGCAGCCCGCGCCAGCACTCACTTTCAGAACTACCTCGATTCTTGGGGCACCCCTTGGGGTACACCAGACCTCGAACCCCGATTCTATTCCCGCCATAGCCCGCTGCCGACCGACCAGGCACTAGAAGCGGAGTCGGCGATTCAATGGACTTCAAACGCGCGAATTTGCGCCAGCACCTGGGAGACAACCAGCGGAAGTCTCTCGCGGGAGCAAGCCGCATTCTTGATCGCCTCAGACGCGGCCGAGGACTGCAGCTGCCACCGGACAAACCTATCAGATGAGATTCCCGCATGTATTCGGAGGTACCGCTCGACGATGATGGCCGGAAGCTTCGCAAGCACGAAGTGACGGGCGTGAGGGGCACCCTCAAACCAATTGGAGAGCACCATCGCCACCTCATCAAACCTTCCGTCCACGGAAAGCTGTTGAACGATGTCGAAGACCGCCCCGCTTGGGCTGCCATATCGAGTGTTCAGAGCGTCTGCAACGATTTCAGTGACAACACGCATAGAACTTTCTCCGCAAATCTCATCGACCCTTTGGGATCTACTTTGGCGCGGCCTTTAGCTTCGCCTTCTTGGCCGCTACAGGCTTATGGCCGACAGCCGCACCTACTACTGAAGGTTTTTTTTGCTTGTTGGCAGCCATCCCCAGTTCGATGTACTTGCGGATCAGATCATTTTTACTAGTGTGCAGCTTGAATGCCTGATCGCGAAGCTCATCATCTATGGTGGGACTGATGTAAACGGTGCGCAGCACCATGTTAGAAATACCCATTTACAACCTCCAAGCGTACATATGTACATATGTACACGATAGGCACGAAAAAGTCAAGTCACAGGTACGATCTGAGAATAAGGTCGGACATCGCGCCAAGAGCCATCAGGTTCCCATAGCCTGGTCCCTGGGTGCTCGAGAGCATCGGGGCATGCAGCCGCGGAAATGTCCAAGGTGCTCCTTGGAACTCCAGCGACTCATTGAGTCCATCGCGCAGTGCATCCCTGTAGACGTCGGACCGCTTCATCGCAGGCGGGACGCCCGTGAGCAGGTTCAGGAACCACCAAGAATCGAAACCGGCCGCATCAATCAACAGTTCCGGTCTCAGAAGGACTGGAATCGTGTCCCCCCGACGTACGGCGACCTCAACGTGCGTAGATTGCGGCGTGACCCGGGTAGCACGCCCGTTTTGAAAGCGGACGCGCGAAGCAGTGGCAACCTCGTTCATCACTGTGCCCCAAACCACGCCCCGATTGAGTCGATCAAAGAATTCTCTCTTGCTTGACGGAGAAAGAGAATTCCAAGCTTCATCGTCGCTGAACAGCCTGTTTTCGAATACGCTGTCGCCCCGTGTGTACAACGCCCCTTGATCGGCGATGATGAAAATCTCCCGGTCTCGATGCCCGTTCTTGCAGAGCCACGCGAGGACTGCGGCCGCCGTGCCGCCAGCTCCGATGATTGCTATCTGGCCATCTTTGCGAGACGCGGGAAGAAGCTTTCGTATCTCGCCGGTCCGCTGCCAAAAGTCGATGCCGTTGAAGATTCGACCACTGGATCCGGATTTGCTGATCCCCCGCGCCGGACCTGGCCCCGTCACGACAACACCATCAAACAGGGTGTCTGAAGCAGCGGACCAACCGCCGCCTGGAGTTCTCGACAAGATCCTCCATTGTTCGCCCTTCTCCGAAAGCCGCCCAACACTCGCTTTTACGACGCTCGCGTCAGACTTCTTGACACTCCAGTCAAGATAGGCGGCAAAGTCCTCGTGCGTGGGCGGGCGTCTGCCCCCATCCACCCAGTCCCGATACGAAGGCCGCTTTGAGCCAAGAAAGGTAGCCCAGGAGAACTCCTTCAGCGTGAAGGAAGCAACCGGCTCACCGAGGATCGTTGTGTAGGGGAAGCCTAGGTCCCGCTCTGCCGGCGTACAAAGTCGCTGAGCACCATCTGTGTAGCCCGCGCGGCCATTCCAGTTGGCACCGATCACATCCTGCTCAAAGATCGTCACGCCGATATCGGCTACGCCCTGCTTTCGGAGTGCATATGCCTTTGCGGCCAAGGCGGCAGCCTTCGCACCTCCACCTATCACAGCAACATTCTTTTTTGTCATCGTCGACCCCATGCGGACGCCACGATGGCGTGTCATACCTTCAGTCAGCAATTTTCCCTGAAAAAGGAGGGCGAACCGGCGACGTGCCTATGCGGAGGTTCAATCCAACGCTACGAGCGGCTAGACGGCCGTGCCAACTGGACGCGGCCCTTGAAAGCGCGATCGCGAGCCATAAAGTGCATCAACATGTGCGGGATAAGTGAGACCGCATCTACCGACTCGCCATATGCCTGGGAATGTTGGGCGGCATACCGGTCCAACATGTCCTTCAAATCGGCAGGCAATGTCACCACGACCTTCACGGTCGTTGACTTTGGCAATGGGCCTAGACGGAGCTTTGCTCCGCTCATTGCGACGCTCCCCGCTGGAAGAACAGCGGCTGATACGGCCGCAGCACCAAGTCCTTGCTCACCATCACCCGCATCGGGAAGCCCGGCCGGATCGTCAGCGTCGGCTGGATGCTCATGTTGCGCTTCGTGATCTCCTGCCCGACTTGGTTCACCGTGTCCTGCGCGCTCTCACGTCCCGCAACGACGATTCGGTTGCCATCGGTGCGGTTCTCCGGCGCCGCCAGCTCCGCGCCGATCCCTAGCAGGGTGGACAACGCAGCGCCGGCCAGGATGCGGTCCCAATGCCAATCGACGCCATCCTCGAGCCCAGAGTAGCCGGCAGGGTCGATGCCAGGCAGACGGTCGAGCGCAACCGACGATGTATCCGGCAGGATCAGCCGCGTCCATACCAGCAGCACGCGCCGCTGGCCGAAGGCTACCTGGCTGTCGTAGCGGCCGATCAGGCGTGAGCCCTGCGGAATCAGTAGATGGCGACCCGTGGCGGTGTCGTAGACCGCCTCGGACACGTTGGCGATGACCTGGCCCGGCAGGTCGGAGTTGATCCCGGTCACCAGCGCCGCCGGGATGATCGTGCCTGCCATCACCTGGTAGGGCGACGCCGGCAACTGCAAGCTTCCGGGATTGCGCGTGGATGTGTCGCCCGCCTTCGCGACGAACGCCTCCTTCTGATCCTGCCGGTTCTGCGCAGTCGTCGGATCCGAGGGCTGCGCTGCGGTGGCGGTGGCCCCCATTGGGTTGAACGGCTGATTGCCTGAAGCGAGCGCCGAAGGGTCAGCGACGGCCTGTAGGGCACCCGGCCTCGGCCCAGTGTTGCTGCCACCGCTACGGAAAAAAACCGAGGACCGCGCCGCCTCTTCGGCCGCCAGACGCTCGGCCTGCGCCGGATCCACGCCACCACCCGGCGGTCGAGTTGCCATCGGCTGCTGCGCCTTGACGATGGCAGGCCCTAGATCCCCCGGCAGCGGCTCGCCCAACACGGGGGGGGCCGGCTTCAATGCCGGCGGTATTCCCGCATAGTCCCTGGGCAGCCGGTCCAGGTTCTCGGCGCGAGAGACGCGATCGACGTTGAACAGCTCGGTGGCCAGATTGCGCTCGCGCTTGTTCGACTGCAGCGACCACAGGGTGCCGCCGAGCACGGCAGCGGCCAGGACGCCGGCACCGACGGCCAGCATGCGGCGGTTCAGGCGCGTGACGGGGCGCGGCGAAGCGCGCAAGGCCACGGATTCGGGTTCGACCTTCGGGGCTGCGGCCGGCGCCGTATCGGGCATGTCGGACGTCGCCATGCTCAGTTCCTCCGGTTTGCGCCTGTTCCAGCGTCCGCACTGACACCATCGGTGCGCTGGATGCGCACCACCTGCGCCTTGTCGCCGCCCAGCCGCAGTTCGGCCGCGCCGAACAGGCGGTCCACCACGTAGTACGGCGAACGGAAGCGGTAGTTCACCAGTTGCCCATCGCCTTGCGGCCCGATCACGAATAGCGGCGGCAACTCACCTTGGGTGATGCCGCCTGGGAACTGGATGTAGACGCGCTCGCCATCGTCGAAGGCGCGCAGCGGCTTCCACGGCGGACTGTCGCCACTGACGGCGTAGCGAAATCTGATCTGCTCGAGCGTCATGCCGGTTTCCACCGGCGCGCTGGCCTGGGCTTGCTGCGCCTGCTTCTGCAGGGCCTGCATCCGGTCCTTCGGGTAGTCCCAGGACACAGAGGCCATCCAGGCCTGCGGCGTCGAGGAGAGTTCGAGCAGGTAGGTGCGACGGTTCGTCGTCACCACCAGGTTGGTCTTCAAGCCAATGCGCGTGGGCTTGACCAGGATGTTCACGCGCAGCGTCACACCTGACCCGCTGGCTGTATCCCCCACGATCCAGCGCACCGTGTCGCCGGCCGAAACCGTCACCAGCTCCTCGCCCTGCTGCAGGGCAATGACGGTGACGCGTCCCGGACTGGTGTAGACCTGATACAGCGCGCCATCAGCGTAGGGCCAGACCTGGATCGCATTGACGTAGCCCTCGCGCGTCGGTGCGATGCGGGCCTCCAGGTTGGCACGGGAAACGCGGAGCTTTTCGTCCGCGGGTTCCGGTGTCAGCTTCGCGTCGAACTCGCTTGGCAGCGCTTTCATCTGCTCGGGCAGCGGCAAGGGCTTCGGTATCTCAACCACATCGATGGGCTTCGGTGGATCCGGTAGCGGCTGCGCGGCAACGGCAACGGGCTCGTCCAGCGAGATCGTGGGCGGGGCCTTGCCCTGCGTGGCGCAGCCAGCGAGGACCAGCAAGATCAATGGCAGTACGGATTTACGGAGATGCGTGTTCACGGCTTTGTTCCTTTCATTGCATCGGTGGATTCGAGTTCACGGCTCCAGGACAGCCCGTTGACATAGATGCCCAGTGGGTTCTTGCGCAGCCGCTGCTCGGTGCGCGGCGGCTGCAGCACGACGGCCAGCACGGCCGTCCAGCGCTCCATGCCAGAGGGTGAGCCGTTCGCGAAGCTGCGCTCGATCCAGCGCACCTGGAAAGACGTGTCGCTGGCCCGCACAACGCTCGTCACCTCCACGGCCACCGAGCTTTGCCCAATGCGCGAGAACGGATCGTTCGCTCGCGCGTAGTCGTTCAAGGTGGCCGCTCCACGGTCCGTCGTGTACTCGTAGGCCTCGAGCCAGTTCTGCCGCACCACGATCGGGTCGATAGACAGCGAACGCACGTCGGTGACGAAGCGCGCCAAGTGGTGCGCGATCTGCGCGTCGTTGGGCTTGTAGGGCGTGGCCGCCTCGCCCACAGCACGCACCTGACCGGCGTTGTCCACCTCGACGACGAATGGCGTCACGATGGACTGGGCCGAACGCCACACGAGGCCGCCGGCCATCAGCAGCGCGAGGGACAGGCAACCGAAAGCCATCAGCCTCCAGTTCTTCGCCTGAACGCGCGCGCTGCCGATGCGCTGGTCCCAGACCTGCGCGGCGGCCTGGTAGGGGGTGACGGGTTCGGGCGTCGCCGAGTACCGCACCTGGGGTCGTTTGAACCGCATCTGGATCTCCTATGAATTTGAGTCAGGTATTCGAGCTGTCATGCAGGCTCGGGCTGGCGCCACTTCCTCCGGCATCGCCCGAACGCAACGTGTGCGCAGCCGTCGTCGCCGCATGCGTCATCTGCTGTTTGCGGCGCATCTGCTTGGCCCACGCGGGCTCAGCAGTTGGCGCATGGGCTTCGGACCCATCGGCCGCGGGCTTGGCAGCGGCAGGCGCAGCCGCATCGGCAACGAAGCTCGCCACCCCGTCTTTGACGGCTCTGGCGCCGGACGCGACGCGCTGGCCCACGGCGCTGGTACCACTGCGCGCGACGTTGGCAAGGCCTGCACCGGCCGCGCGTATGCCGCTGGCGCCCGATGCTGCAGCGCCGGCTTGGTAGGCGGATTTCGCCCCGCTGGCCACGGCCGTTGCAGAGCGCGCGGCGCTTGCGCCGCCGCCGATGGCTGATCGCGCGGCACCCGGCGCCATGCGAGCGCCAGCGGCCACCGCAGAACCCGCACCTGCCACAGCAGCACCGCCGGCCACGGCCAAGCCGGCGACACCCAGCGCCGTCCCCGCCGCCGCACCCGCTCCGAGCTGGGGTGCGCCAGACACCAGACCCGTCGCAATGCCCGGCCCGAAGATCCCCAGACCCAGCATCGCCAGCGCGGCCAGCATGATGACCAGCGCATGGTCGATGGAGGGCTCGGCGCTCGGCGGCACTGTGAACTCGGCGAACAGGCCTGTGCCGATGCCCACGACCACGGCCAGCACCAGCACCTTGATGCCCGAAGACACCACGTTGCCCAGCACCCGTTCGGCCAGGAACGCCGTCTTGTTCCAGAGCGCGAACGGCACGAGCACGAAGCCTGCGAGCGTGGTCAGCTTGAACTCGATCAGCGTCACGAACAGCTGCACCGCGAGCACGAAGAAGCTCACGATCAGCACCAGCCAGGCCAGGAACAGCACGGTGATGACATCGAGGTTCGCGAACACCTCCGGAAAGCCCGTCAGGTCGCTGATCTGCTTCATGATCGGCGCGCCGGCCTCCACGCCCACGCGCGCCAGCCGGCCTGGCTGCAGCAACTGGCCCTGGGTCATCGACGAGCCCGACGCCACCAGCCCCAGTCCGGCGAACGACCGGAACACGATCCCCGACAAGCTGTTGAAGTTATTCAGGATGAAGGCGAAGGCGCCGACGTACAGCACCTTCTTGATCAGCTTGCCGATCACGTCGTCGCCACTGCCGCCGCTGGCGTTGCTCATCGCCCAGAAGAGGCCCGCCAGCGTCATGTCTATCGCGACCAGCGTGGCTGTCAGGAACCCCACCTCGCCGCCCAGCAGGCCGAAGCCCGAGTCGATGTAGCGCGAGAAGACGTCCAGGAAGCGGTCGATGACCGACAGGTCATTCATCGGTCAGTCCTTGGGCGCCGATGGAGGCGCAGGAGACGTCGCTGCGGGCGCCGATGCCGCAGGCGGTGAGAGCGCTGTCGGTGGCGAGGATGGGGGCGAAGGGGACGGCGTGTACTTCGGCCCGTCGGTGCTGAAGAAGCGCTGGCGGGTCGCCTCTGCGACCGCGTTGCACTGCGCATCGCCAACCTTGGCGTGGTCGGCCTTGCATTGCGCGCGCAGCTCCTTCAGGCGCTCGGGATGGGCCACCAGCAACTCGACGGACTCGATGGGCACGGGCTTGCTGCAGGCGGCAACCAACACCGCTGCAAAAGCGGCCAGGATCATGATGGGAAGCTGTCTCATGGCTGCCCCTCAGTTGCCGTAGAAATTTACCGTGAAGGGCGTGTACGCCGTGCCGTCGCCCTGGAAGCGCCGGCGCACCTCGCGTGCGCGCTCCTGCACTGCGACCTGCCGCGCCTGCTCCAGCGCCGTCGCACGATCCTGCGTGATCTGAAGCTGCTGCGCCTGCATCGCCTGGCGCGATTGCAGGGCCAGCAACTGGTTCGTCGCTTGCATTGCCTGCAGGGCTCCGGCGGCCGACTGGCTGCGGTTCACCAGGTCGGTCAGGGTCCGCTCGTCGGACGTGAAATTCTGCACTGCCTGGGACTGCACCTTGGCCGCGGTGCGCAGCGCTTCGAGGGAGTTGGTCCAGCGCGTGCGCGCGTCGGTCGCCATCTGCGCGCCCGAGATCGCCGCCGAATAAGACTCGGGGTACAGCCGACGGAAATCCGTCTCCATCTGCGCAACGTTGAAGGCCAGGCCCTGGCCCTGCTGGATCAACTGGTTCGTCGCCGATAGGGCTGCGCGCAGCTCATTGAGCGCGCTGAAATCCAGGCTGGTCAGATTGCGTGCCTGATTCATCAGCGATTGCGCCTGGTTCTGCAACTGTTTGATCTGGTTGTTGATCTGCTCAAGCGTGTTGGCGGCCGTCATGATGTTCTGCGCCAGATTGGTGGGATCGATCACGACCCACTGCGCATGCGCGGCGGGAGCAATGGCGATCAGCGACGCCGCAGCGGCGGCGAGAAGCTGCTTCTTCATGGTGAGTTCTCCTGAGGTGACGAAGGAATGAATGGAAACGATGGGATGAGGTCAGCGGCCCAATCGAGGTCGCGGTGGCGCAGCCAAGCTGCTGCGAAGCCCGAGGAAGTGGCGGCTGCGGACACGGCGTCGATGGCCCGTTGGTCTTCGGGTGTGGACGCTCCGGCAAACGCCAGCGCCACCGACCCCAGCCCGAGGTCGAAAACCCGGTTGCCCAGCCGCGACTGGTAGTAGTAGTCGCGTTTGGGTTGCGCAGTCGCGACGATTTCGATCTGCCGCCCGTTGAGTCCGAAACCCTCGTAGATCACCCGAATCTGCGGCTCGGTCGCCTGCGGGTTCGGCAGGAAAATGCGGCTTGCGCAGCTCTCCACGATGGCCGGCGCAATCGTCGAATCCTTGATGTCCGCCAGCGACTGCGTGGCGAAGATCACCGAGACGTTCTTCTTGCGTAGCGTCTTGAGCCACTGACGGATGCGCGAGGCGAACACCGTGTCATCGAGGAACAGCCAGGCCTCATCCAGAATCAGCAACGTAGGCGCGCCATCGAAGCGCTCGTCGAAGCGGGCAAACAGGTAGCCGAGCACCGCCAGCACTGCCGCCTTGCTGTGCATCAGCTCTTCCATCTCGAAGCCCTGCACAGATGCAGTACCGAGCCGGTCCCTTTCGGCATCGAGCAGCTTGCCGTGCGCGCCTCCCAGAACGTAGGGCTGCAGGGCCTGACGCAGGGCGTTGGACTGCAGCAGCACCGACAGCCCGGTCATGGTTCGCTGCTCGAATGGAGCGCTGGCCAGACTTTTGAGCGCCGACCAGACGGCATCCTTCTCGGGCGGGCCGACGGTGATGCCTTCTTGAATCAAGCGCCCCTCGATCCACTCGGCCGCCCAGGTGCGGTAGCCGTGCTGGTCGATGCGGGCGAGTGGCTGGAACGCAATGGCGCCCTCGGTGCCGAGGTCGTAGTGTTCGCCGCCGAGCCCGAGAATGGTGGCTCGCATGGAGCGGCCCATGTCGAAGGCGAAGATGCGCGAGCCAGGGTAGCGACGGAACTGCATCGCCAGCGTCGCGAGCAGAACCGACTTGCCCATGCCGGTCGGTCCCACGATCAGTGTATGACCAACGTCGCCGATGTGCGTGACCAGACGGAACGGCGTCGCTCCATCGGTGCGGGTGACGATCAGCGGCGGGCCATCAAGGTGCGCATTGCGCTCCGGCCCGGCCCACACGGCCGACACCGGCATCATGTGCGCCAAGTTCAACGTCGAAACAATGGGTTGGCGCACGTTCGCGTAGGCGTGGCCCGGCACCGATGACAGCCAAGCATCGACCGCGTTCAATGTCTCGGGTATGGTGACGAAGCCGCGACTCTGGATGGCCCGTTCGACGGCACGCAGCTTTTCGTCGGCCGCAGTGGCGTCGGCGTCGAGTACGGTCACCGTGGCCGTGACGTAGCCGAAGGCCACCTGGTCGCCGCCCAGCTCCTGCAGTGCCGCGTCGGCGTCCGTTGCCTTGTTCGAGGCATCGGAATCCACCAGCGGACTCTCCTGCTGGAAGATGGTTTCGCGCAGCAGCGCAACGATATTCTTGCGCTTGGCGAACCACTGGCGGCGCAGGCGGCTCAGTTCCTTCTCCGACTCAGCCTTGTCCAGGCACAGAAATCGCGTGCTCCAGCGGTAGGCGAAGCCTAAGCGGTTCAGATCGTCGAGCAGGCCCGGCCAAGTGGAGGTCGGAAACCCGCGGATCGACAGCGCCCGCAGGTGCTGATTTCCGAGCATCGGCGCCAGACCGCCCACTAACGGTTCGTCGGCCAGCAGCGCGTCCAGATGCATGGCTACCTCGGGCACGGCCACCGCATGCCGGCGCGTGGACACGCAGCCATGCAGGTAGGTCAAGGTCTGCGCGTCGTCGAGCCATGAGATCTCCGGCATCACGCCGTCGAGCAGACCGAAGAGGCGTTCGGTCTCGGACACGAAGGCTTCGAGCCGCTCACGCCAATCCACGCCTTCAGACCGGTGGTTCTCATAGAGCATCCGGGCCGCGCGGGCCGTCGACTCCTCAGGCGGCAGGTACAGCAGCGTCACGTGGTAGCTGCTTTCGAAGTGGCTGGCGTCCTCCTCGAAAGCGGCACGGCGTTCTTCGTCAACCAGCCACGAGAGCGGCTCGGGAAAGCTCGAACCGGGATAGTCAGCCGCTTCGCGTCGCACGGCGTCGACGAACAAGGCCCAACCGGAGCCGAGACGCCGTAGCGCGTTGTTGAGCCGCGCCGACGTGGCGACCAACTCTCCTTGTGTCGCGCTGTCCAGGTCCGGCCCCCGGAACCGTGCCGTGCGCTGGAACGAGCCATCCTTGTTGAGCACGACGCCGGGCGCCACCATTCCGGCCCACGGTAACCAGTCAGCCAGCAACGCGGGGCGCTTGCGGTATTCGGTGAGATTCAACATCGTGACCTCACACGTCCAGCAACTGCCGGTGCTTGATGTGTCGCGCGAAGACCTGCATGAATTGCGGGTCCAGGCGAGCTCCCCAGACGGCGAGCGAATGTCCGATGACCCATAGCCCGAAGCCGGGAAGCCAGAGCTGCAGGCCCAAGCCGACTGCGGCGGCCAGCGTGCCGTTGGCGATCGCCACGGTGCGCGGTGCCCCACCCAGCAGGATCGGCTCGGTCAAAGACCGGTGCAGCGGCACCTCGAAGCCGGCCAGACTTCCGATGGTGGAGTTCATGCCAGCACCGCCCCGCCCGTGAAGCTGAAGAAGGTCAGGAAGAAACTGGACGCGGCGAAAGCGATCGACAGACCAAACACGATCTGGATCAATTTCCGGAAGCCGCCGCTGGTGTCGCCGAAGGCTAGGGCCAGGCCAGTCGAAATGATGACGATCACTGCAATGATCCGTGCCACCGGTCCCTGAATGGATTCGAGCACCGATTGCAGCGGTGCCTCCCAAGGCATGTTCGAGCCGGCCGCATGCGCGGGCAGCGCCACGGCGAGCAGCAGCGCCGCTGCGGCGGTAACGTAGAGAAGCGGTTTTGCGGAAACGCGTGAAGTCGTCATGAAGGATCTCCTGTGGAAGAAGGGTTGGAAGGAGGAAGCGACGGGAAGAAAGAAAGCTCGGTATCGAGCTGGTAGCCGTGGCTGTCATGGCCGACGACGCGCGCGATCTCTCGCACGCGGCGCGAGCGGCCACGGCCGGCAATGAAGACGATGACGTTGACCGCCTCGGCAATCAGGGCGCGCGGGATGGTCACGCTGACCTCTTGCACCAGTTGCTCCAGCCGCGTGAGCGCGCCGTGCGCCGAGCCGGCATGCACGGTGGCAATGCCGCCGGGGTGTCCAGTGCCCCAGGCCTTGAGTAGGTCCAGTGCTTCGGAGCCGCGCACCTCGCCGACGACAATGCGGTCCGGTCGCAGCCGCAAGGTGGCACGCACCAGGTCGGCCATGGTGCTCACGCCCGGCTCGGTGCGCATGCACACATGGTCGTCGCTGCGGCACTGGAGCTCCACCGTGTCTTCGAGGATCAGCACACGGTCGCGCGTCTCTGCGATCTCGTCGAGCAAGGCATTGGCCAGCGTGGTCTTGCCGGTGCTGGTGCCGCCCGCGATGACGACGTTCAGGCGCTCGCGCACCGCGCGGCGCAGGAACGCCGCCTGCTCCTCGGTCATCACGCCATCGGCCACGTAATGGGCCAGCGTCATGATGTGCAGCGCCCGCTTGCGGATCGCAAACGACGGCGCGCGCACGACGGGCGGCAGCACCCCAAGGAAGCGTTCACCAGTCTCAGGCAGCTCGGCCGACAGGATCGGTGCGCCCGGATGCACCTCGGTCCGCACGTGCGCGGCCACCAGCCGGATGATCCGTTCGGCCACTGCAGGCGGAATTGCTGCGCCGGTGGCCTCCCGGCCCGAGCCCAGCCGGTCCACCCAAAGCGAGCCGTCCGGGTTCAGCAGCACTTCAACGACTTCGGGGTCCTCCAACGCGGCCGCAATCTCCGGCCCCATGGCTGTGCGCAGCATGCGGATGCGCCGCTCCAACGAGGCGTCCATGCCGTTCGGATCAGGCAGGTTCACGAGGAACCTCCATGGCGTCGGCATCGGTCCCCGACTGGGCATCCGCCTGCGTCGGGTCAGCTTCAGCGGGTCCAATGTCCTCATGGACTTCGCGCACCAGGCTGCGCCCGCGCTGGATCTGGCGCGCGAGCTGTTCGATGAACTGCACGTAGCGGGCGCGCCCCTGCGCGCGAGCGGCCTCCTGCTGTCCCTCGGGAACAGGGATCGAGACCGTCAAGAAGTAGCGGACGTAGAGCGCCACCGTCTCGATCAGCACGTTCTGGTCGCGCTCCAGGCGGTCGAACTGGCGTGAAAGCCGGTCCAGGCGTTTGGCGATGGCGGCCTCACGCTGGTCCTCCCCATCGGGCGAGAGGAACGAAGCCAGCGCCGCAGCGATCACGGCGGACTTCGACACGCCCTTGTGCGCCGCGATCTGGTCCAGACGCTTCGCGTGCTCCGGCTCGATGAAGATGTTCAGCCGGGCGCGGGTCATAGCGCGATCCCGTCATCAGGGTCCAGTGCGACCAAACGCGCGGTACGCATCAACTGCCGGTCCACGTCTTGCGGCCGCAGCGGCACGTCGTCTTCGTCATCAAGCACCAGCAGGCCCTCGCCGTCAGGCACCAAGGGCGCATCGGCGGTGAGATCCAGTTCGGGTTTGAGCTGGTGGCCACCCTCGTCGGCAAGACCGCCCGCATCGCCGCCAGAAGAAGTCGACAGTGCAGCCAGCGGTGGCAATCCGCTCCAGTCGTCAGGGCGCGTCGCGGGACGGTCCGCGTAAGCGCCGGCAACCAGCACGGGCGCGGGCAGGACGCGCGTGGTGAAGTTCCGGTCCTGGTAGTACCGCAGCTTCTTCGCTTTGATCGGCGGATGGCCGGAGACCATCACGACCGCGTCGTCCTGCGGCAACTGCATCACCTCGCCAGGCGTGAGCAGAGGACGGGCCGTCTCCTGGCGCGACACCATGAGGTGGCCGAGCCATGGCGCGAGCCGGTGCCCGGCGTAGTTGCGCTGGGCGCGCAGCTCGGTCGCTGTGCCAAGCGCCTCGGAGATACGCTTGGCCGTGCGCTCATCGTTCGTCGCGAACGCGATGCGCACGTGGCAGTTGTCCAGGATGGAGTGGTTCTGGCCGTAGGCCTTGTCGATCTGGTTGAGCGACTGCGCGATCAGGAAGGCACGCAGGCCGTAGCCCGCCATGAAAGCCAGTGCGGATTCGAAGAAGTCCAGCCGCCCAAGCGCAGGGAACTCGTCCAGCATCAGCAGCAGCTTGTGCTTGCGTGCAATGCCGTCTGAGCCGTCCAGCGACTCCGTCAATCGCCGGCCGACCTGGTTGAGGATCAAGCGAATCAGCGGCTTGGTGCGGCTGATGTCCGAGGGCGGCACGACCAGGTAGAGCGAGACCGGATGGGCAGCCGAGATGAGGTCGGCGATCCGCCAGTCGCAGCGCGAGGTGACTTCGGCGACCGTGGGGTCACGGTACAGGCCCAGAAAACTCATCGCGGTGGATAGCACCCCCGAGCGCTCGTTGTCGCTCTTGTTCAGCACTTCACGTGCAGCCGAGGCGACAACGGGATGGACCTCTTCACCCAGATGCCCGGTGGTCATCATCCGGTGCAGCGTCATCTCGAATGGGCATGCCGGATCGGACAGGAAGTTGGCCACACCGCGCAGCGTCTTGTCCTCGCCGGCGTAGAGCACGTGCAAGATGGCACCGACCAGCAGGGCATGGCTGGTCTTCTCCCAGTGGTTGCGCCGCTCCAACGCGCCTTCAGGATCGACCAGAATGTCGGCAATGTTCTGCACATCTCGGACTTCGTACATGCCTCGCCGTACTTCGAGCAGCGGGTTGTACGCTGCAGACTTGGCGTCAGTCGGGTTGAATAGCAGGCAATGCGAAGACCGCGCGCGCCAGCCGGCAGTGAGGTTCCAGTTTTCGCCCTTGATGTCGTGGATCACTGCCGAGCCTGGCCAGGACAGCAGAGTCGGTACGACCAGGCCCACACCCTTGCCGGAACGCGTCGGAGCAAAGGCCATCACGTGCTCTGGCCCCTCATGGCGCAGGTATTCGGCGTCCCTGTGCGCGGTCTTGCCAAGGAACACACCGGCAGGCCGAGTCAAGCCGGTTTCGGCAATCTCCTCGTTCTCGGCCCATCGAGCGGAACCGTAGGTTGTGACGTGCTTGGCCACCCGTGAGCGCCAGATCGCCATACCAATGGCCGCGCCCGTGGCCAGCAATCCGCTCGACGCGGCGATGACCCCGCCGCGCTCAAATACCTCGGGTGCATAGGCACCATAGAAATACCACCACTCGAAAAGCTTCCACGGCTGGTAAACCGGCGAATGCGAAACGCGGAACCAAGGTGGTCCAAGCCTGGCCTGATTGCCAAGCGCATGCGCCGTCCACTGCGTGCCAGTCCATAGGCCGGCGAGGGCGATACCCAGCACCACAACAATCTGTCCGAACAAAATACCGGTCGCACCCCGAGTCGGCATGGGCTACTCCTCCTTTGCGTCTGGATTCCAGCGCGTGCATGCTCCAGCGGCACCGCTTGCCCGAGTTTGGAATCGAGGCCCCAAACCGCACACCCATGGAAGAGCGATGGGGCGGGTTGTGGCGTAAGCTGGCGGAAGAAGCTGGGGCCGTACGACAGAGTTGCGCTTTTAATGCGTTTAACTCGTCAGCGAGTAGCAGCATCGAGGCAACTGCGCGAACTGTCCAAGACCGATCACGCCATGCGGCGCGTCGTAGGAGCGATAGCTGTAACGACTAATGCAAAGTTTTGGTGTGCGCAACAAATCGTTGCAGCGAATGCGGTAGACCGAAGCGCTGGTGTTTGTGCAGCACGAACGTGGTGATACGCTCGTCCTCGTGCAGTGGTACGGCCACAACATCCGAGCGGCACAGCGTGGCAACGTGACCCGCGTCTGCCAAGCCCACTCCCAGGCCTGCAGCGATGCGCGTGAAGTAGCCGCTCAGCGTGGAGGCTTCCCCTGCGAATGTAGGAATCGTCGAGTGGCGTTGCGCGATAGCCCGAATCTGATGCAGAAGGCCCGGCAGCCGATCGGCATGGCAGGACAGGAGCGGAAAGGCCAGCACCTCGGTGATAGGTAGCGTAGGCTGCAATGCGAGTTCATGCCCAAACGGCAGCAGTGCCATGGCGCGGTAACTCCACGCGGGCTGCTGCGAGATGGTGTCGTCATTCGGTAGACCGAACGAAAAGCCTGCATCGAGCTGTTCGCGCTGCAATGCTGCCGCCAACTCCGAAGCACGCATCTCGGTCAGCTCCAGGGGCACCTCCGGGGCCACTTCGCGCCAGCGTACCAAGCACTGGGAAAGTTTGGGTTGCGCGATTCCGTCGGCCACCCCGATTCGCAACGGTGCGCGGAAGCGGACGTCCGTATCGCGTACGGCGCGATAAGTGCGTTCGACGCGGATGAAAAGCTTCCGTACCTCCTTGAGCAAACGCAGACCGGCAGGCGTCAAATGCAACTTGCGCGGGGTGCGGACAAATAACTGCACGCCCAGCTGATCTTCGAGATCGCGGATGGTCCGCGATAGCGGGGTCTGATCGATGTGCACGCGTTCTGCAGCACGGCGAAAGCTAAGTTCCTCAGCGACTGCGATGAAGTAGCGTAGGTGCCGCAGCTCGATCATTGCCACCTCACCGTGTCTGCTAGAAAACGCACGGTGATGAAGGTGGCAAGACGATAGAGAGAAAGCGTCAGGCTAGTGACATCAGTGTGATTCATTTTTTTCACTCCTTGATCTTGCCTTTCGGCAAGGTGCCCTGACTCGAACACGCCAGGTCGACATCGATGCAGTTCACGCCGCGCTGAAAAATGGCTCGATTGGTATCTCTTGCTCCCCCTTTCCGCGGGGCCCCGAAGACTCGGCACTGTCGATGCCTAGCCCACAATCCAGTTGTCTTCGCAGTCGGACCTAGTCAACTTGTCTGCATGCGCGAGTGGGGCCTACACACCAAGCACAACAAGGCGAAGCGGGCGGGAGACGCGAGAGTTGAGCATCCACTTCCCTTCCATGGAGACTTATTGGTGGTCGAAGAGCAAATCGCCCAGCAGTCGCGCGACATGCACCGCATCTCGACCGACCCATCGGCGATCTGGGTAACTCGGGTTGTGCTTCGGGAACGAGCTTGAGCGCTTTGAGGATTGACTCGTCCATCCCGTTTGCTTGGCGGATAACGATTCGAAGTTCCTTCGATGGACATACGTGCTCTATACCTACGCATATGCAAAACTCGTACTGCTTCCCCTGCAAAACCGGGGCTCCTGCGGGGCAAGGACTAGAACATCGTATTGCTGTTGGCCGATTCCGCGGGCACTTCCTGGATGACATCCCAGTGCTCGACGATCTTTCCGTTCTCGACACGGAATATTTCGACCGTCGCAAGTTCCTTGCCGAAGAAGAAGCTCTTCGCGTGAATCCAGACGAGGTCGCCCTCTGCGACCACTCGCTTCACTTCTGCCTTGGTCGGAACGCCGCTGTCAATTGCGCCTTGGATAAGTGCGCGAATTTGTTCCTTCCCGTCCGGGTAGAGCGGGTTGTGCTGTATGTATGAATCCCCCCAGTAGCGATCAATTGCGGTCAGATCCAGATTCCCGAAGAGTTCTTGCGCCGCCTTGAGGACGAGCCGCTTATTGGCGTCGGCCGTTGATGTTGATGCTGTTGTCATGAAGTTAGCCCTTTCAGTTGTTTGTAGTTACATTGCTGGTCGTTCAGAGACTTGAGCGATTGGTGTGTCGCACGAAGCCACTCTTATACGAGTACGCCAATTGCGGCGGGATCGAACTCTTTCATAGCGTAGCCAGGGTTGGCGCCTACCTTTTCTATCCAGTGGATATCGCACATTGGGACTCGTCCGACAGCGATCAGATCGAACTCCTCGCACTCCGTCCGATCGACCAATTGGTCGAGGCTTGCGGCTTCTGAGCGCTCTCCGCCTGTGTGTGCTGAGGAACTCGTTGTTATGTCCAATAGCATCGACGCTGATGGTCGGCGCCCCCAAGGGCTTTTTCGCCCATCCGGTGATGGTTGAGGCCGTTTTCGCCAAGCCAAGTTCAAATGACTCCACGCGGTAGGCGCGAAACAGAACGTCATTTGGGGTCGAGGACACTTTGAAAGGCTCCACTGGGAAATGACCCGACATTCACAGGAAGAACATCGAGAAAGGTTCGCCGCTTCTCGAGCAACTTGGCGGTCGATCTTTCGATCATCTTGAGGAGCCGCCAACCGCCCGCGCATCTCATCCCGCCGGATATTCGATGTCGGAGGCAACCTTGCCGCCCCCGAACGACCAATCTTCCATTACGGTGTTCGCCGAGAGGCGGACGAAAACATCGTCCGGCGACAGGCCTGGTAATACCGAAAGCTTCTCCACGAGACGGGCCACAAACGCCTTCTTCTCATCACGCCGCCTTGCGTCGGACTCGATGTTGATGAGGATGAAATCGTCACTTCGCTCGCCGTCGATCCCAAATCGTCGATCGTATATAAGCGTCCCGGGCTCCAACTGTTCGATGATCTGGAACATGTCGTTCTCAGGCATGAGATAAGCCTCAACGAGGGCTTCATAAATGCTCTGTGATAGCTGCTTGATGTATTCTGAAGGCTTACCCTTCAGCATAGTTACGCGAACGAGTGGCATGGTTTTTTCCTTTTCTGTGGTTTGGGGATGAATTGGCGAAAAACGAACATCAGAGTGGCACGCCTATCTGGCCACGATGGTTTGAACAGCTAGTCCTCAACGCTAAAGCTCACGCCGGCGTGCCGCCTCAATCGCTCGACCAGGCTGCCGCGCAGCGCAGCACCAGGGGTCCAGATGCCACCTGGCACATCCGGCGCACCCATCAGAGCGATCGCCGTTTCAGCGAGCATTTTTGATGACGCGCCATAACCGGGATCGATATCGCCCTTCACTGACGTGCGCACCTTCCGCCCGTCCGCTCCGATTCCGATGAACAGGATGTCGTAAAAGCCGGCCTCACGCTCATCCTTGGTCGGCCCCTCGCCGGGCTTGGGCAGGAGGCTCATATCCCCTACGCTCGGTATTTCGCCACCGCCAACCACCATCTCGTCGTAAAGGAAATCCCTGCCATAAGGATGACCCATCAAGAGGTTCGAGCGGTGGACGTTCTTGGTATCGAGCGCCGCCATGATGAACGGCCCAACGGGTCCCACGTCGGGGTCATCTCTGACCGCGTCGCCTTGAGGTTGGGTTGGCCCCTCGAAGCCAGGCGTTAAGCCAAACGGGCTCATAAAGACCGCGCGCTGCACAGCATCGTTTTGAACCGCCGCCATTGTGGCCATCACACTCGCGACAGAGCCCCCCGAAGGGCCGCCTTGCATGGCCCGCAGCCGAGCTTTCACGTGTGGCGCGGGGGCGCCCAGCGTCGCCTTAGCCGTCTCTTGGGCGTAATAGACTCCAAGCTCGAACACCAGCGAATCGAACCCGCATGAGAACAAGATCCGTGCGCCAGACGCCTTCGCCGTCGCCTCGTGCGTATCGATCATCTGACGAATCCAGGCGGGTTCGCCACACAAGTCCAAATAATCAACCCCAGCAGCCGCGCAGGCGGCCACCAAGTTTGAGCCGTAGAACTGATAGGGTCCAACGGTCGAGACAATCGCCTTGGTCCGCGCGATCATCGAGGCGAGTTGGGCCGGGTCGTTCGCGTTGGCCTCCACCAGCGGCATGTCCTTCGGCGCCCCGAGCTGATCGCGCACCTCTGCCAATTTTGCTTGGCTGCGACCGGCGATGGCCCACTTCACCTTACCGCCCACGCCATAGCGCCGCGCGTAATGCTCCGCGACGAGTCGGCCGATGTAGCCGCTCGCCCCATAGACAATAATGTCGAACTCCGCCGCCGGGTTCATGGCAGGCTCCCTCTCGCTAATCGCATGTGCTCTTCGCTCCAATTTGCCCGAGCTGGCAAGCATTCCTCGCAGGCGTCATCGGGGCGCCCACCGCGAAATGCCTCAACAGATCGGTTTAACTTTACAACCATCGTCCAGATGGTACTCTGCCTGGTTTATTTTTGCAACTTACGGCTTGAGTACGAATCGATGCAAGCCACGACACCACAGTGACTTCGGCGCTGTCGGAACGTGGATCGTCTATAGCAACAAGCCACTGGCATGCACACATTGGCATGAAGGAGTGAGATGAAGGGCAAGCGCACAACGCTGGAAACCAGCACTTGCGCGATCGCGCGATCCCTCGAGTCAATTGGTGACTGGTGGTCGCTGCTGATTGTTCGTGACGCTTTGGCGGGAACGCGGCGTTTTGGGGAGTTTCAGCGGAGCTTAGGACTAGCGAAGAACATCTTGACCACGCGTCTGCGGAAGCTGGTTGCCTGCGGCGTTCTCACCACAGCACCCGCCTCCGATGGGTCCTCCTATAGAGAGTATGTCTTGACCGAGAAAGGTGAGCGGCTCTACCTAGTGGTCGCCGCGCTTTGGCAATGGGGAGAAGAATTCTGTTTCCCTCCCGGGCAACTCTCCTACGATCTGGTGGACCGACAAGCGCACGAAAAACTCCGCCCACTTGAGTTGAAATCACAGGACGGTCGCACGCTCGGACCCCACGACTTCGTTTCGCGCGCGCTCGAACGAGAAGACAGAGATCCTTCTTCAACCGCGCTGAGTTCAGGGGATCCGCTAAGAAAATGAGCGCCTGACAAGCATCCACGTCAGCGTCGCTTCACTTCGCGAGATGTTGAAGGTCACCAAATGGTATTTTTGCTCGCTCGCGTATGCGAGCCACGCTCTTGCCCTCGCGTCTGGCCCGCTGCAGGTGCGGCTGCCAACGCTTCGGGTCGATCTTGGGGATGCTGGTCAATACGTACTCCTTCATGGTTGATGAAGCGGAACGTGTCAATGACTTTGCAGCACCTGGCGTCATAAATTTACTACGCAAAGCAGCGGTGTTTGAACAGAGTTGATCGCCATCCTTAGGTGGTGGGTTGATCCACACCGCAGCAGGCACGGCATGGGTGGATGGCGGTTTGCCTTTGAAGCGTTCTGGGTGATCCACAAACGCGGCATCAAGAGCGACTTGACGGATCGCGCATACCGTGTCGGCATGCCCGCAATGAACGCCGTGCGGCGTCATGTGTGCGGTGCCCGAATGGCGATGCACGGTGTTGTACCAAGCGAAGAAAGTCTGGCAGTGGGCGCGTGCGTCCTCGATGCAGCCGAAGCGTGAGGGCAAGTCCGCGCGGTACTTCATCGTCTTGAACTGCGACTCGGAGAATGGGTTGTCGTCAGAGACGTGTGGCCTTCTGTGGCTCTTGGCGATGTCCAGGTCGAGCAGGAGTGCGGCCACGGGCTTGGAGCGCATGCTGGCGCCACGGTCGGCGTGCAGAGTCAACATGCCGGGCTGCATGTCGTGGCGCGCCACGGTGTCAGCGATCAGTTGCTCGGCCAACTCTGCGCTTTCGCGCGCGGCGATCAGCCAGCCCACGACGTGGCGGCTGAAGATATCCAGGATCACATACAGATGAAAGCACGTCCACTTGGCTGGCCCCTTGAGCTTGGTGATGTCCCACGACCAGACCTGGTTGGGTGCCATGGCCAGCAGCTCAGGCTTCATGTAGATCGGGTGCGCAAGTTGGCGGCGCCGCTCGCGCACGCCACCGTTGACGGCCAGCAACCGGTACATCGTGCGCACCGAGCCGAGATAGACGCCTTCGTCGAGCAGCGTGGCATGTACGGCCGCTGGAGCGGTGTCGGCAAAGCGCTCGCTGTTCAGCGTGTTTAGCAGCACATGGCGTTCCTGCGCGTCCATCCTACGTAAGGTGGCGCTCCCACGTGCCCTGCCTTACCTGTTCGCTTCTCTGAAGATTGCCATAACGCTAGCCTTCGTGGGCTCCGTGGTGTCTGAGATGGTGGCCAGCAATGCGGGCGTCGGCTACCTACTGCTCAACGCGAGCTCGTCTTTCCGAGTTCCACTGGTATTCGCCGCCCTGCTGGTCGTCGCCGTGCTGGGCATCTGCATGTACTGGCTGGCTGATGTGATTGAGAGCCGGACTACGGGCTGGGTTCGACGTGGAAACGAGTCCGGGGATATATTCGGCGGAGGTTGAGACGCTGAGACAGTAAAGGATGGGAGTTTTCTGATCAGCATTGCTGCTCACTACGCACTTACGCTCGCAGCATGAACCACCTCGGTCTGAACTGCCCTCCAGGAGCTGAACAGTCAAAGTTCAGGGCTCGACCTGCGCGTGTCAATCGACGCATGCCAATGACTGTTCATCCGTCTTCGTGTCCTAAGGTGCGATGGCGTGGTAACCGCTGCTTGCAGGTCCGGGGCGGATGAGCAATCTCTCGAGACTTCGTGACCAGGCAAGGCGACTCAAAGCCCTCGTCAACGACCTTTGCTCACATTGTCGACAATCGTCAAATTGAATGCTATAGTCATGCGCCGATCAAAAATTGAGTTTTCAACTCAGTTCATCCGAGTTCTATCAGCCACCAATTCGCATGCCAAAGATTCCCGAATTCGACTTAAGTCGCATGGCAACTCCGTTCGTGCCAGTCGCAGAGAGCGAAGCACAGAGCATTGCGAGTCGGATTTACGGCCTGCAAGGCCGGTTGACAAGGTTTGCCACAGAGAAAGACGACACGTATCGACTGGACAGCCCCTGCGGCGCGTATGTTTTGAAGCTGGCCAACCCTGCCGACGCGCAGGATGAACTGGACTTTCAAGTCCGACTGCTGGAGCATATTGCCAAGGTCTCACCCGATTTGCCCATTCCGCGCATCGTACGGACGTTGACCGGCAAAACACATGCCAGCATCTTGGACCATGCCGGCCAGACACGGCTTGTTCGGCTCATGTCTTTCGTGGACGGTACGCCGCTGGACGCGTCGTCCGCCAATGGCCATCAGCGCCGCCTCATCGGTGCGATGCTCGCCCGCCTGCGTCTGGCCACTGAGGGGTTTGTTCATGCCGCGAGCCACCGCTTCATCCCGTGGGATGTCAAGAACATCGAGAGTCTTGAGTTCCTCGTGGCCAACATCGATGACGGCTTCCAACGTGGGATGCTGGTCAAGGGCTTGCAGAAACTGGCCCCGCTGCTACCGCGCATCCATGCGCTACGCAAGCAGGTACTGCACAACGACTTCAGCAAATCCAACATCGTCGTCGACCCTTCTACGGCGGCGTTCGTCACTGGCATCATCGACTTCGGCGACGCTGTCCACACCGCCATCGCGATCGACGTCTCCACCGCGCTGCTCAACCAGCTTCCTCGCAATAGCGGAACGCTGCCCAGCCAGGATATGTTCGCCGCGGGGCGCGATGTCCTGCACGGCTACCTTGCGAATGCGGAACTCCATGCCGAAGAACTCGAACTGATTCCACACTTGGTCATGGCGCGTGTCATCGCACGCGCGTTGCTAAGTATCAGCCTGGCCAAGCAGTTCCCCGAGAACTCCGCCTATCTGTTGCGCAACACGCTGCAGGGGTGGGCCCAATTGCAGTGGTTTCTCAATCGCAGCCACGAAGAGATTTCCGTGGCCATCTTGGTGGCCGATCCCGCCTGATCTCGAATTTCGCTCCACTGAACCAAGAAAGAACATGAGCAAGGATCTCGCCCGCACCGCCCCTGGCGGCAAGATGGTCAACGCCTTCAACCCGGCTACGGCCGAAGGCCTAGCCCATGAGACACGACAGATGATCGACAAGCGCATGCGCCTGCTCGGCCCCGCGTATCGCCTCTTCTATCAAACACCCGTGCAAGTGGTAAAGGGCAGTGGCGTGCTTCTGTGGGACGCCGAAGGCAACGAGTATCTGGACGCCTACAACAACGTCGTCTCCATCGGTCATGCACATCCTCGGGTCGCGGCAGCGGTTCACGAGCAGATGCAGACCTTATGCACCCACACGCGTTACCTACAACCCGGTATCCTCAAGTATGCGGAGCAGCTGCTGGCGACGTTCGGCGGCGCCGTGGGCGTGGCCGGCCATGTCATGTTCACCTGTACCGGCAGCGAAGCCAACGACCTGGCCTTGCGCATTGCCCTGCACCACACCGGCAAGCGCGGCATCATCGTGACCGAGGAGGCGTATCACGGCAATTCCCATCTAACGGCCGGGTTCTCGCCCTCTCTGGGCATCAGTTCACCGCTGGGCACCTGGGTGCGGCAGGTGCCGGCGCCGGACTCTTACCGCTTTTCACCCGAAGAACTGGGCCGCAAGATGGCGGCCGACGTACAGGTGCAAATCGACGACCTGCAACGTCATGGCGATGGGCTGGCGGCCTTCATCGTCGACTCCATGTTCTCCTCCGATGGCGTTTACGGTCATCCGACATCGCTGCTGGCCCCGGTTGCAGAAGTCGTGCGCAAGGCCGGAGGCCTGTTCATCGCCGACGAAGTGCAGTCCGGCTTCGGCCGCACCGGCGAAAAACTCTGGGGCTTTCAACGCCACGGCATCGATCCGGACATTGTGACGATGGGCAAACCCATGGGCAATGGTTTCCCGGTCGCGGCCATTGCCGTCAGGTCCGAGGTGGTCGCCGGCTTTGGCAGTTCGATGCGCTACTTCAACACCTTCGGTGGCAACAACGTCGCCATCGCCGCCGCCCAGGCCACTCTCGACGTCATCCAGGAAGAGGATCTCGTGAGGAAATCCGGCCGCATTGGTCGCCTGCTGCGCGAGGGCATCGCGCAGTTGTCGTCCCAATTCGAAATCATTGGCGACGTGCGCGGTTCGGGCCTTTACACGGGCGTCGAGCTGGTCAGCGATCGCGCGCTGAAGACCCCGAATGCCGCCGCGGCGACCGCGGTCGTCAACGGCCTGCGCCAGCGCCGCGTGTTGATCTCAGCCACTGGCAACCACGCCAACATCTTGAAGATTCGGCCGCCACTGGTGTTCGGTGAACAGCACGTTGACCGCTTTCTGACCGAACTGGAATACGTCTTCAGACGTTTGCCAAAATGATGGGCAGCTGCGGCTGGCCGGCCGAACCCCGCCGGGCGCAGCGCCCCGCTCTACCGGGTCCCCGCCGCAGCCTTCAGCCATTCCTCGAGTCGCTTACCTTCACTTTCGTTGTGCGCCATCGCCTCTTCCGCAGCCAGTGCCGGCTTGCCCGCCTGGATGGCTTCGTAGATCGGCTTGTGCTGCAGGCGAATCGCTTCGGGCGTAATCTCCTCGATCCTGTTGCTTGTATCGATGCAGAGGCGAACCTGCTGCTCGACCAAACGGTACTGGTGGTCCAGGCGGGAATGCTGTGCCGCTTCGATGATCGCGCGGTGGAACGCGAAATCGCATTTGGAGATCGCATCCATCCTGCCTGCCTTGCAAGCGGCGTCCAGTCGCAGGTACGCCTGGGTGATTTTCGTGCGCAGCTTTTCGTTTCGGCATTGGGCTGCGAGGCGCGCAGCGAGCCCTTCCAGGCTTCCACGCAAGGTCCAGACTTCCCAGACGTCCTGCGCCGACAATTCGGCGATCTGCCAACCGGTGTAAGGAATTTGCACCAGGATGCCTTCACTGGCCAGCTTGTGCAGGCCCGTGCGAAGCGTCGCGCGCGCAACACCCAACTGCTCCGAGAGCGCGATCTCCGTCACACGCGAGCCCGGTTTCACCGCGCCGGACAGGATGAAGTCTCGCAGGTTAGCCTCGACTTGCGCCTCTGCAGACAGCTTGAAGATCGGACGGACTTGCGCAACGCTCATAGTTCAATACACCTGAAATTGTTCGAAGAAACTTAGCCGAGGGGCTCGTGGCAAACCTGCCTGACCGCGCGAGCAACTATGGCTACCCATCCTATTATTGTCAGCAATCGTCAATCATATTTAATCAGGGGCATTCCATGTCGACAACCGTGCGTTCCGCGCTCCACTTCAATGCAGACCGCTTCCTCACCGACCTCCGCTCGCTGGGCGCCATCGGCGCCGACACCGAGAAGGGTGGCCGAACCCGGCTGGCCCTGACGGATACGGAAAAACAAGGGCGCGATTTCGTGAAGGGTCTGATGATCGACCTGGGCCTGCGCGTGCAGGTTGACCGGATCGGCAATCTCATCGGCACCCTCCCCTCCCAGAACGATTCGAAACCACACTTGATGATGGGTTCGCACATCGACACCGTGCGCAATGCGGGCGCACTCGACGGTTGCTACGGCGTTCTCGGCGGCTTGGCCGTGTGCCGAGCCTACCGGGACGCGGGCGTATTGCCTGAGCGCCCCCTCACCGTGATCGCCTTCACCGGGGAAGAAGGGGTCCGGTACCACCCCGACATGCTGGGATCGCTGGTATATGCTGGCGGGATGTCGCTGGAGGAAGGACTCGCGAGCCGTGGCATCGATGGTACCGTCCTCGGCGATGAACTCCGGCGCATTGGTTACAACGGCACCGCGCCCGTGGGCGCCATCGTCCCGGCCGAGTATATCGAGCTGCACATCGAACAAGGCCCGGTGCTCGAAGCCGAGGGCCTGACCATCGGAGCGGTCTTCGGCGTGCAGGGCATCTCCTGGCAACGCATCACCATCAACGGAACGGCGAATCATGCCGGTACGACGCCGACACGGCTGCGACGCGATGCAGGCCTGGCGGCGGCCAAGGTCATTGCCTTCATGCGCGAGGAAGTAGCCAACGGCTCGGGCGGCACCACCATCGCAGCTACCGGCAGCATCGCCTTCGAACCCAATCTGGTGAATGTGATCCCGCGCAAGGCCGTCTTCACGGCGGATATCCGCGACCCCGACGAGACGAAACTTCAGGAGGCCGAACACAAGCTTCTGGCGTTCCTCGAGCAGCTACGCGAAACGGACGGCATCGATTTCAGCACCGAGTCGCTCGCCCGCTTCGAGCCGGTCAAATTCGACGAGTCCATCGTCAGCCTGGTCGCGCAGACCGCACAAGAACTTGGCTTGCCCGCCATGCGTATGGTCTCGGGTGCTGGTCATGACGCGCAGATGATCGCCCGCATCGCGCCGGCCGCAATGATCTTCGTGCCCAGTGCCGGAGGCGTCAGCCACAACCCGCGGGAACACACCGACGACCAAGACCTCATTCACGGGCTTCGCGTGCTGCTGCGCGTGGTGCAACGTCGACTGGAGAGTCCATCATGCGAGTGATCTGCGCATTCGCGCCGCATGACCCACGTGCCAAAGTATGGCGAGAGCGGCTCGAAGCACTGCTGCCGGATTTCGAGGTCATCGACTGGCAGCCCGACGCTCCTGCGGGTGACTACCTTGTCCTCTGGAATCCAGATCAACGGATCATCGACTCCCAACCTGATCTGCGCGCCATCTTCAACGGCGGTTCCGGTGTCGACCGCATTCGTGCGCTGCGCATCCCTGCCGCCCTACCAATCGTCCGCTTAGAGGATGCGGGCATGAGCGAGCAAATGGCTGACTATGTGACGCACGAGTTGCTCCACTACTTCCGGGAATTCGATCACTGCGAGGATTTGCAAAATGCGCGCAAGTGGCTGCCTTTCCCACCCCGCGAGAAGTCCGATTTTCCCGTTGGCATTCTAGGCTTCGGCACCCTCGGATCGGTCGTCGCTGAGCGCGTGAGGATGCTCGGGTTTCCGGTGCACGCCTGGGCTCGAAGTGCCCGCGGTGGCAATGTGCAGGTCTTCGTCGGCGCTGAAGGCCTCAGGGAATTTGCGGCAGCCACCCGAGTGCTGATTTGTCTCGTTCCGCTGACGGAGGAAACTCAGCACATTCTGAATGCGCGACTGTTCAGCCAAATGCCGCGGAACTCCTACGTGATCAATATCGCACGCGGTGGTCACCTTGACGAAGAGGCACTCATTCCTGCGCTCGACTGCGGCCAACTGGCCGGGGCAACAGTGGACGTACTGAACACCGAGCCCGCCAGTGCCGATCACCCATTCTGGACTCACCCGAGAGTGCGCATCACGCCGCACGTGTCGGCCACACCCATCGACTCGATTGCAACCCAGCAGATTGCGTCCAAGATCAAAGCGCACGCCACAGGTGCACCAATCACAGGCATCATCGATCCCAAGCTAGGGTATTGAATCAATAGAGGGCATTTTCGGCGCCGCACACCTTAGGTTTTCTGGCACACGTTGTGCTACTTCATCGAGGCAAGTAGGTTTGGCTCTACACAGGGGTTCGACTGCTTGCTTTATTTTCCCCGATACTATTGTTGACAATCGACATTAAGGAGGGGCTTGGGCACGGTGTGCCTATGAAGTAGTACCAGTACAGGAGTGTTCATGAAGCGTCGATTCTTTCTGTCCGCCGCCGCAAGCACGGGACTCGGCATGGCCTCGCTGCGGGCTATGGCCCAAGGCAATGTCTCTCGGCTCGTCGTAGGCTTTCCACCCGGCGGCGTCGCCGATGCGGTCGCTCGCCTCACCGCCGAACGATTCGGGCCTAGCCTCGGCACGAGCTTCATCGTCGAGAACAAGCCTGGCGCTTCGACAAGCCTAGCCGCCGCTTACGTCAAGCGGGCGAGCCAGGACGGCACCACCCTGCTGTTCGCGCCCTCGACCTCGCTGACGCTGCTCGCCCTGACCAAACGCAAGCTGCCCTACGACCCCGAGAAGGATTTCGCTCCGGTGGCACGCCTTGCCGTGGTACCCAACGCGATTGCTGTACGTAGCGACTCACCTTACAAGTCACTCGGCGAGTACGTGGCCGCTATCAAGGCGGCCAAGATCAGCCCCATGGTGGGAGTCGCGGCGCTCGGTGGCGCCTCCCATATCGCTTTGGCCGGTCTGAGTAAGGAGTTGGGCGTTCGCTTCGAGGCCGTCCCCTACCAAGGCGGCGCGCCCATGACGTCGGACTTGCTGGGCGGCCACATCCCGGCCGCCTCGGACGCGAGCCTGGTAGCCATGCACAAGGCCGGCAAAGTTCGCATGCTGGCGGTGTCGACGACCCAACGTTTCCCGTTAACCCCAGATGTACCGACGTTCGAAGAGTTGGGCCTGCAATCGTTCAGGTCCTTCTGGTACGGCATCTGGGCGCCGGCTGGCACCCCTGCGAATGCGATCAAGCCACTAGAGGTGGCGGCGAGCAAGATGATCGGCGATCCGGACATCGGTCGGCGCTTGCTGGAACTGGGCGTTGTTCCCAGCCTTCTGGTCGGCCAGGACTTCGGCCGCGCCACAGCCGCCGAACGCGATGTGCTACGTCCTATCGTCGTCGCCTCCGGCTACATGGAGGACTGAGCCATGCCAACCCTCTCCTTGCTCCGGGCCGCGGTCTGTGCACTCTTCGCAGCCGTGGCATCCGCCGCCGTCATGGCAGATAACTATCCAACACGTCCCATTCGAGTAATCGTTCCTTACTCGGCAGGTGGCTCCACCGATGTGCCTGTGCGTACCGTCGCAGCCGAGATCGGCAAAGCGCTTGGTCAAGGCATGGTCATCGACAACCGACCCGGCATGGGCGCGATGATCGGCGCGGAAGCCGCTGCCAAGGCCGCACCAGATGGCTACACCTTGCTCGCGGTGTCAAACCCTCAAACCATCAGCGGATCACTCTACAAGCTCAGCTTCGACCCCGTGGAAGCTTTCGTTCCCGTGGCCCTCATCACACGGGAACCTTGCGTGGTGGTCGTCAATCCCGAATTGCCAGTCAAGACCTTCAAGGAGTTCGTCGAATACGTCAAGGCCCGGCCCGGCATGCTGAACTTCGGTTCTTCCGGCAACGGGTCGAATCAGCATCTCTTCGCCGCACGCCTGCTGCAGTCTACCCGTCTCGACATGGTGCACGTGCCTTACAAAGGGGCTGCTCCTGCTGTCGCCGACCTGATGGGTGGCCAAGTGTCAATGATGATGCCTGGGCAGGCAGCCATGATCCCACTCATCAAGAGCGGAAAGCTCAGGGTGCTGGCCGTCACCAGCGGATCCCGTTCGTCCGCGCTGCCCGACGTTCCCACGCTCGCGGAATTAGGCTATCCCGAACAGAACGCCTACGTATGGACCGGTCTGGTCGCGCCCAAGGGCACGCCTGACCCTGTCCTGGGCAAACTCCGGGAGGCCGCAGCCAATGCGATGAGCACGGCCAATGTGAAGACCTTCGTCGCCAACGCGGGACTGGAAGCAAGCACCCTGAACACAGCCGATTTCCATAGTTTTATGCGCAATGAGGCGCTGCAGAACGCTCAACTCGTCAAGCAGATTCAGGTCAAGATCGACTGAACGGCCCATTGCACCAACCCCACGGCCGGACGCGTCTCCGGCCCGCGAGCTATCAACAGATGATCAACACCGCATTGCCCTTTCGCTCCGCCCGCCAACCGATCATGGCGCGCAACATCGTCTCGACCTCTCAACCCTTGGCCGCCCAAGCGGGTTTGGCGGTGTTCAGGCGGGGAGGCAACGCGATCGATGCAGCTTTGGCTGCCGCCATTACCTTGACGGTTGTCGAACCCACCCAAAACGGCATCGGCGGCGACGCCTTCGCCCAGATCTGGGATGGTGGGCAACTGCACGGGTTGAATGCCTCCGGTCGGTCCCCGAAAGTGTGGACGAAGGACCGTTTCGCAGGTAAGAGCGCCATGCCGTTAAGAGGTCCTGATAGCGTGACCGTTCCAGGACTCGTCTCAGGTTGGGTTGCACTGTCAGAGCGGTTCGGTGCTTTGCCCTTTGAAGACCTGTTCGACGATGCGATTCGCCACGCCTGCGATGGCTATCCTGTCAGCCCGATCATCGCACGCCAGTGGACGGATCAGACTCCGAACCTGAAGGTGTTTCCCGGATTCACCGAGTTCCTCGTGCAGGGACGGCCCCCGAAGCCTGGCGAAATCTGGCGAAATCCGGCGCAGGCGGCGAGCCTGGAACTCATCGCGAAATCCAGGGGAGAGGCATTCTATCGCGGCGAACTGGCCACCCAAATCGCCGGCTTCGTTCAGGAGCACGGTGGCGCGTTGAGTACTTCCGACCTGGATGCTCATGCGCCGCAATGGGTGGATCCCGTCCGCCACGAATTCCGCGAGCACCACATCTGCGAAATGCCGCCCAACAACCAAGGCATTGCCGCCCTGCTGGCACTCGGTATCCTGGATCATCTCGACTACGAAGCACACGCCGCAGGTTCGGCGCAGCGCATGCATTTGGAGATCGAAGCCATGCGCCTAGCGTTCGCCGACCTCTACACGCACAATTCGGATCCCGCAACGATGCGCGTGCCGGTGGCTGACCTACTCGACACGAAGCGCCTCCGCTCTCTTGCGAACGCCATCAATGCGACGCAAGCCTCGGTCAAATCCAGAGTCGCACCTCGCAGTTCGGGGACTGTCTATCTGTGCACCGCCGACAAAGACGGGCGGATGGTTTCTTACATCCAATCCAACTATCGCGGATTCGGATCCGGCTTGGTCGTGCCAGGCACAGGCATTGCTTTGCAGAACCGCGGGGCCGGCTTCAGTTTGCAGCCAGGACACGCGAACGAAGTCGCCGGCAGCAAGCTTCCATCGCACACAATCCTGCCGGGCTTCTTGTTCAAGAATGATGAACCTGTCATGGCGTTCGGGGTCATGGGTGCCAACATGCAGTCACAAGGCCACGTGCAGATGGTAATCCATTCTGTCGTGGAAGAACTCAATCCACAGGCAAGCTCAGACGCTCCCCGTTGGCGGATCGATGACCAGGGAAAGCTTATCGTTGAGGCCTTGATGCCAACCGAATGCGTGCAGGGGATGCGCGCGATGGGCCATGACGTGAAGGTGATGCCCGTCGACTCGCTCGAGTTCGGCAGCGCGCAGTTGGTGCAGCGTCTGCCGGGCGATGACATCGCCTATGTCGCGGGTTCCGACCATCGGCGGGATGGGCAGGCTGTTGGCTGTTAGGTCTTCAAATCCGGATGCGGGGCGGATCACTGTGGAAGGATGCATGCCTGCGCTGAGGACGATGGACGGAGGCCACCAATAGCACTATGGTCGTGCAAATCGATCATAGGCAACAATGGCGTCCACTTCGCACTTGCCTATCAGCCGGGATTGCGCGACGCGGTGTCGGCCGTGATGCTTGAACCCAGTCGAGCAGGGCCAACGGCGCGCACGCTCGTGCGCGATGGTGGACCCGCGGGCCTACGAACGCCTTGCGGCGCACACTGGCCTGCTGGCGCTGCGGTGCGCCCCGCCACAGGCCCAGCGCGCGGCACGCCGCTCTGGTGCCCAGAGCGGGGGTGAGTTCCAGCACGCCAGCCATCAGTTGCTCTCGGGCTTGCCGTCGTGTTCGAGCAGGGCCAGCAAGGCGGCAACTTTTTTTGGACTGCGATGACCAGGCTGGCCTTGTCCAGCGGGATCTGCAGCTTGTCGCGCTCGCGCGTGAGCTGGGCGATCTGCACGGCATCGAGCCGCGCGGGGTTGACCTTGGGGCCACGCTTTTGCGGTGCCAGTGCAGTCAGTTCGGCCTGCACGCGCTGGCGCCTCCAGTTGCTCGAGGAGGATGAATACACACCCTCTCAGCGCATCAGCGCATCAGCGCGCCGATCTCGCCAGGCTGGGTGCAACGGTCGGCCGCCGCCAGGATGCGGCGCTTGTCGGCGTTGGAGAAACGCCGGCGCCGGGCACGCGGCACCGCTTCGGTATCGGCTACCAGCAGCACTGATCGGGCGGGTCGGCGCCGGCAAGAGGCGATGCGGACACTGCCTGCATGGATACCTTGGGTTGTTGGGTCTTGGACATACCTACCTCGTTGCTCACTGATTTGTCAGGGGTAGGTGCAGCAGGTCATCTTGGCACAGGGGGAAGCTCGAACATTTATCGCCTTCTCGATCAATGCGGTAGGGCGTGGCTTATTGAGCGCTTACGTATCACCGGCAGCATGAGCCGCGGAGACAAGGACAACTCGGCGATGGAGAGCTTCTTCAGTTCATTGAAGACCGAGCGCCGAGCGCACGGCCAAGAAGGTGTACCGGTCACGAGAGCAGGCACGCGCGGACGTGTTCAACTACATCGAGCGGTTCTACAACCCTACTCGTCGTCAATTGAAGCTCGGCTGGTCAGTCCGATAGAGTTCAAGAAGCTTGGGTCGGTGTCCACGGAATCGGCAGCAGCCCATGGCGCAGGTAAGTTCGATCGAACCGGCCAATATGCTCGCAAGCTCTGACACGGTTGGTCCACCCGCCGATTCCACTTCAATTAACACAGCCAGATTGACTAGCGCGAGTTAACGCACCGTTGCCATGTCGATGACGAAGCGGTACTTGACATCACTTTTGAGCATCCGCTCATAGGCCTCGTTGATTTGCGGCATCTTGATGATCTCGACGTCAGAGACGATGTTGTGTTTCGCGCAAAAGTCCAACATCTCCTGAGTCTCAGCAATGCCGCCGATCATCGACCCGGAGATACTGCGTCGTTTGCTGATGAGGCCAAATGCGCCGGGCGAAGGATTCGGCGAACTCGGTATCCCAACCAAGACCAAAGTGCCGTTCATCTTAAGCAGTGTCACTAGCGGATCCAAGTTGTGAGCGACCGCGACCGTATCGAGAATGAAGTCAAAGCTGTTGCGATGGATCGCCAATGCGTCGGCATTCTCCGAAACAACGACTTCCTTGGCTCCCAACCGCAGCGCGTCCTCGGTCTTGCTAGGCGAAGTGGTAAATAGGACGACGTGCGCACCCAGCGCTGTCGCGATCTTTATCCCCATGTGCCCAAGCCCGCCCAGCCCAACAATACCCACCTTCTGGCCCGGACCAACCTTCCAGTAGCGCAGAGGCGAATAAGTTGTGATGCCCGCACACAACAATGGCGCTACAGCAGCTAGGGCCTTTTCGTGGTGTGAGATTCTTAGCACAAATTTTTCAGATACCACGATGTGGTCCGAGTATCCGCCCAACGTATTGGCGCGCGACACTTGTTCCTGGCTGTTGTAGGTCCCGGTCATGCCGTTGTCGCAGTACTGTTCGAGACCTTGAGCGCAAGGTTGACAGTGCTGGCAACTATCCACCATGCAGCCCACGCCGACGAAGTCACCCACTTTGAATTTTGAAACGTCCGTTCCCACTTCACTCACACGTCCGACGATCTCATGGCCAGGCACACAGGGATATACCGACGGGCCCCATTCGCTCCTTGCGGTGTGCAGGTCGGAGTGGCAGACGCCGCAGTACAAAATGTCAATGGCAACATCCCGCGCCGTCAGAAATCTACGCTGGAAAGTGAACGGTGCGAGTGGGGTGGTGGCGGACTGGGCCGCATAAGCATGCGCGAGTGTCATAGCGTTTCCGATGTGGACGTTCTAGAAGGTGAACTCTATTTTTGACTTTATGAATGCCAGAACAAGCAGGATCCCCTGATATGCCGTTCTATTGAGAGTTCGATTAAAGATGGTCTGCGTAAGCTGCTTCAAGGTGTATCGATGTCCTGATTCGCATCGATTCGTATGCTCAGGCGCCTGGTATCAGTTCGCCTGGCGAGTTCAATCTGCCTGCATTCCCATAAAACTGCACTGCGCAATCCAAAGGTTGTTCAACGCAACCGCGTGTGCACCTGCATTGCGATCTTTGAAGCGGGCCGACTAACAAACCTGTCCAATAGTTCAAGCCGCGTTGGATACATCGCATGGGACTCAGAATGCACATGCCAAATCGATCATCCCAGTACTCGCTGCTCAGAAAGATCGGTAGCGCCTCGCACTTCGGCGATATAGCTAAAACGCGGTGAAAGCACCGGCAGACTTTCAAGTGCATTCACTATGTGAAACATAGTTGGAAGCTCCTCCCAAGTAGAGCGGATAAATTTGACTTCTCCAATGCCTGAAACAAAAGAGGTATATCGAGGCTTGGCTGAACTGACTTGTGGAGACAACACCATTTCGTCAACAGCGGATTCGCCTACTTGGCGCAGGCTAGGGATGTACCGATGATGCAGAATTCCATCACTTTCCGGTGAATTCGGCGGCGCCCCGACCACCAAGTCGCTGAATGCCATCCGGATAAATTCGTGCCCTTCCCAAACGGCCGTGTGGAGTCGAGTCCCTTGTAGGATTCGGGGCTCTGGCAACTCACAGTACAGCTTCGAAAATCCTAGTTCCTCACGACCAGTCAGGATTGGTTCACATCGGTTTTCCCACAGGACAGGCATGAATGACCCGCGAACTGATTCGCTAGCGCCGCGGTAGCGAACTGGATATGAAACCGAAAGCAGTGAATAACCGCGCCCGGCGAGCCACTCAAGTTCTGTCAACGTCACATGTTCCACAGTGACGATGGGCTCACCGTCGAGTTCGCAATTCGGCGGCAGCAATTTACGAAGCTCAGCTTCATCCGTTAAAAAGCTGATTGAAGCGATAGTGCGCGGCGTATCACTAAGGTCAAATCTTTCTCCATTCGGTCCTTGGCGCGGTCCGGGACTGGGTCCAAACACCGTCGGCATTCTGTAACGCGAAGGAGTATCTATGCTATTTGTCATGATTAATTAAATACGAAACGTGGATAATATGCTGCAGGCTCTAATCGTCACGGGATTAGGTCCAATTAGCGCTTTAAGTTGCAGCCGCAACCCGAGTGGGGAAGATGTGAAATGATGGGCATGCAATGCTCCGGGTGGGCTGCTAGATTAGATAATGCTGAACAGCTTTTTCATCCCATTCCAATCCTACGCCGGGGACATCGGGAATTATGAGATTTCCGCCCTTGACCTCATACGGAGTCTGCAATACTACGTTGTGCCAATCATTCCACTCTAGCCAATGGGCGGTTTCCGACACTCGCATCATATGTGCTGAGACCTCGGGATAAACGTGGGACGACAAGGGCAACCCTGCGGCACCCGCAATAGCAGCCGCTCGCGTCCATCCAGTTACGCCGCCGATGCGCATTAGATCCAGCATGACTAAATCAGATGCCTTCTTTTGGATTGATTTGTACAGCTCCCGCGATCCGTAAATGTTCTCGCCCATTTGCAGAGGAGTTTTAAGATCTGCCGCTAGGCGCGCATATCCATCAAAGTTGTCATAAAGCAGCGGTTCTTCGATCCAGATCAGTCCATGATCGTCAATCAAATGACATCGCTGTAGAGCCTCGGCGAGGTTAAGACCCTGATTAAAATCAACCATTAAATCTACTTCATCACCAACCGCCTCTCGAACTGCATCGAGAGTGGCAAGGTCATCAGCTATCTTTTCTCGACCCAATCTCATCTTCAAGCTGGTGAATCCACCTTCATTCATAAGTTCCTTAGCTTCTTCGGCCGCGGCCCTCGGTTCCTGAAGCCAAAGACCGTTTGTGTTGTAGCATCTGACTGGGCCGACAGAGCCACCAAGCATTGCACACAACGGGAGTTGCGCGCTCTTTGAAAGAGCATCCCATGCCGCCATGTCGACACCTGAAGCAGCAATCATTGAGAAACCTTCATACCCAATTAAATGAAGCGATTTCCGGACTGCATTGAACAAGTCAACTGGCGACACAGTTTGACCTTTAAGCATCGCCCCAACATCTTCAAGAGCAGCTACCAAATAACGCATAGATTTAATGATGTAAGGCTGCAGATAGCTGCGACCAATCACGCCATCTTCCGTCATCAAATCAACCAAGACAATGGGCCAATCAGCAAACGAACCCATTCGGGTAACAATGGGTCGTTTGAGCTTGATGACGATTGGCCTGGCGGAAATGCTTCGGATTTTCAAAGATCTGTTGATCATTGCGTTAACCTCAAGTCTGATTTTCAAAAAGGAAGTAGAGATTACCGGGCGATGCGTAGATCTCTTCGCAGGAGTATTTCCCTCGTTAGATGGAGCGGCCTCCTATCGGTCAGCGTCATTCGATCAACCCGCAGCGACAATCGGATTTCGAAGAGTTCCTAGCCCGCTTGCACTGATCTCGCAAACATCGCCAGGGACCATCCACAGCGGCGGCTTGCGTGCTGCGCCCACGCCAGCTGGCGTTCCTGTGACGACAACATCACCTGGGCGCAAAGTCATAACCGCACTCAATTCGGCGATCAGCGTAGGAATATCGAAAATCAGATCGTCCGTGTTTCCGTCTTGCACCAGATTGCCATTTAGGCGAGTTTGCAGCGACAGTCCCTTTGCACCTTCGGGCAGCTCGTCGGCTGTCACGAGATATGGGCCAAAAGCACCTGTCTTGTCGAAATTCTTACCGATAGTCCATTGTGGCGTCCGGGTTTGATAGTCGCGCAATGACGCATCATTGAACAATGAATAACCAAAAACATGTTTGAGCGCTGCCGATTTTGAAATGTTTCGCCCGCCAATTCCAATCACAAATGCAATTTCACCCTCGTAGTCAAGCTGCTCAGACGTCTGAGGCCTTTCAATCGCATCTCCATGGCCGATCAAACTTGAATTGAAACGAGAGAACACGGTCGGATAAGCTGGCGGCACAAATCCACTTTCAGCCGAATGATCTACATAATTCAGACCAATACAAATGATTTTTTCTGGCGAGAGCAGCGGCGGCCTAAGCGAAACCTGCGCCAAATCCACATCTTCGCCAAGCGAAAGAGCGCGCGTCAGTTTTCGGATGGCGTTCGGGCCACCTTCCAGCGCGGTCTGCAGATCGCCAGCGATGCCCAATTTATCTAAGAAAAGTCCTTTAAAGTCCATTCCATCAAGGGCTACAGCCAAGCCATCGCGGCCGTGCTCTGAGAAGCGTGCAATCTTCATATTAATTCCAGTGTCGTAAGTATTTAAAACAATTCACCCGTGGAAAAATTCAATCTAATTAACCACATTAACGTCCACAACACCGAGCCCGGAGAACTCGGCTCGAATGTGATCTCCCGATGAAACAGGAAGCTGACGCAGAAATGAACCAGTCATGACGACCATGCCTTCAGTAAGCTGTCGCTGGTATTTCTCCAGCCGCTGCTTTAGCCACAAAATCGAATTCAGCGGATTTCCCAACACAACCTCACCGGGAGCGGAGTCAATCAGCGATGTGTTTTTGAACAACGTACAAACGACTTGCCTGTAATCTCTATCGATTTGATGCCTGACGGGCTGGCCTAGAACGATTCCAGTGTGTTCCGCATTGTCAGCAAAAGCCACGCCCATATCGAGAACTGTTACACGCTTCTCGATGTATTCGAATGCTGGGTATACAAAATCAACAGACTCAGCCATGTCGTCAAGCGTACGGGCGGATTTGATATTTTTGTTGAGCTGAAATGCCAGTTCGCATTCAATGTGCGGTTGAATAAGCTGGCTCGAGGCTAAGGCAGCCCCAGACCAAAGCACTTTATTTTCATAAATCGATCCGAATCCAGGCTCGGAAACTCCGAGTTGTTGCTGAACAGCCTTGTTGGTTGCCGCAACCTTCCAACCAAATCGGCGAATCCCGTGGGCTTCGTAGCGATCTCCCACTTGAATCTGAATAAGACTGCCTTCATCAACAGAAAGTTGGCCAGCCCATTGCATAGGCGTAGGCGTTCGTTCCCAAGCGGATCTCCAGAAAGATTCAAGTACTTCGTGCTTTTCAGTCATGATGCTGGATCCTGTAAAAAATCTAACAGTGCTATCTGGTTATGTGACGCGGTATGTACGATGTCGATGCTTGTAGTCAGCACTCTCGGCTGGGCCGCGAAATTCAAAAATTCTCAATTTATTTGTGAGAGGTTTTCTGAGTCGATGAGTAGCGCGCCAGCATCAAAGAGCGAATTAACATGCTCCTCTGACACTCCGATACTCGAAAGTACCTCTCGGTTGTGCTCGCCTCGGAATGCAGGCGATCCAGGAGGCGTTAGTTCATCCTTGGAAAACCGCCACGGACGACCGGGCAATATGTACTCTCCGCCGCGGCGGTTCGGCACACGCTCTACTGCGCGCCAATGTTCAGCCCACACTGAGGTAGTCAAGGCATGCGCCGTACGGATCACACCCATCGCGATTTTCGCTTCGTCCAATTGGCAATCGAGAGCTGCAAGGCTTTGAAATGTGTAGAACCATGTCTGCACTATCCGATGCAAGTCGGCCACATTCTGTTTTCGAGCGGTCGCCGTTGCAAAGCGCACGTCAGACGCTAGGTCAGGTCGACGCATCGCTTTAAGAAAGAATGGAAACGTAAGAGAGCCAACCAAGCTCGCACTCAACACGATCTGCTCACCGTTCGGTCCTTCAAAGAAAGGACAATCCGCCGCTCCGAGAATGGGTGGTTCGTCGTTAAGTTCCTCCGGATTCAGATCGAAATGTGCACGCTCACTCGTTGCGAGCATCGTGGCGGCCATCGGAACATCGACGTGCTGACCAACACCGGTCAAGGACCGCCGGTTCAACGCCGCCAATGCGGCGATTGCGCCTTGCAAGCCGGTATACACATCAGCGTGCGAGAGACTGTCGGTCATTGACCGCTCTAACGCTGCGCCGTAATGGTCCAGACTATTACGCGTAAATCCGGACTCTGCCTGAATTACAGGTGCGTATGCCATCCTGCTGGCCCAAGGTCCGAGTTGGCCATACCCGGAGATGGATACATAGATCAAGCGCGAATTGCGCGCTGCCAAGGTCTCATAATCCAATCCCAGAAACTTCATCGTTCCGGCGCGGAAATTCTCAACGACAACATCTGCTTCGTCACATAGCTTGAGGATGACGTCGAGTGCTCCCGGCACGTTGAGATCAATGCAGACGTTGCGCTTTCCAGCGTTCTGCTGCGCGTAGTATCCCGACATGCCCGAAGACCTTGGGTAGGCGAACCGGGAAAGGTCTTGCCGTGGCGGTTCGACCTTGATCACATCGGCACCCAGATCCATCAAGGTTCGGGCACACAATGGGCCGGCGAGCACACGTGAAAAGTCAACGACTCTGATTCCACTTAGTGGGCCGCTCATGGCTAAACCCCCTCGTATTTGGTCGAGCCCAAATCGCCTGCTTTGTACGCAGCAAGCCCGAGCACGAGGTCCTTGGAAGCCCAGATCGAGGCCTGAAGCTGCGTCATCGCCGCGTCTGCGGCGGCCACTCCCTGACTCACAGAAATGCGAATTAGTTGCTTTGATGCGGTGTGAGCGACAGTGGGGCCGGCAGCGATTTCGTTAGCAATGCTCAACGTGGCCGACTGCAATCGGTCGTCTGGGACCACCAAGTTAAGCAAGTTCCATCGCTCCAGAGTAGAGGCGTCGTATCTGCGTCCAAGAATCGCCATCTCACTTGCGCGCAATGCACCGGCGCGTTGGGTAATCCGCTGGACTGCACCCATCAAAGGATGCAAGCCGACAACCACTTCAACACATCCCAGCTTCGCCGACTCGGATGCAATGATGTAGTCGCAAGCGATTGCCAATTCCAATCCCCCCCCCACGCAGATGCCGTGCACGCTAGCGATTACTGGCAATCGACATGATTCGAATCGACTGAGAAATCCGGGAAGGTCATACGGATGTGCACGACCCGCGATAGCGGCGTTTCGCACTTCATTCAAATAGTCGACGTCCGCGCCTGCAGAGAAATTCTTGAGACCGCTGCGCAGAATTACCGCTCGTGACCCTGCGGACTCAGCTGCGGACAGACCATCCAGTACCGCGTCCAAAAATGCAATACTCATAAAATTGTGCGGGCGTGCTTCCATCGACAAAATGGAAACTGGGCCGTCAACACTATGCTTAATCAAATCATTCACAATTCCGCCTCTTTCTGTCATACGTTAGATACTTTGGGCCACATAACATTTGGAGCCCGCCGTGGTGCACTCCGAGTTGCAAAAATTTCTTTCGGCAAAGACCGCGCTTCAAGAGATCACTGCGGCTGCAATTTGAACTTGACCGCCATATCTGCGTACTGCTTGATAGCCGATGCGTAAAAGACATCAGCTTCTTTCAGCGACATACCGAATGGCTTGGCGGCACTATCTTTGGCAAATCTCTGGAATTCCGGCGTTTCAATCGCCTTGCGAATAGCGATGTTTAGCCTTTCGGCAACGCTCTCAGGCACATCCCGCTTCACCATAATCACACTCCAGGAGGCGTATTCAAACGTGCGATCACGCCCCTCCGCGAGAGTTGCTACGTCGGGGATCTCAGCGTTGCGCTGCGATGCAGCTAGGCCGACTGGAATGATCCGGCCTTCTTTGATCATAGAAATGCTGTTGGCTGCAATAGGCAAAAAGGCCAAGTCGACATGGTTCCCGAGAAGATCCTGAATGATTGGCGCCCCTCCCTTATAGGGCACTCCTGTGATTTGCATTCCGGCGAACGAGGCAAAGTCTTCACTGGCCAAATGCGATAGCGATCCAAGACCCTGGTGCGCGATGGATAGCCCTCCCTGCGTTGTTTTACTCATCTCAACTAAATCTTTGAGCTTTTTTCCTGCAAGCCCTGGCCGAGCTACAAGAATGAAGTCGCTGCGAGATAATGGGGTGATCAGCCTAAAGTCGGTCGCCTTGTATTGAGCGGACGACAACACAAGTGGCGCGAGAATCAGATCGTTCGCGTGGGCGAGCAGCGTATATCCGTCCGACGACGCTCTCGCGACGTTCATGACGCCAATAGCACCACCTACGCCCGGAAGGTTTTCAACTACGACGGGTTGACCAAGCGAACTTTGAAGCGATGCGAGAATTTGCCTGACAACTCCGTCTACTCCACCTCCAGCCGGAAACGCCACCTTGATCACTATTGGCTTTGACGGATATTGCTCGCTACTAGCGCTGTATTGCGGCAGAGAGAAAGCCATTGCGATCAGACTGAATATGACCGCCTTCCAACATGCAGAAATTTTCTTGACCGAGGTGAGGGGATGATGGATTAACACTTTTGTCTCCTGGGCGTATTGGATTGCGAGGCTTGACCCAAAGGGCCAAGCTGCCGGGCCTCGACTGACGGTTACCTCCCACTCATCCAGCGTCGGACAATGCTCGGTTGCGTCAGCCGTTTGTTGATATTACACAGAAAAATCTATTTTTTCAACAGGTTTGTGGGTGCGGCCGTGAACTTCTGTTTTGCGAGGTCGCCGGCTCGCCATGTCAAACGTGTGAGGGTGTGCGCAGCCAACGTGCACGACAAACACCCGCTGCCCGATCTGCTGGTTGTGAAGCCGTCGTACTCCAGGCCGCGGGTGAGCGATGACAACGCCTATGCCGAGTCGCGGTTTCGCACCGCCAAGTACCGCCCTGAGTTCCTGCCAAGGGCTTTGGCGACCTGCACGCTGCTCGCCGCCTGGGCCAGTGCATTCGTGCGTTGGTACAGCGTCGAACATCGCCATAGCGGCATTCGCTACGTCACGCCTGCACAGCGCCATGCTGGCCTTGATGCGGTGATCGCACGCGCTCTACACCCAGGCGCGCGAGCGCCATCCGGCGCACTGGGCGCGCAGCACGCGCAACTGAACACCAGCGGGCGCGGTGACACTGAATCCGGAGCGTGACAGCGTGGCCGCGGCCGACGTGGACCGCTTACGTAAACAGCGCTTGGCTGCATGACTCAGGCGACAACTATCTTGACACGGGCAGGAGTCGCGAAGCCTGAGCCTCAAGCACAGGGGGCAACTGTGGGAGCAGTGGACTGCGCGGGGCCTGGCGGCAACCACCGCGGCCAACCCGCAGCTGCTCCCGCTGATTGCCCAACGCTAGGCGGGTCACAGTGAGAGATATCGATGGCTATCGTTGCTGCACGCGAACCGTGCAGCGTGATCTCAACAGTGAGCATGAAGAGTTAGCGAAAGCGGTTGTTGAACGGAGGCCGCAGCTCGCGTGCGAGCTACTAGGCACTCACCTCAATCGAACAGTAGACTATCTGCTCGGTACAGACTTTCTCAGATAGTGTTGGCGTTGCACCGGGCGCCAGGGATTCGCAAAGGCGCGCACGACGCAGGCCAATCAGATCCGTGGCCTCCTCGGCGAGTTCGGTCTCATCGTCCCCCAAGGCATCGGCTACATCGCCTCTCGAGTCCCGGAGCTGATCGAAGATGCCAACAACGAATTGCCTGGCTCCTTTCGCGTCTTCATCCAGCGGCTGCTCGACCACCTCAAGGAACTTGGGCGGCAGGTCGAAGAGCTGGAGGCGCAGACCAAAGCATGGCATCGAAGTAGCGATCTCAACACCAAGCTCGCCCAGGTGCCCGGCATCGGTCCGATCACAGCGAGCGCGTTGGTAGCCTCCATCGGGGATGCGAAGAACTTCGACGGCGGCCGGCAACTGGCGGCGTGGTTGGGCCTGGTGCCCAGGCAACATTCCTCTGGAGGAAAGTCCAACCTACTGGGCATGAGCAACCGCGGCGACGGCTACCTTCGCACCTTGCTGATACATGGTGCGCGGTCGGTCATCAATCGCGCGGGGCAGAAGGCGGATCCGTGCAGTTGGGTTAACGCAGTGGTGCAGCGACGCAACAAGAATGTCGCGGCGGTCGCGTTGGCCAATAAGAAAGCTCGAATCGTCTGGGCGCTGCTGGCTCATGACCGGCTCTACGAGACGGGTTATAGCAAGGCGGCCGAGGTCGCGTGATCGAAGGCCAGTCGCGAAAGTCGCAAAACAACTTCGGGGAGAAATACCACCGATTGCTCAGGTGATCATGAAGTGATGGCAAGACGGTAAGACCGTGGTTGACCAAGCCCGCGCCGGACGAGGCACCTAGAGTGCGTGTAAGCGATCGAGGCGTCAACCAGCAGATCCCATCAGGGACCGCGGCCAAAAGCTGCACTCACAGTCCGAATGTACGGGAGCAATCTTCACCTTCGCGTCGCCATGAATTGAGAGACTGGCATAGGGGGCGTTCATCTACGTCCGGCCAACCCATCTTGATCCCCGCTACCAGGGCTAGGAGCATCGTGTTCACTACTCCACTTATTTCTTGGTGGACACCATCGTCATGGACACAAGCCCGCAACTCAAGACGGGATCACCGCGCGCTTACCTCGTGGCCGCAGACACGAGCACCATCGCATAGCCCTCGAAGCCCCGGATTGCGCGCGCCCGGCTAGGCCCGAATTCCGGCACAGAGCACTTCCCGAACACCGCGGTCGCCCTGGCCTCACAAATGCCGCATGCGCCGACGTCTTCCACGACGGCCGCAAATACTCACTGCCGGGTACCCCCCGGTATTCGCGTTAACCCGGAGACCTTCAATCCGTGGAGTTCGCGCGCAGTCAAGCAGTACTTCCTGCAAGCCCCAGTCGTTCGCGCCCGCACCGCCTATCGTTTGTGTGAGCGTGTTCCAAGACATGCCTTCGCGCAGTCCCAGGGCGCGCGTTCCGTCGGCTCGTCGTTGCGGGGTGCCGATGTCCGTGCAATCACTTGAAGCTCTTGCGAGCAAGGAGACAGAACAAATGGCCAAAATGAAAGCCGAGGAAGAGTACGTCCAAATAGACGACATGCCGTGGGCGCCTTTTCCCGACGCCTTTTCAAAGGGGGGCATCACCTGGAGGCTGCTTTACGTCTCGCCGGAGGCTAGCAGTTGGACGGCCGTGTTCGAGTGTCCGGAGGGCTCGTCCTTCAATGCGCACTTCCACACCGGGCCGGGCGAATATTTCCTCTACAAGGGCCGCATGGACGTGCGCGGGGGCAAGGCCGAAGGAGGCGATACGGCGCTGGCGCCGGGCTACGGCTTCGAGTCTTCCGGCGCGCGCCACGACAAGACCTACTTCCCCGTCCCGAGCGCGTTCTACATGACGTTTTCCGGGCCGCTCGCGTTCATCAACCCCGATGCAAGCGTGATTGCCAACATCGGCTGGGAAGAGGCGCAGGGCGCCTGGCAGGCGCACGTCGACGCGCATAGGTAGACGATCGAGTGCCTTGAACTCGGGCTCCGATTTCCCTCATGTCCAAGATCATCCACACCATGATCCGGGTAGCCGACCTGGATCGTTCAATACGCTTCTACGCCGACCTGTTGGATCTATCCGAGTCCCATCGGCTGGACTTTCCGGATTTCGCGCTGGTTTACTTGCGCAGCGGCGAGTGCGAATTCGAACTGGAGTTGACGCTGAACAAGGGCAGGGAGGAGCCCTACACCCACGGCAGCGGCTACGGGCACATCGCCGCCGTGGTCGACGATGCGAACGCCGAGAGGGCGCGCCTATTGGGCATGGGTTATCAGCCCGGAGATGTGAAGGAATTCAGGCGCGGGGAAGAACTGCTTGCGCGCTTCTTCTTCATCCAGGACCCGGACGGGTACAAAATCGAAGTGCTAGAGCGCCGCGGTCACTACCACTGAGTGCAAACCCCCTCGGCACCCGCGCCGCTCCCGGATATTCTGCATCGCGACCCATCGGGGTCACGTGCACAACGGAGACAACATGCAAGCAAACGCCAGCATGAAGAGCCCCTTGACGGTACAGCACTGGTCGACCGCCGGCATCCGCAGGTCCGAGGCCACTGACGCGTGGCAAGCCGCCCTCACGCAGAACTACGGCCATTGGCAGGTCACCGAATCGGTCGCCGACGGTTTCTCGGCGAGCATTCGGAGCCGCGACATCAACGGCCTGCGCGCGGTCGAGTGCGTGTGCGACCCCTGCTCGGGAAGCCGGCTGCCGCAATTTGTCGGCCGTGAGCCCGTCCCCTACATCGGCGTGCAGATTACCAAGGCTGGGCGCGAGAGATTCCATTTCGCGGGAGAGGATATCAGCCTGGGTGCGGGAGACCTGGTGATCTGGACGAGCGCGCAGCCAGCCGAATTCACGGTGATGGAACGTCTGCACAAGGTGTCGCTAGTACTGCCTTGGGCGGAGGTCAAGGAGCGACTTCCCCGTGGCACGGGATTCACCGGTACGGTGATCGACAGCCGCGTCGGAATCGGTGCGGTTCTCTATTCGCACATCGACAGCCTCGCACATCAACTGGAACTCTTCACCGAAGGCGACAATGCCGGCGTACGGCGTGCCACGCTGGAGTTGCTGACCGCGGCGATGTGCCATCGCGTCGAGGCGCCACAGCGCGGACTGTCATCGCGCTACCTGAAGCAACTGCAGGACTACATTCTCGCCCACCTGCAGGACGACCACCTGTCGCCGACCAGTATCGCGGCAGCCAACAACATGTCGCCGCGATACGTACACATGCTCTTTGCTCAGATCGGCGTGAGCGCTTCAGTGTGGATCAGAACGCAACGACTAGAGCGATGCAGGGACGACCTTCGCAGCCGGACCTATCGGGACTGCAGCGTCGCGGAGATTGCTTATACCTGGGGATTCGCGGACCCTTCGCATTTCACGAGGATCTTCAAGCTGCAGTATGGCGTCGGGCCTCGGGAGTTTCGCGAGACGGCTCCGCAATAGCTCGTGCGGGCCCCTTTCAAGACACGGCTGGCACGCAACTCGCGGTTCCACCGCTACTAACGGCTACCTAGCTCCTCGCTCTCTACTAGGCTGAGCGACAACCCGCTCTCATCAGAGTGCGCGCGTCCGGCGCAAGTAGGTCCAACATGGGCGCCGCAGCAGCAGATGGAAATCTCGCCCGGCGCGCATGCAACGCTGTTTCACTGGAAAGACCGCTATCGATTCAGTCCTTCAAAAGTTCGAGCAAGACCTAGCCGTCAGTGAACGTCTGAGCCGCGATCTTGCCCTTGCGCACCACCAGGGTGTCAGTCGCGATATTCACGAAGGGCTTCGCGTCCCAAACAAGATAGGCCACGTCGCCGTCGATCGCCTGCGCATTGATCTTGAAGGCTTCCCAGAAGCCTGGCTTGACCGACTTCAGGAAACCGTCGAAGAAGCCCCGGATCTCCTCCTTGCCGTGATACTTTTTGTCATGCGTGAGGAGGATCGAAGAGTCGGAATAGTCTTGCATGATTTCGTCCAAGCCTTTGGCAAACGCACCAAGGTGATGTTTCAGCACAGTTTCGGTAGAGGCATAGGCTGCGGCAGCCTCGCCGGACAGGATAGCCAGCGGGGCTGCGGCAAGCACCAGCGCGCCTTGATGGAATGCGCGCCGCGGTGATGATTGAATATGCAGGGGCATCGTTGTCTCCTTTCGGCTCAGGGCCGTGAACTTATGAACCGAAGAACGATACGCAGCGCGACCGGGATGGACTGCGTTCAAAGGGAAGTCGTGCTTGACTGGACGCGCAAAGAGCGGGTTTTCCCGAGCAAAGGTCGGTGCGCCTCCTGGGACGCAGTGAACTGCTTCGAGAGAGCGGCTTCACGCCGTTGAAGCCCTGCGCAGTTGCCCATGTGCATCAATCTGATTGTCGGGCTAGGCGCCGATCGGGGTCGGGATCCAGCACACGCATCCGCCGCAACTGCTATGGTCGATTGGGCGGGTCCAGACTCATGACGGACCAACGGGCCAAGAGGCTCTGGACGACGCTGGTCGGAGCGGTGCAAGAGGTCTGCGTCGAGCACGCCCAGCAGCAAAGCCACGAACGAGGAGGCTCTAGCGGCTCGACGGACGGATGGTTGGGCGATACCAGGCGAGCACCAAGTTCTGCAAAAGCCAACGGCCACGCGATTGCACGTGGCCGTTCGTTGGCAGCGACCTCCAGGATGGATCGCCGACTATTGCTGCTATCTACAGCGGCAGGCTCAGCTCAGGCGACGACTTCGGTAAGTTCTCCGGCCCAGGGAACCGGCGACCGTGACGGCGCCGATGGCACGAGGCTGCTTGCGGTATCAAGGCGATGGAGTTGTTCGGCCGAGAGGTCGACCGTCAGCGCACCGAGGTTGTCGATCAGTTGGGCAACCGAGCGCGGTCCGATGATCGGCGCGGCCCCATGCGTGCCGGCCCAGGCAATGGCAACCTGGCCTGCGCTGACGCCCAACTCGCTTGCAACAGCCAGCACGGTGTCCAGAACCTGCGTGCGCTGCGCCGAGTTCTCCGACTGGAAGACCCGGCCGCCAAAGCCTTCAGCCCGGCCCTTTTCTCCTTGCCGATACTTGCCGGTCAACATGCCCCCTCCCAACGGTGACCAGGTCACCACGCCCAGGTCCAGGGCGCGCGCGGCCGGGAACAGGTCGGCCTCGGGCTCACGGCGCACCAGGCTGTGCTCGAACTGGGCCGCCGCAATGGGTACCGCGTGGGTCAGTTCAGCCAGGGTGACTGCACGGGCCAGGCGCCAGGCGGGGAAGTTCGACAAGCCTGCATAGAGGATCTTGCCCGCACGCGCCAGATCCTCGAAGCCGCGGACGATCTCCTCGATGGGCGTGACGCCGTCGGGATGGTGCGCCCAGTAGATGTCGATCCTGTCGGTCTTGAGGCGCTTGAGGCTCGCCTCCACGGAAGCCACCAGTGCTTTGCGGCTGTTGCCGGTGACCAACCGGTTCGCGTTCGGCACGGCGCCGTTGGTGAACTTGGTGGCCAGCACAAAGTCCTCGCGCCGCCCCTGCAGCAGAGTGCCGAGCAGTTCTTCCGATTGACCGAACTGGTAAACGTCTGCCGTGTCGATGAAGTTGCCGCCGGCCTCGGCATAGGCGTTGAAGACGGCCTCTGCGGCATCGGGGTCGGCACCATAACCCCAGCCCGTGCCGAAGTTGCCAGTGCCCAATGCGACTTGCGACACACGCAGGCCGGTTTTTCCAAAGACGGTGTATTTCATGCTTCGCTCCTTTGAGAAATATCGTGCTGCGGCTCAACCGACGATGCCGACCGGCGCGGAACCACCACATTGCCGACGGAAATCTGCACGACGCCCCCGTCCTGATTCAGGCTGTTCGTCCCCACCTTGACCAGCCCTTGCTCGGGCCTGGACTTGGACTGGCGAACTTCCAGCACCTCGCTTTCCACGTGCAACTCGTCGCCTGTCTTTCAACGCACCACCAAAGGTGCCGATCGGCGTGCGCACCGGCGCACAAAGAACGATTTCAGGCTTGCTCATCGGAACTCCTTGTCGTGAGAGCGGGTTGGTCGAAGATGAGGCAGGTCGTGGTTGCATGCGCATAGATCTTTCCGTCGGGGCCGACGATCCGACCTTCGGCCACGGCAACTTGCCGTCCGGCGTGGATCAACTTGCCTTCCGCACGCACCAGCGGCACTTGATCGTTGAGCGCGCGAAGCATGTTCACCTTGAGTTCCAGGGTGGTGAAGCCTTTGCCGGCGGGTAGCGTCGAATGCACGGCACACCCCACGGCAGAGTCCAGCAGCGTGGCGAACCAGCCGCCATGCACGGTACCGAGCGGGTTGTAGAGGCGCCTTTGCGGTCGCCCCTGGAAGACGGCGACTCCGGGTTCGATGTGGATCGCCAGGATGTTGACCGTGTCGTTGATCGGCGGAGGGGGCAGCTCGCCCGAGAAGATTGCCTCGAACATCTCCATGCCCGAGCGGCCAAAGACCTTTCCCTTGGGCTCTGCGCCCGGAGCACTCTGGCGCGCGCGCACGCGCGCTTCGTCCGCTTCCCAGCGGGCTACTACGTCGTCGACTTCCATCCGTCACTCCTTTCGCTCGACGCGATTGCATATACAAAGGTTGCATATACAATGTAGCACATGAAGAACGCCGCCAAGCCGCAAGGGTGTACGAACCTGAAGCTCCGCCAGCTCACTCGCATGGTGACGCGTCACTACGACTACCACGTCAGCGAGACGGGACTGAAGAATACGCAGTACGCGCTGCTGTTACACGTCGTCAGACTTGGGCCTATTCGTCCGGGCGAACTGGCCAAACGCATGCACATGGATGCTTCGACGTTGACGCGCAACATGCGGCCGCTGGTGGCGCATGGGTGGCTGCAGATCGGTGCGGGTAGCGATGCGCGCAGCCGCTTGGTGGAGGCCACAGAAGCGGGTCGAGCCAAGCAGGCCGAAGGGCAGCGGGCCTGGAAGGCGGCGCAACTGGCGCTCAACGAGCGTCTGGGAATCGCGCGCGTCGCCGCGCTGCACGAGCTGCTGGACGCCTGCATCGAATGCCTCGATGACGATCCCCAAAGTTCCGCCGAAGACAACGCTGAATCAGTTGACAGCGGTGATCGCAGCAGGCAATCCCGGAGATAGCCTTGGAGTCGATGATGCAGTTCCTCAAGGACACCCAAGTGGAGGGCCGACTCTTCCCGCAAGGCGCACGCGTGAGAGTGATCAATGCCGGGGATAGTTGCCTGGTGCTACCAGCCCCGGAGGCACACACCACACTGTGCGCAGTGCCGACGAGGAACCTCGCGCGGCTGACGCTGTTCCGCGTTGTGCTGGTCAACCATCAAGTCAGCCTGCTCGATGAGCAGGAACGCTGGGGACTCGATGCGGCCGATATTCGTTCGAACATCGCCCGATCAGTCCCTGACTGTGAAATTCTCGACCTGGATGAGGCGTCGTCGTGACCGTCCCGCCAGTGGACGACGCGATCCACGCCGCCTCCGACCGTTCAACAGACGACCGAGTGATGCACAAGCAAACCCACGTAGCGACAGGCGACGGCAGCCTGAGACCGCAGGTGCCGCTGACCGGTGAATTGCTACTGATGCTCGCCGGCCTGGGGGCCCTAGGCTCGTTGGCCACCAACATCATCCTGCCCGCATTCCCGAGCATGGGCGCCGAGCTTGGAACCTCAGTGAAGGATCTGAGTGCAACGCTCGGCACGTTCTTCGTGGCCTTCGCCGTGGGCCAGCTCTTCGTTGGGCCTCTCTCAGACAGATTCGGCCGCAAGCAGTTGGTGCTGTGTGGACTGGCAGCGTTTGTTGTCGGCAGCGCCGTTTGCGCACTGGCGGTCAACCTTCCTCAGCTTATAGCCGGTCGCATCGTGCAGGCGCTTGGCGTGTGCGCAACGTCCGTGCTTTCCCGCGCCATTGCGCGTGACCTGTTCGAGGGCGAAGTGCTCGCGCGCGCACTCTCATTGATCATGGTGGCCATGGCGGCCGCGCCAGGTTTCTCTCCGCTGCTGGGAGGCGCATTGAACAGTTTGTTGGGCTGGCGGGCGACATTCGTTATGGTGGGTGTGTTGGCCGTTCTGCTGGGCACTCATTACCTCTTCCGCCTTGGAGAAACGCACCGTGCCGATAGACGCGTGGCTCTTTCGCTTTCTGCCGTGGCGAAGACGTATGGACAACTTCTGTTCGACCGCCGCTTCATCGCCCCCGCGCTGTCAGTGAGTCTGGTCATCGGTTCCCTGTACATGTTCTTCGCGATGGCGCCGGCCATTCTGATGGAGGGTTTCGGCTTCTCGCCGCTTGGACTGGCACTGTTCTTCGCTTCCACTGTCTTCGTGGTTTTCGGCGCCGGCATGCTGGCCCCGCGGCTGGCGCACCGATGGGGACCGACGCACGCGGCGCGGACCGGGATCATCGTCGCGTTTGCGGGCAGCGTCGCCTTGCTGGCCGGCCCGCATGACGTCTACTACTTCTCGACGGCACTGACAGTGTTCCTGCTGGGCATGGGCATGATCAACCCGCTGGGAACTGCCATCACGCTGCAGCCCTTCGGACATCAGGCCGGGGCTGCGTCGGCCTTGCTCGGCTTCCTGCAGATGGGCTGTGCGGCCCTCGCCATCGGAATTGCCTCAGCGCTGCCGATTCCTGCCTACCTGGCTTTTTGCATCGTCCTGGTGACGAGCTTGGCGTTGTCGCTGTTGGCGTTCGGGGGGCAGCCTCGCGCCAGATAGCCGTAGCCATCCCCCAGTCCCTCTGTCCAGGTGCACGCCTTCGGTGAGCAGTCGGTTGACGAACACCCCCACAAACCGGTCTCAGGCGCTCCGAGCTATCGGCCTCAAGCCATGAGCGTCATCCCATTGCTGCCATAGGTCACGGCGCTTGCGCTGGGCCTGTTCGGCGTTGCCTGCCTTGACGTGGCCATAGCCCCGCACACCGTCGGGCCACTGTGCGATCTGTTGGGCGAGAGAAAGCAAATCTGGCCGGAGCCCGGTGAGCAGGCGTTCTATGTCCTGCTCGTATTGCTGGACCAGCTCGCGTTCCAGAGTTCGTTCCGAACTCCAGCGGAATGGATCGAACCAAGTACCGCGCAAGCCGCGCAACTTCGCCATCACACCAAACACGCGCAACATCCATGGGCCGACTTCTGTTTTTTCCAAAGCGCCGGTGGCCTTGTTGCGGCGAGCGAAAGGCCCCGAGCCAAGATGAAAGCGGATGGTGTAGTCCCCCTCGAACTGCTCCGCCAGCGCCGCTTGAAAATCCGGGTGGGTATACAGGCGGGCCACCTCCCATTCGTCCTTGACCGCCAGGAGGCGGTGGTAGCTGTGCGCAACTGCCGCGGTCAGCCCGCTGGTGCTGCCGAGACGAGTCTCGGCTTGACGCACGCGGTCGATCAGCGCTGTGTATCGCGACAGCAGCGCATTGACACCGTATTCCTTCAGATGTTGGCTGCGATGCGCCAGGATCTCATCGACAACCGGCTTCTTGCGCGGGACGAACCGCATCACATTCGATGGCGTGCGGGCTTGGGCAATGGCTTCCACCTGCGGCAGATCGACGGCGGCACGCCGGCCCCATGTGAAGGATTCCTTGTTCATGGGGACTGCAACGCCGTTGAGTTCGATCGCCCGGTCAATCGACTCCAGAGACAAAGGGATGTGACCTAGCTGCCAGGCCGCACCCAACATGAACATGTTGGCGGCGATGGGGTCGCCCATCAGCGTCGTTGCGAGCCGCTGTCCTTCGAGCAACAGCACGCGCTGGCCCAGTCGCTCGCGGAACTGGCCGATCAGGGCGTCGGTGTCCACGCTCCAGTCTGGATTTCGCGCGAACTCGGCGGTCGGAATGATGTCGGTGCAGACGACGGCCGCCCCCTCCACGGCATGCAGCTTTGCCATCGAATCGTCGGACGCCGCCACGATGAGGTCGCACCCAATCAATCCCTGCGCCTCACCCTGGGCGATTCGGGTCGCATGCAGGAAGTCCGGCTGCGGTGCCCACCGCACATGCGAATGAACTGCACCGTATTTCTGCGCGAGGCCGGTGACATCCAGGTTGGAACTGAAGTACCCCTCGATGTGGGCGGCCATGGCCAAGGTCTGACCGATGGTGACGACACCGGTGCCTCCGATGCCGGCAATGAGCACACTGTGGAGCTGCTCGATCGGCGCGATGGCCGGCGTTGGCAACTCTCCTTGCCATTGACGACGTGGCGACGATGCAGGCTGGAGGTTCTTCTTGATCTGGCCGCCCGAGACCGTGACGAAGCTGGGACAAAACCCCTCGACGCAGGAGAAGTCCTTGTTGCAGGTGCCTTGATTGATGCGGCGCTTGCGACCGAGTGCCGTTTCCAGAGGCTCGATGGACATGCAGTTGGAGGCCTTGCCGCAGTCACCGCAGCCTTCACAAACGGCAGGGTTGATGAAGCTGCGTTTGTCGGGGTCGTGCCACTTGCCGCGCTTGCGCAACCGTCGCCGCTCGGTAGCGCAGGGCTGGTCATAGAGAATGACAGAGACGTTCCCGTATTCCCGAAACTCTTTTTGAACAGCGTCGAGTTCGCTCCGATGATGCACCGCCACGCCGTCCGGCAATGCGATGCCTTCATATTTCTGCGGCTCGTCCGTCACGATGGCCATCTTGCGCACGCCTTCTGCCGCCAGTGCGCCGACGATCTGCTGGGGGCTCAGGCCGGTCTCCACGGCCTGGCCGCCGGTCATCGAGACAAATCCGTTGTAGAGGATTTTGTACGTCATCGGCACGCCGGCCGCGATGGCTTGGCGTACAGCCAGAAATCCCGAATGCGAAAACGTGCCATCGCCAAGGTTCGCGAAGACGTGCTTCTCGTCGGTGAATGGCTGCTGCCCCAGCCACATCACGCCTTCCGCGCCCATGTGGGATACCGTCGTGGTGGTCAGCGGATCGGCCAACATCGCCATGGTGTGACAGCCGATGCCGGCAAGCGCGCGACTGCCCGTTGGCACGCGCGTCGAGCGATTGTGCGGGCAGCCGGAACAGAAGCTGGGGGTGCGGTTGGGCTTGCTCATGGGCTAGTCTCCAGGGTGCTTTGCGTTGTGGCGTGAGGTTTTGGTACACCCGTGGAAGGCGAGACCAGAGCATCGATGACAAGGTGACCCAGCACTTTCTGGAGTACCTGGGCAACCATCGGCGGAGAAATCTCCCCATGATCGGGAAAGGCCACCGGTCCCCGCTCAGGGTCGAACACGCTGCCATGCATGTGCTTCCCCACCACCTCCGGCGGACTGGCTTGGCCGTACAGGATGCTGCGAATCTGGTCCTCCAGAATCGGGCGCTTTTCCTCCACCACGATGACGGTCTCGACGCCCGATGCAGCGGTGCGCACAACGTCTGGATCGAGAGGCCAGGTCATGCCGATCTTCAGCAGTCGAATGCCCGCACGCTCCAGCCGCGGCTCGTTCCAGCCGAGGTGGGCCAGGGCCTGCTGAAGGTCTTGCCACGCCTTGCCCGAGGACACGATCAGTGCATGAGCAACCGCTGGAGCGACGCTGATGTGGTTCAGGCCATTGAGGCGCGCATAGTCCAGCGCGGCGCGGATCTTAACGTTGTAGAGCCGGGCCTCTTGCGGAAGCGGCATGTCAATGGCGCGAATGTGCACGCCTTTTCCTTGAGCATCGGCAGGCATGGCGGGCGCCTCAGGGAGTCGGATTTCGGGGGTGTGCACTCCGACCCGCACCGATCCCCCACCTTCCACCACGTCGGTGACCACCTTGATCGCGACCCAGCATCCGCTGTACCGGCTCATGGCGATGCCATGCAGGCCGTAGTTCAGCAGCTCCTGCGTGTTCGACGGGTACAGCACGGGGATGCCCACCGCCATGAAGATCGGATCGGAGAAGTTGGCGACCGTCGAACTCTTCGCGCCATGGTCGTCCCCGGCCAAGCAGATGACGCCGCCCCGGGGCGAGGTGCCCGCCTGATTGGCGTGGCGAAGCACATCGCCGGATCGATCGACTCCGGGGCCTTTGCCGTACCAGATGCCAAACACGCCGTCGACCTTTGCACCAGCGAAGTTCCCGACCTGTTGGCTACCCCAGATGGCGGTGGCCGCCAGGTCTTCGTTGAGGCCGGGACGGAACACCACGTTGGCCTCGTCAAGCTCTCGCTGGGCGGCCCACAGATCCATGTCGTAGCGCCCCATGGGCGAGCCACGGTACCCGGAAATGTAGCCGGCGGTATTCCACCCTTGAGCCTGGTCGCGGGCACGCTGCTGCAACGGTAGGCGCACCAACGCCTGCATGCCCGTCATGTAGACCCATTGGTCCTGGGCAGCGTATTTGTCTTGCAGCGTGGTCTGCGGACGCGGTTGAAGCGTTCCCATCTTTGTCTCCTGGCACTTTGCTGTGCCCCCTGATTCTGTGAACCGGGTTTCAATGTGTCCAATGAGATAATTAGCAGAGTTCATTGCGAAAAACGCAATGAAACCTTTGTTGAACCTGAATGGCGTCTTCAGATGCTCCCCAACGTCCGTGAGCTACAGCACCTGGTCTTTCTTGCGGAAGAGCGGCACTTCGCGCGCGCGGCGCAACGCGCGTGCCTGTCGCAGTCCGCGTTCAGTCGCAGCGTCGGTGCGCTGGAGGCGCAGTTGGGGCTTCGGCTGTTTGACAGAGATTCGCGCCACGTCTACATCACCGCAGACGGGGAGCGCATCCTTCAGTTGGCACGCCGGCTGCTGGCGTCGGCCGCAGACTTGAGCCGAGAGGCCGGGCTGCTTCGCGGCGGGGAAGTCGGAACGCTCGCGCTAGGGTCCGGGCCTTACACCGCTGTCTTGTTCACGGTGCCCGTCATCACGCAGGCCCGACAAGCATTCCACAAGGTCCGGTTCCGATTGGAGGTCGATCACAGCGCGGCGCTACTGCAGCGACTAGAGGCGGGCGACATCCATCTGTTCCTATCCGACGTGCAGGAACTGCCTGCGAGCGGACCTTGGGAAATCGAGCCACTGGGCAGCTACGGCAGCATGGTGATATGCCGTGCGGATCACCCGATCGCGCGTCACCCGACCATCAGCGTTGAACAGCTGCTTCGGTTGGAACTCGCCAGTGTTCACATCCCGCATCCCATCCGGCGCCGGCTGTCCGAGGCGCTCGGTTTCTCCCACGTTGAGCTGCTCCCCGTGGTCTTCGAGTGCGAGAGCATTGCCGTGCTCAAGGAGTTCGTCATGCGCTCCGATGCCGCGATCATTGCGCCGGCCTCCTTGTTCGAGCACGAGATCCAGGCGGGGCTGCTGACGCAACTGACGGTCGAGCATTGGGATGCACCGAACCAGAACCCAGTGCAGGTGGACCTCGGCATGGTCTGGATGGCCGATCGCACGCCGACCACGGCAATGCGCATCCTGATGGACCTGGTACGTCAGCACGCTGCGCAGCGCTTGACGCCCGGAGTGCAGCGAAAGCTTGCCTCGGCAACGTAAGGTCAGGCAATTAAGCGAAAGCGGGCTCCAAGGACTCGGGAAAACGAGGGGGGTTTGGCCCCGAACATTGTCTCAGTCCTGACATTCTTGAGCGCTACCTCGATCCTAGAGTCAAGTTCAGCAGAGTTGACCCGCTGCCGTGCAGGGAGATAGGGACCGCTGCCCTTGTGGCAACGCCTCTGCAGCAACTGAGAACAGGATCGACATGGCTCACGATGAAACACGGGCGTCCGCGACGTCCAGGCAGACCCACGACAACAAAGCTTGGCGGTCCAAGGAAATCACGCAAGGCGTGGATCGAGTCGCGCATCGCTGGCAGTTGCGTGCAACCGGCCTCGATGACGTCAGCATCGAGCAGCCGTTCATCGGCGTGGCGCACACCTATGGCGAGGTCAGTCCTTGCTCCCAGTCCCTGCTGCCTCAGATTCAAGCGGCCAAGCTCGGGGTGGAGGTAGGGGGCGGTACCGCACGCGAGTTCTCGACCATCTCCGTTTCCGACGTGCTGTCGCAGCAGCATGACGGTATGCGGTACAGCCTCATGTCGCGCGAGGTGATTGCCGACTCTGTGGAGTTGGTGATGCGGGCGCAGTGTTACGACGCGCTCGTCGGCATAGGCGCCTGCGACAAGACGATTCCGGGTCTTCTCATGGCGATGGTCCGGCTGAACGTTCCCAGCCTGTTCCTGCATGGCGGTCAGATGCTGGTGGGATGGCACAAGGGTGAGCAGGTCAATCCTCTGCACTTGTTCGAGGGCGTCGGAAAAGTGCACTCCGGCGCAATGAGTGAACAACAACTGGAGCAGATGGGGAAGGATCTGGTCACCACGGCGGGCGCGTGCCCAGGGCAGTTTTCATCGGGCACCGCGGGCAGCATTGCCGAAGTGCTGGGATTCAGTCCACTGGGTTCGAGTGGCATCCCGGCCGCGTTCGCGCAGCGCCAAGCAGTAGCGCGTCAGGCCGGGCAGCAGCTGATGCGCAACGTGCTGGAAGGCGACGGCCCTCTGCCGCGAGATCTACTGACCCGCAAGGGCCTGGAGAACGCCGTGGCGATCGTTGCGGCGACCGGTGGCTCCACCAACGCCACTTTGCACCTGCCGGCCTTGGCCAACGAGGCGGGAATCGCCTTCACGCTGACGGACATGCAGGAGATTCTGCGGCGCACACCCACGCTGGCCAGTCTGATGCCGGGAGGCCCCTACGTGCCCTATGAACTGCATCGCATTGGTGGGGTGCCGGTGGTGATGAAGGCACTGTTGGATGGCGGCTATCTTCATGGCGACGTGCCCACCTTCGATGGGCGCCAACTGAGCGAGGCACTTCATGAGGCTGCCGCGCCCGATGGGAGCATCGTGCGGCCTCACAACGAACCGTTCCGCGCCACCGGTGGACTGGTGGTGCTGCGCGGCAGCCTGGCACCCGATGGCGCGGTGATCAAGATCGCAGGCTTGAATACGTTGGTGCTGGAGGGGCCGGCTCGCGTGTTCGAGAGCGAGGCCAGCGCGGTGGTAGCCATCCGCGCACAAGCCTACCAACAAGGCGACGTCATCGTCATTCGCAACGAAGGTCCGCACGGCGGGCCTGGCATGCGTGAAATGCTCGCGGTGACTTCCGCCATCGTGGGACAAGGGCATGGACAGACCGTGGCTCTGGTAACCGATGGCCGATTCTCGGGAGGAACGCGCGGCCTGTGCGTCGGTCACGTATCGCCCGAGGCGTCTCAGGGCGGGCCTATCGGCCTGGTTCGCAATGGGGACCGCATCCGTGTCGATGCCACGGCGGGGACGCTTGAATGGCTGGTCGACCCGACAGAGGTCGAACACCGCCGCGCCTCATGGCGCCCCGCGCAGCGATGTTCTCGCCTGAGTGGTATCGACGAGAAGTATGTGCGCCTGGTGGGATCTGCGCATCGAGGCGCAGTGACCCATTCGGGAGGAGCCGCGTGAGCATCGAAACGTGCGATCCACGCGTTCTGGTTGAAGTGCTCTCCCGGCCTTGAGACGTCGAGGCGTGAGTCAAAGAACGAGTCAGCGAGCCTGCTCGGCCGCGGCAAGGGTCGCGCGGCGCAGTGCATAGGCCTATGGGCCATCTTCCATCTCTTGATCCAGAGACAGCAAATCAAAGTGAAAAAGCCAAAACACGCGGAGACTTTCCATGACGACATCCACGCCCAGCCCCGGAAGCATTGCCGCTGACAAACTTGCCGCCCCGATGCGCAAGATCATGTGGCGCATCGTCCCCGTACTCTTTGCCTGCTACATACTGAACTTCCTCGACCGGATCAATGTCGGGTTTGCGCAGCTGCAGATGAAGCAGGATCTCGCATTCTCGGACGCGATCTACGGGCTGGGCGCAGGACTGTTCTTCATTGGCTACTTCTTCTTTGAAGTGCCCAGCAACATGCTGTTGGAGAAGATCGGTGCAAGAAAGACGATCTTGCGCATCATGATGCTGTGGGGACTGGCTTCCGCCGCGACGATGTTCGTGAAGACGCCCACCCACTTCTACGTGGTGCGCTTCCTTCTGGGACTGTTCGAGGCCGGATTCTTTCCGGGCATCATTCTGTACCTCACGTTCTGGGCTCCGGCCGCCTACCGCGCGAGAGTCATAGCGCTCTTCATGTCCGCGCTCGTGGTCACGGGCATGATCGCCGGGCCGGTCTGCGGACTGATCCTTCAGAACCTGGACGGGTTCTGGGGACTGCGCGGCTGGCAATGGATGTTCGTCATCGAAGGGCTGCCGAGCTGCATCTTGGGGCTGATGGTCTACCTCCATCTCGACGACAAGCCGGAAGACGCCAAGTGGCTGACTCCCGCAGAAAAGCGTGTAGTGCTCAAAGCACTGGAAGCCGAACGCCCGGACGTGCGAAGCGAGCAAGGCACGCGTCCCAGCCTGCGCAGCGCGTTCACACAACCGATGGTGTACCTGTTCTCCTTCGTGTACTTCTCCATCCTGGCAGGTGGCTACATCATCGCATTCTGGCTGCCTACGACGATACGTGAACTGGGCGTGAGCAACTTCGTGCAGATTGGCCTATATTCAGCCATTCCCTATGTCGCTGCAGGTGTCGCCATGATCGCTTTGTCAAGAAGTTCGGACTTCTTCTCGGAACGTCGTTGGCATGTGGCAACTCCTGCAGCGTTGGGCGGCCTCGCACTGATGGCGCTTCCTCAGGCATCCCATAGCCTCGGCATGTCATTGGCACTGCTGGCCGTCGCCACGGCTGGCCTGTACTCCTCGCTATCCCCGTTTTGGACATTTGCGACCATCTCACTGTCGCGCGCAGAAGCAGCGGCGGGCATCGCGATGATCGCTAGCCTGGGCAATCTGGCAGGCTTCGTCAGCCCATTCATCATCGGCAAACTGCGGGCTGAAACAGGGAGCATGACCTACGGCATCTATTTCTTGGCCGCGGTTGTTCTCATCGGCGCCATGGCTCTTCTAGTCGGAACGCGAGCCACACATCGAAGACAAATGGCTGGTCAGGCTGCATGATCAGTCGAGCTACGTCGCAAGACCTGGCATCGACAACCGACGGTGGGCCAAACCCATTTCTATCTCCGGCATGGTGTGGCGCTGGCCTATCAATAACACGGATCAAGGAGAAACGACATGAAGCTGCCAAAAGCATTGGCGTTCGATGTCTTCGGCACAGTGGTCGATTGGCATCAGAGCATTGCTCGCGAAGCCCGCTCGTTCGTTGCGAACCACTTACCAGGCGTCAGCGCTGAACGGTTTGCATTGGAGTGGCGGATGCTCTACCAACCGGCGATGCAGCGCTGCCGCAGTGGCGATAGGCCGTTCGTGCCACTGGATGAGCTTCACCATGAAATGTTGCTGGAGCTGCTTGAGCAATACAACTTGCCCGCGAGCCGATTTGAGCCGTCAACGCTCCATGGTCTTTCCAGCGCATGGCGTCGGCTTGATCCGTGGCCCGACGTTCCACTTGGCTTGAGCCGACTGCGAACTCACCTTCCCGTGGTCACACTGTCGAATGCCAATGTGTCACTCATGGTGGCGATGAACCGCTTTAATGGGTTGCAGTGGGATGCCATCCTCGGCGCAGAACTCGCCAAGGCTTATAAGCCCGAGCCGACGGCATACCTCGCCACCGCCGCTGCACTCGGACTCCCGCCCCAGGAGCTGTGCCTGGTGGCCTGCCACCATAGCGACCTGGCGGCGGCAAGGGCTTGTGGTTTGCAGACGGCGTATGTAGATCGTCCGCTGGAGTACGGCGGCGCGCCCGCTCCCGATGCGTCTTCCCAGCAAGCATGGGATTGGCAGGCGGAGAGCCTAATCGATTTGGCCGACCAATTCGAACGTGCCGCCGCGAGAATTCACGATGGTGGATAGTATGCATATCGTTCTCAGTTTCTCCGATGCCCCCAGAGGTGCCGAGCTGAGTTCTGGCCCCGGGAGTCCTTCGGAGGCTGGGTAGCTATGCGTCTTGCGAAATTCGATTTGCTGCAGTGGTTGACGCCTGACGTGCAAGAGGAGTTTCTTGCACGCATGTACCGTCGCCACTATGCCGCTGGCCAACCGGTGTATGTGCAGGATGCCCCCGGCAACGAGATGTTCCGTCTCATTTCAGGGACCGTGAAAATATCGGTTCTGAGGGGAGATGGCCGGCACATTACTTATCGCCTCTTTGAATCCGGCGATTGCTTTGGGCAGACGAGCCTGGTGGATGGTGAACCTCGACCGCAGTCGACAGAAGCCAGTAATGCTGTCGAGGTGGACGTGCTGTCGAAGATGGATTTCCGATGGCTCTGCGACCGCTATCGGGTATTCGACCGGGCTATTTCGCGCCTGATGGCTGCACAGTTGCGGGCGATGGCGCAAAACTACGAAGGCGCCAGTTTGGACAGCCTTCCGGTACGGGTGGCGAGGCAGCTCTTGCTTTCCAGAACCATGCAACTGCGCACCGCAGAGCAAGACGATTCGGATGAGTCGCAAATACAGATGTCGCAGTCAGACCTGGCGGCGATGGTTGGCGCTTCGCGACAATCGGTGAATCGGGTTCTCCAGCAGCTGCGCGAGAAACACGTCATCGAAATCAGCTATGGCCGCATTGATCTGACCGATCTACGAGCGCTGAGTTCGATCACAACCCAGTAAGGGAAGCGACCACCCCAGCTCGCGGTAGCAGACATCGCGGAGGCATCCTCGCGAATGTCAACGTCACGATTTTGTGGAGCTGCGGCTCATGGCCAGCAACGCCGGCTCCGACTCGATGACGACACGGCCATAGGGCAGAGATATCGCCCCTGTGGCGGCGAGAGCCTTCAGTTCGAGAGCGAGGGTCTGGCGCGTCAGGCCCAGCATCATGGAGATGCATCTCCTGGGTCACAGGAACCACTCGCCGCGTGCGAGGCGCCATCGGTGCGTCGCCGTGCGTGAGCTTGAGCAGGCGCCGGGCGATGCGCACGCGGGTTGTATGTAGCGCCGCGTCTTCGACGAAACTGTACAGCGTGCGGGTGCGCGCCGATTGCAGCACTGCCATTGCGCGGGCAAAGCGCGCATCGTTCATGAGGCGCTCGAATAAATCGCGGGGGGATATGGAGCAACTGCGCGCTCCGCAGTACGACGATGTCGTGAGACGGCGCACGCCATGATCGACAAGGTCGAGAAGTATGTGCTGGGCTATCGCCTCGTGAATGGCCCGGTCTTTGACGACACACCCAGGGGCCACCGCGTCGCGGTGTACATGCAAGTGGAAGGCTTGGGTGACTACCTGCCCAAGTACGCCGGCAATCTGGACATCATGACTGCGGCGGCGAGCCGAACGGCCGAAGTCTTCGCGGGCGAGATGCTCGCGGGAACCATGCAGCGCACGCTAAAGGAGATTGCAGCATGAATGCCTCCGACGTGAGCGGCAAGAAAATCGTCCTGCATGACATGTGCCTGCGCGATGGCATGCACGCCAAGCGCGAGCAGATCAGCCTGGAGCAGATGGTCAAGGTGGCAACGGCGCTCGATGATGCGGGCGTGCCGTACATCCAGTTCACCCATGGTGCCGGACTGGGTGGCAACTCCCTGCAGCATGGCTTTGCCCCCCATAGCAACGACGAGTACATCAGTGCCGTGTGCGCGCAGGTGAAGCAGGCCAAGGTTTCGGTGCTGCTTTGTCCCGGGAGGGAACCATGGCCGAGCTTCGGTCGGCTTACGACTGCGGCGCGCGCAGCGTGCAAGTCGCCACCCATTGCACGGAGGCGGATACCTCGTCGCAGCACATTGCGTTTGCTCGCAAGCTGGGAATGGACACGACGGGGTTCCTCATGATGGCGCACCTCAACAGTCCGGAGAATCTGGCCGCGCAAGGAAAGCTAATGGAGAGCTATGGAGCGCAGACGGTCTACATCACGGACTCCGCAGGCTATCTGCTTCCCGAGGACGTCGGCGCGGCCGTGTCGGCGCTGCGCGACGTGCTCGATCCCGCGACTGAGATCGGCTTCCATGGGCAGCACAACCTGGGGATGGGCATCGCGAACTCCGTCGCCGCCGTGCGCGCGGGCGCGACGCGCATCGACGGATCGGTTGCCGGCCTGGGCGCGGGCAACACCCCTCTGGAGGTCTTCGACGCCGTGTGCGAACGCATGAGCGGAACGGCCTACGGCACCGTGGTACTGCATTCGCCCCCCGAGGCCGCTGCCGGCGGCCCTCTCGCGGCCGTTCGTGATGGGGACCTCATCGAGCTGAACGTGCCGCAGCGCCTGCTGCGCCTGCATGTCAGCGCCGAAGAGCTGGCCGCACGTCTCGCCAAGTGTAAGGCGCCCACAGCGCCGCTGGAGAGCGGCTACTGGCGCCTGCATGTCGACCACGTCTCGCAAGCAGATGAAGGCTGCGACCTGGACTTCCTCGTTGGTCCACGAGGCGCATTCGTCCCGAGAAACAATCACTGAACACTGCGGATGGGCGCTCGCATGCCGGCGACCGCCCCTCCGCTCAAGGCCCGAAAATCAACTCGCGCTGCGCTCTCGCGCTGATGCGCGGGTTTTCGCAGACGGGCTCCCAGGCAGGTCCACCGACGCGAGGATCGAATCGCGGCACACCGTCAGGATCTCGTCGGCCAGCGGCGAATCGTCCGGGCAGGCGCGCGACAGGACGATAGCGCCCACCACGTGGGTCAGGATGCCGAGCGACCGGGCTCGCGCCTGTTCCGGATCTGCACCATCCAATGCAGTGCCCGCGCGGCTCAGCTCAGCCAGCAGGCTCTCGATGCCAGCCACGAACGTCGACCGGACCGCTTCGGGCTGACGGGCGGCGTCCCCGCCCAGCGCAGCCATCGTGCAACCGCTGGCGCGGGCGTCGCGATGCTCGCGCGAGACGTAGGCGCGCACGAAATCCGGGGTGTCCACTCCCGCGGTCAGCGCCGCTGTCTGCGCGATGCCGCACGCTGCGGATTCCGCCATCAGATCGGCCTTGGAGCCGAAGTGCTTGTAGAAGCCGCCGTGGGTGAAGCCCGCAGCGGCCATCAGGTCGGCAACGCCCACGCCGTCGTAGCCACGCTCGCGGAAGAGCGCCGACGCTGTTTCGACGATGTGCGCCCGGTTCGCCTGCGCTTGTGCCTTGGTGACCTTCATATCGGAGTTGAGTTGATTTTTCGCTGTGCGAGGAGGCCTCACTATACATTGATGTCGTTCATCATCAAACCTCTTGACAAGTTAGATTATGATCATCATCATTGGTGGCTCTCACTTGAAAGGACCCTGATCATGAGCAACACGCACCTGACCGCACCCACCCAGTTCGTCGAGGTCGATGGCGACAAGTTCGCCTACCGCCGCTGGGGCAACGCCTCGAGTTCGCAGTCGCCGCTGTTCTTCGTGCAGCACTTCCGCGGTGGCATGGATCACTGGGACCCGCTGCTGACCGATGGTCTCGCCACTGGCCGCGAGGTCATCCTCTTCAACGGCCGTGGCATTGCCTCGTCGAGCGGCACTCCGCGCAACCGCATCGAGGACATGGCCGACGATATTGCGCTGGTAATCCAGGCGCTGGGTCTGTCGCAGGTGGACCTGCTGGGCTTCTCGCTCGGTGGCTTCCAGGTGCAGGAGGTGACGCTGCGCCATCCGCAGCTCGTGCGCAAGTTGCTGCTGCTGGGCACCGGGCTGCGCGGCGGCGATCCGAACATGGAGCCCAAGGTGCTCGAAGTCGCGCCCCGACCGGTGCCCACGGTGGAGGACTTCCTCTACCTGTTCTTCGGACGCTCCGAAGCCGCCAAGCAGGCTGGGCAGGCCTTCTGGGATCGCCGCCACCAGCGTGTCGACCAGGACCCGCCCAGCTCCGCAGCGGTGGCCCAGGCGCAGGCCGAAGCACATGGCGCCTACCTGCCGCCGCTGGCTGGCGAGAACCCCTACGCCTACCTGAATGGCATCCAGCAGCCCACGCTGGTGCTCAACGGGGTCAAGGACGTGATGATCCCCACGATCAACTCCTGGCACCTGGCGCAGAACATCCCCAACGCCCAGCTGCTGGTCTACCCGGACGCCGGCCACGGCGCGCAGTTCCAGTACCCCGAACGCTTCCTCAAGCACGCCATCCAGTTCCTGGCGGAGTGACGGTGCGCACGAGTAACTGCGCCACCAGCCATTGACTTCACTCGGCGGCCGCATGCCGCGCATCGGCCGCGTGTCCATCCATTCAAGAGAACGATTACCAACATGAGCAAGATAGCGCTCTTCGAGCCGTACAAGCTGGGACCTCTGACCCTCGCCAATCGCATCGTCATGGCGCCGCTGACCCGCAACCGCGCCGGCGCCGGCCTGGTGCCCAGCGAGCTGGCCGCGATCTACTACGCACAGCGCGCTTCGGCCGGCCTGATCATCACCGAGGCCACCCAGGTGTCGGCCCAGGCCCAGGGCTATCAGGACACCCCCGGCCTGTACACGCCCGAGCAGATCGCCGGCTGGCGCCAGGTCACGGACGCGGTGCACGCCCAGGGCGGGCGCATCTTCGTGCAGCTCTGGCATGTGGGCCGCGTGTCGCACGTCGATGTGCAGCCGGGCGGTGCCGCGCCGGTCGCGCCCTCGGCCATCCGCGCGGCGACCAAGACCTTCGTCAACAACGGCTTTGCTGACGTGTCCGAACCCCGCGCCCTCGAATTGAGCGAGCTGTCGGGCATCGTGAACGACTTCCGCCAGGCCGCTGCCAACGCCATCGCCGCCGGCTTCGACGGCGTGGAGGTCCACGGCGCCAATGGCTACCTGCTGGAGCAGTTCATCAAGGACGGGGCCAACCATCGCACCGACGCCTACGGCGGCTCGGTCGAGAACCGCGCCCGCCTGCTGCTGGAGGTCGTCGCCGCGGTGGCGAAGGAGATCGGTGCCGATTGCACCGGCGTGCGCATCTCCCCCGTATCGCCGGCCAACGGCATCTCCAGCAGCGACCCGCAGCCGCAGTACGGCTACATCGTCGAACAGCTCGGCACGCTGGGCATCGTCTACCTGCACGTGGTCGAAGGTGCGACGGGCGGCCCGCGCGACGTGGCCCCATTTAACTTCGCCGCGCTGCGTAGCAGCTTCAAGCAGACCTACCTCGCCAACAACGGCTACGACCTGGAATTCGCTGCCGCTCAGCTCGAATCGGGCAAGGCGGACCTGTTTGCCTTCGGTCGGCCGTTCATCAGCAACCCCGATCTTGTCGAACGATTGAAGAGCGGCGCGCCGCTGGCACAGCTCAACCCGTCCACGCTCTACGGCGGAGGCGCCGCGGGCTACACCGACTACCCCACGCTGGCCGAGGCCGGGTAAGCAAACAGGCGCCGGGCCCAACGCTGCGGCCCGGTGCCCTCTGATCTGCGGAGAACGTCCATATGACCACCCAATCCACCGCCCTCATTACCGGCGCTTCGACCGGCATCGGCGCCACCTACGCCGAGCGCTTCGCGCAGCGAGGGCACGACCTCGTGCTGGTCGCGCGCGACAAGGCACGCCTGGACGCGCTTGCGCAGCGCCTGCGCGACGAACGCCAGGTTGCCGTGGACGTGCTGCAGGCCGACCTGACGAATCAGGCCGACCTGGCTACCGTCGAAGCCCGCCTGCGTGACGACGCCCGTATCGACATCCTGATCAACAACGCCGGCATGGCCCAGTCGGGCGGCTTCGAGCAGCAGACGGCAGAGAGCATCGACCGTCTGATCGCGCTCAACATCACGTCGCTCACGCGGCTCGCGGCAGCAGCCGCGCCGCGCTTTGCGCAGGCAGGCGCTGGCTCGATCGTCAACCTCGGCTCCGTGGTCGGCTTCGCGCCCGAATTCGGCATGTCGATCTACGGTGCCACCAAGGCGTTCGTGCTGTTCCTGTCGCAGGGGCTGAGCTTGGAACTGGCTCCCAAGGGGGTCTACGTGCAAGCCGTGTTGCCAGCGGCCACCCGCACCGAAATCTGGGAGCGCGCCGGGATCGACGTCAACACGCTGACCGAGGTAATGGACGTCGACGAACTGGTCGATGCGGCACTGGTCGGTTTCGACCGCCGCGAACTGATCACGATCCCGCCGCTGCACGTGGCCGAGCGCTGGACTGCGTTGGACGGCGCGCGTCAGGGACTTTTGGCGGACATCCGGCAGGCGCACGCTGCCGACCGCTATCGACAGCAAGCCTGATTGCCCCCTCAGTTCTTCATCACCCCATCACTCTTTCCACCGGAGACACCATGCTTTACCTGTCCCGAGTCGGCCTGTGCCTGCTCGCTCTCTCTGCCACGCTGCTGTCGGCCTGCGCCACGGCCGACAAGCCGCCTGTGGCCGCAGCCACATCTGCCAAGGTCGCCACGACGCAGGGCCTCACATGGAACAGCGTGCCAACGCAGGCCCTCTCTGCGGGCGGCGTTGACTTCGCGTACCGCGAGCTGGGCCAGAAGAACGCCGGCACGCCGGTGATCTTGCTCACCCATCTGGCCGCCGTTCTGGACAACTGGGACCCCCGTGTGGTGGATGGCATCGCCGCTAAGCACTACGTGGTCGCGTTCGACAACCGCGGCATCGGCGCCTCCACCGGCTCGCCGGCTAACACCATCGAACAAATGGCGGACGACGCCATCACCTTCATCAAGGCCAAAGGCTTCAAGCAGGTGGACCTCTTCGGCTTCTCGATGGGCGGAATGATCGCCCAGGAGATCGTGCTGAAAGAGCCGCAGCTCGTGCGCAAGCTGATCCTGACGGGCACCGGCCCCGCGGGCGGTCCAGGCATCAGCACCGTGGCGGGCGTGGCGAACTACGACCTGCTGCGCGCGACCTTCACCGGCCAAGACCCGAAGCAGTACCTCTTCTTCACCCGCACGCCGAATGGGATCGAGGCCGGCAAGACTTTCCTGAAGCGCCTGCAGGAGCGCACCGTGAACCGCGACAAGGACATCGCCGCGGGGGCGTATCTGGCGCAGTTGCAGGCGCTCAGCGCATGGGGGCAGAAGCGGCCTGCTGACCTTTCGGTGATCAAGCAGCCGGCCCTCGTGGCCAATGGCGACGACGACCGGATGGTGCCGACCAGCAATACCTACGACCTAGCCAAACGCCTGCCCAACAGCGAGCTGATCGTCTACCCCGATGCAGGTCACGGAGGCATCTTCCAGTACCACGAGGACTTCGTGCCCAAGGCACTGGCCTTCCTGGCCAAGTGATGCGTGACCTGGCTGCTAACGTGAGGCCTGCATCTCAAAGCGGCATTCGCTACGTCACGCCTGCACAGCGCCATGCTGGCCTTGATGCGGTGATCGCACGCGCTCTACACCCAGGCGCGCGAGCGCCATCCGGCGCACTGGGCGCGCAGCACGCGCAACTGAACACCAGCGGGCGCGGTGACACTGAATCCGGAGCGTGACAGCGTGGCCGCGGCCGACGTGGACCGCTTACGTAAACAGCGCTTGGCTGCATGACTCAGGCGACAACTATCTTGACACGGGCAGGAGTCGCGAAGCCTGAGCCTCAAGCACAGGGGGCAACTGTGGGAGCAGTGGACTGCGCGGGGCCTGGCGGCAACCACCGCGGCCAACCCGCAGCTGCTCCCGCTGATTGCCCAACGCTAGGCGGGTCACCCGAGAAGTGGCGCAGGCTTTCGCCCAAAATGGCAACCAAGTCGCCCTTTCCGTCGAATTGCTCGGGATTAGCGGCACCAAATGATGGCCACGCCGTCTCCGGCGCTTTGGAAACCAAGGCGTGAGTAAGCCGATGGGCACTCGAAAACCCTAAACCCGCTCTCGCCCCCCGCTCTCGCCCGGGTAGAAACGATAGTTCAGCCCGATGCAAATTCGCCACACCTTCTGAAAGGTGACGGCAACAGCCGTTTGAACTCGGAGCGCACATGACCCGAGGCAAACAGTTCGCGTGCCGAGCTACCCAAGCCGTGGAGGCGACTGGGTCCGAGGCGGCTCGGAAAGCCTGAACTGTCCTCCTGTGAGAAACGCGAATCTTCGGCTCTCATTGAGGCGCCTGGTCCATACTGCGCGCCACTCCGAAGCTCGAAAAGTTCCACCTTGCCGCACTTCTCTGCCATTTGTACGACATTGTGATATAATGTCGACAAACGCATAGAATATCCTATATTCCTTGAAAAGAGTGAGGATATGCAGGGTCTTGGTGGTGAGCCTTTTGCGCGCTCACCCGCTCCCGGGATCTGACTTTGGCAGCCGGGCGCCTATGTCGGCTGGCCGCACATGATCATCCTGAAGCTGGCTTGGAGTGCGGATGCCATAAGGAACGACATCGATGACGGCCACAGCCCCTTCCTGAGCACCATCTGAGGCCCTCTCGCGAGGGCGCCTCGCGAGACGACCAGTCGTCCAGAATGACGTGAGCTTTCTCCTGTGGGTCAGCATCGGTACGGCAGCACAATTTCTAATTCAGCGCAGACAAAGATATGGGTATCTCACCAAGCAACAGCAGCATCACTCATTCGATTTATCAGGTCTTGCGCGCCGATTTGCTTAAAGGTCGGTACGCACCCGACGTTAAGTTGAAGATCGCCGATCTTGGTGATGCGCTCTCCGTGAGCTCTGGGGTCATCCGAGAGGCCTTGTCGCGGCTATCCGCGGAGGGGCTAGTTGTCGCGGAGCCGCAGCGGGGCTTCCGCGTCGCGCCCGTATCTGCTAGCGAGTTCATTGATCTCGCAGGTGCGCGAGTCGAACTGGAAGGGATTTGTCTGCGAAAGGCGATCGAATTGGGCAATGTAGAGTGGGAGAGCAGAATCATGTCTGCGCTTCACCGCCTTAAGCGTTTGTCGATTCTCGGGCCAGCCGAGGCAGAAGATGTACTGGCGGTCACTGACGCGCATTCTGAATTTCATCGCGCGCTTATCGATGCTTGCGGCAGCGACTGGCTACTTCGGGCCCGCGACCTTCTTTTCACACACAGTGAGAGATATCGATGGCTATCGTTGCTGCATGCGAACCGTGAGCGTGATCTCAACAGTGAGCATGAAGAGTTAGCGAAAGCGGTTGTTGAACGGAGGCCGCAGCTCGCGTGCGAGCTACTAGGCACTCACCTCAATCGAACAGTAGACTATCTGCTCGGTACAGACTTTCTCAGATAGCGTACCAAGCACCCCGAAAGTTTGGGTTGCGCGTTTCCGTTGGCCACCCCGATTCGCAGCGGTGCGTGGAAGCGGGCATGTTCGAAGAACGCTTGCGGGCAGATGGAGCGATGGAGTTCAGAAAAGCAAAGCTGTCTGTGTCCTGCACAACGAGACTTCCACCGAATGCCCAGCCGCGCGGCGACGGTCCAGGGCGTGGTCGCCTGTCGCCGTCACGATTCGCAGGCCCGCCGCATGCAGCACAGCCAACGCTGCGGGCGTGCCGGCCTTGACCGGATCAGACAGCCAGCCGGCGCTCGTCAGCGTGCCCGTCTTGCTCACGATGAGCATGTCGACGCGGCGCAGGTTGTCGATGGCGGCGGCGTCGCGGAACGACGCACCCTGCGTCGCGCCACGTCCCGTCGCCACCATGATCGACATCGACATCGACATCGACATCGCCAGTCGACATCGCCAGTCGACATCGCATTGATGTTTCCGGAAATGAAGCACAACTCTCGGGTGAGCCTTTGGTATTCGATCATGTCTTGACGTTAATTCGGCTTCCGTATTCGCTCGTCTCATTGCGATGCGTTGCCGCCTAACGGCATCGCCAAGAACGTCACAGCGCATGTTTCGCGAATCATGTATGATCATCGTCATGCGAAATACGAATCACAACGTCAGAACTGCGGCTAAGGAAGCCTCGCACGAGCGCATCGTTTCCGCAGCTGCGCGGGCGATCCGTCGTAGCGGCTACGACGGCACCGGAGTCGCCGACATCATGAAGGAGGCCGGCCTGACCCATGGCGCCTTCTATGCTCATTTCACGTCGCGCGAAGCTATGCTCACCGAAGCAGCGAGTCGGGCGTGCGCTGAGTCAGCTGCCGTAGCGGCGGAGGTTGTCGCCAGCGTGCCTTCCGAGCAGGCTTTGCCATCCATGCTTCGCGTCTATCTCTCGCGCGAGCACCTGGAACAAGTTGAAATGGGGTGTCCCCTGGCCGCACTGGGCTCGGAGACGCCTCGCCAGGCACCCGAAGTACGCCGGGTGACCACCCGGCACGTCAAGGAAATGATCGATCTTGTCGCCCGTCAGTCGCCTGACTGGGGGCAGCCCGGTGCCCACGAACGGGCACTCGTGACCGTCGCCACTATGGTGGGCACATTGCTGCTGGCCCGTGCGGTCGACGAGCCTGCACTGTCGGACAGTCTGTGCGCGGCCGCATTGAAGCATCTACCCCCCACCTGAGCCAACTGAAACATGCAGCCTAGCTGCTCGCCAGAACATATGATGAACATCATTTCAATAGCACAATACGCGGTTCAAGGAGAAACATGATGAACATGGCAAACAAGGTTGCGCTCATTACAGGGGCCTCTTCAGGCATCGGTGAAGCGACTGCGCAGCGGCTTGCGAAGGCTGGCTACAAGGTTTACGGCACCAGCAGACGTGGAGATCAGGCGGGTCGACGATCGTTCGAAATGCTGCCCCTTGATGTGACCAAGGACGAGTCGGTCGAAGCTGCGGTCCAGAAGGTGATGCAGTTGGAAGGCCGCATCGACCTTCTCGTCAACAACGCAGGCTTCGGGGTCGCAGCAGCCGGCGCTGAAGAAAGTTCGATCGAGCAGGCTCAGTCGATCTTTGATACCAACTTTTTCGGGCTGGTGCGGATGACCCGGGCCGTTGTGCCGCATATGCGCAGCCAAAAGGGTGGGCGCATCATCAATATCGGCTCCGTGCTGGGTTTCCTGCCCATGCCTTACATGGCGCTGTACTCCGCCACCAAGCATGCGGTCGCGGGCTATTCGGAATCGCTCGACCATGAACTGCGCAAGCAGGGCATTCGCGTCTCGGTGGTCGAGCCTGCCTACATCAATACGCCTTTCGACGCGAACCTAATTCAACCCGATGCGCCCCTCGACGTGTATCGAGAGATTCGCGAGGGAGTGGCGAAACGCGTCAAGGAAGCGCTAGTGGGCGCGGACAGGCCCGATGTGGTCGCCGAAATCGTGTTGAAGGCGGCAACGGTGGCGCATCCAAAGATCCACTACACCCCGGGCCTTGCTAGCCGCATGCGGCTGCTGCGTAGATTTGCGCCCGCCAGGGTGTTAGATGCAGGGGTTCGAAAAGACCTTCGACTCGAAGCTTAGGCGGCTATCCGCGTGACCGTCTTGGACCCTCCGCAAACCTCGGCGCAAAAATACCAAGGAAAGACATGCAAGCTTTTGTTCTCGGTCGATATGGGAAAAAGCTCGCATGGCCCTTGGCAGACGTGCCGACACCGGAACTGCGCGACGACGAAGTCCTGGTGCAGGTCCACGCCGCTGGCGTAAACCTGCTGGACTCCAAAATCAGGGACGGAGAGTTCAAGCTCATACTGCCCTACCGTCTGCCTCTGATCCTCGGTCACGATGTGGCCGGAGTGGTGGTCAAAGTCGGCCCACGCGTGCGCCAGTTTAAGCTGGGTGATGAGGTCTATGCGCGGGCGGACGACTTCCGCATCGGTACGTTCGCCGAATTCGTCCCCGTCAAGGAAGCCTCGCTGGCGCTCAAGCCCAAGGGCCTCACGATGGAAGAAGCCGCCTCCATTCCTCTGGTGGCTTTGACGGCTTGGCAGGCACTGATCGAGAGGGCGCGCCTGAAGAAGGGGCAGAAGGTCTTCATCCAGGCTGGCTCCGGCGGCGTGGGCACCTTTGCCATTCAGCTGGCCAAGCATCTGGGCGCCACCGTGGCCACGACGACGAGCACGACCAATGTCGCGCTCGTGAAGAGTCTGGGCGCAGACGTCGTCATCGACTACAAGACGCAGGACTTCGAGGATGTCTTGCGGGACTACGACGTGGTCCTGAACAGCCAGGACAACAAGACGCTCGAAAAATCCCTTCGCGTGCTCAAGCGCGGCGGAAAGCTCATCTCCATCTCCGGACCGCCCGATCCCGAATTCGGCAAGGACATCGGGGCACCCGGCTTCGTGAAGCTGGTCATGCGGCTACTGAGCTCGGGAATCAGGCGGAGGGCAAAGAGCCGTGGCGTTGGCTTCTCGTTCCTCTTCATGAAGCCGAACGGGAGCCAGCTGCGCGAGATCACCCGTCTCTTCGATGCTGGCGTCATCCGCCCCGTGATGGATCGGGTCTTCCCGTTCGAGTCGACCAACGAGGCCCTGGCCTATGTCGAAGCAGGTCGCGCAAAAGGCAAGGTCGTTATCAAGATCAAGTGAGCCTAGTTCTCCACCCCAGCTTTTGGGAACTCCCATCAAGATTGCAAACGCTATTGCCCTCGCACGGGTCAACCGCGGTGTCGGCCTGGCCTTCGCGCGCGAGCTGCTCGCCCGCGGTGCCCCAAAGGTCTACGCCGGCGCACGCGACCCTGCGACCATTACCCAATCCGGTGTGGAGGCCCTGCACCTGGACGTCAACAAGCCGGAAGACATGGCGGCCGCCGCAGCGCTTGCGTGCGTCCGATGTGACGCTGGTGATCAACAACGCCGGCATTGCGCAGCCGGGGAGCTTTCTCGCAGCCGATAGCGAAGACTTCGCACGGAGCATCTTCGAGACCAATTACTTCGCCGTGCGCATGAGCAATGCCTTCGCGCCAATTCTCAAGACCAACGGTGGCGGCGCGCTGCTCAACGTCCTGTCGGTCGCCTCGTGGGTGAACGACGGCGAGCTGGCGGCCTATTCGGCAAGCGAGTTCGCAGCCTGGTCGCTCACCAATGCCCTGCGCAATGAACTGGCGGCGCAGAAGGCGCAAGTGCTGGGGCTGCACATGGCGTACGTCGACACCGACTTCACGCGCGGGTTCGATGTCCCGAAGTCCAGTCCCGAGGAAATCTTCAGGCGCGTGCTCGACGGAATCAAATCGGGCGTCGATGAGGTGCAGGCCGATGAACTCACCCAGCAGGTCAAGCACGGGATTAAGGCGGCAGGGCCCAGCTACCTTCCGCCGGTGCCGAGATGGGTCTGCGCATTGCGGGCGTCAAGCTCGCTGGCAACAGCGTGCAGGCAGCGATGGACTACTTCTCTTCCAACCGCAGCGGAATTCAGCGCTGACCGCCATGCCCGCAACGGCTTCATCAGAAGCCGATCGCGAGCCCGTCCCGTCGACCGTCAGAGCCACCCATATAGACACCCGATCCCTGATCGACCCAGATTGCATGGCAGGTACCGAGCGGGCTCGGCGCTGCCACCGGCTCGTGGCCTCGCTTGCGAAGGCCTGACCACACCGCGTCAGGAACCGTCCGCTCGAGCTCCAACACATCGCCTCTGGCGAACATCCGCGCATGATCGATAGCTTGCTGCACAGACATGCCGTAGTCGACGATATTCGAGAGTACTTGGAGCTGGCCCGCCGGCTGGAAGTGGCCACCAGTAACTCCAAAGCTCATGACGGTGTCTGCATCCTTGGTGACCAACGCGGGAATGATGGTGTGCATGGGCCGCTTGCGTCCCTGCAACTCGTTGGGATGACCTTCCTCAAGTACGAAGCCTGATCCTCGGTTGTGCATCAGGACTCCTGTGCCAGGTGCCACGATCCCGCTGCCAAAATCGTCGTATATCGAATTGATGAATGAGACGAGCGTGCCGTCCGAGTCGGCGACTGACACGTAGACGGTGTCCTTGTGTTCGGGCAACGCAACAGGCGTCCATCCATCGGACTTCGTGTCTAGATCGATCCCTCGGGTCAAGCGTTCAATCGTGTCGTCGGAAAGCAGCTCATTCACATCTACTGCGTTGAACCGCGGGTCGCATAGGAAAGCGTTACGTTGTGCATAGGCGATGCGCGATAGCTCTGCCTGAAGATGGAACCTTTCTGCACTGAGTGGCCCCATTGCACTGAGATCAAACGCCTCGAGCATCGCCGCAATCTGCAGCGCCACGACCCCTTGCCCGTTAGGCGGGCACTCCCACAATCGATAGCCACGGTAGCTCGCCGAAATCGGCGTCACATACTCCGGCTTGAATTCAGCGAAATCGTCGAGGCTCAGCAGGCTTCCCTTCTTTCGCAACGAGGTCACGATGTTCTCGGCAACCCAGCCTTCGTAGAACGAGTCAGCGCCGGACTTGGCGATGGCGCGCAGCGTCTTGCCCAACTGAGGATTGCTTCTGCGTTCGCCTAAGGCAGGCGCTCTGCCTGCGGGAAAGAACAGGGCTTTCGCTTCTGCCGTCGCCATCATTTTTGCCGCCTGTCGCGCCCAATCGTGCGCAAGCCGTTCCGTGACCAGATAACCCAATTCGGCGGCACCGATCGCGGGCTCGAGCAGTTCTTGCAGCGAACGCGTCCCGTAGTCTTCGACCAATCGATTCCATGCGCGTACCGCACCTGGAACGGTCAGGGCATGGACGCTATCGACCGGGATGGAGGTCATTCCGCGCCCGCGCAATTCTTCCGCGCTCGCCGCCTTGGCAGCCCAACCCGATCCGTTGAGCGCGACCGGCGCCTGGCCACGTTTTCTAAGCATGACGAAGCAGTCGCCGCCGATTCCGGTCTGGGTCGGTTCGACGACTGCCAGCATTGCCGCAGCAGCGACTGCTGCATCGATGGCATTCCCACCGGACCGCAGGACGTCCAGTCCAGCCAATGCTGCCTGCGGGTTGGAGGTCGCCACCATTCCCCTGCTGCCGACCGCGACAGACCGGCTTGGGGCTTCAAAATCTCGCATCGAAATTCCTAAATCGTTAACGGCACGTTGAGGGATACCTTGATCCGCTGCATGGCAACGTAAGTCTTGAACGTCTTGATGTTTCCTGCCGAGAAAAACAGCTCGCGCGTGAGCTTTTCGTATTCGGACATGTCCTTGACGTTGATCACGAGCATGAAGTCGAAATCACCAGTCACGTAGTAGACCTGCTGCACCTGCACACAGTTCGCGAAACTCTTCTTGACTTGATCGAGCAGATCCAGCCGCTCGCTCTCCAGCTTCACCTCGACCAGGATGGTGATGGGGCGACCCACCGCCGTTGGATCGACGACGGCTACCGTCGTCATGATGACGCCGGCCGCTTCAAGCGCAGCAATTCGCCGGTTCACTGCCGACGGCGACAGGTTCACCTCTTCCGAGAGCTGGCGTTGGGAAATCTTGCTGTCCGCCTGCAGGAGGCTGAGGAGCTTGATGTCGTAGTTGTCTAAAAGCATGGTTGTTATGCGTCAGCGCTTGCTAAATTCTGGGCCGCAAGGAGCGGTTTTTTGACGCGTATGTGCGCTGGCAACCGAAACATTGTTGCACCAGGGGCTCAAAACGAGGAAAAGCGCCCAATTTTGTGCGTGCCACGCGCCCTATCAGGGGAAACCCTCGGCTGAATGTTTCACGAACGCAATAACGGCGCGCTTTCGCTATCCAGATTCAACCATTCGTGCGAGGGGTCACTTTTACGATTTCCTATACCACTCCACCTACCTGAAGGAACAAACTCCATGTCCACGAACGGTCATCGCCCCCGCAACATCTTCAACGCAGTTGCCTGCGCGGCAACGCTTGTGGCCAGTGTTGCCATCGCACAACCGCGGCCGGCCTCGGCGCCTGTGGCCGTAGCGGCGCCATCGGTGGCTTCGCCTACGCTCAACGCCATCAAGGCACGTGGCCAGCTCATTTGCGGCGTCGGCGGTGATCGCCCCGGCTTCGGCTTCCCCGACGCACGCGGCGTGATGCGCGGCTTCGATGCAGACGTGTGTCGATCCATCGCGGCGGCGATCTTCGGCAATCCGGACAAGGTTCGCTTCGTCTCTTTGACCAGCCTGACGCGCTTCCCGTCGCTTCAGTCCGGCGAAGTCGACATCGTGGCTCGCTTCACCACCTGGACGCTGACCCGCGAAGCGCAGCTTGGCTTGGAAGTGCCGGCAATCCACTTCTATGACGGTCAGGGCTTTCTTGTAAAGAAAAAGGACGGCATCAAGAGCGCGCATGATCTCGGCGGCGCCTCAGTGTGTTTCCAGCCCGGCTCCACCGGCGAAGTGAATGCCGCCGACTTTTTCCGCGCAAACAAGCTCGAGATGAAGCCGGTCGTCATCGAGAAGATGGAGCAAATGCGCGACGCCATCGTGAGCGGCCGTTGCGACGCCTATACAAACGACACCGCGCAACTTGCTTCTTTCAAGGCATCCATCGGTAGCGCTGGTAACGACTACCAGGTCCTGCCCGAAATCATCTCCAAGGAGCCGCTGGGAGCTTTCATCCGCAAGGGTGACCAGCGCTTCTTTGACATCGTTCGCTGGACCCACGCGGCCATGCTGAACGCCGAAGAATTCGGCATGACAGCCGCCAACATTGACAAGTTCAGAAACAACTCGAATCCGGCTATCCAGCGCTTCATGGGTGAGACCGGCGACCTCGGCGCCGCGCTCGGCCTCGACGCGCAATGGGCAGTGAACGTCGTGAAAGGCGTTGGCAACTATGCTGAGATCTACGAGCGCAGCATCGCGCCCCTGGGCCTGCCGCGCGGCCTGAATCGTCTACTGAAGGACGGCGGCATCCAGTACGCCGCTCCGATGCGCTAGTCACGCTGATGTCGCCGGCTCAAATCGAGCCGGCGAATCCCTTTCCCCTAGTCAATGTTTAAGCCCGCCATCTGGTCGGGATGGCGAAACTCCAATGTCCTCAAACAGATTGTCCCGCTCCAAGGTCCCCATGCGTCGGGTCGTATGGCAAGTGCTCGCTGCGCTGATCGTGATCGGCGTTTTCAGCTGGCTGATCGGTAATGCACAGGCGAATCTCGGCGCACGTAATGTTGCCTCGGGATTCGGCTTTCTGCAACGCGAAGCAGGGCTTCCCATTGCGGAGCACCTGATCCCTTACACCCCAGCAGATAGCTATTTGCGTGCGCTGGTCGTGGGCATGCTCAACACGCTCTGGGTTGCGTTTTGGGGCATCGTGCTCGCCACAATCCTGGGCACCGTAATCGGAGTTGCCCGCCTATCGAAGAACTGGCTGCTCGCAAAGCTGATGTCGGCTTACGTCGAGTTCTTCCGCGATCTGCCCCTGCTGTTGCAACTGTTCCTCTGGTACGCCCTTCTTCAGGGTCTGCCGCCGGTTCGCCAAGCGATCCACCCCATCGCGGGCGTCTACCTGTCCAACCGCGGCTTGAGCTTCCCGGTTCTCGACTGGCAAACGGCCCACAGCTGGACGCTCCTCGCTTTCATCCTTGGTTTGATTGCCACTGTGATCTCCGCAAAGCGAGCCACTCGCAAGTCACTGGACGATGGGCGCCAACGCGCCACTTGGCCGACCGCGGTCCTGCTCATGGCGGTTATGCCCGCCACGGTCGTGATTACGCTGGGCGCTCCGTTCGCCTTGGACATGCCTAGCCCACAGAGTTTCAACATCCGTGGCGGCGTCACCGTCTCGCCAGAATTCTTTGCGCTGTTGTTTGGTCTGGTGATCTACAACGCGGCATTCATTGCCGAAATTGTTCGTTCCGGCATCCAGTCGGTTAGTCATGGACAGATAGAAGCATCCCGCGCCCTTGGCTTGAAATCATCAAACACGTTGAAATGGATCGTGTTCCCGCAGGCACTCCGAGTGATCGTTCCGCCGCTAACGAGCCAGTACCTCAACCTGGCCAAGCAATCCTCCCTGGCCGTTGCCATTGGCTATCAGGACATCGTCTCCATTGCCACCACGGCGATGAACCAGAACGGTCAAGCGGTGGAACTTGTGGCAATCATCATGGGCGTCTACCTCACGATCAGTCTCTCGATCAGCGCGCTGATGAACCACTACAACGCCCGTATTGCACTAGTGGAGCGCTAACGTGACCATCCTATCCGTGAAACACTCTGTCCATTCCAGCACCACCGTCATGCGTACACCCCCGGTGCAGGAACGCAGCGGCCCGATTGCGTGGCTGCGCCAAAACCTCTTCTATTCGTGGATATCGACGCTGACGACGATCGTCCTTCTGGTTGTGTTGGCGAAGTTCTCTGCATCCGTTTTCCAGTGGGGAGTCGTCAACGCGATCTGGAGTGTCCCAACAGGTCCGCAGGGGCCTAACAGCGACGCCTGCAAGGCCGTTCAAGGCAGCGGCGCATGCTGGGCCGTCATCACGGACAAGTATCGCTTCATGCTCTTCGGCATGTACCCCTTCGAGGAACAGTGGAGAGCCTTGATCGTCGTCTTGCTGTTCATTGGTCTCTACGTCGTGTCCGGAATGAAGCGCTTTTGGCGACCCGCCTTGGCCGGTGTGTGGACACTGGCGCTTGTGGCCATTGGCTTACTCATGTGGGGCGGAGTTTTCGGCCTGCAGTTCGTGCCGCAGACGCAATGGGGCGGCTTGGCATTGACTCTGATTCTGGCGACGGTTGGCGTTGCAGTGGCTTTCCCGCTGGCGATTCTGGTGGCTCTGGGACGCCGTTCGAAGCTGCCGTTTATCCGATGGATCTGCGTCGCATATGTCGAGATGATTCGCGGCGTTCCACTGATCACGCTGCTGTTCATGGCGAGTGTGATGTTCCCGCTGCTGATGCCAGAAGGCGTCAACCTGGACAAGCTCTTGCGCGCTCAGGTTGCCATCATTCTCTTTTTTGGCGCCTATCTCGCCGAGGTCATCCGCGGCGGCTTGCAGGCGCTGCCGAAGGGACAGTACGAAGCGGCGCATGCGTTGGGTCTCTCCTACTGGTCGACGAACCGCAAGATCATCCTCCCACAAGCGTTGCAGCTCGTCATTCCGCCGCTCGTCAACAACTTCATTGGCTTCTTCAAGGACACGTCGCTGGTGCTCGTCATCGGTCTCTATGACCTGCTCGCGGCCTCGCGCGCTGCGATCGGCGAGCCCGCTTGGCAGGGCTTTGCGGTCGAAACGTACATATTCGTAGGCTTCATCTACTTCGCGTTCTGCTTTGCCATGTCCAAGTACAGCCAGAAGCTTGAAGTCCACCTCAATCAGCATAGAAAGCGCTAAACCTATGACTATCGCAACGACAGTAGCACCGGCCGCTCGCCAGCAAGGCGTCGCAGTCTCGATGCAGAAGATCAACAAATGGTACGGCGCGATGCACGTGCTGCGCGACGTCAACCTTGAAGTGGCGACTGGCGAACGCGTCGTAATTTGCGGTCCGTCCGGTTCGGGGAAATCGACCCTTATCCGGTGCATCAACCAGCTTGAAGAGCATCACGAAGGCCAGATCGTCGTGGACGGCATCAGCCTCGACAGCGACGCAAAGAACCTTGATGCCGTTCGCTGCGAAGTAGGGATGGTCTTCCAGAGCTTCAACCTCTTCCCGCACTTGACGGTGCTGGAGAACTGTACTTTGGCGCCCATGCTGGTCCGGCATGTGCCCCGCCGGGAAGCTGAATCGCTGGCAAGGTCATACCTGGAGCGCGTGCGGATTCCAGACCAGGCCAGCAAATATCCGGGGCAGCTCTCCGGTGGCCAACAGCAGCGTGTTGCGATCGCACGAGCCTTGTGCATGAAACCGAAGATCATGCTTTTCGACGAGCCGACCTCCGCGCTCGATCCCGAGATGGTTAAGGAAGTACTCGACACGATGGTTTCCCTCGCGAAGGACGGCATGACGATGATCTGCGTAACGCACGAAATGGGCTTCGCTCGCGAAGTCGCAGATCGCGTAGTCTTCATGGACCGCGGCGAGATCGTCGAGTCCGGAAGTCCTGACGAAATGTTCAGCACCCCGAAGTCGGACCGCCTGCGGACTTTCCTCGGTCAAGTCCTGCGCAATCAATAATCGATCACGCTGCGATGCCAGACGCTTATCACCTCCTCCTATTCGTGCTGTCCGGCTGGCTGCTGAACGTCACCCCAGGGCCTGACGTCCTGTACATCGTCACGAACTCGCTACGAGGCGGCTGGAAGTCTGGCGTTGTCGCTGGTCTTGGCATCACAGCTGGCTGCTTTGTGCACATCTTTGCTGCTGCGTTGGGAATGGGCGCACTTCTGGCGGCCTCTGAGACTGCCTTCAATGTCTTGAAATGGATCGGCGCTGCGTACCTGTTGTGGATCGGCGGGAAGATCTTGCTTGCGCGTGCAGCACCGGCGACAACAGACCTTCAAGCGGTTGCTCTTTCGCGGCCTCTTCCCAGTTCAAAAGAGATTTTTCTCGGCGGCTTCTGGACCAACGTCCTCAATCCGAAGGTCGTGCTGTTCTTCCTGGCTTTCCTGCCCCAGTTCATCAGCCCGGAAACGACAGGAAAGACCCGTGCGTTCCTTGCTCTTGGTGTACTTTTCAATGTGAACAGCATCCCGGTCAACGCGGGCTGGGCGATCGCGGCTGCGTGGATGGCCAGAAGACCTGTCGTTCAACGCGGAATGCACTGGCTCGACAAGCTTGCTGGCTCGATGTTCATCGTCTTTGGGGTCAGGCTTGCACTGGTCGATCGACCCGGCGCCTAGCTACCTCAAGGATAAAAGCGTGCTGCACGTGGGGCCTGAGCGTTGCGATCGTGCGAACACAACGTGCAGCCACAGTGGTCCTGCACATCGCGCAGATGTTGTGTTTTCCAGCCTCAAATTGCGCCAAGCAACACAGCTTCAAATCTTAGGATTGCAGCATCACACACGGAACAACCAAATGCTCATTACCAACACGCGTGCTACGCGCGAAACGTACCCCAATGATCTGCGTTCAATCATGTCTGTCGACAATGCTGAGCAAAGCAGGAAGTGGCTCTCGACATGGGGTGGCATCTATCCAGGGTCAACACCGCTCTACGCGCTGGACGGACTTGCCACTGCACTGGGCGTGGGACAGATTCTCGTGAAGGATGAATCGGTTCGTTCCGAACTTGGCAGCTTCAAGGCACTCGGTGCGCCGATCGCATTGGTTAGGTTAATTCTCCGCCTGTGGCCAAACGACGGCCTGGATCCGCAGGCGCTACTTTCCGGCGCCTACAAGACAAAATTCAGCGACTTCACGGTGATCAGTGCGACGGATGGGAATCACGGCAAAGGCTTGGCTGCGGCAGCGCAGAGTGCAGGTTGCCGCTGCGTGATCGTGCTGCATGCCAACGTCAGCGCCGAGCGGGAAGCGGCTATCGCGGCCTATGGCGCAGATATCGTTCGCATCCAGGGCAATTACGACGAGTCGGTGGAGGAGGCCGCGCGCCTGGCTCGTGAGAATGCCTGGCATGTCGTCTCGGATACGTCATATGACGGCTATGAAGAGATCCCGCGTGATGTGATGCAGGGATACGGCACCATCGCAGCCGAAATCGTTGAAGGGTCGGCACGGTCGAAATCGCCCGTGACCCATGTCTTTCTGCAAGGTGGTGTGGGCGGACTCGCCGCCGGCATCGTCAGCTATTTCTGGGAAACCTACGGCACCCGCCGTCCGACGGCAATCATCGTTGAACCCGAGCAGGCGGACTGTCTTTTCCAGAGCGCCCTCAGCGGTGTTGCAGCAAAGGCCACCGGTTCCGTGGACTCCGTGATGGCGGGCCTGGCTTGCGGTGAAACCTCGCCACTGGCCTGGCGCTTCCTGGTATCAAGTGTTGACTACTTCATGACCGTGAAGGATGAGGATGCGGTTCAAGCCATGCAGGTGCTGGCCAAGGGCAATGAAAGTGACCTCCCCATCGTTTCCGGGGAATCTGGCGCCGCTGGTCTGGCCGGCCTGATCCAGCTGATGCGCGATCCCAAGCTCGCACGGCAAGCTGGACTGGACCACTCGTCCACGGTGCTGCTGATTAGCACAGAAGGTGCAACCGCACCGGCGGTTTATGAGCAACTGGTGGGCGAATCCGGCTTGGGCGTGCTGGCGCGGCAAAAAGAGTTTCTCGATCGCAGAGCGAGCCATTACGCGTAACCGGTTTCAACATAAAAGTAAACATGAACACCAGCACCGCCACACGTGAAGCCGCAATCGCCAGCGCCGTCGAAACCTACGACTCAGGCCGATTCCTGACGGACCTTGACCGCCGTGTCGCCTATCGGACCGAGAGCCAGGAACCGTCCCAGGCGAAACACCTTCACGCTTATCTCGAAAAGGAAATTTCGCCACTGCTCCATCGGCTGGGATTCGAGACGAAGCTTGTGCCCAACCCGAGCGACATCGACGCGCCGGTTCTCCTTGCCAGTCGCATTGAGGACATAAACCTCCCGACGGTCGTCACCTACGGGCACGGCGATGTGGTCCGCGGTTACGACGACCAGTGGCACAAAGGCCTGGAGCCGTGGAAGATCGTGGTCGATGGCGATCGCTGGTACGGCCGCGGCATTGCTGACAACAAGGGGCAGCACTCCGTGAATTTGGCCGCGCTCGAGGCTGTTATGAACGCGCGAGGTGGCAAGCTCGGATTCAACCTCAAGATCATCATGGAGACCGGCGAAGAAGTGGACTCCCCCGGACTAAACCAAATCTGCGGAGCAGAACGCGACTTTCTAAGTGGCGACGTCTTCCTGGCCTCGGACGGACCTCGAGTGTCGGCTGAGCGACCCACAGTTTTTCTTGGGTCGCGCGGCGAGCTGAATTTCGATCTGGAGCTTGATCTGCGAAGTGGTGGGCACCACTCCGGGAACTGGGGCGGCGCGCTGCGCAACCCCGCAGTTGTCCTATCGCACGCGATTGCCAGCATGGTGGACGTCAACGGCCGCATCCTCGTCAAGGGGCTCATGCCGCCTCCAATTTCTGCAGCTGTCCGTGAAGCGTTGTCGGACATCGAACTCGGCCGGGACAGTAGCGCTCCCGAAGTGGACATCGACTGGGGTGAGCCCGGCCTGACACCTGCTGAAAGAGTGCTGGGCTGGAACGCGCTGGAAGTGCTGGCATTCAAATCGGGCAATCCTGACGCGCCCGTCAACGCGATTCCTCCGACAGCGCGTGCGCATTGCCAGTTGCGCTTTGTGGTGGGAACCGACTGGGAGAACGCCCAGAACTATCTCGATGAGCACCTCGCCAGGAACGGCATCAAGCATGTGAATGTCATTGTCAAGCCTGCGGTCACGGCGACCCGCTTGGACCTTGACGACCCTTGGGTCAAGTGGACGCTCGATTCGATTCGTAAGACCACGGGCAAGAAGCCTGCACTGCTGCCGAACCTCGGCGGCACCGTGCCCAACGAAATCTTCGCGAACACGCTCGGCCTTCCCACGGTTTGGGTTCCACATTCCTACCCGGCGTGTTCGCAGCACGCGCCCAATGAGCATTTCCTGGGCTCCGTTGCCCGCGAATCGCTGGCGCTGATGGCGGGCCTCTGGTGGGATCTTGGGGAAACGGCTTTGAATGTGATCTCCGCACGGAAGCGTGCAGGTACTGGCTCCGCCTGACTTCACTCCATCGAACGCCTAGCGCTCATCCGTGAAGTTGCCCCCTTTTCGCGGACACCTTCCGTACGGTAGAAGTCGAAGTGCCCAAATCAAAGCGGCCATACCCGGCGGACCAACATGGGACGCTATGTCCAAAGACATCAGCACCAAATTAATTCATCACGATTACCAGGTCCCCAGTGGATACGAGGCCGTTCCCCCGGGGGTTTCCAAGGGGTCGACCGTGCTATCCCCAAGCGTGGCGGACGTCCGCCAGCGTCTCCGTGCATTTGGCCACCGCGACGGCTACAGCTATGGCCTTTACGGTACACCCACGACAGATACCCTCGAGCAACGTCTGTGCACGCTTGAAGGTGGCCGTCATTGCCTGCGAGGACCCAGTGGCCAGGCGGCAATCACCGTGGTCAATCTTGGATTTTGACGGCGGGCGATGATGTGCTTCTTCCCACGAATGTGTGCCAAATCGCATCTGTCGAATTTGCTCGGCAGCTCATGCGGTAGGTAAGCTGCCGGTTTCGTCAAAGGCAAGTTGCGCTGGAAAGTTCGGGCGGCGGATTAGATAGAGATGCCTCTCTGTGTACTGAACTGCCAGGTGACGGATGATCCTCGAATCACAGCGGACGCGGTCTGACCTAGCCGCTGTTCGACCACCGGCCGCCACGGCACCAAGCTAAAGCCCAGCCCCTCATTCAATATGGCAAAGCGGCCGCTAGCCAACTGAATCGAACGACTGTAAACGCCGCTCACGGAATGGCCATCACGTAGCGGCCGGTAAGCTAGTCCGGTTTGCTGGTGGAGCGCCTTGCCAACTGCAGCCAGCTCACGATGTTTCAAGGTGGCCAGCAGGTTTCGCGCGAAAACTACTCGCTGGTCATGCCGTTCGGCCAAGCCCCGTTCCGCAAGGAAATCGACACGGTCGCGCATTGCATCGCGTGCTTTAACCCCAAAGCCTTGTCCGCCCACGGCCGAGTCGCCGCCCAACAACTGCCTATCCAGCCAGGTGGCGCCCATGGTGCGCACTTGCTGTTCAATGGAGAGATGCGACCGCAGCTCGATCACCAGCCCATTATTTTTCTGTATGTCATGCGTTCGAGCTTTCTCCAGAAGGTCCGGCGGCACTTTCCAGACGCCATCAGCGATGCGCTCAACAATGCCGGCGCGGCGCAGCGCTTCGAGCCGGCGCACGTGTGCATCGACAGTGGCCTGCGGGTCGGAATCGCGAGCTTGCTTCAGTTTCACCACGTGGTCGGCTGCCTTGTAGAGGCCGTCTCTGGCGATGGTTGCGATGTGGCGGTCCACCGGCTTCTCCTGATCGGGGACTCTAGCCTCCACGATGCCATTCATAGGCAGTTCTGCGAGGTCGGCACCGGGTGGCAGCTTCAGGTAGTGCGCCCGTCCGTCAATGCCATCGACCACCAAGTAGCTGCGGTCGTGCAGTTCGTCGGCCAGCCCCTTGCCCGCGATCCGACCGATGACAGAGGAGGTTGGACGATCATCGATCACACATTCCCGCCGCTGGCCCTTGAGCGCACGGCGTACCGTCTCCAGCGCATCCTCGCGCTGGCCCATGGCGTTAAGTGTGGCCGCCATCTCGGGCTGGAGCTTCCAGTGGTTCGCGTCAATCCTCTCGACCAGGCCCATGCCTTCGAGACGCTGCAGCCGTGCCCGGAGTACGCTCTGGCGCTGCTGGTCTTGCGGGGTAGCCGTCAGGTCGATGCCATCGACGCCAGCTTGCCGGATCAGCGCCCGATCCAAGCTGGTGAGTCGCTGCTGGTTGACCTCCCGCAGCAGGCTCTGACGGATTTCCGCCTCGGTGCGCGGCCCCAGCCGTTCGGTCGCGATCTCGCTGGCGCGCAAGCGCATGCCGTGCGCCATGTAGTCAGGGGCGATCACAAGATCTTCCCGGCCGCTGGCAGGCCCGCCCGTGTGGCCGTTCAGCACGATGTGCGTGTGCGGGTTGTCTGTGTCCCAATGGTCCACGGCCACCCAGTCAAGTCGGGTCTCGAGGTCGATCTCCATGCGGCGCATGAGCTGACGAGTGAAGCCCTTCAGGTCTTCCAGCTCTAGGCCGTCCTCGGCCGAGACGATGAAGCGGAACTGGTGGCGGTCGCTCTGCCCGCGTTCCTGAAAGGCCTTGAGGTCGGCCGCATCGGCGTCGGCGCCGTAGGCCTGGCCCTTCTGTCCATTGCGTGTAACGCCGTCGCGCTCGATGTAGCGCAGGTGTACGGCCACAGAGTTCGGGCTGGCACGCCGCAGCACGACGAAGCGGGACTTAATGACCACACGCCGCGCATTCGGCCCCAGACGCTGGCCGGCCAGGGAGGCCGCGACGCGGCCTCGGCCGAACGTGTTGGCGGATCTGCCAAGGCCCTTGCCGGAGGGCTTTGCGCCGGTCTTCGACATCTGCTTGAGAACCTGTGAAACGAAGCGCTGCGAGCGCGGCCCGCCCCGCGACTTCGGTGCCGCGGGCTTGACCCGAAAGCGATCCTCGTCATTGCCAGCCATGAAGACTTCAGCGCACAGTGGCGCAGCGCATCGGAAACGGCACGCGGCAGACGCCACTGCCATGCGGATTCCAGTCTCTGCGCGGCACGCGCAAGACCCCTTGCGGTGCCGCCGCAAACCCACGTGCAGACTGGCCTGGAGGGGCGCGACGTGCCACCCCTTTTATCTGGCCCTCCGTCTCCGCCTTCCGCATCCGCTCCCGGCTCCGACCTGCCGCCAGCCGCGCACCGGGTGCGCAGCGCTGCTCGAGGGGCAGCAGCGATGCAGCGCGAGCTGCACGCTGGCGGCGGGCTCCCTGCACGATGGAATGAAGCGCGGGCGCATGCTCGGCTGCATTCCAGTGGCATGTTGCGTGATGCGATAAGGCAGACTTCATGGCGCGTTCCAGGTCCACAGCGGCCGCGCGATGCCGAGCACGGCGAAGACGGAGATGGGGCCAAAGTAGCGGCTGTCGAACGACGCCGGGTTAGTGTCGCTGAGCAGGAACAGTTCGCCGCTGGCGAGGGGGCGGCAATGCTGCCAAGAGTGCAGTGGCCGGCGCGCGCCGTCATGGGTGAGTGCGGTCGTCGCCACTGCGCCATCAATCAGCACGACCTGTTCTCGAACGCACACCGACTGCGGTGCAATGGCGCCGATACGCTTGAGGATCGGAACACCGCTCGGCAGGTAGCGGCGTTGTGCTGCGAAGGCCGCCACGTCGATAGGAAGCCGGGCGAGCACGATGCTGCCGACGTGCAGCGCAGCTGCGCTGTCGATGCTGCCGACCTGGTACCAGCCGCGCGGCACACTGTCCGTCGGGTTGTAGACCAGGAATACACGTTCCTGCACCGACATCGGCATGAAGGCCGGCGCGCACAGCGCAGCCAGGCCGATGCCCATGCCGGCAAGAAGTACCCGCCGGCTCATCGCAGCGCCCCGCGCGCAACATGCGCCGCATGGCGCTCGCTGGTGTACTCCGGCAACGACTGGCGCGCAGCCAGCCGGTTGCCGACGGTCTGCCAGTATGTGGAGGCAACCATAGCCGGTTCGATGCCCAGCGCTTCGACGGCGTCGATCCTTTCGAGCACTGACTTGACCTGCTGTTCGCCATCGGCGCGCAGCAGGATGCGCGCGCCCGGCACCACGCCGGCGATGCGCTGTGCACCATCGAACGGCATCGGTGCTTGCAGGACCGTGAGCTGCCAGAGCGCCGTGCCGTAGTCGTTGCCGATCCATTTGACGCGACAGCACACCGCATTGGGCTCGAAGATTGCCACGCGCCGCCATCGGTCGAGCACCGTCTCGCGCACCGGCTGGCCGAAGCGCAGCCAGACGTTCACGCGATGCTCGACGAAGGCGAGCGAGACGCGCATAGGGGTAGGCTGTGGCGGCAGCGCTGCGTGAGGCCAGGTCTGCGCGCCAATGGGCGACGGCTGCGTCATGACTGGCCTCCACCGTATTCGCACTCCAGCAGCTCGCGCAGCATCTCGGCCGCAGTGACGCCTCGTTCGAAGGCGATCACCTTGATGCGGCCCCGCAGCGCCGGCGTCACGTCGATGGTGAGGCGCGCGGTGAAGATCGACGCCTTCGCGACGTTCTCCGGTGCATCGGCCTGGCGCACCCAGGTCGATGCCGGGTCAGCGGCAGGTTTGCGGCCGATGGATGCCCGCTTCGGCGTTGAGGATGACGATGGACCCGTCATCGCAGCATCTCCTGCACTGCCTGCGCCAGTGCCGCGATCTCGCGCGCGGCGGCGCACTTCGGCGCGGCCTCGCATGCGAGCCGGCCGGCGGCCACGCTATCGGCGAACACGATGCGCTGCGAGACTTCGGTCTGCAGCGCGGCAAACGGTTGGTCGGCCAGGGCGGCGCGCGCTTCGCGGCCGATCACCGTGCCGACCACACGCCGGTTGATCACGAAGGCCGCGCGAAGCTGCGGCCTGAACACCCGGGCTTCGGCGATGAGCGTCACCATCTCGTGGCTGGCCCACACGTCGTATGCGCTGGGCTGGACCGGGATCAGCACCAGGTCGGCGGCCAGCAGCGCGGAGCGCGCAAGGGCCGCAACGCGGGGCGGCCCATCGATCACCACGTAATCCGCCTCCCGGGCGATCTGCGGCGCCTCCTGGTGCAAGGAGTCCCGCGCCAGCCCGAACACGCCGTAGAGCCTTCCCTGGCCGTTCTGAAGGCGCCGCTGCGCCCAGTCAAGGGCCGAGCCCTGCGGATCGGCATCGAGTAGCGTCACGCGGCTCCCTGACATCGCCAGTTCGCCGGCCAGGTGCGTGGCGAGCGTCGTCTTGCCCGCACCGCCTTTTTGGTTGAGCAATGCGATCACCTTGCCGGGCCGGGTTTGTCTTCCTGGCAAGCGGTCTTCGGATGTTCGGACTGCCTTCCACGAGGCGCTGCCCTCTTTTTGGGCAGCTTCGGTTCGCGCGCGCGTGACTTCCATTTATGTATCCCTTTAGATGTTTAGGGAGGCCCGAAACCGTTGCTGGGCGCGGGTTGCGGGCGGTTTTGCGCCGGTGATCCACCGATGTTTGCGCCGGCGATCACCCGAGTCGCGCGCCGGTGATCCACCGAGCCCGCCCCCATGAAATCCACAGGTTCTTCAACAGAAGCTGTGGATAAGTCCCGGTCGACACGAGCAGTGGATAAGTCGGTCTTCGGGCAGTTGTCGATGCAAGGGTGAAAGGCGAACCACTCGATTCCGCCGGTACGTTCGACGGACAAGCGGTAGCCCGGAAGCGCCTGGCGCAGTGCGAGACCGCGCACGTGCGCGGCGAAGTCGCGCGAGCGCTGGAGCGCGCCGGACTTCAAGTACAGATGCCGCATCTCGAAGCGCCAGCCATTCGGCTGCCGCCCGCCGTGCTTCCGCACGAGCCGGTACAGCCAGCGTTCGATGCCGCCTGAGAGCCGGAAATACGTGGGATCAAGCGTGAGCACGAGCGCTTCTTCCATCACGCCGGTGAAGAACCAGTCGGCCAGGATCAGCTCGATGCCCTCCGAGCGCCCATCCGGGCGGATGTACTCCTTCCACTCGTTGATCCATGAGAAGCGGTGCACCCGCTTGCCACCGTTCGGGCGCTCGCGCTGACGCAGCGTGGTCGCGACGGTGGTGGACTGCAGGCGGTCCAGCGCGGCGCGCAGCGCGAGGTAGTCGCTGCGCCCGGTGCCCCGCTGCGCAAAGCGCAGGATCTCGTAGGGCGTAGCCACCATCAGCCGCGAAGGCGGGATGCCTTCTTTCTTGGCCTGGATGATCTGGCTGGCAGCCCAGATCAGCACGTCGGCGTCCCAGATGGTGGCGATGCCGTGCTCGGGCACACCCTCTACGGTGAGCGAGATGCCACCGGCCTCGAAGCGGATCGGCACGATGCGCGGCGTCTTGGCCAGCGAGAAGAAGGGGTAGGCCATCAGGTCCTGCGCATCACGCAGCGCCATGCCGTCGTGCGGCAGCGCGCGGAACAGCGAGAGCTGTTCGCGTTCGCTCATGCGCTTGGACATGCGGCGTTGCCCAAGGTAGGTCAGCGGACGGAGTCGCGCTGCACGTAGCCCGGATCCGAGGTCATGCCGTAGGTGTGGCTGTCAGCCCAAGCGCGCAGATCGGCGGCGGCGTAGACCACGCGCGCCCCGAATTTGCGAAAGCGCGGACCCCCGCCGAGCACCCGCTGCTTCTCCAGCGTCCGCGGCGACAGCCGCAGGAAGGCGCCGGCTTCGTCGGTGGTCAGGAACTCGGGATTGGCCGGCGCAGCCGGAACCGCAGCAGGCTGCGGCGCAGCCGCTGCGGTCGTGCGGTGAGGAAACGAACTGCCAACTGCCATGACGGACTCCATCGCTGTCGATGGGCCGCAAACCATTCGCGGCCCGATGGAGGCAGTCTCGGGAATCAGGCCCGAACAAGGCAGGGAGAGATTCAGCGCACCGGCTCGTCTCCGGGGTGGTCTGCTGTGGTGTGCGGCACGCCGGCGAGAGCTAAATAGCCGCCGGTCACGTATCCCTGCGCACGCCGCAGCAGGTGGCGCACCTGCGCGCGCAGTTCGCCATCCTCGTGCCAGCGCAGGACGACGGCTTCGAGGCCGAACAAGGCTTGGGCGATGTCCCGGTGCGATGCGCCCGCCTGCGCGGCATCGAGCGCCTGCAGAGCGCGCAGATGCAGCAGCGCGGCGCGGGTGACCGCCCGCGCAGGATCGACCCGGGGTGCATGACCTTCCAGGGCCTGTGCCTGCGCATGGAAGGCATCGAGCTGGCCGCGCAGGCGCGGCGTCAGCGGCGCGGCACCCGTGTACACCGCGCCGTCTGCGAGGGCCCCTGACAGCGACAAGCGCATGCGCTGGGCGTTGAGGTCGGCAGTCAGCGCCAAGTCGGGGCCATCAAGCGCTAGGCGCTTGCGGCCGGGGATGCGCCACAGGTCGAATCGGCGAGCTACTGCATTGTTGGCGTGCGCAGCACGCACATGCAGCAAGCCGTCAGAGGACGACAGCCAGAGTGGCTGTGCGTTGCGACCATCCATGTCCGGATCTTCGGCGCTGTCGCAACCCCCAGCGTGCGAAAGACACTAGGCGCTCGCGGCATGTCCAATCCGTGCGGTAGCCTGGATTGCGGCGCAAGTATTCCCAGGCGAGGGCTGGGTTGTCGAGGTCGAGCACGTAGAGGTAGGCGGCAGAGATGCCCCATGGCGCGCCGGGCAGATCTTCGAGATTAGGGTTGGTCACAGAGTCCTCCTTTGGAAGAGGAACGCTGCCACAGGGAATGAGGCGCGAGGTCGCTTTCGAGGCGACGCTGGATCGCGCAAACGGCGACCCGGCCGGCGATCGCGTCAGTCGTTGATTGATCCGTCTCGCTGGGCGTCTGCCAGGTAGCCCGAAAGCGGCTGACGCGGCTTGAAGTGCGGATCGGCCACGATGCGCATGCCGCGCGGGCCGCGGACGCCTTCGAGGGCCGAGAGGCTGACTTGCCCCAGCTCTGGGCTGCCCGTGCCGGCGTCGCACAGGCCGAACGCCTTGTCCCCCTCGGCGTCAAGCTCAGTGAGCAGCCACGCCGCACCGGCGTCCAGGGTGTAGAGCTTGACCACGGGCAGCGGGTCGACGGTTTCGCCATGCGCCCGCGCTGCGCCATTGGCCAGCAGCCGGATTCGCTGTTCTTCGGTCAGGAAAGTCATGGTTCTCGCGTGAGGCCGTTAAATACTAATTCGCAGGTGGCATAAAGCAAGTCCCAGAAGCGACGCCCAGACGCTTCCTACCTGCCGGTAGGAATTCGTCTTTTTCAGCACGCCAAACCGAAAACGCTGCTGGCAAGCTATTTTATGAGTTAAAGATAACGTGGTTTTAATTGCTTTAAAACGTAACGCTTCTGTGTATGCAGAAGCAGGGAATACAGCGCGGGCGGCCGACCGGCGCGACGACATTCGAGGCAGGCCCGGCACGGGCCTTTGGTGATGCGGTGCGCGCCATGCGTACCGAGGATGGCGTTGCCCAGGAAACCCTGGCGCACCGGGCCGGCATCGAGCGTTCGCACATGGGCAAGATCGAGCGCGGCGAGCACATGCCGACCTTGGCGATGATCCTGAAGATCGCGCGAGCGCTCGAACGCAGCGCTGGCGAATTGATGCTGGAGACCGAAGCACGTCTGCCCAAGAAAGAGGGTTAGGACGAGATTGGCCGCCGACCGTCGCCGGCGGCCAATGAACCGCGGCTAGACCACGATGCGCCCGGCGACACGCGCCTCTCGCGCATACGCGCTCAAGCGTTTCTGTGCCTCGAAATGCAGGTCCCGTTCAACGGGCAGGCCCAACCGGCCGCGCACGGTGGTGACCTCTGCAAGACTCACCCACCCCAGTTCGGGAAACCCCAGTCCGAGGTCGCAAAGCCCGAACGCATGGTCGTGGTCGTCCGGGTCGATCTCGGTCAGCAGCCAGGTCGCCCCGGCGTCCGGGGTAAACAGCTTGACCACCGGGGCGGGATCGAAGTTTTCCTGTTCGAGGGACTGCCGGCCGTTGGCCAGCAGCAGCGCGCGTTGTTCATCGGTAATGAGCTTAGTCATGGTCTTCTCCTTGGAAGGATTCAGGGCGGGATTGCCCGAGACCGGAAGCAGCACGGCGCAGCGCAGCCGTCAGGGTTCGACAGACGGCCGCAAGGCCGCCAGCGTGCACAGCACGCGCAGACCTTGACGGTGAGAACGGCGTGATACGGTGCAGGGAACAGCAAGCCAGCCCTCCCCTCGCCCCTGCTCCTGCAAACGCAGTGCGCAGCGCCGACAGGCGCGAAGGCGTCAGCGATGAAAGCCCGAAGGGGCGAGACGCCACCGGCGGCTCGATGCGCAGCACGACAGCGCGGCCGGCATCGCCGGAGACGCACAAGAACGCTTGGGCTGGATGACGGATATGTGGAGAGTCGTAGAGCCAGCGATCCGGCATTCAACAAACCCTCTGAAGCGCAAAGCCGCCTTCACGAATCGCCGTTGACCCGTGGAACCGCAAAACCAGGAAAGCGGATCGGCGAGTAGACGCAGATACGGGTTTACTCATTTGGGAACATCCGCAAAGCCGCTAGGCAGGTGCCTGCCTGCGCAGATCTGCTGTCGCTCAACAGCAGCACCGAGCGAATACGATGTCTGCATGGAAGCTGCTCAACAAGGAACCTCGGACGATCCCCTGGAAATCATGCTCCGTCGTTCCGACGAGCTGCACGAAGCCCTGCTGCACCTGCTCGACGGCGCCGATTTCGATCCCTCACCTCGTGGCGAGGCTGCCTTCGGCATGTGCTCCGTGGCGCTCGAGCATGGGCTCAGCCTGCGCGCCTTGATGGCGATGGGATTGGCCACGTCGGCAGTCGGCCTGATGCGGCTTCAGTTCGAGGCCTTGACCCGCGCCATGTGGCTGCAATATGCAGCCAGCGATCTGGCCATCGAGAAGCTCAGCGCACCGCTGACCCTGCAGAGCGAGCAGGCCGCGAAGAATCTCCCCTCGGCCAGCGAGATGATCGAGCAGATCGGCAAGCGCGTCGGACCCAACGTGCCCGCGGCCGCGCACCAGATGCTGGCGCACTTCAAGGACGTGTCCTGGCACGCCATGAACTCTTTCGTGCATGGCGGCATCCACCCGCTGCGCCGACAGTCCGAGGGCTTCCCGGTACACTTGGCCCTGCAGATCCTGCGAAATTCCAATGGCCTGCTCACGATGACCGCCATGACCCTGGCGGTGCTGACGTGGGATGAAGCCGTCGCCAAGCCGATGAGCAAGATCCAGCCCGCGTTCGCCGACTGTCTGCCTGACTTGTTGAAGTAGCGGCCTTGCAGGGAACAGCGCCCCGCTAAAGCGGGGCGCCGAGGGCGACGCTCAGTCGCCCTTGCTGCGCGACCAGATCAGGTTGTGCGCACCGTCCTCGCCTTCGACCAGGCGGGCGTAGATCGTTGCCGGGAACGACGGATCATCGAGGGTCACCGAGAGGTAGGGGCGTTCGGCCCGGCTGAGCTTCTTCCACGCCGCGCCGATCTCGAAGTTGCCGGCGACGATGCGGTAGTCAGGAGCGTTCTCGCTCTCCTTGTCGTTGGGAACGATCTTGACCTTGACGTTGAGCGTCAGGGTGCGAACCGTGCCGGTGTAGCTGTCGTTCTGTGCGGTGAAGGTGCCGATGTTGGCCATGATGAAGTCCTTTTGAAGTTGACCAGGTCGCGCCCATCGCGGCCTTGGCGTGATCCGATGGGTGAGGGTCCGGGCGCGCCGCATCCCATAGCGAAGCGGAGGGGCCGCAACGCAGTGAAGGACCGGGAGGCCCGAGAAATTTGCCTCGCGAGGAAGACCGCAGGTCGGGGAAATTTGTCGGGCCGGACGGTTGCGGCGAACAAGCCCGAGGCGGCGCGAAACAAAGTGCAGCGCCTCCGTGCCCTCGCCAGGATTCACGACAAATACAAGGCCGCTGTGGGTGTGATCCTGTCGCGAAAGGACGCATGGCCCCAGCACCGTCTCCGCCGCAACAGTGTTTCCGGCACGACCCCCGAAGCGATCCCAGTCCATGTCAGCCGCGCAACGAAAAGGAGGAACGATCCCACCGCATCCGCGCTGCCAGTGGATCCGGCATTTGTGGCGCGGAAGGAGCTGCGCATCGGAACGCTCTCTGTGAGCCACCGTCGTCTGGCGGACTGTTAGCCCGCTTCCTTCAGGACGGCTCGCACGACATTCGAGCGCAGCAAGTTGCGTCGTGTCCGCGCTCCACCACTGGCGGGGCGCGCATTTCTAGGTTCCAGGGCATTGGAGTGCCAAAACCTTTGTCGCGATGCGCGACTCCATCTGTGCCCGCTGGACAGCCACCAGCGTGACAGTGGCTTCGCAGACGACCTCGTGCGCATCGTGGGCCTGAACGCGGAATGTCGCGCTCCGGTCCCCCAGCCGTTCAAGCCATCCGCGCAGTCGCAGCGGCGACCCTGGCGGAATTGGTCCTCGATGCTCGATACGGATCGAACGGCCGACCACCACTTCAATTGCGACATCGACGTGCTGTTGCATCTCACGAATGCAAATGGATTCGACCACCGCAACCAGGTACCCGGTGGCAAGACATTCGATCAGTCGCTCTGCATACCCGCTTCCGTGCGGAAGTCGCGAGAAAAGCGACTTCGCAGTCTGGTCGGCCGGCACGGTGTATGACTCTTCAAAGAATATCTCGCTGACGCCTTGGTGGTTCATGGGGTGTCCGGGTGGGGTTGTCGAAGGCTCGATCAGCGCGCTGGATTGCAGGCGATCGGTGCTGTTCGATGCTCCCGTGACCAGCAGGCATCCCCAACCCACCGCAGCGAGCGCTGGCGTAGGGCGGCACGCAGGGAGCGTTGGGCTTGTGCGTTCCGGAAGTCAAAACGCGCGCGGCAGGTCTGCCGCGCGCGTCGCGCCGATTTCTCGATCCCCGGCCTCGTGGCCGGGGACTCATGGGGATCACGCCGTTGCGTGCGCGTCCTCTTGGGCTTCGGCATCAGCCCGCCCCTCAGCAAGCGGTTCAGCGCCTGCAACGTCAACCGCCACCGCCTCCTGGGCGCGGAACATCGCGGGCAGCCAGCCTGTACCCGCCGCCAGCCGCTCGGCCTCGCTAGCGATCTGCGCCTTCTTGAGTTTGACAAGCCGGTTCACCTCACCGGACGCGAAGGTGTGCACCCCTTCCAGTGCCTTGGCCTTGGAAACGTGATCGAAGTAACCCGCTGCGGTCGGTGTCCACCACGCGTGCATGTCCAGGCCCACGGCCTGCGCCAGCGCAGCAGCCGGGGCTTCGTCCTCACGCGAAGCGATGGCTGTCACCGTGAAGCCTACGCACATCGCCAGCAGCGACAGCAGCTCCTGTTGTGGCATTGCCAGCAACTCGGCGAACAGCGCATCCGGGTCGTGGGGCAGGCGTTCAGCCCAAGCCTCCCGCACCTGCCGCATGCCCACAGCAGCCGGTGCCTCGGCCACTTCCGGGGCGTACTGCTCCAGCCGGTCCTGCGGATTGGCGGTGATGTTGATGGGCGAACCGTAGTGCGCGTCATGAATGACGCGCAATGCAAGCCGGTGCACCACGGCGACCAAGGCCACCTGCGGGTGCCGAGCAACTTCCGCCTGGAGAGCGGCGGTGCGATGCGCACTCAGGCGCTTGACCAGCTTCTCAGAAATGGTGAGTTTGGCTTCCTGCTGTTCGCCGCCCCCTTTGGTTTCGTCATCCGGACTGTGCCCATCACGCTCCTGCTGCCGCAGCGTCTTGGTCTGCTCTTCGCGCAGCAGCCCACGATGCACGATCACACCGCCCATGTGGTCGAGCGACACCACAGCCCCCGCCGCCGCCATCGTGCGTGGCGGATAGACCACCAGCGTGCGTTCGATGGCTTCGAGTTCGTTGCCCAGACCGTCCATCTCGTCCTGCGCAGCCTGCGCCTGCTCGTCCGTCATGTCCTCGTTCTCGTCGTCGAGGCGGTCTTGCAGCTTACCTTGCAGCGCTTCGAGCTTGGCGATGCGCTTGGTCTCGGCCTTGCTCGGCTCGCGCCGCTTGCTGCGCATGCGCTGGAACTGGTGCAGGTCGGCGTAGGTGGCACGCGGGGCCACGTCCACCCAGCCCCAGCCCTCGGCCAGCACCTCCTCCGCCACTGGCGCGAGCTTGTCTTTCGCCAACGACTCAAGCAGGGCCGCGTCCGTGAGAAAGATGCCGTTCTGTTCATCCGCGAACAAGTCACGCCGCACAGCGCCGCCAGCCTGCTCGTAGACCGGAACCCCTACGAACTTCGCCAGCGCATCGCGGTTCGCATCGATTTCCTCGTGCGTGAGGTGATCGCGCAGCGCCTCCGGACTGCGCTGCCACTGCGGGGACGCATAGAACGCCGCTTCCTGTGCCGCATGGTCGTCGGTGATGGCAAGCGCCATCAGCTGCTCCAGCGTCACTGCATCAATCCGGTAGTCGGCCAGCAGGCGCGGCGAGACGTTGGCGAGCTTCAACCGCCGCTGCACAACCAACGGGGTCACGCCGAAGTCGGCGGCAATGTCCTCGATGGGCCGTCCCTCGGCCACCAGATCGGCGAAAGCCTCGAACTGGTCGGCCGGGTGCATGGCCTCGCGCTGCACGTTCTCGGTCAGGCTCACCGTGCGCGCCGCCGCATCAGACCCCAGCAGGCAGGCCACCTCGAAGTCCTTGGCGAGCTTGCGCCGCTTGACCAGCAGCTTGAGCGCGGCGAGGCGACGGCGACCGGCCACAACCTCGTAGTGCTCGCCATCAGCGGCCAGCACCACATTGAGGTTTTGCAGCAAGCCCACACGGGCGATGCTCGCGGCCAGTTCGGGAATCGACGTGCCGCCGCTCTTGCGCACGTTGCGGCTGGAAGGCCGCAGCTTGGACAGCGGAATCAGCAGCAGTTCCTGCGCAGCCGTGACGGCTGCGACAGCAGCGGCGACGGCAGCGGCGACGGCAGTGGTTTCGTGAAGGGTAGCGGTGTTCATATTTGAAAACTCCTGTCCCGTATCGGGACCTTGAAAATGAAGAAAAAAAAAGCGGAAGGGGGTTCAAGATGTCGGTGTCTGCATGCGCGGCTCTCCTGTGGTTTCCCACCCCAGCCGGATTCCAAGATTCGGAGCCCGGTGTTGGCTTCGGTGGGTTCGGCGCAGTGACCTGGGCTGGTCGCCGTTGCCGCCGTCTTTCCTGAGTTCATCGCCCGCGAAAAACCGAGCCGGCGGGGACTGGCCGTCAAGGAAACAAGCGCAGGGTTGGGGCGGCCCGCAGCCGAAGGCGAGGACACGGCCCTGCGCGCCTTGACGGCCAGGCCTCGGCGGCTACGGTCGCGGGATCAGCGATGAGGGAAGGGAAAGACGGATTCCCGGCCAACGGCCAGGGAAGCGACGGACCCACGGCCGCGCGGCGAGCGCCACCGCGTGTCGTGGGCACGCCTAGCTGGAGGTGAACAAGCGCGTAGCGCGCTTCGGCAATGTGCGCTGGCCGATCAGGCGCCGCCTGTTCGGCGGCATCGAGGGGCGCCAAGCTTGCGCGGCGGGGATTGGCGTCGCCAGTCCCCTGGAGGGACGTTCAATACAGTCAAGCGAAGATGACCGATCGCGCTCAATGCTCCAGTCCTTTGCACATGACATCAAGCATCGCCGGCTCGACGGAGCTCAAGCTTGGCGGGCTATGAAAAACGATCGCTTTCTTGGTGACTCAGCGCACGACCTAATTGACTGACCCAAACGTCGCGACAACGAGCTGCATGACAATCGGCGGCGCGGTACGTTTGTTCATAAATACACAAACAAACCTGCTAAAATCGACAAACATGGCAGAAAATTTCTCATATGTTTTCCCCGCGATACGGGGGGTGCAGGCCGGACGCGAGTACTACGTGTCGATGTGCCCTCTGCGGTTGCTCCCGCGCCTCTTCTCTTTCGGCGAGGAAGAACTTGTTCCGGAGTTGCGCGCGCAGCGGACGCTCAACAAGGCCCGCGTGCCAGACATCGCGCGTTACATCGTAGAAAACAAGGATAGCTATACGTTTTCGGCCATTACCGTTTCCATTGACGGATCCATCCAATTCGATCCGGTAGCCAACAAAGGCCCCGCGTCGTTTCGCATGGGTGCGTTGACCGTGTCGATGGACGCAAAATTTATCGTGAACGATGGTCAGCATCGTCGCGCTGCGATTGTTCACGCGCTGGAAACGGCTCCGGAGCTTGGCGAAGAAACGATTGCTGTCGTGTTTTTTCTGGACCGCGGACTGAAACGCTGCCAGCAGATGTTCGCGGACCTCAACCGTTATGCCGTCAAGCCATCGGCCTCGCTAGGCGTGCTCTATGACCACCGGAGTACAGCTGCGAGTCTGGTGCGGCACCTTAGCCTGGCTTCGCCCGTCTTTAAGAATCTCATCGAGATGGAAAGCTCGTCTCTTGCGCCTCGCGCTCGCAAGCTCTTCACGCTAAGCGCTTTGAACTTCGCAACATCTGAACTGCTTTCGGATAAGGAACTCGACGACTTCGAGTCTGCCAGCAAGAAGTGTCTTGAGTTCTGGGAAGCGGTCGGAGAACAGATTCCGGAGTGGACGTATGTGCGTCAATCGAAGATGACCTCGGGCGACCTTCGCCGCGATTTCATTCACTCGCACGCCATCGTGCTGCAGGCATTGGGACGTGCCGGACGCGCTCTCTACCAGTTGTCGGCGACTGAACGGGCGAAGCGCCTCAAACGATTGCGCGAAGTCGACTGGTCCCGGAAAAATGCAACCACTTGGGAAGGCCGGGCGATGGTCGGCGGGGCGATGGCCAAGTCCGGCCAGAACATCACATTGACATGCAATGAGATCAAGCGAGTGCTTGGCCTCAAGTTGACACCTGAAGAGAGCGCGGCGGAGGAGGCATGGGCCTCCTCGCGACGTCCGCGTCGAAACACTGGACGTAAGTAAATGAGTACTCCTTTTGAAGAGATCGTCGCGGAGATACGCGAACTATATTTATCGGACTCGATCCCCTGGATCATTGGCTACAGCGGCGGCAAGGATTCGACTGCGTCATTGCAGTTGGTGTGGTCCGCTGTCGCCTCGCTGCCGCAGGAGAAGCGCGTTAAGCCGATCCACGTGATCAGCACTGACACTCTGGTCGAGAACCCAGTGATTGCAGCCTGGGTGCACTTGTCGTTGCAGCGGATCAACATGTCCGCACAGCAACAAGGCCTGAACATCACTGCCCACAAGCTCACCCCATCCCTCGAAAACCGCTTTTGGGTCAACCTAATCGGCAAGGGCTATCCAGCGCCGCGACCCAAGTTTCGTTGGTGCACGGACCGACTCAAGATCAGCGCATCGACGAAATTCATCCAAGAGTTGTCCGAAAACAATGGCGAGGCCATCTTGGTTCTGGGGCAGCGGCGGGGCGAGAGCCAAGCGCGCGACAAAGTGATGGACCAGTACAAGAGCAGCACACGTGCTCGCCTAAGCAAAAACAAGGACCCGAGGCTCTCCCGGGTGTGGGTCTATCCTCCTATCGAAAGTTGGACCAGCGATGACGTTTGGGAATATCTGATCACGCAGCCGAATCCTTGGGGTATCGACAATCAGGAACTCTTCGCCATTTATCGCGGTGCCACACCAGATGCGGAGTGCCCAATCGTCGTTGACACGTCGACTCCAAGCTGCGGTGACAGCCGTTTCGGATGCTATGTTTGCACGATGGTCACGCAAGACAAGTCAATGCAGGCCATGATTCAGAACGACGAGCAAAAGCAATGGATGCAGCCCATCCTGGATTTCCGGAACAAGCATCTCGCCATCGAGGATCGATCGTTGCGCGACTTCCGCAGGATGAATGGCAGGCTCACTGTTTTTCACGGCGAGCTTGTACACGGACCTTATACACAAGACCATCGCAAGTTGCTTCTGACGCAACTGCTGGAAACGCAGAAACTTGTCCAGAAAGCGGACGAAGCACAGGGGTCAAATCTCATCGAGCTGATCTCAATTGAGGAGCTTGAGGAAATCAGACGACTGTGGGTAGAGGAAAAAGGGGAGATTGAAGACTTCGTCCCCAGCATCTACGCAGGTGTCTTCGGCATCCCCTATCCCGGCAAGGACCTTGAGCAATCGCCACTAGACGCGCACGACCTGAAGCTTCTGGAAGATGTCGCATCGGAAGTGGATCCGGATGCATCGTCAGAGCTCTACAAACTGACGCGATCTCTTCTTGCCACACAGTTCCAGACGATCGAATCCCACAAACGGTCAAAGCATCTTGATCGCCTTGAAGAGGTGCTGCATCACTATGCCTTTCGCAATGAGGGCGAAGCACTCCAATTCGCGTTGGCAAGTCAGAAGGGTGAAGCTGGCGGTGCCAACGATGCAGACACAAACGGACTGGTTGCGTAGACGATGGCAAAGCTAACAATCTTAAGCATTTCGGTCGAGAATCTCGGTCCTTTCAAGGAGCGGCAGACCCTCGATCTCCGTGTCACCGGCCGTCGTCCAGTCATTCTGGTGAAGGCACTCAACGGTAGTGGCAAGACAACCTTGCTTACAGCGCTTCAGGTCGGGCTGTATGGCCATAAAGCAATCAGCGGGATGAAGCGCACCGAGTACGAGCAGCTGATGCTTGGGATGCAACGCAAGGACGCCGTTGGGAACAGTTCCGTAGAGGTTTTGGTTTTGGTGGAGATCGGCGGCGCGCCGCGCACCTTGACCGTTCGCCGGGAGTGGCGTCGAAAGGGATCTGACCTCATCGAGAGCTTGAGCATCTTTGAGGACGGCAGCAAGGATCTGGTTTTCTCCGACACCTGGGATGAATTTATCGGATCAATTCTTCCGGCCGAGCTGGTCCAGCTTTTTCTCTTCGACGGGGAAAAAATTGAGGCTCTCGCCAATCCAGAACGACTCCCTGATCTGCTAAGACGGGCGACTGAGGTGTTCCTGGGTATCGGCGGCATTGAAGCCCTCGGGGGTGATCTGAAAGCACTGGAGCGTCGCTCCATGCTGAAGAACAAGGACTCGTCTGCCGAGTTCGAATCTGCCAGAGCAAACGTTGCCTCTTGGGAAGATCAAGAGCAATCGCTCGCGAACGAGCTTGGAAACTCAATCCAGGCGCAGGCGTCCGCGAAGAACGTAGTCGAACAGGCTCAGCGTGCCCTGAGCAAGTACACAGCCGAAGCGCAGCGGCGAGGGCTTGCCGCCTATGAGCAAGCTGCCAGCATTCGACACACAGTAGTTGTGAGCCAGAAGGAATCAGAAGCCGCTCGAAGCGCCCTGGCCGAAGTACTTTCGGACCCTGTCCTTCCCATGGTGTGGTTGCCGAGCCTTTGGCAACGCTATATCGAGTGCTGGGAAGCCGATCAACATTCGCGCCACTCCAAGTTATTGGCCCAAGAATTTAAGAAACGGGATCAGCGCCTCGTTGCCGCAATGGCCCAGAAGCTCCCGAAAAATGCGACGGATGCCTTCCGCCAAGCACTAGCGGAGGACCTACAGCAATTCTCTTCAAAACGGCCAAGCAACCAACCGACACTCCAGGACGCTCCACCCAAAGAGGCAGAACGCCAGATGGAAGATGGAAAGAAGCGACTCCGGCAAGCACTTGATCGATTGGCTGCAACGCGGGAAGACCTCGACCGGGCGGAGCAGCAGATCGGGCAGATTCCGGCTGAGGAACAGATTGCGACTATCCTCAAATCCTTGCAGGAGCGAACCAAGGAAGCTACTGCTGCAGAAGCCCAGCTGGCCGCGATCACCACGCGCATTGAGGAACTACAGACAAATCTCATCCATGTGCGAGCGCGACTGGGTGGAGCACAGGAGCGCCTCACGACCGAGTTTCGCGATCGTTCCTTGGAAGCGAAGGGACTCGAAGCCTCCATACGCGCCCGAAAGGCGCTGCTTCTTTTTAAGGATAAGTTGCTAGCCTCCAAGGCCCAGTGGCTGTCGGAGATGATCACGAACGAGTTTCGCAATCTTCTTCGGAAGCGCAATCTTGTTTCAAAGGTCTTGGTCGATCCAGTGTCCTATCAGGTATCCATAGAGGATGGGAAAGGCCAGGAGCTTTCGATGGACAGGCTTTCGGCTGGAGAACGACAACTCCTTGCTATCTCGGTCCTCAGCGCGCTCATCAAGGAAAGAAAGGGCGGAAGATTTCCCGTCGTGGTCGATACCCCGCTTGCGAGGCTCGACCAAGAGCATCGTTCATCCTTGATCAAGCGTTTTTTTGCGACCGTGTCGCATCAAGTCGTCGTGCTGTCGACTGACCAGGAGGTTGACGGCATTGCTTACGACACCTTGAAGCCATACACCAATTCTGAGTATTCGCTGGATTACGACGATGGTGTCGGGTCCACCACCATCAACAAGACCACGGCCGAGAGTTTCGCGTAATGGATCGAATCAGACTAAATGCGTCCGCAAAGAATCAGTTGGCGACTTTGAAGCGACGGACGGGAATCGAACACAACAACGCGTTATGCCGACACGCGTTATGCATCTCGCTGGCCAACCCGTCTGTGCCGCCGCTCGAGTCCTTCTCCTTTGGCGGAGGCATCGAAATAGATTGGCGCACCCTAACCGGCGGCCAAGACGCGCTTTACCTGAACCTCTTGGCCGTTCGAATCTTGTCCGAGGGCAAAAAGGTGAGCGAAGAGGTTGTTCGGCAGACGTTCATCCAGCATGTGCACCGGGGGCTTTCATACCTCGTTAGTAGGCGGGAGGACGACTTGCTTGTCGAGCTCGCGAAATCGCTGGAAGCCATCGCGAACTGACGCGCGTGCAGTGGTCAGATTTTTAGCTTCGAGAGGTCGAATGTTGGCGTGTCAACGCTATCTCGTTTTCTTGTGTCGCTCACCATGAGCAGGATGGCCTGACTGAAGTCGACCTGCCCCTTGGTTTCTTCCGCAAGGATTGAAAGTCCGCCATTGGCAAACTCTTCAAACACCAGTGAGCGCTTGGCAATCATCTCATCGGAGTCTTCCAGAATCGCAGCAGACTGCTCCGCTTGAACAGCTAGCAGGTTGATCAATGTGTCATAGCCCTGGCGATCAAAGACATCCTGTCGGATCGGCTCCGCAAGCGAATCCGGAAGCGGCTCCCGCCGTCCTCTCGCAGCTCCCAGAGCTGCCGAGAAGGCAATTACGTCGGCCTGCAATTTGAACGGCCCAGTCCCGTCGTCCACGGAAAGAAATTTTCGGATGAGTTCCTGCTTGTCTTTTGCAAAGCGGATGCGTCGTTCAACCATTGCTGATCTCCCGGATGATCGAGTACTCAAATTCGTTGGCGCTCTTCACGACCAACGGGTAAGAATGACCGCGGACGTCGATCAGTTCTGATGGAATATCGCTCTTCGTCGTACAGTATTCAATTACGTATGCTTTGCCAGCACGACTCGCCAAAGCGTTGGCAACTTCTCCGTTCCATTGGGTTGGCGTGACCATCAGGATTACCTGATCTGCAAGTGCTGTGATCTTGTCTGCAACTTGGGTGCGATAAGCGGATCCCAAGCTCCCAAACGGAGAGTCCATCACAATTGGATAGGTGCTCGCTTCAGGTCCGGGCAACTTCTCCTTGTTACGGGTGAAATCTCTCGCGACGTCAATGACGGCACCGATGAACGCGAGGCTCAGGATTTGATTCTCGCCTTGAGAGGCTGCGACCGGCAGCGCGGTTCCGCCTGCGGATTCCAGTAGTCGGAGGGCGTAGGTCTCGGTGACCTCGGGGACATAGGGTGTATATGAAATCTTTGCGAACAGGCTTCGCACCTTCTCTGTCAAGGTGCGCCTGAACGTGCTCTCGAAGAGGCCTCTCGATTCCTGGAGGCGCGAGATCGCGTCCAAGGTCGCCTGCAGGCGCCTTTGCGCCAACTGCTGCTTACCCTCGCTTTGCTCACTCTTACGCAGTTCAAGCAAGATAAGACGGAGGTCTTCTTCGTGGCGACGGCGGTCGTTCTTCGCACTGCCGATTTCCTGATTCGCCTGCTCAATAGCTTCTACGGTGGCCTCAAACTGAGCCTCGAGATCCTTGACACCTTCCTGCGGGCTCAGTCGCAGCCTTTGTCCAATGTCTTCCAGCTCTGTCTGAATGCGACTGATCTCTTCGCGATCAGCCGCAATCCTTCGCTGCTGCGCATCACTTTGATCCCAGAAGTTTTCTTGTTGCGTTCGCAGCTGTCTAACCTCTCCCCCCATACGGATCGCCTTTTCCTCAACTTGCGCCAGACCCGCTTTGTCTTTCCAGCGTTCCACAGCTTCACGTGCACTGCGCGACTCATTCATGTCTAGCGAACGCTCACAAATGCATGTGTACTTGCCAAGCAGATCATCAACGAACTGCCTTTTGATCCCGGCGGGTAGTTCGCCCTTCGCGCGCAGATTCTCAATCAGATCTAAGAAATTCTGACTTGGCCCGGACAGAAACGCCTTGTAGGCATCTGCATTCAGAAGAGCGCTCAGCTGGCTTTTTGCGGCGGTCATCGTGTCCGTTGCGCGCTCCAAGTCTGTCTCGAGCTGCTCGCGCCGCTGTTGGTCGACCTTGACCTCATCAAGCTTTGATAGGCGCTGTTTGAGTTCCTTCTGTCGCTCACGTTGCCCAACGAGGTTCTTGGTGGCCTGATCTGAGCGCGCCTCTACCCTTGCCAACTGTTCTTCGATGCCGGCCTTGCGCTGGAGAATCTCCTTAGTCGCGGCGTCACCCACTTGCTCAAGCTCCTTTTCAAGCGTCTTCCTCGCAGCACCGAGATGCCGCACCGCACGCTCAATCACCTCCAATCCGAGCAACTTCTTCGTCGCATTGGCGATGTCGTTCTGTTCTTCTCCCGAGGGTTGCACGATCCGCTCGATACGTTCGCCGTCAAAAAAGAAGTATGTGTGTAAGTCTCTTGGAAGTACTCTTCCGATCACATCCGCAGTGTTGGTTTCCACTTTCCACTTACCATCCTCTGCAGCCCACATAAGGGTGGTAAGGGGTGGGCCTTTGGATACCAAGTCCCCGTCATCCCCCTTTACCGCTTGCACCAACTTTTTCAACAAGTACTGGCGTCCCAAGTGTTCGAACTTGATCTGCACCCACGCGTCTATCGTCGCACCAGGCGCAGACTCGCGAATTGCTCTCTTATTGATGATCTGGTCTTCGAAGAGAAAGCCCTTGCTGACTGAGTCGTACATTGCCCATGTGAACGAGTTGAGCACAGCGGTTTTACCGGCTCCGTTCGACCCATACAGGACTGTGACATTACCCTGGCCAGTCGCAAACTTGACTGGTGGCGTTTGTCCGTAGAACTGGCGAAAGTTGTTAAGCTGAAGTTCTAGGAGAATCATTCACCACCTCCTTGATAATTCTGAGAATGTCGTCATTGATATGCGGACGTTCCAGATAGAGGCGCTCGGCCTCAAGCTTCAAAACTCTGGTAATTATTCCTCGCACCTCCGCAGGGTCACGCCGCAGTGGCTCCATCGGATCGATTGCTTTTTCTTCTTCCATACTTTCCTCTTTAGAGATCCATCAGGTTGAACTTCTTTTGGAGAGGCAAGATTGTCGCGCGTGCCTCACCGGAATTGATCGCGAGATCTGCAAACTCCACGAATCGGACTAGCTCTTTGCGAAGCAGGCTACGCTCCGATTCGCCGACGACGCCCTCTTCGGGCGGGACAACGACCATGTCATAAACGACTGCAGCGTCTTTGCCTGGGGCGCGTCGAAGAACGCGCCCCCGCCGTTGGATGAACTGCCGGGGATTGCTGCTACTGGCCAAGATAATTGCAGTCTGAATAGAGGGAATATCGACGCCTTCATCGAGGCAACGGATTGCGACAAGGCCCTGCAGGGTCCCATCATCGATTCCCTTGCGCAGAACTTCGCGTTGGTCGAGATTCTCATCGGCCGTGTACTTCGACACGCGCATCCCCAAATCGCTTCCCAGCAAGCGCATCGCTTCGTCAACTTGCCGCGCAACTCCTAAGTCAGTTTCCGTTTCCACCGTTCCGTCGCCGCAGTAAACGAGAAAATGACTTTGCCCTTGGAGGGTCGACGAGAACAACTGCGTGAGTGCCACCAGTTTGTTGCGGGCAGATGCAACCAGTCTTCCTCGCTCAAGCAGTTGGAACTTCAACGAAGTTGACTCCGCGTCGGCATTCCACAGTTTCGCGATCTTGGCGCTGATCTCCAGATACCGCTCGCGCTCGTCGTCGTCCAGCTCAATGAGAATTGGAATGTACCTGTAAGGCACCAGTACGCCTTTATTCAGCGCCATCTTGAGCGTGAACTTCGGCTCTATGACCGGACCAAAATAGTTGAATATTCGAGCAGTTCCCTCAAGATCGAACCACCGTTCGGGCGTGGCCGAAAGCCCCAGTCTCAAAGTAATTTTTTCGGGAAGAGCCGAAGCGAGGTTCTCTGAACCCAGGTTATGCACTTCATCACCAACAATGAAGGTCGTGGCAGGGAAGTACCGCAGCCGGCTTTGAAAGGAATCAGAAGAGAAGGTGCTGTTGGTTGTCAGCACGCACATGAATTTGCGCGTTCCACTATGCACGTCGTTCAGCTGTGCGGTCAATCGCTCGGCCCATCGATTGATGGACTCGAATGCCAGCAGAGGGTCAAAGCCAAAGCTCTCTGCCTCCCTGCACCACTGCTGAACAAGATGTCTGTATGGGCAGACAACGATAAGGGCTTGCAGCCCCATTTGTTCATAAAGCCGCACAGCCGCGGCGAGGGCGGTGATTGTTTTGCCCGCGCCGGTGGCCATTTGCAGGACACCCTTTCCCCCTGCTGCTACCCAGTTGCGAATTCCGAGCAACTGATGATCCTGCAATCGGATAGTCTCGGGAATTTGCGGGCTGCGCGGTCCGCGCTTGGTACGACGTACCTGCTCTTCGTCAGGATCGAATTCTGGAGGCTGGTCCCGGCGAAATTTCGCCAATACCTCTTTCGCGATCTCGGTGAAGTCCTCCACCAAGAGGGCCGGATTACCAGGTGCGCCGGCCCACAAGTCATCGAAGTCAGCAGCCTTCGCCCTCGTACGGCCATGTGGGTCATCCCATGACCAATACACGTCGATCGATTCAAAGTTTGAGACCAACCCGCCAGTGGTTTCGTTCTGTGAACCCGTGAATGCGATCATCGCGCCAGACGAGTCTTCGAAGACACCAATTTTCTCGTGATAGATGCCCCGGCCTAGCTTCCCGGTGCGGGGGTCGACGCGCAGGGCCAGCTTGATCTCAAGCGCGTTGATCGAAATCAGCCAGGCCAGTGCATTCAATCGCTCTCGTTCGAGTTCATCCTGGAGTTGCTCAAGCTCAGTTTCGAAGAGCTTGCGAATTCGCTGACCTCGACTTTCGTAGCCCTTCTCGATGGCTTCGGTGTCCTCGGCAGACAGCTGCGGCGAGGTAATCAGCTGAATTTTCCCTCCCGACTTGATCAACCGTGCGGCGCCGCGCGCGGCGAGGCTCAACGACCCGCTGGTGAAGTATCCAACCGCACGACGGTACAGCACCGCATTGGTCATGCACGGCACATAGAAGTCATCGACGACGTTCCCCGCGTCTGATCGATAGGAGATCTTTGGCTTGATGCTCTGGAGGCTCATGACTAGCCAAGCCCTGCAGCTTCTACGCTGGTGAGCCCGATACCGTGGATCCGTTGGTCATGGCCGTACTTCATGACGGTTCAGACCACAAATATCTTCAGAGCCATCGTCTTGAGTCCTTCTTTCCAGGCATTGACGGCCGCCACGTTCCAAACCGCTAGGGATGAAATCTGGACATTGAGTGAGATGGTTGACTTGGCAAATACCGCCTTCTTCTGTAGAAATGGCTTGTTGCCTACTGCATCATTGTCTGTTGGCCCGAGAATGGTGAGATTGCCTAGTGACTGTACGACCGGTGTTAAGTGGGGATCGCTCGGCGAGCTGTTTTGTGGGTAAATGTGCTCGAGAGTTGTATTGGCAAAGTCGAGAACCCGAGACTTGTCTTTGCACACCGGGGCCCCGTTCGCACCGTCCTGATACCAGCGGGCATAGTGCTCGATGGTCATCAGGAAGTACTTGATCGTTTTGTTACTTGCAAGGGTTGAGTACTCCAATTCGCCAAGGGCGGTCGTGAACCGACTGTCGCTGGCGTGGGTAAGCAAGAGCGGTTGCAAATCTGCCCTTAGCGTCGTCACTTTATATGTCGATGGGGCAGCCCTAATTGCCACCGCATGCTTGTTATAAACGTTGGTCGCAGGTCCGATATGAGCATTCGAAACACTTTTATAGCGAAAGACGAACCGCTCCAACATCTGAACGATATCGGAGAACGTTTTCTGCTTCAGCGCAGTGGCGGCGATCAGCAGCGGGATGCAGTTCGTGTGTTTCAACTCGCGGAGCAGCAGCCCCAACCGGTCTCGGTCCCAAGCAGTGACAGTTGAATGACCTGGCAGTGGCCATTGTCCGTCCAACATCAAGGCGATCTTCTTGAAGTCCTTTCCGAGGTCCTCGACAGCGGTTACCAGGCTAGCAGCTTGACTTGCCGTAAGAACAGCGGGGTGGCTAGGGATGAGATGCTGAAGAAATTCATCATAGAGCGTCGTCTTGCCCGGCCGTTTCCCAGTGTGTGACGCGAATATCCATCGCAAGACTTCTTCGACCCGGCCTGGAGCCTCACTTAGGATGTCGTCCCAACATTTTTCGATTCGATCCAGCTGCTCTTGAGTTGCGACGGCATCCAAGACCTCCATCGTCTTCGCACGCAATAGCTCGCCTTCCGTGAGTCCAACACCGCGATCGTTGAGGACTTGGAAAAGGTTGTATGCATGTTGGACAGTGGTTGTTTCCATGTGGATCACCGTCCAGTCGACCTCCAAGACTTTCGCAATATTGGCAAGCTGAGTGACTTTTTGATGATCAATTGATTCCTGGGCAACAAGGTCGGCGATGTACTTGCCAAGCGATACGTAGGCCGCCTTGAGGAGCTTGTGGGACGTTCGCTCGGCGTCGTCGGGATTGTTCCCTTGAATCAATTGCACAAAGAACAGGTAGTCTGGCTTTGAGAGCTCCAGACGGGCGACGTCCTCAACCTTGAGGGAAACCGTGTCGTCCAGTCGCAAGAACTGGGCGCGCAGCGTGCCTGCACGGTCTTCGAGAAATTTGCGCAAAGAGCCATCTGCATCCGCGACAAGCTTTGTAGAAAGCTCCAACATTACGTTTATGACTTGCGCGACCAAGATCACAAACGTCGCGAGGCGCTGCTGTCCATCTATAACTTCAAGCTTGGTCGCGCTTCCGGCATGCGGTCTGGCCACTGTCACCAGGCCGCCGAAAAAATGTGGGCGCTCCTGCGATGCCTTTCGCGCCTTCAGGCTGCCGGCAAGATCTGCCTTGAGGTCATCGATCTCTTCGGCGGTCCACGCATAGTGGCGCTGGTACTTCGGCACCCTGAAGATTCTCGTGGGACCGAACAGTCCTGCAATGCTCTCATGACGAGGTGTGATGACCAAAATGCCTCCGTGGAATCGGCATTTCCCACGCCGGGCATGCCTATCTGTTCATTTTGTAACAGTGTAAACAGATTCTGGGGCAGGTAGCTATCGTTTCTCGAGCGGACTTGAACACGCCTGAACCCAAGGGAACCGCTAGCTTGTACCTGCTGCGCTGCGGGTTGCTGCCGTGAGTTTGCCTGGAACGCTATGGGACGCATTCTTGGGCATTTGGACCATATCGAGATCGACATGCACTTTCATCAGTCGCTGCCCAAACCCAGCATTTCCAAGGCTCCCCCCGCGTTCTACCGGTTACGCGATGTCATGCGGATCACGGCTCTGAGCAGGTCCACCATCTATCGCCGCGTTGCCGAGGGCCGATTTCCAGCGCCCGTCCATCTTGGCGGTCGCGCCTCGGCGTGGTCTAGCGCCACTTTGCAACAGTGGATCGATGACCCAGAGAACTATGGCGTGCTTACGCGGCAAGCCTGGGCGCTTCAGCCGGTCCCCCTAGGGGCTCATGCCTCGGTTTTGGAGTGAGGCCGCGCAGCTCAATCCACGGGGTTACTGATTTTTCTTCTGCCAGGTCGTCGAGCAAATTGGCCCATAGCTGAACCATTTCACGACGTTGGGCCAGGAAGGTGGCGCGGTCGTAGCTGCCGCCTAGTTCCTCGTCTGATACATGGGCAAGGTGGCGCTCAATCACGTCACGGTCCCATCCCAGCAGCTCTCGGATAAGGGTTCGCGCCGTGGCGCGGAAGCCGTGCCCCGTAATTTGCTCCCTCGTGTCGTAGCCGAGTGTTCGTAAAGCACTGTTTAGGGTGTTGTCGCTCATATATCGGCTTGCCTCCGAGCGCTTCGCCATGCTTTTGAAGATGGGACCGGCCGGTCCTGTAAGCGGAAAGATGTCGCGGAGAATGTCGATCGCTTGCGTAGGCAACGGGACCACGTGGGCCGGCGTCCGAATGTCCCGCTTCATCCATTCGCGTAGCTTCATCTTTTCGGGAGGGCATCGCCACAGGGCCTTCTCGAAATCGATGTCCTCCCAGTCTGCGAGGCGCAATTGCCCTGGGCGCTGAAACAGCATTGGGGACAGCTGAAGCGCGGCGCGCGTTATGACGTGGCCGTTGTAGCCGCGGATGTCGCGTAGCAGTTGACCCAGTTTCCCTGGATCTGTGATGGCGGGATAGTGACGCGCGCGTGGTGGCGGCAGGCCGCCGGTCCGGCTATTCACAAAATTCTTTGCTGGCTCCAATGCCCCGACGTCCACTGCGTACTGGAAGGCGTGCTGGACGACCTCTCGCACGCGTTGCGCGGTCTCAAGATTGCCCCGCTCCTTGATACGGTGCAGGCAGCGCACGAGTTCGGTTGGCTTGATAGCCTCCATAGTCAAAGAGCCAAGCCACGGAAAGATGTGCAGCTCCAGATGCCGCATGACCTTTTCGGCGTAGTTCAGGGACCATTCACGGTCTTTCTGGGCTTGCGCGTGCCAAGCTCGCGCCATCAACTCAAATGTATTGAGCTTCGCCGCCCTATCGCGCTCAGCTTGATCCCGGCGGGACTCCCGCGGGTCAATCCCGCCTGCTCGTTTCTCGCCCTCTTCCCGGGCCTTCTTTCGCGCCAGTGCTAGGCCTACTACCGGATAGGCGCCCAAGCTGAGCTTTGCCTGTTTGCCTGCCTGCTTGTACCGGTAGATCCATACCTTGCCGTTCGGCCTGACGCGAAGGTAGAGCCCTTCGCCGTCAGAAAGCAGGTATTCGTTGCCGCGCGGATTGGCCGCTTTGATCTGGAGTTCGGTGAGCTGTCCCATGGTGTACCCCCGGAGAGACTGAAGTTAAAAATCAGTCTGGGGTACACCTAGGGGTACACGCAAGAACGGGACGTTCTGGGATTCAGTGACACCGCTTGAGCCGCCTTTTCAGGCTAAGCCCTTGATTTACAAGGACTTGTGAGCTGACTTGGGATCTACTGAGAAAGAAAGATGGTGGCCTGGGTCGGAATCGAACCAACGACACGCGGATTTTCAATCCGCTGCTCTACCAACTGAGCTACCGGGCCATGTGTGCAGCCTGCGATTATACAGCGCTTTTTCGACCTCTCGACAGATCGACGCCCAACTGCTTGAGTTTTCTATAAAGATGGGTGCGCTCCAGGCCGGTCTTCTCGGCCACGCGGGTCATCGAGCCGTTCTCCATCGCCAGGTGGAACTCGAAGTAGGCCTTCTCGAAGCCGTCGCGCGCGTCGCGCAGCGGGCGGTCGAGGTCGAAGCTCTGGCGCGACTGCGGGCCGGGGTCGACCACGGCCGTCACCACGTTGTGGGGGCTGGCGACGAGCGCGCCCTCGCCCGTGGTGGTGACGACGGCGGCGGCAAAGCCGCTGGCCACCGGCACCACGCTCGCGGCCGCGCGGCGCGCGCTCTCGCGCGCCAGGCCCTGCTCCACGGCCTTGAGCAGCTTCTGCATGGTGATGGGCTTCTCGAGGAAGGCGAAGGCACCGATGCGCGTGGCGTCGACCGCGGTGTCGATGGTGGCGTGGCCGCTCATCATGATCACCGGCATGCTCAGCAGGCCCGCGGTGGACCACTCCTTGAGCAGTGTCACGCCGTCGGTGTCGGGCATCCAGATGTCGAGCAGCACCAGGTCGGGCCGCGCGCGCTGCCGGGCGGCACGCGCCTCGGCGGCGTTCTCGGCGAGTTCCACGTGGTGGCCCTCGTCATTGAGAATTTCAAAGAGCAGGTCCCGGATGCCCAGCTCGTCGTCGACCACGAGGATGTTTGCCATGAGTCTTTGTTGCTGCTGCTGCGTTGTCCGCGTATGAGACGGGTCCGTCGGCCGGACCATCCACGCGCTGCTGCAGGCCTCAGACGATGGATGGTTTCGATTCTTCGGTGTGAGCGACCGCTACGCGCGGCTCGCCTGCCAACGCGAATGATAACGAGACTTGCGCGCCGGCCACAGCCCCGTCGACCGTGCGGTTGGAAAGCTCGATCCGCGCGCCGTGCTCGTCGGCGATCTTCTTGACCACGGCCAGGCCCAGTCCGGTGCCCCGGGCCTTGGTCGTGACGTAGGGCTCGAAGGCCCGCTTGAGGATGTTCTCCGCGAAGCCGGGGCCGCTGTCCTGCACGGTGAGCCGCACCCGCTGGCCCGAATCGCCCAGCCGGGTCCGGATCACCACCTCGCCCGCGCGCCCGGTGCCCGCGGCCGCGGTCTCGGCCGCGTCCTGGGCGTTTTGCAACAGGTTGTGGATCACCTGGCGGATCTGCTGGGCATCGCCGCGGATCGGCGGGCAGCGCTCGTCCAGTTCGCTGCGCAGCGCGATCGGGGCGTTGTCGGCGCCGTAGAGCTGGAGCACGTCGGCCACCAGCGCGTTGAGGTCGACCGGCTTGAGGTCGGCCGCCGGCAGGCGTGCGTAGTCGCGGAATTCGTTGACCAGCCGCTTCATGGCATCGACCTGGTCGACGATGGTCTTGACCGACTTGGTGAGGATGGCCTGCTCGGGCGGCGCGACCTTGCCGGCCAGCTTCATCTCCAGCCGCTCGGCCGACAGTTGGATCGGCGTGAGCGGGTTCTTGATCTCGTGCGCCAGCCGGCGCGCGACCTCGCCCCAGGCCTGCGCGCGCTGGGCCGAGACGATCTCGGAGATGTCGTCGAACACCAGCAGCCGCGCGGCGCCCGGCAGTTCCGCGCCACGCGCGACGATGTTGATCGCGTCCTGCTGGGCCATGCCGAAGTTGTTGGCGTGCAGCTCGAAGGCATGCTGCCAGTGGTCGAGCCCGTGCTGGGCGCGCTCGACCTCGAAGTCGTCGAACTGCTGCTGCACGTTGTGCGCGAAGGCCGCCAGGCCGGGCACGTCGCGCAGCGGCTGGCCCTCGTAGGCGGCCAGCGGCGCGCGCAGCACGCGGGTGGCGCCGGGGTTGGTCGACAGCACGGTGCCCGCCTGGTCGAGCACGATCACGCCCGAGGTCAGGTTGTCGAGGATGGTCTGCAGGTTGCCGCGTGCGGCATCGAGCTCGCCCACCGTCTGCTCGACGGCCGCGCGCGCATCGGCCAGCTGCTGGGTCATGACCGCGAAGGAGCGCGTGAGGCCGCCCAGTTCGTCCTTGCCCTGCAGCACCGTGGTGGGCCGCAGGTCGCCGCCCGCCACCTGGCGCACGCCGTCGGCCAGCACCAGCAGCGGCCGCGCGAGGCCGTTGCCGAACAGCACCGCCAGCAGCACCGCGCCGAACACGGCCAGGAACAGGCACAGCGTGAGCGTGCCGATGTACATGCGGCGCAGGCCCTCGCGCGCCAGCGAGCGCTCCTGGTATTCGCGGTTGGCCTCCTGCACGGCCAGCGCGTTGGCGACCACCGCCGGCGGCAGGGGCTGGGTGACCTGCAGGAAGCGCGGGTCGGTGTCGAAGTCGAAGCCCGGGCGCTGCACCAGCGCCAGGGCCCGCACGCTGGCCGGCGCCACCGGCGGGCCGGTGGTCTGGGACTGCACCTCGTCCAGGCCCTCGATGTGCGAAATCACGCGGTCGGCGCGCACCTGGCGGAACTGCTGCGGCGTGGGCCGCTCGGGGTTGAGCTGGAAGCGCGAGGCGCCCGCGCCGGCGATCAGCTGGCCGGACCCGGTCCAGAGCACCACGTCGCTGGCGCCCAGCTGGTCGCGCATGCGCTCGAGCTGCAGGCCGGCGCTGGTGTCGGGCACGTCGGCCAGCTGGCTGCTGGCGGCGCGGGTCTTGGTCGCGAGGTCGGCGGCCAGCGAGTCGAGCGTGGCGCGCCCCAGGTTCAGGCCGGCGTCGAGCGCGCCCTCGACCTTGACGTCGAACCAGCTCTCGATCGAACGCGAGACGAACTGGTAGGACACGAAATACACCAGCACGCCCGGCACCACGCCGACCAGCGCGAAGATGGCCGCCAGCTTGATCAGCAGCCGGCTGCCGAACTTGCCCTGGCGCAGCCGCCGCACCAGCCGGAACGCGACCCAGCCGATCACCAGCATCAGCAGCGTCGCGACCACCACGTTGATGCCGAAGAGGCGCGCGTAGTTCTGCTCGTAGAGCGCGCGGTTGTTGGTGGCGACCGCCAGCAGGAACATCAGCACCAGGCCCATGGCCGTGACAAGCGCGGCGATCACGCCGACCGCCCAGCGCACCGCCCGCGCCCGGCCGGCCGCCTTGGCCGCCGCGGCGGCGCGCGGGTCGGCGGGGGTCATCGCGCCTTGTCCATGCTCAGCCGCGCGCTGCGTTCGGCCGTGATGTCCCATTCGGACAGGCCGACCACGCCGATCTGGAACGGCCGCGGCAGTTGCGAGGTGTCGAGCCGGAAGCGGAACACCACCGGATGGGCCACGTCCTCGCCGATCTCGGCCTCGTCGCCCAGCCTCAGCCGGCCGATGCGCTTGACGGCATCGAGCGCCTCTTCCAGCGTGTCGAAGTTCTGGTTGAGCGAGACGCCGAAGCCCGCGTTGCCGCTGATCGGCACCGGCGCCACGTTGAGCCGCCAGCGCCGGGTCAGCGGCTGGTAGGCCAGCCGCATGTAGCGCGAGACCTGCGCGACCTTGCGGTCGGTCCAGTACCAGCGCTCGCGGTAGAGCTCGGCCTCGGCCACGAAGTGCACCGCGATGCCCTTCATGAGCACGTCCTCGACCAGGGTCGGCAGCTCGAACTGCACGGCGGCGCTCAGGTAGACGCCGTCGTCGCCACGCTCGAGGCGCAGCTGGGTGACCGAGGCCCCGTGCTGCTGGGCCGCCGCCGGGGCCGGCCAGAGGCTGACCAGCCAGAAGAACAGGCAGGCCAGCAGCAACAGCATCGCCCCACGCCCCCGCGCCCAGGCCGCGGCCAGGCCGCGCCGGTCAGCGGGCGGGCTTTTCGAGCAGGGCGTAGAAGAAACCGTCGTGATCACCCAGGGGATTGTCCGGGACGCCGCGCCCATTGCCGCCGCCTTGGGGCAGCAAATGGCCCGGGGAAGGCAGCAATCGGGCATCGGTGTTGTGCGCAAGAAACGCCTCGATCTGGTAGGAGCCCTCTTCCCGGAAGACCGAGCAGGTGCAATAAAGCAGCCGTCCGCCGGGGCGGACCAGCGGCCAGAGCGCGGCCAGCAGCATCGCCTGCTGCTGTGCGAGCTGGGGGGTGTCGCTCTCGCGGCGCAGCCAGCGCACGTCGGGATGGCGCCGCACGATGCCCGAGGCCGTGCAGGGCGCGTCGAGCAGGATCGCGTCGTAGGGCTGGCCGTCCCACCAGCCGCGCGGGCGGCCCGCGTCGGCCACCACCACCCGGGCCTGCAGGTCCAGCCGGGCCAGGGTCTCGTCGATGCGGCGGCTGCGCGCGGCATCGACCTCCAGCGCCGTCACCTCGATCGCGGTCGAGCCCGCGCGTTCGAGCAGATGCGCGGTCTTGCCGCCCGGGGCCGCGCAGGCGTCGAGCACGCGCAGCGGGGCGGCGCCGGGCCGGGGCGCGGGCAGTCCGTCGAGCAGCAGCGCGGCCGCCAGCTGGGCCGCGGCATCCTGCACCGAGACCTCGCCGGCGGCGAAGCCCGGCAGCTGCAGCACGGGCCGCGGCTGGGCCAGCTGCACCCCATCGTCGCCGACAGGCCAGCCCTGCTGGCCGTCATGGCGCAGGGCGAGCAGGTACGACGCCACCGAGGTCTTCCGGCGATTGACCCGCAGCGTCATCGGCGCCTGCTGGTTGTCGGCCGCGAGCACGCGCTGCCAGTCGCGCGGATGGTCGCGCTTGAGGCGCTCGATCCACCAGCGCGGATGGTTCCACTGCGCTACCGGCTCGTGTTCGGTGGCGGCCACCAGTTCGTCGCGCTCGCGCAGGAAGCGGCGCAGGCAGGCATTGATGAAGCTGGCCTGGGCGCGCGTCGTGGGGTTGCGCTTGGCGGCCTCGACCGCCTGGTCGACCAGCGTGAAAGGCTCGTAGGGCGAGGACGCCGGGTCCCAGGCCAGCGCGAGCGCGGTGCACAGCAGCGCGTCGGCCGGCGGCGGCGGCGTGCGCTTGGCCAGGTGGCGGCGCAGGGCCTCGGCGCGGCCCAGCCGGCGCAGCACCTGGAAGCCCAGCGACTGCACGCCCGGCCGCAGCGCCGGCTCGACCAGCTCGAAGGCGACCGAGCCCGAGGTGCCCGCGCGAATGGCCGCCAGCGCCTGGGCGGTGAGCTGGAGTTGCCGCCAGAGCGGCGGCGAGAGGGAGGGTTCGGAGAGGTCTGACAAGCGGTGGATGGTAACAATGGCGGAAGAAGGAATGCCGCGGGGCGGCAACGCGTGTGGCGGAAAGGCCCGGGCACCGGGGCTTACTTCATGGGGGCCGCCCGGCGCAGCTGCATGACCCAGGCCACGATCAGCGCCGGGAACTGCCCGACGGCGCTGTTGTAGTGCTGCACCGCGAGGTTGAACTGGTGGCGCGCGATCTCGGCCGTGGCCGAGGGTTCGGGCCAGGGCACCGCCTGGCCGGCCGGCTGCGTCGCCAGGCCGGCATCCGGCTCGGAGGGCGTGTCGGGCAGCGGCTGCCGCCGCGACAGCGTGCCGTCGACCTCGAAGCTGTTGACCGCGTCGGGATAGAGCCGCTGCCAGCCGGTGAGCATCACGTACAGCGCCGTGTCGAGCGCCGCCATGGCGGCCGGATCGAGCGGGCGCAGCCGCGTGGCGGCCAGCAGGGTCGTCAACTGCAGCGTGCTCGCGCGCAGCGACACGATGGCGGGCGAAACCGCGTCCTCGCCCTCCTTCGCCTGCGCCTGGACGTGCGCCTGCACGAAGTCGAGCTGGCGCAGCAGGGCCGCGTCGAGCGTGGCATAGGCCTGCAGGGCGGCCGAGCGCAGGCGCACCAGCCGGTTGTAGGCGCCGACGAACCAGAACAGCAGGATGGCCGCGCCGATCCAGTAGGGCAGCAGAGGCGGAAGACGACTCAGCACGTTCTCGCACCAGAAGAAGGGACCTCGGGCGGCATGCCGCACCCAGGCCGTTCGAATGAAAAAACGCCCCCCGGCCACAAAGGGGCAGGAGGGCGCAGGGGGCCGTTCATGGCCGGGGAGGAAGCCGCCGTTTACTCGGTGGCGGTGCCTTCGCTGGCGTCGACCGTGGCGGTCGTCGCCTCTTCCGTGCCGCTGCCGGCCAGTTCAGCCGCTTCGGACTCGGCGATGGCGCGGCGCTCGGCCTCGTCCATCTGGTCCTTGGCGCGGCGGGCCTGGTGGTAGGCCATGCCGGTGCCGGCCGGGATCAGGCGACCCACGATCACGTTTTCCTTCAGGCCGCGCAGCTCGTCGCGCTTGCCCATGATCGCGGCTTCGGTCAGCACGCGCGTCGTTTCCTGGAACGATGCGGCGGAGATGAACGAGTCGGTCGACAGCGATGCCTTCGTGATACCCAGCAGCAGGTTGGTGAACGTCGCGGGGATCTTGCCTTCGGCGCGCAGGGCGTCGTTGGTGTTGAGCATTTCGCTGCGTTCGACCTGTTCGCCGGAGATGTAGCCGGTGTCGCCGATGTTGTCGACCACGACGCGACGCAGCATCTGGCGAACGATCACCTCGATGTGCTTGTCGTTGATCTTCACGCCCTGCAGGCGGTACACGTCCTGCACTTCGTCCACGATGTAGCGCGCCAGTTCTTCCGAACCCAGCAGGCGCAGGATGTCCTGCGGATCCGCCGGACCGTCGACCACCGACTCGCCCTTGTTCACCACCTGGCCTTCGTGCACCAGGATGTTCTTTTCCTTGGGCACGAGCTCTTCGTAGATGCCGCCTTCGGGATCGGTGATCTGCAGGCGCAGCTTGCCCTTGGTCTCCTTGCCGAACGACACGGTACCGGTCATCTCGGCCAGCATGCCCTTGTCCTTGGGCGAGCGGGCTTCGAACAGCTCGGCCACCCGCGGCAGACCGCCGGTGATGTCGCGGGTCTTCTGGCCTTCGACCGGAATACGCGCCAGCACTTCGCCGGGGCCCACGTCCTGGCCGTCGCGGATCTGCACCAGGGCGCCGATCGGGAAGCCGATCGTCACCGAGTGGTCGGTGCCCGGGATCTTCACTTCGGCGCCCGAGGCGTCGATGAGCTTCACCTGGGGACGCACGACCTTGGCAGCGCCGCGGCGCTTTGGATCGATCACCACCAGCGTGGACAGGCCGGTCACTTCGTCGACCTGCTTGGCCACGGTGAGGCCTTCCTCGACGTTCTCGAACAAGGCCTTGCCCGCGAACTCGGTGATGATGGGACGCGTCAGCGGATCCCAGTTGGCCAGGATCAGGCCGGCCTTGACCTGCTGGTCCGCCTTGACCGCCAGGATGGCGCCGTACGGCACCTTGTGGCGTTCACGCTCGCGGCCATGCTCGTCATGGATGATGATCTCGCCCGAACGCGAAATCACGACCAGCTCGTTCTTGCTGTTGGTCACGTAGCGCATCGTGGCGTTGAAGCCGATCGAGCCGTTCGACTTGGCTTCCACGCTCGAGGCGACGGCGGCGCGCGAAGCGGCACCACCGATGTGGAAGGTACGCATCGTCAGCTGCGTGCCGGGTTCGCCGATCGACTGCGCGGCGATCACACCGACGGCTTCGCCGATGTTGATCAGGCCGCCGCGGCCCAGGTCGCGGCCGTAGCAGGTCGCGCAGATGCCGAAGCGGGTTTCGCAGGTCAGCGCGGTACGCACCTTGACCTCGTCGACGCCTTGCGCCTCGAGCTCTTCGATGTTGTCCTCGTCGAACATCTCGCCGGCCTTGAGCAGCACCGAACGGTTTTCCGGGTGCAGCACGTCGTCGGCGGCCGAGCGGCCGAGGATTCGGTCGCGCAGCGATTCGATGACTTCACCGCCTTCGACGATGGCGCGCATCAGGTAGCCGCCGTGCGTGCCGCAGTCCTGCTCGATCACGACCAAGTCCTGGGTCACGTCGACCAGACGACGCGTCAGGTAACCCGAGTTCGCGGTCTTCAGCGCGGTGTCGGCCAGACCCTTACGGGCACCGTGGGTGGAGATGAAGTACTCCAGCACGTTCAGGCCTTCGCGGAAGTTCGCGGTGATGGGCGTCTCGATGATGGAGCCGTCGGGCTTGGCCATCAGGCCCCGCATGCCGGCCACCTGGCGGATCTGCGCGGCGGAACCGCGTGCACCCGAGTCGGCCATCATGTAGATCGAGTTGAACGATTCCTGCTCGACGTCCTTGCCGTGGCGGTCGATCACGCGTTCCTTCGACAGCTTGGACATCATGACCTTCGACACTTCGTCGCCGGCCTTGCCCCAGATGTCCACCACCTTGTTGTAGCGCTCGCCGGAGGTCACCAGGCCGGAGACGTACTGCTGTTCGATCTCCTTCACTTCCTTGGCCGAGCGATCGATGATGCCGTGCTTTTCAGCGGGCACCAGCATGTCGCCGATGGCGATCGAGATGCCGGCCTTGGTCGCGAGACGGAAACCGTTCTGCAGCAGCTTGTCGGCGAAGACCACGGTCTCCTTGAGGCCGCACTTGCGGAAGCTCACGTTGATGAGCTTGGAGATTTCCTTCTTCTTCAGCGCCTTGTTGATGTTCGAGAACGGCAGGCCCTTGGGCAGGATCTCGGACAGCAGGGCACGGCCCACGGTGGTGTCCACGAGCGAGGTCGACGGCGTGAATTCGCCGGTTTCCTTGTTCTTGGTGTATTCCGTGATCCGCACCGCCACCTTGGCGGTGAGTTCGACTTCGTTGGCGTCGAGCGCGCGCTGGACTTCACCGATGTCGGAGAAGATCAGGCCCTCGCCCTTGCCGTTGATGCGGTCGCGGGTCGTGTAGTACAGACCCAGCACCACGTCCTGCGAAGGAACGATCGACGGTTCGCCCGACGCCGGGAACAGCACGTTGTTGGAGGCCAGCATCAGCGTGCGGGCTTCCATCTGTGCTTCCACCGACAGCGGCACGTGGACGGCCATCTGGTCGCCGTCGAAGTCGGCGTTGAAGGCCGCGCAGACCAGCGGGTGCAGCTGGATCGCCTTGCCTTCGATCAGGATGGGTTCGAAGGCCTGGATGCCCAGACGGTGCAGCGTGGGCGCACGGTTCAGCATCACCGGGTGCTCTTTGATCACCTCTTCCAGGATGTCCCAGACCACCGGCGTGCCCGATTCGACTTCCTTCTTGGCAGCCTTGATCGTCGTCGCGATGCCCATGGCTTCGAGGCGCGAGAAGATGAAGGGCTTGAACAGCTCGAGCGCCATCAGCTTGGGCAGGCCGCACTGGTGCAGCTTGAGCGTCGGGCCCACCACGATGACCGAACGGCCCGAGTAGTCCACGCGCTTGCCCAGCAAGTTCTGGCGGAAACGACCGCTCTTGCCCTTGATCATGTCGGCCAGCGACTTCAGTGCGCGCTTGTTGGCGCCCGTCATGGCCTTGCCGCGACGGCCGTTGTCCAGCAGCGAGTCGACCGCTTCCTGCAGCATCCGCTTCTCGTTGCGCGCGATGATTTCCGGTGCCTTGAGCTCCAGCAGGCGGCGCAGGCGCGAATTGCGGTTGATGACGCGGCGGTACAGGTCGTTCAGGTCGGAGGTCGCGAAGCGGCCGCCGTCCAGCGGCACCAGCGGACGCAGGTCCGGCGGCAGCACGGGCAGCACTTCGAGCACCATCCACTGTGGCTTGATGCCCGACTTGCGGAAGGCTTCCAGCACCTTGAGGCGCTTGGAGTTCTTCTTGACCTTGACTTCGGAGCCGGTCAGGTCGCCACGCAGGCGTTCGATCTCGCTGTCGAGTTCGATGCCTTCGAGCAGGTCGCGAATGCCTTCGGCGCCCATCTTGGCGATGAACTCGTCACCGAATTCCTTGCGCTTCGTGTCGTAGTCGTCCTCGGACATGATGCTGAACTTCTTCAGCGGGGTCATGCCGGGGTCGGTCACCACGTACGCTTCGAAGTACAGCACGCGTTCGATGTCGCGCAGCGTCATGTCGAGCACCAGGCCCAGACGCGACGGCAGCGACTTCAGGAACCAGATGTGGGCGCAGGGCGCGGCCAGGTCGATGTGACCCATGCGCTCGCGACGCACCTTGGTCTGCGTGACTTCAACGCCGCACTTCTCGCAGATCACGCCGCGGTGCTTGAGGCGCTTGTACTTGCCGCACAGGCATTCGTAGTCCTTGATGGGCCCGAAGATCTTGGCGCAGAACAGGCCGTCGCGTTCGGGCTTGAAGGTGCGGTAGTTGATCGTCTCGGGCTTCTTCACCTCGCCGAAAGACCACGAACGGATCTTCTCGGGCGAAGCCATGCCGATCTTGATGGCATCGAAATGCTCATCCGGCGTGAATTGCTTGAACAGGTCGAGTAAAGACTTCATGTGATTCTTTCCTGCTTATGAACGTTCGAGTTCGATGTCGAGGCCCAGGGAACGGATTTCCTTGACCAGCACATTGAACGATTCCGGCATGCCGGCTTCGATGGAGTGTTCGCCCTTGACGATCGACTCGTAGACCTTGGTGCGGCCGACCACGTCGTCGGACTTCACCGTCAGCATTTCCTGCAGCACGTAGGCGGCGCCGTAGGCTTCCAGCGCCCACACTTCCATTTCACCGAAACGCTGGCCGCCGAACTGGGCCTTGCCGCCCAGCGGTTGCTGCGTGACCAGCGAGTACGGGCCGGTGGAACGCGCGTGCATCTTGTCGTCGACCAAGTGGTGCAGCTTCAAGAAGTGCATGTAGCCCACGGTCACGGGACGCTCGAACTGGTCGCCGGTGCGGCCGTCGTACAGGTAGGCCTGGGTGCGCGATTCGGTCAGGCCCTTGAGCTTGGCGATCTCGTCGGGGTAGGCCAGCTGCAGCATGCCGCCGATTTCCTCTTCGGTCGCGCCGTCGAACACGGGGGTCGCGAAGGTCACGCCGGACGACAGGTTGGCGGCCATCTCGAGCACGTCGGTGTCGCTCAGCGTGCTGAGGTCTTCCTTGCGGCCCGAGCCGTTGTAGAGCTTGTCGAAGAAGGCGCGCAGTTCGGCGATCTTCGATTCGGCCTGCAGCAGGTCACCGATGCGCTGGCCGATGCCCTTGCCGGCCCAGCCCAGATGCACTTCCAGCACCTGGCCCACGTTCATCCGCGAAGGCACGCCCAGCGGGTTCAGGCAGATGTCGCACGGCGTGCCGTCGGCCATGTGGGGCATGTCTTCGACCGGAACGATCTTCGACACCACACCCTTGTTGCCGTGACGGCCGGCCATCTTGTCGCCGGGTTGCAGGCGGCGCTTGACGGCCAGGTAGACCTTGACCATCTTGAGCACGCCCGCGGGCAGCTCGTCGCCCTGCGTGAGCTTCTTGCGCTTTTCCTCGAACGCGAGGTCGAAGCTGTGGCGCGTCTGCTCGAGCGAGTTCTTGATCGACTCGAGCTGCGAAGCGACTTCGTCTTCCGCCGGGCGGATGTCGAACCAGTGGAACTTCTCGATCGAGGCGAGGTACGCCTTGTCGAGCTTGGTGCCCTTGGCCAGCTTGTTCGGGCCGCCGTTGGCGGTGCGGCCGTTGAGCAGCTTCTCGATCCGGTCGAAGGCGTCGGCTTCGACGATGCGCAGCTGGTCGTTCAGGTCCAGGCGGAAGCGCTTGAGTTCGTCGTCGATGATCTGCTGGGCGCGCTTGTCGCGCGTGATGCCTTCGCGGGTGAACACCTGCACGTCGATCACGGTGCCTTGCGAGCCCTGGTCCACGCGCAGCGAGGTGTCCTTCACGTCGGAAGCCTTCTCGCCGAAGATGGCGCGCAGCAGCTTCTCTTCCGGCGTCAGCGTGGTCTCGCCCTTCGGCGTGACCTTGCCCACCAGCGTGTCGCCCGGCTGCACTTCGGCGCCGACGTAGATGATCCCGGATTCGTCCAGGCGGTTGAGCTGCTGCTCGGCCAGGTTCGGGATGTCGCGCGTGATTTCTTCGGCACCCAGCTTGGTGTCGCGGGCCATCACCACCAGTTCCTCGATGTGGATCGAGGTGTAGCGGTCTTCGGCGACCACGCGTTCGGAGATCAGGATCGAGTCTTCGAAGTTGTAGCCGTTCCACGGCATGAAGCCGATCAGCATGTTCTGGCCCAGGGCCAGTTCGCCGAGGTCGGTCGAGGCGCCGTCGGCCACCACGTCGCCCTTGGCGATCTTGTCGCCGCGCTTGACGATCGGGCGCTGGTGGATGTTGGTGTTCTGGTTCGAACGCTGATACTTGATCAGGTTGTAGATGTCCACACCGACTTCACCGGCGGCCGCTTCGGCGTCGTTCACGCGCACCACGACACGGGTCGCATCGACGTAGTCGACGATGCCGCCGCGGGTGGCCGTCACGACGGTGCCCGAGTCGACCGCGGAAACGCGCTCGATGCCGGTGCCGACGAAGGGCTTCTCGGGACGCAGCACGGGCACGGCCTGACGCTGCATGTTGGCGCCCATCAGTGCGCGGTTCGCATCGTCGTGCTCCAGGAAGGGCACGAGCGAAGCGGCCACCGACACGATCTGCGCGGGCGACACGTCCATGTACTGGACGCGCTCGGCGCCCACCAGGATCGATTCGCCGGCTTCACGCGCGGACACCAGGTCGCCGGTCAGCACGCCGTCCTTGTCCAGGGCCGCATTGGCCTGGGCGATCACGTACTTGCCTTCTTCGATGGCCGACAGGTAGTCGATGTCCATCGTGACCTTGCTGTCGACCACGCGGCGGTACGGCGTCTCGATGAAGCCGTATTCGTTCAGGCGGGCGTACAGGGCCAGCGAGTTGATCAGGCCGATGTTCGGGCCTTCGGGCGTTTCGATCGGGCAGACGCGGCCGTAGTGGGTCACGTGCACGTCGCGCACTTCGAAGCCGGCGCGTTCACGCGTCAGACCGCCCGGGCCAAGGGCCGACACGCGGCGCTTGTGGGTGATTTCGGACAGCGGATTCGTCTGGTCCATGAACTGCGACAGCTGCGAAGCACCGAAGAATTCCTTCAGCGCGGCCGAGATCGGCTTGCTGTTGATCAGGTCGTGCGGCATCAGCGGCTCTTGCTCCGCCTGACCCAGACGTTCCTTCACGGCCTTCTCGATCCGTGCCAGGCCGGTGCGGTACTGGTTCTCGGCCAGTTCGCCCACGCAACGCACGCGGCGGTTGCCCAGGTGGTCGATGTCGTCGACTTCGCCGTTGCCGTTGCGCAGGTCGACCAGGATCTTCACGACGTGAAGGATGTCCTCGTTGGTCAGCACCATCGGGCCGGTCGATTCGTCGCGACCGACCTTGGCGTTGAACTTCATGCGGCCCACGCGCGACAGGTCGTAGGTGTCCGGGTTGTAGAACAGGCGCTGGAACAGAGCCTGCACCGCGTCTTCCGTCGGCGGCTCGCCGGGGCGCATCATGCGGTAGATGGCCACGCGCGCGGCGAACTCGTCGACCGTTTCGTCGATGCGCAGGGTCTGCGAGATGTACGCGCCCTGATCCAGTTCGTTGGTGTAGATGACCTGGATGTCCTGCACGCCCGAGGTGCGCAGCTTCTTCAGCAGCGCTTCGGTCAGCTCGTCGTTGGCCTTGGCCAGCACTTCGCCGGTGTCGGGGTCGATGATGTTGCGCGCGATCACGCGGCCGACCAGGAAGTCTTCCGGCACGCTGATGTGGGTGGTGCCGCCCTGCTCGAGCTCACGCGTGTGGCGCGCGGTGACGCGCTTGTCCTTGGCGACCACGACCTTGCCCGACTTGTCGGTGATGTCGAAGCGCGCGACTTCGCCGCGCAGACGCTCGGCGACGAATTCCATCTGCGCGCCGCTGTCCATCAGGCGGAAGTTGTCGTTCACGAAGAAGTTCGCGAGGATCGATTCCGGGTTCAGGCCGATGGCCTTCAGCAGGATCGTGACCGGCATCTTGCGGCGACGGTCGACGCGGAAGTACAGCATGTCCTTCGGGTCGAACTCGAAGTCGAGCCACGAGCCGCGGTAGGGGATCACGCGGGCCGAGAACAGCAGCTTGCCCGAGCTGTGGGTCTTGCCCTTGTCGTGTTCGAAGAACACGCCCGGCGAACGGTGGAGCTGCGACACGATCACGCGTTCGGTGCCGTTGATGATGAACGAGCCCTTCTCGGTCATGAGCGGCACTTCGCCCATGTAGACCTCTTGCTCCTTCACTTCCTTGACCACCTTCGACTGCGAGGTCGACGATTCGCGGTCATAGATGATGAGCTGGACCTTGGCGCGCACGGCCGAGGCGAAGGTCAGACCACGGGTCTGGCACTCACGCACGTCGAAGGCCGGCTTCGCCAGGTTGTACTCGAGGAACTTCATCTCGACGAAACCGTTGTGCGAGACGATCGGGAACGCGGCGGTGAACGCGGCTTGCAGGCCGTCGATGGTGCGCTTCGTCGGCGCGATGCCGGCTTGCAGGAACGCGGTGTACGCGTCCTTCTGCATCTGCAGCAGGTAGGGGATTTCAACGACGCTGTCGCGGCTGCCGAAATTCTTTCGGATGCGCTTGCGTTCGGTGTAACTGTACGTGGACGTTTGGGCCATGAGAGCTCCGGGGCTTGAGATCTTGCGCGACTTGTCAGAGATGCTTGCGCACCCCTGCTTGGCGGCTGGCCACTACCAGCCGTTGGCGGACAGTGATGCGTTGCACATCACCCGAACCAAGGGGTCTTCTGCAGTCGGGGTCAGAAGACACTCGAAAACCGTTTGAGGGGCCCCACAGGCCGGTTTTCGGGTGCGCTCTGAAAGCGGCAAAGGCTGGAGGGCTCTTGCGAGCACCTCCAGCCCTTGAGGGGGACTGAATTACTTCAGTTCCACCTTGGCGCCGGCTTCTTCCAGCTTCTTCTTGGCGGCTTCAGCGTCAGCCTTCGACAGGCCTTCCTTGACAGCCTTGGGAGCGGCTTCCACCAGGTCCTTGGCTTCCTTGAGGCCCAGGCCGGTGATTTCGCGCACGGCCTTGATCGCCGAAACCTTGTTCGCGCCGGCTTCGACCAGCACGACGTTGAATTCGGTCTGTTCTTCGGCTGCAGCGGCAGCGGCACCGCCACCTGCGCCAGCGGGTGCAGCCATGGCTGCAGCGCTCACGCCGAACTTCTCTTCGATGGCCTTGACCAGGTCGTTGAGTTCCAGGACCGTCATGCTGTCGAGCGCGGTCAGAAATGCGTCTTTATCGAATGCCATTTTTGTTTCCTAACAATTGGGTTGAATATTCAAACGAAGGCTCAAGCGGCCTGCGCTTCTGCCGGTGCTTCGGCGGGTGCGGCTTCGCCACCACCACGCTTCTCGGCCAGCGCCGCGAGAACGCGGGCGGTGCGGGAAACGGGGGATTGCATCAAGCCCAGCAGCTGCGACAGCAACACTTCCTTCGAAGGGATGTTGGCCAGTTGCTTCACGCCGTTCACGTCCAGGACCTTGCCGCCGAACGCACCACCGCGAATCACCAACTTGTCGTTGGTCTTCGCGAAGTCGGCCACCACCTTGGCGGCGGCGACTGCGTCTTCGGAAAAGCCGTAGATCAGCGGACCGGTCATCTGGTCACCGATGACTTCGAAAGCGCTTCCCGCGACAGCACGGCGTGCCAGCGTGTTCTTGAACACGCTGAGCGTCACGCCCTGGCTGCGCGCGGTATTGCGCAATTTCGTCATATCAGCGACCGTGATGCCACGGTATTCCGCCAGCACGAGCGTTTGAGCTTTTGCGGCGAGGCTGGTCACGTCACCGATGACCGCTTCTTTCTCACTGCGATTCAGACTCAAGGTCTACTCCTTTTAATGCGCCTTTCGGCCGGACTTTCGTCCAGGCCTCCAGACGCGCTTCATGCAGCGACCAACTGTTTCGGAAACGGATTCCTTGCAGTGGGATCGCCATCTGCGCTGGTTGAGGCTCCGAAGAACCTCGATTAAGTGCAGCGGACTGCACGCCAGCGGTCTTGGATGGCCCGTCGCGCCTGCTGCTGTGACACAGCGCCGCGTCGGCCCACCACATCGCCGCACCCCGAGAGGCGCGGCAAATTCTTCACATCAGCTCTGCGCGATCGATTGGGTGTCGACGCGAACGCCCACGCCCATGGTCGACGACACTGCCACCTTGCGCAGGTACACACCCTTGCTGGTCGCGGGCTTGGCCTTGACCAGCGCATCGACCAGCGCTGCCAGGTTGCCCTGCAGCTTGTCGGTGTCGAACGAGCGACGGCCGATCGTGCCGTGCACGATGCCGGCCTTGTCGACGCGGAACTGCACCTGACCGGCCTTGGCGTTGCGGACCGCTTGCGCGACGTCCGGCGTGACCGTGCCGACCTTCGGGTTGGGCATCAGGCCGCGCGGGCCGAGGATCTGGCCCAGCGTACCGACGACGCGCATGGCGTCCGGCGCGGCGATGACCACGTCGAAAGGCATGTCGCCAGCCTTGACCATGGCAGCCAGGTCGTCCATGCCGACGATGTCGGCGCCGGCGGCCTTGGCTTCTTCAGCCTTGGCGCCTTGGGCGAACACGGCGACGCGCTTGGTCTTGCCGGTGCCGTTGGGCAGCACGACGGCGCCACGCACGACCTGGTCCGACTTCTTCGCATCGATGCCGAGTTGCACGGCCACGTCGATGGATTCATCGAACTTGGCGGTGGCGGCTTCCTTCACGAGACCGATGGCATCGACCAGGGCGTACAGCTTGTTGCTGTCGACCTTGCCGACCAGGGCTTTTTGCTTCTTGGTGATCTTGGCCATTACACGCCTTCCACTGTCACGCCCATCGAGCGGGCAGAGCCGGCGATGGTACGAACGGCGGCATCCAGGTCGGCTGCCGTCAAATCCTTCATCTTGGCCTTGGCGATCTCTTCGAGCTGAGCGCGCGTGATCTTGCCGACCTTGGTGGTGTGCGGCGTGGCCGAACCCTTGTCCAGCTTGATGGCCTTCTTGATCAAGGTGACCGCGGGCGGCGTCTTGATGATGAAGGTGAAGCTCTTGTCCGCGAAGGCGGTTATCACCACCGGCAGCGGCAGACCCGGCTCGACGCCTTGGGTCTGGGCGTTGAACGCCTTGCAGAACTCCATGATGTTCAGACCGCGCTGGCCCAGTGCGGGACCGATGGGCGGTGACGGGTTGGCCTTACCAGCTGGCACTTGCAGCTTGATGAAGCCGACGATTTTTTTCGCCATGCTTTGCTCCTTGCGGGTGATATCGCCTCGGCACGCGGCCGTGGCTCCCCGGGGTTAACGGCTCTTCGATACGGTTGATTGCCGAGCCGGAGTGGCAATCAACACACGATGACGAGGCTCGTGTCGAGCCTCGTCATCTTCTGATCAAGTCTTTTCGACCTGGCTGAACTCGAGCTCGACGGGGGTGGCACGACCGAAGATCATGACCGACACGCGCACCTTGCTCTTTTCGTAGTTGACTTCCTCGACGGTGCCGTTGAAGTCGGTGAACGGGCCTTCCTTGACGCGCACGAACTCGCCCGGCATGAACTCGACCTTGTGGCGGGGCTTCTCGGTGCCCTGCTGCATCTGGCTCACGATGTCCTCGACTTCCTTCTGGGAAATCGGGGCGGGACGGTTCTTCGCGCCGCCGACGAAACCGGTCACCTTGTTGGTGTGCTTCACCAGGTGCCAGCTCTCGTCGTCCATGATCATCTCGACCAGCACGTAGCCTGGGAAGAAGCGACGCTCGGTGGTGCGCTTCTGGCCGTTCTTGATCTCGACCACTTCTTCGGTCGGCACCATGATGCGGCCGAACTTGTCCTGCATCGCGGCGCGGTTGATGCGCTCCGTGATGTTGCGCTCCACGGCCTTCTCCATGCCCGAGTAGGCATGCACCACGTACCAACGGAAATCCGGATTGGTCGGGGCGGCGAGCACCGGGGTGCTTTCCGGCGTGGTTTCGACGGTGTCGGTCATTATTTTCTCCAGCCCAGAATGAGGTCGAAGAACACCCACTCGAGCGTCTTGTCGGTGAGCCAGAGGAACACCGACATGACCGCCACGAAAGCGAACACGTAGGCCGTCATCTGGATGGCTTCCTTGCGGGTCGGCCAGACGACCTTCTTGACTTCGCGCCAGGCATCGCGGCCGAAGGCCCACAGCTGGCGACCGCTCTCGGAACTTGCGAACGCACCCACGGCCGCCGCCAGACCGACCAGCAGCACCGCCCACTGCACCAGGGAACCCTGGCGCGCCAGCAGGTAGAACGCCACGACGGCGCCCACTGCGAGCACGACCGCGGCCGCCAGCTTTGCCTTGTCGGCGCTGGTGCTCACGGTCTCGATTTGTGTTGTAGCCATCTTCGGCAAGTTCCTGCGGCCCTGGGGCCTTCAAATCAATGCGCCTCTTGAGACGCCGAAGCCCGTCGGGTTGCGACGGGCCTTGGGGGCCACCCTCAGGTGGCAGGGGCAGTAGGAATCGAACCTACAACCTTCGGTTTTGGAGACCGACGCTCTGCCAATTGAGCTATACCCCTCCGGAATTACGCAATCACCTTGGCCACGACGCCCGAGCCCACGGTGCGGCCGCCTTCGCGGATGGCGAAACGCAGACCTTCTTCCATGGCGATCGGGTTGATCAGCTTCACGGTGATGCTGACGTTG